>NZ_JAPFGP010000060.1 GCF_026241155.1 Paucibacter sp. PLA-PC-4
CGGGTGGCGACCTCGAGCGCCTCGCGGCCCCCGGTGGAGCCGCCGGCGAAATAGGACTGCTCGGCCTTCTCCACCGCGTAGCGCGCCTTGACGATGTGCATCGCGGCGTCGCGCGTCTTCTTCAGAGCCTCGCCGGCCCAGTTGCGCAGCGATTCCTCGTTCATCAGGAAGGTGCCGTCCAGCGAGCCCAGCGCGCCGGCCGCGTGGCCGCCGTTGCTGCCGAAGACGGCATAACCGCGCGCGATCGGGCGCGGCTGGTCGACCGGGCCGGCGGGCACATTGCCGGTGACGGCCGGCACGCTGCCGTTGAAGCCGCCGCCGCCGAGCATCAGCACCTTCTTGTTCCAGGTGGCGGGCAGGGCGATGCGCAAGGTGATGTCGGACGAGCTCTTGTCCACCGGCGCGATCGTCGCCGTCACCAGGCAATGCTCCGGCACCAGGCTGGCGGCGCTGCCGGCCGCCGGCACGACGACGGCGGTGGCGACCGTGCCGCCCGAGGTGGGCAGGCCGATCGCGCTGGCCGGGATGCTCATGCCCGTGAGCTTGTCGCAGGCCAGGGGCTGCGGCCCGGCGGGTGGCGGCGGTGGCGGCTCGACGGTCGAGCCGCTTCCGCCCCCGCCGCAGGCCATCAGCGGCAGGACAGTGGACAGGGTCAGCGCCAGGCGGCGCGCGCGGGGTGTGGGGTACATGGCGTCTCCTAGAGCGCCTTGTGAGGTGGCGCCTGGGTTGCCAGTGTTGGGAAAGCCCGCGGCCGCCGCTATGTGGCCGGATCACACTCGCGACCGGCGGCGCATGTGCGCCGCCGCCACCCGCTTCAGGCGCGCAGGCTCCACAGGCGCAGGGCGACGTGGATCTCCAGGGCCCGCATGGCCTGGCCCCAATGCCCCAGCAGATCCTCCACCGTGGCCAGGCGCTGGCGCACCGTGTTGGTATGGATGTCCAGGCGCTGCGCCGTGGTCTTGGCGTTCTGGTTGCAGTCGAAGTAGCAGAGCAGCGTTTCGGCCAGCCCGGCCTGGCGCTTGCGGTCGTGGGCCAGCAGCGGCCCGATCGTGGCGTTCAGGAACTGGTCCAGACTGGCCGGGTCATGGGTCTCGAACAGCGTGGAATACAGCGCCAGCTCGTTCTGGCCGATCACCTGGCCCTGCACGCCCAGCCGCGCCAGCACGGCCAGGGAACGCCGCAGCGTCGCGTAC
>NZ_JAPFGP010000061.1 GCF_026241155.1 Paucibacter sp. PLA-PC-4
TGGCGATCGCATCGAACTGATCCATCGCGATCACGCAATACTGACCCACAGCTAGAGGCTACCCCAAGGTGCCTGCGTCAGTAGATTGGGTTTGATTCTCTTCGTTGGATGAAGCTCCTTTCTTGCGTGGGTTGGGCCTGTTCCGCGTGGCCGCCGTTGAACTGCTGTGCTTGAAGCGCCAGGACTCGTTGCCGGTCTCGACGATGTGGCAGTGATGAGTGAGCCGATCCAGCAGCGCCGTGGTCATCTTGGCGTCGCCGAAGACGCTGCTCCATTCGCCGAAGCTCAGGTTGGTGGTGATCGCCACGCTGGTGTGCTCGTAGAGCTTGGACAGCAGGTGGAACAGCAGTGCGCCGCCGGCCTGGCTGAACGGCAGGTAGCCCAGCTCATCCAGGATCAGCAGGTCGGCGTACATCATTCGGTGCGCGATCTGGCCGGCCTTGCCGGCCGCCTTCTCGGCCTCCAGCGCATTGACCAGTTCCACCGTTGAGTGGAAGCGCACGCGCTTGCCGTGACGTTGGATGGCCTCCACGCCCAGCGCTGTGGCCAGGTGTGTCTTGCCGGTGCCGGGTCCGCCGATGAAGACGACGTTGTGCGCGGTTTCGGTGAAGGTGGTGCTATGCAGCTTGCGCACCAGCGCTTCATCGACGGTGCTGTTGCCGAACTCGAACCCTGCGAGGTCGCGGTGCGCGGGGAAGCGCGCGGCCTTCATCTGGTAGCCGATCGAGCGCACCTGTCGCTCGGCCCCTTCGGCCTTCAGCAACTGGTCCACCAGAGCCTCAGGCTCCAACGCAGCGTGGCGGCAGTGCGCGAGCAGCTCGGGCCAGTTGGCGGCCATGCCGTGCAGCTTGAGCGCCTTCAGGCGCGTGACGATCTCGGTGCTCATGGGCGTGCCTCCCTCAGTCGGTCGTAGCGCTGTACATCGGCGCGGGGTTCTTCCTTCAGACTCGGGGCGCCGGTCTCGATCGGTGCCACCTGGCCGTCCTTGAGCCGGGCCAGC
>NZ_JAPFGP010000062.1 GCF_026241155.1 Paucibacter sp. PLA-PC-4
ACACGGCGGGCATTGCCCTCGAATACGAGATGGCGCTCCTCGTCGGTCAGATTGGCGGTGGCCTGGACATAGCGCTTGGTGTCGTCGAAGTGGTGGCCGGTCTCGGGGTCGATGCCGCGCACCGCACCAATCATTTCGCTGGCGAACAGGATGTTCTTGACCGGGATCACCTGGGTCAGAAGATCGATGCCGGGCTGGTGGTAGACGCAGGTGTCAAAGAAGATGTTGTTGAGCAGGTGCTCGCCCAAGAGCGGCTTTTTCATCTCCTGGGCCAGGCCGCGAAAGCGCCCCCAGTGGTAGGGCACGGCACCGCCGCCGTGCGGGATCAGGAACTTCAGCGTGGGGAAGTCCTTGAACAGATCGCTGCTCAGGCACTGCATGAAGGCCGTGGTGTCGGCGTTCAGGTAGTGCGCGCCGGTGGTGTGGAAGCAGGAATTGCAGCTGGTGGAGACATGGATCATCGCGGGGATGTCGTACTCGACCATGGCTTCGTAGATCGGATACCAGTGCCGATCGCAGAGCGGCGGGCTTGTCCAGTGGCCGCCCGACGGATCGGGGTTCAAATTGATGCCGACATTGCCGTATTGCTGCACGCACTTGAGCAGCTCGGGGATGCAGCTGGCCGGATCCACACCGGGCGACTGAGGCAGCATGGCCGCCGGGATGAAGTGATCGGGGAAGAGCTGGCTGACCCGGTAGCAGAGTTCGTTGCAGATCGAGGCCCAGGTGCTGGAGGTCTGGAAGTCGCCGATATGGTGGGCCATGAAGCTGGCGCGGGGGCTGAAGATGGTCAGGTCCGAGCCGCGTTGCTTCATCAGACGCAGCTGGTTGTTCTCAATGGACTCGCGCAGTTCGTCGTCGCTGATCTTGAGATCGCTGGCCTTGGGCGCCTTGCCCGGCGCCATCAGGCCGGCGATCTGCAGATCGCGCCAGGCGCCGAGTGCGGCCGGCGCCGTGGTGTAGTGGCCGTG
>NZ_JAPFGP010000063.1 GCF_026241155.1 Paucibacter sp. PLA-PC-4
CTTGGCCGAACTCTCCAACATCACGAACACACCATGCTTCAACAACACACCCTGGACCAACTGCGCGGCCTGCGCCTGGACGGCATGATTGCCGCGCTCAACGACACCGGCATGCAGGCCAGCGCCGAGGCGCTGCCCTTCGAACAACGCCTTGCGCTGCTGGTGCAGCGCGAGCTGGACTGGCGCGACGGCAAGCGCGTGGCGCGGCTGCTCAAGGCGGCCAAGCTCAAGGTCAGCGGCGCCTGCGTCGAGGACATCGACTGGCGGGCTGGCCGCGGCCTGGACCGGCACATGGTCACTGCGCTGGCCGAGGGCGACTGGATCCGGCATGGCCGCAACGTGCTGATCACGGGCGCCACCGGTTGCGGCAAGACTTGGCTCGGGTGCGCGCTGGCCCAGCAGGCTGCACGCCAGGGCTTCAGCGTGCTCTACACCCGCTCGACCCGGTTGCGGCAAGAGCTGCAGGTGGCGCACGGAGACGGCAGCTTCGGCCGTCGCTTGGCCCAGTTGGCCCGACTGGACCTGCTTGTCCTCGACGATCTCGCGATCGCTCCCATCGCTGCCCAGGAGCGCCAGGACCTGCTTGAGCTGCTGGACGATCGGGTGGGAAGCCGAAGCACGCTCATCACGAGCCAGATGCCCAGCAGCGCCTGGCATCAATGGCTGGGTGAGCCCACCATCGCCGACGCCATCATGGACCGGCTGATGCACGCCTCACACAGCATTGCGCTCAAGGGCGAGTCTCTGCGCCGGGGCTCATCCCAGACCTGACCCATGAGCCGGTTCCACGCTGATCGCGGACACAGTTCCAAACTGATGCCGGACAGTTGGCTTACCATCCGGGCCGTCACTCAGGCACCCCACTCAGGGTGTCCGCGATCGCCCGGAACACTGTCCGCGATCAGCCTGGAATGGGTGTCCGCGATCAGTGGAATACGCAT
>NZ_JAPFGP010000064.1 GCF_026241155.1 Paucibacter sp. PLA-PC-4
GTCAGAATAGCCATGGACTTCCCCTTCCGAATATGTTGATGAGAGATCGCACTTCCCATCGTGGCACTTGGTTGCCGTTTGCCGCAATGCGGCCAGTTCGGGACGGGGAAGTCCCTTTCATTCGTTAGGCCGCACGAATGCATCTGCACTGGCGCACGGTCGTTTTTGCCGCCTGTACTCTCATCTCCGCATGGGGCGGAATCGCGGGGTTTGTCACCATGCTGGCAGCTGGTACAGACTGTGGGCTTCAACGCGCGCCGGCAAAGGCCTGCGGGGGGATGGAGGCGCTCTCTCTACTGCTAGTGCCAGTAAACGGATTTGCTTGGGCGTGCTATTTCTGGATGGGAGGCGCGTGGATCGAGAACACGCGGGTACCAAAGTGGGTACCAGTTTGCGGAACAGCGGCTGCCCTGTCATGGTTTCTGCCCTTCTTCCTAGTCTCTAGGAAGCCTCTTCTTGAGACCCTTTCAGTTGCAGGCTTCATGTCAATTTACGTTGCACCGTCAATGATCATCGCAAGTTACCTGGTCTGGTATCACCGACGGCCAAAGTTGGCTTCTAGTTTGTGACCACCGAAGTGCCGCCGAACCAGTCGCTCGAGCCGACTCGCGTCGGCAAGCCGCCGCTCGCGGCTCAGCTTCAACGTTCGGCCTCTTGAGGGGAGCTGGACTACTATGCTCCTCTGGCGTATAGTTCGGCAATGCTCACGGTCGTCGAAACCCTTCTCTTCCAACGCCAATGGCCGCTCTACTGGAGCGAGGAAGAGCGAGGCGTATTCGCCGCCTACATCGCTGAGCACCCCACTGCCGGAGATGTCGTGCCCGAATCCGGCGGCATTCGCAAGGTGCGCTGGGGTCGAGCAGGTTCGGGCAAGTCGGGTGGCGTACGGGTGATTT
>NZ_JAPFGP010000065.1 GCF_026241155.1 Paucibacter sp. PLA-PC-4
GGCCGCCATCGACAGCGACTCGGGTCTGCGCCGCAAGCTGCGCCACTACGCCGCCCCAGACGTGTTGCTCATCGACGAGGTGGGCTACCTGTCGTACTCGAATCGGCACGCGGACCTGCTGTTCGAGTTGGTCAGTCGGCGCTACCAATGCAAGAGTACGGTGGTGACCACGAACCGAGCCTTCGTAGACTGGGGCGAGGTCTTCCCCAATGCCGCCTGCGTGGTCTCGTTGATCGACCGCTTGATGCACCGTGCCGAAGTGGTGCGCATCGACGGCCAGTCCTACCGCGCCAAAGAAGCCCAGGAGCGCGAGGCACAGCGCCTGGCCGAGCGGGCAGCCAAGTCCGCCAAGGCCAGCACCGCGCGATCACCCAAGCACCGCTCATGAGCAGACGTTCGCCATCATCCACAGTGGTCTCTGGGATGGTGGTGCCAGCCCACTGGACGCCCGAGCAGGCACTCGCGGTCGCCGAATGCCTGCAGGCCATGCGCGAGGCGCTGTGGCTGCTCTACGGCCCGCAGATGCAGCAGGCCTGGCGCGAGCAAGTCATGCCCACAGGCTCGCCGCCCGAGTTCGATCCTGACGCACCGTTCTGAGCGCTGCCGCGGCGCTGGTCGGCAGCATCGGTCGCCCCAAACCCAACATCTGCATATGCGACCAGTGACATGCTGGCGTCTGCGATCAAATCCGACTCCTCACCAGCGTATAGAGTCGGATTTACACCAGCGGCAACACCAAGGCCGTGTACCTGGCGCTGGGCGTGCTGCCAGACGGCACGCGCGACATCCTCGGGATCTGGATCGAGAACACCGAGGGCGCCAAGTTCTGGATGAAGGTCTTCAACGATCTGAAGACCCGTGG
>NZ_JAPFGP010000066.1 GCF_026241155.1 Paucibacter sp. PLA-PC-4
ATCTGTGCCAGTACGAGTACGCCTATGCGAGCTGCCAGAACAACAATGTCATCAGCGCCGCCATGCTCGCCGCGATGCAGGCCGACATCGACAGCTGGAGCGGCACGACGATCGACTCCAAGGCCAATGTCGCGACCCAGCAGATCTACCTGTTCACCGGCACCAAGGACGCCACCGTCGGGCCGAATCCGATGCTGGCGGTGCAGACCCAGTACGTCAGCAACGGCGTGCCCAGCGTCAGCCTGATCCAGCGTTCGAACACCGCGCATGTGTTCCCCACCGACTTCAGTGCCACCGGTAACAATCCCTGTGCCGCCTCGCTATCGCCCTACATCTCGAACTGCAGCTACGACGGCGCGAGGGCCGTGCTGAGCCAGTTCTACGGCACCCTGCTGCCGCGCAACAACGCGCCCGCGGCGGCCAACTACCTCGAGTTCAACCAGCGCGAGTTCACCGGCAACCTGGGCATGGCCAGCACCGGCTGGGTCTATGTGCCGGCCAGCTGCGCCGCGGGGACGAAGTGCAAGCTGCACGTGGCCATGCACGGCTGCACGCAGAACTACGCCAGCATCGGCGACCGCTTCGTCAAGAACACCGGCTACACGCGTTGGGCCGACAGCAACAGCATCATCGTGCTGTTCCCCCAGGCCCAGGCCGACACCAATCTCTATCCGACGCCGGCGAACGGCACGGTCGGCAACCCGAACGCCTGCTGGGACACGGTCGGCTTCTACGGCACCGACTATGCGAAGAAGTCGGGGGTGCAGTTGGCGGCCATCAAGGCCATGGTCGATCGGCTCGCTGCTGCCAGCCACTGAACGGCAAG
>NZ_JAPFGP010000067.1 GCF_026241155.1 Paucibacter sp. PLA-PC-4
TGATGCCGGACAGTTGGCTTACCATCCGGGCCGTCACTCAGGCACCCCACTCAGGGTGTCCGCGATCGCCCGGAACACTGTCCGCGATCAGCCTGGAATGGGTGTCCGCGATCAGTGGAATACGCATCTAAGAACTCTACAGATTCAGCAACCCAGGTGTGAGGGGGTTTTCACACAGCCTCGGCACGAAGCTGCAGTTCCAGATCCACGGCGATGGACTGCACCGAAAGCCGCTGTTCAAGTAAGCTCATCGGCATGATCAGTCGACGTTACAGGGCGAACCTCGGAGCTCATACTTTGGCATTCAGGCTTGCTGTCGGAAGCCTTGCCCTCCTCCTCACTGGATGTGAACCTTCAGCAGAAGAGGCGGCAGAGAAGTGCGCTCGTCTCACGCGAGAGCAGGAGGTGCAATGTTTCAACAGGCGCTGCGAAGGGGATGTGCTTCCTTCTTACGACAACAAGCTACAGGCACTATTGAAGTTGAATGGGTTCTGGCAACTGGGGCCTAGGGAGTATTTCAAATCGGGAAATAGCGCGGCTTACTTCAATTGGCCCATCGGGACAGAAAGTGGACCGAATTCAAAGATAGAAATCTATTTCAACGGGCGCGGCAGCTGGTTGATACCCCTTGAGCCTGACAAGGTGGGAGTGTCAGAAAGTTTGTGTGTGAGGCATAGCATGTCGACTTGGAGCATGAATGCCACGCAAGAAGAAAACAGAAGCCCTTACGGGCAATGCGGCGCAGCCGCAATTCTCAGCCGCAGCGCTTGA
>NZ_JAPFGP010000068.1 GCF_026241155.1 Paucibacter sp. PLA-PC-4
GCGTGGCCATGTCGAGGCCTTCGCCGCGTTCAACGGCTGCAGCCGGGTCGTCCTGTATGACAACCTCAAGAGCGCGGTGCTCGAGCGAGCGGGCGAGGCGATCCGCTTCAACCCAGCGTTGCTGGCGCTGGCCCGCCATTACCGCTTCCAGCCGCGGCCGGTCGCGGTGGCGCGCGGCAATGAGAAGGGTCGCGTGGAGAGGAGCATCCGCTTCATCCGCGATAGCTTCTTCGCCGGCCGGGAGTTCACGGATCTGAGCGACCTCAACGCGCAGGCCCGGGCTTGGTGCTTGGGCGTGGCCGCCAACCGCCGCTGGCCCGAGGACACCCGGCTGAGCGTGCGCGAGGCCTTCCAGGCCGAGGGCCGCCATCTGCTGGCCCTGCCGCAGCAGGCCTTCGCCCTGGGCGAGCACTTGGCCGTGCGGGTGGGCAAGACGCCCTACGTTCGCTTCGACACCAACGACTACTCGGTACCGCACACCCATGTTCAGCGCACGCTGACGGTGCTGGCCGACGAGCATTGGGTGCGCGTTCTCGACGGTGTCACCGAGCTGGCCCGCCATCAGCGCTGCTGGGACAGCCACGCCCAGATCGAGGATCACGCCCATATCGAGCGCCTGCACGCAGCCAAGCATGCGGCGCGTGGTCACCGGGCCTGCGATGGCTTGGCCCAGGCCGCCCCGGCCAGCGCGGTATTGCTGCGGCGTGCCGGCGAGCGCGGCGAGAACCTGGGCTCGATCACTGCGGCGTTGATGCGCCTGCTGCAGCGCT
>NZ_JAPFGP010000069.1 GCF_026241155.1 Paucibacter sp. PLA-PC-4
CTCATCAGCGCCGCGCCCAGGGCCGGGCCGAGGAAGACGCCGACGCCGCCGATATAGCTGTTGAGCACCACGCTGGCCGAGACATGAGCGTCGAAGACCACGTAGTTGGCGGCCTCGTTGGCCAGCACCTGCAGCGCCCCGGCGACGCCCGAGAACAGGCCCGAGATCGCGAAGGCCGAGACGCCCAGGCGGTGCACGTCGTAGCCGAGGAAGCGCAGCCGGTGGCTGTTCTCGCGCAGGCCCAGGGTCAGGCGTCCGGCCGGCGTGCGGGTGTGGAAGTGCAGCAGCGCCAGCGACAGCAGCACCCAGGCCAGGGTCAGGTAGTAGACCTGGGTGGTGGAGCCGAAGTTCAGGCCCCAGGCCGGCATGCGCATGGCCGAGATGCCCGACTCGCCGCCGAACAGGCCTTTCAGCTGCGGCGCCAGCGCATGCAGCAGCTCGGCGATGGCCAGTGTGATCATCGCGAAGGCGGTGCCGCTGCGCTGGGTGGCGAACCAGCCGGCGACGATGCCTAAGCCCAGGCCGGCCGCCGCGCCCACCAGGGGCATCAGCGGCGTGGGCAGCAGGCCGGCCCCGTTGAGGGCGTTCATCGCGTGCACGGTGGCGAAGGCGCCGACGCCGAAGTAGGCCGCGTGGCCGAAGGAGAGCATGCCGGCGCGGCCCGCGAGCAGGCTGTAGGCGCTGGCGAACAGCGCGGCGATCAGCATCTGCACGGCGGCATTGAGCAGGCCCGCGCTGAGCAGGGCCGGCAAGGCCGCGAGCAGGGCC
>NZ_JAPFGP010000006.1 GCF_026241155.1 Paucibacter sp. PLA-PC-4
AGCTTCGCTCCACGCTTCCTCCCCACATTCGGTCGCCCTCGTGCAGTTGCGCTTCGCTTCGTTCGCTGTGATCAACTTACGGCGGGACTTGCACCCGCAAGAGTGCGCTCATGCTGAGCGCACAAGGCAAAAGCCCGCTCGAGCGGGCTTTCTCCGTTGTGGGCCTGCCGGTCAAAAACCGGCTACAGCTCAGCGACGGCGGGCGTTGGCGGCGCGCAGCTCGGCGGCGAACGAGGGCATGCTGCTCTCGTACTGGGCGGCCAGGTCCAGCAGTTCGCGCTCGGCGCGGCGCTCAGCGGCCAGGGCCAGCTGGGCCTTGACGGAGGCGATCATGCGCAGCCACAGACGGGCGCCGATCGAGGCGAAGGAACCGCCGTGACGCACGTTGCGGTGAAGGGGAAGACCGAAGGTTTGGGATGCGACGCTCATGGCTTAACTCACTGTGTTGAAGCTCTTTTGGAGCCGATGACGAGATTATGGGGTAAACCCTAGTTTTGAATCCAATGAATCTTCGGCATTGGATATATAAATAGAAGACATAACTCACGTTTTGGCCCGCGATGAACTTCCGCACCCTCGATCTGAACCTGCTGCGGGTCTTTGACGCGGTGATGGCCGAGCGCAGCTTGACCCGCGCCGCCCAGCGCCTGGCGATGACGCAGCCGGCCGTCAGCCATGCGCTCAAGCGGCTGCGCGAGACCCTGGGCGAGGAGCTGTTCGTGCGCCAGGCCTTCGGCATGAAGCCGACCTCGCGGGCCGAAGGCTTGTGGCCCGAGGTGCGCGCCGCGCTGGACCGGCTGCGCCTGGTGCTGGACCCGGGCGACTACCAGCCCGACGAACAGGAGCAGACCTTCCGGATCGCGATGGCCGACGCCACCGCCGCGCTGGTGCTGCCGCCGCTGGTGGCCGAGCTCGAGCGCCTGCGGGCCCTGGCCAATGTCCACGTGCTGCCGCTGACCACGCGCGATCCGCGCTCGCTGCTGGAGCAAGGCGAGGCGGACTTCGCGCTGGGCTATTTCCCCGGCGCCGTCGCGGCACTGCAGGCCCAGGGCGTGATGAGCGCGATCCGCCAGCACCGGCTGTACGAGAGCGAATATGTCTGCGCGATGCGGCGCGACCACCCGCTGGCCGAGCTCGAGCTGGACCTGGACCGCTACTGCGCTGCCCACCATCTGCTGGTCAGCTTCTCGGGCCGGCCCCATGGCTTTGTCGACGAGGCACTGACAGCGCTGGGGCGCAGCCGCCGCATCATGCTGACGGTCAACCAGTTCTTCACCGCCGGCCGCATCGTCGCGCAGTCCGATCTGCTGACCGTGCTGCCGGCTTCCTTTGTCGAAGCCACAGGCTACAAGCACCGTCTGGTCGAGCGGCCACTGCCGATGCCGCTGGCGCGCGTCCATGTGGACATGCTTTGGCATTTGCGCAACGAAGAACGCAGCGCCCAGCGCTGGATGCGCCAACGGCTGGTGGAAGCGGCAACAGCGGCGACAATCGCTGCATGAGCACCACCGCCCCCTCCTCCCGCGACCTGAGCGACGCCGAGTTCGCCGAACTCGACGAACTGCTTGCCACCACCCCCGACCCGCTCGAAGCGCTGGATGCCTCCATGCTGGACGGCTATCTGTGCGGCGTGCTGGTCCAGCCCCGCCTGATCGAGATCGACGAGTGGCTGCCCAATATCTTCGACTACGACGGCGGCGTGCTGCCCGACGAGGTCGACCCGGTCTGGCTGGCACGCATCCGCGAGCTGGTCGAGCGCCGCCACACCGCGCTGAACCGCGCGATGGTGGAGGACGGCTGGTTCGACCCGGTCGTTCTCGACCTGGACGAGAACGCTACACCCGAGGCCCCCTCGCCCGACGACGATGCCGAGCAGGCCCAGGCGCGCGCCACCTTTGCTGAGATGAGCCCGATCTCGCGCACCTTGATGCCCTGGGTGGCCGGTTTCCAGCACGCCTGCCTGTGCTTCCCCGAGCTGGCCGACATGCCCGACGATGCGGTCATGGCCGCGCTGGCCCGCCTGTACCGCCATCTGCCGGCCGAGACGCCGCAAGAGAAGGAAATCGTCGCGACGCTGGACCGCGAGCATCCGCTCAAAGACCTCGACGACGCGATCGAGGAGCTGGTCGTCACGGTGGCCGATCTCTGTGATCTGACCCAGGAGCACCGCTACCGGGTCGAGACGCTCAAGCGCGAAGGCCCCAAGGTCGGCCGCAATGATCCCTGCCCTTGCGGCTCGGGGCGCAAGTACAAGGTCTGTCACGGTTCCAACTAGCGCAATGCGGCTGCAGCTGATCTCGGACCTCCACCTGGAGACCGAGAGCTACGAACCCCGCCCGGCCCCAGGTGCCGAGCTGCTCGTGCTGGCAGGCGATGTCGACAGCACGTGGCGCGGGCTATCGCTGTTTCGCGACTGGCCGGTGCCGGTGCTGTTCGTGCCCGGCAACCATGAGTACGACGGCCGCGATGTCGACAGCGCGCGCGCCGGCCTGCATGCGCTGGCGCGCGAACTCGGTTTTGTGATGCTGGACGACGCCAGTCTGGTGATCAACGACGGGGAAGGTCGGCGCGTGCGCTTTGTCGGCAGCACGCGCTGGAGCGACTTCGACCTGTTCGGCACAGCGCAGCGCGAGCGTGCGATGCGGGCGGCCGGATATTTCCAGCGGGTGATGGCGGCTACTCGCAACGGTCAACCTTTCGACGCCGCCGCGGTCCGTGACGAAGGCCTGCGCTGCCGCGACTGGCTGTCCGAGCAGCTCGCGCTCGGCGAGCAGGGCACGGGCTGGGACGCCACCGTGGTCATCACCCATTTCGCGCCCAGCATCCAGAGCGCTGATCCGCGCTACGGTCGCCAGCCCGGCACGGCAAGCTTCTGCAATGACGATGAGGCGCTGCTCAGCGGCGCGCGGCTGTGGCTGCATGGCCATCTGCATTGCCGGCATGATTACCGGCTCCACGGCTGCCGGGTGCTGTGCAATGCCCGCGGCCACGCTCGCAAAGGCGAGGCCGACGGCCATGACGGCCAGCGCCTGATCGAGGTATTCGACGAGCCAACTTGACGAGAATCAAGCCGTTGGGCCCGGGTCTTGTGCCAGACTGCGCCGACAGCCTCAACAACACAGGAGCAGAGACTATGAAAATCTTGGTCGCGGTCGACGGGAGTTCCTATACCAAGCGCATGCTGGCCTATCTGGCTGCCCACGATGAGTGGCTGGGTAATACGCACCAGTACACCGTCGTGCATGCGGTGCCGGCCGTGCCGCCACGCGCGGCCGCCGTGCTGGACAAGGAAGTGCTGAAAAGCTACTACGACGACGAGGCCGAGAAGGTCTTGAAGACCATCCGTACATTCTTTGGCAAACAGAAGATCCAGGCCGAATTCATCGCCAAGGTCGGTCCGGCCGCCGATGTGATCGCCGCGCTGGCCAACAAGGGCAAGTTTGATCTGTTGATGCTGGGCTCACATGGCCACAGCACCCTGGGCAATCTGGTGATGGGCTCGGTCGCCACCAAGGTGATGGCGCATTGCACCGCGCCGGTGCTGCTGGTGCGCTGAGCGGCGGACGAAAAAGTCAGTGACCGCTGCGCCGGCTCAGCCAGGCCAGCGGTGACTCCAGCGCAGCCCGGGCGGCGCGTTCTGACTCCAGCTCGTAGGGGGGCGGCTGACTGTTGGCGTAGCCGTCGTCGCCCTCCAAGCTCGCTTCCATGCCGAAAGCCGTGCCGAGATCGGCCGGGTCATGCACGTCGCTGGTAACTGAACTCTTGCGGAAAAAGCGCAAAGCTGGGGTGAATCGCATATCGAACCTCGCAAGTGTTCGTGGCTGTGGGGCTGAACTCAGTGTGCGCCGGCGCGCGCGCAGAAGAATCCCCAAAGTGGGTGGAAAAGCCCATGTAGTTGGGAAAACCGCACGCAATCACATTTGGCAACAATCCGATGCAACGCCGCGCCGCGTCATCGGGCCTACTACTTGACTGGTTTGATAGGTGTTGCGCCATCCCACTTGGGAAGGATGGTTGCGGACCTGGCTGCGTCTTAAGCTGCGCCTCGCACTGGCAAGCCCGCCTGCGCGACAACAACAATATCCGATGAACTTTGTAGTCCTCACCTGGCTGAGCCGGGCCATCGTCAGCGCCGTTGTGCTGAGCACCTTGTGGCTGGCCGCCATTACCGACAGCACCCAGCAGCGCCCCCGCTTCGTCGCTGGCGTGACTGCCAGCAACGAAGCACTGAACACCACGCCCAAGCGCTAAGCCAGGCTTAGCGCTTTTTTTGCGCCCAAGGCAAGCGCCTGGCCGATCTGGTCCAGCAGGGCCACCCGGGTCGGTGCGGCCACCAACTCCGACACCAACTTCCATTGGTGCCAGTACAGCGCGACGTCGACGCTGATCTCTGGCCTCAGGCACACCAGCTCGCCGCTGGCGATCAGCGCTCGCACCTGGAGCTCCGGCGCGACACCGACCCCCCACCCCATGCCCACGGCCCGCACATAGGCCTCGCTGGACGGCACATAGCGCTCGCGCAGGCGCGGCGCACGCACGCCAAAAGCCTTGGCCACCCAAAGCACCTGAGTGTCGTCCTTGCGGTTGAACACCATGAAAGGCGTCTGGGCGAAGTTGCCGGCCGTCAGCCCGTTCGGCAGCTGCTCGCGCATGAAGTCCGGGCTGGCCACCGCGACATAGCGCATCACCCCCAGTGGCTGCACCGTACAGCCGCGCAGCGCTTGGCGGACCGTGCTGACGCAGCCCAGCACCTCGCCCTGGCGCAGCCAATCATGGGTGAAGTCCTGATCGTCGACCACCAGCTCCAGCCCATAACCCTCGCGCAGCCCCTGCTGCACCACCGGTTCCAGCGCCGGCAGCACCCAAGTGGCCAGACTGTCGGCATTGATCGCGATCGCCACACGCTCGTGCGGCGCGGCGCGCGCGCCCAGCTCGCGCACCACATCGCTGCGCAGCGCCTGCAACTGGCGTGCAAAGCGCAGCAGCACCTTGCCGCCCTCGGTCAGCCGCAGCGGCCGCGAGCGCACAACTAACAGCTGGCCGACCTGGGCCTCCAGGCTGCGCAGGCGCTGGGAGACCGCGCTTTGCGTGATCGCCAGGCGCTGGGCGGCGCGCTCGAAGCTGCGTTCATCGGCCAGCGCAGCCAGGCAGTCGAGGCCGGCGGAGTCGAGGTCTTTCATAAGTTTGATTAATGTACTCCGACAAATATGAATATACCTTCATGAATACGTAGACCGTGCCGACAATCCGGCCACGCTGCACCTGCGCCGGCACGAGCCATCGCTGCGACAAACGTCCTGGGGCGGTCTGGGTCTGCAACTCTTGATGGAGCCGTTATGAAAATCGTCGTGTTGGGCGCGGGCATTATTGGCGTCAGCACCGCCTGGTATCTGCTGGAGCAGGGCCATGAGGTCACGGTGGTTGATCGGCAACCAGACGCGGCGCTGGAGACCAGCTTTGCCAACGGCGCACAGATCTCGGTGAGCTTCTGCGAGCCCTGGGCCAATGCCGGCGCGCCCTTCAAGGTGGCCAAATGGCTGTTGCGCGAGGACTCGCCGCTGCTGTTCCGCCCGCGCATGGATCCGGCCCAGTGGCGCTGGGGACTGAGCTTTCTGACCCAATGCACGACGTCGGCCTTCGAGCGCAATGTCGAGCAGCTGGTGCAGTTGGGCCGCTACAGCCATGCCTCGCTGAAGACCCTGGTCGCGCAGACGGGCATCGAGTACGAGCGCCTGGAGCGCGGCATCCTGCACTTTTTCTCCAGCCAGGCGGACTTCGAGGCCGGCGCGGTCGGTGCCGAGATCATGCGCCGCCATGGCGTCGACCGCCGCGTGTTGAACCGCGACGAAGTGCTGAAGGTCGAGCCGGCCCTGGCCGCCTTCGGCCCCAACATCCACGGCGGCACTTTCACGCCCAGCGACGAATCGGGCGATGCCCGGGTCTTCACGCAAAAGCTGGCCCAGCTGTGCGCCGAGCGCGGCGCCACCTTTTTGTGGAACCACGATGTGCTGGCGCTCGAACACAGCGGCGACAAGATCAGTGGCGCCCAGGTCGCTTCTCGCGAGACCGGCAAGAAACTCGCGCTGAAGGCCGACGCGTATGTCGCCGCGATGGCCTCCTACACGCCGGCGCTGCTGAAGCCGCTGGGTGAGTACTTGGCCATCTACCCGGCCAAGGGCTATTCGGCCACCCTGCGGCTTAAAAAGCCCGAGCAGGCCAGTGTCGTCAGCCTGCTCGACGACGGCCGCAAGATCGCGATCTCGCGCCTGGGCGACCATATCCGCATCGCCGGCACTGCCGAGTTGGCCGGCTTCGACACCGGCCTGGACAGCCCCACCTCGCGGGCCCGCTGCGCCTCGCTGGTCAAGCGCTACGAGGAGCTGTTCCCCGGCGTGGCCGACACCAGCGAACCCAACTACTGGACAGGCCTGCGCCCCAGTACGCCGACCAACATCCCCTATATCGGCCGCAGCAAGAAGGCGACCAACCTCTGGCTCAATGCCGGCCATGGCACCTTGGGCTGGACCCATGGCGCCGGCTCCGGCCATGCACTGGCCGAGCTGATGGCCGGCCGCGCGCCGGAGATGGATTTCGCCTTCTACGGCGACGCCTTGCCAGCGAAGCCGATCCGGAGCATGGCGAGCGCCTGAATAGGCGATCGCTGCGGGGCTCGCTACAATCCGCGCCCCCTCTCCTGATGCCGGATCTCCATGAGCTCGCCTGCAACGTTCTGCGCCATTGACTTCGGCACTTCCAACTCAGCCATCGCTATTCCACGCACCGACGGCCCCGGAATGCGCCTGGTCGAGCTGGAGCCCGGCCACCAGACCATGCCGACGGCGGTGTTCTATTTCGTCGAGGGCCGCCACGATGCCGATGGCCCGCCGCGCGCTTTCGGCCGTGCCGCTGTGGCCGCCTATGTGGAGGGCGCCGAGGGCCGCTTGATGCGCTCGATGAAGAGCATCCTCGGCTCGGGCCTGATCGACCAGACCACCGATGTCGGCGGCGGTCGCGGCGTCAAGTACGCGGACATCCTGGCCGGCTATCTGAAGCGCCTGCGTCAATGTGCAACAACGTCAGCGCTGGCGGCCGGCGCCGCCGCACCACTGAACCATCTGGTGCTGGGCCGCCCGGTATTCTTCGTCGATGGCGAGCCGGCGCGCGACGCCGCCGCCCAGGCCTCGCTGGAGGCGGCCGCCCATGCGGTGGGCTTCAACGATGTTCATTTCCAGTTCGAGCCTATCGCAGCGGCCTTCGACTACGAGAGTCAGATCAGCGACGAGCGCATCGTGCTGGTGGCCGACATCGGCGGCGGCACCTCGGACTTCTCCATCGTGCGCGTCGGACCCGAGCGCATGAAGCGCCTGGACCGCCGCGACGACATCCTGGCCAACCATGGCGTGCACATCGCCGGCACCGACTTCGACCGCCATATCGAGCTGGCCAGCATCCTGCGCGAGCTGGGCTACCGCTCGCACGGCCCCGAGCGCGCGGGCTCGCCGGCTCGCGAGGTGCCCAGCGGCGTCTACTTCGACCTCGCCACCTGGCATCTGATCAACACCGTCTACAGCCCCGGCCGCGTCTCGGAGCTGCGCGCGATGAAGAGCTTCTACGGCAACCAGGTCCATCACCAGCGCCTGATGACGGTGATCGAGGACCATCTGGGCCATGAGCTGGCGGCGCGGGCCGAGGGCGCCAAGATCGCCGTTTCCGGTGGCGGCGACACCGAGATTGACCTGAGCTTGGTCGAGCGCGGCTTGAGCGTGCCGCTGAGCGAGAAAGTGGCCGTTGAATCGCTGGATGCCGACATCAACCGCATCGTCCAAGCCGGCCATGAAACCGTGGCCCAGGCCGGATTGAAGCCCGAGCAGATCGACGCGCTTTATTTCACCGGCGGTTCGACCGGCCTGCGCTTGTTGGCCGACCGCATTTCGGCCGGCTTCCCGGCGGCGGCGGCGGTTCGTGGCGACCGTTTTGCCTCGGTCGCCACCGGCCTGGGCCTGCATGCAGCGCGGCTGTTCCGTCAATAAACGTCGTCAATAGCGGCCGCCCGAGTCTCGAACAGGCGGCCCGCGGCGCGCGGGCGGGCGCCGGGCCTCTTGCGGCCTGGGCTGGGGCCGCGACACATCGGCCAGGATCAAGCAGGCGCTGACCAGGCCCTCGACCGCCTCTTCCAGATCGCTGGGCGGCTCCAGCGTCTCGATCTCCTCCAGCAGATCGTCGGCGTCTTCCAGATCGTCCGGGTCCAGGTGCATGAACAGCGCGGCCAGCGGCTCCAGCAGCTCGCTGGCGTCCTGGCGCATCAGCTCGGGGAACACATCGGTCGCCAGCGCAAAGCCGGCCACCCATGGGTACACCACCTCGGAGGGCTCGGCCTCGTCCTCCAACTCGAACACCCAGGGATCGAACCACTGGCGCTCGGCGATGGCGCGATTGAGCTCCTGATGACGGCGCTTGGCGAGCGTCGTCAGCTCACGGCTGTCGAAACCCTGCGGCGCTGGTCGACCCTCGCCGTCCAGCACATAAGGCATCCACTGAAAAGCCTGCACGGCCTTGGGCTGCAAAAGCACCCCGACCAGATAGCCATCCAGCATGCTGATGTCCAGCGGCTCCAGCGGTGCCGGCACGCTGTCCAGCAAGGCCTGCAGGCGCTCCATCTCGGCCTCGCTGAGAGGCTGCGGCGCGGCCTTGGGCGCCGCAGCCGGCGGTGCGGCGGGGCGCTGGCGCGGAGCAGGACGGGCCGAGGAGGGGACAGGCGGGCGAGCGGGCGGACGCTTCGGTGAGGTACTCATGACCCTATTGTCCCAGTTCGCCCGTTCCCCCAATAGTGGGATAGCTGGCCAGCACGCAGCCCTCTACATTGCATCCATGCCCGGTGCCAGTGGCACCGGCGAACGTCCCAACGACGTCCTTGACTCAAGGACTTGCAACGCCCGCCCGGCAACCCCGGGTGGGCGTCTTTTTTGGGGGCTCGCTCAGCCGGCAGCCATCTCGAAGCCCTGGCCCAGCGCTTTCTTCAGATGCTCGGTGAACAGCCGCACCGGTCTCGGCGTCGTGCTGCTCCAGGGATGGATCGCATAGATGCCGTCGCCGAAAAATCCGGCCGGTCGCCAGTCGGGCAGGATCTCCTTGAGCCGACCCGCGCGCAGGGCCGGGGCGGCGCTGAAGTCAGGCAGCAGCGCGATGCCCAGGCCCGACAGCACTGCGTCGCGAAGGACCTCGCTATTGCCGGCGCGCAGCGGTCCCTGCACCGGCACCTTAAGCCGCTCCCCGGCGCGCTCGAACAGCCACACTGCCGGGCCGGGCCGCAGATAGGGCAGACAGGCATGCTGGGCCAGTTCGATCGGGTGGCCGGGTTCACCCCGCTTCTTCAGGTAGCTGGTGCTGGCCAGCAGCAGCGCCCGCGAAGCGCAGAGCTTGACGGCCACATGGGTGTCGGGCGGCGCGCTGGTGTGGCGGATCGCCAAATCGAAGCCCTCCTGGGCCAGCGGCACCAGCCGGTCCGACAAATCCAGCTCGATGCGGATCTCCGGGTAGAGCTCAAAAAAGCTCTCCAACTGCGGCGCCACATGCTGGCGGCCCAGCGCGACAGGCGCAGTGATGCGTAAGAGCCCGCGCGGCTGGCCAGCGGCGTCCCGAGCCTCGGCCAGGCTGCGGGTAATCTGCGCGAAGCTGGCCTCGGTCTCCTCGACCAGCCGCTGCCCGGCCTCGGACAGGCGCACCGAGCGAGTCGTGCGCGCGACGAGTTGCACCCCCATGGCCCGCTCCAGATCGGCGATGCGCTGGCTGATCGCGGCCTTGGACAGCGACAGTCGCTGCGCCGCCTTGGTGAAGCTGCCGACCTGGGCGATCACGGTCAGCGCATGCAGCTGGCCCCATAACAGCTCGTTGCGGAGCTCAGGTTTGGTGGTACTCATTGTTCGGATTATCGAACAATCAAATCGGCGACAGTGGATTGGCAGTCTGGGATGCGAGACCTAGACTGGCTCGATTCCAAACCAGGAGACCGCCATGGCCGCCCCCGTCGCATTCAGCAGCAGCAAGGACATCACCCACTACATCGGCGGCGCACAGGCCGAAGCCACCGCTGGCCGCAACCAGCCGGTCTACAACCCCGCCACCGGCGCGGTGGCGCGCCAGCTGCAGCTGGGCAGTGCGGCCGATGTCGACAAGGCCGTGGCCGTCGCCAAGGCCGCCTTCCCGGCATGGGCCGATGCGCCGCCGCTGCGCCGCGCCCGAGTGATGTTCAAGTTCCTGGAGCTCTTGAACCAGCACAAGGACGCGCTGGCCGCGATGATTACCGCCGAGCACGGCAAGGTCTTCACCGACGCCCAGGGCGAAGTGGCGCGCGGCATCGACATCGTCGAGTTCGCCTGTGGCGCCAACCAACTGCTCAAGGGGGACTACACCGAGCAGGTCTCGACCGGTATGGACAACTGGACCATGCGCCAGCCCTTGGGCGTGGTGGCCGGCATCACGCCGTTCAACTTCCCCTTCATGGTGCCGATGTGGATGGCGCCGCTGGCGATCGTGACCGGCAATGCCTTCATCCTCAAGCCCAGCGAACGCGACCCCTCGCCCAGCCTCTTCATCGCCGATCTGTTCAAGCAGGCCGGCCTGCCGGACGGCGTCTTCAACGTCGTGCAGGGGGACAAGGTGGTCGTCGACGCACTCTTGCACCATCCCGATGTGCGCGCGCTGTCCTTCGTCGGCTCGACGCCAATTGCTCAGTACATCTATCAGACCGGCGCGGCCAACGGCAAGCGCGTCCAGGCCCTGGGCGGCGCGAAGAACCATATGGTGGTGATGCCCGATGCCGATATCGAGCAGGCGGTCGACGGCCTGATCGGCGCGGCCTACGGCTCGGCCGGCGAGCGCTGCATGGCGATCTCGGTGGCGGTGCTGGTCGGCGACGTGGCCGACAAGATCATTGCGAAGCTGGCCGAGCGCGCGAAGGCCCTGAAGATCAAGAACGGCATGGAGCTGGACGCCGAGATGGGCCCGATCGTGAGCAGGGAGGCGCGCGACCGCATCGAGAACTACATTGCGGTCGGCGTCGAGGAAGGCGCCACACTGGTGGTCGACGGCCGTGGCCACCAAGTCACCGGCTTCGAGGGCGGCTTCTTCACCGGCGGCACGCTGTTCGATCATGTGACACCTGCCATGCGCATCTACAAGGAAGAGATCTTTGGCCCGGTGCTGGTCTGCGTGCGTGCCAAGGACTTCGCCGAGGCGGTACAACTGGTCAACGACCACGAGTACGGCAACGGTGTGGCCTGCTACACCAGCGACGGCAATGTGGCGCGCGAGTTCGCTCGCCGCATTCAGGTAGGCATGGTGGGCATCAATGTGCCGATCCCGGTGCCGATGGCCTGGCATGGCTTCGGCGGCTGGAAGAAGAGCTTGTTCGGCGATATGCACGCCTATGGCGAGGAAGGCGTGCGCTTCTACACCAAACAAAAGAGCGTGATGCAACGCTGGAGCTCCAGCATTGCCAAGGGCGCCGAGTTCGTCATGCCTACCAGCAAATAGCTCGGGGCGACTAAGGGCACAGCGCAACACCGGGCCTTTGGCCTAGGGATAGACTTAGGGGCTCTCACAGAACAAGCCCCTCAGCCATGTCCCTCAGCGAACAGTCGATCCTCGACGCCGTCCAGACCGTCATCGACCCGAACACCGGCCAGGATTTCGTCTCGGCCAAACAGCTGAAGAACCTGCGTATCGACGGCGGCGACGTCGCCTTCGAGGTCGAGCTCGGCTACCCCGCCAAAAGCCAGATCCCGGCCTTGCGTAAGGCCTTGACCGCCGCCGTTCGCGGCGTCTCCGGCGTCGAGAACGTCCACGCCAGCCTGTCCAGCAAGATCGTCGCCCATGCGGTGCAGCGCGGCGTGCAGCTGCTGCCCAAGGTCAAGAACATCGTCGCAGTGGCCTCGGGCAAGGGCGGCGTCGGCAAGAGCACGACCGCGGTGAATCTGGCGCTGGCGCTGGCCGCCGAGGGCGCGCGCGTCGGCATTCTCGATGCCGACATCTACGGCCCCAGCCAGCCGATGATGATGGGCATCAGCGGGCGGCCCGAGTCGGTGGACGGCAAGTCGATGGAGCCGATGGAGAACTACGGCGTGCAGGTCATGTCGATCGGGTTCTTGGTCGACAACGATGAGGCGATGATCTGGCGCGGCCCGATGGCCACTCAGGCGCTCGAACAGCTGCTGCGCCAGACCAACTGGGCCGACCTGGACTACCTGATCATCGACATGCCGCCTGGCACCGGCGACATTCAGCTGACACTCTCGCAGCGCGTGCCGCTGACCGGCGCCGTCATCGTCACGACGCCGCAGGACATCGCGCTGCTGGACGCCAAGAAGGGCGTCAAGATGTTCGAGAAGGTCGGCGTGCCGCTCTTGGGTCTGGTCGAGAACATGGCCGTGCATGTCTGCGAGAACTGCGGCCATGTCGAACACATCTTCGGCGAGGACGGCGGCAAGCGCATGGCCGCGCAGTACAAGATGGACTATCTGGGCGCGCTGCCGCTGAACCTGTCGATCCGCGTGCAGGCCGACAGCGGCCGGCCCAGCGTCGTCAGCGACCCTGACGGCGAGATCGCCGCGCTCTACAAGAGTGTGGCGCGTCAGATGGCCGTCAAGATCGCCCGCCAGGCCAAGGACTACTCGGCCAAGTTCCCCAGCATCTCCATCTCCAAGACCACCTGAGTGGTAAGCCAGCCAGCGATGAGCCAGCCAGCCCCCCCCGCCGCCGACAAGGCGCCCCGCCCTGCCCTTCGCGTGGCCGTGGTGATGGAGCGCGAGACCGCGCCCAATCAATGGGAGGACTGGCGCTACCGGCTCGTCGATGTGGTCGCGCATGAAGAGGCCTTCGGCAGCGCACCGCGCGTGCTGCGCGACGACGGCAAGATCCAGCGCAGCCTGTTCCCCGACCTCGGGCTGGAGCTATTCCCCGACGAGGCAGAGGGCTATTACCTGAATCTCAGTTCCGGCGCGCCGGTCTGGTTCGTGGTCTGGCGCCTCGATGACGAAGACCCCTCCCGAGCCTGGGCCGAGACCGTCAGCCTGTCCTATACCGAGGCCGGCCGCTGGCTGGATGCGCAGGAACGGGTCGACAACGTGCCGCTGCCAGCCGATGTGCGTGATTGGCTGCAGGCCTATACCGAACAGCACTACCGGCCCGAGCCCAAGAAGCGCCGCCGCCCGCAGTCCTTCGTCTCGCCCGGGGAGCGCAGCTGATGGCCGACCAGACGCAAGCGGCGACCGGCTTCTTCTCGCGCTGGTCGCAGCGCAAGGAGCAGGCGCGGGCCGCAGCGGAGCTTGTCGTCACCGAACCGGTGCCGCAAACAATCATTGAACCCGCTCCCGTTGCGGAGCCGGACCAGCCCCCACTGACGCTCGACGATGTCGCCCAGCTGCGCCACGAATCGGACTTCTCGCCCTTTGTCGCGCGCGGCGTCGATGAGGACGTCAAGCGCGCAGCGATGAAGAAACTGTTCTCCGACCCGCACTTCAATGTGATGGACGGGCTGGACATCTATATCGACGACTACAGCCAGCCCGACCCGATCCCGCCGGCGATGCTGCGGATGATGAACCAGTCGCAATTCCTCGGCTTGTTCGACCACGAGAAGCAAGAAGAAGAAAACGTGGAAACCGCGCAGCTCCAGACGACTGCCCCAATCCCTGCCCCCGAAGCCCTAGCCACCGCCAGCCATGACGACCCTGATCTGCGACTGCAACAAGACCATGCCCCTGGACAGCCGGCAGCTGATCCAGGCGCTCGGGCCTGAGGCCGGCGCGGGGCTAGAAACCCTGCACACGACGTTGTGCCGGCGCGAGGCCGGCGCCTTCCAGCGCGCGGCCAAGAGCGGCGAGGACCTGCTGGTGGCCTGCACCCAGGAGAGCCGCCTGTTCCTGGGCCTTAACGAGCAGACCGCCGGCGCGCCGGGCCTGGCCGAGCGGCCGATCCGCTTCGTCAATATTCGCGAGACGGGCGGCTGGTCCAAGGACGCGAAGGATGCCGGCCCGAAATTTGCCGCGCTGCTGGCCGTGGCCCAGTTGCCCGAGCCCGAGCCGGTCACGACCGTCAGCTACCGCTCCCAGGGCCGGGTGCTGGTAATCGGCCCGACCGAGCGCGCAGCGCGCGCGGCCGAGATGCTGGCCGACAAGCTGGAAGTCAGCCTGCTGGTGCAGGGCTCTGGCACGCTGGCTCAGCCGCGCACGATGGCCGTGCATGCCGGTGAGATCACACAGATCAGCGGCTGGCTCGGTGCCTTCGAGGTCAGTTGGCACAACGGCAATGCGATCGACCTGGATTTGTGCACCCGCTGTAATGCCTGCGTGGATGCCTGCCCCGAAGGCGCGATCGATTTCAGCTACCAAGTCGACATGGGCAAGTGCGGCAGCCACCGCGACTGCGTCAAGGTCTGCGAGGCGGCGGGGGCGATCAATTTCGATCGTGCGGTGCAGCAGTTCAGCGAGAACTTCGACCTGGTGCTGGACCTTGGCGCCCGGCCGCAGATCGCGCTGCACCAGCCGCCGCAGGGCTACTTCCATGCGGCCGATGACAAGAGCCTGATGGCGGCCGTGCTGCAGCTGCGCGAGGCCATCGGCGAGTTCGAGAAGCCCAAGTTCTTCAACTACAAGCAAAAGCTCTGCGCCCACAGCCGCAACGAGCAGATCGGCTGCACGGCCTGCATTGAGGTCTGCTCGGCCCAGGCGATCCGCAGCGACGCCTCGCTCAAGGGCAAGGGCAGCAAGGGCGGCACGGCCGCGCTGGCCGGCATCATCGTCGAGCCGCATCTGTGCGTCGGCTGCGGCGCCTGCACCACGGTCTGCCCCAGCGGCGCACTCAGCTATGCGACGCCACGGCCCGATGAGATGGGCAAGCGCATCCGGACGATGCTCAGCACCTACGCGCGCGCCGGCGGCCGCAACGCCGCGCTGCTGCTGCACAGCCAGGGCAGCGGGGCGAACCTGATCGGCGAGCTCGGCCGGGCCGCGCGCACCAGTAAGACCGTGCGCGGCGTGCCGGCGCGTGTGCTGCCGATGGAGGTATGGCATACAGCGTCCAGCGGCATTGAGCTGTGGCTAGCTGCTATCGCCTATGGCGCCAGCCAGGTCTGGGTGCTGATGACCGACGAGGAAGCCCCGGCCTACCGCGCCGCCGTGCAGGCCCAGATGGAGGTGGCCCAGACCATCCTGCACGGCTTGGGGTTGCAGGGGCAACACCTGGCCATGATCTCGGCCAGCGAGGTGGCCCGGCTGGATACCGCGCTGCAGGCCGCGCCCGCACAGACGGTCGCCAAGCCCGCCAGCTTCAGCGTGCAGGCCGACAAGCGCGCCAGCCTGGAACTGGCCATCGAGCATCTGCTGGCCCAGTCCGCCGCGCCGCCGGAGGCGATCGCGCTGCCCGCACCTGCCAGCCCGCTAGGCAGCCTGATCGTCGATGCCGATCGCTGCACCATGTGCCTGAGCTGCGTCAGTGCCTGCCCCGAGGCCGCGCTGGCCGACAACCCCGACAAGCTGCAACTGCGATTCATCGAGAAGAACTGCGTGCAATGCGGGCTGTGTGCCGGCACCTGCCCCGAGCAGGCCATCACCTTGGAGCCGCGCCTGTGGCTCGCAGACAGCGGCAAGGCCCGCAAGGAGCAACGGGTACTCAACGAGGTCGAACCCTTCTGTTGTGTGCGCTGCGCCAAGCCCTTCTCGACCCCCAACGCCGTGCAGCTGATGATTGCCAAGCTCGGTGGGCATGCGATGTTCCAGGGCGCCGGCGCGCAGCGCCTGAAGATGTGTGCCGACTGCCGCGTGATCGATATGCACAGCAACCCGAATGAAGTGAGGATCACCGATCTATGAGCAGCGCCGCAGCGATCAACTGGAGCACGCCGGACGACAGCGAGGAGCTGGCCCGCGCCGAGGTCTATGGGCTGCTAGCCAGCCTGTATTACGCGCCGCCGTCGACCGAGCTTTATGAACAGCTCAGAGTCGCGGTGACCGAGGCGCCCAGCGCCGGCGGCTTCCTGGAAGGCAGTTGGTCCGAGCTCGTCGCTGCCTCGCGCCGCCTGGGGCTGGCCGAGATCGACGCGGAGTATGGCGCGCTGTTCGGCGGCGTCGGCAAGCCGGAGATCTTTCTGTATGGCAGTTGGTTCATTGCCGGGTATCTGAACCAGAAGCCGCTGGCCGATCTGCGCACCGACCTGGCCCAGCTGGGCCTGGAGCGAGCCGACGCGGTGCTAGAGACCGAGGACCATATCGCCAGCCTCTGCGAGGTGATGCGCTACCTGATCGCAGGCGAAGATCTGACCGTCAGCAATCTGGCCAGCCAGCAGCGCTTCTTCAACAGCCACATGCGGCCCTGGATCGACGCGCTATGCGATGCGATATGCGCACATCCGCGCGCCGACTTCTATCGTGCGCTCGCCGGTTTCACGCGCGACTTCTGCGCCGTCGAAGCTCAAGGCTTCGATCTGCTGGAGGCATGAGATGTCCGAGGGTGTCGGTCGGAATCCACAGACGCGCCAGCGACAACGTAATTTCCCTAGTACCCTGCGCACCGCCGAGTCCTACATTTAGGGGACGAGTCGGCACCTGGTCCGCTGCCTAAAAACGGGCCCACACTTTCTCGGAGCATGAAAGTATGAAGAACAACATCGTTGGTGAATCCTCGAGCCCGACCGAATCCTTGCTGCAACGCCGCGGCGTTCTGCTGGGCGCGGGTGCCGCAGGCGCGGCCCTACTCGCGGCCAAGACCCTGACCGGCACCGCGCCGGCCGCCCCGGTAGTGGCCGAAGTCGCCAAGACACTGGCCGAGACCGGTAGCGGTTATCAAGTGACGCCGCATGTGCTGCGCTACTACGAAACCGCCCGTTCCTGATCGTCGGCCCCGGCCACTGCATTGACGGGCCCCAGGCCCTCTGGAGACATCATGCTGCTCACGCGCAAATCCTCGGCCCAGGCGGGTAGCCCGGCCGCCTCAGGTCTTGTCAACAGTCTGTCGCGCGGCGTCGCCCGTGCGATTCCGACCATGGACCGCCGCGTCTTCCTGCGCCGTTCCGGCCTCGGCGTGGGGGCAGGTCTTGCCGCCACCCAGCTGAGTCTGGTTCAGAAGAAGGCTCATGCGGCCGATGCACCGGCCGCCGGCGCCGAGCGCAAGGTGGAAGTCAAACGTACCGTCTGCGGCCACTGCTCGGTGGGCTGCGCGGTCGATGCCGTGGTCGAGAACGGTGTGTGGGTGCGCCAGGAGCCGGTATTCGATTCGCCGATCAACCTCGGCGCCCATTGCGCCAAGGGCGCGGCGCTGCGCGAGCACGGCCACGGTGAGCACCGGCTGCGCACGCCGATGAAGCTGGTGGGCGGCAAATACGAGAAGATCACCTGGGATGTGGCGCTCAACGAGATCAGCGCCAAGATGCTGGAGCTCAAGAAGCAAAGCGGTCCGGATTCGATCTTCGTCGTCGGCTCCAGCAAGCACAACAACGAGCAAGCCTATTTGCTGCGCAAGTGGGTCAGCCTCTGGGGCACCAATAACTGCGACCACCAAGCGCGCATCTGCCACTCCACCACGGTGGCCGGCGTCGCGAACACCTGGGGCTATGGCGCGATGACCAATTCGTACAACGACATGCGCAACTCGCGCGCGGCGATGTACATCGGCTCGAACGCCGCCGAAGCCCACCCGGTTTCGATGCTGCACATGCTGCACGCGAAGGAAACCGGATGCAAGATGGTGGTCGTCGACCCACGCTTCACCCGCACGGCAGCCAAAGCAGACGACTATGTGCGCATTCGCTCCGGCTCTGACATCCCCTTTGTCTTCGGTCTGGTCTATCACATCTTCAAGAACGGCTGGGAAGACAAACGCTACATCCAGGACCGCGTCTACGGCATGGAGAAGGTGCGCGACGAGATCATGAGCAAGTGGACACCGGACAAGGTGTTCGAGGCTTGCGGCGTCGATGAGGCGACCGTCTACAAGACCGCCAAGACCCTGGCAGACAACCGTCCCAGCACCATCGTCTGGTGCATGGGCCAGACCCAGCACACCACCGGCAACGCCGTCGTGCGCGCCTCCTGCATCCTGCAGCTGGCGCTGGGCAACGTCGGCGTCAGCGGCGGCGGCACCAATATTTTCCGCGGCCACGACAACGTGCAAGGCGCGACCGATGTAGGCCCGAATCCCGACTCGCTGCCCGGCTACTACGGCCTGGCCGAAGGCTCGTGGAAGCACTTCGCCAAGGTCTGGGACCTCGATTTCGAGTGGATCAAGAAACAGTACGCGCCGGGCATGATGACCAAGCCCGGCATGACAGTCTCACGCTGGATCGACGGCGTGCTGGAGAAGAACGAGCTGATCGACCAGGACAGCAATCTGCGCGGCCTCTTCTTCTGGGGCCATGCACCGAACTCGCAGACCCGTGGCCTGGAAATGAAGAAGGCGATGGACAAGCTCGACCTGCTGGTCGTCGTCGATCCCTTCCCCTCGGCCACCGCCGCGATGGCGGCGATGCCTGGCGAGGAGGTGAATCCGAATCGGGCCGTATACCTGCTGCCGGCCTGCACCCAGTTTGAGACCAGCGGCTCGTGCACCGCATCGAACCGCTCGATCCAGTGGCGCGAGAAGGTCATAGAGCCGCTGTGGGAATCGCGCACCGACCACATGATCATGTACCAGTTGGCCCAAAAGCTGGGCTTCGACAAGGAGCTGGTCAAGAGCCACAAACTGGTCAAGGGCAAGGGCGGCATGGATGAGCCCGAAGTCGAGTCCATCCTGAAGGAAATAAACCGCAGCGTCTGGACCATCGGCTACACCGGACAGAGCCCTGAGCGCTTGAAGGCGCATATGCGCAATATGAACGTCTTCGATGTGAAGACGCTCAAGGCCAAGGGCGGCATCGACAAGGAAACCGGCTACAAGCTCGACGGCGACTACTTCGGCCTGCCCTGGCCCTGTTACGGCACACCCGAACTCAAGCACCCCGGTTCGCCCAATCTGTACGACACCTCCCGGCATGTGATGGAGGGCGGCGGTAACTTCCGCGCCAATTTCGGCGTCGAGCGCGAGGGCGTCAGCCTGTTGGCCGAGGATGGTTCGCACTCCAAGGGCGCCGAGATCACCACCGGCTACCCCGAGTTCGATCATCTGCTGTTGAAGAAGCTGGGCTGGTGGTCTGACCTGAGCGAGGCCGAGCAGAAGGCCGCCGAGGGCAAGAACTGGAAGACCGACCTGTCCGGCGGCATCCAACGCGTCGCGATGGCGCACGGCTGCCACCCCTTCGGCAATGCCAAGGCGCGCGCCGTGGTCTGGAACTTCCCCGATCCGATTCCTCAGCACCGCGAGCCGCTGTACTCGACCCGGCCAGATCTGGTCGCCAAGTACCCGACCCACGACGACAAGAAGGCCTTCTGGCGCCTGCCCACGCTCTACAAGAGCGTGCAGGAGAAGAACAAGGACATCGGCAAGACCTTCCCGCTGATCATGAGCTCGGGTCGTCTGGTCGAGTACGAGGGCGGCGGCGAGGAAACCCGCGCCAACCCCTGGCTGGCCGAGCTGCAGCAGGAGATGTTTGTCGAGATCAACCCGGCCACCGCCAACGACCGCGGCATCCGCAACGGCGAGGACGTCTGGATCACGACCCCGACCGGCGCCAAGCTCACCGTCAAGGCCCTGGTGACCGAGCGGGTGGACCGCGAGACTGTCTGGCTGCCCTTCCATTTCTCGGGCCGCTGGCAGGGCGTGGACCTGCTCAAGTACTACCCCGAGGGCGCAGCGCCCATCGTGCGTGGCGAGGCCATCAATACCGCGACCACTTATGGCTACGACAGCGTGACCATGATGCAGGAGACCAAGACCACGGTCTGCCAGGTCGCCAAGGCCACCGCATAACAAGCCACGGAGACTCTCATGGCAAGAATGAAATTTATCTGCGACGCCGAGCGTTGCATCGAGTGCAACGGCTGCGTCACCGCCTGCAAGGCTGAGCATGATGTGCCCTGGGGCGTGAACCGCCGCCGCGTAGTCACGCTCAACGACGGTGTCGCCGGCGAGCGCAGCATCTCGGTGGCCTGCATGCACTGCTCCGACGCACCCTGCATGGCCGTCTGCCCGGTCGACTGCTTCTACCGCACCGACGAAGGCGTGGTGCTGCACGACAAGGACATCTGCATCGGCTGCGGCTACTGCTCCTACGCCTGCCCCTTCGGTGCGCCGCAATTCCCCAGCAACGGCGCCTTCGGCCTGCGCGGCAAGATGGACAAGTGCACCTTCTGCGCCGGCGGCCCCGAAGAACATGGCAGTGCCGCTGAAAACGAAAAGTACGGTCGCAACCGCCTGTCCGAAGGCAAGCTGCCGGCATGTGCAGAGATGTGCTCGACCAAGGCCTTGCTTGGCGGCGATGGCGACATCGTGGCCGACATCTTCCGCAGCCGAGTGCTGCAGCGCGGCAAGGGCAGCGAGGTCTGGGGCTGGGGCACCGCCTACGGCAAGCCTACGCAGGGCGCGGCTGCGCCCGCCGGCGAGGTGCGCAAGTGAAGGCCCGCCTGTTGATCGCCACGGCCGCTAGCCTGCTCGCCCTGGCCGGCTGTGAACGCGCCCAGACCCAGGATGCATCGGAGCGCAAGATCGATGCTCCCGCCTGGGCCAAGTCCGACGGCGCCAACCCAGCGTATGCGGCAAGCGGTTTCAAGCCAGGCGACAAGATCGCCTGGGAAAACCAGTTGCGTGCACGCGCCCAGGCGCAAAACGATTACGTGCGCTGAGCACCAACGGAGAGCCGCGATGCACGATTCGATCACCCGTTCATGGGTCAGGGCAACCGCCGGCTTTGGCATGGCCGCGCTGCTCTGGACCGGCGCACTGGCCCAGACCGCGACCGACCCGGCCGCTGTTCCCGCGCTCTCGGCTTCGGCCCCAGCCGGCTTCGTCGCCCCAGCGTTGCCGCAGGCCGATGAAAGCAATGCGCTGCGTGCCAAGAGTCAACCCGGCAATAACGCGCCGTTCTGGCGCGGCGTGCGCGAGTCGGGTGTCGAAAAAGGCATCAGCAACCTACCCGGCGTGGAGAAGGGCGTGCTGATCCAGGAGTTCGTGCAGTACCCGGGCTCGCGCCTGACCACCGCGGGCGAGGCCTGGCGCCAGGTGCGCAACAACTGGATCATTCCCTACGGCGGCGCGTTGCTGGGCATCGCGGCGCTGGCGCTGGCGCTGTTTTACTTCAGCAAGGGCACACTGGGAGGCCATACGCCCGATACTGGCCGCAAGATCGAGCGCTTCACCTATTTCGAGCGTGCCGCGCACTGGAGCAATGCGATCGCCTTCAGTGTGCTGGCGATCTCCGGCATCGTGATGGCCTTCGGCAAGTTCTTCCTCTTGCCCATCATCGGCGCCACCTTGTTCGGCTGGCTGACTTACGCGCTGAAGACCGCGCACAACTTCGCCGGCCCGCTGTTCGCCGTGTCGCTGATCATCGTGTTCCTCACCTTCGTACGCGACAACCTGCCGACCCGCCATGACTGGACTTGGCTGCGCCGGGCCGGTGGCATGTTCGGCGGCCATGAGGTGCCCTCCGAGCGCTTCAACGCCGGCGAGAAGGTGGTGTTCTGGGGCGGCGTGTTCTTCCTCGGTGCCATCGTCGTCGCCTCCGGTTTGGTGCTGGACATGCTGATCCCCGGCCTGCTCTATACCCGTGGCGATATGCAGATCGCGCACATGATCCATGCGATCGCGGCCGTGCTGATGATGGCCCTGTTCCTGGGCCACATCTATATGGGCACGCTGGGCATGAAGGACGCCTACAAGGCGATGAAGACCGGCTATGTCGACGAAGCCTGGGCACGCGAACACCACGAGCTCTGGTACGACGATATCAAGGCCGGCAAGATCCCCGCGCAGCGCACGCAGCCGGCCAAGCCGGCCGATGGCGTCGTTGCCCAGCATTGAGACCGACAAGAGACAAGGACTAGCAGCCATGCGCGCACTCACCAAGACTCTGGCCCTGGCCCTGCTGGCCGCCGGCTCGGCCTGGGCCAAGCTGCCCGCCCCCAGCGACGAGGCCAAGGCCGCTGCCGCCGTCACGGCCGCCAAGAACGCCTGGAACGACAAGGTCGGCGGCTACCAGCTGTGCCAATCGATGAACCGCGTGGCCGAGCACTACCGCAAGACGGCGAAGGCCGAGGGCCGCACAGCCGCCGCCCCGATGGACACGCCCGCCTGCGCCGACCCCGGCGCCTTCGTGCCGCCGGTCGCCGCCTCGGCACCGCCGCTGGAGGCCGCCGGCGCCCACTCGCCGGCCAAGACTGCAGTCGCTCCACCCAGCGGCAAGGCCACTGCGGCCGAGCAGCAGGGTCAGCCGAAGAAGTAAGAGAAGAGCTCCGGCAGTGGCGCCGTGAGCGCCCTGCTCTGTCCTGCACATGCAAAATTTCTGGCCCGCCAGCGGCTATGCCCTGCTGAAACGCGACCCACGCGGCTGGTTGTGCCCTAGCGATGCCTGGCTGCGCCGCCTCGTCCTCGAGCTGCCGCAACTGGCCCTGGTCGACGAGTCCTGCCCGGCCGAGATCGCGCTGCACCAAGCCCTCGCCGACGCGCCTATGCAATCCGTCAGCGAGGCGCAGCTCGGTGCGCTGGTCGATGAGGACGCGCGCGACAACTACCGGCTTTTCCTTGGCTTTCGCGATGCCCTGCTGGCGGCCGGCACCCTGGAGGCCTACTACCTAGCGCTGATGCGCTCCGGTCGCATCACGGTGCCACCGCTGTTCGTCGACCTGATCGTGCAGGCCATCGTCCGCCATCTGCTCGACGATAGCCAGGACGCCTTCGAGGCCCGCGCCGCCGAGCTGCTGTTCCGCCCGCAACGCCTGAGCCTGCTGGATGGCCGGCTGATCTCGGCCGACCTCGCCACCGTGGACCTGCTGCAGGAGACCGCCGGCCTGGGCGACATCGGCCGCCTGTTGCGCCAGAGCCAGGCCCCGCTGCCGCCCACCGTGGTGCAGGTGCTCAACATCGACAACGCCCCCGAGTACTGGGCCGATGCACAGCGCCACCGCTTTGCACTGGACCTGACCCACGAGATCAGCAATGAGCTGGGCCACGGTCTGGCGATCAAGTTGGTGCATGTCCACTCCGGCTTGAAGGCACTGTCCCGCGTGATGGAGCGCTGGCTGGCCCACCTGCTGGGGCTGCGAGTCTCGATCACGCCGCTTCAGCGCATCGATGACGAGGCCTGGCGCTGGCATGTCGGCCTCGACACGGAAGCGATGCGCCTGCTCAACGATCTGTATGCCGGCGCCGAGGTCGAAGCCGAGCGGCAACGCCGCCTGATCAGCCTGTTTCGACTCGACTTTGCCGACCCGGCCGAGATGCGCGCCGATGTTGCCGGCAAGCCGGTCTATCTGGGCCTGGCGATGACGGCCGATCAGCAGCTGCGCCTGAAGCCGCAGAACCTGCTTCTCAATCTGCCGCTGGCCAGCTCGCTGCTTCAATGAGTGCATTCAGCGAAAGCCTGCAGACCGCATTGGACCTGGTGACGCAAGCCGATCCGGTGCTGCTGCGCACGGTGGGCCTGTCGCTGTCGGTCAGCGGGCTGGCCTGCGCCTTTGCCGCCGGCTTCGGGCTTGCGGCGGGCGCCTGGCTGGCGGTCACACGGATGCCGGGCCGGCGCCTGCTGCTGACCCTGCTGAACACCTTGCTGGCCCTGCCCTCGGTGGTGGTGGGGCTGGTGGTCTATCTGCTGCTGTCGCGCAGCGGGCCGCTGGGTAGCTGGGGCCTGCTGTTCACGCCCGGCGCGATGGTGATCGCGCAGACCATCCTGGTCGTGCCAGTGGTGGCCGCGCTGTCACAACAACTGGTCAGCGATGCCTTGCGCGAGGGTGGCGAGCAACTGCGCTCGATGGGGGCCGGCGGTTTCACCACGGGTCTGCTGCTGCTGCTCAACGAGCGCTGGGCCGTGGCCACCGTGCTGCTGACCGCCTTCGGCCGCGCGATCTCCGAGGTCGGCGCGGTGATGATCGTCGGCGGCAATATCGACGGCGTCACCCGCGTCATCACGACCACCATCGCGCTGGAGACAAGCAAGGGTGATCTGCCGCTGGCGCTGGCGCTGGGCCTGGTGCTGCTGGCCATCGTCGGTGTGATCAATATCGGCATCGCGACCATGCGCCGCGTACAAGGCCCCTCGGGAGCGCTGGCGCGATGAGCATGGACATGGGCCTGGGCAGCACGCTGCTGCATCTGCAGGACCTGGGCGTCAGCTATGGCCGGCTCACTGCGCTGCAAGGCGTCAACCTGCAGGTGCAGCGCGGCGACTTCATCGCGCTGATCGGCGCCAACGGCTCAGGCAAGACCACCTTGCTGCAGGCCCTACACGGCCTGCTGCCGCACAGCGGCACGCGCAGCGTCGCCAGCCCGGCACCCGCCCAGGTGATGGTGTTCCAACGCCCCTTCATCCTGCGCCTGTCCGTCTGGAACAATCTGCGCGTGGCGCTGTGGCTGGCCGGCGTGCCCGCTGCCCAGCGGGCGGCTCGAGCCCGGGAGGCGCTGGCGCGGGCCGGCCTGCTGGAGCTGCGCGAACGGCCGGCCCGTGCACTCTCGGGCGGACAGCAACAGCGCCTGGCACTGGCGCGGGCCTGGGCTGCCCGGCCCGACATCCTCTTCCTCGACGAGCCCACCGCCAATCTCGACCCGACGGGCAAGAAAGAGGTCGAGGCCCTGCTGGCCAGCTTCCGCGCCGAGGGCATGACGCTGTTGATGAGCACCCACAATCTAGGCCAGGCCAAGCGACTGGCCAACCGGGTGGTTTACCTGGACCACGGCCGCATGCTGGCCAACCAGGCCACCGCCGACTTTTTCAACGACCACGCGGATGACCGCACCGGTCTCTTTCTCAAAGGGGAATTGAAATGGGATTTGTGAAGACGATGGGCCGCCGCAGCCTGTTGGCCTGCCTGGTCGCGCTAGGCGCCGGCAGCAGCCCGATCGCCTGGGCCCAGGACAAGGTCATCGTGATGGCCTCGACCACCAGCACCGAGCAGTCGGGCCTGTTCGCTCACCTGCTACCGGCCTTCAAACGCGCCAGCGGCATCGAGGTGCGCGTGGTCGCGCTGGGCACCGGCCAGGCGCTGGACATGGGCAGGCGTGGGGATGCCGACGTGCTGTTTGTGCACGACGTCGCGGCCGAGGAGAAGTTCGTCGCCGATGGCTTCGGGCTGGCGCGCAGGCCGGTGATGTACAACGACTTTGTGCTGGTCGGCCCCAAAGCCAACCCGGCCGGCGTGGCCGGCAAGGACATCGCAGCGGCGCTCGCCAAGCTGGCGGCCAGCAAGTCCGGATTTGTTTCGCGCGGCGACAAGAGCGGCACCCATGCCGCCGAGCTGCGCTACTGGAAGGTCGCCGGCATCGACAACCCGGCCGCCAAGACAGCAGCATTGACCATGGACTACCGGGAATGCGGCTGCGGCATGGGCCCGGCGCTCAATATCGCGTCCAGCAGCGACGCCTACTCACTGAGCGACCGCGGCACTTGGCTGTCCTTCAAGAACCGCGGCAATCTGACCATCGTGCTGGAAGGCGACAAGCGACTCTTCAACCCCTATGGCGTGATCGTCGTCAATCCCGCCAAGCACCCACACACCAAGACCGCGCTGGCCCAGGCCTTCTCGGACTGGGTGGTATCGGACGAGGGCCAGGCCACGATCGCCAGCTACAAGATCGGTGGCGAGCAGCTGTTCTTCCCGGACGCCAAGCGCTGAGGCGCGCAGAACAGGCACACTGGCGCCATGATTGACAGCAAAGACATCACCGGACTGATACTTGCCGGCGGCCGTGGCAGCCGCATGGGCGGCGTCGACAAAGGGTTACAGACCCACCAGGGCGTGCCGCTGGCCCTGCATGCGCTGCTGCGTCTGGGGCCCCAGGTCGGCGAGCTGCTGATCAATGCCAACCGCAATCTGGGCGCCTACGAGGCGATGGGTGCGCCGGTCTGGCCCGATTCGCTGCCCGACTATGCCGGCCCGCTGGCTGGGGTGCTGACCGGGCTGGAGCATTGCGAGACGCCCTATATGGTCACCGTGCCCTGCGACTCGCCGCGCTTCCCCGAGGACCTGGTCGCCCGCCTGGCGCAGGCGCTGGACGCCGAAGATGCAGAGATCGCAATGGCGGCAACGCCGGGGCCCGACGGCGGCAGGCAGGTGCAGCCGGTCTTCTGCTTGATGAAGACCGAGCTGATCGAGAGCCTGGTGCGTTTTACGCAGAGCGGCCAGCGCAAGATCGACAAGTGGACGGCCCAGCATCGCTGCGTCGAGGTGCTGTTCGAGGATGAGCAGGCCTTTGCCAACGCCAACACGCGCGAAGAACTGCAGCAATTGCAGAAGCCCCTGTCATGAATCCGCCCTTGCCCCGCCTGACGAGCTGCAGTGCCGTGCTGACCCACGAGGTCGAAGTACTGGACGAGTTCGGCCGTCGCAAGACCATGAGCATCCCGGCCGAACGACCGCTCACCGTCTTCGTCGACAAGCGTGAGCTGGTCACCTTGATGACACTGGGCGTGGCGCCGGAGCTGCTGGTGCTGGGCTACCTGCGCAACCAGCGCCTGGTGGCCGATGTCGGCGAGATCGAATCGATCACAGTGGACTGGGAGGTCGGCGCGGCGGCCGTGCGCACCCGTGCCGGCATCGCCGACATCGAGGCCAAGACCGCCCAGCGCACCGTGACCACTGGCTGCGGCCAGGGCACGGTGTTCGGTGCGCTGATGGCCGATGTGGAGGCGGTTCAACTGCCCGGTGCGCAGAGCGCCCGGCTCAGCCAGGCCGCGCTCTACGAGATGCTGGACCAGATGCGCCGCCAGGACAGCGTCTACAAAAAGGCCGGCTCGGTGCACGGCTGCGCGCTGTTCCGCGGAGCCGAGTTGCTGGTACATCGCGAGGACGTAGGCCGCCACAACGCAATCGACAATATCGCCGGCTGGATGTGGATGAACGGGGTGACCGGCGGCGACAAGTGCTTCTACACCACCGGCCGGCTGACCAGCGAGATGGTGATGAAGTCGGCCCAGATGGGCGTGCCCATCATCGTCTCGCGCAATGGCATCACGCAGATGGGCCATGCGCTGGCCAGCCAGCTGGGCCTGACGCTGATCGGCCGCGCCAAGAACCGCCACTTCATCTGCTACAGCGGCTTCGAGCGCTTCGACAGCAAGCCCGAGCCGGCCCGCGAGACGGTGGAGCTGGGCGGCTGAACCACTGCCCGCACTGTTGACTCTGCACAACGCGGCGCGCCACAGATCGGCTACCCTCACTCCTTTGTGACAAAGCGTAGCCTCCATGCAAGATGCAGTCAGCAGCGAGGTGCTGGTCGACCAGCTGGCGCAATGCCTGGCCAGCGCACGCGCGGCCCAGCAAGCCTCACAGCTCGATGACGGTCTAGCCCAGGCCCAGCGCGCCTGGGAGCTGGCCTCGCCGCAGGGTTTTCTGACCGAGCAGATCGAGGCGGGGCGCCTGCGCGCCTTCTTTTTGTACCGGCGCGGCGCGCTCGGCGCGCTGATACGCGCCGGCGATGCGCTGCTGCCGCTGCTGCGCGCCCAGGGGCCTAGCGAGGCGCTGTGCGAGCTGCTGCGCTGGATGACCTTGGGCGGCTTCGAGACCGGAGATTTCGACATCGCGATGCGCAGCGCCAACGAGGGCTGCGCGGTGGCCCAGGAGCTCGGCGAGGTCAGCCAGATCGCGCTGTCGCTGAACGCACTCGGCGCCACCTTCGAGCGCATGGGCGATCCCTGGCAGGCCGAGCGCCTGATGAGCGAGGCGGCCGCCCTGGTACGCGAGCACACCAGCCCTTACGAGCGCGTGGTCACACTGAACAATCTCTGCGGCGTCGCGCTCGGCGCCTTCTATCTGCTGCGCGACAGCGGCAACGACGCCGCCTGCGCCAGCGCGCTGGAGCGGGCGCTGCGCTATGCGCGCGAGGTGCGTCCCCATGCCCAGGCCTTCGGCGACCCCTTCCCGCTGGTGATGACCGAGGGCAATCTGGGTGAGGCACTGTTGCACTCCGGCCAGGTCGATGAGGCCGAGGCCATGCTGACCCAGACCCTGGATGAGGCGCGTCGTCTGGGCTTCCAGGCCCAGGCCTGGCGGTTGCGCTGCTCGCTGGCCGAGCTGGCGCTGCTGCGCGGCGACCCGCAGGCCGCCCATGACGATCTACGCTTGCTGCTGCAGGAAACCGGCGACAAGGCACCCGCCGCCACCGCGTTGCGCGCCCACCATGCGCTCTACCGCGCCGCCAAGACGCTGGGCCTCAACGAGTTGGCCCTGCAGCAGCTGGAGGCCTACCAGGGCATCGAGCGGCGCCGCGCGATCGCCCAGCTGATGGCGCAGTCGCGCTTTTTCGTGACCCGGCTGGAGGCCGAGCAGGCGCGCGCCCAGGCCACCAAGCACGAGGCTCGCGCCGCCGAGCTGGAAGAGCATGTGCAGCGCGACCCGCTGACCGGCCTGGGCAACCGGCGCTGCATGGAGTCGCGCATGCCGCCGCTGCTGCGCGAGGCTGAGCGCCTGGGGCAGCCACTGACCCTCGCGCTGATCGACGCCGACCGTTTCAAGGACGTCAACGACCAGCACGGGCACGCAGTCGGCGACCGGGTGCTGCAGATCCTCTCGCGCATGCTGGAAGACAACACGCGCGGCAGTGACCTGCTCTTGCGCTACGGCGGCGAGGAGTTCCTGGTGGTGTTCCCTGATACCGTGCCCGACCGCGCCTTCGAGGTCTGCGAGCGACTGCGCCACCGCGTCGAGACCTATCCCTGGCAAGACCTGGCTGCGGGGCTGGAAGTCACCTTGAGCATCGGCCTGGCCAGCGCCCCGCCCTATGCCACCGACCTGCTGATCGCCCGCGCCGACAGCGCGATGTACCGTGCCAAGCATCTGGGCCGCAACCGCGTGGCCTTGGCGTGAGCCCGGCGCGCCGCATCACGCTGATCACCGGCGCCGGACGCGGCATCGGCGCCGCCACCGCCAGGCTTTGCGCGGCCCATGGGCATGATCTGGCCCTGGGCTATGCGCGCGACGCCGGTGCTGCCGAAGCCCTGGCCGACGAGCTGCGCGAGCTGGGCCGGCGCGTCCTGTGCGTGCAGGCAGATGTCGCCGACGAGGCCCAGGTGCTGGCGATGTTCGCACGCATCGATGCCGAGCTGGGCCGGCTGAGCGGTCTGGTCAACAACGCCGGCATCGTCGCGCCGGCCGCGCGCCTGGACGAGATGGATGTGGCGCGCTGGCAGCGCCTGTTCGGTGTCAATGTGATCGGCAGCCTGCTGTGCGCCCGCGAGGCCGTCAAACGCATGAGCCGCCGCCATGGCGGGCCTGGCGGCGCCATCGTCAATGTCTCGTCCCGCGCCGCCCAGCTAGGCTCGCCTGGCATCTATGTGGACTACGCGGCCAGCAAGGGCGCCGTCGACACCCTGACCGTCGGGCTTGCGCGCGAACTGATCGACGAAGGCATCCGCGTCAACGGCGTGCGCCCCGGCATCATCGCCACCGAGATCCATGCCGACAGCGGCACGGTCGATGGCCTGGCCGCCGCAGCGGCCGCCATCCCGATCGGCCGGCTGGGCCGCGCCGACGAGGTCGCCGAGGCCATCGTCTGGCTCTTGTCCGATGCGGCCAGCTACACGGTCGGTGCCACACTGGATGTCGCAGGAGGGCGTTAAGCTCGGGGCACAATTTCTGCGCAAGCAAGACATGACCCTGAGCCCGGCCACCCTCGCCCGCACCGTCCCGTTCGCCGTCTTCATGGCCTTGCTGGCCCTGCGCGGCATGCTGCCCGAGAGCGTCAACTTCGATCTGCGCTGGATCTACGGCCTCAGCGTGCTGCTGGTCGGCGGCCTGCTGATCTGGTATTGGCGCGATTACGGTGAACTGGCCCGCCAGAACCTGCCAGACCCCCGCGAGACGCTGCTGAGCTTGGCCGTCGGCCTGATCGTGTTCGCGCTGTGGATACGGCTGGACGCGCCTTGGATGCAGCTGAGCGAGCCGACCGCCACCTTCGTGCCGCTGGACGCCGCCGGCCAGCTGATCTGGCCCCTGGTCGCGATGCGCTGGATCGGGGCGGCGCTGGTGGTGCCGCTGATGGAAGAGCTGTTCTGGCGCAGCTTCTTGATGCGCTGGATCGCCAGCCCGCAGTTCCAGACCGTCGACCCACGCCGCGCTGGGCTCAAGGCCATCGTGCTGTCGACCTTCGTCTTCATGCTCGCCCACACCCTCTGGCTGGCCGCCATCATCGCCGGCCTGGCCTACGCCTGGCTCTATGTACGCACCGGCAAGCTCTGGACCGCCGTGATCGCGCATGCGGTGACCAATGGCGTGCTGGGCGTCTGGGTGGTAATGGGCGGGCGGTGGGAGTTCTGGTAAGGCGTCTGTCGCCTCAAGGCGGCCGCACCGGGTTGCGCTGCAGATGCTTGAAATGCTCGAACAGCCAGGAGCGCATGCCCATCACCAGCGTGTACTGGCGCTTCTCGGCGTCGGGCAGTTTCTGGTCGAGCAGATGCTGGCGGGCGAAGTCCTGGGCCACGCGCTGCAGCCGCTCTACCAGCTCGCGCGCCATGCCGTGGCCTAGGCGGCCGTGGACCAGCATCAGCAGCTCGGCCTCGCCGTCGAAGCCGCCGCAGAAGAAGTCGCTGGCGACCTCCTCGCGAAAAAAGCTCATCACCGGCCCGTGCGGGCGCCAGCGGAAGGTCTTGGCCAGGCGCAGCTTGTAGCGGTTCAGCGGCTTGAGCTCGATCACGCCCAGCCGGTCCAGCTCGGCCAGATAGCGGGTGACCTCGGCCTCGCTGAGCCGGTAGCTGGCGGTGATCTGCTCGGCCGTCCACTGGCTCAGGCAGCAGATCGCCATCAAGAGCAGCTTGGGATCGGCCACCACGGCTTTTTCCTGCGCCAGCGTCAACTCCATGCGCAGCGGCTGGCGCTCGGCCAGCGCCCGCGTGAGCTCGGCGAAGTCGGTCTTCAGCACACGGCAGATCTCGTCCACGCGTGACAGCGGCATCTCGCCGCCCGGCGCCAGCATGCGCTTGACGCTGGACTCCGAGAGCCCGAGCTCGCGCGCCATATCGGCATAGCTGAGGCCCTGGCTCTTGAGCTCGGCCTTGATGACTTCGATGAGGGTCTGGGTGCTTGACATGATGAACACAACGGTAGCGCAAAACGCTACTGGCGGCGGCAGGCCGCGCCACGGCCGCAACAATCCGGCGCCAAACATCACGCGGCCGGCCAGCATCAGGCCATGCAACAAACACGACGCCAACACTTGCTGTGCTGCGGCGCTGCCGCCGTCGCCGGCCTGTTCACCAGCTTGGCCGATCCGGCCCAGGCCGCCTACCTGCGCAACCCCTGCCGCGGCAGCCTGCCGGCCGCGCTACGCCGACACCCGCTGCTGCAACAGCTGTGGCAAGACCTGGACCCGGCCCAGCTCTGGGATGTGCACTGCCATCTGCTGGGCAATGGCGACGCCGGCAGCGGCTGCCGCATCCACCCGGCCATGCATCAGTGGTGGCATCCGGTCGAGAGCCTGCGTCGGCGCGTCATCATGGACGGGGCCTGCGTCTCGCCCGAGGTGCCCAGCGTAGACCGGGCCTATCTGCAGCGCCTGCGGGCATTGACGTCCGACTTTCCGGAGGGCGCGCGCTGGCTGCTCTATGCCTTCGACGAGGCCCATACCGAACAGGGCCGCGCCGAGCCCGACTGGACCACCTTCCATGTACCCGACCACTATGCCCGCGAGGTGGCCGAACGCACGCCTGAGCGCTTCGCCTGGGTCGCGTCCATCCACCCCTATCGCGAGGATGCGCTGGCGCGGCTGGACGCGGCCATAGCCGGCGGCGCCGTCGCCTTGAAATGGCTGCCCAGCAGCATGAACATCGATCTGCGCGATGCGCGGCTGCGGCCCTTCTACGCCCGTCTGGCCACCGCCCGGCTCCCGCTGATCGTGCATTGCGGCGAGGAAAAAGCCGTGCCCGGCGCCGGCCGCGAGGACTTGGGCAATCCGCTGCTGCTGCGCGCACCGTTGGCGCAGGGCGTGCGCGTGATCGCCGCGCACTGCGCCTCGCTGGGCGACGCGCTGGATCTGGACATGACAAGGCCGCGCCTGGTGCCGGCTTTCTCGCTGTTTGCCCGGCTGATGGACGAGCCGGCCTGGGACGCGCTGCTGCTGGGCGATGTCTCGGCGCTGTTCCAGTTCAACCGCCGGCCCGAGGTCTGGCGCGCGGTACTGGCGCGACAGGACTGGCATGGCCGGCTGCTGCACGGCTCGGACTATCCGCTGCCCGGCGTCGGCCCGCTGTACCGCCTGGGCGGCCTGGTGCGCGCGGGTCTGCTGGACGAGGCGCAGCGTCCGCTGCTGGAGCAAGTGCGCGAGCACAACCCGCTGCTGTTCGACCTGCTGCTGAAAAAGACGCTGCGCTGGCAGGGGCAGGGCTTGCGCGCGGAAGTCTTCCACACGCGGCGCCATTTCGTGCATCCGTTCATACCGCCGGTAGCGTCAGGCGCTACCGGCAACAAATGAAACCCTTGAAAAACGCCTTCTCGGCCATCATCGCGCCACTTCTCAACAGGAGCCCGCACCATGCAACACCCGCACACCTTGATGCACCGCGACAGCAAGGCCTGGACCTACCAGGTCTGGATCTCTTTCGGCATCGCCGTCAGTCTCTGCGCGATCGGTCTGGCCTGGCTGCCCGGCGACGATCTGGACCGCGCCTTCATGGTGATGGGCTATGTGTTCTGCCTCAGCACCGCGTTCGCACTGGCCAAGTTCGTGCGCGACAACGAAGGCAAGACGGTCGACACGCCGATGTGGAAGCTGGTCGTCTGGGGCGGCTTCGTGCTGGCGATGGCGCTGACCGGCTGGGGCCTGTGGCGCATGGAGATACAGCCGGTCTGGAAGGCCTTTTTGCTGGTCAGCTGGCTGTTTCTGATCTCGAGCGTGTTCACGCTGGCCAAAATGCTGCGCGACGCGCACGAGGCCGATCTGCAGCAGGCTCGCGCCCAAGGTCGCCGTGAAGCCCTGGTTACCGAATAAGGATTCATGATGAAAAGCAAGCTCTACATCCCCTCGCTGTTGCTGAGCCTGATGCTGCTGCAAGCGCCCGGCGCCCAGGCCCAGTCCACCGCCTCGCAGGCCAGCGCGCTGTCGATGCTGCCGGTGGCGGTCTCGGTGGCCGCACCGGTGATGCTGCTGTCGGCTGGCGTTGCGCTGACGGTGGTGGCGGTGGAAGCAACAGCCCAGGGCTCGGTCTGGGTGCTGGAGCGTGCCTCGGACGGGGCCCGCGCCAGTGTTCGCTTCGCCGGCCAGGCCAGCGCGGTGCTGGGCACGGCCGTGGTCATCACGGTGATCGGCAGCGGCTATGTGCTGTCGGCCGCCGGCGAGGCGATCGCCTTCGTACCCAACGCCATCGGCACGGCCCTGCTGCACAACGAGCAGCTGACACGATGAATAGCAAGACCGTCGCCTGCCTGCTGCTGGCTCTCGCTGCGGGCGCCGCCCAGGCCGGCCGTCCCTGCGAGGACAAGCCCCTGAGCGTGCAACAAATCGAGCGCGGCATGAACCTGGCCGAGGCCACGGCCCGCCAACTGGAGGCCAGCGGCGCCCAGGTCGTGCTGCTGGCGCGAGCAGGCCAGGACCTCAGCAAGCACGGGTTGCTGTGGTCGCATCTGGGTTTCGCCTACCGTGACAACAACGGCGATGCGACGGGTTCGCAGCCGGTCTGGCGCGTGCTGCACAAGCTCAATCACTGCGGCACACCCCGCGCCGATCTGTTCCGCCAGGGCCTGGGCGAGTTCTTCCTGGACCGGCCGCATCGCTACGACGCCGCCTATGCCCGGTTGAGCCCGGCGCTGCAATCGGCACTGTTGCCGCTGCTGCGCAGTGATGTGCGAAACAGCGCCCGCCTGCTGCGCTTGCACGAACCGCGCTACAGCATGGTCTCCTACGCCTGGGGCGACAAATACCAACAAAGCAATCAATGGGTGCTGGAGACGCTGGCACTGGCGGCCGACGGGGCCAGCACCCGGGCCCAAGCCCAGGCCTGGCTGCGCGGCAAGGCCTACCAGCCCGGGCTGCTGCGCCTGTCCACCGCGACCCGGCTGGGCGCGCGGGTGAGCATGGCCAATGTAGAGTTCGACGATCATCCGAGCGCCCAGCGTTTTGCCGGGCGCATCGAAACCATCACGGCCGATTCGATGTTTGCCTGGCTGCCCCGCGCGGGCCTGGGCGAGCCGGCCGAGCTGGTCAAACAGTGACGAAAAGAACCGGAGGAGGCGCAGCATGTCGGAACCCCATGGCGGTCAGTTCGCCCTATTGGCGCAGCGCCGCTTCGCGCCGTTTTTCTGGACCCAGTTCCTCGGCGCGGCCAACGACAATCTGTTCAAGTTCGCCTTCACCGTCCTGGTCACCTACCAGTTGCAGCTCAGTTGGCTGCCGCCGGCCCAGGCCGGGCTCGTCATCGGCGCGCTCTTCATCCTGCCCTTTGTGCTGTTCTCGGCCACCAGCGGCCAGTTGGCCGACAAGCATGACAAGACGCGGCTGATCCGTTTCATCAAGACGCTAGAGATCGCCATCATGGCGCTGGCCGCCTGGGGGTTTTTCGCCAGCCAGGTGCCCGTGCTGCTGGCCTGCGTCTTCCTGCTGGGTCTGCACTCCACGCTGTTTGGCCCGGTCAAGTATGCCTATCTGCCTCAGCAGCTCAATGAACGCGAGCTGACCGGTGGCAACGGCATGGTGGAGATGGGCACATTTGTGGCCATCCTGCTAGGCAATGTGGCCGGGGGCTTGTTGATCGCCACACCCGAGGTTGGCGCGCAGCATGTGGCCATCGCCTGCTTCGCGCTGGCTCTGCTGGGCCGGCTGACGGCGCAGGCCATCCCGCCCTGCCCGGCCACCGACCCGGACCTGGTGGTCAACTGGAACCCGGTCAGTGAGACCTGGCGCAATCTGCGCCTGGCACACGGGCAGCTGGCGGTGTTCCGCTCGCTGCTGGGCATCTCGTGGATGTGGTTCTTCGGCGCGGTCTTCCTGGCCAACTTTCCGGCATTCGCCAAGGAGGTGCTGCATGGCAATGAGCAGGTCGCGTCGCTGCTGCTGGTCGTGTTTTCGGTGGGCATCGGTACTGGCTCACTGCTGTGCGAGCTGCTTTCGCGCCGCCATGTCGAGATCGGCCTGGTACCGCTGGGCGCGATCGGCATGAGCGTGTTCGCGATTGATCTGTACTTCGCCTCGCGCGGCCTGCCGCCGGTGGCTGCGGCGCTGAGCCTGGGCGAGTTCATGGCCCAGGCCGCACACTGGCGCGTGCTGGCCGACCTGTGCCTGCTGGCACTGTTCGCCGGGCTTTACAGCGTGCCGATGTATGCGCTGATACAGCTGCGCGCGCAGCCCACGCACCGCGCCCGGATCATCGCGGCCAACAACATCCTCAACGCGCTGTTCATGATCGCCAGCTCGCTGCTGGCCGGCGCGCTGCTGGGTGCCGCTCTGACCATCCCCGAGCTGTTCCTGGCCGTCGGCCTGGCCAATGCGGTGGTGGCCTTCTACATTTTCATGCTGGTGCCCGAGTACCTGCTGCGATTCGTCGCCTTCATCGCCTCGCGCCTGATCTACCGCTTCAAGATCAGTGGCGACGAGCACATACCGACCCAGGGTGCCGCGCTCTTGGTCTGCAACCATGTGAGCTTTGTCGATGCGGTGCTGCTGATGGCTGCCAGCCCGCGCCCGATCCGCTTCCTGATGGACCACCGCATCTTCCGCATCCCGATACTCGGCTGGCTGTTCCGCCTGGCCAAGGCCATTCCCGTAGCGCCGCAGAAGGACGACCCGGCCACCTACGAGCAGGCTTTCGAGCAAGCTCGCGCGGTGCTGGACGACGGCGAGCTGCTGTGCATCTTCCCCGAGGGCGGCATCACCCGCGACGGTAGCCTGCAGCCTTTCAAGGGCGGCGTGATGAAGATCCTGGAGGGCCGCGACGTCCCGGTGGTGCCACTGGCGCTGCAAAACCTGTGGGGCTCCTTCTTCTCGCGGGTCGAGCAGGGCGAAGCCATGGTGCGCCCCTTCCGGCGCGGCTTTTACAGCCGGGTCGGCCTGGTGGCCGGCACGCCACTGGCGGCGCGCGAGGTCAGCCCCGAAGGGCTGCGTGAGCGGGTCGGAGCGCTGCTAGGTCCCCGCACGCCAGATTCGGCGCAAGCGTAGCTTGAAGGCCCGCGCCGAGCGCCAGACCGGGCTGGCACGCACCCAGGCCAGCAGCCCCCCTTTCCAGGCCGTCCAGCGCGCATACAGCCGCGCGAACCAGGGCAGGCTTTGTAGCGCCGGCTCGGTCAGATGAAACAGCCGGGCCAGCACCGCAGTGCCCAGCAGCTTGGCCACGACGATCACCGCCAGACCCAGCAGCGCCTCGCCGCGCCCGATCAGCCACAGCGCCACGAGCTTGACCGGGATCAGCAGCAGACTGGGCAGCAGAAAAACCAGCAAGGCGGGATAAGGCCGCAGACGCGCGATGCCCGCCTCGATCTGCTGCAGCAGCGGCAGCCGGCCCAGCGCCGCCATCGCGCGCAGCAGCGGTGCCCAGCCCCATTCCTCGAACAGGATGGCCAGGGCCAGCAGCAGCCGGACAAGCCAGCGCAGCGGCGCAATCAAGGCCTTGATGAACATGGCCCCGGCGTCGGCGTCGGTCTCACACCCCGCGCGCGCGGTCCTCGGCGAATTTCTTCTGGAAGCCGGCGAAGTTGCCTGCGTCCAGCGACTCGCGGACTTCCTTCATCAGATTCAGGTAGTAGTGCAGGTTGTGCACGCTGGTCAGCATCGGGCCCAGCATCTCGCCGCAACGGTCCAGGTGATGCAAGTAGGCGCGGCTGAAATTGGCGCAGCAGTAGCAGCTGCAGGTCTCATCAACGGGGCGTTCGTCGGTCTTGTAGCGGGCGTTGCGCAGGCGCAGGTCGCCGAAGCGGGTGAACAGATGGCCGTTGCGAGCATTGCGCGTGGGCATCACGCAGTCGAACATATCGATGCCCTGGCTGACGCCCTCGACCAGATCCTCGGGCGTGCCCACGCCCATCAAATAGCGCGGCTTCTGGGCGGGCAGCTGGTGGCCGATATGGGCCAGCACGCGCTGCATATCGGCCTTGGGCTCACCGACGCTGAGGCCGCCGATCGCATAGCCCGGCAGATCCAGCGCGGCCAGACCGGCCAGCGATTCGTCGCGCAGGCCCTCGAACATGCCGCCCTGCACGATGCCGAACAGCGCGTTCGGGTTCTCTAGTTTGGCGAACTCGTCCTGGCAGCGCTTGGCCCAGCGCAAGCTCATCTCCATGCTCTTGCGGGCCTCCAGCTCGGTGGTGATGTGCCCCTTGCTCTCGTAGGGCGTGCACTCGTCGAACTGCATCACGATGTCACTGTTCAGAATCGTCTGGATCTGCATCGAGATCTCGGGCGTCAGGAACAGCTTGTCGCCGTTGACGGGAGAAGCGAACTTGACGCCCTCCTCGCTGATCTTGCGCATCTCGCCCAGGCTCCAGACCTGGAAGCCGCCGCTGTCGGTCAGGATGGGCTTGTGCCAGCTCTCGAACTGATGCAGGCCGCCGAACTGCTTCATGATGTCCAGGCCCGGCCGCATCCACAGATGGAAGGTGTTGCCGAGGATGATCTGCGCGCCCATCTCGTCGAGCGAGCGCGGCATCACGCCCTTCACCGTGCCATAGGTGCCCACCGGCATGAAGATGGGGGTTTGCACCACACCATGGTTGAGGGTGAGCGTGCCGCGGCGGGCGCGGCCTTCGGTCTTGAGCAGGTCGAACTTCAGCATGATGGGCCCGATTGTCGCAGGCTGCCCGCGACAACACCGATTCGCTATGCGCCCACACCGGAGCCTACACCCGCATTCGGGCGGTGTTCCTGCCATTGAGGCCGCGAGATAGTAGCGCCCGATTCGTCGGCCTCGACGCCGACGAACAACCATGGGAGGAACCGTCATGTCTCGATTCGCAACTACTGCCAAGCCTGCCCGGGCTGCCGCCCGCCATGTCTTAGGTGCTTCGGCGCTTGCCCTGGCTCTATTTGCGCCGGCCGGTCAAGCCGTGGCGGCGCTGGTCACCTTCGACGACCTGCCCGCGCTGGCAAACGGACAATACGCCCGCGTTTCCGACGGGTACGCGGGCTTGAAGTGGTCCGAGCACTTCTCGTATGTAAAGGCTTCTGGCATTCCGGACTCCGGTTACGCCAGAGGCAACGTGTCCGGCGACTATGTGGCCTACGCGGCCCAGGGCCAGCCCATCGGGATCAGCCGCGACAGCGGCTTCGATCTCAACAGCGGCTATTTCACCAGCGCCTGGATCACCCAGCAGGTCACAGCGCTGGGCTACGTCGGGGATGCGGCCGATCCGGCCTACAGCATGACCTTCACGCTGAACAACACCGGCCCCTTGCTGATCGAGTTCAATTGGCAGGACCTCGCGCGCGTGACCTTCGCGCAAACGTCGCCCGGCCTGGGCACGCAGTTCGTGATCGACAATCTGGTGATCGATGAACCTCGCCAGTCCGTCCCAGAGCCAGGCAGCCTGGCCCTGGTGATCGGTGGCCTGGCCCTGGCCGGCGCCCTGAGCCGACGCCGGGCCTGATCGCCGGGGCGCCGCTGTGAGACGCCGGGTCGGCCGCGGCCCGGCAGCGCCGGGCGGGCGGCGACAATACTCCTGCCCACCATGCCCCACAGCCTCGCCGTCGCGGTCCACAGCGACCTGTTGATCAAGAAAAGCCGCTTCATCGGCTGCGTCGAACCCTGTGCGGATCGCACTGCGGCGCTGGCGCGGGTGGCGGCGCTTCGCGCACAGCACCCGGGCGCCGTTCACGTGTGCTGGGCCCTGCTGGCCGGCGGGCAGAGTGCCGCCCATGACGACGGCGAGCCCGGCGGCACCGCCGGGCGGCCCATGCTAGAGGTGCTGCGCCATCAAGACCTGGACGGCGTGTTGGCCACCGTGGTGCGCTACTGGGGCGGCGTCAAGCTGGGCGCCGGCGGCCTGCTGCGGGCCTATACCGATACCGTCGCCCAGGCCCTGCTGAAGGCCGAAAAAGTGCCACTGCTCAAGCTCAAGACGCTGCGCTGCACCCTGCCCTATGCGATGGAAGGCCTGCTGCGCCGCGAGCTGGAGGCCGCCGGTGCGCAGCTGCTGGAGATGCGACATGGCAGCCAGGTGGAACTGCAGTTCAGCCTGGCCGAGGATGCGGCGACTGCGCTGGTCGCGCGGCTGGGCGAATCGGGCCAGGGCCGCATCGGCTGGCTGGCGCCCGAGGGCGAGGTCTCGGCCACCTAGAATACCGGCTCCTCCTTAAGCGCGAGAAGTCTGATCGTGTCCGCTACCATCCTGCAAAAGATCCCCGCCGGCGACCGCGTCGGTATCGCCTTCTCCGGAGGCCTGGACACCAGCGCCGCAGTGCACTGGATGCGCGGCAAGGGTGCCGTGCCCTGCGCCTACACGGCCAATCTGGGCCAGCCCGACGAAAGCGACTACGACGAGATCCCGCGCAAGGCCCTGGCCTATGGCGCCGAGATCGCCCGCCTGATCGACTGCCGCGCGCAGCTGGTGGCCGAGGGTATCGCTGCCATCCAGTGCGGTGCCTTCCACATCAAGAGCGGCGGCGCCACCTACTTCAACACCACCCCGCTGGGCCGCGCCGTGACCGGCACTGCGCTGGTGGTGGCAATGCGAGATGACGGCGTCAACATCTGGGGCGACGGCTCGACCTACAAGGGCAACGACATCGAGCGCTTCTACCGCTACGGCCTGCTGGCCAACCCGGCGCTGAAGATCTACAAGCCCTGGCTGGACCAGACCTTCATCGATGAGCTGGGCGGCCGCAAGGAGATGAGCGAGTACCTGATCGCCCACGGCTTCGACTACAAGATGAGCGTCGAGAAGGCCTATTCGACCGACTCGAACATGCTGGGCGCCACCCATGAGGCCAAGGACCTGGAGTTCCTGAACGCCGGCATGAACATCGTCAAGCCCATCATGGGCGTGGCCTTCTGGCGCGAGGACGTGCTCGTCAAACCCGAGACCGTGAGCGTGCGCTTCGAGGAAGGCGTGCCTGTCGCGCTGAACGGCCGGACCTTTGCCAACGCGGTGGAGCTGTTCGCCGAAGCGAACGTGATCGGAGGCCGCCACGGCCTGGGCATGTGCGACCAGATCGAGAACCGCATCATCGAGGCGAAGAGCCGCGGCATCTACGAAGCCCCCGGCATGGCCCTGCTGCACATCGCCTACGAGCGTCTGGTGACTGGCATCCACAACGAGGACACCATCGAGCAGTACCGCATGAACGGCATGAAGCTGGGCCGTCTGCTGTATCAAGGTCGCTGGTTCGACCCGCAATGCCTGATGCTGCGCGAAACCGCCCAGCGCTGGGTCGCCCGCGCGATCACCGGCGAGGTGACGTTGGAGCTACGCCGCGGCAACGACTACAGCATCATGGACACAGTCAGCCCCAACCTGACCTATGCGCCGGAGCGTCTGTCGATGGAAAAAGTCGAAGACGCCGCCTTCACCCCGGCCGACCGCATTGGCCAGCTGACGATGCGCAATCTGGACATCATCGACACCCGCCAGAAGCTGGGCATTTACAGCGCGACCGGGCTGCTGGGCAGCCAGAGCGAAGGCAGCGTGAAGCTGCTGACGGGGAGCGGGAAGGACTGAGTTTCAGGTCCCGCCCCTAGGATGAACGACGGCCGCCTTCGGGCGGCCGTTTGCTTTTGAGGTGCCGGCAAGTCCAGGCCTGGCCTGGTGTGCTTGTCGGCATACTGAGCACAATGCAGGCAACATTCACGCCGTCGGGCCCACAGACCATGCATCATCTCACCCACCTTGCCCGCCTGGTCGCGACAATGGCCTTGCTGCTACAGGCCACCAGCCATTGCCTGGCCGCTCCAGCCAACAAGTGCGTGATTGACGGCCAGGTCACCTACCAGCAAGGACCTTGCCCCACAGGCCAGGCGCGCAGGCCCCCGACGGTGGACGAACTCAATGCCCTGGAGAAGCAACGCCGCGCCGCGGTTACAACAAAGGCGAGCACGCCGCCGCCTACCACGAGCACCAGCACACCCACGCCGCCAGCCGCTCTCACCGGCTTCCGATGCGACGGCCGGCAACATTGCTCGCAGATGAAGTCCTGCGCCGAAGCCAAATACTTTTTGGCCCATTGCCCTGGCGTGAAGATGGACGGCGACAACGACGGCAGCCCCTGCGAGCTTGATGTATGCCGCTGAGCAAGCGAGGCTCAGCTCCCCATTTCCCAGGCAGCGCTAGCCTCTGTGATTTGCAGACCTGCCTACCGTCACGATTGGACCGCGCCCCCTACCGCACCACCGACACTTGCGATGGGATCCCAGCGGGCCGCCCAACGGATTCAGTTCTTACGAGCGCCAGCGGTCAATGACCTTGATCAGCAACTTGGAAATTGCCCGGTGATCCTGCAGGGAGGCATGCCAATGACAGCCGTGTAGATCGAGGGTCGCCATTTCAATACCAAAGCCGTCGATTCGTGGATATCCCGCCAGCTTGTGACGGGCAATGACTTCGCGCATGCTGTTCTTCAAACGGTGGTTGCCGGTCTCGGGAACGCCGAGAACGAACAAGGCATGGCTGCCATACTGCCCTCTGAGTTCAGTCAGAAAATCAACGTAGGCCTCTTCGAATATCGGCGCCAGCGTCTTCACATTCCATAGCTTGCTTTCATCGATGGATGCAAAGTCGGCCCCCCCGAGCGTCACCACCACAACGCTCGGATTCCAGTGTCCGGGCTTCACCCACGCACTTTCGGGATCGTGGAGGATGATCCTGTTGGCATAGGTCCTGTAATGAGTGCCCGGGAACCGGTCTCCATAGTTCCTCACCATGCCAAGACCGGAGTAGGCATTGAGATGGAGTTCGGCGTCATAGTGCTTTGCGGTCAAGGCGGCAAAGGACAAGGCACTATTGGTCGAGGCGGACACCTCCGCATCGGAGCAATCTCTTTTGGTCGCTGAGTTGCCATAGCCAAGCGTCAGTGAGTCTCCAACAAAGACCATCTGCTTCGCAAGGGGTTGGGGAGCGGGTAGCAACTCGTCGCCAGGCCGAACCTCGAAGCCGCGAAAGCGTCCGCTGGCGTGGGTGGACTCATTTCGCTTGAACACCTTGATTCGATGCTCGCCTGGGCCAAGGTCCTGCACCCAGACGGTCCGGTTGCCAGGCTCAGAGATCACTTCTCTGTGCTGGCCGTCGATTTCAATATTGAAATGACTGCTGCTGTCGGCAAACTTGAGGCCAATCGCTGACCCGGAGAAATGCCCTTCAAAATACACTCCCGCCCAACTGTATTCGACCGCATCACGATGCTGCTTGACACGGCCCACCACATGAATGGCCGCATGGTCGAATAGCTCAGACTCCATCCGGTCTGCTTCAGGTTTCCTTGCAAGGCTGTCGTTGCCGCAAGCGCTGAGGAATGCGGACAGGAGCGCGCTGAACAACAGCGCTTGAAGGAGCCGGCCAAGGCTGGCGATCTGCCACTGCTTCATCGTTTGCACTCAATAGACCTCGATGTTGACAGGAAATCATGGGCACGGTCGAAAGAATACGAGCTCCCCCGCGAAGCAGCTGCAGCGCCGGCGGGCACGTGACTTCACGCCTGCCCGTTAAAGTCCGACCACCTTGCAACGCATCCTCTTCCTCTGCAGCCTCAACCGCTGGCGCAGCCCCACTGCCGAACAGATCTTTGCCGAGTATCCGGGCATCGAGTGTGTGTCGGCCGGTCTGAACCATGGTGCCGACAATCCGCTGACGCCGGAACTCGTGGAGTGGGCGGACCTGATCTTTGTGATGGAGCGCCAGCACAAGACCAAGCTGTCCACCGAGTTCAGTCCCTGGCTACGCGACAAGCGCGTGGTTTGCCTGAACATTCCTGACAACTACCGCTTCATGGACCCGGCGCTGATAAAGCTGCTGCAGGCCAAGGTCGGGAGCTTCCTGCCTCAGAACAGCAGCTCGATCCCAGAGTCCCGGCTCAAGACCTGACTCCGACTCCTCGATGCAACAACCCCAAAGGGTGATTCCCTGCCATGCTGCGGGTGGCCATACTGTCCGTCGCAAGGAGGACGACGAGCATGACGGGTTTGCTGAATCGCTTGTTTGGGCACCGGCCCGCCGAAGTGGCGCTGGCGCCGCTGCTTGATCCAACGCTGGGCCTGCTGCGCTGGGACGAGGACGCCGAGGGCTGGGTGGGCGAGATCGCGCAGGGGCCGAAGCCGGCCGAACGGCGCGCCTCTATATCGGCGCCGGCTCGGCAGGGAAGTACCCGGCCGCAGCGATGCTCGGTCTGACGCGGCCGCCATAGCGGGAGTTCTGGGATCTGGCGCCGCTGGCCTAGGACTATCTGTGCAAGAACATGGACATGGATGCCTGGCTCGCCGACCCGCAGGCCTTTCGGGTCCAGGGCTTGGAGTCCTACAGCCACCACCTGGCCGAGGATGTCTACACCATCACCTTCACGACCGGTGACAGCGAGGCCGTCTGGAAGGTGCACTTCCAGGCCGGGCAGCCGGTCGACTGCCGTATCGACGACTGAGAGCCGGCATGTGCCCGCCACCTGAGCCCGCCGCGCCAGAAGAACTGCTCGCACAGGCGCGCAGTGGCGATGCCGGCGCGTTCGACGCACTGATCGCTTCGCACCGGCGGCGCATCCACACTCATTGCTACCGCATGCTGGGCTCGCCCCATGATGCGGACGATGCGCTGCAGGACACCCTGCTTGCCGCCTGGCGCGGGCTGGCCTCGTTCGAGGGCCGCGCGCGCTGGGCACCTGGCTGTACCAGATCGCCACCCACGCTTGCCTGCGCCTGCTTTCCCAACAGCGCCGGCGTCGCCTCACATCGCCCGAGTACGGCAGGCCGTTCGAGTCGACCGCAGAGCTGGGCGAGATGGTGCTCGGACCGGTCTGGCTGGAGCCGCTGCTGGATGAGGAGCAAGAGGGAACGGATCACGCTGACCCCGCGCCGCGGCTGCAGCGGCGCGAGCAGGTCGCGCTCGCCTTTGTCGCCGCGCTGCAGCACCTGCCTGCAACCCAGCGCGCTGTGCTGCTGCTGCGCGAAGTGCTGGAGTACTCGGCGGCCGAGACGGCCGCGATGCTGGGCAGCAGCGTCGCCTCGGTGAACAGCGCCCTGCAGCGTGCGCAGAAATCGCTGCGGCAGCGACTGCCGGCGGTGTCTCAGGCGGCCGAGCAGCTGGCGCTGGGCACAGAGGATCTGAACCGCCTGCTCGCGGCCTTCATGCAGGCCAGGGAGGCCAGACATGTGGACGGGCTGGTAGCCTTGCTGACCGAGGATGTGCGCTTCACGATGCCGCCCCTGCCGGCCTGGTTCGGTGGCCGGCATTTCGTGAAGCGCTTTCTGGCCGAGCGGGTGTTCGAGACGCCATGGCGCTTGCTCCCGCTGCGCGCGAACGGCCAGCCGGGCTACGCCTGCTACATGGTGTCGGCAGGCGACGGTCACTTCCGCCTTGGCGGGATCCTGCTGAATCTACGCGGCGGCCTTATCTCGGGCCTGCACAGCTTTCTGGACCCGGCGCTGCAGCGGCACTTCGGCCTGGCCGCCGAACTTTCTTTTGAGCATGACCGATGAGTTCGGCCGATAGCTTGTCTCTCAAGGAGTGACTCGTCCCGAATCCCTCGGGGCCGTGGCTCATCCTCCTTGGAGAAGGAAAGACCTTTCATGGGCAAGCTCATCATCAGCACCATGTGCTCCCTAGACGGCTACTGCGCCGGCCCCGGTGGCCTCCTCGACGACCTGCCCATGGATGCGGCCTTCGACGCCCACAACCTCGAACTGATGCGCCATGCGGGCACGCAGCTGTTCGGCGCAACCACCTTCGCGCTGTTCCGCGACTTCTGGCCACTGATTGGCGAGCCCTGCGCCCGCGAGTACGTGGTCGACCCCGCAGGGGGAGCAAGTCGCTCTGGGGAGTGGTCCGGCGAGCGACTTGAGAACCCGCCGGACCCCGAGCTATCGCCGTCGGTGCGCGAAATTGCCCGACTCATTGCGCCAATGGGCAAGCTAGTCGTCAGCGACCGGCTGGCACCGGCGGATACCAAGCCCTGGCAGGAGGCTGAAATCGTGCGGCGCGCCGAGGCGCATGCGCGCATCCAGGCCGTCAAAGCCAGCGCAGCGCGCGATCTGCTGATCTACGGCAGCCCGCTGTTGGCCAGCGATTTGCTGGCTGAGGGCCTGGTCGACGAGCTGAACCTGCTGATCGGCCCGGTGGTGCTGGGCGCTGGATTGCCGGCCTTGCGCAAGGGCTTGCCCGCGCCACTGCGCCTGCTCGACGCGCGCCGGCCCGATGACTCGGACACCATGCGCCTGCGCTACACCTGCACACCAGCGCGGCGCGGCTGGGCCTAAGGCATGCTGCCACAACGCTGTCCGTAGCCGCATGCAAACTGCGGCTCCCAACTCAGCAGGCCTTCGAACATGAGTCAGCCCCGCACCGCCCCCGCCGATTTCGACTTCATCATCGGCCACTGGACCGTTCGCCACCGCCGTCTGAGAGAGCGCCTGGCCGGCTGCAATGAGTGGCAGGAGTTCAGTGGCAGCTCCAGCACGCGGAAAATCCTCGACGGCTTCGGCAATGTCGAGGACAACCTGCTGCACTTGCCGGAGGGCGAGTACCGGGCCGCAGCCTTGCGATCTTTCGATCCCGTCAGTGGGCAATGGGCGATATGGTGGCTGGATGGGCGCCGACCCCACGGGCTGGATGTGCCGGTGGTCGGCCGCTTCGCCGAGGGAGTCGGCAGTTTCTTCGCCGACGACGAGCTCGATGGGCGGCCGATCCGGGTGCGCTTCACCTGGTCGGTGCCGGCCTTGGGTCTGCCGCGCTGGGAGCAGGCCTTCTCGGCTGATGCAGGCCAGACCTGGGAAACCAACTGGACCATGGACTTCAGCCCCGCCCTCGACGACACTGCCTGAGATGAGCACCGCCGCCCCGCAGTTCTTCCGCGATGCGTTGGCCTGGCGAGCCTGGCTGGAAGCCCATGCCGAGACCGCTACCGAACTGGTGGTGGGCTTTCATAAGGTCGGCAGTGGCGCGGCCGGCCTGCGCTGGCCCGAGTCGGTTGACGAGGCGTTGTGCTTCGGCTGGATCGACGGGGTTCGCAAGCGCATCGACGACGCACGCTACCAGATCCGCTTCACGCCACGCCGGCCCGGCTCGATCTGGAGCCAGGTCAATATCGACAAGGTCGCAAAGCTGCAGGCCGAGGGCCGCATGAAACCTACCGGGCTGGCGGCCTTTGCGCTGCGCAGTGCCGAGCGATCGGCCATCTACTCGCACGAGCAGGCCGAGGCCGCCGAACTGCGAGCCGAGGAGCTGCGCGAGTTCCGCAGCGCCGCGGCAGCCTGGGACTTCTTCGAGGGCAAGACGCCGCCAAGCTATCGCAAGCGGCTGCTGCACTGGGTCTGCAGCGCCAAGAGGGACCCAACCCGCGCGGCCCGCCTTGCCAAGTTGATCGCGGCTTGCGAGCGCGGCGAACAACTTGGCTGGTGAGCCAGTCAGAATAACCCGCAACCGGTCTCCGGCCCGCTCAGACCAGCCCGGCTTTGTCCAACCCAAAGGCCCTGTCCTGCGAGCCGGGCACGGCCGCGAAACCGATGGCCAGTCGGTTCCAGCCGTTGATGGCGACGATGGCAAAGCTCAGCTCGGCCAGCTCCGGCTCGCTGAAGTGCTCGCGCACCGCCTGAAAGTCGGTCTCCGACACGCCTTGCGACGGCAGCTTGGTGACCATCTCCACCCAGGCCAGCGCGGCGCGCTCGCGCGGCGAGAACAGCGGCGACTCGTGCCACACGGCCACATGATGCATGCGCAACGCGCGCTCGCCATGCAGGGTGGCTTCCTTGACATGCATGTCCACGCAGAAGGCGCAGCCATTGAGTTGGGAGGCGCGCAGGGTGACCAGATCGTGCAGCGCAACGTCCAGCGTGCCCTTCTTGAGGGCCATGCTGAACTCGACATATTTCTTGAACAGCTCGGGGGCCTGCTGGGCGTAGTTGAGGCGTTGTTGTTGCGACATGATGAAGAGCTCCTTGGTTGAGGGGATGGCTGCGGCAGCAGACAGAGCACTTACCGCGCTCACCCCTCAAGACGAGACAGCCCTTGCTTTTGTGACAGCCCAGGCTTCGGCCAGGCGGCACAACTTTTGCGGATTGCGCTGGGTGTGGATACGGGTGATGCGCAGCCCATCGGTCTGCAGGCTCTGGGCCGATTCCAACCGTCCGTCGATGAAGCGCAGCAGGCCCCATTCGCCGTTCAAGCGCACCAGTTCCAGCTGCTGCACCGCCTCGCCGCGCTCGCTGCGGCGCCAGATCGCGAAGTACAGCCGCGCCACGCGCGACGCGCCGGCCAGGACCTTGCCGAAGCTGGGCACGATGCCGCCACCATCGCTGATCAGCTCGGCGTCCTCGGCCAGCAGGGCTTGCAGCGCGGCGAAATCGCCTTTGCGTGCGGCCTGCGCAAAGCCGGCCAGCAGCCGGTAGTGCTGGTCCGACGAGACCCGGTGTCGCGGCCGCCCGTCCTTGAGCTGTGCCTTGGCGCGCGAGACGATCTGGCGGCAGGCAGACTCGCTCTTGCCCAAGGTCTGTGCCAGCTCGGCGTAGTCGGCATCGAAGACCTCACGCAGCAGAAATGCCGCCCGCGCCTCGGGACCGAGCCGCTCCAGCAGGGCCAGGAAGGCCACCGAGATGTCGTCGGCCCGCTCCAGCAAGGCTTCCGGCGTCGCGGGTGCGTTTTGCTGCGGCGCTCTCGGCGATAGTTCGTCCAGATCGAGCCGAGGCTCAGGTAGCCAGAAACCGATGTAATGGGCCCGCTGGGCTTTGGCGCTGCGCAGCCTGTCGATGGCCAGACGGGTCGTCACGGTGACTAGCCAGGCCTCCGCATTGGCCAGGCCCGCCGTGTCTGTTTCGTGCCAGCGCAGCCAGACGTCCTGCACCAATTCCTCGGCGTCGGCCACCGAGCCCAGCATCCGGTAGGCAATTCCCTGCAGCCTGGGGCGTAAGCGGTCAAAGAGGCGGGTGGCATCGTCCATGGCAGTGAAGACGTTGGGCGCGGCCGGTTTGTGACATCAGCCTCTTTGCCTGTCCAGCATCATCGCGTCGCCATAACTAAAAAAGCGATACCTCTGCGCAATGGCATGGCGATACAGCGCCATGATGGACTCGTAGCCGGCAAAGGCAGAGACCAGCATCATCAAGGTGCTCTTGGGCAGGTGGAAGTTGGTCACCAGGCGGTCGACCACGCGGAACTCGAAGCCCGGCGTGATGAAAATCTCGGTCTCGCGCGCACCCGCCTGCAATACGCCGCCCATGGCCGCCGACTCCAGCGCCCGCAGAGTGGTCGTGCCCACCGCGACCACCCGACCACCGGCGGCCTTGCAGCGCGCTATCGCCGCCACCGTCTCGGGCAGGACCTGGAACCATTCGCTGTGCATCTTGTGCTCGGCCAGATTGTCGACTCGCACCGGTTGGAAAGTGCCGGCGCCCACATGCAAGGTCACGTGTGCGGTGGCGACGCCGCGCTCGGCCAGCCGCGCGAGCAGGGCTTCATCGAAGTGCAGGGCGGCGGTCGGCGCAGCCACCGCACCGGGCTCCTTGGCGAAGACGGTCTGGTAGCGGCGTACATCGTCGGCGCTGTCGCCATGCTCGATATAGGGCGGCAGCGGCACATGGCCATGCTGCTCCAGCAGCTCGAAGGGATCGCCAGACAGGCGCAGGTGGAACAAGCCGTTGTCCGGCCCACAACGGCCCAGCACCTCGGCATCGAAGGCCTCGGCAAAGCGCACGATGGCGCCGGGCTTGGGGCTTTTGCTGGCGCGCAGATGGGCCCAGACTTCGCGCGTGCCCGGCAGTACACGCTCCACCAAGGCTTCCACCGCGCCGCCGCTGGACTTGGCACCATAGAGCCGCGCCTTGATCACCTTGGTGTTATTGAACACCAGCAGATCGCCGGGGTTCAGCAGATCGGGCAACTCGCGGAACACGCGGTCCACCGGGGTCGCCGCGCGGCCGTCGAGCAGGCGCGAGGCGCTGCGCTCGGTGGCAGGATGCTGGGCGATCAGCTCGGGCGGCAGCTCGAAATCAAAGTCGGCGACCGTGTAGCGGGCGGGAGTGGACATAAGGGAGGGTTGAGGGCCGGACAGACCCGTGCCAAACGCTGGGGGCCAGATTGTCACATGGCCGCCAACTCCCTGAACTGCCCCGGGGCAGCGTCTTACTGGCCCCGGCGACGCCCCAGCAAAAAGCCCACCGCCCCCAGGCCGGCCAGCGCCAGCGCATAGTTCGGCGACTCCTGCTCAGCCCGGGCCTCGGAGGCGGACTGCGCGCCGGCCTTGTTGTTGTCAACGCGGCTCTGCGCCGTGAAGGACTGCGGGGATTCGAGTCCCGTGATGGACACCATGGCCGAATCCCCGGCCGCCGCCCAGGCTCCACCGGCCATCGTGAGGACTGCCATGACGATCAGTTTCCGAACTGCCAAAGCTCGCATAGATACCTCCCGGTAGAACAAACAGATGGTTTCTACCGATAGCGGAGTGCATATCTCATGCCAAGCCGGTCACCCCCGTGAATCAGGGCCGAAACAGCCACGACGGCACGCTTTTGCGCACCGGCTTGACGCAAAGCGCTCGCAGTGGCAGCACGGAGCAGCCATTTTTGTGCACTGCAATATGAGCCCGTACAGCGCCGCCGCCCTCAAGATTCGCGCAGCCACTGCACGGCACGCTCGACCACCAGCGCCGGGTGGTCGATCTGCTCGTCTACCGGTACCCGTTCGCCATAGGCACGACCCAGCCGGTCCGCCATATTGCTGACCGCCAGGCCCAGCGAGTAGCCCAGGCCGATCTCGCTGCCCCTGACCGCCGTCGAGACGCCATACGAGGGCGTGCCAAACAGCCGGGTCGGCCCCGGCCGACCGATGAAGGAGATCAAGGTGGCCTCGCCGCTGCTGCCATTGCGGCAGTCGCTCAGCACCGCCACCCGGGGACCAGGTTGACGCATCTGGTAGGGCTGGGGCACGGTGAGCAAGGCCGAACTCCCGACTCTGGCGACGCCAGCGGCGTAGCTCCAGGCGACCCGGCCACCATCCGGCGCGACGAAGTAACCGGCCACACCCTCGCCGAGCAGCGGCCCCAGGCCGGCAAGCATCGGGTACATATTGCCGCCGCCATTGGCCCGCAAATCGACGATCCAGCCCGCCAGCCCGGGTCGGTCCTGCTCGGCGATCTGACGCTGGATGCCAAGCGCCGCGTCCAGCGCCGGCTGCCCGCTGCCGGAGATGGCGCCCACCCGGACATAGCCGATGTCCGCCGGCAAGGCCGGCCGGCCGCTCCCGGCCTCGGCACAGACCGGGCGCTGCCAGCCAGGCGGACGCCCGACCAGCATGCCGCCACCAGGACGGATGACGTGGCTGTGCGGCTCCAGCAGCCGCGACAGGGCCTCGCTCATCGCCGCCTCGGCCTGCCCCGCGCCCGGCTCACTGCCCAGGCGCTGCAGGGCCGCAGCGCGCAGACTCGGCCAGTCGATGCGCGCCCGGTGCAAGGCCTCGTTCTCCATCTGGGTCAGCATTGTGTCGACAACGCGCCGCAACTCGGCGGCCCGCGCGCCATCCGGCACGGCAGGGTCCGGTGATCCGCCGCCACCGCCGCCACCGCCGCCGCAGGCGCTCAGCAGCGCAGCGACAAGGGCCAGCCAGCGGTGGCCAGTTGCGAGCGAGCGGGCACGCGCCCCGACCTTCGTCATCGTCCACATGAGAGCCTCCCCGAGCACGGTGTCGAACCGTTGTTGTGGCCGCGATTTCAGCGGCTGCCGACACCCTTGCCCATCGGGGGCTACCCGGAGGGCGTCAGCCCAGCGTGGGGCGGCGATGGATCGATGAAGCCGCTGCGCCGGCTATTTGCGCTGGCAGGCCGGCGGATTGGTCATGCCGAAGGACAGCAGGTTGCCGCCGTTGATGGTGCAGCTGTATTCCTTGCCATCGCGGCCGCGCAGGATGGCATAGGTGTTGGTGCCCGAGGTGCTGCGCGACTGCAGCTTCAGATCGGCCGGTGCCAGGCCCAGGGTGCCGGCCGATTCGGCGATGACGCGTTCGTCGCTGAGCATATTGGTACTGCCGGCGACCGTTGAGCAGCCGGCCATCTGCAGCAGCAAAAGGGCGGCGCCGACGGCGAGTGTCAGTGAGCGTGCGAGGCGTGTTGGTTTCATGGGTTCGGAGACTTCCTGCTTGATGAGGGTGGATGCTGCAAGGCGAGCGCGAGCAGGCAGACGATCAGCAGCACCGAGTACTCCGAACCGTTGCGACCCAGGCCCACGACGAACCAGCCCGCCTGGGCATGCACCAGTGCAATACCCATGGCATAGAGGCCGGCCAACACCAGGCACAGCGGCGGCACCCAGCGGCCCAGCACCAGCAGCACGGGGCCGACGATCTCCAGACCGGTGATGCCTATGGCAAGCGCCATGCCGCCCGACCAGCCCTGCCCCTGCAGCCAGAGGCCGAAGGGCTGGACCGCGCCGAACCAGGCCCGGGCCAGCCCATGCGCCGCGATCAGCCCCGCCAGCGTGAAGCGCAGCAGGGTCCAGGCCAGGGCCTGGCGTTGTTCGTGACGGAGCGGAAGCTGGGGCATGAGGTGGCGATGGGATACTGGTGCTATGTCTGTGTTACAGCTTTGGCATCATCTCAAACAGCGTCTCACGGGAGCAAACGGAACTTCTTGATGCTCAGGCTTAATTTCATTTGGCCTGGCCGCCAGTGATCGAGCACCGAGCTATGAACCCACAACGCCTCCCCCCGCTGCCGGCGCTGCGCGCCTTCGAGGCCGCCGCCCGGCATATGAGCTTCGCCCGCGCGGCCAGCGAGCTGCATGTCACGCCCGCCGCGGTCAGCCACCAGATCAAGCAGCTGGAGCATTGGCTGGGCCTGCCGCTGTTCCGGCGCAGCGCCAATGGCGTGCTGCTGACGGCCGCCGGCAGCGACTACGCGCTGCGCATCCGCGACGCCTTCGAGCGCCTGGTCAGCACCAGCTGCGCGGTGCGCGATCATCAGCAGCGGCCGGTGGTCAGGATTCGCACCCAGTTCAGCATCGCCGCCATGTGGCTCACGCCCCGCGTGGCAGCGCTGAGCCGCCAGCGCCCCGAACTCGAGATCCGCCTGATCGCCGCGCTGCACCGCGCCAGCGGCGGCATGAACGCCGATATCGGCATCTACTTCCGGCGCGACGATCTGCCCGGCCACAGCCAGCTGCCGCTGCTGACCGGCCCGTTTCGCGCCTACGCGGCCCCGTCGCTGATCGGCCGCGCCCAGGACCTGCGGCCGGCCGATGTCGCGGCACTGCCGCTGCTGCACCTCAGCGCCGAAGACCGGGGCTGGCCCTCACCGGGCTTTGCCGAGTGGTTCGAGCAGGCTGGCGTCGCGGTGCCTGCCACGCTGCCCGGCCTGCGCTTCAATCTCGGCCATCTGGCGGCCACAGCCTGCATGCTGGGCGCGGGCGTGGCGCTGCTGCCGGACTACCTGTGCAGCGACGCGCTGCGGCAGGGCAGCTTGGTGCCCATCCCCGGCCCAGCCCTGGACGCGCCCCACCCCTACTTCCTGATGTGCAAGGACGAACCGGACGAGGCCGTGGCCTGGGTGCGCGATGCGCTGCTACGCGATGCCAGCGACGCGGCGTCTCACTGCCAGCGCGCGCCCTGACGCAAAAGCTCGGCGATGCGGCCGACGCTCTGCAGCTGAGCCAGGCCGGTATCGAAGGCCGCCGCCATGCGCTCGGTCTCCCTCCGGCCCTTGGCGAACACCGTGTACAGCGGTACTTCGCTGAGCGCCGGCTCCAGCCAGACTAGGCGGGCGGCCTGCTCGCGCAGCTCAGTGTCCAGCAGGTGGAAGGCCACGCCCTTGTCGATCAGCGCCAGCTCGACCCGGCCGGCCAGCAGCTTGCGCAGATTGGCCAGGTCGTCGACGGCCGGGTCCACCATCAGCCGCGCGCGCTCGAAACGCTCGGGATTGGCATAGCCCAGCACCGTGCCGATACGCAGACCGGCCAATTGGGACAGGTCGTCGACCTTCAGGCCGCTGCCAGCGCGTGCCATGAAGCCGATCCGGTTGATCAGGCCCAGGTCGCGCGGGAAGCTCATCGTGGCGGCCCGCTCGGCGCTGTGCCAAGTGCCGATCACGCCGTCGTGCAGCCCCTGGCGAAACTCCGACAGCGCTCGCGCCCAGGGCCGGAACGCCAGGCTCATAGTCCAGCCCGAGCGCTCCAGCGCCGCGCGGGTGATCGCGCAGGCGATGCCGCCCCCGGGCAGGGTAGCCGAGGTGTACGGCGGAAACTCGGTGGCCACCAGGCGGGCAGGCGGTGGCGCACTGCGTGCTGCAGGCGGCAGCAGCGCCGCACCGCCCGTCAGTGCCAGCGCCGCGATCTGCCGCAGGCCGTCGCGACGCGAACTACTCATCACAAGATCCCCAACGATTGCTGGAACAAGCGTAGCGGAAGTTGATGAAGCCTTGCGGTCAGCACGGCACATCAAAGCGCCGGAAACGGACCGATGCCACGAACCGGCTCACAAGGGCTCTACCGTCACTGCCACCTTGGGATGGGCCTGGCCGCCGCGGATCACGCCGCGCAGCGGCGCGACGTCGGCATAGTCGCGGCCCCAGGCCAGCGTCACATGGTCGAGGCCAACCGGGATGTTGTTGGTCGGGTCCAGCGCCAGCCAGCCCTGCTCGGGGCACCAGACGGCGGCCCAGGCGTGAGAGGCATCGGCGCCGACCAGCTTGGTCTTGCCCTCGGGCGCTCGGGTCAGCAGATAGCCGCTCACATAGCGGGCTGCAAGCCCCAGCGAACGGCAGGCGCCAATCATCACATGGGCAAAGTCCTGGCAGACGCCGCGCTTGAGCGCCAGCGCCTCGGTCGCACGGGTGCCGACATGGGTGGCCAGCGGCTTGTAGGCGAACTGGCGGTAGATCAGCTGCATCAGCGCCAGCGCGCCCTCGGCCAGCGGTCGTCCGGGCCTGAAGGCCTGGCGGCCGAAGGCCGCCAGTGCCGCATCTCGCGGCACGAATTCCGAGGCCAGCGTGAACTCCACCGCCTCGCTGCGCACCGCGCCGGCGTGGTAGCGCAGCGACTCGGCCACTGCTTCCCAGGCCGGGCTCGCCAGCGGATCGATGGGCGGCGGCGCGCTCAGCCCCACCTCGAAGCCGCTGCTGACCGCCAACCGTTCATGGACCTGGGCATGGCTGAACACCAGGCGGGCATTGCCCCAAGGGTCGGTACTGAAAAGCTCGGGCGGCACCTCGGCGGCCGGCCAGCCATCGGGCGCCGGCTCCACCGTCAGCCGCCAGCCGCGCACCTGCTGCTGCGCGGTCGTGCGCGGACTCAGACAAGCCAGGTGATGGGCCAACTCGACCGGCGAGTCATAGTCGTACACGGTATCGTGCTGGACTCGGAGCCAGCGTTCGGGAAGTGCCACGGGCGCGATCATTGCCACACCCGCTGGTCGTGCGTGCCCACGTGCGAGAACAGCTTGCGACCCAGCGCCACCGAGAGCGCTTGCGCCTGCTCGCTGCATCCGTGCAGCTGGGCAACCAGCTCAGGGTAGGCGCCGGCGGCATCGGGCGTGCACAGCCGCTCCAGCAGCCACTCGTCGGGTTGGGGCAGCGGCGCGACGACCTCGGCGGCCCAGCCCAGCTCATGGCGCGCCAGCTTGACGAAGCGGCCGCGCAAGGTGCGCGCGACCCAGGCCAGCGAACGCGGGTTGTCGGTGTCCTGCACCAGCAGATGCAGCAGCGGCGGCACCTCGCGGCGGGCCTGGAACTTGGCGCGGTAAGTCATCGTCGAATCGAACAGGCCCAGCAAGAGCATGAAGCCCTCGTCGCTACGCTGCAGGCCACGCTCGAAGCCGGCGGCCAGCGCATGGGCGAGAAAGTCCAGGCGCTCGACCTGGCGGCCGACGCTGAGCAGGCGCCAGCCGTCGTCGCGCGTCATGCGGTCGGTCTGGGCGCCGGTGATCGCGGCCAGATGGGTGGCCGCGCGCGCCAGCAGGCCCAGCGCATCGGCCCGCGGGTCAGCCGCGCCTTTGTCCAGCACCGCCTTCATATGTTGGCTGAAATGGTCGCCGACCTCATGGATCAGCTTCCAGTGCTCGGTCGACAGGCGCTCGCGCAGCGTCTGGCCGCAGGACTGCAGGGCGCGCAGGTTCCAGGCCACGCTGGTCGAGGCCTTGGTGTCGGCCAGCGCATGCAGCAACGAGCGCTCGAAGACACGTGGCGCCTGCTCGGCCGCCGGCACGCTTTCGCCGACCAGGCCGTGGCGGCGCGCCAGCTCGTCCAGCAAAGGCAGTAGCTCAGCGGCGCGGTCGTCGCGCGCGGCAGTGGCAAGCGCCTCCAGGCTCAGTTTGGCCAGGCGCACGCTGTTCTCGGCCCGCTCGGTGTAGCGGCCCAGCCAGAACAGGTTCTCGGCCGAGCGGCTGGTGACGGTCCAGTGCGCACCGGTCAGGTCGGCGGCGGTTAAGGGCTTGGGCAGCAAGCTGGTGGTGTCGATCTCGTCCTCGGTGCGCACCCAGGTGTCGGCGCTCGCGCTGCCATTGCGCATCGACAGCCAGGGATCGGCGCCGCCATCGCGCCGGCTGGCGACCCGGGTCAGCGCGCCAGGCATCACATGCCAGCTCCCGGCACCGTCGGCTACGGCGAAGACACGCAGCACCGCATCTCGCGGCTGCAGATGGCCGTCACGCCAGACCGGGGTTTCCGAGGGTCGCAGCCGCGCCTGCAAGGTATGGGCGGCCGGGTCGGCCGCGATGCGGGCCAGCAGCGCGGCGCGCTCGCTGGCGCTCAGCGCGGCCACCGCCTTGGGGGCGAAGCCCTGGGTGGTCTCGCTGGCCGGAAACGTCGGCGCGACCACATAGTCATCGAGCTGGTCCTCGTGAGCGCGCCAGGCGGCGTCCTCGCCGCACCACCAGGCCGTGGTGGCCGGCAGCAGCAGTTCCTCGCCCAGCAGCTCGCGGGCCACGGCCGGCCAGAAGCCGGCCAGGCCGGGGCTCTCCAGCCAGCCCGAGCCGGGCGCATTGGCCAACACCACGCCGCCGGCGCGCAGCGCCTGCAGCAGGCCCGGCACGCCCAGCGTCGAGTCGGAGCGCAGCTCCAGCGGGTCCAGATAGTCGTCGTCGACCCGGCGCAAGAGTACATGGACCGGCTCCAGCCCATGCAGGGTCTTCAGGAAGACGCGGTTGTCGCGCACCGTCAGGTCGCCGCCCTCGACCAGGCTGATGCCCAAGTAGCGGGCCAAGAAGGCGTGTTCGAAGTAGGTTTCGTTGTGCGGACCCGGGGTGAGCAGCGCGACGCGCGAGCGCTCGCCCTCAGGCGACAGCCGCATCAGCCCCTGCAGCAAGGCCTGGAAGCTGGCGCCGACGCGCTGTACCGAGAGCTCGCGGAAGGCCTCGGGGAACTGCTGCGCGATGATGAGACGGTTCTCCAGCATATAGCCCAGCCCCGACGGTGCCTGCGTGCGCTGGCCCACCACCCACCACAGACCGTCCTCGCAGCGCGCCAGATCGAAGGCCACGACATGCAGGTGCACGCCGCCGGGCGGCTGGCAGCCATGCATGGGGCGCAGGTACTGCGGATGGGCGAACACCAGCGAGGGCGGCAGCAGGCCGGCGTCGAGCAGGCGGCGCTCGCCATAGACGTCGGCCAGGGTCTTGTTGAGCAGATGCGCGCGCTGGATCACGCCGCGCTCGATGCCCTGCCACTCGTCGGCATCGACCAGCATGGGCAGCAGCTCCAGCGGCCAGACCCGCGCCGAAGTCTCGCCTGACATGCCTTCGCTGTAGACGTTGTAGGTGGCCCCGTCCTCCTGGACACGGCGCTGCACGCGGGCGGCGCGGGCCTCCAGGTCCTGCCAACCGGCCACGCCGGTGGCCTGGAAAAAGCGCTGCCACAGCGGCGACATCTCGCCCACACCGGTGCCGCCAGCAGCGCCCGGGCTCAGGCGGCCACGCAGCTCGTCGTGATGGCCGGGTTTGCCGCGCAAGGCGGCGGCAGCGGCCAAGGCGACCGCATCGGGGAGGAGTTCGTCCTCGGGCAGCAGGCTGGATTGCTGCGCCCGGGCGCTAAAAAGACTGGAGGACATGTGCACATCATGCCCTGTGGCCGGCCCGCCCGGCATGACGGGCCGCCTGTTCGGGGGTCAGCGGGCTCACCGAGCGACCCGGCGCAGGTCCAGAGTGAACGGAAACTCCAGGCTGCGCTGCGGCGGCCGGGCGTCCACGGTGCCGGGCGTGTGGCCCAGCACCGAGAAGCGCGACAGGCGCCGGCTCTCGGCCTCGTAGCTGTTGACCGGCAGGGTGTCATAGCTGAGGCCACCCGGGTGCGCGACATGGTACTGGCCGCCGCCCAGCGAGCGTTTCATCCAGGTATCGACCAGGTCGAAGGTCAGCGGCACATGGACGCCGATGGTCGGATGCAAGGCAGAGGGCGGATGCCAGGCCCGGTAGCGCACGCCGGCCACGTACTCGCCGACCCGGCCGGTCGGCTGCAGCGGCAGGGTGACACCGTTGACGGTGACGCGGTGGCGCGGCTCGACCAGGCCCGTCACCTTGACCTCGATGCGCTCCAGCGAGGAGTCGACATAGCGCACAGTCCCGCCGGCCGAGCCCTCCTCGCCCATCACATGCCAGGGCTCCAGCGCGTTGCGCATCTCCATATGCACGCCGGCCACGCTGATCTCGCCGGCCTTGGGGAAGCGGAACTCGTAGTGCGGCGCAAACCACTGCGCATCAAAGCCGTAGCCGGCCAGGCCCATGTCCTCTATGACGTCGTCGAAATCCATCTTGACGAAGCTGGGCAGCAAGAAGCGGTCATGCAGCTCGGTGCCCCAGCGCACCAGCGGCGCGCGGTAGGGTTCCTTCCAGAAGCGCGCCACCAGCGCGCGCAGCAGCAGCTGCTGGACGATGCTCATGCGCGCATGCGGCGGCATCTCGAAGGCGCGCAGCTCCAGCAGGCCCAGGCGGCCTGTCGAGCTGTCCGGCGAGTAGAGCTTGTCGATGCAAAACTCGCTGCGATGGGTGTTGCCAGTCACGTCCACCAGCACATTGCGCAAGGAGCGGTCCACCAACCAGGGCGGCATAGCGTCGCCATAGACAGCCTTGCTACGCTCGATCTCGCCCAGCGCGATCTCGAGCTCGCGCAGCTGGTCGTTGCGGGCCTCGTCGACGCGCGGGGCCTGGCTGGTCGGGCCGATGAACATGCCCGAGAACAGATAGCTCAGGCTCGGATGGTTGTGCCAGTAGGCCAGCAGCGAGCCCAGCAGATCGGGCCGACGCAGAAATGGCGAGTCGGCCGGCGTGGCGCCGCCCATCACGAAATGATTGCCGCCGCCGGTGCCGGTGTGCCGGCCGTCGAGCATGAACTTCTCGGTCGAGAGGCGGGTCTTCCAGGCCGCGTCGTAGAGGAACTCGGTGTGCGCGACCAGCTCGCCCCAGTTGTGGGCCGGGTGGATATTGACCTCGATGACGCCGGGGTCGGGTGTGACTTGCAGCATCTTCAGGCGCGGGTCGCGCGGCGGCGGATAGCCCTCCAGCACGATCTTGACGCGCTGCGCGGCGGCCGTGGCCTCGACCGCGGCCAGCAGTTCAAGATAGTCCTCCAGCTTCTGCAGCGGCGGCATGAAGACATAGAGCACGCCGCTGGCCTGGCCGACCTTCTCGGCCTTCGGACCACTGGCGCGGCGCGGGTCGCGCACCTCGACGCACAGCGCGCTGCGGGTGATCCAGTGGGCGCTCTGGAAGCGCTCGGGGCGCTGACTCAGAGGCACATCGTTGGCGCTTGCGGGGGCGACAGGCGTGGCTGGCGCGGCCGGAGGCAGCCCATGGCCCGGCGCCGGCCAGGCCGGGAACGACGGTGCCTGCGCGCGCAGCTGGGCAGCCGCCGGCAAGGCGTCGCGCGGCGCAAACGGATCCTGCTCGATATGGAAGGGGAACTCCGCCTCGCTGACCCAGGGCAGCGAATCCAGCGGCAAGCGGTAGCCCATCGGCGAGTCGCCGGGAAACAGGTACATGCGCTCGTCGCGGAAGAACCAGGGGCCGCTGACCCAGGGCGCGCCGGCAAGGCCGGGTGCCTTGTCATCGCCCTTCTTGATCGGCAGCACATAGCCGACCACATGGTCCAAGCCCTGGGCGAAGACGCGGCGCAGCCGGCTGCGCTCCATCTCGTCGTCGAGCTTGGACTCGAAGGGGTCGACATTGACCGGCAAACGGCGCTCGCGCCACAGGTAGTACCAGGTGTCCTCGTAGCCGGGCTGGACGAAGCCGTCATCCAGACCCAGGCGTGCGGTCAGCCCCCGCATGAAGCGCTGGGCATCGGCGCTGGTGTAAGCATGCGGATCGCGCTCGTCGGCGATCAGGCTCGGGTCTTGCCAGCAGGCCTGGCCGTCGGCGCGCCAGAAGATGGACAGCGCCCAGCGCGGCAGCTGCTCGCCGGGGTACCACTTGCCCTGGCCGAAATGCAAAAAGCCGCCCTGCCCGTATTCGGCTCGCAGGCGCTGCAGCAGGGACTGCGCATAGCTGCGCTTAGTCGGGCCCAGCGCGTCGATATTCCATTCGGCGCCGTCGCGGTCGTCGACCGAGACAAAGGTGGGCTCGCCGCCCATGGTCAGGCGCACATCGCCGGCGAGCAGCTCCGCATCGACCCGCTCGCCGAGCTGCAGCACCTCGGCCCACTGCACCTCGGTATAAGGCTTGGTGACGCGCGGCGACTCCCAGATGCGGGTGACGCTCATCTCATGGCCGAACTCGACCTCGCACTTGTCCACCGCGCCGCTGATCGGTGCGGCGCTGGAAGGCTGGGGCGTGCAGGCCAGCGGGATATGGCCCTCGCCGGCGAACAGGCCCGAGGTTGGATCCAGGCCCACCCAGCCGGCGCCGGGCAGGAAGACCTCGCACCAGGCGTGCAGATCGGTGAAGTCGACCTCCGTGCCACTGGGGCCATCAAGCGCTTTCTGGTCGGGGGTCAGCTGGATCAGATAGCCGGAGACGAAGCGCGCGGCCAGACCCAGATGGCGCATCAGCTGCACCATCAGCCAGCCCGAGTCGCGGCAGGAACCGGAGGCCTTGGCCAGCGTCTGTTCGGGCGTCTGAACGCCTGGCTCCATGCGGATCAGGTAGGAGATGTCCTGCTGCAGGCGCTGGTTCAGCATCACCAGGAAATCGATGGTCGGCAGCGGCGTCAGATCGATCTTGGAGAGATAGGCGGCGAGCAGCGGCGTGAGCTCATCGGCAATCAAATAGGGCGCCAACTCGGCGCGCTGCTCCTCTTCGTAAGTGAAGGGAAAGTGCTTGGCATGCGGTTCGAGGAAGAAGTCGAAGGGGTTGAAGACCGACATCTCGGCCACCAAATCGACCGTGACCTTGAACTCGCGGGTCTGCTCCGGGAACACCAGGCGCGCCAGATAGTTGGCGAAGGGGTCCTGCTGCCAGTTGATGAAGTGCCCCTCGGGCTCGACCCGCAGCGAGTACGACAGGATGGGGGTGCGGCTGTGCGGCGCCGGACGCAGGCGCACGACCTGGGGCCCCAGGCTGATGCGCCGGTCATAGCGGTAGTGCGTGACATGCTTGAGCGCGACGTGGATGGACAAGGCAATTCCTTTGAGGCTTTGTTTGGTGGCCCAGGCGCGGGTCAGGCCGCCGGCATCAGGAAGTCGCGGCTGATGCCTGCACCCAGTTCGCCGACGCGGTTTAGAAACTGATCAAGAAATTCGTGCATGCCGCCGGCCAGAATCTCGTCGATGCGGCCATAGGCCAGCTCGGCGTGCAAGCGCCCGGCCTGGCGCTGGGTCTCGCCGGAATGTTCGTTGGCCACTCGGTCGAGGTTGTCGACCAATCGCGACAGGCAGTGGGCCAGCGAACGGGGCATATTGCTGCGCAGTATCAGCAGCTCGGCCACCTTCTCGGGCTGGATCACATTGCTGTAGACCTTGCGGTAGATCTCGAAGGCCGAGACCGAGCGCAGGATGGCCGACCAGTGATAGAAATCGTAGGCGCTGCTGCTGGCGCCGCCCTCGGGAGCCTGGAACTTGACGTCCAGCAGCCTGGCCGTGTTGTCGGCCCGCTCCAAAAAAGAGCCGATGCGCAGAAAGTTGAAGGCCTCGTCTTGCAGCATGGTGCCGACAGTGACCCCGCGCGACAGGTGCGAGCGGAACTTGACCCACTCGAACAGCGCCGAGGGATCACGCAGCAGCAGGCCGTCGGCGATCAGGCGCTTGAACTCCAGCCAGGTCTGGTTGGTGGTCTCCCAGGCCTCGGTGGTCAGCGCGCCGCGCACCGCGCGGGCGTTCTCGCGGGCCGCGCGCAGGCAGCTGATGATGGACGAGGGGTTGCGCTCGTCGCGCACGATGAAATCCTTGACCCGCTTCGCGTCGATCTCGCCGTAGCGGTCCTGGTAGTCCTGGGTCAGCTCCGAGATTGACAAGAGGGCGCGCCAGCCCTGCTCGGCCACCTCGGGCGATTGCGGCAGCAGCGAGGTCTGGTAGTTGACGTCCAGCATGCGCGCGGTGTTCTCAGCCCGCTCCATATAGCGGGCCAGCCAGAACAGATGATCAGCGGTACGAGAGAGCATCGCTCAGCCTTCCAAAACCCAGGTGTCCTTGGTGCCACCGCCCTGGCTGCTGTTGACCACCAGCGAGCCCTCCTTCAGCGCCACCCGGGTCAGGCCGCCAGGCACCATCTGCACCGTGCTGCCCGACAACACAAAGGGTCGCAGATCAATATGACGGGGCGCTATGCCCGAGTCGACAAAGGTCGGGCAAGTGGACAGACTCAGAGTCGGCTGGGCGATGTAGTTGGACGGGTTTGCCAGCAGCTGGGCGCGAAAGTCGGCGATCTCCTGCGTGCTGGCGGCCGGGCCGACCAGCATGCCGTAGCCGCCGGCGCCATGCACCTCCTTGACGACCAGCTCGCTCAGGTGGTCCAGTACATAGGACAGATCGTCCTCGTCGCGACACAGATGGGTCGGCACATTGTTCAGGATGGGCTTCTCGCCCAGGTAGAACTCGACCATCTTGGGGACGTAGGGGTAGATGGACTTGTCGTCGGCGATGCCGGTGCCGACCGCGTTGGACAGAGTCACATTGCCGGCCTTGTAGGCGGCGATCAAGCCCGGGCAGCCCAGCGTAGAGTCGGCGCGGAAGACCTGGGGGTCAAGGAAGTCATCATCGAGCCGGCGGTAGATCACATCGACCCGCTTCGGCCCGCGCGTCGTGCGCATGAAGACGCAGTCCTTGTCGACGAACAGGTCCTGGCCCTGCACCAGCTCAACGCCCATCTGCTGGGCCAAGAACGCATGTTCGAAATAGGCCGAGTTGTACATGCCCGGCGTCAGCACGACCACGGTGGGATCGACCACGCCCTGCGGCGCCACGCTGCGCAAGGTCTCCAGCAGCAGATCCGGGTAGTGCGCGACCGGCGCGATGCGGTGCTGCGAGAACAGCTCTGGGAACAGCCGCATCATCATCTTGCGGTTTTCCAGCATGTAAGACACGCCGGAGGGCACGCGCAGATTGTCTTCGAGCACGTAGTAGCTGCCAGAGCCATCCGGATTGGCCGCGCGCACGATGTCGACGCCGGCGATGTGCGAATAGATATTCTTCGGCACCGCCACGCCCATCATCTCGGGCCGGAACTGCGCATTGCGCAGAATCTGCTCGGCCGGCACGATGCCAGCCTTCAGGATGGCCTGCTCGTGATAGACGTCGTGAATGAAGCGGTTCAGTGCGGTGACGCGCTGGCGCAGGCCGGCCTCGAGCTCGCGCCACTCATGGGCCGGAATCACGCGCGGGATCAGATCGAAAGGAATCAGGCGCTCCGTGCCTTCGCCGCCGTCCTTGTCGCCGTCTTTGGCACCGTACACCGCAAAAGTGATGCCGACGCGGCGGAAGATCAACTCCGCTTCCTCGCGCCGCGCATACATGGTCTCGACCGGCTGCTGGGCCAGCCAGCGTTCATAGGCCTGGTACTGCGGGCGCGCCCGGGCGTCTCCGCCATGCATCTCATCGAAACCGGATCTCATCGAGGCTCTCCTCTCCCGGGATACAGAGCAATAAGCGCACCAGCTTTGAGCCGGGGGCCGTGCACCAAGAGCCGCTGCGGCGCGCTGCCGATGCACCAGGGCGGGGCGCGCCCGGTCAATCAGGCAGCGGCCGCATCGGCGCCGAGGATGCGTTCCAGCGCCGTGCCGAGGCTGGCCACGGTGCGATCGGGCTGATGCAACTTGTCCAGGCCGAACAGTCCAATGCGGAAGGTCTTGAAGTCCGGGCCTTCGTCGCACTGCAGCGGCACACCAGCGGCACTCTGCACGCCCTCGGCCAGAAAGGCCTTGCCGCTATGCAGGCCGTCGTGGTCGGTGAAGCTGACAACTACGCCCGGGGCCTGGAAGCCCTCCGCCGCGACGCTGCGCAAGCCCTTGGACTGCAAGAGCGCTCGCACCCGTTGGCCCAGCGCCAGCTGCTCGCTGCGCAAGCGCTCAAAGCCGTACTCGCGGGTCTCCAGCATCACATCTCGGGTGCGGGTCAGCGCATCGGTCGGCAAAGTGGCGTGATAGGCATGACCGCCGCCCTCGTAGGTCTCCATGATTTGAAGCCACTTCTTCAGATCGGCAGCGAAGCTGCTGCTGGTCGTGCCGTCGATCTGCGCCCGAGCCCGCTCGCTGAGCATCACGAAAGCACAGCAGGGTGAGCCACTCCAGCCCTTTTGCGGCGCGCTGATCAACACATCGACGCCGGTGGCGGCCATGTCCACCCACAGCGCGCCCGAGGCAATGCAGTCCAGCACAAACAGCGCGCCGACCTCATGGGCCGCCTCGGCTACCGCGCGCATATAGGTATCAGGCAGCAGCAAGCCGGCGGCGGTCTCGACATGGGGTGCGAACACGATCTCGGGCCGCTCGGCACGTATCGTCGCCACCACCTCCTCGATCGGCGCAGGTGCAAACGCTGCCTGCCGGGCGCTAGTGACAGGTCTTGCCTTCAGTACCAACTGCTCGGCCGGGATCTTGCCCATCTCGAAGATCTGGGTCCAGCGGTAGCTGAACCAGCCATTGCGTATCACCAGGGTCTTGCGGCCGCTGGCGAACTGACGCGCCACCGCCTCCATGCCGAACGTACCGCTACCCGGCACGACGATGGCCGAGCGGGCGCCGTAGACCTCCTTGAGCACGCCAGAGATGTCCCGCATCACGCGCTGGAACTTCTGCGACATATGGTTCACCGCACGGTCGGTGAACACCACCGAGTATTCGAGCAGGCCGTCGGGGTCGACGTCGGGGAGCAGGCCGGGCATGAGGGTCTCCTAAGTGCTGGGGGTACGGGGCGTCCCAGTCGCGAACCAGCTTATCACCAGCAGGGCAAGTGGACGCCCCCATGGGCGGGATGCGACGCAACAAACGAAACCTGCCGCCCGCCTTGACGAAACGCTGGTGAAGCGGTCCGACACGAGACTGCCTGCGCTCCGGTCACGGCCGGCAAGACCTGGCACCCATGGCGCAAAGGCCTCATTCGACTTCACAAAGAACCCGCAATGCAACCTTCTACGAACCCCCGCCTCATCTCAACCCTGTGCGTAACGCTGATGGCGCTATGCAGCGCCGCCGCCAAGGCCCAAACCCTTCTCGATCACAACCGTGCCATGTCCGGCAATGCCACACCGGGCGACACGCCGGGATACCCAATCACATTGAGCCAGCCGGGTCACTATGTGCTCAAAAGCAATCTAAATGTGCCCGACGGACTCAGCGGCATCCTGATCCAGACCGAAGACGTGACCCTGGACCTGAACGGCTTCACGATCAAGGCCGGGCGCAGCTGCAGCTTCAACAACAGCAACTACGTCGTCAGCTGCAGCGCTGCCGGTGGCCTGTACGGCATCGACAGCAGCGCAAGTCCCAACACCACCGTGAGGAACGGCAGCATCCGCGGCTTCAGCGCCGGGATATTCCTGGGCGGCGGTCTGATCGAAGGGCTGGCGGTCCGTCACAACCTTACCGGCATCATGGCCACGAACGACTTCGCAACACGCATCACCGGCGTGCTGGCCGAGATGAACAGCAAGGCCGGCATCTATGTCGACGACTTGGGCCTGGTGGACAACGTCGTCGCCGTGCGCAACACCATCGGCATCGACAGCTACAGCGGCTCCCTGAGCACCGTCAGAGACAGCCTAGCTACCAAAAACAGTATCGGTATCCGGGCTGGCACCCTCCGCTCGAACCGAGCAGCGCTCAATAAGTCCGACCTGGTCGACACCTCCAGCTACTGAGCCACCACCTTACCCCCAAGCCTGCAGTCCCACATCATGAACAACATTCAACATCTCTTCTGGCCGCTCCGTCCCCTCGCCGCCCTGGCCGCCGGCCTACTGACGGCACTAAGCCTGTCCGTGGTGGCCACGCCGAAAGCCCATGCCGCTCCCATCACCTACGCCTTCTCGGGCACGGTGGACTGGGACGATGCCGATCGCGGCTGGTCTTCCTTCACCGGCAGCTTCAGCTTCAACAGCCTGGCCGTCGACGGCATTGCCGACGGGAGTACCGCCGCCTACGCCCACGCCGGCGCCCCCTGGGGCATGAGCGTTAGCTTTGACAACGGAGCGCACGTCGCGGCCCACCAGCAGGTGTTCAACGTCCTGATCAGCGACAACCTGGGCGGCAGCGACCAGTTCGGCGCGCTAGCCCAGAATGCCGCCGGAACGCAGAGCCTGCAACTGACACTGTGGGACTTCGCCGCCCAGGTCTTCGCAAGCGACGCCCTGCCACTGCCCGACGGCGGCCTGGCACTGGCCGACTTCCAATGGAGCAGCTTTAGCTACGAGTCAAGCGCAGGCCTCTTGCAGGGCCGCCTGACCGACTTCGGCTGCACATCCGGCTGCGCGCCAGCCTCGCCCGTGCCGGAGCCAGGCAGCCTGGCCTTGGCACTGGCGGGACTGGGCTTGCTGCTGATGCGCCGAGCCGCTCGCACGGCTTGAAGCGGCGCACTCGCCTGGCAAGGCCACCGCCCAGGGCAGAATCGCGCCCATGCCTGAGGATTCATCCAGCCCCGCAACGACGCCCCGTCCCAAATCCGCCCCACAAAAGGCCATGGAGAAGCTGGGCCTCGTGCGCGATATCGATCTGGCCCTGCACCTGCCGCATCGCTACGAGGATGAGACCCGCATCACTCCCATCGGCGTGGCGCGCGAGGGCGAGACGGTGCAGTGCGAGGGGGTGGTGATCGAGTGCCGGGTCGAGCTGCGCGGGCGGCGTTCGCTGCTGGTGAAGATGGCCGATGACAGCGGCGAGCTGCTGCTGCGCTTCATCCACTTCTACCCCTCTCACCAGAAAACCATGGCCGAGGGCAACCGGCTGCGGGTGCGCGGCGAGCTGCGTGGCGGCTTCTTCGGACGCGAGATGGTGCACCCGACCTTCAAGGCGGTCAGCGAGGCCACGCCGCTGGCGCAGAGTCTGACCCCCGTCTACCCCAGCAGCGCCAGCCTGCCCCAGGTCTATCTGCGCAAGGCCGTGGCCTCGGGTCTTAAGCGTGCCGCGCTGGAGGAGCTGCTCCCGCCCGGCACGGTGCCGGCCCGACTGCCCAGCCTGCGTGAGGCGCTGGACTTTCTGCATCACCCGCCACCGGCCGCGGGCCTGAGCACGCTGGAAGACCACAGCCACCCGGCCTGGCAGCGACTGAAATTCGAGGAGCTGCTGGCCCAGCAGCTCAGCCAGCTGCGCGCTCAGCGCGAGCGAGCGCGGCTGAGGGCGCCTGCGCTGCGGGCCGCGCGGGGCGGCCTGCATGAGCAGCTGCTGGCCACCCTGCCATTCGGCCTGACCGGCGCGCAGCAGCGGGTCGGCGAGGAGATCGCGCAAGACCTGGCCCGCCCCGCTCCGATGCACCGGCTGTTGCAGGGCGATGTCGGCTCGGGCAAGACCGTGGTGGCCGCGCTGGCGGCGGCGGTGGCGGTCGATGCGGGCTGGCAGTGCGCGCTGATGGCGCCCACCGAGATCCTGGCCGAGCAGCATTTCAAGAAGCTGCTCGGCTGGCTGGAGCCGCTGGGACTCAAGGTCGCCTGGCTGACAGGCAGCGTCAAGGGCAAGGCGCGCCAAAAGATGCTCGATGCTGCGGCTTCCGGAGAAGCCCAGCTGGTGATCGGCACCCATGCGGTGATCGAGGACAAGGTGCAGTTCAAGAAATTGGGCCTGGCCATCATCGACGAGCAACACCGTTTCGGCGTCGCGCAGCGGCTGGCCTTGCGCAAAAAGCTGGCCAGCCAGGCGCTGGAGCCGCATCTCTTGATGATGAGTGCGACGCCGATACCGCGCACCTTGGCGATGACTTACTTCGCCGATCTGGACGTCAGCACCATCGACGAGCTGCCACCCGGCCGCACACCCATCGTCACCAAGGTGTTTGCAGACAGCAAGCGCGACAACGTGATCGCCAAAATCCGCGACGAGGTCGCCAAGGGGGCCCAGGTCTACTGGGTCTGCCCGTTGATCGAAGAATCGGAGACGCTAGATCTGAAGAACGCGACCGAGACCCACGCGGAGCTGAGCGCCGCGCTGGAAGGCCAGCTGGTCGGACTGCTGCACGGCCGCATGCCGCCGGCCGAAAAGGCAGCGGTGATGGCGCAGTTCAGCGCCGGGCAGATGAGCGTGCTGGTGGCGACCACGGTGATCGAGGTCGGTGTCGATGTGCCCAACGCCAGCCTGATGGTGATCGAGCATGCCGAGCGTTTCGGCCTGAGCCAGCTGCACCAGCTGCGCGGCCGCGTCGGCCGTGGCGCGGTGGCCAGCGTTTGCGTGCTGCTCTACACCGGCCCGCTGTCACCGACCGGCAAGGACCGGTTGCGCGCCATGGCCGAGACCAATGACGGCTTCGAGATCGCGCGCCGCGACCTCGACATCCGCGGCCCCGGCGAGTTCATGGGCGCGCGCCAGAGCGGCGCCGAGCTCTTGCGCTTTGCCGATCTCCAGGAAGACGCGCCGCTCTTGAAGGCGGCGCGCGAACTGGCGCCGCAACTGCTGGACCGCCACCCGGAGGCGGCGAGCCGTCAGGTGGAGCGTTGGCTGGGCTCGAAGGCGGAGTTCTTGAAGGCCTGAGGCCTGTTGCTTACTTCAGCTTGATCGCCCAGTACAGCAGCACCTCGGTAGCAGGAGTTTCGGCATTGGCAACCGGCAATTGGGGTTCGGCATTGATGGCATCCACCGTGCCCAGGCCAGAGATCACGCGACCGAACACCGCATAGCCTGGTTCGGCTGCGCTCTTGTAGTCCAGACCGGTGTTGTTCACAGTGTTGAAGTAGAACTGGCTGGTGGCAGAGTCCGCCGCCGTCGTACGCGCCATCGCGATGGTGCCGCGCACATTGGACAGGCCAACATTGCTCTCCAACTTGATCGCGGAGCCGACGCCCGGTTTGGCTACGAACCCGGTCGTAAAGCCGCCGCCTTGCACGACGAAGTTGGGCACGACGCGATGGAAGATGGTGTTGCTGTAGTAACCGTCCTGCACATACTTCAGGAAGTTGGCCACCGTGATCGGTGCCTTCGCGGTCTCCAGCTCGATGACGATCTCGCCCTTGCTGGTCAGCATGCAGACGGTGTTAGCCGCCGGGCTGGCGGTCGATGCGGCAATGCCGGCGGCACTGCAGCTCGTGGTCGGCGCGGTCGGATTGGGGTTCGGCTTGGGTCGGACGCCTACATTGTTGTCGTCGCCACTGCTACCACCACCACCGCAGGCAGCCAGAAGAGTCAGGGCGCTTGTGGCGCACAGTGTCTTGATCAGATTCATGGTCTTTGGGTCAGCTCGAAGCGATACCTGAGAAGCGCCGCAGTATCGATGTTCGCGAGCAGCGGGCCTGTGGACCTCCCCCATCAATACCGCTATTCGCACAAACTTTACGAGCGCTTCACATGAACTCCAGGTTGTCAATCAACCTCGTCTGCCCCAGCCTGGCAGCCGCCAGCGCCACCAGCAACTGCCCCTCGGCCGGCGCGCCCAGATCGAGGCGGCGGCGCAGCACCAGATAGTCGGGCGCCCAGCCGGCGGCTTGCAGCGCCGCCATCGCTTGGGCCTCAATGGCGGCGACATCACGCTCCCCGCCCTGCCAGCGCGCGATCATGGCTCTTAGTGTGCGGCTCAGGCGCAAGGCCTCCTCGCGCTCGGCCTCGCTGAGGTAGCCGTTGCGCGAGGACAGGGCCAGGCCCTGCTCGCTGCGCGTGGTCTCGCCGGCCAAGATCTCGATCGGCAGGGCCAGCTGCGCCACCATGCGGCGCAGCACCATCAGCTGCTGATAGTCCTTCTTGCCAAACACCGCCCAGCGCGGCTGCACGATATTGAACAACTTGGCCACCACGGTGCAGACGCCGGTAAAGAAGCCCGGGCGGAAATGGCCTTCGAGGATATCGGCCAGCTCAGCCGGCGGCTGCACCTTGTAGCCCTGCGGCTCGGGGTAGAGCTCGGCCTCGTCGGGCGCGAACACATAGTCGCAGCCGGCGCTCTTGAGCAGCTCGGCATCGCGCGCCAGCGTGCGGGGGTAGCGGTCGAAGTCCTCGTGCGGCGCGAACTGCAGGCGGTTGACGAAGATGCTGGCCACCACCGGGCCACCCTGTGCGGCCGACTTGGCCTGGCGCACCAGGGACAGATGGCCCTCATGCAGGTTGCCCATCGTCGGGACGAAGGCGTTGGGGCGGCCGGCCAGGGCCTGGCGCAGTTCGGCGATGGTGTGAATGACTTGCATCGCGCTCAATCAGTAGCTGTGGAGTTGGTTGTCGGGAAAGGTCTGCGCCTTGACCTCGGCCACATAGCGGCCCACCGCGTCCTGGATCGAGGCCGCGCCGGCCATGAAGTTCTTGACGAAGCGGGGCCGGCGGCCCGGTGTGATGTCCAGCATGTCGTGCAGCACCAGCACCTGGCCCGAGCAGCCGACGCCGGCGCCTATGCCGATCACCGGCACCTTGGAGGCGGCGGTGATCTCGGCGGCCAGCGTGGCCGGCACCATCTCATAGAGCAGCATGGCCGCACCGGCCTCGACCAGCTCCTGAGACTCGCGCTTGATGCGCGCGGCGCCGGCCTCGTCGCGGCCCTGCACCTTGAAGCCGCCCAGCGCGTTGACGGTCTGCGGCGTGAAGCCCAGATGGGCGCAGACCGGAATGCCACGCTCGCTGAGAAAGCGCACCGTCTCCACCGTCCAGCCGCCGCCCTCCAGCTTGACCATCTGGGCACCGGCCTTGACCAGGGCGGCCGCGCTCTTCCAGGCCTCTTCCTTGCTGACGTGGTAGCTGTCGAAAGGCAGATCAGCCAGCACCCAGGCCGTCTTGACGCCGCGCCGCACACAGGTGGTGTGATAGACCATATCGTCCAGGCTGACCGGCGCGGTCGAGCCGCGACCCTGCAGCACATTGCCCAGCGAGTCACCGATCAAGAGGATGTCCACACCAGCACCGTCCAGCAGGCTCGCAAAAGCCGCGTCGTAGCAGGTCAGCATCGCGATCTTCTCGCCGTCGGCATGCATTTGCTGCAGGCGGGGAAGGCTCAGGGGTTTGCGCTCGGTACTCATGATTTGTGCGATTGGCGAATGCCCGCAGGCCGCAGGCGGGCGCAGTGTAGCGGGGTCAGTCATCTCCACAGAACCGATCAAGGCAATGTAGGCTTCGCCCCTGATAGGAGAAAACAATGACCCTGACTGAACTGCGCTACATCGTCGCCGTCGCCCGCGAGCGGCATTTCGGCCGCGCGGCCGAGGCTTGCCACGTCTCCCAGCCGACGCTGAGCGTCGCGATCAAGAAGCTGGAGGAGGAGCTGGACGTCAAGATCTTCGAGCGCGGCGCCGCAGAGGTCACGGTGACGCCGCTGGGCGAGGACATCGTGCGCCAGGCCCAGTCGGTGATCGAGCAGGCCAGCGCGATCAAGGAGATCGCCAAGCGCGGCAAGGACCCGCTGGCCGGCGCGCTGCGCCTAGGGTTGATCTACACGATAGGCCCCTATCTGCTGCCCCAGCTGGTCAAGAGCGTGATCGCGCACTACCCGCAGATGCCACTGATGCTGCAGGAGAACTTCACCGTCAAGCTCTTGGAGATGCTGCGCACCGGCGAGCTCGACTGCGCCATCATGGCCGAGCCCTTTCCGGACACAGGCCTGGCGATCGCGCCGCTCTACGACGAGCCCTTCGTGATCGCCGCGCCGGCCAGCCACCCTTTCGCGGAGCGCAGCGAGATCAGCTCGCAAGAACTCAAGAGCGAGACCATGCTGCTCTTGGGCACCGGCCACTGCTTTCGGGATCATGTGTTGGAGGTCTGCCCCGAGTTCGCGCGCTTCTCCAGCGACGCCGAGGGCATACGCAAGAGCTTCGAGGGCAGCTCGCTGGAGACCATCAAGCACATGGTGGCCTCGGGCATGGGCGTCACCGTGGTGCCGGGCCTGAGCGTGCCAGCGGAGCCGCAGACCCATCTGCGCTTCATCCCCTTCGCCGCGCCCGTGCCTACCCGCCGCGTGGTACTGGCTTGGCGCCGCACATTCACCCGCTACGAGGCTATCGCGGCGTTGCGCAATGCGATCTATGAGTGCGCGCTGAACGGGGTGACAAGACTGAGCTAAAGACTGGCCAGAAGAGGGATTGCGGCCGCGGCCGCTCGGACCGAATATGGAGCTCCGGCAGTTTTAATTTGACTATCGCCTGAGTAGATTCATTCAAATGGATCTATTGCAGACGGCAACCTAAGCTTGCGTCCACGCCAGCCCGGACTGGACGCCCATCGGACGGCCCATGCCAACGCAGGACCCAGGCAGAGGTTGTTCGACGACAGGTGCTCGGACACCGGACCGAGCCGCAAAGAGCCCACAAACCCAAGGAGAGAAGCCATGACGAGCGAAGCTAAGTGCCCCTTCCACCATGCCGCCGGCGGCGGCACGACGAACAAGGACTGGTGGCCGAACCAGCTGCGCGTCGATCTGCTGAACCAGCATTCCAGCAAGTCCGATCCGCTGGGCGAGACCTTCAATTACGCCGAAGAATTCAAGAAGCTCGACTACAAGGCGCTCAAGGCCGACCTGGTCAAGCTGATGACCGACAGCCAGGACTGGTGGCCGGCCGATTTCGGCCACTACGGCCCGCAGATGGTTCGCATGGCCTGGCACTCGGCCGGCACTTACCGCACGCTCGATGGTCGCGGCGGCGGTGGCCGCGGCCAGCAGCGTTTCGCCCCGCTGAACTCCTGGCCCGACAACGTCAATATCGACAAGTCGCGCCGCCTGCTGTGGCCGATCAAGCAGAAGTACGGCCAGAAGATCTCCTGGGCCGACCTCTTCATCCTGGCAGGCAACGTGGCGCTGGAGTCGATGGGCTTTCGCACCTTCGGCTTCGCCGGCGGCCGCGCCGATGTCTGGGAACCGGACATGGATGTCAACTGGGGCGCCGAGACCACCTGGCTGGCCACCGACAAGCGCTTCCACGGTGAGCGCGAGCTGGACCACAACCTCGCCGCCACCCATATGGGCCTGATCTATGTGAACCCCGAAGGCCCGAATGCCAGCGGCGACTACATGGCTGCCGCCCATGACATCCGCGCCACGTTCTACCGCATGGCGATGGACGACGAGGAAATCGTCGCGTTGATCGCAGGCGGCCACACCTTCGGCAAGACTCACGGTGCCGCCCCCGAATCGCACAAAGGGCCCGAGCCGGAGGGTGCCGGCATCGAGGCCCAGGGCCTGGGCTGGAACAGCAACTTTGGCCAAGGCCACGGCAAGGACACCGTCTCCAGCGGCCTGGAAGTGACCTGGACCACGACCCCGGCGCAGTGGGGCAACAACTTCTTCGAGAACCTCTTCAAGTTCGAGTGGGAGATGGAGAAGAGCCCCGCCGGCGCCAAGCAATGGGTGGCCAAGGACGCGCCGGAGATCATTCCGGACGCCCATGTGCCGGGCAAGTTCCACAAGCCCAAGATGCTGACCACCGACCTGACGATGCGTTTCGACCCAGAGTTCGGCAAGATCTCCAAGCGCTTCCTCGAAGACCCGCAGGCCTTTGCCGAGGCCTTCGCCCGCGCCTGGTTCAAGCTGACCCACCGCGACATGGGCCCGAAGGTCCGCTACCTCGGCCCCGAAGTGCCGAAGGAAGACCTGATCTGGCAAGACCCGCTGCCGGCCGCCACACACAAGCCGTCCGCAGCTGACATCGCCGAGCTGAAGACCAAGATCGCGGCCTGCGGCCTCTCGGTCAGCGAGTTGGTGTCGGTGGCCTGGGCCTCGGCATCGACCTTCCGTGGCGGCGACAAGCGAGGCGGCGCCAACGGCGCGCGCCTGGCACTGGCACCGCAAAAGGACTGGGCCGTCAATGCCGTCGCCATCAAGGCCCTGCCCGCATTGGTCGAAATCCAGAAAGCCTCGGGCAAGGCCTCGCTGGCCGATGTGATCGTGCTGGCCGGCAGCGTCGGTATCGAGCAAGCGGCAAAGGCGGCAGGCGTCGCGGTCGAGGTGCCATTCGCGCCGGGCCGGGTCGACGCCACGCAGGAACAGACCGACGTCGAGTCCTTCGCGCTGATGGAGCCACTGGCCGACGGCTTTCGCAACTACAAGAAGGGCAAGATCGGCGCGGCCACCGAGGCGCTGCTGATCGACCGGGCCCAGCTGCTGACGCTGACGGCGCCGGAGCTGACCGCCCTGATCGGCGGCCTGCGCGTGCTCGGGACCAATGCCGACGGCAGCAAGCACGGCGTGTTCACCGAGCAAGTCGGCGTGCTGAGCAATGTCTTCTTCGTCAACCTGCTCGACATGAGCACCGAGTGGAAGGCGGTCGACGGCGAGGGTGAGCTGTTCGAGGGTCGGGATCGCAAGACCGGCGCGGTCAAGTACAGCGCCACCCGCAGCGATCTGGTCTTCGGCTCCAACTCGGTGCTGCGCGCCTATGCCGAGGTCTACGCCAGTGCGGACGGGCAGCAGAAGTTCGTTGCCGACTTCGTCGCGGCCTGGACCAAGGTCATGAACCTGGACCGCTTCGATCTGGCCTGATCGCGCGGCGCCGCTGAAATAACCTGGGGTGGGCCTGGTGGCCCACCCCTTTTGAGAGAGGACATGATGATGTTGAAGAAGGGACGAACCCTGCTGGGCCTGGCCGTCACGCTGAGCGGCACCGCCTTGAACGCGCAATACCTGGTCGAATGGATGCGGCATAGCAATATCTGACCCCCGCTCGTCCTATAGTTGCTGACATCAACTCAGCCACCCTCAAAGGACATTCATGAGCAAGAAGAAAACGGCCCCGGCCTCCGGCGCCAGCATCAATATCGGCATCGATGACAAGGACCGCGCAGCCATCGCTGCCGGCCTGTCCAAACTGCTGGCCGACACCTACACGCTCTACCTGACCACCCACAACTTCCACTGGAACGTCACCGGGCCAATGTTCAACTCGCTGCACGCGATGTTCATGACCCAGTACACCGAGCTGTGGAACGCGGTCGACCCGATTGCCGAGCGCATCCGCTCGCTGGGCCACCCCGCCCCGGGCTCCTATGCACAGTTCGCCAAGCTCAGCTCGCTAAAGGACGCACCGGCGACGCCCCCCAAGGCTCTCGAGATGGTGCGCATCCTCGTCGAGGGCCATGAGGGCGCGGCGCGCACCGCGCGCAGCCTATTCCCGCTGGTCGACAAGGCCAGCGACGAGCCCAGCGCCGACATCCTGACCCAGCGCCTGACCGTGCACGAGCAAACCGCCTGGATGCTGCGCAGCCTGCTGGAAGAGTAAATGCGATTGGCAGCAGCACCGCTGACCCTGCTGCTGGTCGCGGGCTCGGTGCAGGCCCAGGCCTTGAGCTGGGACGAGGCGCTGCAGCGCCTGCGCTCCGGCTCCGACCAGCTGGCTGCCGCGCGCGCCGGCCTCGCCCACAAGCAGGCCCGCGCCGAAGGCATCGCCAACCTGGGGGGCCCCAGCCTGAGCCTGACCGGTGCTGCATACCGTTACAAGGCCAGCCTGGACATCGATCTGGACCCCTTATCCCAGCGCCTGGACCAGATCGTGCCGCAGTTGCCGCCGCTGCTGGGTCAGGTCTTGCCTGCCCTGCCGCAGCTGCCGCACAGCTACACGCTGGAGCGCAGCAACAGCGGCAGCACCGCCTCGCTCTCGGCCGTCTGGCCGCTCTATCTGGGTGGCGCGACCGAGGCCGCGCGCGGCCTGGCCGCCGCCCAGACCGCCGAGGCCAGCGCCGATCTGCAAAGCAGCGAGCATGAGGCGGCAGCGATGCTGTCACAGCGCTACTTTTTGACCCAGCTGGCGCGGCGCGCCGCCGCGCTGCGCGAGGCCGCCGCCGAGGGCATCGCCGCCCACGACGCGGCGGCCGAGAAGATGCTCGTCACCGGCGTATTGTCCAAGCTCGAACGGCTGCAGGCCCGCGCCGCCTTGGAAGACGCCCGCTACCAGGCGCGCAAGGCGCGCAGCGATGCGGACCTGGCGGCGCTGGCGCTGGCGCGCAGCCTCAAGCTCGACGCCCCGCCCCAGCCCAGCACGCCGCTGGCGCTGAACCCGCGGCCGCTGCCGCCGCTGCAGGACTTCATCATCGTCGCTCTGGCCAACCATCCGGGCCTGGCCAAGGTGGCGGCCAAGAAGGAACAGGCCAGCGAGCTGCAACGCGCCGGCAAGGCGCTCAACAAGCCGCAACTGTTCGCTTTCGGCCAGCGCTCGCTGACGCACAGCGGCGATTGGGTGGCCGGCGTCGGCCTGCGCATGAATCTGTTGGACTCGCTGGACCACGGCGCGTTGGACCGCTCGCACGCCAGCCAGATCGCCCAGGCCGACGCGACCGACGCCCAGGCGCGCAGCGATATCGCGTTGCTGGTCGAGCGCCAGTGGCGGGCCACCGAAAACGCCCGCGAGCAGTACCTGAGCCTGCTGGCCCAGGATGAGCTGGCCCATGAGCTGCTGCGCCTGCGCCAGGCTGGCTTGCGCCAAGGCACCAGCACCACGCTGGACCTGATCGACGCCGAACTCAACCTCGCCAAGCAGCGCACCGGCCGCGCCCAAGTCGCTTATGACTATGTGATGGCGCTGACTGGCCTGCTGCAGGCCTGCGGTCAGCTCGACAGCCTGGGCGACTACTTGAATCAGGCCGCACTGCGCGTCGAATGAAGAGCACGCCGTCATGAACGCCAAGCAAGTCCTGACTCCGCTACTCATCGCCCTGGCCGCCGGCCTGGGCATCTACGCACTCTGGCAGGCCGGCCGCGGCCCCGAGCAGGCGCCCATCCAGGGGATGATGGAAGCACAGGAAACCGACATCGCACCGAAGCTGACCGGTCGCATCGCTGAGCTGAGGGTGAAGGAAGGCCAGGTCATTGCCAAGGACGAGCTGCTGTTGCGCATCGACAGCCCCGAGGTGCAGGCCAGGCTGGCACAGGCCAGCAATGCCGAGGCGGCGGCCTCTGCGGTGGCGCTGAAGGCGCACAACGGCGCCCGCCCGCAGGAGATCCGGATAGCGCGCGCCAACTACGAACGCGCCCAGGCCGGTGCCGAGCTGGCCAAGAAAAGCCACGAGCGGGTCGAGAGCCTGCACCGTGACGGCCTGGTGGCCACGCAAAAACGCGACGAGGCCGAGGCCAACTGGCGCGCCAGCGAACGCCTGGCGGAGGCCGCCAAGGCGCAATGGGATCTGGCCCAGGCGGGCGCCCGCGCCGAGGACCAGGCGGCCGCCAGCGCCCAGGCCCGTCAGGTCGCCGGACTGGTTCAGGAGGTCGAAGCGGCCCGTGCCGAGACCGAGCTGAAGAGCCCGGTGGCCGGCACCGTGGCCAAGCTGCTTGCCAAGGTCGGCGAGCTGTCGCCGGCGGGCGTGCCGGTGCTGACCGTTGTCGATCTGGCCGATCAATGGGCCGTCTTCAACGTGCGCGAGGACCAACTGGCGCGCTTCGCGATCGGGGCCGAGTTCGAGGCCCGCCTGCCGGCCCTGCCCGAGCAGCCACGCATGCGCTTCAAGGTCACGGCCTCCAAGGTGCTGCCCGACTTCGCCACCTGGCGCGCGACCCGCAGCAACCAGGGCTACGACCTGCGGACCTTCGAGGTCAAGGCGCGGCCGCTGCAGCCCATCCAGGGCGCCCGCCCGGGCATGAGCGTGCTGCTGCCGTGACTTCGGGCTGGCGCTCGGCTTGGGCCAAGGTCTGGGCGCGCGAATGGGCACGAATGGGCGCCAGCCCGCTGGACCTGGCCATGCTCTCCTGGGTGCCGCTGCTGCTGGGCCTGCTGATGCTGTGGACCTTCTCGGCCGGCCAGGCGAGCCGGCTGCCCATCGCCGTGCTGGACCAGGACCACAGCGCCGCGTCGCGCCAGCTGCAACGCCTGCTCGATGCCGCGCCGGGCCTGCGCCTGGCACGACCGCTGGCCGACGCGGCCGAGGCCCGCAGCGCACTGCAGGGCGGCGCGGTCTATGCGGTGCTGGTGATTCCAGCAGGCCTGGCCCGCGAGCTCAAGAGCGGACGTGCCGCCAGCGTCACGCTGCTGCACAACGCCCAGTTCGCGACCCACTCGGGCCTGATCCAGAAGGATGTGCGCGGTGCGGTCGGCACGATGTCGGCCGGCATCGAGATCCTGGCGCGCGAAAAGCGCGGCCAGGCGCCACAGGCCGCGACACAGGGCTTCGAGCCGCTGCGCGCAGGCCTCGGCTCGCAGTACAACCCGGCGCTGAACTACCAGCAGTTTCTCGCCACCGCACTGATGCCGGCCCTGCTGCACCTGCTGGCCATGGTAGCCGGCGCCTGGACCGTGGGCCGCGAGCTGCGCGACGGCACGAGCCCGGCCTGGCTGGACGCGGCCGCGGGTCAGGCCTGGCCGGCCCTGTTGGCCAAGCTGGCCCCCGCCTTGATGCTGCTGGGCGCGGTCGACGCGGCCCTGCTGTTCGCGCTGCTGGGCCTCGGTTTGCTGCCCTCGGGCGCTCCGATGCTGCTGGCCCTGCACGCGGCGCTGCTGGCGCTGTATCTGGCGCTGGGCGCGGCGGTAGCCCTGCTGGCGCGCTCGCTGCGCCTGGCCTTGTCGGCGGCCGGCTTCATCACCGCGCCGGCTTTTGCCTTCTCCGGCATCGGTTTTCCGCTGATGGCCATGCCCGAGGGCGCGCGACTCTGGGCCGAAGCCCTGCCGCTGACCTGGCTGATGCAGGCCCAGGTCGGCCTGCTGCAGCAGGGCTGGGCGGCGCAGCGCGCGTTGCCGCTGCTGGCCGCGCTGACGGCTGCCGCGCTGGCCCTGCTGGCGCTGGCCGCCTGGCGGCTGCGGCGCGTGGCCCATGACCCGACCGCCTGGGGCAAGCGCTGATGAGCGGCTGGCTGCGCGAAGTCGTCGGCACCTGGCGCGCGGTGCTGCGCGATCCAGGCGTGTTGCTGATGCTCTTGATCGCGCCGCTGATCTACTCCTTCTTCTACCCCTGGCCCTATACGACCGAGCAGCTGCAGCGCGTGCCGGTGGCCATCGTCGACCAAGATCACAGTGCGCTGAGCCGCCAGATCCAACGCTTCGCCCAGGCCAGCCCACGCCTGGAGCTGGCGCTGCTGACGGCCGACGAGGGCCAGGCCCGGGCGGCGCTGGCGGCCGGCGAGATCCAGGGCTACGTGCTGCTGCCGGCCGGGCTCAAGCGCGAGGCCGGCCGTGGCCGGGGTCAGGTCGTGCCGGTGCTGGCCGACGGCGCCTACTTCCTCGCCAACAAGATCGTGCTGCTGGGTTTTGTCGAGGTGCTGGGCACCGTGTCGGCCGGCATTGAGTTGCGCCAGTTGCAGGCCCAGGGCCAGTCGCCGCTGCAGGCCGCCGCCAGCCGCAGCCCGCTGAATGTGGAGCTGGCCGCGCTCTACAACCCGCATGAGGGCTATGGCAGCGCGGTAGTGCCGGCGGTGGCGGTGCTGATCGTGCAGCAACTGCTGCTGATCGGTGTGGCGATGTGGGTGGGCCAGCGCCTTGAGGACCGCGCGCGGCCCGCCGATGGCCTCGCTCTCTGGAGCGCCCGCACTGCAGCCTTCGCGAGTTTCGGCGGCCTCAGTGCGGCCTGGTTCTTTGTGCTGATCTTCCCCTTCTTCGGCTATGCCCATGGCGGCAACCCGGCAGGCGCGGCCTTGCTGCTGCTGCCGTTTTGCTGGGCCATCGCGGCGGCCGGTGTGGCACTGGGCGCGCTGCTGGCCGAGCGCGAGCGGGCCATGCAGCTCTTGCTGTGCAGCTCGCTGCCGATGGCCTTTCTGGCCGGCTTCTCGTGGCCGCGCGAGGCTCTGCCGGCGCCGCTGTGGTGGTTGGGCGAGCTCTTGATACCGGCGGTACCTGGAATCCAGGGCTTTGTGCGGCTCAACCAGATGGGTGCGCCGCTGCCAGCCGTAGGTCCGCAACTGCTGGCGCTGTGCTGCCAAGCGCTGGGCTACAGCCTGCTGGCGGCCTGGGCGCTGCGGCGCCGGCCAGCCGCGATCAGCTCTGCTGCGCTGCCTGGCCTTCCAGGATGACAAAGGCGTCGTCGGCCGGCCGGTAGTCCAGCAGCCGGCGCGTCTGGTCTATGGCCAGGCGCTTGTAGCGGTTGTCGGACACGCCGTGCACCACATTGAAACCGCTCAACTCGGCCTCGGCGCAGCGCTGCAGCAGCTGCACCACGTCGCGCTCGCTGATAAAGGCGGCCACATCGCGCGGGCTGTGGCGCTGGCCCGCCGCGAACTCGGCGACATTGGCGATGCGCACCGCCACCGTCGTCATCGTGCCATCCTGCGCGAACAGCGCGGCCAGCGCCTCGCCAAAGGCCTTGCTGGCGCCGTAGAGGTTCTTGGGGCGCGGCGCCATCTGCTCGTGCACCTGCACATCCAGCGCATAGCCCTCGACAGCCTGCGCGCTACTGGCAAACACAAAGCGCTTGCAGCCCTGGGCCCGGGCGGCCGTGAACAGGTTGTAGCTACCGACGATATTGACGGGCAGCAGCGAGCCCATGAAGTCGGCATCCGGCGAGGGGTCGGCCGCCAGATGAATCACCGTGTCAATGCCGGTGCAGGCGCGCATGCAGGCCTGCAAATCACTGACGTCCAGCGCCAGCACCTCGGCGCCGGAATCGGCCAGGCCGGCGGTGGCGATATCGGCCAAGCGCAAAGTCGAGCGATCCGGCTGCGCACGCCAGAAGGCACGGCCTATGCGGCCGGCGGCGCCGGTGATCAGGATCTTGTTCTGGCTCGGTCTTGCTGTGCTCATGGTGGGACGGCCCGGGATTGCTCGCAGCGCAGTGTGCCAGTTGCATTGGCGCGCGCGCGGTCACAGGTCACAATGGCTCATGCTCAGTCCCACCCGCATCGCCATCCTCAGCTTCGACGGTTTCAACGAGCTCGACAGCTTCGTCGCGCTGGGTCTGCTGAACCGGCTGCGGCCGCAGGGCTTCAGCGCAGAGCTGTGCGGGCCGGGCAGCCATGTGAGCTCGATGAACGGCGTCACGGTGCAGCTGCAGCGGCCGCTGGAGTGGGCCAACGAGGCCGATGTCGTGCTGTTCGGCTCGGGCCTCTACACCCGCGCGATCGCCGAGAACAGCGCGCTGCTGGACCGGCTGCAGCTCGACCCAGTGCGCCAATTGATCGGCGCGCAATGCTCGGGCACCCTGCTGATGGCCCGCCTAGGCCTGCTGGGCGACTGCCCGGCCTGCACCGATCTGACGACCAAGCCCTGGGTCGTCGAGGCCGGCGCCGTGGTGCTGGACGAACCCTTCCACGCCCGCGGCCCCATCGCCACCGCCGGCGGCTGCCTGGCCTCGCAGTACCTGGCCACCTGGGTGATGCTGAAGAAGGCCGGTGAGGCTGCGACCCGCGAGGCGCTGCACTATGTGGCGCCGGTGGGGGAGAAGCAAAGCTATGTGCAGCGGCTGCTCGACCGCGTTCGGCCCTTTGTGCACTAGCCGGGTCGAGAGCCGCTTACGCGGCCGCCGCAAGGCGTCTCAGCGCGGGACCAGTTCGAGGTTCCAGGAGAACAGATACTCCTGAGCACAAGGCACGCCCTTGCAGCGCGCAGGCTTGAATTTGGCGCGCATCAGGACGCCCGCGACATAGACGTCAAAGCGTTTGTCCACGGAATCCATGACAGCGACTGATTCAACCTTGCCCGAGGCATCAATCAGGGCGTGCAATCTGAACTTGCCTTGCACTTCGAGAATCTTCTGAGCCTCGGACATTTCCGTGAGGATAGCGGCCAAGCCATTGAGCGGAAACGGGGGCTCGTCGTCAGGCCCCATCGATTCATAGGGCGATTTCAGAATTTCCTTCTGCGCCTCGCTCATCTTTTCATAGGGAAGATTCAAGGGAATATCGGGTGAGATAACCACATCGCGCTTGAACTTGGAGCCGGTTTTTGCTTCAGCATCCTTCAATGAATACTTTGGCGCACTGTCCTGCGCAAACCCCTGTACCGAAGTGAGCAGCAAGGCGCCAGCAATGGAGATCGTTGAGAGAAATGACTGCATGACTGAGTGGAGTGATTGATGCCTAAGTTTCGACGCCAGGGGCAACCCGCCTGCACGACGCGCCGCATTGAAATGTCTCAGTTTCGGCCATGCGCCGATGCTGACGAAGCGGGAAGTTACTGCAAGGGCGCATGCATCAGCGCGGCGGGTGGCTAAAGCGGCAAGCGTGGCAGTTCATCTGGCTTGCCCGGTGAGCGCTTGAACTTTTCGGCAACGAGCTCATATGCGCCGGCCGCATGATCGACGACGGCACGAGTGACGTCGGCAATGGACCGACCGAACATGCTGGCCGCGTCGCCGATGAACCGCTTGAACTCAGCAGTGCTTTCAGAACTGAGAAGTTCCTTCGACTTCACGATGACGAAAGCGACCAGAGCCTTTATCAGCTCACCCCCTATCTCCAGCGCCGACTGCAGCTTTTGCATGATGGCGCTGCGCTCAAGGTCCGTCAGCGCGTTCCAACCGAAGTAGATGGCACCAATTGCGGCGCAGGTCATCGCAGCGGGATTGACAGGTGCAGTCAGGATCGTCGCGGTAGCAGCCATCGGGTGGCCAAGAATGAACTGTCCTATGGCAATCAATCCGATGGGAACAACATAGCCAATGCCGAAGCCAAACTTGGCCGCCTTGATGGCGCCGACGATGACGCTGTCTGCAGCGATTGCAAATGCCATGGTCCTCCCAATGCTTGTTAGATCACGTCCATACAGACTCCCGACGAATGAAGGAGCCGCCCCCCCAACGAACTGACCGCACAGCGGCACGGGGAACCTCAATGCGACGCAAGGCCGTCTAACCTCCCACCAACGCATTCGGCCCGAAAATTTACCGGGAATTCTGTATCTGCGTTTCGATCCCGCCAAGAACGTGTTTGCCCTATATGGGGTGAATGAGATCGGCACAGCACAGCAGGTTCGAGCAGCCGGGCCGATCATGAAGTCGTACGCACAGATCACGCGCCTTGTTCGAAGACTTGCGCAACAGCGATCTTCCGATGGCGACGCTGGCCGTAAATGCTGCCAGACCGAAACCCAGGTTCAGGTGAGCGCGTTGTGACTGCAGACCCATGCTCGGCACCAACATCCAGCAGATCGCGAATGCCAGCGCTGCCACTGTAGGCGGGCTCAGCATGATGGCCCGCTCCTTGCTGTTGCATGGAATTGCCAGGGTTGTTCTTGCAATTCCGTGCAGCGTCTCAGCGCCTGCGAGTACGACGCACAGGGCAACTTTACGAATCAGCCTGCCTGAATCCATGACAATCTTGTGTTCTTTGGCCCCACCGTGTCGCCGGGCCACGGTGTCTGGCTGGCTCGCGAAGCGGTACCGACTTCACATCTGCTTCTCGCAGGTCTTCAGGAGTCCCGCGTGTGCGGACATTGCCACGGATGCCGGCACAGTCGCGAGTGGGTGGATGCCCGTCCCAGGGCCGGGACGGGGGCGCCGGCCGGCCCCGCAAGCAGCCTGCCCACCCCCTGCGATAATCTCCTGCTTCCCAAGCCCTGCCCCGCCCGGCTGACCGTTCGTCCGCTCTCCCAAAAGAGGTGGCCCGGGTGCTTCACAGGCTCGGCTACACCCCAACACCGATCTTTGGCCGCTCGATCGAACCGCCCTCATCACCATGTCCGCCGATAGTCCCATCGCCTCGCGCATCGAAACCGAAGTGCGCCGCCGCCGCACCTTCGCCATCATCTCCCACCCCGACGCAGGCAAGACCACGCTGACGGAGAAGCTGCTGCTGTTCTCGGGCGCGATCCAGATCGCCGGTTCGGTGAAGGCGCGCAAGGCCTCGCGCCATGCGACCTCGGACTGGATGGAGATCGAGAAGCAGCGCGGCATCTCGGTGGCTTCGTCGGTGATGCAGATGGAGTACCGCGACTGCGTGATCAATCTGTTGGACACCCCAGGCCACCAGGACTTCTCGGAAGATACCTACCGCGTGCTCACGGCGGTGGACGCGGCGCTGATGGTGATCGACGCGGCCAACGGTGTTGAGCCGCAAACCCGCCGTCTGCTGCAGGTCTGCCGCGCCCGCAACACGCCCATTCTGACCTTCGTCAACAAGATGGACCGAGAGGTCCAGGACCCGCTGGCGCTGATGGACGAGATCGAGCGCGAGCTGGGCATGACGGTCGTGCCTTTCACCTGGCCCGTCGGCATGGGCAAGGCCTTCCACGGCGTGATGGATCTGCGCAAGCAGCAGATGCGGGTGTTTGCGCCGGGGGAGGATAGGGCCGCCGGCGAAGAGGAGGTGCTGGCGGGGCTGGACAATCCCGAGTACGCCAGCCGCTTCGGCATGCAGTACGAGCAGGCCCAGGGCGAGATCGAGCTGGTGCGCGAGGCCGCGCCGGCCTTTGACCTGGAAGACTTCCTCGCTGGCCGCCAAACGCCGATGTTCTTCGGCTCGGCCGTGAACAACTTCGGGGTGCAGGAAATCCTGGACTCACTGGTCGAGCTGGCGCCGGCGCCGGGCGAGCGGGCCGCGCTGCAGCGCGTGGTCAAGCCCGAGGAAACCAAATTCAGTGGCGTGGTGTTCAAAATTCAAGCGAATATGGATCCGGCCCACCGCGACCGCATTGCCTTCCTGCGCGTGGCCTCGGGCCACTTCGAGCGTGGCATGCGGCTCAAGGTGGTGCGCTCCGGCAAGGAGTTGCGGCCCAACACGGTGGTGAGCTTCCTGAGCCAGCGCCGCGAGCTGCTGGACGAAGCCTTCGGTGGCGACATCATCGGCATCCCCAACCACGGCGTGCTGCAACTGGGCGACACCATCACCGAGGGCGAGGCCCTGCAGTTCACCGGCCTGCCCTTCTTCGCGCCAGAAATGTTCCGCAGCGTCGAAGTGGCCGACCCGCTGAAGACCAAGCAGCTCAAGGCCGGCCTGACCCAGCTGGGCGAAGAAGGTGCGATTCAGGTCTTCCGCCCCATCGTTGGCAGCGTACTACTCCTGGGCGCGGTCGGCCAGCTGCAGTTCGAGGTGGTGGCGCACCGCCTGGAGCATGAGTACGGGGTCAAGGCTCGCATCACTGGCAGTCGCTTCCAGGTGGCGCGCTGGGTGACCTGCGACGATGAAAAAGAACTCAAGCGCTTCATCGACGCCAACGACCACCGCATGGCCTATGACGCGGTGGACGCACCGACGGTACTGGTCGAGTACGCACCTGAGCTGCGTGCGATCGAGAGCAACTGGCCCAAGATCAAGTTCCACGCGCTGCGAGAGCATGCGGGGCTGGTGTTCCAGCGCCGAATCGACGGCTGACACGAAAAGCTTGTCATTGCCGCCCTTCACCGGAGTTTGGCCGCCACGGGGACTGCCTACACTAGTGCGATGCAGGACGGGGCAGCAGGAGGGCTGGGCCGGCGCGCCTTCACGGTGCTGGCGCTGACGGGAATGGTCATCGGGGGCGCCGAGTCGCGAGAGCCCGGCGTACGGCTGCGCGGATTCACCGAGAACCTGCCGCCGCTGAACCACGAGATCGACGGTGAGCCCGCTGGCTTCAGCGTCGAGCTGCTGCGGCTGATCGCCGCTGAGACCGGGCTGCCGCTGGACATCGAAGTCATGCCCTGGCCGCGTGCTCAGCAGGGCGCCTCGCAAACCCCGGCCAGCTTGCTGTTTTCGCTGACCCGCACGCCCGAGCGCGAAACCCAGTTCCAATGGGTGGGGCCGATCAGCCCGCGCCGCATCATGATTTACCGGCTCAACCAGCGCACCGACATCCAGCTCAGCAGCCTGCACCAGTTGCAGGGCCACCGGATCGGCGTGGTGCGCGACTCGGCGGCGGCACGCCAGCTGCTGGCCGACGGGCTGCGACCCGAGGAGCATCTGGAGTGGGCGCTGGATGACGAGAGCAATCTGCGCAAGCTCCTGGCTGGCCGCATGTCACTGCTGCTGATGCTGGACTGGGCGGCCGCCTGGCATCTGCGCCGGCTGCAGCTGCCTTCGGACACGCTGAGTGCCGTGCTGCCCCACGACACCGACAAGTCCTATTGGTACGGTCTGCCGCCCGACAGCGACCCGGCCCTGGTGAAGCGCCTGCAGACGGCGCTGGACCGTATCAGACGCGACGGCCGCTATGCACAGCTGCGGCAGCGCTACTTCGCCTGAATCGCTAGACTGGCAGAGCCCACCATCGCCCGAGGCCGCCGATGACCATTTTGCAGACCGAAAGACTCCGCCTGGAGCCCTTTGCGGACCACCATTTCGAGGGCCTGCACGCGATCGACAGTGACCCCGAGGTGATGCGCTACATCAGCGGCAAGCCCGACACCCGCGAAGACACGGCGGCGGGGATAGCCCGGGTCAAGGCCCGCTGGGCCGAGTGGGGCTATTCCTGGTGGGCCTTCATCGAAACGGACAGCGACCAGGTCGTCGGCTCCGGTTGCATCCAGCACCTGGCTCGGGACAGAAGCAATCCTCTGGAAATCGGCTGGCGGCTGCGGCGCGACCGCTGGCACCAGGGCTTAGCCTCGGAGGCGGCCCAGGTCATGGCCGCCTTCGCCTTCGACACCTTGCGCACGCCGCTGCTGTGCGCCGTCTGCCACCCCGACAACAAGGGCTCGGCGCGCGTGATGCAGCGGCTGGGCATGAGTTATCGTGGGGTCGAGCGCTGGTACACGATGGACACCTCGGTCTACGAGATCAGCCGCGCGGACTGGCAAATACGAACCGGATCTTAGTTAGGAGCCCCACGATGCAGACCCTTGACGAGATGCTGACGCTGAAGCTGCTGACCCCCGATCAACACGACGAGATACGCGCCTGGGCGCGCCGGGCCAAGACGCCCGAGAAGATCATGCAGATGCCGCCCCATCTGTGGCGGGCGCTCGAGGAGGCCAGTGTGCTGATGGACTTCGACGCGGACCTGGCCACCAGCCAGTAGCCGCCGTGGTGCTGCGCCGGCCGGGGCGCAGCCATCACCATCGACCGGCCATTGCTGCAGTGCACAATAGGCGCTCCACCAGCCTCGGGAGCTTGCATGCGCCGCGTTGTCTTCAATCAGAAGGGTGGGGTCGGCAAGTCGACCATCGCCAGCAATCTGGCCGCTATCGCGGCCTCTCGCGGTCGGCGCACCCTGCTGATCGATCTCGACCCGCAAGGCAATAGCAGCCGCTATCTGCTGGGCGACACGGCCGACGATGCAGCCGCCGGGGCGGCCGAGTTCTTCGAGAGCACGCTGAAATTCAGCGTGCGCGCACCCAAGACCGATGACTTCATCGTCGAGACGCCCTGGCCCGATCTGCAACTGATGCCCGCCAGTCCGGCGCTTGACGAGTTGCACGGCAAGCTGGAGAGCCGCTACAAGATCTACAAGCTGCGCGACGCTCTGCTCGAGCTGGCCGAGGACTACGACGAGATCTGGATCGACACGCCGCCGGCCCTGAACTTCTACACCCGCTCGGCGCTGATCGCGGCCGAGGGCTGCCTGATCCCCTTCGACTGCGACGACTTCTCACGCCGCGCCCTCTACGGCCTGCTCGACAGCGTGCAGGAGATCCGTGCCGACCACAATGCGGAGCTGCGGGTCGAGGGTATCGTGGTCAACCAGTTCCAGCCACGCGCCAGCCTGCCGCAGCGCACCGTGCAAGAGCTCATAGCCGAGGGCCTGCCGGTGCTGCAGCCCTATCTGAGCGCCAGCGTCAAGATCAAGGAGTCGCACGAGCTGGCGCGGCCGATGATCCATCTGGATCCGCGCCACAAGCTGAGCCTGGAGTTTGTGGCTTTGTACGAAGGCCTGAACCCGGACGCCTGACAGCGCGGCGCCCGGGCACAAGACCTACTGCGGCACGCTCAGTACGCCGGCATCGAAGGCGATGGCATCGGCGGGCGCCGGCGTCGCGGCCCAGGGCGGCACATCGCCGGCCGCCAGCGCGGCCGCAGCGGCGCGCGGCGTCGTGCGAACCACCTGGCTGGCCGGCAGCGCCGTACCGTTCTTCAGGTGGGCCCACATCTGATCCATCGCGCGCACGAAGTAGACGTGCAGCGGGATGTAGCGGGTCTCATAGCCCAGCAGCGCGCCAAAGGCGATGAAGCTGTCGAAATGTTGCGCATTGGTGACTTCGTAGTAGCGGGTCTTGGCCGTGGCCGCCTCCTGCACCAGGTTCTTGCCGTAATAGGCGCGCCCCGCATGGTTGACCGGGATCAGCGTGTCGTTGCGGCCGGCAACGATGATGGTGGGCAGGCCGCGCAGCTTGGCGCTGAGCTGCACCTCGTTCATGCCGGCGATCACGCGGTCCGACCAGGCTTTCATAGTGCCGAACAGGCCGGCGCCACTGACCGTGTCCTTGCCGGTCACCAGGGTCCGCATACACAGCGCTCCGTCGAGCGCGAAGTCGGCGCTGGCGCTGCCCGGCGAGACGGCCAGAAAGTCCAGCTTGGCGCCTCCGACTGAGTCGTTGTAGACGATGTTGACACCCGAGGTGGGCGGCACGCCGTTGCCGCCCGAGAACAGCGAGGCCTGCACCGCCGGCACCTGGGCGACCACATCGCCGCTGGCATTGGTGTTGGCATAGCTGAAGCCGCAGACGTTGTCCGTGACCTTGAAGCGGCCGTAGCTGTTCACATAGGTCATCACGATGGAGTTGGTCGCGAAGCGGTAGTGCGACTGCTGCAGATAGTTGGTCTCGGCCATCCAGCCATAGGCGTTCATCTTGGCAAGCGCCTCGTCGGCCTGCTCGGCCAGGCTCGCGCCGGCGAGAAGTCCGCGGGTCTTCAGCGCCGCGCAGCGGTTCTGCGCGGATGCTGTGTAGGCGGCCGGCCAGAAGGCCGCATTCAGCGACAGCCCGGCCTGGGTCGAGAGCGCCGCGCAGGGCTGGTAGATGTTGGCGAAAGTGAAGTAGTCGATCAGCGGCTTGCTGTGCGTGGCCACCGTGGTCGCGCCCTGCTTGATCGTCAGTCCCGTGTTGGCGCCGGGTTGGGCATTCGGCTCGGTGACGGCCACGCCGTCGATCAGACTCTCGGTGTCCTGCTCGGCCGCCGCCAGCGCGGCGCCGCCGCCGTTGGAGACAGACGAAGCGATCACCGTGGTGTTGGCCGGCGTGATCACGACCTCCTTCTTGCCGGGCTGTGCGGCGATGTCCTTGCCGTACTTCTCGTTGAGCACATAGAAAGCGAACTTGATTGCGCGCAAGGTGTCGCGGCCCCAGTCCTTCTCGGGGTTCTGCTGCGAGTGCGCATGCTTGTAGGCAACCCGGTTCGGGAAGGCTGCGTTGTAGCCCAGGCGCTCGGCCTCGCTGAGATCGGCCTTGAAATGTGCCTTCTTGGCGGCCGCCGTCGCGCTGGCGATGGTGCCGTCGATCTGGATCAGGTTGTCGCTCATCAGGTCGTGCAGACCGTTGCCCGAGCCCTTGTCCACATAGGCCACCGCGCAGCCGCGCTTGAGGCCCCATTCGCCGGCCGTGCCGATGGCGCCGTACACGCCACGCGAACCCGAGGAGGTTGCGCTGACGATGCAGGGCTTGGTGGCGTCGAAGCCGACCGGGACCTGGACCATCATTACCACGTTGTGCTTTCCCGAGCCGTCGTCGGCCACCGCGATGTGTTCGCTGCCGGCCACCTTGCCTTCCCCCAGCGTGTCAGCACCGGCGTTGTCGATATTGGGGCCGTAGAGCCTGCCAAAGCCGCCTGCGGCGGTGTAGTCGACCAGGGCGCGGTAGTTGGTGAAGATGGCATTGCGGCGCGCCTCGGCGACGGTAGGCGCCAACGGGTTGGCGAAGGCCGGCGCGGCCGCCGCGAGCAGGCCGGTCTTACCAAGGCCGCCGGTCAGCAGGTCATCGCTGGCGCCGTCATAGTTGGCCGCCACCACGGCGCCGCTGATGAAGCTGGGCAAATTGTTGACCACGGGCGCCGGAGCCGGCGGAGGGGCCGGCGGCGTCGGCGCTGGATCGTCTGAACCGCCGCAGCCGCTCAGCAAAGCGACGGCCAGGCAGGAGGATGTTGCAGTGAAGCGTTTCATCGATGATGTCTCCGGTGATTCGGTGGGGCCTCTCGATGGGGGCCTTGATCCGCTCAGCCCATGGTGACAATCCCGAGTCGGGACGGCTGGCAGTCCGCTAGGCTAGGCAGCCATGCACATCAGCGACAGCCCCGTGATTACGCCCGGGTTTTCCCCAGCCGAGACCTTTGCGGCGCTGAGCCCGCTGGGCCTGGTGCTGGCCCGCGAGCGCGTGCTGCTGTGGGTCAATGAGGCCTTTGCCACGATGTTCGGCTATGCCCGCGAGGACCTGATCGGCCAGAGCTTCTGCCTGCTGTTCGCGACCAAGGCCGAGTTCGAACGCATAGGCCTGCGCATGCAGACCGCGCTGGGCAGCAGCGGCCACTACCAGGACGAGCGCCTGATGCGCTGCCGCGACGGACGGCTGCAGTGGTTTCGTGTCCATGGCCACACCAGCGACCGCTCGGCGCCTCTGCGCGAAGCGGCCTGGGTTTTCGAGCCGCTGACCGGCGGTGTCGCGCCTGGCGCGTTGAGTCCGCGCGAGCGCGAGGTGCTGGCCGGCATGGTCGGCGGCCAGACAGCCAAGGAGTGCGCGCGCGAGCTCGGGCTGTCGCCGCGCACCGTCGAAAAACTGCGCGGCCGGCTTCGCCAGCGCTACGGCGTGCACACCGCCGCCGGGCTGATGGGGCGTGTGCTGGGATTGCCGTGAACGTCATCCGGGTAAGCCCTTGCGCAATCGTACGTAAAGGTCTTCACCCTGCCCCGGCCACCCGGGATCGCCCTACATTGGGCCTCCAACTCTAAGAAAAGCCGATGAGCGAACTCATCCTGGAGACACGCGGACTCACCAAAGAGTTCAAGGGCTTTACCGCCGTCGATGGCGTGGACCTGCGGGTCCAGCGCGGGCATATCCATGCCCTGATCGGCCCCAACGGCGCTGGCAAGACCACCTGCTTCAACTTGCTGACCAAATTCCTGGAGCCGACCCGCGGCGCCATCGTGTTCAACGGCGTTGACATCACCGGCGAGAAGCCGGCCCAGATTGCACGGCGCGGCGTGATCCGCTCGTTTCAGATATCGGCAGTGTTCCCGCATCTGACGGTACTGGAGAACGTACGCATCGGTCTGCAGCGCTTCACCGGCACCAGCTTTCATTTCTGGAAGGGATTGACCGCGCTGCAGCAGCTCGACGCCCGGGTGCTGGCCCTGCTGGAGCTGGTGGACCTGCGCGAGATGGCGGCGCTCAAGGCGGCCGACCTGCCCTATGGCCGCAAGCGCGCGCTCGAGATCGCGACGACGATGGCGATGGAGCCAGCGCTGATGCTGCTGGACGAGCCAACCCAGGGCATGGGCCATGAGGACGTCGAACGCGTCACCGATCTGATCAAGCGGGTGGCCGAGGGCCGCACCGTGCTGATGGTTGAACACAATATGCGCGTGGTCTCGAAGATTGCCGACCGCATCACCGTGCTGGCGCGCGGTGCCGTGCTGGCCGAGGGCGACTACAACGAGGTGTCCAAGCACCCGGCGGTGCTGGAGGCCTATATGGGCAGCGAAGCGACCGAACTGCAGGGGGCGCACTGATGTCGATCGCTCTCGAAATCACAGATCTGCACGCCTGGTACGGCGAAAGCCACATCCTGCACGGCATCAATCTGAGCGTGCCAAAGGGTCAGGTCATGACCTTGCTGGGCCGCAACGGCGCAGGCCGCACCACCACCTTGCGCGCCATCATGGGCCTGACCGGTGACCGCAAAGGTTCGATCAAGGTGCATGGCCAGGAGACCATCGGGCTGCCGACCCACCGCATCGCCCACCTGGGGCTGGGCTACTGCCCGGAGGAGCGCGGCATCTTCGCCTCGCTCACCACCGAGGAGAACCTGCGCCTGCCGCCGCGCCTGCCCGGCGGCCAGGGCAAGCTGATGAGCGAAGCCGAGATCTACGCGATGTTCCCCAACCTGGCAGAGCGCCGCCAGAGCCAGGGCACACGCCTGTCCGGCGGCGAGCAGCAGATGCTGGCCGTGGCCCGCATCCTGCGCACCGGCGCCGACATCCTGCTGCTCGACGAGATCTCCGAGGGACTGGCCCCGGTGATCGTCCAGGCCCTGGCCCGCATGATCAAGACGCTCAAGTCCCAGGGCTTCACCATTGTGATGGTGGAGCAGAACTTCCGTTTCGCCGCGCCGCTGGCCGATCACTTCGTCGTGATCGAGCATGGCAACGTCGTCGAATCCTTTCCCGCCGCCGAGCTAGAGGCCAAAAGAGCCGTGCTCGACGAGCTGCTCAGTGTCTGAGTCCTCCATCAACCTCACATGCCCATCAAGGAGACAAGCATGACCTACTCTCTCAAACGCGTTGCCCTGGCCGCTTGCGCAGCCTGCGCGCTGTCCGGCGGTTCCTTCCAGGCCCAGGCCCAGATCTCCGGCGATGTGGTCAAGATCGGCATCATCACCGACATGTCCAGCCTCTACGCTGACATCGACGGTGCCGGTGGCGTCGAGGCCATCAAGCTGGCCATCGCCGACATGAAGGGCATGGTCGCCGGCAAGAAGATCGAGCTGATCTATGCCGACCACCAGAACAAGGCCGACGTGGCAGCGTCCAAGGCGCGCGAGTGGATCGACACCCAGGGCCTTGACATGCTGATCGGCGGCACCAACTCGGGCGCCAATCTGGCGATGGCCAAGATCGCGGCCGAGAAGAAGAAGCCCTTCATCTCGATCGGCGCCGCCTCCTCGCGCCTGACCAACGAGGACTGCACGCCCTACACCATCCACTACGCGTATGACACCGTGGCCCTGGCCAACGGCACCGGCAATGCGGTGGTCAAGAGCGGCGGCAAGAGCTGGTACTTCCTGACCGCCGACTATGCCTTCGGCGCCTCGCTGCAAAGCGATGCTACGGCCGTCGTGCAAAAGGCCGGCGGCACCGTCGTGGGCAGCGTCAAGCACCCACTGTCGGCCAGCGACTTCAGCTCCTTCCTGTTGCAGGCCCAGGGCAGCAAGGCCCAAATCCTGGGCCTGGCCAATGCCGGCGGTGACACGATCAACTCGATCAAAGCTGCCAACGAGTTCGGCATCACGAAGACGATGAAGCTGGCCGGTCTGCTGATGTTCATCAACGACATCCATTCGCTGGGTCTGCAGGCGACACAGGGCATGTATCTGACCGACGGCTGGTACTGGAACCAGAGCCCCGAGTCGCGCGTCTGGGCGCGTCGCTTCTTCGACAAAATGAAGCGCATGCCGTCGATGCTGCAGGCTGGTGACTACTCGGCGACGATGCACTATCTGAAGGCCGTCGAGACCACCAAGACCGACGATGCCGACAAGGTGATCGCCAGCATGAAAGCCACCAAGGTCAACGACTTCTTTGCCAAGAACGGCGAGATCGGCCCCGACGGCCGGCACCGCTACGACATGTACCTGATGCAGGTGAAGACCCCGGCCGAATCGAAGGAGCCCTGGGACTACTACAAGGTCGCCCAGGTGATCCCGGCCAACGAGGCTTACACGAAGATCTCCGAGAGCAAGTGCGCTCTCGTCAAGAAGTGATCTGAACGTCGATGGATTGAGCTGCTGAAGACATGACAGACTTTTTTGGCATTCCTTTGCCGGCGCTGCTCGGGCAGCTGCTGCTGGGCCTGGTGAACGGCTCGTTCTACGCGATGCTGTCGCTGGGCCTGGCCGTGATCTTCGGCATGCTCAACATCATCAACTTCGCCCACGGCGCCCTCTACATGATGGGCGCGTTCCTGGCCTGGATGGGGCTGGAGTATTTGGGGCTCAATTACTGGGTGATGCTGCTGCTGGCGCCGCTGATCGTTGGCCTGCTGGGCATCCTGATAGAGCGGCTGCTCTTGCAGTGGCTCTACAAGCTCGACCATATCTACGGCCTCTTGCTGACCTTCGGCATCACGCTGGTGATGGAAGGCATCTTTCGCAGCTTCTACGGCGTCTCGGGCCAACAGTACAACGTGCCCGAGGCCCTGCAGGGTGCGAGCAATCTGGGCTTCATGATCCTGCCGAACTACCGCGCTTGGGTCGTCGTGGCCTCGCTGCTGGTGTGCTTCGCGGTCTGGGCCCTGATCGAGAAAACCTCGCTGGGCGCCACGCTGCGCGCCGGCACCGAGAACCCCAAGCTGGTGCAGGCCTTCGGCATCAATGTGCCGCGGATGATCACGCTGACCTACGCAGGCGGCGTTGCGCTGGCGGCTTTTGCCGGCGTGCTGGCCGCGCCCATCCTGCAGGTCACAGCGCTGATGGGCAGCAATCTGATCATTGTCGTGTTCGCTGTGGTCGTGATCGGTGGCATGGGGTCCATCCTCGGCTCGATTCTGACCGGCCTCGGTCTTGGGATCGTCGAAGGACTGACCAAGGTGTTCTACCCCGAGGCCTCCAACACCGTCGTGTTCGTCGTGATGGCCATCGTCCTGCTGGTGCGCCCTGCCGGTCTGTTCGGTAAAGAGAAATGAACCACAAGAACCCCTTGATCGGCTACGGCGCGCTGTTCCTGGCTGTCGCCATCCTGCCCTGGCTGGGCGTCTATCCGATCTTCGTGATGAAGGTCATGTGCTATGCCCTCTTCGCCTGCGCCTTCAATCTGCTGATTGGCTTCACCGGCCTGCTAAGCTTCGGCCATGCCGCCTTTTTAGGCGCGGCCGCTTACGGCGCCGGTCATGCGCTGAAGGTGTGGGGCCTGCCGGCGCCGCTGGGCCTGCTGTTCGGCGCAGGCGCGGCCGCTGCGGTGGGTCTGGTGTTCGGCCTGCTGGCGATCCGCCGCTCCGGCATTTACTTCTCGATGATCACGCTGGCGCTCGCCCAGATGTTGTTCTTCTTCTTTCTTCAGGCGCCCTTCACCGGTGGCGAGGATGGACTGCAGTCGGTGCCGCGCGGCAGTTTTTTCGGCATTGACCTGAGCAGCGACCTGAGCCTGTACTACGTCGTGCTGGCGATTTTCGGCGCGGGCTTCTGGTTGATCTACCGAACCGTGCATTCGCCCTTTGGCCAGGTGCTGACCTCGATCCGTGAGAACGAGGCACGCGCCACCTCACTGGGCTACGACGTCGATCGCTTCAAGCTGGTGGCCTTCGTGCTATCGGCCGCGCTGGCCGGCTTGGCCGGCGCCACCAAGACCCTGGTGCTGGGCTTTGCGACCCTGACCGATGCGATCTGGACCACCTCGGGCCTGGTGATCCTGATGACCCTGGTCGGCGGCATGGGCACCATGATCGGCCCCATCGTCGGCGCGCTGATCATCATCGCGCTGGAGAACAAGATCGGCGACGCCGGCAAAGCCCTGGCCGAGATCACCGGCATCAACTGGTTCAACGGCCTGGGCGAGTCTGTCAGCCTGGTCACCGGCCTGATCTTCATCATCTGCGTGCTCGCCTTCAGGCGCGGCGTGGTGGGCGAGGCGCTGGCGCTGTGGGACAAGCTCAGGGCGCGCGCCAGCACCTAGCCGGCCAAGCCGACGTAGACCTCTTGCACATCATCGTGCGCGTCGATGGCGGCCAGAAAGGCCTCCACCTCTTCGAGCTCGGCCGCGCCAAGACCCGCCACCGGATTCTTGGGCCGGTAGCCCAGCTTGGCCGAGAGGACGTTGAAGCCATGGGCCGGTAGCGCCTTGACGACCACATCGAGATCGGCCGGCTCGCTGATGAACAGGGTCTGGCCCTCTTCCTCGCCCGGCTCGAAGTCCTGAGCGCCAGCCTCGATCGCGGCCAGTTCCGCATCGGCGCCGGCGGCGGCCGGCGCGCCCTCGATCAGGCCCACATGGTCGAAATCCCATGACACCGAGCCGGCGGCGCCCAGCTGGCCCTTGCGGAACAGCACGCGGATCTCAGACACGGTGCGGTTGACGTTGTCGGTCAGGCACTCGACGATCAGCGGCACTCGGTGCGGCGTGAAGCCCTCATAGGTGACGCGCTCGAACTGCACCGCCTCGCCCAGCAGGCCGGCGCCCTTCTTGATCGCGCGCTCTAGGGTCTCGCGCGGCATCGAGGCCTTCTTGGCCTGCTCGACCACCATGCGCAGCCGCGCGTTCATGTCTGGATCGGCCCCGCCTCGCGCGGCCTGCATGATTTCCTTGGACAGCTTGGTGAAGATGCGGCCCTTGGCATTGGCGGCCAGGTCCTTGTGTTTGGCTTTCCACTGTGCGCCCATGACGGCTGCTCCTTGCTGATCTGCGGGTTGGTGGGGCGGGGTTATACACCCTCGCCGCTGACACACAATGCGCGCACCATGCCCCAGAACGCCCCCAGGCCCTCATCCTTACGGATCGAAGCCCTCGCCCACCATCCCGAGGCTGTGCCGACACTGGTGGCCTGGTTCGAGGCCGAGTGGCCGGGCTGGTATTGCACCGGGCGTGGCGATGCGGCGGCCGACTTGCAGGGCTTCGCACGGCTTGAGGGTCTGCCGTTGGGCCTGATCGCGCTCGATAAACACGGCCGGCTGCTGGGCATCGCGGCGCTGAAAGCGCAGTCCATTGTCAGCCACGGCCATCTGTCCCCCTGGGCGGCGGTCGGCTGCGTGGACCCGGCGCGACGCGGCCAGGCCATCGGCCTGCAACTGCTGCGCGGCTTGGAGGCAAGGGCGGCCGCGCAGGGCCTCGAGCATCTTTACTGCGCCACCGGCAGCGCAGACAGCCTGCTGCGGCGCGCTAGCTGGCAGGCCATCGAACGCATAGCCCATGAGGGCCAGGCGCTCACGATCTACCGCAAACCGCTTCGCCCAGCTGACACAATGCCGGGGTCATGAGTACCAATGCCCCGTCTCGCCTGTCGCTGTACCTGGACCTGATCCGCTGGAGCCGCCCCGCCGGCTGGCTGCTGCTGCTGTGGCCCACCTTGTCGGCGTTGTGGATCGCGGCCGATGGCTGGCCGGGCTGGCATCTGCTGCTGGTGTTCACGCTGGGCACGGTGCTGATGCGTTCGGCCGGCTGCTGCGTCAACGATGTGGCTGACCGCGAATTCGACAAGCATGTCAAACGCACCGCCCAGCGCCCGGTCACCAGCGGCGCGGTCTCGGTAAAGGAAGCCCTGCTGCTGGGGGCGGGTCTTGCGCTCGTGGCCTTCGCGCTGGTGCTGACGAGCAACGCGCCGACCATTGTGCTGTCCTTCGCTGCGCTGGCCGTTGCGCTGGTCTATCCGTATGCCAAGCGACTGGTCGCGATGCCGCAGGCCGTGCTGGGTGTGGCCTTCAGCTTCGGCATCCCGATGGCCTTCTCGGCCGCGCTGGGCGGCAACAACTGGAGCTGGCCAGCGCTCAGCGGCGCGGTGCCGCTGTCAGCCTGGGCCTTGCTGGTGGCCAATCTGTTTTGGGTGCTGGCCTATGACACCGAGTACGCGATGGTGGACCGCGACGATGACATCCGCATCGGCATCAAGACCTCGGCGCTGACGCTGGGCCGCTTCGATGTGGCCGGCGTGATGGCTTTCTACGCCATCTTTCTGGCCAGCTGGACCTGGCTGGGGCTGCGCTTCGGCCTGGGCGGGATCTTTCTGCTGGGCGTGGCGGCGGCGGCGGCCCAGGTGCTGTGGCACTACACGCTGATCAAGGACCGCAGCCGCGAGGGATGCTTCAAGGCCTTCCGGCAGAACCACTGGCTGGGCTTCGCACTGTTCGCCGGCACGGTGGCCGACCTGGCGCTGCGCGGCTAAGCGGCGCCCTCAAGTCCCGCAAAACGTCCGATACCCTGCAGTCAAGGCCGCCGGCGCCGGTTCGGCATAGCGCTGCAACACTGGGTCGGCGCTGAAGGGCTGGCGCAGCGCGACCAGCAGCGCTTCGGTCGGCGCCATGTCGCCGCCTTCCGAGGCGGCGGCCAGCGCCTCCTCGACGCGGTGGTTGCGCGCAATCAGGCGCGGGCTGGCCGCGCGCAGCTGGGCTGGCGTGGCCGTGCAGGCGGCCTGCCAGTGCTGCAGCCAGGCGGACAGCCCCGTGCTGTCGTCGAAAAGCGCATGCACCGCGGCTTCGTTGCCCTCGCGAGCCTCGGCCAGCGCGCGCCAGGCCAGAGTGAAATCGGCGCCGCCGCGCTGCAGCAGGGCCAGCCAGGCGTCGGCCAGCGCCGCATCGGGCGCATCCAGGCCTAGCTTGAGCCGCTGGCCCTCGCGCAGCGCCGCCTCGTACCAGGCCGGGAAAGCATCGATGACTTCGCTGACCTGGGCGACGGCCTGCTCGATCTCAGCCTCCGGGCCGTCCGGATCGACCATGGTCGGCAGCAGCGCCTCAGCCAGCCGGGCCAGGTTCCAGCGGGCAATTGCCGGCTGATTGCCGTACGCATAGCGTCCTTGCTGGTCGATCGAGCTGAAGCGGGTGGCCGGGTCGTAGCGCTCCATGAAGGCGCAGGGCCCGTAGTCGATGGTCTCGCCCGAGATCGACATATTGTCGGTATTCATCACCCCGTGAATGAAGCCCAGATTCATCCACTGCGCGATCAACCGCGCTTGGCGCCGCGCCACCGCACCCAGCAGGGCCAGGGCCGGCACCGGCGCATCGGCCAGCTCCGCATCGTGGCGGGCCAGTGCGTAGGCCAGCAGGCGGCGCAGCGAATCGATATCGCCGCGCGCCGAGAAGTACTCAAACGTGCCGACGCGAAGATGGCTGGCAGCCACCCGGGTCAGCACTGCGCCGGGCAGCGGCTGCTCACGCCGCACCATCGTGCCGGTGGCCACCACGGCCAACGCCCGGGTGCTGGGCACGCCCAGGGCATGCATGACCTCGCCGATCAGCAACTCGCGCAGCATCGGCCCGACGGCGGCCCGGCCATCGCCGTTGCGCGAGAAGGGCGTGCGGCCCGAGCCCTTGAAGGCCAGGTCGCGGCGCCGACCGTCGCGGTCGATCAGCTCGCCGATCAGCAGCGCCCGGCCGTCGCCCAGGCTCGGCGAGAAGCCGCCGAACTGGTGACCGGCATAGGCCTGAGCGATCGGCTGAGCGCCGACAGGCAGGGTGTTGCCGGAAAACAGCGCGGCAGCCTGCTCGGCAGCCAGCTGCGGCAGGCCCAGCTCATCGCCCAGCGCCTGGTTCATGTAGAGCAGACGCGGTGCCGGCGCGGGCTCCGGCCGGGCGGCCGCATAAAAGGCGGGGCCCTCGAGCTCGCGTGCATAGCTGTTGTCGAAAGCAAAAGTGGGGAGCGGCGTCATCGTCATGGTGCGCAGCTTGCCAGTTCCGGCCTGCGCTGTCGCCGACCGCCGCCGATGGCCCCCGTCCCGGACGGGTCGCAGAATCCATAATCACATAGAACGTTATACTGTTACAGTAACGTTATTACATCTTTGTAAATCAACATCCATGAACCCTGCAGCTCCCTCCTTCAAGCGCCGGCTAAGCCTGCTGGCCGCGTTGTCCTCCTTGCTGCTGGCCGCCTGCGGCGGCGGCTCAGGGGACGTCGACGACGATCATGACGAGGGGCTGCGCATCGACAGCGCCGGCCGCCTGGCCCTGATTGAGGCCAACTCGCCCAGCCTGCGCCTGTACGAGCTGGACAGCGCCAGTGTGCTGAGCAGCTTCGCGCTGGCCAACACGCCCTCGGCCGTGCTGGCCAGCCCCAGTTACCGTCATGCACTGGCGGTGCAGCGGACCCAGGACCTGGTGCAAATCGCCGATGGTGGCCTGTGGCAGGAGGACCATGTGGACCATCTGCACGACTACAAGCAGGCACCCAAGCTGCTCGCCGCCCGCATCAGCGGCGCGCGTCCAACCCATTACGAGGTGCATGAGGGCCGCGCCGCCTTCTTTATGGACGGGGTCGCGGCCGAGAACCGCAGCGCCCAGGTCCAGGTCTTCAACGAGGCCGCCATCGCCAGCGGCACGCCCGAGTCCAGCCTGAGCCTGCCGCTGGCCATGCACGGCACGGCCGAGCCGCGCGGCATGTTCCTGCTGAGCACCTGGCGCGCCGCCGACGCCACCTCCACCCTGCCCAGCCATGTCGAGCTCTACCGCCGCAGCGGCAGCAGTTGGCAGTTCGTGCAGCGCTTCGACACCCCCTGCCCCGATCTACACGGCAGCTTCTCGAACAAGGACCACACTGCCTTCGGTTGCAGCGACGGCGTGCTGCTGGTGACGCAAAGCGGCGAGAGTTTTACGGCCCGCAAGCTGCCCAACCCGGCCGATATGCCGGCCAACGCCCGCATCGGCACCGTGATCGGCCACAGCCACCTGACCTCCCTGGTGGGCCTGGCCTCACCGGGCCTGGTCTACGAGATCGACCCGGTGGCCGGCAGCCTCAAGAAAATCGCGTGGGCCGAGGGCCGCACGCGTCGCGCCCACGCATTCGACCGCCAGGGCGGCAAGCTGATGCTGCTGGACGATCTGGGCACCCTGCACCTGCTCGACGCGCGCCAGCAGTGGGCCCCGATCAAGCGCCTGGCCGCCGTGCCGGCCATGCCCACGGCCGCGCCCTTCCCGGCCATCGCCACCAGCCAGGCTCGCGACGAGGCCTGGATCTCCGACCCGCTGGGCCGCCAGTTGCTGCCCGTAGACACCGCCGGCGCCACGCTGCGCCCGGCCCTGAAGCTGGACTTCGCGCCCGCCGGCCTGGCCTGGCTGGGTATCCAACGCTAAACCAACCAAGTCGATCCCATGAAACTCAAACTCCTGACCCTGGCACTTGCCACCCCGCTATTGGCCAACGCCCAGGCCCAGCAGAGCAAGTCCGATGCGCTGCAGTGGGGGCTGGTACTCGATGTCGGTGCGGCTTCGCGCGAGCTGGCCCTGGGTGCGCGGCCCCAGGGCGCCCACCTGGGCGGGCTGGAGCTGGGTGTGGCCGGCAATCTGGGCGAGCACTTCGCCGGCCGCGCTACGCTGGCCGCACACAGCCACAGCCATGAGGGCAAGAAGAAAATTGAGTCCGAGCTGGAGGAGGCCTGGGTCGAGACCCGCAGCCTGCCGGCCGGGCTGCAGCTGCGCGGTGGTCGCATGCTGGCCCAGCTGGGCTATCTGAACGAGCAGCATCCCCATGCGGATGATTTCAGCGAGCGGCCGCTGCTCTACCGCAGCTTTCTTGGCGGCCACTATTTCGACAACGGCCTGCGCCTGTCATGGACGGCACCGACCGCGCTGTACTGGCGCAGCGGCATCGAGCTGCTGAGCGGCCGCGAGCTCAACCCGGATGCCGAGGGCGCCCGCCCCAGCATCGCCGCCTGGGCCGCCAACACCAAGCTGGGCGGCGATATCGGCCACAGCCAGAGCTGGCAGCTGGGCCTCTCCTATCTGCGCAACAAGGCACCGGGCAGCGGTGCGCATGAGCACGAGCACGAGGACGAGGACGCCCATGAGGAGGAGGAAGGCCACGACCACGCGCATGGCGCACGCTACCAGGGGCGCCATCTGTGGATCGTCGACGGGGTCTGGAAGTGGTCGCCCGGCGGCAACAACGGCGTGCAGCAGCTGCGCCTGTCGGGCGAGTTGGCCCAAGTCAGCCGCCTGAACGAGTTCGCCGGTTCCGGCGATAAGCACCGTTCGGCCTATCTGGCCGCGGTCTGGCGCTTGGCCCCGCAGTGGGAGACCGGGCTGCGGATCGACAGCCTGTCGCTGCGCGAGCCGCATGGCGACCACTTTCACCCGGCCAAGCTGCGCGAGCAGACCCTGATGCTGGCTTGGAAGCCCTCGCATGCGCAGTCGCTGCGCTTGCAATACAGCCGGCAAGACGATCGTGGCGGCTTCGATGCGGCCATCAAGCGCTCAGTGCAGCTGCAATACATCGTCAGCTTCGGAGCCCATGGTGCGCACAGTTTCTAAGCTGGCCGGCCTGCTGATCAGTGCCTGCGTAGTCCTGCCGGCCCAGGCGCTGGAGGTCTTCAGCTGCGAGCCCGAATGGGCGGCGCTGACCCGCGAACTGGCGCCCGAGGCCCGCGTCACCAGCGCCACCCATGCGTTGCAGGACCCCCACAATATCGAGGCCCGCCCGGCCTTGATCGCGGCACTGCGCCGTGCTGATCTGGCCATCTGCACCGGGGCCTCGTTGGAGGCCGGCTGGCTGCCGATGCTGCTAGCCCGCGCCAGCAATGCCCGGGTGCAGGACGGCAAGCCCGGCATGTTCTATGTCGAGGACGTGGTCGAGCTGATCGACAAGCGCAGCGCAGTGGGCTTCAACGAAGGCCATGTGCATGCCGAGGGCAACCCGCATCTGCAACTGGATCCCCGGCGCCTGCTGAGCGTAGCGGCGGCGCTTGCCGAGCGCTTGGCGATGCTGGATGCGCCACGCGCCGCCCAGATCCGCCAGCGCCACGCTGCCTGGGCGGCCGACTGGCAGCGCCGCATCCCGGCATGGGAGCAGCGCGCCGCGCCGCTACAGGGCCGGGCCGTGGTCGGTCAGCACAGCACCTACGCCTACCTCTGGCTGTGGCTGAAGCTCAGGCAGATCGCCGACCTGGAGCCCAAGCCGGGGGTGCCGCCCACGATGAGCCATCTGCAGCAACTGCAACAGCAAGTGGCGCGTGAAAGGCCGCTGGCCATCGTCACCAGCCTCTACCAGGACGAAAAGCCCGGCCGCTGGCTGGCCGAGCAGACCAGACTACCGCTGCTGCGTCTGCCGGCTACCGTCACCGACGACGGCCCCGCCGCGACCCTGGCCGGACTGTTCGACGAGCTGCTCGCACAGTTGCTTGCGATCAGCAAGCCCTGATGCTGCAAGAACTGCCCATCTTGCTGGCGCCGCTGCTGGGCGGCTGGCTGGTGCTGGCCACCCATCTGCCGCTGGGCCGCCAGGTGCTGGCGCGCGGCATCGTCTTCATCGATCTGGCGATCGCGCAGATGGCCGGTCTGGGTGTACTGGTGGCCGGCCAGCTCTTGGGCCACGCTGAGCATCCGAACGAGCTGCCCGGCTGGCTCGAGCCGCTGTCCCCCCTGCTGCCCCAGCTCTGCGGCGCCGCAGCGGCCCTGGCCGGTGCGCTGCTGGTGGCCGGGCTCTCGCGGCTGTGGCCCGAGCGGCGCGAGGCCTTGATCGGCCTGCTCTATATCGCGGCCGCCTCCACCGCCGTGATCTGGGTCAGCGCTGACCCGCATGGCGCACAAAAGCTCGGCGCCCTGCTGTCCGGCGATGTGCTGTGGGTGGACTGGCCGGCGCTCGTGCCACTGGCAGGAGCCAGCGCGGTCTATCTGTGCCTGCGCCGGCTGCGGCCCGGCCTGTTGGACAGCGGGCCTGGTTTCTATCCGGCCTTCGCACTGCTGGTCAGCCTCAGCGTGCCGCTGCTGGGGCTCTACCTGGTGTTCGCCACGCTGATCGTGCCGGCCCTGGTCGCGGCGCGGCGGCTGCCGGCCTGGCTGGCCGCGCTGCTGGGCGCGGCCGCCTATGCATTGGGCCTGGGCCTGAGCTGGCATCTGGACCTGCCGGCCGGGCCCATGGTGGTGCTCAGCCTCGTGGGCCTGGCCGGCCTGTCCCTGCTGCGCCCGGCTAAACTGCCCGCATGAGCAGCAGCGCCACCAAAACCAAGTCCGCCGAAGCGGCACTGGCCCGTCGGCTGGACGAGGCGCGCAGCCACTGCGAGGCGCGCGGCGCCCAGCTGACCGAGCAGCGGCGCGAGGTGCTGGAACTGCTGCTGCGCCGGGCCGGCCATGCCAAGGCCTATGACATCCAGGAAGACATGCAGAGCCGCCATGGCCGGGTCGCACCGACCACGGTCTACCGCGCGCTGGACTTCCTGATCGACCAGCATTTGGTCCACAAGGTCGATACGACCAACAGCTATGTGGTCTGCGAGCACGGCCACCATGCGCACCCGACGATGATGCTGATCTGCAGCAGCTGCGGCAGCATCCAGGAATGGCAGGCGCCGGGCTGGTTCGAGGGGCTGAAGGCCGCGCTGCGCGCCGACGCCAGCGGCTTCACGCCGGCAGCAATTGAGATCAAGGGCCGCTGCGCGGCGTGTGCTGCGCCCGCAGGCTAGCGACAAGCCTGCAGGTACTGACTGAAGCGCTCGCCCTTGAAGGCCTTGGCCGCAAGCGCACCAAACTCGGCAATCAGGGCGGGGGCGGTCGTCATCGAACATGCCATCGTGAACGGCCGCTGCGGCATCGGCAGCAGGACAAGGCATGTCGCCACGCCCTGCTGGCGCGCCAGATGGGCTGGCGAATAGGGGTTGGCGTCATCGTAGTAGGCCGCCTGGATGCGCTTGGCGGCCAGCTTGCGCGGACTGATCGTCTGCCAGTTCTGCCCCGAGGCCGGCTGCCAGTGGATGGGCAGGGCCGCCAGCTCGTGCGGCGGCTTGCTGCCCGAGACCCAGCCAATCGGCAGGCCGGCCAGCTCGTCGAGCGAGCCGACTTCGCGCAGGCTGGACGATTCCAGCACCGCCAGTTGCACCCTCGGTCTGCAAATAGACCCCGTCGTAGCGGCCGTACTCAGGGGACTGAGCGCCATCGGCGCTGTGCATCAGCAGCACATCGACGCTGCCGTCGCGCAAGCTTCAAAGGCCGCGGGCAAAGCTCATCACCGGCTGCCAGACGAAACGCATCCGTGTCTGAGGAGCGATCTCGCTGCGGATGAGATCGGGCAAGGCCCCGTGCACTGGCGGTCCTGGCCTCCCAGCATCAGCGGCGCCACCGCAAAGCCGCCCATGCGCAGGGTCGGCGGCGCGGACATCGCCGGGCGCACCAGCATCAAGGACAGGAGCAGGAAAACAAGGCAGCGGGACCACGTGCGCAGAAATTAGCGGGCTTGGCTGCCCACCCGCTGACGGGTCTTTCTCATCAAGTCTGGCAAGCGGACGGATTCTGCCGACGCTCAGGCCAGCGCTGCGGCAATGGCCCGCATGACCGCCGCATGGTGAGCACCGTCGAGCCAGCGCAGCACCACCACCGCGTCCAGGGCCGGCTCTATCCACACCACATGGCCACCGGCCCCCATCATGAAGAAGGCTTGAGGCGAGGCGCCGGGAAAGGCCCTGCCTTCGCGATTGAGCCAGACCAGTCGGCCGTAGAACGGGGCGATCGCGCAGGGCTCGACCATGCCCGCCACCCAGCCGGCGGGCAGCAGGGCCTGACCATCGTGGCGGCCGTCCTGCAGCAGCAGCTGGCCGACGCGGGCCTGGTCGCGGCTGCTGATCGAGACGCCCGCGCCCCAATGCGTGCCGCCGGGCACGGACTGCACGCGCCGGCCATCGGCCAGCGTCACCCAGGCATCGTCGTAGCCACGCCATGCAAAGCCCGCACCGCCGCCAAGGGGCTTCAGGATCTCGTCCAGAAAGACCTCGGGCAGCGGCTTCTGGAACAGCTGCAGCAGGGCTAGCGCCAGCTGGTTGATGCGCACATCGTTGTATTCCCAGTAGCTGCCCGGCGCCTGCAGCGGCCGCGCGCTGCCCTTGGGTCCCCCGGCTGAGCGCGGGTCATTGGCCACCTTGCGCCAGCGGTCCACCGTGTCGGGCAGGCCGAAGCACTCGCCCTCCCATTCGCTGCTTTGGTCCAGCAGTTGGGCCCAGCTGATGCGGCGGTTGTGCGGACTGTCGAAGCCGATGCCGGGCAGGCGCTGCGCGACCGGCGCCTGCAAGTCGGGCAGCAGGCCGTCGCGCTGCGCGATGCCGGCCAGCAGGCACAGATACGTCTTGGCTACGCTGAAGGTCAGATCGGCGCGGTCCGGCTCGCCCCAAGCGGCGATCTCGCGGCCGCGCTGCAGGACCACGCCGGACTGCGGGCCGCGCGGATGGACCGGGCCACGCAGCCGGTTGTAGGGCGGCGGGTCCTCATGGTGCACGCCCCAGGCGGCCGGATCGGCCAGCGGATCGCGCGGCCATGGGGTTTCATGGGCCTGGGCCAGGGCGATGGCGGCGCTGAGGTCGGGTGTGGCGTTCATGCCCACATTAGAGCCCGCGCCGCGCGTCACGACCATCCGGGCAAAGCCCCGCTGTGCGGGGCTCGCCCGGGCTAGTACCGATGGTCAGAGGGGCTCGGTACTGCGCAAAATCGCTCCATTATGTCGCTGCCATCCAAGTCCGCCTTCCTCGTGCTGGCCCTGCTTTGCAGCGGCTGCCAAAGCCTTGCCGAGCTCGATGGCGACGGCAGCTTCGGCATGGTGGCCGCCCTCTATGCCAGCGCGCCTGAAGCCAGTGCGGTGGCCCAGGGCCAGTTTGGCGCTGTGCCCATTGCCCTTGCGGCCGAGCATGAGCTGCAGGTCGCCGTCGGCTGCGCAGGCCCGAGCTCGAGCAGGCTGCTGGCCCAGTGCATGCGCCACATCAAGACCGGCCAGCTCGGCTGGCTGCCCGCCCGCTCCGCCGCGCCGCTGGCCACTCCGGCGGCCTCGGTGCTGCACCAGTCCTGAGCGATGAGCACTGCGGCCTATCCGATGGCCGGCGGCTGCGATTGCCGCAGCGTTCGCTACCAGCTCGAGAGCGCCCCGCTATTCGTTCACTGCTGCCATTGCCGCTGGTGCCAGCGCGAAAGCGGCTCGGCCTTCGCGCTCAACGCGATGATAGAGACCGAGCGCCTGAGTCTGCTGGCCGGCACGCCCGAGTTGGTCGACACCCCGTCGGCCAGCGGCAAGGGCCAGTTGATCGCGCGCTGCCCGATATGCCGGATCGCACTGTGGAGCCACTACGCAGGCGCCGGCCGCTCGGTCAGCTTTGTGCGGGTCGGCAGCCTGGATGAGCCTGACCGCCTGCCACCTGACATCCACATTTTCACCGCCTCCAAGCAACCCTGGCTGCTGCTGCCACCGGGCACGCCAGCCGTGCCCGAGTACTACGACCGCAAGGCTCATTGGCCGCCGGAGAGCCTGGCGCGGCGCACGGCGCTGCTGGCGGCTCAGTCGAAGGCGTAGCGTCGACGGCCTTCGCGCTTGGCGCGATAGAGCGCCGCATCGGCGCGCGCGGTCAGTTGCTGGGGCGTGGCCGCGCCGCCGCGCAGGGTGGCTACACCGATGCTGGTGCCAACGCTGAGATCGAGCCCTTCGCCAAGGCCGATCGGATCGCGCATCGCGTCGAGGATTTTCTGCGCGACGGCGGCCGCATCCTCGGCCTCGGCCAGGCCTTCGAGCACCAGCACGAACTCGTCGCCGGCCAGCCGGGCCACCAGATCGGTGCTGCGCACGCAGTCGCGCAGCCGCGCGGCGAACTGCTGCAACACCGCATCGCCGACACCATGGCCATGGCCGTCATTGACATCCTTGAAGTGATCGATATCGAGAAACAGCAGGGCCAACAGGCTGTTGACATCGCGGCGGCCGCGGGCGAGCGCCAGCGCCAGGCGCTCGTCGAACTGGCGCCGGTTCGGCAGGCCGGTCAAGGTGTCAGAGCGAGCCAGCTCTGCCAGGCGCTGCTCGGCCAACTTCATCGGCGTGATGTCGGTGCTCAGCGCGTAGATGCCGACGACACGACCATCGGGGCGCTGATCAGGAATGTAGGTGTTCTGGATGTGACGGGTGATGCCCAGCGCGGTCGAGCAAAGCTCGAACTGCTGGCGCTCGCCGGCCAGCGCGCGCGTCAGATGCGCTTCGCGCTGCGCAAACAGCTCGGGGCCGATGACCTCCCGCAACGGTCGGCCCAGCGCAGCGGCCGGGTCTATGCCCAGCCATTCGAGAAAGGTCGCATTGAGGAAGCGCAGGCGCAGCTGCGCGTCCAGATAGGTGATTAGCACCGGCAGGCTGTCGGCGATGGCGCGCATGCCGTGCTCGCTGGCGACCACGCGGGCCTCGATGGCCTTGCGCTCGGTGATGTCGACCGAAACCGAGTAGAAGCCGCGCACCGCGCCGTCGGCATCGATATCGGGCACATAGCTTTGCTGGAAATGGCGAAGGCGTCCGGCAATCGTCGAGCTGCTCTCGAACTCGACCCGCTGGCCCTGCATGACACGCTCGATCTGAGGCTGCAGCGCAACCGCAACGGCCTCGCCGCGAACCTCGCCTACGGTCTTGCCCAGCAGCGCCTCAGCCGCGAGGCCGTAGACCTTGCTCACTTGGGCATTGGCGAATACCAGACGATGGCTGGCATCGAATTGGGTGATCAGCGCCGGCACATTGTCGGCAATGCTGCGCATGCGTTGCTCGGCAGCCCGCAGCCGCCGGCCGGCGCTGAGCACCTGCCACAGCGCCAGCGCGGCGAAGAGCGCCAGCAGCGACAGGCCCAACAGAAGCAACAGCTTGGTCTGACCGGCATCACGGCCGAGCTGCTCGGTCAGCGCCGTGCGCTCGGCACGCAGCCTGGACATTGTGGGCCCCAGCAGGCTGCGCAGCTCATCCATCTGCCGCTGGCCCTCTTCGCCGAGCACCAGGGCCCGAGCCTGTTCCGGCTGACCAGCGTCATGCAGCGCGATCGTGCGCGTCAGCTCGTCAAGCTTGAGACTGACCAGCTCGCGCACCCGATACAGGTCCTGGCGCTGCTGGCCTTGCGGATACAGCTGAAGCACCGCCGCCAGCCTGGCATCCAGAGTCTCCATGGCCGCCAGGTAGGGCTGCAGGTAGTGCGCGCGGCCCGTCAGCAGATAGCCGCGCTGCCCGGTCTCCGCATTCAACAGATCGATCAGCAGATTGTTGTGCGAACGCAGCTCGATATTGATGGCGTCCTGGCGCTCGATCTGCGCCGCGGCCAGCTTAGCCCGAAAGGCCAGCACCGTCGTCACTACCGCCATCGCCAGCAGGGCCAGCAACAGCAGCATCACTCCACGCCCGAGGGAGTTGGGTTCCCGCCTCGACATGCTGCGCCTGAAGGGCATCTCGGCCATCCCCGTCTACAAGAATCACCCTGATCGCACGCCGGCAGCAGCACGGCGTTGTCCCTAGTGTTTCAGCAGGATTATGGCGGGGCCGCACGGTTGGCCTGCCGCCCTGTTCAGGGGACTTGCGGGCTCAGCTCACCACCAGCCGGGCCAGCAGGCGCGGCTGGCCGTTGGCCTGCACACCCAGCACCAGGCCTTCGCCCGATGCGGTATTGACGCCCAGCAGATCGCCGAGCACAAACATATGCGTGACCCAGACCTCGAAACGGCCCGGCTGCCGCGCCGCCGCCGCCAGAGCCCGGCGCAGCTCGGTCAGCGATTGCGCATTGGTCTCTTCGGTGCCGGCGCGCGGCGAACCCAGCGCGGGCCAAGCCGAAGCCGAGCCAAAGGCCAACTCGGCCGTCTCGACGCAGCGGCACCAGGGGCTCGCGCGCACCACGGCTGGCCGCAGGCCCTGGGTCTGGAACCAGGCGCCGATGCGCCGTGCCTGGGCCCGACCCTCGTCGTTGAGGTTGCGCTGCGTGCCGCAATCGCCGAGCTTGAAGCCGGGCGGATCGAAAGTGCCCGGCGCCAGCGCATGGCGAAAGGCAATCACAACGCCGCCGGCTCTGAGCAGGGCCCCCGCATCTCCCGGCTGTGCCCATGCGGGCAGGGCCAGGCCGGCGGTCGCGACAAGAAGATGGCGGCGGTCAACGGTCGGCATGGCGGCAGCGCTCCTGGGTTGAGCGCCCATCATGCGGGCAAGCCGCTATTCCTTGCTCAGCGCCGGGGCTTGTGCCCGGCCAGCGCCGGAGCGAACAACTCCATCACCCGCAGTTGGGCGCCGCAGCGGCGGAACACCGAGTTGCGCGACCACAGCATCTGCGGCGAGGCCTCGGTGCCCGTCGCGGAGAACCACTGCTTTTGCATCTGGCGTCGCGTGTGGCCATGGCGCGAGAGCCGGCGTGGCTGCAGCTCGCTGCGCGCGACACGTCGGTCGGCATAGAGCAGATGGCCCAGCGGCTTGGCGCCCAAGCCCTTCAGCGCCTTCCAAGGCCCGGCCAGCGCGCTGCCGTGCAGCGCCGAGCGGGCCCAGACCAGGGGTTGGCCGTCAACGCGCAGAATCACCTCGCGCACCACGGTACAGCCGCGTCGCGGCAGGCCCAGCGCGGCACGCTCGGGGCCGCGCAGCGGAGCCACCTGCTGCCGCAAGACCTGGACCTCGTAGCGCTGGCCCAGCGCCGCCAGCCGCCGGCTCAACGAGCCCGGCGCGCGCAACCAGTCGCGCAGGCCGCTGCGGCATGCAATTCCCATCGCAGCAGACTCAGCGCCCGAACTCTTCGCCCAGCTCGCGCGCACGCTGCTCGGCGGCGCGCACCGCGCGCACGATGGCGGCGTCAACCCCGTCGGCCTGCAGGCTGCTGATCGCCGCATGGGTAGTGCCGCCCTTGGAGGTGACCTTCTCGCGCAGCAGGGTCGGCGAATCGCTCGATTGCAGGCCGAGCGCCGCCGCACCGCCACAGGTGGCCAGCGCCAGCTTGCGGCCCTGCTCGGCCGACAAGCCCATCTGCTGAGCGGCCACCATCATCGCCTCGACGACAAAGAAGAAGTAGGCCGGGCCGGAGCCCGACAGTGCGGTCACCCCGTCGAGCTGCGCCTCTTGGTCCACCCACAGCGTCGCACCCGTCGGGGCCAGGACTTGCTCGACGCGGGCCCGGTCGGCCACCGACACAGCGGCGCGCGCAAACAGGCCGGCAATGCCCTGGCCGATCAGGGCCGGGGTGTTGGGCATCGCACGCACGACCCGCTCGCTACCGGTGGCAGCGGCGAGCGCATCGCTGCGGATGCCAGCCATCACCGAGAGCTGCAGGGCCTGGACCAGCAGGCCGGCACAGGGCGCGGCAGCCTCGGCGAAGAGCTGGGGCTTGACGGCCCAGACCACCAGGCCGGCGCCGGCCAGGCTGGCATCGGGGCTCGCCAGTGCACGCAGGCCGAAGTCGCTTGCGAGCTTGGCACGCTGCGCCTCGAAGGGCTCGACCACGATCAGGGATTGCGCTGCCCGACCGGCCCGCAACAAGCCGCCGATGATGGCGCTGGCCATATTGCCGCCGCCGATGAATGCAATGGGGGTACTCATGGAGCGCAAGTGTAGGGCCCGGCTCGCCGCCCCACTCCATGCACCAGCCGGGTGCAGGTCTTGCCCCCGAACAGGGTGGGCGCACCGCTACGGGCAAAAAAAGGGCCCGGGGCGTGAGCCCCAGGCCTGAATCCATCCAGGCGGATGGAGGAGACAAACGAAAGTACTTTCCCTACAGCAGCTTCCGTGCCAGCTTGCTGCCGTCTCAGCCGCTAGCATCGGTCCAAGCCATGAACGAACGCCTGTTTCTGCGTCTGGAAGACGACGAGCTGCATGGGCCCGAGGCCCACATGCCGCCGGGCACGCTGCGCGCCTGCACGGTCGAGGTGCCGCTGCGCCCCTATGTGTCGCACATCCTGGCCTACAGCGAGACCATCCCGGCCGGCTCCGAGATCCTGGAGCGGGTGCTGCCGGACGGAGCGCTGCGCCTGATCGTCGAGTTCGGCGATGCGCCGACCGTACAGGTGCTGGGTGCCTCGGCAGCGCCGGTGCTGCTGCACTTGCAAGGTCGTCTTGAGGGACTGTCGCTGACCCTGCGGCCGGGTGCGGCAGCGGCCTTGCTCGGGCTGCCGGCCGGCGAGCTGACGGGTCAGGTCTTGCCACTGGACAGCCTGTGGCGGGGTGCCGGCGCCGAGCTGGGCGAAAGGCTCTCCACCACCTGCGGCGACGCAGCCCGTTTGACCGTGTTGCAGGGCTTTTTGCAAGGGCGCTTGCCGGACCCGACGATCAACGACCGCCCGGCGGTGATGCAAGCGCTGCAGCTGATTGGCACGTCCGAGGGGCGCCGGCCGCTGCGCGAGATCGCGGCGGCGCTCGGCGTCGGCGAGCGCCGGCTACAGCAGCTGTTCCAGCTCGAGGTGGGTCTGTCGCCGCGGGCCTGGAGCCGGCTGGCCCGGCTGCAGGCTTGCCTGCGCCGGCTGCGGCTGCAGGGCGCGACGCCCGGCTGGGTCGGTCTGGCGCTGGACAGCGGTTTCTACGACCAGGCCCATCTGGTCAAGGAATTCCGCGCGCTGTGCGGCCTCAGCCCCACAGAGTTTCTGGCTCGAGCCGTTTCGGGTTCTTCCAAGACAGGGTCCTGAGCCGGCGCTACCGTGTGGCCTCGACATCAGCAAGGACAAGCCATGCAGGACTCTCCAACACCGCAACCGCTGCACGGCCGCGTCGCCGTGGTCACCGGCGCCAGCCGCGGCGCCGGGCGCGGCATCGCGCTGGAGCTGGGTGCGGCCGGTGCCACCGTCTATGTGACCGGGCGCAGCACCCGCGAGCAGCCGGCCGATGGCTATGGCCAGATCCTGGCGCTGTCCGGGCTAGAGCGCCTGCCCGGCACGATAGACGATTGCGCCGAGGACCTGAACCGGCTGGGCGGGCGCGGTATCGCCGTGCGTTGCGACCACACGCAGGACGAACAGGTGGCCGCACTGTTCGCCCGGGTCTGGCACGAGCAGGGCCGGCTCGATCTGCTGGTCAACAACGCCTGGGGCGGCCATGAGTGCTTTGACGGCGTTTTTGAGGCGCCGTTCTGGCAGCATCCGCTGGCGCAGTGGGACGCGATGATGGAGCGTGGCGTGCGCAACCATCTGCTGGCCGGCCGCCATGCGGCGCCGCTGATGGTGAAACAGGGCCACGGCCTGATCGTCGGCACCACCTTCTGGGACCGCGACCGCTATTTGCGCGGCAATCTGTTCTACGACCTGGCCAAGGCTGCGATCAGCCGGCTGGCCTTCGGCATGGCCGAGGAGCTGCGGCCGCATCGCGTGGCCTCGCTGGCGCTCTCGCCGGGCTGGATGCGGACCGAGTTCGTGCTCAGCGGGCACCGGACCGACGAAGCCCACTGGCAGGACAGCCCGGCGCTGGCACGCACGGAGTCGCCGCGCTATCTGGGCCGCGCGGTGGCAGCACTGGCGGCCGACCCGCAGGTGTTGGAGCGCAGCGGGAGGGTGCTGAGGGTCGCAGATCTGGCACGCGAGTACGGCTTCAGCGATATCGATGGCCGCCAAGTCGGAGCCTTCGAGCTGCCGTAGGGCGGAGGCAGCCCTTGCGCTTGCCGGTCGATAGGACCGCGGATGCTTCAGTAACTGACGCTGAAGCGCTGCCCGCGCGCCAAGAAAATTGCGCGCTTGAGCTGGATCTGCTCAAGCACCAGTCCATCGGCGATCTTGTCGCCCTCGCGGAACAGCTGCCCGTTGACGATCAGCATGCGCTGGGCAGGCGCGTCGGAGTACATCGCGCCGCTGGTCGCCAGCGGCGGCAAGCCGCGGCGGAAGGCCTCGGGCAGCTCGGCCAATGCAGGCACCGCGCGTTCGGTGACGGTAGGCGCGGTCGTCGAGGCGCTGGTCACGATGGGCAGGGCCGGGCTCGGTTTGGTTTCGACTGGCGTCTCGATGATCAGCGGGGCCGGCTCCAGCCGCTTCAGCTCGGGACCGGGCTGGGGCGCGGCGGCCGGCGGTCGCGGCATCGGTGGCGAGGGGGGCGCGATGGCCACTTGCACCGGTGCGCTGGGGACACCGGCCGAAAGCAGCCAGGCAGCAAGGCCTGCTGCGCCAAGCAGTAGCACAGCCGCGCCCCACAGCCAGCGCCTTGCCGGCGCGGCCGCCTCGTCATCATCGGCATGGTCGGCGGGCAGGGGGTTGGCGTGCAGGCCCGGCACGCCGCCGCGCTCCCGTTCGGATTCAGCGCGCCGCAAGGCATCGAGAATGTATGACATGGTGCTTCAGTGCCCGGCCAAGGCTTGTTGAAGACGCGGCTCGCCGATGCCGCTGGCGCGGTTGAGCAGCATCAGCGTGACGGGGCCGGCCAAACCGTCGCTCTTGAGGCCCTGGGCGCGCTGGAAGGCTGCCACCTTGGCACGCAGCGCCTGGTCGTACTTGACGCTGAGCGGCACAGGTGCACCATCGGCAGCCGGCGCGCCGGAGAAAGCCTGGTCGAGCTGGGCATCAAGCCATGCCGGCAGCGGGCCGCTGGTGATGCGGCCCTGGTAGGCCGGCGGCGCGCGCCACAGGGTTCTGAATTCGCCGCGCCACTGCCGGTCCAGCGCCAGCAGGCTGACGGTCTGTGTGTGGCCGCCGGCGCTGACGGTGGCGTGCTGGCTCCCCAGGCTTTGCAGCAGCACATAGGCGGGCTCGCCGCTGGCGTCGTGCAGGGTCAGGATGGCCGGGCGGTCCAGCAGGCGCAGCAGGGCCAGGCCGCCATCGGCAGCGCTGCTCTGGGTGAAACACTGGGGTGCCGGATCGGCGCGGGTCTGCGCGGCCTTGCGCAGGCCCGCGCAGAGCTCGGCGAAGTCGGCGTCGGCCTTGGGCGGCTGCAGCGCCCAGGCCGCCGCCAGTTCGCGCCAGGCATCGGCCTCGCTGCGCAAGGCCAGCGTGATCGTCGCGGCCGGGTCGGGTCGGGGCGCCGGGGCGGAGGCCGCTTCGGCTACGGCCGTGCTGGCCGCAGACGCAGCAGCAACGGAAGATGCGCCCGACGCGGCGCTCGCTGGGGCCGATGCAGCCGCAGCGGTAGCAGTGACAGGCCGTCCGGCCTCGGGCCCCAGTGAGCGCGTGGCCAGTGCGAACACCGCTGCGGCCGTCAGTGCGCCGCCGGCTCCGAGCATCCACGCCCGCCGTCGCCCAAAGCCGGAATTGCGCCGCGAGGCCGCATCGTCGAACACCTCGGCGGCGGCCTTGTCCAGCGTGGCGCGGTCGATGCGTTTGCGGCCCTGGGCATAGGCGCCCAGCAAGGCCCGGTCGCACAGCAGATTGATGCGTCGCGGCACACCGCGCGAGAGCCGGTGGATCTGGCGCAGCGCCGTGCGATCAAAGGGCAAGGCCAGCGCCCCACCGAAGCCGGCAACGCCCAGCCGATGCCGCACATACTGCGCGGTCTCGGCCTCGGACAGGGCCTGCAGGTGAAAGCGCGCGATCACGCGCTGGGCCATTTGTTCCAGCTCCGGGGCGGCCAACATGGTGCGCAGCTCGGGCTGGCCGATCAGGATGATCTGCAGCAGTTTGCGCTCGCGGGTCTCCAGATTGGTCAGCAGGCGCAGTTGCTCCAGCAACGAGGGCGCGAGGTTTTGCGCCTCGTCGATGATCAGCACTGTGTTACGGCCGGCGCCATGCTGGGCCAGCAAAAAGTTGTTCAGCGCGTCGACATACGGCTTGACCGTCTGGAGCTCGCCCGGGCCGAGCTCGATGTGATATTCCTCGCACACCGTCTTCAGCAGCTCGGTGACGGTCAGCTTGGGGTTGAAGATGTAGGCGACATTGCAGTCCTGGGCCGGGATCTGCTCCAAGAAGCAGCGGCAAACCGTGGTCTTTCCGGCACCGATCTCGCCGGTCAGCAGCACGAAGCCGCCACCACCGCGCAGGCCGTAGAGAAGATGGGCCAGCGCCTCGCGATGGCGCTCGCTCATGAACAGATAGCGCGGGTCCGGCGCGATCGAGAACGGCTCTTGCTGCAGGCCGAAGAAGTTCGCGTACATGGTGACGATGTCAGCCCCGGTGCATCAGCCCAGCACGCGGGCCAGTCCGTAGATGGACAGCGCGCCCGAAACGATCAGGGCCAGAGTCTTGGCCGAGCGGTTGCCCAGCACGGCACCGATGACGCTGCAGGCCAGGATGGCGCCGAAGAGATAGCTTGTTTTCATCCGGCGATGGTAAGGGCTGGCGCAGGCATTTTCTTTGGCCGCGACAATTGCGGCTGCCATGCCGCCGCGCCCGCGCCAACACCATCACCACGTCTATGTCGTCGAGCTGTCCGACCGCGTTTGGAACCTGGCGAGCTTTCGCCGCGCCAATCCCGACCACGATATCCGCAAGCCCTGCGTCTATGTCGGCATGACCGGGCTCGACCCGGACCTGCGCTTCGACCGCCATAAAGCTGGTGTGCAGGCTAACCGCCTGGTGCGCGACTACGGGCTGCGCCTGCTGCCCGAGCTCTACGCGGTCTACAACCCCATGCCTTACGAGGCCGCCCGGGAGATGGAGGTCGAGCTAGCGATCGGACTGCGCGAGGCTGGTTACGCGGTTTGGCAGGCCTGAGCCCAGATGTCGGCGCTTAAGCAGCCAGATGGACCGGCACCACCGAGTCCTTGAGCACGCTGCGCAGCACAAAGCTGCTGTGCACACCCGTCACCCCGGAGATGCGGGTCAGATGACCCAGCAGCAAGGCCTGGTAATGGTCCATATCGCGCACCGCCACTTTCAGCTGGTAATCCGCGGCCTGGCCGGTGATCAGCAAGCACTCCAGGACCTCGGGCAGCAAGGCCACCGCCGCCTCAAAGCCGGCAAAACGCTCCGGCGTGTGCACATCCATCGAGATATGGACAAGGGCCATCAAGGTCAGGCCCAGCTTCTTGGCGTTCACCACCGCACGATAGCCACTCACCAGCCCAGCCTCCTCCAGCGCCCGCACGCGCCGCAGACAGGGCGAGGGCGACAGCCCGATCCGGTCCGCAAGCTCCTGGTTGTTGATGCGACCTTCCTTCTGAAGGATTTCCAGAATCTGCCGGTCAAACTTGTCAATCTCCAATTAGTCACCTCAAAGAAATCATTAATTGGCAGATTATTGCGCGTTGGAAAAAATCCAAGCCATCTTCGCAATCATCTGCCAAGCCCTGTTGCATACACTGAAGGCACTGAGTTATCCACTCCGACAGCGCCCAGGCCATCCGCCCGATCTCGCGTCAGGACCACCGCTTCACAAGAGCACCGGTTCGAACGCCACCCAGACCCCAAGCACAGCAATGTGGCTTGGGGTTTCGCTTTGGGGGCATGCCGCCGCGCCAGGTGGCTCAAGCCGTATTCATCCGCGAGGCGGCGCCGTCGTTGGCGCTGGGATACTGTCGCCATCAGCCCTGCCCCTCGCGGTGGCCGATCAACGCAATCCATGAGACCACTCACATGCGCAAACCCGCCATCGCCGTATTGCTGATGCTCGCCGTCTCGGCACATGCGGCCAACAACGCGACCTGTGATCGAGCAAGCTTGCTGGCAAAGTTCAACCAGGCGCCGGCACTTGGCGGCGCACCGGAAATTCCGGCAAAGCTCGAGACCCAACTCAAGCGCTTCGTTCTGTTCGACTCGCCGTTGGCGATGGATGGCTACAAATACAACGGGCTGGTCGACATGGGCGGGACGCGGGCATGGATCATTCGCTTCGGTGGCATTGCCGGGGCGGTCGAGTGGTTCGGGCCTGTGACTGTCGAGCCGGCCAAGTTCGTCGGCTGCCCTGACAGCCCTGGGACCAAGCATCCCTCCGGTAGTACCGAAAGCGGCAGGCAGATCAAGTCCTGACCCCGACACCCTGGAGCTCGCGGCCTTGCCTTCTTGGACCTTGTCGACGTCGACCTACACCGGCCTGACTCTCGCCGCGCTGCTCGCGCTCGGCCCCTCAGACGCTGGCGCAGCCGGCCCTGCGGGCACTATCGCAGCCGGCAAGGCGACTTTCGTGGCCGCCTGCGCGTCATGCCATCAGGTCGGCCCCTCGGCGCGCGGCGGCTTCGGGCCACAGCTCAATGGCATCGTCGGGCGGCAGGCCGGGTCCACGCCGGACTACAGCTACTCGGCCGCGATGAGGAAATCCGGCATCGTCTGGTCGGAGACCAGCCTAGCAGCCTTCATCCGAGATCCGCAGCGTAGCGTGCCGGGCACCAAGATGCGCTTCTTCAGCATTGGCTACAACGACCAGAAGATGGCGAATCTGCTGGCCTATCTGGCGAGCGTGCCAGCCACCCCGCCCTCCTCGCCCACTGCCCGATGAGCCTGGCCGACCTGCGCGAGGCGCTGGCCGCCGAGCTGGCGGCGACGCCCGAGTTCTACGACTTCAAGGTGCTGCGCAGCGAGCGCGAGGGCGCGCTGTGGCGTGTCACGCTGGAGCCGGGCTATGTCTATGCCGAAGGCCAGCGGCCGGGCGCCGCCTCGGCCCAAGCCCTGCTGGACGACAGCCTGGACGGGGCCTCGGCCTGGTGGGGCGCGCCGGTCAAGGGCGGAGCCAGCGTTCTGGCCGTGCTGGCCGAGGAGGACCAGCTGCTGCTGCACAACGCCAGCAGCGCGCCGCCGGGGCCGGACTGCCTGATACGCCTGTACCCGACCCGCTTTCTGAACGCCGTGGCCGATGCCTGGTGGGACACACCCTGGGCCGAACGTGCGCTGGCCTGCCTGCCCGATCTGGGCCAGCCTCGCCCGGTGGACGCCGCCACGGCGTTGAACGGTGCGCCGTTTCGCTGGCTGCGCCCGGCCCAGCGCGCAGCGCTGGCGCTTGTGCAGCACAGCAGCGCCTTTCTCTGGGGCCCGCCCGGCACCGGCAAAACCACAACGCTGGGCGTCTTGCTGGCCGAGTATCTGGATCGCCGGCCCGAGGCCCGCGTGCTGCTGCTCTCGACAACCAACCAGGCGGTGGACCTGGCCACCATCGCAGTCGACAAGGCGCTGGTAAAAGGCCGGCGCGAGCATTGGCGGGCCAGCGTGCAGCGCCTGGGCACCCGCTTCGATGCCGCAGCCTATGCCGGCCGCGAGCACCTGCTCCCGAGCGACGACCAGGGCCTGATCGGTCGGCTGGCTCGGGCCGAGGCGGCGCGGCCTTCGGCGCGCGGCGATGGCACTGCGCTGAAGGCTTGGGCTGACCGCGTCGCGGCGCTGCGCGAGGAGCTTCGCGCAGCCTCGCTGCAGGTGATGCGGCGCTGTAGGCTGGCCAGCATGACCACCACCCGCGCCGCCTTTACGCTGAAGACGCTGCGCGAGCTGAGTGACGATGCCGACGAGCCGCCGTTCGACCTGCTGGTCTTCGACGAAGCCAGCCAGGTCAGCCTGGCCCATGCGCTGGCGCTGATGCCGCTGGGCCGCGCCAGGCTGTTCGCTGGCGACCCGCGGCAGCTCTCGCCGGTGCTGCGCAGCCCGGATCGCGGCGCGCGCCGCTGGCTAGGCCGCTCGGCCTTTGCCGAAATGCCGCGCCAGGGCCCATCGGTAGCCCTCCTGGACGAGCAGTCGCGCATGGCCGCGCCAATCAGCGAGCTGGTCAGCGCGCTGTTTTACGAGGGCGCGCTGCGGGTAGCCGTCGACGCGCAAGCCGCGCCAGCCTGGGCAACGGCGCGCCGGCGCGCGCTGGGCGAGACCGATGCAAGCACCCATGTGCAGCTGCGCCGTGTCAAAAGCGACGGCGCCTGGTCGGCGGCCGAGCGCGGGCCAGTGCGGCGCGAGTCGGCAGAGGCGATGGCCGATGCCGTGGCGGCCGCGCTGCACGGCGGCGACTGGCTGGAGCAGGAGCTGATCGTGCTGACGCCGTTTCGCGCCCAGCGCGCGCTGATACGCCGCTGCCTGCGCGAGCGCGGCGTGCCCGATGCGGCCGTCAAGGTCAGCACGGTGCACCGCGCGCAGGGCAGCGAGGCACCGGTGGTGCTGTTCGATCCGGTGGACGGCAGCCAGCCTTTTCTGCATGGCGAGGAGGCGCAGCGCCTGCTCAATGTCGCATTCAGCCGTGCCCAGGCCAAGCTGATCATTTATCTCTCGGCCAGCGACGCGGCCAGCCCCTTGCTCGCGCCCCTGGTGCAGCGCCTGCGCCTGGCCGGCGATGCGCGGGTGGCGCTGGACCTCAGGGATCTGGCGCGGCAACCGGACTTCCCGGCCAATGCCCTGGGCCGGCGCGTGCGGGCCGGCCGCCACACCGGCGAGGTCAGCAGGCTGAGCCTGGACGGACAGCAGTTCTGGCTGGTCAACGAGGTGAGCGGCACCGAGCAGTTGATCGATGCGGGGTTCTGGCGCGCTCGAGCCAGCGAATGAGGACCGTGCCATGGGCTTGCCTCGTGGGCTGGCCCGCCACCCTCAGCGTCTCCTCCAGCTCTGTGCGCAGGACCTCCCGGTCCGGCAGATAGAGCTGGTACTTCTGTACAAAGAGCTGGCTGCTCATGCCGCACGTCGCGTGTTCGACCAGCAGGGTTTCAAACTCGGTCTGCGAGACCTGGTGCGGCTCGGGGATCTTGAGGAACTCGAACACATAGGGCGTGCGCAGCAGGTCGGCCGGCCGCTCCGCCACCAGGCCCTGCTGGGCCAGCTGCAGGATGCCGGGCTTGTCGTGGCTGGCGGCCAGACGCAGAAACAGGCGACGGCCTTCTGTCGCTACAGTTCCGGCACTGACCAGCGCTCGGCCCGGGCCTGTTGCTCGTAGAAGCCGCGCTCCAGCGCGTCTTCGATCTTGAGCAGCTCCACGTAGTGCGACCAGCTCAATTGGTAAGAAGGCTTCTGACTTATCGGCGCGCTGGCTGGGTAGGGTTGGTACAGCGGGCGCAGATAAACCAGAATGCGGCGGCTGAAACCAATGCCATGCCGCAGGCCCAAGTCAACGGCGAGAGTCTGGATCAGCGCCGTGCCGTATTCGGCCTGCTGCTCCGTGAGGTGCTGGTCAGTTCCATGCAAAACCCTGTTTCTTCAGGTGCTCGTCGGCTTGGCGGGTACTGGCAATCGACCATTGTGCCAATGACACCGGCAGGCCCGAACTCAGGGCTCAGACGTGTGCCGGCTCGGGGCAGCAGTTATGGAGCCGCGCCGCGCACTGGGGAGAAAAGGCCGCACAGTTGCGATGACGTAGAGGCTACCATCCGTAGCATCCAGTGCAGGCACAAGCCCCACATAGAGCGGAGGTTTACGATGACTTCAACAGACCACAGTCCAACGTCAAAGCTCGTCTTGTCATCGGGCGTGATCGCCGTCCTTTGCTACGCCATGGCAACCGTCGGCCAGGTGCTGTCCGGCTCCACAAGCCTGGCCGTGGCGTGGCTGATCAAGCTATTGCTCGCTCTCGGTGCCAGCGTGGTGGCCGCAGCGTGGGTTAACCGGCGCGGTGTTGATCGCGAGACGGGGGTGCCTGCCCAGTCCTACCGAAACGATTCTTGACGGATGGATGTCGCTGGCCGCGCCGAAAGGCGCCGTGTTGAGGAACGTCGGCGGCGAGCGTTGGGACCTCTGGCATTATCGCGTCGAGCGCGCAAAGGCCTCTGGCAGCTTAGCGATTACCTTGATCTCGAACTGGAAACCGGACAACCAGGTGACGCCAATGGCGGTCGCGGTCGGATACGGCGCCTCGCCCCAGTACTCTGCGGCCACGGCCCAGGCACGTTCGAAATGCTCTTGCGGGTTCACCATGAAGACTGTCACATCGATCACGTCGGCGAAGCTGCAGCCGGCCTCGGCCAGGATGGCATTGAGATTGCGGAAGGCCAGGCGCACCTGCTCATCGAGCTGCGGCTCGGGCGAGCCATCGGGCCGGCTGCCGACCTGGCCCGAGACAAACAGCAAACCATTGGAGCGGATGGCCGGCGAGTAGCGGTGCAGCTCGTAGAGCGCGTGACGGCCGGCGGGGATGACAACATCGCGTGTGGACATGCGGGAACTCCTTGAAGGCATGAATGAAGTGAAAAGGGATCGGATGTCGAGACTTTAGGAAGTCCGCGCCGCGCGATAAACAAGCAGCTCGCACAATGACTGTTTGGCGATTCGGGACAATCGCCGCCGAGCCCTCATTCCATTCCCCACCTCTTTCGCCACACCAGCCAACCCGAGCCGATGGACCGATTCGACACGCTGCAAGCCTTCGCCCGCGTGGTGGAGGCCGGCAGCTTCACCAAAGCGGCTCAGACCCTGCACCTGAGCAAGACCTCCGTGACGCAGCTGGTGCAGCAGCTGGAGGCACGGCTGCGCGTCAAGCTGCTGCACCGCACGACCCGGCGGGTGACGGTGACGCCCGAGGGGGCCGCGTACTACGAGCGCGTCGTGCGCGTGCTCGCGGACCTGGAGCAGGCCGATGCCGGGCTGGCCGGCCTGACGGCGGCGCCGCGCGGCCGCCTGCGAGTGGACGTGCCGAGCCCGTTTGCGCGCCTGATCCTGATGCCGGCGCTACCCAAGTTCCATGCGCGCTATCCGGAGATACAGATCGATATGGGCGTCAGCGACCGCATCGTCGATGTGATCGGCGACAACGTCGACTGCGTGCTGCGCGGCGGCGAAGTCACCGTGCCCTCGCTGATCGCACGCCGCGTCGGCGAGCTGCAGCTCGGCATCTATGCCGCGCCCGACTACCTGCAGCGCGCGGGAACACCCAACCATCCCGCCGAGCTGAACGACGGCGCTACGCCTCACCGCATCGTCGGCTTCCTGCGCTCCGGCAGCGGCCGGGTCGCGACGATGCCGATGCAGCGCGGCCGGGGCGCCGCGGAGGAATCCGTCGAGGTCTGCGGCCGCTACGTCGTCGCGGCCGACGACGGCAACGCCTATCTCGCGGCCGGCCTCGCCGGCATGGGCGTGCTCTGGCTGCCGCGCTATCTGGCCGAGCCCCATGCTGCGCGCGGCGAGCTGCTGCCCCTGTTCGACGGCTGGCAGCTTGACGCTATGCCCCTGTACCTCGCCTACCCGCCGACACGGCATGTCAGCGCCAAGCTGCGGGTGTTCATGGACTGGATTGATGAGTTGATGGCGGGGGATGCGCTGGGGTCGAGCCGTCCGTGAGCGGCCTGTCCCGGCCGGCACGGCGAGATTGCGTGTGCCGTCGGATCGCCCAGCGGCAAGCGGATCAACTGGCCCCAGCTGCTCCATAGAATCACGAATCCCGACCGCGCGACGCAAGCCATGGAACGCAACCTCAACGACGTGATGCTGGGCAGTCTCGAACTGTTCTGCCTGGCGGCCGAGTTGCAGAGCTTCACGGCGGCGGCGCAGGCGGCGGGGCTGAACCCAGCGGCGGTCAGCCGGTCGGTGGCTCGTCTTGAAGTGCGCTTGGGTGTGCGACTCTTTGTGCGCAGCACGCGGCGCATCCACCTGACCGACAGCGGGCGCACCTACTACGACCACTGCCGTCAGGCCCTGAGCCTGATGCGTGACGCCGAAGCCAAGCTGACCGGCGCGCAGACAGCGCCCAGCGGCCTTCTACGCATCAGCATGGCCTCGCCCTACGGGCATTGCCGGGTGCTGCCGCTGCTGCCGAAATTCCGCCTGCGCTACCCGCTGGTGCAGTTCGAGCTGAACCTGAGCAACCGCAACGTCGACTTCACCGCCGAGGACTTCGACCTGGCTATCCGCGGCCGCACGCCGCCCGACTCCACGCTGATCGCCCGCAAGCTGGAGGATGCGGAATTGGTGCTGGTGGCCTCGCCCGACTACCTGGCCCGCGCCGGCGTGCCACGGTCGCTAGACGACTTGTCGCGGCATGACTGCCTGCAGTTCGTACTGCCCAGCACGGGGCAGTTCGTGTCATGGCAATTCCGCGTCGATGGCCGGGAGGTCGACCTGGCCACGCCGCCCAGCTACCGCTGCGTCGAGGACTACCTGGGCATGGTGACGCTGGCGCGCCAGGGGGCGGGGCTGCTGCAGACCTACCGCTACATCGTCCAGGAAGACCTCGCCTCGGGGCGGCTGCAGGAGCTGCTCCCGGCCTTCGGCGGGCGCTCCCGCGCCTTCTCGCTGATCTACCCCAACCGCGAGCACACCGCGTTGCGGGTGCGAGCCTTGATCGAGTTCCTGATCGAGGAACTCGCACACGGCCCCGTCAGCGCCGAACGCTGAAGCCTGGGTTCAGCGGCTGACCGCCGCCCCTCGAAGCGCTCGCGCAGCGCGTTGATCCTGTCGAGCCTGTCCGCAGCGCCGGCGTAGCCCGCCAAGACCGGGTGACCTCAGCGCGCAATTCAGTCGTTCCATCGTGGTGACTTCTGCTGCCGGCCCGACATCCCTAGATTCAGGCCATGGTCGATTTCGGCCACGGAGCCGTCGCCACTCTCTCCATGGCGTCCCATCAGGAGCAATGAAACATGAGCAACCGTCATCAACAGCATAGAGTCGCCGTCATCACTGGCGCATCGCAAGGCATCGGCGCCGGCGTCGTCAAAGGGTTGCGTGAGCACGGCTACCGCGTCGTCGCCACGTCCCGCTCGATCAAACCGTCCGACGATCTGGGCGTGGTCACCGTGGCTGGCGACATCGGCTCGGCCGACACCGCCCGACGCGTCGTCGACGAGGCCTTGCAACGCTTCGGCCGCATTGACCTGCTGCTGAACAATGCGGGCATCTTCACCGCCAAGCCCTTCACGCAGTACACGCTGGAAGACTTTGAAGCGAACATCTCGACCAATGTCGCCGGCTTCTTCCACATCACGCAGGCCGTAGTCGCCCAGATGGAGCGCCAGGGCTCGGGCCATGTGGTGAGCATCACTACCAGCCTGGTCGACCATGCGAACTCGAACGTGCCGTCGGTCACTGCCTCGCTGACCAAGGGCGGACTGAACGCCGCGACGAAATCGCTGGCCATCGAGTACGCCAAGAAAGGCATCCGCTTCAACGCGGTCTCGCCCGGCATCATCAAGACGCCGATGCATCACGAGTCGACGCACGAATGGCTGGCCGCACTGCACCCGGTCGGTCGCAACGGAGAGATCGCCGACATCGTCGACGCAGTGCTCTACCTCGACGCTGCCAACTTCGTGACCGGCGAGATCCTGCATGTCGATGGCGGCCAAAGCGCTGGCCACTGACATCGAGTCGACCCAAAGGAGAAACCCATCATGCCCATCGTCACCATCCAGATCACCCGCGAGGGTTCCAAGCCCGGCCAAGATCGCGCCACTGCCGAAGAGAAGGCCTGCCTGATCCGGGGCGTCAGCGAACTACTCAGGGATGTCCTGGGAAAGCCGCTCGACAGCACCTTCGTCGTCATCGACGAAGTCCCAACCGAAAATTGGGGCCGGGGCGGTCTGCCAACCCTGGAGCACCGACGGCGGCTTGCCGAAGCTGCCGGCAACTGACGACCGACATCGCAGCAGCTGCAGGCACGCGCTGGCAACGACTCAAGCCGCCGCCACTCAATGCCCTCCCGCCAGCAACGCCGCATTGCCCCCGGCGGCGGCGGTATTGATCGTCAAGGTCTGCTCTGCCGCAAAGCGGTAGAGCTGGCCGACGCTGCAGGCTTCGAAGGCGGTGATCAGCGGGAGGATAGCTCCGGGGCGTTCGGCCAGCTGGCGTTGGACCTCGCGGGCCAGCGCGGCGTCGGGCGTGGCCAGGCAGACGCCGGCGATGCCGGGACTGGCGATCCAGGCGGTCTGACCCTCGTGGCCGATGAGTTGCACCAATCTCAGGTCCAGGCCGGTGCCGCTGAGCGCATGCAGCAGCTTCTCGGCAAGGGGCCGGCTGTGCTCATCCACCAGCACGGCCAGCGCATTGCCGGCCAGCAGTGCACTGGCGACCACACCACTCAGGCCGCGCTGGCCGGCGCCGGCAGCCAAGGCAACGAAGACGCCGCGGGCATGCTGGCGCAGCTCGTTGCTCTCGCCGGTGGGGCCCGGCAGCGTCTTGGGGTCCAGGTCTTGCTCGGCCTGCTGAGCCAGCGCGGCGATCAGCGCGGCGCTGGCGGTGTCCAGGCCCGCGCCGGCGCGCTTGAGCAGCGCGGCGCGTTCGGCCACCGGACGCTCGCTCCAATGCGCCTGGGCCTGCTGCAGTGCGGCCAGCGCATCAGCGGGAACCGGTGCCGGGCCGCTACTGCCTGAAGTGGAGACGACCGCTGCGGACGATTCGAGGCCGGCCTCGGCCACCGCGGCAAAGCGCTGCAGATAGTGCGGACCGCCGGCCTTGGGGCCGGTGCCGGACAGGCCCTCGCCGCCAAAGGGCTGGACGCCGACCACGGCGCCGATGATGTTGCGGTTCACATAGACATTGCCAATCTTGGCAAGGCTCGCAAGCCGCTGGGCGCGGCTGTCGATGCGGGTCTGAATACCCAAAGTGAGACCAAAGCCCAGTGCGTTGATCTGCTCGATGACCGCATCCGGCTCGCCGCTCCAGCGCACCACATGCAGCACTGGGCCGAAGATCTCGGCGCCCAGTTGATCGATGCGGCCCAGCTCGAAGGCCACCGGCTGCACCAGGCGCGGCATGCTGTCGTGCACCGGCGCCTCGGCGATGAGTGTCGCCTCGCGCTTTAGGCGCTCGACATGGCGGCTGATGTTGGCGAAGGCCTCGTCGTCAATCACCGGGCCAACATCAGTGGCCAGATCGTCCGGCCGGCCGACCCACAGCTCGCGCAGCGCGCCGGCCAGCATCTCGATCAGGCCGTCGGCAATGCTCTCGTGCACGCACAACAGGCGCAGCGCCGAGCAGCGCTGGCCGGCCGAGCGGAAGGCGCTCTGCACGACGGCGTCGATGACCTGCTCGGGCAAGGCGGTCGAGTCGACCAGCATCGCGTTGATGCCACCGGTTTCGGCGATCAGCGGCACGATTTTGCCCGGCTTGGCGGCCAGCGTCTTGTTGATGATTTGCGCAACCTGGGTCGAGCCGGTGAAGCAGACACCGGCCGTCAGCGCATGGGCCACCAGCCCGGCGCCGACGGTCTCACCGGCGCCGTGCAGCAGCACCAACGCATCGGCCGGCACGCCGGCGGCGTGCAGCAGCTCGACCAGCTTCAGCGCGACAAACGGGGTCTGCTCGGCGGGCTTGGCCGCCACCGTGTTGCCGGCCACCAGGGCCGCGACCACCTGGCCGGCAAAAATGGCCAGCGGGAAGTTCCAGGGGCTGATGCAGACGAACACGCCACGGCCGCTCAAAGGCGAAGGCTGGGCCTGTGCCTCGTCAGCGTAGTAGCGCAGGAAGTCGACCGCCTCGCGCACCTCGGCGATGCAGTCGCCGGCGGTCTTGTAGGCCTCCTTGACCAGCAGGCCGCTGAACTCGTGCAGCCGCGCATCAAGCGCATCGGCAGCTCGACGCAGGATGGCGGCGCGTTCGGCCACCGGCGTGGCGTTCCAGGCTGGGAAGCCGGCCGCCAGGCCCTGCATTGCGGCCTCGACCTCGGCGGCCGAGGCCTCGGCCACCGGCGCGATGCGCGCAGCAGCAATCGCATCGACAAAGGGCTGGCGCTGGCCCGGCGCGGTCAGGTCGGCGCCGGTGGAGTTGGCGCGGCGGCTGCCGTACAGCGCCGCGGGCAGCGGCAGGGCGCCCTGGGCAGCCACCTGCTGTAGCGGCGAGCCCAAGAGCTCGGGGACCTGCACATTGACATCGGCCAGCTGGTGGACGAAGGAGCTGTTGGCACCGTTCTCCAGCAGGCGGCGCACCAGATAGGCCAGCAGATCGCGGTGCTCGCCGACCGGGGCGTAGACGCGGCAGGGGATGCTGCCGTCCTTCAAGACCTCACGGTAGACGCCCTCGCCCATGCCATGAAGGCGCTGCATCTCGAACGGGGCCTTGGCCTTGCGCGCCATCTGCACGATGGCCGCGATGGTGCCGGCGTTATGGCTGGCGAACTGCGGGTAGATCACACCGGCATGCGCGATCAGTGCCTGGGCGCAGGCCAGATAGGACACATCAGTGTGCTGCTTGTGCGTGAACACCGGGTAGGAGGCCAGGCCCTGCTCCTGGGCGCGCTTGATTTCGCCGTCCCAGTAGGCGCCCTTGACCAGGCGTACCATGAAGCGCAGCCCATGCTTGCGGGCAATCGCCGCCACCTCGTTGACCACGTCCAGCGCACGGGTCTGGTAGGCCTGAACGGCCAGGCCAAAACCGCGCCACTGCGGGTAGTGGCCGGCGATGCGGGCCGCCAAGGTGTCCAGCACATCTAGCGAGAGCTCAAGGCGGTCGACCTCCTCGGCGTCGATGGTCAGATTGATATTGGCCTGAGCGGCCAGCTCGATGAGCTGCCAGACCCGCGGCAGCAACTCGGCGAAAACGCGCTCGCGCTGCAGCACCTCGTAGCGCGAGAACAGCGCGCTGAGCTTGATCGAAATGCCGTCGGCGGACTCCGGCGAGGCCGCCTTGGCGCCGGCGGCGATCGCCTTGATTGCACCGACGTAGGCAGCTTGGTAGCGGCGCGCGTCGCTCTCGGTGCGGGCGCCCTCGCCCAGCATGTCGTAAGAAAAGCGCAGCATCGGCTCGGCCTTGCGGGCGTCCGTCGCCTCGCCCATCGCCTCCTGGATATTGCGGCCCAGTACGAACTGCCGGCCCAGCAGCTGAATCGCGCGGACAGTGGCCGCGACCACGGTCTGCGCGCCCAGGCGGGTCAGCAGGCCGCCCTCGCCCTCGGCATTGGGCAGGAACTTCTTGGACAAGGAGATGGCCGAGGCGGACAGGCTGGCCAGCATCTTGTGCGGGCCCTCCGACGCGCCATCAAACTGCCCCCGACCCAGTTGGTCGGCCGTCAGCGCAATCGCGGTCGGCACATCGGGCACGCGCAGCAGCGCCTCGGCCAGGCGCATCAGCGCCAGGCCCTCGCTGCTGGTGATCGGATACTCGCGCAGCAGTGATTCCATCGCCCAAAAGGGCGCGGGGTTGGCGCGCACCTGCTGCACCCAAGGGCCGGCGTGATTGATCACCGCCGGCCAGTCGAGGCTGACGCTGGCGGCCAGCGCGGTGACCACCGGGATCTCGGCGCGGTAGGGGTCGGGCAGACGGGCAACTTCGGTCGGTAGGGCAAAGGCGGTCATGACGGTCCCCAGAGTGGTGGAGCTAGTGAATGCCTGAACTTTATTGATCTCTCACATGGATTAAATTCGGAAGCAACGCACTTCATACGATAAAAATCCTGTGACCGACGAACTCGACAAGATCGACGCCCGCATTCTGCGCGCGCTGCAGGCCGATGGCCGCATCTCCAACCTGAAGCTGGCCGAGGCGGTGCACCTGTCGCCGACCGCGGTGCTGGAGCGTGTCAAGCGGCTGACCCGCGAGGGCTACATCCTCGGCTACGAGGCGCGGCTGAACCCGGCCAAGCTGGGGGCCAGCATGCTGGTCTTCATCGAGATCCTGCTGGACCGCACGGTGCACGATGTGATGGACAACTTCAAGGCCGCCGTCCAAGCCCGGCCCGAGATCATGGAATGCCATCTGGTGGCCGGCGGCTTCGACTACCTCTTGAAGACCCGGGTGGCAGATATGGGGCACTACCGCGAGTTCATCGGCAGCGTGATCTGGACCCTGCCGGGCGTGCGGGAAACCCGCACCTATGCGGTGATGGAGGAGGTCAAGCACACGACTGCACTGCCGATCTGAGGCTCAAAGACGGTGAAAGGCGGGGTTTCAAGGTTTTTCGAAGCCCCCGGCGGAGGGTAGGAAGGCCACCCTCTCCCCCATCGCCCCCCCCTGCGTGTGATGGAAATGCGCCCAGCAGCAGACCACACTGAATCCATCGCCAGCCCGCATCCCTCGGAGTCCACCATGAAAGTCCAGGCCCGCCAGATCACCGCCGCCGCCCTACAAGCCGGCCAGGCCCTGATGGCCACGTTGTTGCCGGAGCCGGGTGCGCGCTGCGGCTGGTTCGACTCCAGCTTCGAGTTGAGCCAGGGTCTGGTGATCAGCGAGGAGGCAGACGAGGCGGTGCTGGCGCTGTGGTGCCAGCAAGGCGGTGCGGCGCTGCACTGAGCTTGGGCGGCATGCGGCGGCGATGCAGGTCCTGGCGGGTGTAGACCTGGGGCCGGCCCGACAGCTGCAAGGACAGCTCCACCATCAGATCATGGCTGCGTGAGCGCGGCGCACTCAGCGGCAGGATCAGCAGGCCGGCGGCCAGTGCGGCCGGCAGCCATAGCGGCAGGGCCAGGCGCAAAGCCGGCGCGCAGCGCAGCGCCATGAAGCTGGCCAGCGCGCCGAGCGCGAAACCGCTCGCCGACTCCGAGGCTGAGTGAGCGTGTACTTCCAATCTGGAGTAGGCCACGAGCGCAGCCAGCACAAAGCTGGCGATCACGGCCAGCTTCTGCATAAGTTTGTCCCGACCCAGCAGTGCGACCCAGGCCAGCAGCGGAAAGCAGGCGGCGGCAAACATCGCATGGCCCGAGAACCCGGTGAAATCCCAGCGCGCCGACCCATGGCCCCAGCCCATGAACGCCACTTTGCTGAGCGCGGTCAGCCCGGCGACCAGGGCCAAGCCGGCCAGCCAGCGCAACGCCAGCCGCCCCTGACCGGCGCCCAGCCACAGCCACAGCATCGCAGCCAGCAGCAGCGGGACAAGGATTTGCGCTTCGCCCAGGCGGGTCAGAAGCGCCCAGGTGGCGGCAGAGGGATCCGGGTTTTCCAGCATGGCCGGCATGCTACGCGATGAAGCGCTGGCCGATCACGCCAGCTGCAGGCGGCGCACGGCCGGCTTGCGGTCCGGCTCGGGTGGTGGCGTGAAGCTGAAGTCCTCGGCCGGCATCGCGCGGCCGTAAAACCAGCCCTGGGCCCAGTCACAGCCCTCGCGGCGCAGCCAGGCGGCCTGCTCGGCGGTCTCGACGCCCTCGGCCAGCACATCCAGGTTGAGACTGCGCGCCAGCACGATGACGGTGCGGGCAATCGCCGCCACATTGCTGTCAATGCCCAGTTCGGAGACAAAGCTGCGGTCGATCTTCAGGGTCTGCACCGGCATGCGCTTCAGATAGGACAGCGACGAGTAGCCGGTGCCGAAGTCGTCGATCGCGACCCGCACGCCGCGCTCGGTCAGCTGAGTCAGCAAAGCAATGGCCGCCTCCGCATCCTCCAGCAACAGGCTCTCTGTGACCTCCAGCTCCAGCGCCTGCGGCGGGCAGCCAGTCTCGGCCAGGATGAAATCGACGGTCTCGACGAAATCGGCCTGGCGCAGCTGGCGGGCCGAGACGTTCACCGCGATCTGCTGTGGCTTGCCCGGCTGGCCATGCCAGCGCGCGGCCTGGGCGCAGGCTTCCTGCAGCACCCAGCGGCCGATCGGGATGATCAGACCGGTGTCTTCGGCCAGTGGGATGAACTCGGCCGGCGAAATCGGGCCGCGGGTCGGATGGCGCCAGCGCAGCAAGGCTTCGGCGCCGATCAGCTCGCCGTCGGAGAGGCGCACCTGAGGCTGGTACTCGATGCGGAACTGCGCCGCCTCGTTGGCAAGGCGCAGCGCGTGGGTCAGCTCGAAGCGCTGCTGAACCGCCAGTGTCAGCTCGGGCCGGTAGGCCTGGACCGTGTTGCGCGCGCTCAGCTTGGCGCGGCACATCGCGGCCTCGGCATTGCGCAGCAGATCGTCCACCGTCGTGCCATCGGTCGGGAACAGCGCCAAGCCGATGCTGGCGCCCAAATTGAAACGCTGGGCGCCAACCATGATGGGCTCGTCCATCGACTGGATCAGCCGGTCGCCCAGGCGCATCGCGGTCTCCTCGTCGACCAAGCCCGAGAGCACGACGACGAACTCATCGGCGCCGACTCGGGCCACCGAGTCGCTGGCCCGCACGACATTGATGAAGCGCTCGGCCGTGACCTTGATGACCTCGTCGCCGGCGGCGTGGCCGGCGATGTCGTTGACATCGCGGAAGCCGTCAAGATCGATGTAGAGCACGGCCACGCAGGTGTGGTCACGCTGGGCAATGCTGATCTGGCGCGTCACGCGGTCCCGCAGCAGGGCCAGATTGGGCAGGCCGGTCAGCCGGTCGTGCAAAGACTGGTGCAGCAGCTCGGCCTCGGTCTGCTTGATCTTGGAGATATCGGTCAGCACCAGCAGATGCTGCAGCGGGCTGGAGCTGCCGGGCTGCACCCGCACCAGCGTCGCCCAGACTGGCACTGGCTCCCCGTCGCGCCGGCGCAAGGTCAGCTCGCCGCACCACTTGCCCTCGCGCTCCAGCGCCTCGGTGAGCTGGGTCTGCAGGTCCGGCGCCTGTTCGCCGGGGCGCAGCGGCTGCGGCAGCCGGCCCAGCACCTCGCGCGAATCGAGGCCGCTGATCTGGAAGAAGGCCGGGTTGGCGTCGACCACCCGCACCTGGTCGTCGAGCAGCAAAATACCCTCGGCGCAATGCTCAAACACCATGGCCGCACGCTTGAGCTCGTCCAGCGCCAGTTGCAGCTCGGTCATATCGCGCGCCACGCCCAGCAGGCCCAGGGCCTGGCCGTCGGCCCGCACCGGCGCTTGCTGCATGTCCAGGCACAGGCGCACGCCGTCGGTGCCGCGCGCCCAGGCGCGTCCGCGCTCGGGCAGCGGCTCGGCCAGGTCGGCATCCCGCTTGCCCTGCAGCTGCGCCTCGCTGAGGCCGATCAGACGCTCGAACGCCGGGTTGCAGGCCTCATAGGCACCGCTGGCGTCCTTCAGATAGACCGCGTCGGGGATGGCATTGAGCAGGGCCGCCAGGCGGCTGCGCTCGCGGCGCGCGGTCACCAGCTCGGCTCGGCGCTGGCGCAGCCAGCGCCGCTGCTGCCAGACCAGGCCCAACGTCGCACCCATGGCCAGCGCGCCGACCACGCAGAAGGCACCCAGCCACAGCGTCGGGTCGCGCAGTCCGCTGGCCACGGCGGTGTCCGCCCAGGCGGCAGCCGCCGGCAGCGACAGCAGCGCGAATCCAGCCAGCGGCCGGTGACGGCGACGGTTGATCAAGCTCATGGACGGACAGACCCTCGGTTCACGACATGCCGGCGCGACGCGGTGCCGGTGGTGACTGCTTTATGTGCCACAAGCGCTCGTGGCGCTTGTGCCCTCATCATTCCCTGAGGCTGTCGGAAGTGTCTGCGCCCGGCTTGAGTCTGGCTAGGGTTTACAGGCTGCTGCCGACCCGGGTTCCCTGCAATATTGCACGCTTGGCATCGAGTTCACCGGCCTCCAGCGCACCGCCGATCAGGTGCACGCTGCGCCCGGCCGCGCGCAGCGGCGCCTCCAATTCGCGCAGGGGCTCCTGGCCGGCACATAGCACCACGGTGTCAGCCGCCACCAGCTGCATGTCCTGGCGTTTGTCGCCGTAGCTGACCCACAGGCCCTCGGCGCTGATGGCCTCGTAGTTGACGCCCGCCACCATCTCGACCTGCTTCATCTTCAGCGCCGCGCGATGGATCCAGCCGGTGGTCTTGCCCAGGCCCGCGCCGGGCTTGCCGGCCTTACGCTGCAACAGCGTGATCGCGCGGGCCGGCGCCGAGGGCTGCGGGCGGCGCACGCCGCCGCGCACCTCGCTGGGATCGGCCACGCCCCACTCGCGCTGCCAGGCAGCCGGATCAAGAGTCAAGGAGTGAGCCCCTTCAACCAGGAACTCCGCCACATCGAAGCCGATGCCACCGGCGCCGACGATGGCCACGCGCTGCCCCACCGGCGCGCGCTTGAGCAGCACATCGATATAGGACAGCACCATGCCGGCCAGCGCCGGATCGTCCTGGCCCTTGATGCGCGGGTTGCGCGGCGTCACGCCTGTGGCCAGCAGCACTTCGTCATAGGCCATCAGCTCGGCGGCGGCCACTCGCTGCTGTAGATGCAGCCGCACGCCCGTGATCTCGATGCGGCGGCCGAAATAGCGCAGCGTCTCGCTGAACTCTTCCTTGCCGGGTATTCGCCGGGCCAGATTGAACTGGCCGCCGATCTCGGCCGCGCTGTCGAACAGGTGCACCTCGTGGCCGCGCTCGGCCAGCGTCGTCGCCGCCGCCAGGCCGGCCGGACCGGCGCCGACCACGGCGATTTTCTTGCGCTGCGTCTGGGTGGCCGCGATCGGGACGATGCGCAGCTCCTGCTCGAAGGCTGCGCGCGGGTTCACCAGGCAGGTCGAGATCTTTTGCGCAAAGGTGTGGTCCAGGCAGGCCTGGTTACAGGCGATGCAGGTGTTGATCTCGTCGGCCCGGCCCTCGCGCGCCTTCTTGACGAACTCGGGATCGGCCAGAAAGGGCCGCGCCATGCTCACCATATCGGCGCTGCCGTCGGCCAGCACGCGCTCGGCCACCTCGGGCGTGTTGATGCGGTTGCTGGTGATCAGCGGCGTCGTGATGCCATCCTTGCGCAGCTCGGCCCTGAGTTTGGCGGTCACCCAGGCAAAGCCGGCACGCGGCACGCTGGTGGCAATCGTCGGGATGCGCGCCTCGTGCCAGCCGATGCCGGTGTTGATGATCGTCGCGCCGCCGGCCGCGACCCGCTTGGCCAGGGTCACGACCTCGTCCCAGTTGCTGCCACCGGGCAGCAGATCCAGCATCGAGAGCCGGTAGATGATGATGAAGTCGGGGCCGACCGCCGAGCGCATGCGCGCGAGGATTTCCAGCGGCAGGCGCATGCGGTTCTCGTAGGAGCCGCCCCAGCCGTCGTTGCGCTGGTTGGTGTGTGTGACCAGGAACTGGTTGATGAAATAGCCTTCTGAGCCCATGACCTCGACGCCGTCATAGCCGGCCTCGCGGGCCAGCCGGGCGCAGCGCACAAAAGCGCTGATCTGGCGCTCGATGCCTCTTGCTGACAGCTCGCGCGGCGTGAAGGGGGAGATCGGCGACTGGATCCGCGAGGGCGCCACGCAAAAGGGGTGGTAGCCATAGCGCCCTGTGTGCAGGATTTGTAAAGCGATCTTGCCGCCCTCGGCATGCACGGCCTGGGTGATCTGCCGGTGCCGCCGCGCCGCGCCCGAGGTCGCCAGGGTGCCCGCGAAGGGCTTGGCCCAGCCCTCGATATTGGGGGCGAAGCCGCCGGTCACGATCAGGCCGACCTCGCCGCGCGCGCGCTCGGCGAAGTAGACCGCCATGCGCTCGAAGTGCTTGCGCCCGTCCTCCAGCCCGGTGTGCATGCTGCCCATCAACACGCGGTTCTTCAGCGTCGTGAAACCGAGGTCCAGCGGCTGCAGCAGGTGGGGATAGGACATGGCGGGAAATCCTCGGGGGTCAGGTCACGTCGGATGACGCCTGGAATGGTAGCCCCAACACTTCTTCACACTCAGCAATACGAGGACAAAGCCCAGCAATGTCGGCCCGCTCCAATCGCGCCCAACAACAAGGAGTGAGATATGGTTTCGAGGCGCTTGATCATGGGTGTGGCAGTTTGCGCAGCAATGCTGGCGGCCTGCGGCGGCGGCGGCAGTGACGACGACAGCGGTAGCGCGCAGATCCGGCTGGTCAACGCCAGCAGTGCCTACAGCGCCTTGGACCTGACGGTCACCGACAGCAATGTTGCCACCGGCGTTGCCTACGGCGGCGCCAGCAGCTACGCCTCGGCCAAGGCGGGCGAAAGCGTCACCGCCTTGGTCAAGTCGGCCGGAAGCACCCTGAGCTCGCTCTACCCGACCCTGACCAAGGGCAACCACTACAGCCTGATCGCCTATGGCTGGTCCGGCAATATGAAGAGCACGATTCTTCAGGAAGAAGAAGAGGCACCGGCCGAGAACTACAGCAAGCTGCTGGTGCTGAATTTGGCCGCCGATGCCGGCACGCTGGACGTCTATCTGACCCAGAACACCGACAGCCTGGACAACGCCTCGCCGACCATCAGCGCCATCGCCGGCGGCGGCAGCAGTGGCTACACCTCGGTGGCCAGCGGCACCTACCGGGTGCGCGTCACCGGAAGCGGCAAGAAGAGCGATCTTCGACTGGACATTCCCAGCATCACGCTGAGCAGCAAGCAGGTCGGCTCGCTGGTGATCACGCCCACACCCGGCGGCGTGCTGGTCAACAGCATACTGATGACGCAGCAGGGCAGCGTTGCCGCCCATGGCGCCACCAATGCGCGGGCCCGCGTTGTCGCGGCGGTGGCCGACGGCGCCCAGGTCAATGTCACACTGGCCGGCACCCCGCTGATGCCGACTTCGATCGCACCCAATATCGGCGAATATCAGATCGTTGCCGCAGGTAGCCCCAACCTGCTGGTCAATGTCAACGGTCAGGCGCTGCCCGTGGCCACCCCGGCACTGACGGCGGGCAATGACTACACGGTGCTGGTCTGGGGCGAGCCGGGCGCGCCGCAGATCAGCGTGATCAGCGACGACAACCGCCTGCCGACCACCAGCGGCACGGCCAAGTTCCGCATCATCAACGGTGTCGCGCGTCTGAACGCCGGCCTGACGATGACGCTGGACTACAGCGCCATTGCCAGCAACGTGCTGCCGGGCACGGCCTCGACGGTCGCCACGGTCAACAGCAGCGCCAGTTCCCTGCTCAATGTCGGTGCGCCGACCTCAGGCACCCCGGTCTACAGCGTCGCCAGCCTGCCGGTGCTGTCCGGCGGCATCTACACCGTCTTCATGATGGGCGGCGCCAACAATATCCAGGGCACCTTGCGCCGCGAGCGCTGAAACGCCGACCCCTCCCAGAGTTCCTCCCCTGTGACCCCGTCCAGCGCCCGGCGCTGCGGGGTCTTTTTTTGCTCGCGCATGCCGCCAGGCGCACAAGCCCCGCGCAGGCCTGGTGCAAGATAACCGTCCATGTCCGCCAGCGCCGCCGCCGCCCGCCAGGCCCTCTGGGTCGGCCTCGCCACCATCCTGGTCTGGGGTCTGAACTTCCCGCTGCAGAAAACCTTGTTCGCAGCGATGGGGCCCGAGGGCTTTCTCTTCTTGCGCTATCTCTTGATGCCCTTGTGCGCGACCGCCCTGCTGCTCTGGCATTTCGGCCTGAGCTGGCCGCGCCTGCCGCGCGCCGACTGGCTGGCGCTGTTGCGCCTGGGCCTGATCGGCCAGGGCCTGCATCTGGCGCTGGCCACCTATGGGGTGCATTGGTCGACCGCCTTCTCCAGTTCGGTGCTGCTGGCCTGCGGGCCGGTATTCACCTTGCTGATACTGCGCGCCTCGGGGCTGGAGCGGCTCAGCCGCGCCCAGGTCGGCGGCGTCGCGCTAGCGGCGGCGGGCGCACTGCTCTTCATGTCGGACAAGCTGCTCGGTGCCCAGTGGCGGGCCAGCGGCGGCGACCTGGTGCTGCTGCTGGCGGCCGCGCTGTTCAGCTACTACACGGTGGCCAGCAAGCCACTGATCGCGCGGTATGGCGGCGTGCTGGTGATGGGCCATGCGACGCTGATCGCCACGATGCCGGTGCTGCTCTTCAGCGCGCCGGCCGCGCTGCGTGTCGACTGGGCCGGCCTGTCGCCCTGGCTATGGCTGGGCGCGGTCTGGGCCGTGGTCGCCAGCGGTTTCGTTGGCTGGCTGGCCTGGGGGTGGGTCAATGCCAAGCGCGGCGTCGCACGAACCGCGCCACTGATCTATCTGATGCCGCCGATTGCCGGCCTGGCGGCCTGGGCCAGCACCGGCGAGTCCTATACCGCCGTCAAGCTGCTGGGCGCGGCCCTGGCGCTGAGCGGCGTTGCGCTGAGCGGCGTTGCGCTGGCCCAGTTTGCCAAGCAGGGTCAGGCTGCCTTGGTGGCCAAGGACACGCCACCGCTGGACTGACGGCGCGCGCTTGTCGGCCGACACGCCGATGTGCGAGCATCGCCTCATGTCCATCCAACGCCGCCCGTTCCTTGCCGCCGGTCTGGCCCTACCCGGCTGGGCCAGCGCCGAGCCTGCATCCGTCACGCTGCGCATCGTCAGCGGCGACCTACCGCCGTTTGCGATCGAGGGCCAGCCCGGGCGGCCCGGCGTGCTGGTGGAGCTGGTCGAGGAGCTGACCCGACGCACCGGGCACGCGGTCAAAGTCGACTTCTACCCCTGGGCTCGGGCCATGCAGATGGCCAGCGCCCAGCCCCGCGTTGCAATCCTGCCTCTGACGCGCACGCCCGAGCGCGAGCCCCATTACCAATGGCTGCTGAAACTCTATGTGCAGCACTTTGTCTTCATCAACCGCGCCGGCCGCCCCCCGGTCAGCAGCCTGGAGCAGGCCAGACGGCTCAAGCTGACGGTGCTGCGCGCCAGCCCGAATCTGGCCCAGCTGCAGCGTCACGGCTTCAAGGACGAACTGGTACTGCAGGCCCACAGCGTCGAGGACATGTTGCGCCAGCTCGAACGCGGCCATGTCGACGCGATCTATGGCGGCGATGTCATCAATATGGACAAGGTACGCGGCAGCGGCCGCGACATCACGCAATTCCAGATCGGCATGGAGCTGGAGGCCGGCGAAGTCTGGCTGGCAGCCAGCACCGGCGTCACCTCAGCCGAGCTCGCCGCGCTGCAGCAGGCCCGCCACACGATGCTGCAGGACGGCAGCATCGAGCGTCTGTTCAGGGCCTATGGCATCAGGCCGCGCGCGGAAGACCTGCGCTAAGCTTGTCGGCACGCGGTGCCAGCAACAGGTACAGCAACGGGCCGAAGGAGCCGGCCGCCAGGGTCAACAGCACATAGGGCCAGAAGCGCCGGCGGCTGCGCTGCGCATCGCGCCACAGAAAGCCCAGCAGCAGCACCGAGGCGATCAGCAGGTCCAGCACCACCTGCCTGCCGGCAAGATTGCTCAGCAGGGCTTGCCACAGGCCCAGATAGCCGAGCTCGGCGATCACATATAGCGAGTAGGCGCCAAAGACGGCGAACACCAGGGCAAGAGCGACTTTCATCACAGGTCCTTTCATCACGGGTTTGGCATCGGAAACGGCGCCAGTCTCGGCGCCGGACCGGCCTGCCGCAATGACCTTTCAGGTCATTGCGGCAAGACCTGGCCCCGTTAGGATTCAAGCCATGAACACCTCCACCCTCGCCGCCCTGCGGGCCCAGCGCCGCATCAGCCAGCTGGAACTGTCGCTGCGGGTGGGCGTCTCGCAACGCCATCTCAGCTGTATCGAGACCGGCCGCTCGCGCGCCAGCCGCGAGATGCTGATGGCCGTACTGGACGCGCTCGATGCGCCGCTGGCCGAGCGCAACCAGGCCTTGCTGGCGGCCGGCTATGCGCCCGCTTATACCGAGACCAGTCTCGACGACCCCGGGATGGCGCCGGTGCGTGCAGCGCTTACCCATCTGCTGGACGCCCATGATCCGGCCCCGGCCCTGGTGATGGACGGTAGCTGGACCCTGCTGATGTCCAACCGCGGCCTGCGTGGCCTGATGCGACTGCTGGGCGTCGATCCGGCCCTGCTGGACAGCGGCGACTTCAATCTGCTGCGCGCTTGTCTGCGGCCCGGCGGACTGCGCCATCTGTGCGTCAACGAGGAGGAGGTCTGCGCCGGACTGTGGCAACGCGCCTGCGGCGAGGCGCAGCATGTGCCGGCGCTGCGCCCGCTGCTGGAGGAGCTGCGCCCCCATGTGCCGAAGGCGCTGGCGCCTGCGCCCGTCACACCGCTGATGCACACGCGATTGCGCTCCTCGGCAGGCGAGCTCGCGCTGTTCTCGGCCTTCACCACCTTCGGCACGCCGCTGGACGTGACCGTGGCCTCGCTGCGGGTCGAGCACTTCTTCGCGGCCAATGCGGCGACGCGGGAGGCGTTGGCGCGGGCCGCTTCGGACTAGGCGCCGCTGCGGCCGGGGGTCGCGACGGCCGAGTGCAGCAAGCCGGCGTTGTGGCGGCTCAGAAAGTCGATCAGCTGATCACCTTAGTCGGCCGCTACGGCGGCCCGCACGCTGGGCCGTTGCGAGAGCTCGTGGCGCCAACGGCGCAGCCTGGGCGTGTCAGTGAAGACACCGAGCTCGCACAGGCCATCGAAGGTGTCGAGATAGCGCCAAGCCGGCGCGAACACCGCATCGACGAGGCCGAAGCTGGCACCGGCGAAACAGGGCCCGTCGCGGAGCACGCTTTCGAGGCATGGCTTGAGGCAAGCCGACCCGAGCTGGACGGCACGGCCGTCGGCTAGCAGCCAGCAAGCACGGCACATCACTGTGGCAAATACAGCTGGTCGGAATAAGTGGCCAGCCACTGCGGCCGGAAGGCCACGAAGATGGCGGTGAGCATCCCGGTGATGAAAGCGTCGCCCCAGGCGCTCAGCCAGCGACCCAGCATCAGGTCGGCCTCGCTGAGTGAGGCCATGCCACCGTGCAGAGCCAGCGCCGCCGCGCCGCTGAGTGTTCCGGCCAGCAGGGTCGCGACAAAGCCCCGCCCCAGGATGTAGACCATCAGATGCTGCGGCAGCCAGCGCCGCACGCCGGCGCCCAGCCCCAGCGCCAGCGTGGCCGGCAGCAGGCCCTGCCACACACCGCGCTGCAGCGCCTCGGCCCATGACAGATCGGCCAGCCAGGCCGTCAACAAGGTCACCGGCACCAGCCCGAGCACCGCCAGAGGCCAGCCCGCCATCAGCAGCAGCAGGCAAGCCCCCGACAGCGGCTGCAACACCGCCGACTGCGCCAGCCGGTCTGCGCTCCACAGCAGCGGCATCCCCGCCACGCCCCAGGCCAACCAGGGCCAGGGCGGGCCGCCCGGCGGCAGGCCGCGCCAGGGGCGCAACAGCAGCGCGATACCGATGGCGGCCAGGGCCAGCAGGAGGTTCAAGAGCCAATGCATGGCAGGATTGTCGGCACTTATGCGAGCGGTTGGCTGAGCCGGCTTAGCCCTTAGCATCTAAAGCCCGTGCCAACTGATGCCCTCTCGGCATGCGTCGCCAACCTCTGCGGCTTGCCTGTTTGTTTTTCTGCACCGACACCGTGGAGTCTCCATGCCGCGCAGCACTGCCCCCGAATTCACCCGCGCGAAGGTCCGGCCACCCGGCGCGGACTTCGCCGACTACTGCTGCGAGCTGCTGGGGAGCCTCGGCGAGGTGCAGGCCAAGCGCATGTTCTCGGGCTGGGGTTTGAGCGTGGACGGCCTCACGGTCGCGATCATTGCCTGGGACCGGCTCTACCTCAAGGCCAACGCCAAGACTCAGGACCACTTCGCCAGCGCCGGCTGCCAGCTCTTCGAATACGAAGCCAAAGGCAAGACCCGGCGCCTGCATTACTACACCGCCCCCGACAGTGCGCTTGAGTCGCGCGCCGCGATGCAGGCCTGGGCGGAATTGGCCATGCGGGCGGCGGTGGCGGCGAGAAAGCCGGGCAAGCGCAGCCATACCCTAGCAGCGCCGAGCTGATGCCGATTCGCGAGCCAGGAACGCAAGCGCCTTGATCACGAAGTCCGCGTGGAACTGGAATACCGCGCCGTGTCCGGCATCGGGATAGATCAGGAGTTCGCTGTTCGGAAGCCGCCGCGCCAGGTCGTAGGTAAGCTTGCTGGGGACCATGCGATCGCTGTCGCCGTTGGCGACGAGCACTGGATGCACAAGCCTGCTCAGGTCCGCCTGGGCTTTCTCGCCCCACAGTCGCAGCGCCTTCAGCTGGGCACGCAACGCGGCAACCGTGATCTTCTTGTCTCGGCCTTCGGCGCGTTCCTGGATTCGCTGCAGGAATTCCTTGCCCGCACGGATCCCTGTCGGCGTCCTGGTGAAGAACAGAAACTGCTTTGGGTCCTGCCCGGTCAAAAAGCCCCGGAGCATGTCCAGATAGGTCACGCGGGCCAACTTGCTGATGCCTTCGCCGCCTGCGGGGCCGGTTCCCGTGATGATCATCCTGCGCACCAGTTCCGGCCTCATCAGCACGATCTCCTGCGCAATCATGCCGCCCATCGAAAAGCCGAGAAGATCCACCTGAGCCAGCCCCAAGCCCTCGATGAAGGTGATCGCATCCTTGGCCATCTCTTCGATCGAGGCCGCCGGAGCGCCGCTGGACGCGCCCACGCCCCGATTGTCGAAGGCGATGACACGATGCCGAGCCGCCAGTCCGTCGATGACGCGGGGGTCCCAATTGTCCAGTACGGCGGCCAGGTGGATCAGACAGACGACCGGTGTGCCGGAGTTCTGCTCCCCGAGCTCGCGGTACGCGAAAACCACGCCTCCTGCGGTGATGCTCCGGGTTGGAACATCCTTCCAGGTGGGCGTCGAGGGCTGCGATGCCAGCGGTTCGATGAGCATAGTGGTCTTTGCGTGAGTAGCTGCGTTCAGTGGCTGTGAACCCGGTTCACTTGACCTTGATGACGACCTTGCCCTTGGCGCGGCCGGCTGCAACATAGGCCAAGGCCTCGTTGGTCGATTCGAAAGGGAATACCTTGTCGATGACGGGACAGATCGCACCCGCTTCGATGAGGTCGGTGATCTGCCGGAGCTGGACACCGTCGGCCTTCATGAAGAGGAAGGCATAGCCAATGCTTCGGCCTCGTGCGCGGCGTCTGATGCCCGCGCTCAGCAGCCGTATCACCAGCTTCACGAACCCCGGTGCGGCGATCTCCCGACCGAACTCGGGGTCCGGTGGCCCGGAGATGGAGACGAGCTTTGCGCCGCTCTTGAGCACCCGCAGCGATTTGTCGAGCGTCTTGCCATCCTGGCTGTTCAGCACCAGGTCATAGTCCTGCAAGACATGCTCGAAGTCCTGTGTCTTGTAGTCGATGACGACGTCGGCCCCCAGGCGCGTGACCAGCGCAACATTGGCTGCGCTCGTTGTCGTGGCGACGGTGGCGCCCAAATGCTTGGCCAGCTGGATCGCGAAAGTGCCAACGCCGCCGGAGCCCGCCTGAATGAAAACCTTCTGCCCCTTCTTCAGGCCAGCCTTCTCGACCAATGCCTGCCACGCGGTCAGGCCCACCAGCGGGATGGAGGCAGCTTCCTCCATCGAAAGGCCCCGGGGTTTGAGCGCCAGCGATGCCTCCCTGACCGGAACGAACTCGGCAAAGCTGCCGATCCGGAAGTCATCAACACGCGCATAGACCTCGTCGCCCACCTTGAACTTTCGCGCGCGCGCTCCCGTGCTGACCACGACACCCGCCACATCATGCCCCAGGATGATGGGCAGCCGGTAAGGCAGGATCAGCTTGAACTCGCCGTCCCTGATCTTCGAGTCCAGCACATTGACGCCTGCGGCATGGACTTCGACCAGAACCTCGTCATCGCGCAGCGACGGACTCGGCATGTCGGCCAGGCGTAGTTCGCGCTGCTTGCCGTAGCGCTCCAGAACGAATGCTTTCATGGGATTTCCTTATTCGCATGATGTTCGTAATATCAAAGTTCGAGCAAAAACTGCAAGCCCGGCCATGGACTCAGCGAGCCGATGGGCTCAAGTGATTGAGCGCAGCCTCGCGCAGGCTGTCCGACAGCCCGGGCTCATCGACGGCGCGTGCCAGCAACAAGGCGCCGACCATGGTCGAGATGGTTACGAGTGCCCGTTCATGGGCGCCGGGCTGCCCCCAATCCGGTGACTGGCGGGCGATGAGATCGACCATCTCCTTGATGTGCCGGGTCGCCACCCGACGCACTTCGGGCGCTTGGCGCGAGGTTTCCGAACCCAGCGCGGCCAAGGGGCAGCCCAGGTCTGCGTTCTCTACATGGGCCTTGGAAAGGTAAGCGCTCAGCATGTATGCCAGCGCCATGCCGGGAGGGACTCTCGTCACGACATCGGCCGCTGCGGCGGCGGATTCGGCACATGCTCTGCCAGCCGCTTCCGCCAGCATCGCCTCGCGTGACGGGAAGTGGGAGTAGAAGGCCCCATGCGTCAGGCCCGCCTCCTTCATGATGTCGGCAACCCCGGTCCCGTCGTAGCCGCTTCGACGAATGGCTCGGGCCGCCACCGTCACGATGCGCTCGTGTGTCGCATCCTTCGCTGCAGCCCTGGTGCCGATGTTTGACTTTCGCATGACGATCATCCTACGTCATCATGACATAGCGTGCAGGCCGGGTTGGACGGGCGAGGCGCTCGCCGAGAATCCATCACGACATCCGAGCCGCCCGCATCGCGAGGCGACCCGGCGGCGCGGTGTGGCTGACCAGGCACCTGGGTCTGCCCCTGCCCTGCGCGCCCAGAACAGCAGGTCCGTGACGGCGCCGCCGTAGGGCCGGGGCGTGATGATGACGCGCTTGCCCTGCGGGTCGTCGGCCTCGCGAAAACCGTACTCCGCCGGCATGGGGCTCGAGGCGGTGGTGGACATGGTCATCATGGCCTCCTTGCAAGCGTGGTGTGTGTCCGCTCAGCGCCCGGCACGCCGCAGGGCCGCAGCGCTGCCAGGGCCAGCAGGCCGGCAGCGATGCAAGACAGGATGCGGGTCATGCGGTACTCCTCGGGCGGCGGATGACCCGGGCGATCTTGCGAGCCGGCCAGGCCCGGCGCCACTCCTGTTTGGGAGCGGTCGGCATGCGACCCGGCGGGTTCTCGATCCCGTCGCCCTACTCGTTCAACTTCTTGTTTATTTCTTCCAGTTGACGAGGGTTGCGCGTGGATTCCTTCAGTGCCGAGAGCGCCATCCTGTAAGCCACGTGGTGTGCCTCTGCGCTCGTCGCTTTGACGTCGGGCTGAACGCCGACATGCTCCCAGTTTGCCTTCGTGATGGGGTTGATCGCCTGCCCGATGGGAATGGCAGCGCGATACCCATGGCCCAGTTCGAAAAAGCGCCAAGGGTTCGCACCCCCTTTGGTGGTTTCACCGACGATAGTTGCCCGACGCAGATGTTTCAGGTTGTACGCAAACTCCTCGGCGGCCGAAAACGTCTCGGCGCTGGTCAGAATATACAGCGGAACATCCGTACGCCTTTTGCCGTCAATGTCTTCCAGGGTCCAAAACTCGGTGGTGGAGTTCGACGGCTTCCAGTAGAAGCTGTTCAAGTGAACCTTGCCTGCCAGCAGATAGCTGCTGATCAGTCGCACCATGTCGCCACTGCCGCCACCGTTCTTCCTGAGGTCGAAAATGATGGCATCGGTATCGGCGACCATGGCCATGACCGTTTTAACCCGAGTTCTCGATGCATTATTGACATTGTCAAAACCCCAAAAATTGACATAGCCGATATTGCCGTCAAGTATTTCCACCTTCTCAAATCCTGAATTCTTTCGTCCTAGCTTGGCGAACCAGTCCTCGCCAGCCGCCCGCGCGCCCGTTTGGTTCTGATCTCTCCACTGGACACCAAAATGCTTGTCGAACCGGCGCAACGATGCAGTCAACAGCTCGGTCATTTCCTGGTGTGTTGAAACACTTTTCATCGCACCCGAACGGATCGCGTCATCCAGCGTCTTGTTGATGGCACCGACATGCTCGCTGAGCACGTAGTTATCGCCAATCTCTTGCCTGAGCTTGCCTACGACGAGGTCTTTCTCCTGTTGCGTCATTTCGGCACCAGAAGCGAGCGTCGAAATCGCCAGCAAGAAGGCACCGGCAAAGTTCTTGGTTATCAAGTTGCGACTCCATGGTTAAGGGTGGGCATGAACTCTTCGGGCCTACACAATGCCGACAAGCGCAGCGCAGCGCATCACTGGCTCAAACTCGACAATTGAGTATTTTGCGGCCTTGGCAAGGATGAGAGGATCACTATTGAAAATCTCCTCGACCTCTTGGCGGCTTTCCAGACGAGTCAAAATGATGCCACCACAGCGTGGGATTTTTCTTCCACCGAAGAGCAAATTGCCGCTCTCATAGTGTGCAGCAAGATATTCGCGATGCTGCCCAATGTGTTCGTCAATGACATCAAGCGGCGCGTCAAATATTATATCTATGAGAAACATGGTCCTCCCTATGTCTTACAATCTGCAAGCAGTCAATTTATAATATCACTTCTTTTTTAGAAGTGCAATTCCTTATGAACATACCAAAGCCTGGCTCACCTGTCAGAGGATCTTCGACGGGGCGTCCCGTGATGGCTTTGCTGGACCTGTTGGGTAGACGCTGGGCCATGCGAATCCTGTGGGAGGCCAACAACTATCCCCTCTCATTCGGAGAGCTTCAAGAGAAGTGCGGCCAAATATCTTCGAGCGTGCTAAGCACCAGGCTGGCAGATTTGAAAGAAGCAGATCTGATCATTCTTGGTGAGCATGGATATGAATTATCCGAGTGTGGCCGCGAGCTGATGGAGCTGATATCGCCGCTAAGAGACTGGTCTGAAAAATGGGCGGCTTCACTCAAAGGCTCTTGACTGGATCGAGTCTGGGGCGCATGCGGGAGCGCCCATACTCAGCCGCCTGTAGCCTCCCCGCACCCCCACCTGTCGGAGCCCGCGATGCTCCCCCCAAGACCACCCTCTGGCTTTGGTACGACGGCACCGCACTGGACGCCGCCACCTTCTATGCCGCGACTTTCCCGGACAGCGCGGTGAAGGCCATCCATCACGCGCCGGGCGACTACCCCTAGGGCAAGCAGGGCGATGTGCTGACGGTCGAGTTCATGGTGCTGGGCATTCCCTGCCTGGGGCTCAATGGCGGCCCGGCGTTCAAGCACACCGAGGCGTTCTCATTTCAGGTGGCGACTGAGGACCAGGCCGAGACCGACCGGCTGTGGCACGCGATTGTCGACAACGGCGGCCAGGCCAGCGCCTGCGGCTGGTGCAAGGACCGCTGGGGCCTGTCGTGGCAGATCACGCCGCGCGCGCTGACCGCAGCGATCACCGACCCGGACCCGGCGGCGGCCAAGCGGGTCTTCGAGACGATGATGCAGATGGGCAAGATCGACATCGCAGTGATACAGGCGGCGCGGCGCGGCGCGGAGGGTAGCATTCCCTCCTCACGGCGGAGGAGGGCCCTATATGGTCACGACGATCAAGCGCGAAGATTTCTGTTTTCTGGTGGTGGACGACTTCTCGACGATGCGGCGCATCATCTCGGGGCTGCTGCGCGAGCTGGGATTTCGCAAGATCGTCGAGGCCGAGGACGGCCAGGCGGCCTTGCGCACCCTGGAATTGGCGGCCGAGTCGGGTGAGCCGGTGCACTTCGTGCTCAGCGACATCAATATGCCGGTGATGAACGGCTTCCAGCTGCTGGAGGCGTTGCGTAAGAAGCCCGAGACCGATTCACTGCGCCACTTGCCGGTGCTGCTGGTCACGGCCGAGGGACGCAAGGAAGACATCGTCCGCGCCGCCCAGCTCGGCGCCAGTGGCTATGTGGTCAAGCCCTTCAACAAGGACACCATAGGCGACAAGATCCATGTCGTGCTGAAGAACCGCCACCTGCTCGTGGAGTAGGCCGACGGCTCAGCTCCGCCCCGGCCGGTGGACCCGTGGCCCCAGCTCACGCAGCGCATCGGCGCCTATCCAGCACGCGCTTTTCTCGGGCCGCTCGCGCAGGCGCTCGGCGCAGGCAATTGCCTCGGGCAGCAAGGTGTCCGAGCGCTTGCCGATTTGGCGCAATGCCCAGTTGACGGCCTTCTTGACGAAGTTGCGATCATCGTCAGCCGCCGCTTCGATCAACGCCAGCATAGCGATGAAGTCGGCGTCGGGCCGTTTCTGGTCATGCACGGCCATTACGGCCAGCAGCGCATAACCGGCACGCCGCACGAACTCCTCGCGGCTTGCGGCCCAGACGCGAATGCGCGCCCAGGCCAACGGCGATTTGCGAAAGGCATTGTTGCAAGCCTGGTCGCAGACATCCCAGGCTGCCATGCCTTGGGTCCAAAGGTCCATCTGTGCCAGCGTCAGTTGCGCCGGCTCGGCGATCAGACTGGCGACGATCTGCGCGTCGGGTACGGCGGTGTCCCACAGCGCCAGCGCCAGCGCGTGGTCGCGGCCCAGCCGCTTGGCCACAGCGCGCATCTGCGGCACCGACAGGCCCAGCCGCCCCTCGCCCCAGATCGCGAAGCGGGCCAGCGCCTGCAGCGCCTCGGGCCGGGCCTGGGCCCGGATCAGCTCCATGGCCTCGGCCAAGCGTTCGGACATACCTTCGGCAGGATCTGGCACCGTGGGAATGTTCATGGCCGCTAGCATAAGCTTGGGAAAGGAAAGCTGGCGGAGCCGCCACCACCGATGAGATACGTCGTCTTCTTCCGCAATCTCAATCTGGGCCGCCGGAACTGCCCGGACAAGGCCTTGCTGGAACAGGCTTTCGAGACGGCCGGCGCGCTGCGACCGGCCTCCTTCCAGGTCAACGGCACCCTGGTGTTCGACGCTCGCAGCGATGCGGCGGCACGCCGCGTGCTGGCGGCAGCCTCGGCCCATCTGCGCGCGGCCTGCGGGCTGCGCGAGCCGGGCTTTCTGCGCCGACTCGCGGCCGTGGCCGAGCTGGTGGCCAGCCAGCCCTTTTCAAGCCAGCGGCTTGACGATGTCTACGACTGCTGCATCAGCTTTCTGTCCGCCAAGGCCAGCGAGGCACCGGCACTGCCGCTGTGCTCGGCTCGCGGCGACGCCGAAGTGTTCGCTTATCACGCCGCCAGCCGCACGGCGCTGGGGCTGAGCCGCCAGCTCGGCGCAAGCCCCGGCAGCAGCAATGCACTGCTGGAGAAGGCACTGGGCACGCCGACGACAATGCGAAACTGGGGCACGCTGACCCGGCTGGTGGCCAAGCATTTCGGTCAATCTTGAGCGCTTGAGCAGATTCAACGCAGGCAGCCACCTGCCAGCATCCAGTGGACCGGCGCTTGCAACGGGCGGACATCCAAGCCCTTGCCTACAAGAGCCCCATCGTCAGCGCCTTCAGCGTGGCGGCGGCGCGCGTCGTGCAGTCGAGCTTGCGAAAGATGTTTTCCAAGTGCGCGCGTACCGTGCTCGGGCTGATGCCCAGTGCGCGCGCCGCCTCCTTGTTGCTCTGGCCATGACTGATGCGGCGCAGCACCTCGACCTCGCGGGCGCTCAACAACCCGGCCGGGTCGGCGGGCGCAGGGATGGCCGATGCCCACGCCGCGCCGGTCAGCGCAGCCACCACACGCGCATCAAAGCGGCCCCGCTTCGCCTCGTCGCGCAGGCACTGGCTGGCCTCGGCCGCGTCCAGGCCCGGTTGACCGGGCCGGTCGGTCTGCCACATCACCCATTGCGCGGTCGCGGCCAGCACGCGGCCCTCGATGCCGATCGCGTCGCCCGACGTACCACGGAAAAAGCCCGAGCCATCCAGCCGCTCATCGACATGGGAGGCGATGTCGGCCTCCTGGCTCAGGCTGCCGATGCGACGCGCGGCACGCCCCGTCCAGTAGGGCACCAGACGCAGCCGCTCCATCGCCGCCTCGCTGCGCGGGCCAGGCTGGTTCCAGATTTCGTTGGGCACAGCTGCGCGGCCCATGCCGTGGATCAGCGCGGCGCGGTAAATGCGCTGACCTTGCGCCTCGGTCAAGTCAAGACGTAGCGCAGCGGCGCGCGCTGCCTCGGCCACGCGGCGCGAGTAGCCGGTAAGCCAGGGTAGCTTCAGGTCGATCACATCGGCGATCAGCTCCAGCGACGCGGTCGGCACCGGCAACGCCACCATCGCCGGCGCGGGCGACGCATCGATGCAGGCCGGGTCGCGCTCCAGCGTATGCAGCCAGTCTGCCGCGTGGCGGCGCAGCACTGGCAGCCACGCGGCGGGATAGTGGCAACCGGCACGCGCGGCCAGGTTGGCCAGCGCGCGTTCCAAGTCATGGACGCGACTGTGGATCTCCAGATCGTTGGCGACCTGGGCCAACTGCACCTCGACCGGCACCTCGGCGCCGGCGAGTGCGTTCGGCTGGCCGCTGCCATCGAGCTTCTCGAAGATGCGGCGCAGCGCGCACTCGATGTCCGGTGGCAGGCCGAGCGTGCGCGCGACGTCGCCAGACACCTCGCAATGGATTTGCGCCGCCGGGATCAGCAGTCCGGACAGATGGGCCGGCAGGCCGACCGCCAGCATCGCCTGCCGACCGCCGACATCGTCGCCGATCACATCGGCGACCTCGGGCGCGTTGGCGGTGCAACCGGACCAGCGCAGCAGCGCGACGTAGACCACGTTGGCCTGCAGCCGGGCGTCGAGGCCCAGCGCCACCGCCAGTTGGACGGCCAGCCAGGCGGTGCGAGCGGAATGGTCGATTGGCTGGCCCATGCTCAGATCGCCAACGAAGGCAAGCGCCCTGACGGCATCGAAGACCTGGACCTGTGCGGCGGCGGGGACAAGAGACATGGCGAGCTGGCAGGCGTCGAATGTAAGCAGCAGGGCGCGCCGCGTCGGGCAGCACGCCCCGCTCATCATGCCTTCCTTACTTGACGCTGTGCACCGCGTCCAGTATCACTGCGGCCACCTTGGCCGGCTGCGACTGCTGCGGCACATGGCTGGCGTTGACGGTGCTCAGCTTGGCGTTGATAGCCTTGGCCGTGGCGCGCTGCAGCTCCGGTGCGATCATGCGGTCGGCCTCAGCCAGCAGGTACCACGAGGGCTTGTGCTTCCAGGCGGCCACCGAGAGCTTATCGCCGAAGGCGGCACCCAGGATCGGGCCCTGCGTGGCCGCCATCACTTTGGTGGCTGCAGCCGGGAGATCCTGGGCGAAGTGCTTGCTCATGCCTTCGGGGGTCAGGTAAAGCCAGCCTGCGGGATCGGGAGCGAAGTGGGCCAGGCCCGAGGGAGTCGGGTAGTTCTTGCCGAGCTCGCCGACGGCCTGGCCGACATCGGGCGCGAAGGCCGCGACGTAGACCAGCGCGGCAACCTTGGGAGTGGCGCCGGCCTCGGTAATAACCGCGCCGCCCCAGGAGTGGCCGACCAGCACCACCTTGCCAGGCTGCGCGTCGATCGCGCGCTTGGCAGCGGCCGCATCGTCGGCCAGAGAACTGAGGGGGTTCTGCACGGCGGTCACGCGCACGCCTTTGGCCTGCAGCAGCGGGATCACTTTGGCCCAGTCGGAGCCGTCGGCAAAGGCGCCGTGGACGATGACGACGCTGGGTTTCGTGGCATCAATCGGTGTGGCGACGGCGGAGCCGACCGTGATGGAAGCGGCGAGGCTGAGGACGGCGCACTTGAGAATGTTCATGATGGAGCAAAGGACTGCTTGGTTGAGGGAAGCCCCACTGTCTCCCGGCAGCGCCCGGCGCGCCATTGGACGAATGTCCAGTCGACCGCTGGATGCCTCGGCTGCCCTTCGCGCTGGCCGCTCTGCCGACCTACCCGTGGAACCTGGCGCAATGCCAGCTGGTGATCGGCTCGGCTCGGCCCGGCTGGTGCTGAGCCTGGCCTGTTTGCCTGGCAAGAACGTCGTGGTGTCGACCCTGGCCCGTGTTTTGAACGGCTGAATGTTCTGTTTGGCGGCGCCATCGTGCTCAACGGTCTGGCCGCACGGGGCTGAGCGGGCCGGGTCGGCAGGGGCCGCGCACCGCCAGTGCGCTGCGCACGTGGGCTCCTGCTTTCCCCTCATGGTCAGCACCTGGCTGTTGGGCACAGAATGTCACCACTGATCAACAAGCCCTGCCCGCCTCACAAGGGCGGCGCACTCGCCCCATGACACCTCGCCTGACCGCCCTCGCCCTGGCGCTCGCCCTGAGCAGCCCCGCCGTACTGCGAGCCGCCGCGCCGGCCGCCAGCGGCGTCGGTTGGCAGGCGGCCGCCGCCGACGTCGACATCGAACGCGCCTTCGCTCAGGCCAAGGCCGAGAAGAAACCGGTGCTGCTGTACTGGGGCGCCAAATGGTGCCCTCCCTGCAACCAGCTGAAAGCCACGCTGTTCAATCGGCAGGACTTCATCGAGCAATCGCGCGCCTTCGTCGCGGTCCATATCGACGGCGACCTGCCCGGTGCGCAGAAGCTCGGCAGCCGCTTCAAGGTGCGCGGCTATCCGACGATGATTCTGTTCAGCCCGCAGGGCAGCGAGATCACCCGCCTGCCCGGCGAGGCCGATGCCCCCCAGGTCATGAAAGTGCTGCAGTTGGGGATGGCCGGCGGCCGCCCGGTCAAGGCGGTGCTGGCCGATGCGAAGGCCGGCAAGAAGCTGGCCGCTAACGAGTGGCGGCTCTTGGGCTTCTATTCCTGGGAGACCGATGAGCAGCAGTTGGTGCCGGCCAACGAGCGGCCCGGCCTACTGACCCAGCTGGCCGTGGCCAGCCAGGGCGTCGATGCGCAGACCACCACCCGGCTGTGGCTGAAGGCGCTGGCCGCTAGCAACGATGGTCAAGGCGTCAGGGCAGACGACGCGCTGCGCGAACGGGTGCGCGCGGTGCTGGCCGACGCCAGGCAAAGCCGCAGCCAAGCCGATGTGCTGACCAACGAGGCCGCCGACATCGTCCGGGCCCTACACAACGAGCCCGGCGCCGAGCGTCAGGCCCTGGTGGCCGAGTTCGAGGGCACACTCAAGCGCCTGGAAGCTGACCCCACGCTATCGCGCGCCGATCGCCTTGGCGCGCTGCTGGCCCGGGTCGGCCTGGCGCGCATCGACCAGCCCAAGACAGAGCTGCACCCCAAGATCGCCCCGGCCCTGCAGCAGGAGGTCAAGGCTCATGCGGCCCGTGCCGACCGCGAGATCACCGACGGCTACGAGCGCCAGTCCGTGATCACCTCGGCCGCCTATCTGCTGGGCCAGGCAGGGCTGTGGAAGGACAGCGACGAATTGCTGAAGGCCAGCCTGGCCAAAAGCCACTCGCCCTACTACCTGATGAGCCAGCTGGGCGGCAATGCCAAGAGGCAGGGCCGCAACGACGAGGCGCTGCGTTGGTACGAAGAGGCTTTCAACAAGAGCGAAGGCCCGGCCACTCGGCTGCAATGGGGCTCCAGCTACTTCAGCGCGCTGGTCGAGCTGGCGCCGCTGGACGCGGCCAAGATCGAGAAGACCGCCGCCCAGCTTTTCGCCGAAGCCGCCAAGGACAAGGGAGCCTTCTACGAACGCAGCGCCCGCTCACTGCAGCGCGTCGGCACGCAACTGGCCAGCTGGAGCGTTGAGGGCCAGCACCAGGCGGTGCTGAGCCGACTCAAGACCCAGCTCAATAGCATCTGCGCCAAGGTCGACACCGCCGACCAGCAGCGCGCCACCTGCGAAGGCCTGATCAAGGCGCCGAAGACCTGAGGGCCAGCAGTTTGGCGCCCAGGCCCCTGTAGCGGGGCTCGTCGCTGGCCGCCAGATAGGCATCCAGCGGCCGCCAGGCCGCAGCATGTACCTCGGCCAACTGAGGGGCCACGTCCTGCGTCAGCGGCGCAATCACCAGATAGGCGTAGTCGTGATGCCAATGATCGCCCTCGCCCTTCTTCGGATTCGCGGCGATCGGATGGCTGTCGATATCCAACGGCAAGGCCTGACCCCAGGCCGGATGGGCGTGCAGCTCGGTCACGCCGGTCTCCTCGGCCACTTCTCGCAGCGCCGACCCCCACAGGTCCTGACCGGGCTCGTAATGCCCGCCAGGCTGCAGCCAGCGGCCGATCACGCGGTGGTGTATCAGCAGGATGTGGCGCAGCGACGCATCCAGCACCAGGGCGCTGGTCGTCACATGGCCGCGCATATTGGCTCGGCTCAGCGGGTCGCCGGCGTCCTCGTCGAGCTGCGCACGCAGCGCTGCCAGGCGCTGCGCCTCCGCCGGAAAGCGCTGCAGATAAAGCGCCAGTTGCTGGCGCGCCTGCGCTCTCACTTAATCAGACCTTCGGCCTTCATCGCTTCCTGCACGGCCGGGCGAGAAGCGACGTGCTCGCGCCAGGCCAGCAAATGGGTGTAGGCGCCGAGATCGACATGGACCATCTTGGCCCAGTTGCTGACAGTGAACAGATAGGCGTCGGCCACGGTGAACTGATCGCCCATCAGGAATTGCTTGCCGGCCAGTTGTGCGTCAATCCAGCCCAGGCGCTCGGCCAGCTTGGCAAGCGCCAGCACCTTGGCCTCCTCGGGCATGGCCGGGTTGAACAGCGGCGAGAAGCCCTTGTGCAGCTCGGTGCTGATGAAGTTCAGCAGCTCCTGCAGGCGGTAGCGCGCCCAGCTGCCGTTGGCCGGCGCCAGATTCTTGTGAGGCACCTGGTCGGCGATGTACTGGACGATGGCCGGGCCTTCGCTAAGGCGCTCGCCGTTGTCGAGCTCCAGCAGCGGCACATAGCCCTTGGCATTGATGGTGTAGAAATCGGTGCCGTCCTGCAGCTTGTGGGTCTTGGTGCTGGCCAGCACCAGCTCGAAAGGCAGACCCGCCTCGCGCAGCACGATGTGCGGGGACAGGGAGCAGGCGCCGGTGCTGTAGTAGAGCTTCATCAGGGTTCTCCGTTGCGAGTTCACAAAGCCGTGACGATACGACGGATTCAGCCGGCCTGCCGGACAGGCCCGAACAGCCCGCAGGGCACCGCGAAACGCCGCACCAGCGCCGGGATTTCCTCAGCCGGCAGCGCGCGGGCAAACAGCCAGCCCTGCAGCTCGTCGCAGCCTTGCTGCTGCAAAAAGGCCTGCTGTGCTGCGGTCTCGACACCCTCGGCCACGACGGTCTTGCCCAGGGTCTTGGCCAGGCCGATGATGGCCCGGGCCAGCACAGCGTCTTGCGGGTTGTGGGTGATTCCCTGGATGAAATCGCGGTCCATCTTGAGTCGCGATACCGGCATCTGCCGCAGATGGCTCAGCGAGGAGTAGCCGGTGCCGAAATCGTCCAACGCCAGCTGCACGCCCAGCGCTGCAACCCGCTCGAGCTGGGCCTGGGCCTGGTCGTGGTGGGTCATCGCCGCCGTCTCGGTGATCTCCAGCTCCAGCAGCGCGGGCGGCAGCTGCCAGCGCTCCAGCAAGCCCTGGATGCGGTCGGCAAAGCCGGGCTGGCGCAGCTGGTGCACCGACACATTGACCGCCACCCGCAGCGCCAGCCCTTGGCCGCGCCACAGCGCGATCTGCCGGCAGGCCGCGTCCATCACCCAGTCGCCCAGGCCCTGGATCAGGCCGGAACTCTCAGCCACGGCAATGAAGCGCGCCGGCGCCACCTCGCCCAGCTCGGCATCGTGCCAGCGCAGCAATGCTTCGACGCCGACCACCCGACCGCTGACGGCGCACAGCTGTGCCTGGTAGTGCAGACGCAACCCAGTGCCGTCGAGCGTCTTCTTGAGCCGGCCCTGCAGCAGCACACGCTCCTCCATCTGTCGCGCCATGCCGAGATCAAACACCGCATAGGTGCCGCGCCCGGCCTCTTTGGCGCGGTACATCGCCATGTCGGCGCGGCGCAGCAAGGTCTCGGCGTCTTCGCCGTCATTGGGCGCGAACACCACGCCGATGCTGGCGCCCGGGTAGCTCTCCTGGTGGGCGAACTGCCAGGGCCGCGAGATCGCCTCCACCAGCTTGTGGGCCACCGTGGTGGCGGCCACTACATCGGCCTGCTCGCGCAGCAGCACCGCGAACTCGTCCCCGCCCAGCCGAGCCAGCGCATCGCAGCCGCGCAGCACGGCGCGCATGCGCCGCGCAACCTCTTTCAGGAGGGCGTCGCCGACGTGATGGCCGTGGCCGTCATTCACTGCCTTGAAGTCGTCCAGGTCGATCAGCAGCACGGCCATCGGCTGGCCGCTACGGCGCGTATGCTCGACCGCCTGGGCCAGCAGCTCGCCGAACATATGGCGGCTGTATAGCCCGGTGAGTTTGTCGTGCATCGCCAGGTAGCGGGCCTGCGCATGCATGGCCTGGATCTGGCTGATGTCGCGGATCACCGCCAGCGCATGGTCGCCCTCGGCGCTGCAAAAACGTCCCAGGGAGATGTCGACCGGCACGGCACGGTCTTCGCTGTGCCACAGGCTCAGCTCCTGCACCCGCCCCATCGCCCGACTGCGTGGCTCGGCGAAGAAGTAGCCGATGTGCTGGAGATGCCGCGCGCGCTGCTCCGGCGGCAGCAGCAGGGCCAGCGGTTGGCCGAGTAGCGCCTGCGGCTCCCGCCCGCTGAGCTCCGCCAGCGCGGCATTGGCGCAGACGATCAGGCCCTGTCCGTCGATGATCAGCACCCCATCAGGCAACAGATCGATCAGCTGCCCGACCTGAGCAAGGGACAGCGGCAGCCCGGTATGCGGGTCAACCATCTCGGAACACCTCGATCGCACGCGCAAGCCAGCCCGACTGGCTGCGCATCTGCCGCGAGGCCACCAGAGACTGCTCGGCCATCGCCGCGTTCTGCTGCGTCATGCGGTCAAGCGCCTCGATGCGGGCGGCCACGCCCTCAACGCCACGGGCCTGCTCTGCGCTGGCCGCGCTGATGTCGGCAATCAGCGCGGCCGACTGCCTCACCTGCTCGACCAGACCGTCCATCGCGATACGCGAGCGCCCCACCAGGGCCGAGCCGGTCTGCACATGGCCGGCACTGGCGCCGATCAGATCTTTGATCTCGCGGGCCGCCCGCTGGCTGCGTTGCGCCAGGCCACGCACTTCGGCCGCAACGACAGCGAAGCCGCGCCCCTGCACGCCGGCCCGAGCCGCCTCGACGGCCGCGTTGAGCGCCAGAATATTGGTCTGGAAGGCAATGCCGTCGATCACTCCGATGATGTCGCCGATGCGCTCGCTGGCCCGGCTGATTTGCGCCATGCTGGTCTCGGCCTCGGCTACCAGGCCGCCGACCTGCCTCACCGAGGCTGCCATAGCGCTCGCCCGCTGGCTGGCCTGACTGGCGGTCTGCGCGTTGTGCCCAACGCTGCCGCTCAGCAGACTCAGCGCCATGGCGGCCTCGGCAAGGCGCGCCGAGGTCTGCTCGGTGCGCTCACCAAGATCGCCGCTCGCCGCCTCGACCTGGGCCGCCATCGATTGCAGGCCCGCGACCTGCTCGCTGACATCGGCCACCAGGGCGCGCACATTGAGGCCGGCCTGGTTGATCGAGCGCAGCAGCATGCCAATCTCGTCGATCCGCTCCATCCGCACATCGGCGTCGAAGTGACCGGCGGCAACGGCCGCCGCCTGCCCAGCGACGCGCCGCAGCGGCGCGGCCAGCTGATGCTGCAGGCCCGCATCGAGCGCCGCGAGCCCCAAGCCGCTGCCCAACGCCATCGGCAGCAAGGCGTCGACTTCATGCAAGCCGCAGGCCCAGGACAATCCCAGCAGCAGCGGCCACATCGGCCAGACCGCCAGCCGTATGCGCGCCGGCAGGGCCAGCCGCTTCAGTAGATCGGTCCCTCCCCGAAGTCCGCGCCGCAGCACCAGGCCGCGATAGAACGCCAGCCCCTGCGCCTGCCCATCACGAAAGCGCCGATACATCGCGTCAGCGCCCGCGACCTCCTCGCGCGTGGGCCGGGTGCGCACCGAGATATAGCCGATGACCTGCCCGCGACGCGCCACTGGCGCCACATTGGCCCGCACCCAATAGTGATCACCGTTGCGGCGCCGGTTCTTGACCAGACCCGTCCAGGCATGGCCGCCGCGCAGTGTGGCCCAAAGATCGGCAAATGCTTGGCGCGGCATGTCGGGATGGCGCACCAGCTGGTGCGGCGCGCCGATCAAGGCCTCGGGCTCGAAGCCGCTGACCGCGACAAAGGCGGCATTGGCGTACTGGATGTGGCTGTGCACATCGGTGGTCGACATCAGCGTGGCCTCTGCCGGAAAGCTGTACTCCTGCTGCGTCACATGCCGTTCGGTCATCCTGCGTCCTCTGCTGTGCTTGTCTTCGGCGCGGGCGTCTGCCCCGCCCCGGTTCCATTTAGGGGCGCTTGCATTCTGTGAAGGGCGACCACGGCCGGGCGCCGGCGCCGACCGCTGCTGTGAGGCAGCGCACAGCCCGGCCCGCAAAAAGTGCGCATCAGTTGTCGGCCGTCAACAGTTTCTCCAGGGCCTGCATGTCGAGATCGACTGCGCGGGCATGGCGACGGCGCACGATGCCGCGGGTTTCGAGCTCGCGCCAGGCGCGGTTCACGCTCTCGCGCGTCACGCACAGCAGCTCTGCCAGCACCGTCTGGCTCGGCAGCTGGATCGCCGATGCGGGCTGAAACGCAGCAATCAATCGCAGCGCCGAGGCCAGCCGTCGCATCGGGCCCGGAATGCGCACGACCTGGCTCCAGCCGGCCAGCGAGAGCACCGACTGGCGCGTATAGCGGGCGATGCACACTGGCAACGACAGCTCGCAGACCGACACTGGGGTCAGCGCCTGCACGCTCAGCACCGCGGCCTGGCCATGGACCATGGGCTGCCCCACCAGAAATCCCGGGCCGATGACGGCGATGGCGCGCTCCACGCCGTCCATACCGGTCTGGCGCACACCCAGTAGGCCGGACTTGATGAACAGCAGATGGGCGGGGCGCTCGCCCTCCCGCTGCAGCCGCGCACCGCGCGCGAACAGGCGCGGCCGCGCGCCCCCGCGCAGCGGGTGCGCCGCCGGACATTGGTCCGCCAGAACGCACTGCACACAGGGGGGGTCACGCCCACCCTGCGCCATCTCATCAGGCTTCATCAGTCAAGGTCTCGTCGAATCAGGGCCGGCCGAAGCAGCGGATTCTGTGTGCCGGCCAGCGCGGCGGCTGTGATGCAGATCACAGCCGCCGCGCTGGCACGGGCGAGCAGCGCGCAACAACCCGCCCGATTGCGGGGGGGCAATAATCCGGCGATGAGTTCATGCCCCGATTCGATGCGCCATGCGGTCGCGCTGGCCTTGACAGCGCTGCTACTGATCAGTGCTCGGCCGGCCATCGCACTCGACCTGAACGCGCTCTGGGACTTTGGCGACCCTGCCTTGAGCGAACAGCGCTTTCGTGCGGCGCTGCCCGGTGCGAGTGGTGACGAGGCACTTATCTTGCAGACTCAGATCGCCCGCAGCTACGGGCTGCGCGGCCAGTTCGAGCCGACCCGCACGCTGCTGGCCAGGCTGGCGCCACAGCTGGCCGAGGCCGGTCCGGAGGCCCGCACCCGTTACTGGTTGGAAGTGGGTCGCAGCCTTGCCTCCGCTACGCACCCGCCGGCATCGCAGACCGAAACGAGCCGGCAGCAGGCTCGCGCCGCCTACGAGCAGGCCATCGCGCTGGCCAGGGCCGAGCGGCTGGACGGATTGGCAATCGATGGCCTGCATATGCTGGCTTTCGTTGATACCTCGCCGACCGATCAGCTGCGCTGGGGCGAAGCTGCGCTAGCCATCGCGGTGGCCTCAGAGCAGCCCGCCGCGCAGCGCTGGCAGGCCCCGCTGCGCAACAACATCGGCCTGGCGCTGCAGCAGCTAGGCCGTCACGCCGAGGCGCTGGCGCAGTTCGAACAGGCCCTGGCGCTGCGCGAGCGCACCAGCAATCCTGGCGCCACCCATGTGGCACGCTGGCGGGTGGCGCAAAGCCTGCGTTTGCAGGGTCGTGCAGATGAAGCTTTGGCGATCCAGCTGAAGCTGGCGCAGGACAGCCCGCCCGACCGCTATGTGTTCGAGGAGCTGGAGATCCTGTACCGGGCCAGCGGCGATACGAGCCGGGCCGCACATTACGCGGCACTGCGCGAGGCACTAGCGCCTTGATGGTCCGCGCTCAGGGGCGCGCCTGTCCGTCGTTGCGCGCGCGCTTGATGGTGCGGCTGTTACGGTCCTGGCGCTTCTCCATCCGCAGGGCCTCCTTGCCCGTCACCCGGCCGTCGGCCTCGAGCCGCTGCTCCAGTCGGGCGGTCCTGGCCTGCTGGTGCTCCAGGCGCAGTTGCTCTCGTCGGGTCAACTGGCCGGACTCGATGCCGGACTCGATGCGTCCGGTCTGGCGCTCCTGGCGCTGATCGACGCGTTGCTCTTGGCTGTCGGCCCAGCCGGCATGGACGGTGCCGGCAGCCAGGCTCAGCAGGGCAATGGAGATGAGGCTTCGAACCACGGTCATGATGCTTCCTTTCGGGGTTGAAAAAACCTTGTGAAGGTCTACGGCGCTTGAACCCGCGCCAGCCGGCCGGCTTACGGCTTGGCGGCATATCCCTGCGCCCAGCTCGGATATGCCGTAAGAGCCGGCGGCCGGCCGGGTTCAACAGCGATGCAAGCCCCTGCCCTCGCCGCCCATCGCTTCGGTTACTCCGAGACCAGCCTGCGTGCCATGCAGGCCGACCCGCGTGGCTGGGTCCAGGTCCAGTTCGCCGCCGATCGGCAAGACCCGACCCCTTTCGACGCCAGCGGCCTTCCCGGCAGCGCTAGCGCGCTGGCGCTCAGCGCCGAGCTGCTGCAGGCGCTGCGCCAGCCGGGGGAGACCGGGGCGGCCCGTGAAGCCCGGCAGCGCTTGCGCGCGCTGAATGCCGCCGGCCTGCAGCGGCGCTGGCAGCACATCATCACAACTGAGGCACCGGTGGCGGAGCGCTGGGTGCAGTTCTGGGCCAATCACTGCTGCGTCGCCGCAACCAAGCTGGCGGTGGCCGGCCTAGTCTGGCCGCATGAGAACGAGGCGATACGCCCACAGGCGCTGGGCCGCTTCCAAGACCTGCTGCGCGCGTCGACCCTGCATCCGGCGATGCTGCTGTATCTGGACAATGCGCAGTCGATCGGCCCGCAGTCGCGCGCCGGCCGGCGCCGCGAGCGCGGCCTCAACGAGAACCTGGCCCGCGAGCTGCTGGAGCTGCACACGCTGGGCGCCAACGACCAGTTTCAGGGCGGCTACACCCAGACCGACGTCACCGAGACCGCCCGCCTGCTGACCGGCTGGACCGTGCGCCTGCGGGGCGATGGCCTCGCCGGGTTCGAGCCGGCCCTGCACCAGCCGGGGCCCAAGACGATACTCGGCAGGCGCTATCCGGAGGGTCCGCAGGCCCTGGACTTACTGCTGGCCGATCTGGCCCGCCACCCGGCCACGGCCCGCCACCTGGCGCTGAAGCTGGCCCGACATTTCGTCACCGACGATCCGCCGGCCGCCCTGGTCGAGGCGGTGGCCGCGCGCTTCCTGGCCAGTGACGGCGATCTGCGCGCCACCGCGCAGGCTCTGTTCTCTCACGAGCAGAGCTGGCGCACCGAGCATCGCCCCAAGTTCAAGCGGCCCGAGGAGTTGCTGCTCTCGGCCCACCGCATGCTCAAACTGCCCATAAGCCCGCAGCAGCTGGGTGCCACCAGCCAAGCCCTGCTGGCAATGGGCCAGGCACCCGGTCGTGCGCCCTCCCCACAGGGCTGGCCCGACCGCAGCGAGGACTGGCTCTCGCCGGACGCGCTGCTCAAACGGGTGCAATGGGCCGAGCGCTTCGCCCAGGACCATGCCGACGCGGCCGATGCCCGGCTGCTGGCCCCGCTGAGCCTGGGCTCTGATCTGGGCGCGGCCACACGGCTGCAGGTCGAGCGCGCGGCCAGCCCGGCCCAGGCGCTGGCGCTGTGGCTGGCCAGTCCCGAATTCCAAAGGAGGTGAGCAAATGACGCGCATTGACACACAACGTCGGCTGCTGCTCCAGGGCTTGGGGCTGGCCACCCTGCTGCCGACCCGCCTGGCCCTGGCCGCGGGCAACAAGGCCGCACCCGAGGCGCCGCGCCTGGTGGTCGTGATGCTGCGTGGCGCGCTGGACGGGCTGGCGGCGGTGCCGGCCCCCGGGGACCCGGCCTGGGCCGCGCTGCGGGGCAGTGAGGGCCCGGTCCCGCTGCCGCTGGACGGCTTTTTTGGCCTGCATCCGGCGCTCACGGGGCTGCAGCGCTGGTGGGGCGAAGGCCAGCTGCTAGTGCTGCATGCTGCGGCCAGTCCCTACCGCGAGCGCTCACATTTCGATGCCCAGCAGCTCCTGGAAAGCGGTGGCGAGCGCCCCTTCGAGCTCGGCACCGGCTGGCTGGGCCGGGCCCTGCAGGCCAGCGGCCAGGGCAGCGCGGTGGCGCTGAGCAGCAGCCTGCCGCTGGCGCTGCGCGGTGCACAGCAGGCCGGCACCTGGACCCCGACGCGACGCGCCGGCGCTGACGAGGACCTGCTGGCCCGCGTCGGGCAGCTCTACCAGGACGACGCCGCGCTGTCCGCCGCCTGGCAGCGGGCGATGGCTCAGCAAGGCATGCTGGGTGGCGATGCGGCCGGCGGCGGCAGCGGCTTTGCCGCGCTGGCCCGTCAGGCCGGTACTTTTCTGGCGGCCGAGCAAGGTCCGCGCGTCGCCTGGCTGGAAGCCAACGGGTGGGACACCCACACCAACCAGGCCGGCCGTTTGCAGCGCCTGCTGGGCGGCCTGGATGAGGGCCTGATGGCGCTGCGCGACGCGTTAGGCTCGCAGTGGCCGCGCAGCACCGTACTGGTGATGACCGAGTTTGGCCGCTCGGCCGTGCTCAACGGCAGCGGTGGCACTGACCATGGCACGGCCGGCATGGCATTGCTCGCCGGCGGCGCGGTGGCCGGCGGTCGGGTGCTGGCCGACTGGCCCGGCCTGGCCCGCACCCAGCTGCTCGAAGGCCGCGATCTGCGCCCAACCCTGGACCTGCGCCAGGTGCTGGCCGCCGTCTTGCAGCGCCAGTTCGGCCTGAGTCAGGCGCAGCTGGCGGGCGGCGTGATGCCGGGTGTGAGCGCCCGAGACCTCGCGCTGTGGCGCGCCTGAGCGATGATGGTGAACACCATGAAAGAAGGGCTGATTTCTCTTGTGATTGCTGGGCTGGTCTGCGCTGCGGCCCAGGCTGCACCCCCGGCCGTGCCCGACCCGCAGGACTGGGCGCGGTTGACGCCCGAGCAGCAGCAGGAACGCCGCAATGAACTCAAGCAGCGGCTGCAGCAGGCCACGCCGGCCGAGCGCCGCGAGTTCCGCGAGCAGCTGCGCCAGCGGCTGGAGACGCTGAGCCCGGCCGAACGCCGTGCCCTGGTGGCCCAGACACGCGAGCGCTGGGATCAGATGCCGCCCGAGCAACGCCAGCGCATGGCAGAGCAGCGCCGCCAGGAGATCAAGGCCATGTCGTCCGAGCAGCGTCGCGAGTTGCTGCGCCAACGCCGGGCCATGCTGGACAAACTCAGCCCCGAGGAGCGTCGGGCGCTGCGCGAGAAGCTGCCCGAGCGATGAGCGAGGGCGCTGCTGCCACCGCGCCCGGCCTGATGGCCCGCTGGTTCGGCCGCGCGCCGCGCCAAGCCGGCGAGGATTGGGCACTGTGGCGCCGCGCCTGCGAGGGCGAGGCGGTCGCCGCCACCGAGTTGGTGCGCCGGCTGACACCCCAAGCCCGTGGCCTGGCCCTGCAGCTGCTGCGCCGCAGCGAGGACGCCGAGGATGCAGTGCAGGAGTCCTTTCTGCGGCTGTGGGGCTGCCGGCCCAGCGATGCCCGCGGCGCCAGCCTGGCCACCTTCTTCAACACCATCGTGATCAATCGCTGCAAGACTTCGCTTGGGCGGCGCCAAGAGCTGGCCACCGAACATGAGCTGCTGACCGTGCTGGCCGATGCCCAGCAACAGCCTATCGAGCCCGACCCGGTCCGCAGCGCTAGCGAGTTGGGCGAGGCCATGCAGCGCCTGCCAGCGCGCCAACGCATGGCACTGGCGATGTGGGCCTACGCCGACGCCTCGGTAGCCGAGATTGCCGCCACGCTGGAACTCGAAGCCAATGCCGCTCACCAGCTGCTGCACCGCGCCAAGCTGGCGCTGCGTCAACAGCTGCAAAAAGGAGAGTCACCATGAAGACCGACCCCGACGAAGCGCTGCGCCAGGCCCTGCGCGCCGGCCTGCACGCGGCCGACGACTCGCGCGAAGCGCTACAGGCGCGCGTGCTGGCCCAGTGGCGCCAGCGCCATGCACCGCTGTCCACTGAGGCCAGGCTGGCAAGCGCAGGCGGGCAGGACTGGTCCGCCTCACGACCGCGTCGCTGGCTGGGCGCCGCCGCGCTGGCAGCCTCGCTGCTGGTGGCCCTGGCCTGGTGCAGCCGGCCCGACCCGGTGCTGGACGAGCTGATGCAGCTCGACGTGCTGTCGCAGATCGCGATCGGCGAGCTGTAGCAGAGCCGGCTGTCGCCCAGGCGATGCCCGGCCGACCCGGCCCTGCCTATAGTGGGTGCATGGACGCCACGACAAAAACCCATGCTTTCGAAGACTTCCAGGTCGGCCAGGTGCGCGAGTTCGGCGGCCGGGTCGTCGACAAGGCCGAAGGCCTGAGCTTCGCCGCCGCCTACGACCCGCAGCCCCTGCACCTGGACGAGGATGCCGCCAATGCCTCGGTGCTGGGCGGGCTGTCCGTCAGCGGCTGGCACACCTGCGCGATGGTGATGCGCATGATGTGCGACGCCTACCTGCTGGACTCGACCAGCCAGGGCTCGCCGGGCATCGACAGTTTGCGCTGGCTCAAGCCGGTTCGCCCCGGTGACACCTTGCGCGTACGCATGACGGTGCAGGAGACGAAAGCCAGCAAGCGCCGCCCGCAGATCGGCCTGGTGCGCTCGGCCTGGGAGGTCTTCAACCAGCGCGACGAGGCGGTGATGACGATGGAAGGCTGGGGGATGTTCGGCCGACGCGAGGCCGCGGCCACCAGCTGACGAAAACTCGCCGTTCGCCGTCCCCGGCCGCCGTTCGGGACATCGCCGCGCGGCACTTGTCGCAAGCCTGCTCATAATCCGCTCGCATCAAGCAAGGAGCATGGGCAGATGGCGATGTGCAGAAGAATCCTGGCGCTGGCCCTGCTGGCCGCGGCGCTGGGCCAGCCGGCGCTGGCCATGGCAGACCCCACAGAGCGCTGTCGCGTCGAGGGCGTAGCCACCGAGCTGCGCTGCGGCCGACTGCAGCGGCCGCTCGATCCGGGCCAGCCGCAGGGCCGGCAGATCACCGTCCACTATCTGGTGGTGCCGGCCATGGCGCGCAACAAGCAGCCCGATCCGGTGTTGCTGCTCGCGGGCGGGCCCGGGCAGAGCGCGATCGAGATCGCAGGCCGGGTCCTGCCCCGGCTCGCGCGGTTGAACAACCGGCGCGACCTGGTCTTTATCGACCAGCGCGGCACCGGTCGCTCGGCGCCGCTGCAGTGCGCCGATGACAGCCGCCTGGCGATAGCCGAGGCGCTGGACCCGCAGGCCCAGCAACGCCGCTTTGCCCAGTGCCTGATCGAGCTGCAGAAGCTGCCTCATGGCGATCTGCGCTTTTACACCACCACGATTGCGATGCAGGACTTCGACGCGGTGCGCGAGCAGCTCGGTGCCGCGCAGTGGAATCTGATCGGCGCCTCCTATGGCACGCGCGCCGCTCTGGAGTATCAGCGCCAGTTTCCGAAGCGGGTGCGCCGCGCAGTACTGGACGGCGTAGCACCGCCCGACATGGCCTTGCCGGCCAGCTTCTCGACCGACGGGCAGGCGGCTTTAGACGCCGTCTTCAAGGCCTGCGAAGACGAAGCCGCCTGCAAGACCGCCTTTCCCCGGCTGCGCCAGGACTGGGCGGCCGTGCTGCAAGGCCTGCCTCGGCAGGTGGTGCTGGCGCATCCGCTCAGCGGTGAGCCCGAGCGGCTGACGTTCACGCGCGAGCTGCTGATGCGGGCGGTGCGCGCGCCCATGTATGTGCCGGCTTATGCGGCAGGGCTGCCTGCCGCCATCAACGCGGCGGCCGGCGGCCGCTTCGAGGCAATCTCGGGATTGAGCGGCGCGCTGGGCAGCGGCCGCAGCGGCAAGCTGGCGATGGGCATGCACTTGTCGGTCATCTGCAGCGAGGACCTGCCGCGCCTGGACCGCTCGGCCGATCCGCCAGGCGCCGACTTTGGCCGCATCGATGCCCTGCTCTACCGCCAAGCCTGCGCGCAATGGCCGCGCGGCACGGTGTCCGAGGACTTCTACCGGGTGAGCGCCGCACCCGCGCCGGTGCTGCTGCTCAGCGGCGGGGCCGACCCCGTGACACCGCCGCGCCACGGCGAGCGCATCGCCAGCGCGCTCGGCGCCAAGGCCCGGCATCTGCAGGTACCGGCGGCCGGGCACGGCGTGCTGGCCATCGCCTGCATGAGCGAGGTGCTGCACCGATTCATCAACAGCCAAACCGACGCCGAGGCGCTGGCCGTCGAGGCCGGCTGCGCCGCCAAGATGCCGCGCCCGACAGCGGTGTTCCCCATCCAGACCGCGACGCGATGATCAGCATCAGCCAGCTCAGCAAACAGTTCACGTCCCGCCCAGGGGGCTCGGTGTTCAAACGCGCACCCAAGCAGATTGTGCGGGCGGTGCAGCATCTCGACCTGGATGCACCGAACGGGCGTATCACCGGCTTGCTGGGCCCCAATGGCGCCGGCAAGACCACCAGCCTGCGCATGCTGGCAGGCCTGTTCGCGCCGGACAGCGGCGCGATCAGCGTCGACGGCATCGATGTGCGGCAAGCGCCGCAGCAGGCGCTGGCGCGCATGGGGGTGCTGGGCGATGCCCACGGCCTCTATCCGCGGCTGTCGGCGCGCGAGAACATCGTCTATTTCGGCCGCCTGCAGGGCATGGAGGCGGACGCGGCGAACGCACGCGCCGAGGCGCTGGCCGAGCTTCTGGATATGCGCGCCATCCTGGACAGACGCAGCGAGGGCTTCAGCCAGGGCGAACGTATGAAGACGGCGCTGGCGCGCGCCCTGGTGCATGACCCAGCCAACATCGTGCTGGACGAGCCGACCAACGGGCTCGATGTACTGGCCACCCGCGCGCTGCGCGAGGCGCTGCGCCATCTGCGCTCGCCAGCCGGTGGCAGCAAATGCATCGTCTTCTCCAGCCACATCATGCAGGAGGTCGAGCTGCTGTGTGACCATGTTGTGGTGATGGCGCGGGGCCGCTCGGTGGCCGAAGGCTCGGTGGCGGCACTCCTGGAGCGCACCGGGCAGCGGCGCTTCGAAGACGCCTTCGTGGCGCTGGCTTTTGCCGACACGCTGGAGGCACGGCCATGAACAAGAGTTTCACGCGCGCGCTTGGGGTGGTATTTGCCAAGGAGGTGGTCGACGCGCTGCGCGACCGCCGTACCCTGCTGAGGCTGCTGATTCCGGCGGTGCTGATGGGGCCGCTGCTGCTGTTGGCCCTGTCCGGCCTGATCGCCTCGTTGGAGGAGCGGGCGGAGAAGCGCGAGATCTTGGTCATCGGCATCGAGCACGCCCCGACCCTGCGCAACTTCCTGGAGCGCCAGACCTACACGATCAAGACCGCACCGCCCGACTACGAGGCCGGGCTGCGCGCCACCACCCTGCTCGATCCGGTGCTGGTGATAGCCCCGGACTTCGAGGCCGCGCTGGCGCGCGGCGAGCAGCCGGCCGTTGAGGTGGTCAGCGACAGCGCCAACCAGCGCGCCAACGCCGGCGTCGGCACGCTGGGCCGGCTGCTGCAGGGCTTCAACCGCGAACGCGCCGGCGTGCTACTGGCGCTGCGCGGCGTCTCGGCAAGCCTGCTGCAGCCGGTGCTCGTGGAGGAGCGCGATCTGGCCAGCACCCAGGCTCGCGCCGCGCGGCTGACAGCCATCGTGCCGATGTTCATCATCATGGCCGTGCTCTACGGCGCGCTGACCGCCGCGTTGGACAGCACTTCGGGCGAGCGCGAGCGCGGCTCGCTCGAGCCGCTCTTGATGAACCCGGCCCCGCATATGGCCCTGGTGCTGGGCAAATGGGGCGCAGTGGCCCTGCTGGGCATGGTCGTGGCCGTACTGGCCAACCTCAGCTTCATCCCGGCCCAACGCCTGATCCAGAGCGACAGCCTGCAGGCGATGTTCCAGTTCGGCGGCTACGAGGTGGCTGTGTTCGTGCTGCTGCAGCTGCCGCTGGCGGCCGGGCTGGGCGCGCTCTTGATGGCCATCGCGATCCGCACCAAGACCTTCAAGGAAGCCCAGGCCAGCACCACCATCGTCATCACACTGGTGGCACTGGCGCCGATGGTGAGCCTATTGAATCCGGGCGGTGAGGCGGCCTGGTATTACTGGGTGCCGGGCCTGGCGCAGAACAGCCTGATGATGCTGGTGCTCAAGGGCGAGGCCCTGCTATGGCCCAAGCTGCTGCCTTCGATGGTCGTGGGCGTGGTGCTGACTTGGGTCTGCCTGGCCTTTGTGGCCCGTTCGATGCGCAGCGCGGTGGCGCGGTGAGGACGTGCAGGATCGCTTCAGTGCAGACCAAGCACGCGCTGCACCTCATTTTGCCAGGGCAATGCATGCACGATCTCGTTGAGCTGCAGCACCGATTGCATAGGCGCCAGCACCTCGCCGGCGGGGCTGAGGAACTGCAGATTGGTCACCAGCGACATCGGATCGACCATCGCCACCACGCCCTCAGGCAGTCGGATCCAGTCCCAGGCGACCCCGGCGGCGCCGCTGTCGGATTCACCGGTCCACAGGGTTTGTCCCAGGGCAGGATGCTCGGCGTCTCCCGACACCAACACCCGGGTGCTTAAATGCGCGAAATGCAGACGCGGTGCGCGTTCCGCCTCACACAAAATCCGCGGCCATGCGTACACAATCCAAGCTGGAGTCATTGTCAATAGATTTTCGGGTGCGGTTGTGGGACCAAGCGTTCTGGGTGTTGCCAGTTTGCTGACGGGCAACGTAAATCGCTAGCTGTAAACCTTGTCAGGGATATGACGTCCGATGTCGCAGCTGCGACCCGGTCAAGCCATTGGAAACAAGTTAGATGCTGCAGGGCGGTTACCAGTCGGTGCTCGAAGCCAGAACCCGTGATGAATTTCGCGGGGAGATCAGCCGCTTCACGGAAGCCTTGGAATTCGAGACCTTCTCGGCGATCACCGTGGTCGACCATGCGATCAGCAAGTCGGAATTCATCGTTATCGACAACTGCCCCCCCGGATTTAGGGAGGCGATGGACAGCCCCCAGCTCGGCCGGCAAGACCCGGTGATGCAGCACTGCAAGCGTCATAGCGTTCCAATCGTCTGGGACCAAAAAACGTATGCGAAAGAGGGTGCGGGCGACCTATGGGAGACCCAGGCGCGCTTTGGCTATCGAACCGGCATCTGCCTGGCCCTGCATCTGCCCGAGGGGCGACACTTCGTGCTGGGCGTGGACCGCGACAAGGCCTTGCCCAAAGACGCCACCGAGCTGACCCGGCTGGTGGCGGATCTGCAGCTGTTTGCCGTCCATGCATTGGACGCGGCGATGCGCGTTTTGCTGCCACCGGAGCAGCAGCTGGACGCGCCCAAGCTCACGCCGCGCGAGCTCGAATGCCTGCGCTGGACCATGGAGGGCAAGACGGCGTGGGAGGTCGGCACAATATTGAACATCACCGAGCGGACGGCGGTGCTGCATATCAATAACGCGATGCACAAGCTGGGTAGCCATAACAAGCATCAAGCCGTTCTCAAAGCACTGCGCTTAGGCCTAATACGCTAGCACGCTGCCGTACATCCCCCACTGTAAGAGTTGACAGTTACTCATGAATGTTCTTGCTGCTCAAATTCGTTCTGTGCACTTCTTCGCACTTCAACGAATTTGGAGCCGGTCATGCAAAACCAAAAGCAAGTTTCCCCGTCGCAAACCCTGTCGAACGACAAGCTGGCAGCACCTCGCGAGATCGACGCCAGCTTGCTGCATCTGGTCAGCGGCGGTGCACCGAAGAGCACTTGGTCCGTGCAGACCCTGTCCACCCAGGCTCCCAAGAGCACCTGGTAAGTCACAAGTTTTCGCTGTCATCGGCTCGCGCGAGCGGGCATCAGTTCTGCCGAGTCTGAATGCTGTTTCGTAAAGAGGCGCTGGCCGGCCAGCAGCAAGCTTGGCTTGGCAGCATTCAACTTCTCAGACCCCTCTCGCTGAAGCTGCTCACGGCTGTTGCCGTGGGCAGCGTTGTTTTGGTCGTCACTTTTCTGTGCACGGCCGAATACAGCCGCAAGGCACGTGTCGCCGGCTATCTGGTGCCCGACCGCGGCGTGCTGCGCATCAGCTCGCCGCAGGCAGCCACGGTGCTGGCTCGCCAGGTCAGCGAGGGCCAGGCCGTCAAGGCCGGCGATGTGCTCTTTGTGCTGAGCCTGGACGCCGCCAGTGGCGCCGGCGAGGGTGTGGCGCAAAGCCTGAGCGAGCGCCAACTTTCTCTGAATGAGGCAGCCGAGCAGCAGCGCCGCCTGGCCAGCCAGCAAGACGAGAGCCTGCGAGCACGCATCGCCACCTTGCAGCGGGAGCTGGCGGCTGCCGCCGTTGAGGCACAGGCCTATGCCGAAAGGCAGCGCCTGCTGCGCGAAGATCTGAGCAAGCATGAAGCGCTGCGCCAACAGGGCTTCTACTCCGATACCCTGCTGCAAAACAAGCGTCAGGAGCTGCTGCTGGCCCAGGCCCAGGCCCAAAACCTGGCTCGCGAGCGCGAGGCTTCTCAGCGTGATCTGCTAGCCCTGCAGGCCGAGGCGCGCGAGTTGCCTCTGCGCAGCCAGGTGCAGCAAGGCCAGATCGCCCGCGACCTGGCCAGCCTCAAGGCGCTGGGCCTGGAGACCGAGGCGCGGCGCCGGCTGATCCTGCGCGCGCCCGCCGATGGCGTCGTCAGCACCGTGCAGGCCGAGCCGGGTCAGCCGGTCAACCCCTCGATGGCGCTGGCCCAGGTGCTGCCGGCGCAGACCCAGATGCTGGCCCATCTGTATGCGCCGTCCAGCGCGGTCGGCTTTGTGCGCCCCGAGCAGGCCGTGCGCCTACGCTACCAGGCCTTCCCCTATCAGCGCTTCGGTCATCAGCACGGCCGGGTATTGCAGGTCTCGCGCACCCCGCTGGCGAGCCAGGATCTGGCGGCCCTGCCGCTGGGCGAGAACAGCGGCAACGAGCCGCTGTACCGCATTACCGTTGCCTTGGAACATCAATCGGTGGCCGCCTACGGGCAGGAACAACCGCTGGCGGTCGGCATGCAGCTGGATGCCGATGTACTGCTGGAGAAGCGCCGCCTGATCGAGTGGATTTTCGAACCTTTGCTGAGCCTGGCCCGACGTGTCTGAGTCCTTGTTGAACCGTTTGCACTTGGGCTTGGGCCGGCGCTCCAAGCTGCCGTTGATCCTGCAGACCGAGGGCGCTGAATGCGCGCTGGCGTGTCTGGCGATGGTGGCCAGCTTCCATGGCCAACGCTGCGATCTGGCCGAGCTGCGCGGGCGCTTCTCGCTGTCGCTGAAAGGCGCGACGATGGCCGACCTGGTCCGGATGGCCGACCAGTTGGGCCTGGCCAGCCGTGCCCTGCGCGCCGAACCCGAGCATCTGGCCCAGCTGCAGCTGCCCTGCATCCTGCATTGGGACTTCAAGCACTTTGTCGTGCTGGCCGAGGTGCGCGGTCAGCGGGCGCTGCTACACGATCCGGTGGCCGGTCAGCGCTGGATCACGCTGGCCGAGCTGTCGCGTCACTTCACTGGCGTGGTGCTGGAGCTGCGGCCCGGGGCCGATTTCGCGCCCAAGCCGGCACCGCCGAAGATCCGCTGGCAACAGCTGCTGGGTCGCATCTCCGGGCTCAAGCGCTCGCTGGCCCAGATCCTGGCGCTGGCGCTGGCGCTGGAGTTGCTGGTGCTGCTCTCTCCTTTCTTCATGCAATGGGTGGTGGACGGCGTGCTGGTCAGCGCCGACCACGACCTGCTGGTGACGCTGGGCCTTGGCTTCGGACTCTTGGTGCTGCTGCAGGTGGCCATCGGCGCGCTGCGCTCCTGGGCCGTACTGCAGCTCTCAGCCAGCCTGAACCTGCAGTGGCTCAGCAATGTGTTCACTCATTTGCTGCGCCTGCCGCTGGCCTGGTTCGAGAAGCGCCATCTGGGTGACATCTTGTCGCGCTTCGGCAGCGTGCAGCAGATGCAGCAGACGCTGACCACCCACTTCATCGAGGCCCTGCTGGACGGGCTGATGGTGCTGATCACGCTCGTCATGATGTGGATCTACAGCCCACGCCTGGCACTGGTGGCGCTGGCTGCCGTGCTGGCCTACGGCCTGCTGCGCTGGGTCTATTTCCGGCCGCTTCGGTTGGCCTCAGAAGAGGCTCTGGTGCACGAGGCACGGCAGACCAGCCACTTCCTGGAGTCGCTGCGCGGCGCCCAGGCCGTCAAGCTCTTCAACGCCCAGGCCGATCGCAGCGCGCGCTTTGCCAATCTGGTGGTCGAGACCATGAACGCCCAGCTCGGCACGCACCGACTGGAGCTGGGCATGGGCGTGGCCAACAAGCTGCTGTTCGGACTGGAGCGCGTCATCATCATTTGGCTGGGCGCGCTGCTGGTGCTGGACCGGCAGCTGTCGGTGGGCATGCTGTTCGCGTTCATGGCCTACAAGGAACAGTTCAGTCTGCGCATCAGCGCGCTGATCGACAAGGCCGTGAGCCTGAAGATGCTGGGCCTGCAGGGCGAACGTCTGGCCGATATCGTGCTGACCGCACCCGAGCCGCAAATGAACGAGGCGGCCGCCCTGCCCCGCCCGGTCGAGCAGGCCGCGGCGCTGGAGCTGCGCGAGGTGTCGTTCCGCTATGCCGACGGCGAGCCCGAGGTGATCTGCGGCTGCAGCCTGCGCATCGAAGCCGGTGAGTCAGTGGCCATCGTCGGCCCCTCGGGCTGTGGCAAGACGACCTTACTCAAGCTGATGCTGGGCATCCATGCGCCGCAATCCGGCGAGATTCGGCTCGGCCAGCAGGCGCTGTCGCAGATCGGTCTGCAGGACTGGCGTGCGCGCATCGGCACGGTGATGCAGGACGACCAACTGTTTGCCGGCAGCATCGCCGACAACATCTCCTTTTTCGACCCCGAGGCCGATGCCGCCTGGATCGAGCGCTGCGCGATGTTGGCCTGCGTGCACGAGGACATCGTCGCGATGCCTATGGCCTACGAAAGCCTGATTGGCGATATGGGCTCCAGCCTCTCGGGCGGCCAGCGCCAGCGCGTGCTGCTGGCCCGCGCGTTGTACAAGAAACCGGCCTTCCTCTTCCTCGATGAGGCCACCAGCGCACTGGACGTAGAGCGCGAGCGCCAAGTCAATGCCTCGCTGCGCCAGCTTCCTTTGACCCGCATCGTGATCGCGCATCGGCCCGAGACGATTGCGGCAGCGCAGCGCGTCATCACCCTGCAGCAGGGCCGGGTCGCGCAGGACTTGCGCAGCGTGCCGCCGCCCGGCGCCCAAGCCTAGCTATGACCACGATGGCCAGATTCAACTGGCCGGGCAGGATGGGAATCATTAGCATTCTCCTATCTGAACTTCGGCATTGATAGGAGTAACACCATGGCCAAAACCGCAAGCTTCGGCATCCTGCATCTGGGCACCGCCTTCGGTGTCACCTATGCGCTGACCGGCGACGTCGCGATCGCTGGGGCCGTGACCTTCGTCGAACCGATGGTCAACACCGTGATGCACTACTTCCACGACAAGCACTGGGACCGCATTGCCCAGCACCTGCCGCGTCTGGCCCTGTTCTCCAGGTTCAATCGGGCTTGATCTTGGCGCGGGCGATCACGGCCTTCCAGCGCTGCTGCTCCTGGGCAATGAAGCTGGCGAACTGAGCGGGGGTGTTGCCCACCGGCTCTGCGGCATCAGTGGCCAGGCGCTCCCTGGCGCTGACCGAGCGGATCGCCTTCACGGCTTCGGCCGCTAGCTTGTCGATATGAGCCTGCGCCATCGAGGCTGGTGCGTTCAGCCCGTACCACTGCGTCATCTCGAAGCCCGGGAAGCCCTGCTCGGCAACGGTCGGCACATCGGGCAGTTGGGGCAGGCGCTCCTTCGAACCGGTCGCGATGCAGCGCAGCTTGCCGGTCTTGATGAATTGCAGGATGGCCGGCGCACCGACGGCCGCCGCATCCAGCCGGCCGGCCAGCAGATCGGTCAGCTGTGGGCCCGTGCCGCGATAGGGCACGTGCAGGATGAAGAGATTGCCGGTCATCTTCAGGTATTCGAAGGCCAGGTGGCCGGCGCTGCCATTGCCGGCCGAGCCGTAGTTGAGCTTGCCGGGCTTGCTGCGTGCCAGCGCGACGAACTCCCTCAGATCCTTGGCCGGCACATCCGGATGGACCACATAGAGGCTGGGCACCTTGGCCAGCAGAGTCACCGGTTTGAAGTCTTTGTTGGTATCGAAGGGCAGCTTGTCGTAGATGAAGGGATTTACTGCCAAGGTGCCGATATGGCCCAGGATCAGCGTGTGTTGGTCATCGGCTCGGGCCACCTCGCCCATCGCGATATTGCCGCCGCCGCCGGGCTTGTTCTCCACATAGACGGTCTGGCCCAGCGTCTTGCTGAGCTCGAAGGCGGTGGCGCGGGCAACGATCTCGCTGCTGCCCCCCGGCGCAAAAGGAACGACCAAGCGCACAGAGCGGCTCGGCCAGGGGCCGGCCTGAGCGGCGGCCGGCAGGCCCATCAGGCCGGCGGCACCGGCTAGGCCGGATTGCAAAATGAGGCGGCGGTTTGAGGTGCTCACGGGCTAGTCTCCATCGTTGTTGTGGAGTCAGTCTAGGCCCGATGGCTGTCAAGGTGCTGTCTCGCGCTCCATCCAACCGAGCCAGCGCAGCGCCTGTTCGCGCGTTTCGCCACACATCATCTCGCTGGGCTGCAGCGAGCCACAGACGGCCGGACGCTCGGGCCGACCAAAGATCTTGCAAGCGTCCTGCTCGTCGAGCTGGATGCAGCGCACACCGGCCGGCTTGCCGTGCGGCATCCCGGGTATGGGTGAGCTGATCGACGGCGCGATGCAACAGGCGGCGCAATGGTCTCGGCACTTCATCGCGATATTGTCGCGGCCCTTGGGGCCCCCAGCCGTGACTTATCCACAGGCCCCCGGTAAAATTCAGGGTTTGCCCGCGCCGGCATTTTCGGCGCCCGATTGAGGCACTCCTCCATGCTCTACCCCAAGGAATTCGACGTCATCGTGGTTGGCGGTGGCCATGCCGGCACCGAGGCCGCGCTGGCCGCCGCCCGCATGGGCGTCAAGACCCTACTGCTGACCCACAATATCGAGACCCTGGGCCAGATGAGCTGCAACCCCTCGATCGGCGGCATCGGTAAGGGCCATCTGGTCAAAGAGGTCGATGCCTTGGGCGGTGCGATGGCAGCAGCCACCGATGAAGGCGGCATCCAGTTCCGCATCCTCAACGGCTCCAAGGGCCCGGCCGTGCGCGCCACCCGCGCCCAGGCAGACCGGGTGCTCTACAAAGCCGCAATCCGGCGCCGGCTGGAGAACCAACCGAACCTGTGGCTATTCCAACAGGCGGTCGACGACCTGATGGTCGAGGGTGATCGCGTCGTCGGCGCCGTCACCCAGATCGGCCTGCAGTTCCACGCCCGCGCCGTTGTGCTGACGGCCGGTACCTTCCTGGACGGCCGTATCCATGTGGGCCTGCAGAACTACAGCGCCGGACGTGCAGGCGATCCACCGGCAGTCTCGCTGTCTGGTCGGCTCAAGGAGCTGAAGCTGCCACAAGGCCGACTGAAGACCGGCACGCCGCCGCGCATCGACGGCCGCAGCATCGACTTCTCGAAGTGCGAGGAGCAGCCCGGCGACCTGGATCCCGTGCCGGTGTTCAGCTTCATGGGCTCGGCCGAGCAGCACCCGCAGCAGGTGCCCTGCTGGATCACCCACACCTCGGTACGCACGCACGAGATCATCCGCTCCGGCTTCGAGCGCAGCCCGATGTTCACTGGCGTGATCGAAGGTGTCGGTCCGCGCTACTGCCCCTCGATCGAGGACAAGGTCAATCGCTTCGCCGACAAAGACAGCCACCAGATTTTTCTGGAGCCCGAAGGCCTGACGACGCACGAGTTCTACCCAAACGGCATCTCGACGTCCCTGCCCTTTGACATCCAGCTGGCCGCCGTGCAATCGATTCCCGGCCTCGAGAACGCCCACATCCTGCGCCCTGGCTATGCCATCGAGTACGACTACTTCGACCCGCGCGAGCTGAAGAGCAGCTTTGAGACGCGCGCGATCCAGGGCCTATTTTTCGCAGGACAGATCAATGGCACGACAGGCTACGAAGAAGCCGCGGCTCAGGGTCTGTTCGCCGGCCTGAACGCCGCCCTGCAGGTCAAGGATGAAGGGCCTTGGTTGCCTGGCCGCGAGCAGGCCTACCTGGGTGTGCTGGTCGACGACCTGATCACCAAGGGCGTGACCGAGCCCTACCGCATGTTCACGAGCCGCGCCGAGTTCCGACTGCAGCTGCGCGAGGACAATGCCGATATGCGATTGACAGAGGCCGGACGTGAGCTGGGCCTGGTCGACGATGCACGTTGGGAAGCATTCAACCGCAAGCGCGACGCTGTTTCACGTGAAACAGAGAAGCTGAAGTCGACCTGGGTCCACCCCAGCATCCTGCCGGCAGCCGATGCCGAGCGCCTGGTCGGAAAGGCGCTGGAGCGCGAGTACAACTTCATCGACCTGTTACGCCGACCGGGCGTGGTGTTCGACACGCTGGTCGAAGTCGCGTCGATCGCACGACCCGAAGCGGATGTTTCACGTGAAACGCTGAGTAGCGAGCTGGGCACGGCGATGGCCAATGCCGTGATCGAGCAGATCGAAACCAGCGTCAAGTACGCCGGCTATATCAACAAGCAAGTCGAGGACGTCGCCCGTGCTGCTCACTTCGAAAACCTGAAGCTACCGGCCGAGCTGGACTATGGTCAGGTCCAAGCCCTCTCCTTCGAGGTGCGCCAGAAACTCAGCAAGCATCAACCCGAAACCCTGGGCCAGGCCTCACGCATCTCCGGCGTGACGCCAGCGGCGATCTCGCTGCTGCTGGTACATCTCAAAAAAGGTCGATTCAAGGGATTCGTTGATGCTGCATGACATGAAGCCGGCGCTGGCCGACGCCGCCACCGAACTGGGCCTGGCGCTCACCGAGGCGCAACTCGATCAACTGCTGACCTATCTGGCACTGATCCAGAAGTGGAACAAGGTCTACAACCTCACCGCCGTGCGCGAACCCCAGGCCATGCTGACCCAGCATCTGGTGGACAGCCTCAGCTTGATTCCTGCCTTGCGTCGGCATGCCAAGGGCCAAGCCCTGCGCATGATGGATGTGGGCAGCGGCGGCGGCTTGCCGGGCGTAGTCGTGGCAATTTGTGACCCCTCCATCGACGTCACCTGCGTCGATGCCGTCGCCAAGAAGGCAAGCTTCATCAAGCAGGTCGCTGCTGAGCTGGCTTTGTCGAATCTGCACGGTGAGCACTCGCGCGTTGAGGCACTGGAGACCCCTCCCTTCGACGTGATCACCTCACGCGCCTTTGCCTCCCTACTGGACTTCACGACGCTGACTCGTCAGCACCTGAAACCCAACACCGAATCCGGAGCGATATGGCTGGCCATGAAGGGGCAGCACCCTGCCGAGGAGTTAGCCGCCCTCCCCTCCGATCTTGATGTGTTTCACGTGGAACAGCTGCAGGTGCCCGGGCTCGATGCCCAGCGTTGTCTCATCTGGATCAAGCCGCGGGCCTGATCCGGGCTTTTGCCCCGCCCATCCGGGCTACCATCGCTGCCTGCTGAGAAAAACTAGACCATGGCCAAAATCTTCTGCATTGCCAATCAAAAAGGGGGGGTCGGCAAGACCACCACGACGGTCAACCTCGCGGCCGGTCTGGCCCAGGTCGGCCAACGGGTGCTGGTTGTCGACTTAGACCCTCAGGGCAATGCCACGATGGGCTCGGGCATCGACAAGCGCGCCTTGGAGTTGAGCGTCTATGACGTCTTGCTGGAATCTGCAAGCATCGCCGAGGCCAAGCAGCGCAATGACAAGGTCGGCTATGACGTGCTCGGTGCCAATCGCGAGCTGGCCGGCGCCGAGGTCGAGTTGGTCGAACTGGACCGCCGTGAGCGCCGCCTCAAGGGTGCGCTGTCTGCAGCCAAGGACGACTACGACTTTGTGCTGATCGACTGCCCACCATCGCTGTCGATGCTGACCCTGAATGGCCTGTGCTCGGCCCATGGCGTGGTCGTGCCGATGCAGTGCGAGTACTTCGCGCTCGAAGGCCTGTCCGACCTGGTCAACACGATCAAGCAGGTACATGCCAATCTGAACCCGGACCTGCAGATCATCGGCTTGCTGCGGGTGATGTTCGACCCACGCATCACGCTGCAGCAGCAGGTCAGCGAGCAACTGAAGAGCCACTTTGGTGATAAGGTCTTTGACAGCGTGATTCCCCGCAATGTGCGCCTGGCCGAAGCACCCAGTTACGGCCTGCCGGGCGTGGTGTTCGACCCCGCGTCCAAGGGCGCGCAAGCCTTTGTCGAATTCGCCCGGGAGATGGTGCGTCGCGTCGGAGCGATGTGATGGGACTCGAAGAGCTGGCGCGTCGCGCCGAAGAGGCCGGCCTCAATGCCAGCGCCCCACCCCAGCAAGCCCGGGTCGACGGTTGGCTGATTCGCTTGTCGCCGGGCAAGGCCAAGCGCTCGCGTTGCGTCAATGCATTGAGCACGGGCAGCACAGCGCTGGAGCACTTGCTGGGCCGGTGCCGGCAAGCCTTCGATGCGGCCGATCTGCCGCTGATCGTGCGCATCACCCCCTTCAGTCAACCGGCCGATCTGGACGTCCAGCTGGCAGCCAAAGGCTGGTTCGAGTTTGATCCGGCCGATGTGATGGTGCGCCCTCACCTCGATGAGTTGCCGGCCGTCAATGAGCGGCTGCAAGGCATCGAAGCCACGCGCTACGCGCAGATCGTAGGCGAGCTGCGCGGCTCCAGTGCCGGCGCGATCGCTGCGCATGCCGAGCGCATGCAGGCCGCTCCTGTACCTTATCAGGGCTTTGTGCTGCAAGGCGGCGCGGGGCAGTTGCTGGCCTGCGGGCAATTCGTCCGAGAGGGCGATATCGTCGGCCTCTATGACATCTTCACGCCACCCGAGCAGCGTGGCCTGGGCCATGCCCAGCAGCTGTGCAGTGCCTTGCTGCAGACCGCCAAGGCCCAGGGCGCAGCGCAGGCCTATCTGCAGGTCGGCACTGACAACGAGATCGCCAAGCGCCTGTACACCCGCCTCGGATTTCGCTTCGCCTACCGCTACCACTACCGCAGCGACAACCCGGCCGCCGTGGACTGACTGAGGGCGCGGCTCAGTCGCGCGGCTTCCAGACCTTCAGCAAGGTGTGGCGCGTGAAGCCGGGTACAAAGTCGTGGACATGGGCGATGCAGGCATAGCCGAGGTGCTCGTAGATCTCGGCCACTTCGTCCAGCAGGGTCTCGATCAAGGCATCAACGCAGCCACGACGCAATGCCTGAGCCTCCAGCTGGCGCAGGCAGTCGCCGCCCAGGCCCTGGCCGCGATCACCGTCGCGCACCCACAAATAGCTGACATAAAGGCGCTGGAACTCGGTCCGGCCCCAGGCACCGGCGACCAAGTCCTCGCCCTCGTACAGCGCACAGGCAATTTCAGCCGCATCGCTGCCCTGGGCCTGCTGGCGACCATGGCTGATGACGCCGTCGCGGATCGCCTCCAGCGCCGCCTGCGGCACGGCGTCATCGCGACGCCATTGCCGCGCTGAGCTCATCAGAGGCCCAGGCCTTCGTCCAGGCCCAGGTGCACATTCATCGCCTGCACGGCGGCGCCGCTGGCGCCCTTGCCGAGATTGTCCAGCCGTGCCATCACCAGCACTTGCGTCTCGCTGCCGAACACAAACAGATCGACCCGGTTCGTGTCGTTGCAGGCCTGCACATCGAAAAAGCCCTCTTCCAAAGTCACCGCATCGCGCAGCGGCATCACGCGAATGAAGCGCTCGCCTTCGTAATGGGCCGCCAAGGCCTGCTGGATGTCCTCGGCCTTGGCGCCGGCGCGCAGCTGGCTCAGGTGCAGGGGCACGGTGACCGCCAGGCCCTTGTAGAACTTGCCGACGATGGGCATGAACACCGGCGCTGTCTTCAGCCCCGTGTGGGCCATCATCTCGGGCAGATGCTTGTGGGCCAGACCCAGCGCATAGGGGCGCGGCGAATCGAGCTTGGCATCGCCGCCGGCCTCGTACTGCGCAATCATCGATTTGCCGCCGCCCGAGTAGCCAGTTATCGAAGTCGCCGACACCAAGGCATCAGCCGGCAGCAGGCCGGCATCGACCAGCGGGCGCAGAGCCAGAATGAAGGCGCTGGCATGGCAGCCGGGATTGGCAATGCGCTTGGCGGCGCGGATCTTGGCGCGCTGCTCGCGCGCCAGCTCGGGCAAACCGAAGGCCCAGCCGGGCACCGTGCGGTGCGCGGTGCTGGCGTCGATCAGACAGGTGTTGGGATTGCTGATCATCGCGGCCGCTTCGCGCGATGCCGCGTCGGGCAGGCACAAGAAGGCGACGTCGGCCGCGTTCAGCAGGCGAGCGCGTTCAGCCGGATCCTTGCGCTTGTCTGCATCGATGCGCAGCACCTCGATGTCTCGACGCGCGGCCAGATACTCATGAATACGCAGGCCGGTCGTGCCTTCTTGGCCATCCACAAACACCGCGTACGTCATGACATCTCCAGCACAATGAGCAACAAAGGAAGCGAAGCATAAAGCATGACGATGTCAGACGAACGCGTATTGTTGCTGCCGGGTTGGCTGAACTCCGACCCCGATCATTGGCAAAGCCGCTGGGAGCGGCAGTTCGGCTATCAGCGCGTCGAGCAGGCCGACTGGCAATGGCCGCGGCGTGGTGACTGGATGGCCCGGCTCGACGAGGTGCTGCTGACCGATCCGCGCCCCGCTGTGCTGGTCTCACACTCGCTGGGCTGCCAGCTCGTAGCTGCCTGGGCCGCGCACTCGCAACACGCGTCGCGGGTCATTGGCGCCCTCATGGTGGCGCCACCCGATACCGAGGCCGAGCATATGCCCCCGCAGCTGCACAACTGGCGGCCCATCCGCCGCCCGCGCCTGCCCTTCAAGGCTATCGCCGTGGTCAGCAGCGACGACCCCTACTGCGATCCGGCACGCGCCAGCCAGATGGCGGCCGACTGGGGTGCCGAACTGGTGATCGCCGGCCCACGCGGCCATCTGAACAGCGAATCCGGCCTGGGCGACTGGCCCGAGGGTCAGGCCTTGCTGGCCTCACTGAGGTCATAAGCGACAATCCACCCCTATGGTCACGAAAAAACCCAAAGGCCTCGGCATGGGCCTGGAAGCCCTGCTGGGCCCCAAAGTCAGCGAGAACGCTGGCGCCGCAGCCCGCGACGGCGAGCCCAGCAGCCTGCGCCTGGAGCTGATGCAGGCCGGCAAATACCAGCCGCGCACGCGCATGGACGAAGGCTCGCTGTACGAGCTGGCCGAGAGTATCAAGGGTCAGGGCATCATGCAGCCCATCCTGGTGCGCCCCATCAGCGCCGAGTCCTCCAAGGACGGCGAGGCTCGCTACGAGATCATCGCCGGGGAACGGCGCTTTCGCGCCGCCAAGCTGGCGGGACTGCGCGAAGTGCCGGTGCTGGTCAAGACGGTACCCGACGAGGCCGCGGCCGCGATGGCCCTGATCGAGAACATCCAACGCGAGGACCTGAACCCGCTAGAAGAAGCGCAAGGCCTGAAGCGCCTGACCGAGGAGTTCGGCCTGACCCACGAGCAGGCTGCCCAGGCGGTGGGCCGCTCGCGCAGCGCCGCCAGCAATCTGCTGCGACTGCTGCAGCTGGCCGAACCGGTGCAGAACATGCTGATGGCTGGCGATCTGGACATGGGCCATGCCCGCGCGCTGCTGCCGCTGGACGGCGCCCACCAGATCACCACGGCCACCGAGATCGCCGCCAAGAAGCTCAGCGTGCGCGAGGCCGAAAAGCTGGTCGCACGCCATCAGGGCGCGGGCCGCCAGTCGCCCTTGCTACGCGTCAAGAACGACAAGAGCCGCGACCTCCTGCGCCTGGAGGAAGAGCTGTCGGATTTGTTGACAGCCCAGGTCGAGGTGCGCGTGAAGAAGCGCACCAAGCGCGGCGAGCAGGGTGAGGTGTCGATCCAGTTCGGCTCGCTGGACGAACTCAACGGGCTGATCGACCGACTGCGCGGCCCGCAGTAAATCCGCAAGTAAAGCCGTGCAAAGCCGTGACTCGTTCACGGCTTTTTTATCGGCGCCGAGCAAAGCTGGCACGCCCTATGCATATTGATATGCGCTGCCCATCCACCGTTTTCGGGGGGGTACTCAGGGGGTCAGGTCTTGCCTTGCACGAAAAATCACAGAAGGGCGTAGCATGGTGTCAACGCAGGGAGCATTCGACGTGTTGAAGGACTAAGACAGGGCTTATCCTGTCTTCAAGGCAGACGCCTTGAACGAAGCTAGAGTTGAAGAGATCACGCTGAACCTCGGAAAGCTCTGATGACGCCTCGGCCCAGATTTAGGGGCGCCATCAGAACTTCCCAGACGACGCCGGGTGGCCCATGACCCGCGCCGTCTCACCCCGACACAGGAGGTCAGCATGGACGTGATCAGCAGCTTCGCCGCTCGCTACGAACGCACAAGGGTTGAAGAGATCTCTCTCGAAGAGTATCTGGCCGAGTGCAAACGCAATCCCCTCGCCTACGCCACCGCCGCCGAGCGAATGCTGCAGGCCATCGGCGAGCCGCAAATGGTGGACACCCGCAACGACACGCGGCTGTCGCGCATCTTCGCAAACAAGACCATCAAGATCTATCCCGCCTTCGCTGAGTTCTACGGCATGGAGGACGCGATAGAGCAGGTGGTCAGCTATTTCCGCCATGCCGCGCAGGGACTGGAGGAGAAAAAGCAGATCCTCTATCTGCTGGGCCCGGTCGGCGGTGGCAAGAGCTCTATCGCCGAGCGCCTCAAGTACCTGATGGAGCAGGTTCCCTTCTACGCGCTGGCCGGCTCACCCGTCAACGAGTCGCCGCTGGGCCTGTTCAATGCGGCCGAGGACGGCCCGCTGTTGGAGAAGGAATATGGCATCCCGCTGCGCTACCTGAACCGCGTGATGAGCCCCTGGGCCGTTAAGCGGCTTGAGGAGTTCGGCGGCGACATCCGTCGCTTCAAGGTCGTCAAGCGCTATCCCAGCGTGCTCAAGCAAATTGGCGTGGCCAAGACCGAACCGGGCGACGAGAACAATCAGGACATCTCATCGCTGGTCGGCAAGGTCGACATCCGCAAGCTCGAGACCTACGCGCAGGACGATCCCGATGCCTACAGCTATTCCGGCGGCCTGTGCCTGGCCAACCAGGGGCTGCTGGAATTCGTCGAGATGTTCAAGGCGCCGATCAAGGTGCTGCATCCGCTGCTGACCGCCACTCAAGAGGGCAACTTCAAGGGCACCGAAGGCTTTGGCGCAATTCCCTTCGACGGCATCGTGCTGGCGCACAGCAACGAGAGCGAGTGGAAGACCTTCCGCAACAACAAGAACAACGAGGCTTTCCTCGACCGCATCTACATCGTCAAGGTGCCCTACTGCCTGCGCGTCTCCGAGGAGGTCAAAATCTATGAGAAGCTGATCCGCGGCTCCTCGCTGGCACAGGCCAAGTGCGCGCCCGGCACCTTGAAGATGATGAGCCAGTTCGCGATCCTGACCCGGCTCAAGGAGCCGGAAAACTCTTCGCTGTATTCGAAGATGCAGGTCTATGACGGAGACAACCTCAAGGACACCGACCCGCGCGCCAAGAGTTATCAGGAGTACCGCGACTACGCCGGTGTCGACGAGGGCATGAGCGGCGTCTCGACCCGCTTCGCCTACAAGATCATCTCCAAGGTCTTCAATTTCGACAGCGCCGAAGTGGCGGCCAATCCGGTGCACCTGATGTATGTGCTGGAGCAGCAGATCGAACGCGAACAGTTCCCCGCCGAAACCGAGCAGAAGTACGTCGGCTTCATCAAGGAACTGCTGGCACCGCGCTATGCCGAGTTCATCGGCAAGGAGATCCAGACCGCCTATCTGGAGAGCTATAGCGAGTATGGCCAGAACATCTTCGACCGCTACGTCACCTATGCCGACTACTGGATCCAGGATCAGGAGTACCGCGATACCGATACCGGCGAAGTCTTCGACCGCTCGGCGCTGAACGGCGAGTTGGAGAAAATCGAGAAGCCGGCGGGCATCAGCAATCCCAAGGATTTCCGCAACGAAATCGTCAACTTCGTGCTGCGCGCCCGCGCCAACAATGCCGGCAAGAACCCGGCCTGGACCAGCTACGAGAAGCTGCGCACCGTGATCGAGAAGAAGATGTTCTCGAACACCGAGGAGCTGCTGCCGGTGATCAGCTTCAATGCCAAGGCCAGCGCCGACGAGGCCAAGAAGCATGAGAACTTCGTCCAGCGCATGGTGGACAAGGGCTACACGGCCAAGCAGGTGCGTTTGCTGTGCGAGTGGTATCTCAGAGTCCGCAAGAGCTCATGATCTGAGGAGCCCCGATGCTTCAACAAATCATCGATCGCAGGCTGTCAGGGAAAAACAAGTCGATAGGCAACCGCGAGCGCTTTTTGCGCCGCCACAAGGAGCAGATCCGCGAGGCGGTGAAGCGGGCCGTCGACGGCCGCGGCATCCGCGATATGGAGCGCGGCGAAGAGGTGCGCATCCCGAAGAAGGACCTCAGCGAGCCGGTGTTCGGCCACGGCGAGGGCGGTGTACGCGAAGTGGTGCGGCCCGGCAATACCGAGCACGTACGTGGTGACCGTATCGCCAAGCCACCCGGTGGCGGCGGTGGCCAAGGTGGCGGCAAGGCCAGCGATTCAGGCGAGGGTGAGGACGACTTCGTCTTTCACCTCAGCCGCGAGGAGTTCATGCAGGTCTTCTTTGATGACCTGGCCCTGCCCAATCTGGAACGCACCCAGCTGGCTGACACACCCGAGTACAAAAGCCACCGCGCCGGCTATGTCTCGGACGGCACGCCAACCAATCTGCACGTGGTGCGCTCGATGCGCGGCGCCTTGGGCCGCCGCATCGCGCTGGGTACGAGCAAGCGGCGCGAGCTGCTCGAGCTGCAGGAGCGGCTGGACCTGCTGCACCGCGAGGATGCTCGCAAGCCCGATGTGCTCGCAGCGCTGCAGGAAACCGAGGCCCGCATCCAGTTTCTGCGCCAACGCATCAAGGCCATTCCCTTTCTCGACCCGATCGATCTGCGCTTTCGCAACCGCGTGCGGGTGCCGGTGCCGACCAGCCGGGCCGTGATGTTCTGCCTGATGGATGTCAGCGGCTCAATGGACGAGAGCCGCAAGGATCTGGCCAAGCGCTTCTTCATCTTGCTCTATCTGTTCTTGACCCGGCATTACGAGAAGATCGAGGTGGTCTTCATCCGCCACCACACCCAGGCCCAGGAGGTCGACGAGCAGAATTTCTTCCACGCCACCGAGACCGGCGGCACCGTGGTCTCCAGCGCCCTGGTGCTGATGGAAGAGATCATCCGGGAGCGCTATCCGCGCAGCGAATGGAACATCTATGGCGCCCAGGCCAGCGACGGCGACAACTGGCACCATGACAGCGGCCGTTGCCGCGAGCTACTGGCCGACAAGATCCTGCCGCTGTGCCGCTACTTCGCCTATGTGCAGGTGGCCGAGGCCGAGCAAAACCTCTGGGAGGAGTACGCCAAGCTCAGCGACGAAGTCGGCCACTTCGCGATGCGCAAGGCCGTCGAGGCCGCGCAGATCTACCCGGTCTTTCGCGAGCTGTTCAAGAAGGAAGGGGTCAACAAATGAGCGTGATCGAGAACCGCCGCAATATCGGCATCGCCCCTGACAAGCATGAATACGGTGGACGTCGCCACCATGAGCCACTGCGGCAGATGCTGCCGCTGAAGCAACGTCCCGGTGCGCTGCTGCCCTCTCCCAGCGACTGGACTTTTGGTCTGATCGAGGACTACCACGACGTCATCCGGGCCACGGCCGAGCGCTACGGCCTGGACACCTATCCCAACCAGCTAGAAGTCATCAGCTCTGAGCAGATGATGGACGCTTATGCCTCGGTGGGCATGCCGGTCAACTACCGGCACTGGAGCTACGGCAAGGAGTTCATCGCCACCGAACGCAACTACTCGCGCGGCCAAATGGGCCTGGCCTACGAGATCGTGATCAACTCCGACCCCTGCATCGCCTATCTGATGGAGGAGAACACGCTGGCCATGCAGGCCCTGGTGATCGCCCATGCCTGCTACGGCCACAACAGCTTCTTCAAGGGCAACTACCTGTTTCGCATGTGGACCGACGCTTCGTCCATCATCGACTATCTGGTCTACGCGAAGAACTTCGTCGCCGAGTGCGAGGAGCGCCATGGCCTGGATGCCGTCGAGCAGACGCTGGACTCCTGCCATGCGCTGATGAACCACGGCGTCGACCGCTACCGCCGACCCGCCAAGCTATCGCTGGCCCAGGAGCGTGCCCGCCTGCACGACCGCGAAGCCTATGCCCAGCAGCAGATCAACGACCTCTGGCGCACCTTGCCGCGCCGCGCCGAGAAGGCCGAAGAAGAGAAGGAGGTGCGACGCTTTCCCGAGGAGCCACAGGAAAACCTGCTGTACTTCATCGAGAAGAATGCACCCTTGCTGGAGCCTTGGCAGCGGGAGATCGTTCGCATCGTGCGCAAGATCGCGCAGTACTTCTATCCGCAGCGCCAGACCCAGGTGATGAACGAGGGCTGGGCCACCTTCTGGCACCACCGGCTGCTCAACCAGATGTATGACGATGGCTACCTCAGCGACGGCATGATGATCGAGTGGCTCAAGTCCCACACCAATGTGGTGGCGCAGCCGCCGATGGCCAATCTGAACCCCTATGCGCTGGGCTTCGCGATGTACACCGACATCAAGCGCATCTGCGAAAAGCCCACTGACGAGGACCGCCGCTGGTTCCCCGATTTGGCCGGCGCCGATTGGCTGCCGACGCTGGACCATGCGATGCGCAACTTCAAGGACGAGAGCTTCATCGGGCAGTATCTGAGTCCGCATCTGATGCGCGAGTTCAGGCTGTTCTCCATCGTCGATGACGCCGCGCAGCGCGAGTACGAGATCTCGGCCATCCACGACGAGGCCGGCTACCAGCATGTGCGCGAAGCCTTGTCACGCCAGTACGACCTCAGTACCCGGGAGCCCAATATCCAGGTCTGGAACGTCAATCTGCGCGGCGACCGCTCGCTGACCCTGCGCCACACCCAGCATCAGAACCGGCCGCTGCATGAGAGCGCGCAGGAGGTGCTCAAGCATGTGGCGCGGCTGTGGGGCTTCGGCGTCCATATGGAGAGCGCCAACGACAAGGGCGATATCACCAAGCGATGGAGCGTACCCGCCCCCGAGCATTGAGCCCACCGCAGGGTCAAAGCGCGAAGATCTTGCCCGGATTCATGATGTTCCGGGGATCCAGAGCCTTTTTCAGCTGACGCATCACGTCCACGGCGCCCTCCCCGGCCTCCTCGACCAAAAAGCCCTGCTTGTGCAGTCCGATGCCGTGCTCGCCGGTGCAGGTGCCCTCCAGGCGCAGCGCGCGCTGCACCATCTGGGCACTGAGTCGCTCGGCGGTCTCGCGCTCCGAGGGGATCGTCGGGTCGATCAGGTAGCCCAGGTGGAAGTTGCCGTCGCCGACATGGCCGACGATGAAATAAGGCAGTCCGGCCTCCTCGACCTCGCGTACCGACTCATTGATGCTCTCGGCCAAGCGCGAGATCGGCACGCAGGTATCGGTCGTGACGCAGCGGCAGCCGGGCTTGGTCTGCAGCGCCGACAGATAGGCATGGTGGCGCGCGGTCCAGAGCCTGGTGCGGGCCTCGGGCGTGGTCGCCCACTCAAAGTCCTCGCCACCGAACTCGCGGGCGATTTCCTGCACGGTCTGGGCCTGCTCGGCCACGCCGGCCTGCGAGCCATGGAACTCCATCAGCAGCATCGGCGCCTCGCGCAGGCCCAGCTTGTCGTGCAGATTGACGGCTCGCACCGAGTGCGCATCCAGCAGCTCGCAGCGCGCGATCGGCACGCCCATCTGGATGATTTGCATCGTGGTCTGCACCGCCGCATCAATGCTGGGGAAGAAGCAGATCGCCGCAGACAGCGCCTCGGGCAGCGGATAGATGCGCAGGCTCACCTCGGTGATCACACCCAACGTGCCCTCGCTGCCGACGAACAGGCGGGTCAGGTCATAGCCGGCGCTGCTCTTGCGGGCGCGCGACCCGGTGCGGATGACCTCGCCCTGAGGCGTCACCACCGTCAGCCCCAGGACGTTCTCACGCATCGTGCCGTAGCGCACCGCGTTCGTGCCGCTGGCCCGTGTCGCCGCCATGCCGCCCAGCGAGGCATCGGCACCGGGGTCGATCGGAAAGAACAGGCCGCTGTGCCGGATCTCGTTGTTCAGCTGATTGCGGCTAACGCCGGCCTGTACCGTCACAGTCAGGTCCTCGGCGTTGACGCGCAGGATCTCGTTCATCCGCGAAACATCCAGACTCACACCACCCTGTACGGCCAGCAGATGGCCCTCCAACGAGGATCCGGCCCCATAGGGGATCACCGGCACATGGTGTTCATGTGCCAAGGCCAGCACAAAGGCCACGTCCTCGGTGCTCTGCGCAAACACCACGCAATCGGGCGGCGCTACATCGAAAGGCGACTCATCGCGGCCATGCTGCTCGCGCACCGCCAACGCGGTGACGCAGCGCTCGGCAAAGCGGGATTTCAGCCGCTCCAGCATCACAGCCGGCAAGGGCCGGCGCTCTGCGGCGAGGAGATGGGCGGGAGGGGAAGAGGCGTTCATTGCGGGCGCTCCGGGTGTCCGAAGCGCCCATTTTGCGCGTTTGCGGCAGCGGTCTGAGCGCGATGCGCCCAGACCTTGACGCTCACTCGCTGATGCTCATGCTCTTGTAGGCCGGGTCGGCCTTGATCTCGGCCTCGCTGAAGGGCAGCTTGGCCCACTTGGCACCTTTCAGGAAAATGTCCGAGTAGAGCTTGGTCTGGTCCGAGAAGTGTGGCGACAGCAGATGGCTGGACTGCGAGTAGGTCAGCACCCCCTCAGCCACCGGACCGTTGGCATCGAAGGTGACAAACTGCATATAGCTGTTGCCATAGACGGGATCACCATACAGGCCCGAGGCGCCCAGATTGCCGCGTACATTGTTAAAGGTGTAGCGGCCGCCCGGGAAGGGGATGGGCGCGCTGTCGCGAATGATCACCTGCTTGCGCGCGTTGACCTCCTCCAGTGCAAACTTGTTCGTCGAGAACCATTGCACCGTGTCCGCGAGCAAGGTGACGGCCTTGGTGTTGGCGGTGTTGAATCCGCGCGGCGTCATCACCGGGTCGGCCGGGCTGAAGGGCACGCGCCAGTAGCTGGCCTCCTCCAGCTCGCCGGCCAGCTCATAGAGCTTGCGGAACAGCAGCGCGCCCGGATCGGTCAGACCCTCGGTCTTCTTCCAGATGGCAAGCACGCCGCAGGCCTTGGTGATGTCGGTGTCGACGCCGTTCGTTCCCTTGACGACGATGGGCTGCGCCTTGCCAGCGCAGGTGGCGGCCAGGAACTCGTCCAGCCACATCTCGGCGCGGAAGAAGCGGCTCTTGGCATAGACCTGCTGCAGGTTGGCGAGGGTGAAGCGGTTGCCGCCCAGGCCGTCGGCATTGCTGAGACGGTCCTTGACCTGGACGATGCCCATGCGGGTGCGCTCGCCCTGGGGCATGCCTTCGGCGTCAGGCCCGGTGGCGATGATCTTCGGGAAGCCCGTCAGGCGCTCGTGTTCGTTGGGCAGCCAGTGGCTGTCGTTGGCGTTGACGATGTAGTCGTCGCGCAGCACATAAGGCCGCTGGGCGGCCGGGATCGCGCCCGTCCACTGGCAGCTGCTCTTGCTACCGTCCATCAGCACCAGGCCGCGTGTGGCCAGCAGGAACTGTCCCGTGGGACTGTTGACGCAGCCCGCCAGCTGGGAATCGCTGACATTGGCCGCCACCGAGTAGTTGGCGTAGAGGGCCTTGCCGTTCTTGTCGGCCGCCATCGTATTGACCCAAGGCATCGCGTTGTGCGTAGCCAGGTTCTGTCGCAGGCTCTCGGCGCTGGTGGACATGCTGTTGAGCAGCGCCTGGTCGATCAACTTGTAGTTCGTGTAGTTGGCGTCGCGGATCACAAAGGCCGCCGCACCGCTCCAACTGAAGGTGGCGCCGTCGCTGAGCAGCGGGCCGAAGTCGGTGCCGTACAGAGTGCGCTGATGGGTCTTCAGGCTGCCGTCGGGCTGCAGCGCCTCAACCGTCAGCGCGGTCTTGCTCATCGCCTTGTAGGTACCGTCGACCTGGTAGCGAGTCGGGTCGGCCGGGTCCAGCTTGAGTTGGAACAGCGTGAAGCGGTTGTCGGTCGAGAAAGTGTGGGTCCAGGCCACGTCCTTGTTGAAACCGATCAGCGGCACCGGCGCACCCAGCAAAGTGGAGCCGAAGACATCGAGCTTGCCGGGAATGGTCAGGTGCAGCTTGTGCAGGCGCAGCGCACCCCACCAGGGGAAGTGCGGATTGCCCAGCACCATGCCGGCACCGCTTTGCGTCACGTCCTTGCCCAGGCCATAGCCATTCGAGCCGACCGCGTGCTCAAACAGCGGGTTGGTGGCCTGCACCAGCGGGCTGTTCAGCACCGCGAGCTGGCTACGCTGCGTCTTCAGTGCCTTGGCGCTCAAAGCCGGGGCCGCCGCCACCTTGACGACCGGCGGCTGAGCACCGCCGATGGCCTCGATGAACTGGATCGAGCTGCCGGCCATCGCCGCTTGGCTAAAGCGCCAGTAGGCCTCGTCCTCGGTCATCGGCTTGACCCAGGCCGCACCCTTGCACTCGACCGGCAGCCCGTTGACGCCCTTGTCGCGCAGGTAGCGGTTGTAGCCGGCCACAAAGCCGCTGACCAGATCGCGCGTGTCGGCGCCGGCGGCAGCCCGCATCGCCTGCGCCAGGGCCGGGGTCAGGTGCAGCTTATAGAAGAAGTCGGAGGCTAGATTGGGCGTGGCGGCACCGAACTGGCCCAGGTAGTTGATCGGCACACCCTTGGCATCGAAGTCGCCGAAATAGCGTGAGCGCTCGCCGCGCATCGTCACCAGCTCCTGGGCGAACAGGCAGACATGGTCTTCGGCAAAAGCGTAGCCGTAGCCATAGCCGGCGCCCTTGAAGTTGTCGGCCTTGATATGGGGCACACCGTAGCTGGTGTAGCGGATCTCGGCGGCGAAGCCGGGCGCGGCCGGCGGTGGCGGCGCGGTCGGATCGGCATCGCCGGAGCCGCCACAGGCGCTCAGCAGCGCAGCCAGGGCCAGCAGGCTGCAGGCGCCGGCAACGGGAGTCAGGCCTTGCCTGCGTTGGCTGGCCGGGGTTTTTGTCTGTCTTGTCATCGGGTGTCTCCTTAGTGTTTTATCGCGACAACGGCCTGTGCGAGCCGTAACGCAGAGCGGGCTTCCGTATACGTCAGGCAGGCTATCATCAAATGCAAAAGGCCAGCTACCCGGCCTACCCTCAAAACACACGGAGACAGCATGCGATTCGCCCCCACCCCTTTGTTGCTTGGTCTGCTGTCCGCTCTCAGCGCCTCCTCCGTGATGGCTTCGGGCTATCACTTCGGCTCGCAGTCGGCCTCTGCCCAGGGTACGGCCAATGCCAACGCCGCGGAAGCTGGCGATGCCACGGTCGTGTTCTACAACCCGGCCGGCATGACCCGCCTGGACGGCACGCGCACCAGCGGCGTGCTCAATGTCGTCGTGCCCGAGGGCAAGTTCAAGGACCAGGGCACCGTCACCTCGCTGGGCCTGCCCATCAGCGGCAGCAACGGTGGCAAATTCGTCGAAGCCACGGCCGTACCCCATGGCTATATCACCCATAAGTACTCGGATCGTCTGAGCCTGGGTCTGGGTATCTTCGTACCCTTCGGCTCCAAGAGCGAATATTCGGCCGACTGGACCGGCCGCTACAACAGCATCGGCACCGAGCTGAAGACCCTGGCCTTCAATCCCTCGATCGCTTTCAAGGTCAACGACAAGCTCAGCCTGGGTGCCGGCCTGACGGCCCAGCACATCGAAGGCAAGCTGTCCAAGGCCGCCGATTTCGGCTCGGGCGCGATGAATCTGGTGATCGAGCAGCAAGTGGCTGCGAACGCGGCACCGGGCGTACCGCTGGACGTGGTGCGCGCCGCTGTGATCAACCAGCTGGGCGGCCTGATCAAGCAGGTCTCCGGCAATCCGACCTATTCGGGCCGGGTCGATGTCGAGGGCAAGGACTGGGGCTTGGGCTTCAACCTGGGCCTGATGTACCACTATGACGAGAGCACGCGTTTCGGCATCGCTTACCGTTCGCGGATCAAGCATCAGCTCAAGGGCGATTCGCAATGGCAGGTGCAGACCCCCGCCGGCAATCTTGGTGCGCTGCTCAACGCTGCCCTGCCTGGCGCTGGCACCCAGGTTCAGCAGCGCCTGGTCGGCCTCTATACCGACAGCGATGCCCGCCTGAAGGTCAACACGCCGGAATCGCTGTCCTTCTCCTTCTACAAGGAGCATGACAAGAAGTTCGCGGTGATGGGTGATGTGACCCTGACCAAGCATTCGCGCTTCCAGGAGCTGCGCATCGACTTCGCCAACAACCTGCCCGACTCGACCACGCCGCAGCGCTGGGAAGACACGGTGCGTGCCTCGCTGGGCATCAACTACAAATGGAGCGATGCGCTGACCCTGCGAGGTGGCGTGGCCTTCGACCAGTCGCCGGTGACCGCGGCCCGTCGCACCCCGTCGATCCCAGACAACGACCGTACTTGGTTGTCCGGTGGCTTCAACTGGAAGCTCGACAACAAGCGCTCGGTGGACTTCGCGATGAGCTATATCCATGTGGCCGACAGCCAGATCGATATGTTCGACAACGGCGGCCAGCGCAATGCAGTCGGCTCCGCGGTCTGCAACACGGCCGGCAACACGTCCAGCTGCGCCACGCTGCGCGGTCGCTATCAGCTGAGCTCGGCCCTGTTCGGCCTGCAGTACAACCATCAGTTCTGAGCCCGGCGCCGGCTTGCCGCCAAGGCCGGCCGGTGCCACCATAGAGCCCTGTTCCTGATGAAGGAGGTCGGCCATGTCGGATTCCGCCAGCCTTTTGTTGCTGCTCGTCCTTGTGCTGGCCCTGATCGGCGCGCTGCGCTTCGATCTGATGGGCCTGATCTGGCGCGAGTGGCTCAAGCTCGGCAACAAGGGCACTGCCCTGCCGCCGGCGGACTCTGCTCACGGCCCCTATCAGGGCCGCTCCGGCCAAGTTCCGCATCGCGGCCCGGGCGCCGCCCACAAGCCGGACTTTCACCGAAGCGGCAGGCGCGGCTGACCCCAAGGCCGAACTCGGGCAAGATGCGGGTCTCCCCAAGATCCGCAGACATCAAGCCACATGGCCAACCGACTCTCTCAAATCGCAACCCGTACCGGCGACGACGGCACCACCGGCCTGGGTGATGGCAGCCGCGTACCCAAGGACCACCTGCGTGTGCAGGCCATGGGCGACGTCGACGAGCTGAACTCGCAGATCGGCGTGCTGCTGGCCGAGCCGTTGCCCGACGATGTCCGCGAACTACTGATCACGATCCAGCATGAGCTCTTCAATCTCGGCGGCGAGCTGTGTATGCCCGGCTATGAGCTGCTGAAGATGGACGCCGTGCTGCGCCTGGACGAGGCTCTGGCCCACTACAACGCCGCCCTGCCACGGCTCAAGGAGTTCATCCTGCCGGCTGGCACGCGAAGCGCCGCGATCGCCCATGTCTGCCGTACCGTGGCCCGCCGCGCCGAGCGCGCCGTCGTCACGCTGGCCGCGCAAGAGAGCATCAACGCAGCGCCGCGCCAGTATCTGAATCGCCTCTCCGATCTGCTCTTCGTGCTGGCCCGCGTGCTCAACCGCGCCAACCTCGACGGGCTGGGTGGTGACGATGTCTATTGGCACAGCGAGCGCCTGAAGCGCCAGGACGCCGCCGACGATCAGCAGTCCAGCTGAGCCGCCGCCTCCCTGAGCCGCTTCGCATACGCCTGGCGCAGCGCAGGCGGCGCCAGCACCTCGACCTGCCCGGCATGGCGAAGCAGATCCATCAACAGCTCGGTGGCGTCCACATACGGCACCACCAGCTGCCAACGCCCGTCCGCCAGCCACTCGCTTTGCTGGCTGGCGTGCCACTCCTCGCGTGAGACCCAGGCCGCCGCCTCGGCGCTGAACACCAGCCGTGCCTGCTGGGTCTGGCCACCGGCAAAAATGCCATAGCCCTGGTCCAGCTCGCTCTCCAGCGCCTTCAGTGCCACCGGCTTGGCCTTCTCGTCCAGCAACTCGGCAGCCTCCATCGCGTCCAGCGCAAAGCGGCGCAGGCCCTCGCTTTGGTGGCACCAAGCATCCATATACCAGGTGTTGCGGTAATGCACCAGGCGCTGCGGCGATACCACCCGCGAGCCCACCGTGCCGCCGCCCTTGCCGCGCTTGCGATAGCTGATGCGCAGCTTCTGGCGTTGCACCACGGCGCTGCCGACTGTCTCGAAATACTCGCTGGCCACGCGTCGGCGAGCGGTGCTGATCAGCTTGACGCGCCGCGTCATCTCCTTGGCCTCGGCCGCATCGGTGCCCAGCATGCCGGTCAGCTTGTCGAACATCGGCTGCAGATGTCGGCTCAGGATGCCGTTCTCGTCGAGCCCCGACAGCAACTGGTGCATGGTCAGCAGCGCATGCAGCTCTTTCTCGTTGAACCAGACCCCAGGCAGCTCATGCTGCTGGCCGCGCCATTGCTGGCCAAAACGGTAGCCATTGGCCAGCGCGTCGTACTCGATCGGCGCATCCATGCGCTCGCGCAGGTACTGCAAATCTCGCTTCAAGGTTGCCGGCGACACCTCCAGCGCCTCCAGCAAGGTCGCAAAACTGACACATTCACGCCCGCGTATCAGCAGCTCGATCTTGTAGAAGCGCTCGGTCCTGTCCATGCTGTGGCCATCTTTCCCTGATTTCTTTCCCGGGCTCTTACTGGCTCATCCCATGAGCTAGTGAGGCCAGACACTGTGCCACATGGTTGCTGACAAATCGATGGCAGCCGCAACCGGAGCACCTCATGGCACAGATCGCAGAAGCATCCGCCCAGATGGAACTGGGTATCCTCCCCGTCGAAGAGGCCACACCGGCCAATGCCAGCCTCGGCTTCGAGCTCGGCTGGGATTTCGCCCACCATGGGGTAGCGCCGCCGGTGACCCATCTTTATGCGCAGTCGCCGCTGCTGCAGGGATGGCAAGCAGGCTCGGCGACCTTCGGCCGCCGCACGCTGAAGCCCTCCCGCCATACCCAGCTGTGGCTGCAACTGCGCACCCATGCCTGGGCACGCGGGCGCAGCTTCGAGGATGTGCAAGTCACGCCCAACTATCTGCAGCAAATCGCGGTCGACTACTGCCCCATCCTGCGCCAGCCGCTGCTGGGCCAGGTCTCCATCGACCGCGTCCGTAACGATGCAGGCTATGCCGCAGGCAATCTGGCGATGATGAGTGCCGGCGCCAATGCGGCCAAGGCCGCCCATGGCTGGGCTGAGGCGAACGAGATCGCCCGCAGTGTCAGTGACGGCCCCTTCAAGCGCATCGCCGGCCTGGGCCCGGCCGAATGGCAGCGGGTTGCGGTGCTGTGCAGCTTCGTCACCGAGCTGTCCCATGAAGAAGCGGCGATGATCCCGCTGCATCTGCTGCCGCCGAACCGGCTGCGCCTGTTCAACCCGATCCAAGCGCTGCAGGCGCTGGTGACCCGCCAGCTCGCGACACCGGGCTGGAGCGCACGGCTGGCGCGCATCGAGGCTCTGCTGCCGGGCGATGCGCTACGTACCGACTTCAACCGCTTCCTGATGGCGCTGGCACCCCGGGTGCTGCGGGTCGCAGCGCTGACCGACGCCCAGGACATCCGTTGGGCGCTCGAAGACGCCTGGAGCGATGCACTGGTGCAAAAGCGCTGGGTTCGTTTCGCGCTGCAGCTCAACGCCGCCCAGGCCGAGAAGCTCGTGCAGCGCGCCGCCGCCAAGCGCCTGAGCACCGTCCATGTGCAGCGCCATCCGCGCCTGACCGCCACCGAGGGCTGGGCGCTGGAACGCGGCGGCTACCGGGCGGCCGCTTGACGAAAGTCAGCCCGGCAAACCCTGGCTGACTTTTTCCATGCCGCCGCTTTGGTCCTGCAAGGCCACATGGTGACCGCGCTCGCCAAACCAGTGCGCCCATTGCTCGGCCAGCTTCTTGTTGGGTAACCAGGGACCAGTGCGGTCCATCTGTACGCGGTTGCCACGGCGCTCATAGAACACCACGCGCCACATGCCGCTGGAAATTGATCGGTCGAAGTTGCTCATCGGTGGGCGAATCTAGCAGAGCTTGCGTGACGCTGCCGCCCCGTCAAACCCTCAGCGCCGCCAAAAATTCCTCGCTGCCCAGCAGCTTGAAATCGGGCTTGCCTGAACGTGCGACACGCGCCCGCAAAGCCCTGCTGTCGCTGACCAGTACACGGCCGCGCGCCCCCTGTGCCAGGCTCAGTGCGAGCTGCTCAAAGGCCGGCAGCCGCGCGGTCCTGGCAGCTCGCGCCGCCTCGGCCGGTAACACCTGGGCATAAGGCAGATAGTCGGCTAGCAACTCATGCTGCTGTGTCGTAGACAGCCCCAGCAACGGGCAGGCCAGCGCCAGCATCAGCGCCCGTGCGCTGGCCGGATCAACCAAGGCCTGACAGCGTCCGAGCTGCCAGCTCTGGCGCAGCCGCTGCCCGCGGGCGTCGCCCGACAACAGGGCGCCCAGCAGCAGCCGGGTGTCGAACACCACGGCCGGCGCAGCGTCCGGTGTTGACAATCGACGAGCGGTGCTCATCGCGCGGTCTTGCGCTTGCTGACTGTCTTGACGGCAGGCTTGACAGCACTCGATGGTTTCGCCGCCGTCGTCTTACGCGCCGCCACCAGCTTCTTGACCGCAGGTTTCTTGGCCGGCGCGGTCTTTTTAGCACTCAATGGTTTTGCCGCTGCTTTCTGGGCCCAGTCCAGCGCCGCATCCAGCGTCTTCTCGTCGATGGCCAGTTCGGCCAACTTGGCCCGCAGCGCGTCCCCGCGCTGGATGCGTACCGGGGTCAGGATGATTTGCCCGGCCCTCTCCTGCACCTCGAAGTACTGCACCGGCCCGAGGGCCTGAGTCACGCTCTTGGGCAGCGTCAATTGATTCTTAGAGGTGATCTTGGCCAGCACTTGGAGGACTTGTGGAAAGTAAGGGGCCATTACTTTAGCGTTTTCCGAACGCCGGAAAGTACGCAGGAATTAGCTGACCCATATGAATCGGAGAGTCGAAAAAAAGCGCCCTTTGAAGGGCGCTTGATCAGCGGAGTGAAGGTCTTAGACCAGCGAACGCTGCAGGCGCAGCTCTTCGAGACGTACGCCGCTGACCTCGGTGGTCTTGGTGCTGCCGAGCTCGCGTTTGAAGCCGGCCAGCTCGAAGAAACGCAGTGCGCGCTCATTGCGCAACCAAGTCCACAAGGTGACTTTGGTGCAACCTTCTTCCTGCAGGCCATCGCGGGCCGCATCCCAAAGGGCCAGGCCGACGCCCTTCTCCCAATGCACCGGCGAGGCATAGATGGCCCAGATTTCGCCAGTGGTCGACGGCGTGCCCTTGTCGCGGGAGCGGTCGAACCCGACAAAACCCATCACCTCGTTGTCGATATGGGCCACCAGCACCTGGGGCTCGCAAAGATCGATGGCCTCACGCCAGAAAGCCTGGCGCTTTTGCACCGACAGCGCGTCCAGTGCGGCATCGGGCAGCAGCCCCTTGTACGCGTCCTGCCAGGCTGCAACATGGATTTCGGCAATGGCTTTGGCGTCACGCAGGGTGGCCGGACGGACCTGAATACTCGACATACGAATGAATAGAACTCTGGGAACTCAAACAAAAACGGAAGGGCGGAATTTTGCGCCCCTAAAGCGCCTCGATGAGCGCTTGACAGCGCGTTTTTTTCTGCTGTCAGTTCGCGGCCAGTGCCGGACTGCGTGCCGCCAGCAGCGGCCCGGCGTAGTCGGATACACAGCGTTGCAAAGCCGTCTTGGACGTGCGCTGCAGCCGTGCCAGTAGCGCATGCTCGACCTGCAAAGGCCCGAGCTCGCGCGCAAAGCGTTGCGCGAGGTCGGCCTGCACGCGCAGCAACAGATGGGCGGTGGTCTGTGCATCGGCCAGCGCGCGGTGGGCCCGGCCCATGTCTGGCAGCGCATGGAACTGGGCCAGCGTGCCGAGCTTGCAGTTCGGCGCCTGCGGGTAGAGCCGGCGCGCCAGCAGCACGGTGCAGGCGAACTCATGGGCGCTGTCGCGCTCGCAGCCGGCCCGCTCCAACTCGTGGAACCAGAAGCCACGGTCGAACGAGGCGTTGTGCGCCACCAAAGGGCAGCCGCGTGTGAACTCGGCCACCTCGCGCATTACCCGCGCCGAGTCGGGCGCCTGGGCCAGCATCGCATTGCTGATACCTGTGAGCTGCTCGATGAAGGGCGGCACCCAGGCACCGCTGTTCATCAGGCTCTGGTAGCTGCCGACGATCTCGCCGCCGCGCACCAGCACCGCCGCGATCTCGGTGGCACGGCCACCCGCGCCGGGTCCGAGGCCGGTGGTTTCAAAGTCGATGACGGCGATGGTCTGCATACGGGTGAGAGATAAGCGCTTCAGGGTGGGGGGTACTTGAGGGCATTCTTGGCCAGTTTGCGCTCGACCGCCGCCTCCATATCGACGCCGCTGTGATCGGCAATCTGTAGCAAGTAGAGCATCACATCGGCAACTTCATCGCCCAGATGCTCAAGCTTGGCAGGGTCCTGCGCAATCGCCTGCGACTCCTGCGGCGTCATCCACTGAAAGATCTCCACAAGCTCGGCCGCCTCTACCACCATGGCCATCGCCAAGTTCTTAGGCGTCTGGTAGGGCTGCCACTGCCTCTGGGCGGCGAACTGGCGCAGCCGCTGCTGCAGGTTCCGGATGTCCATGTCTTCAATCTCTGTATTTAGATCTTTTAACTTGGTAGTCGTAGTAAAGCCGGCAGCCTGCTGTGGACAGCTGGCAAAGTTGCTTTGGTTTCAAAGACTTAGCGGTGCCAAAAGTCTGTGCGCCGAAGACGGGACAGCGCAGGGCCGAGCAGACAACAACTTGGCCATGAAAGGCGCCACTGTGGATAAGCGCCCACTTGCTCAATACTTATCCACAAACTTATTCAATCACTCGATGCCGATGACCTTGTGCATCTGCACGCTCAGCCGCCATTGCGGATGTTCCATGCAATAGGCTACCGCCGCGCGGGTGTGCTGGGCCTTCAGCAGCGAATCCATGGGCTGCAAAAAGAAATGCTCGAAGTCCAGGCCGGCAAAGCGCTCGGGCATAGCGGCCGGCTGCGGATAGACCAGCTTCAGCTCATGGCCGCGGGTCAGCACGATCTCGCTGTCGGCCTTGGGGCTGACACAGATCCAGTCCAAACCCTCGGGCGCAGGCTGTGTGCCATTGGTCTCTACCGCGATTTCGAAGCCTCGGGCGTGCAGGGCCGCGATCAGCGCCTCGTCAAGCTGCAGCAGGGGCTCCCCCCCGGTGCAGACCACATAAGGCCTGCCAGGCCGATCTGCTGGCCAGCGCGAGGCAATCGCGGCGGCGAGGTCCTCGGCCGTGGCGAACTTGCCGCCACCTTGTCCATCGGTGCCGACGAAGTCGGTGTCGCAGAAGTTGCAAACGGCACTGGCCCGGTCCTGCTCGCGGCCGCTCCACAGATTGCAGCCGGCAAAGCGGCAGAACACCGAGGCCCGGCCCGCCTGCGCGCCCTCGCCCTGCAAGGTATAGAAAATCTCTTTGACAGCGTAGGTCATACCGGAATCAGATCATCAATGCCCGAGGCGCTGACGATGGCGCCGCTGCCGCGGGTTTCGTACATATCGACCCGGTCCAGCTGCGGCAGCACGACCCGGCCCTTGGCCAGCACCCAGGCCGCCAGGCTCGCACTGTCGCCATCGGGCAGGTCGGCGATCTCGTAGAGCGGGCGGTGGTCGATGGCCTTGAAGATCGGATCGAAGCGTGTTTTGACATCGCCGAAGTCCACAGTCCAGCCCTTCAGCGCGTCGAGCTCGGCGCTCAGGTGCAGGCGCAAGGTGTAGGTGTGACCATGAATCGCCCGCAGCGGGCTGCCGGCCGGCGCGCGCTTGAGCTGAATCGCGCTGTCCAGGGTCAGCTCCTTCCAGATCCGGTACTGCAGGCCGTCGAAGTTGGCGCCGCAGGAGCCGGTTTCATAGACCGTGACCCAGGAAAGCTCGGGCAGTTGTGGCTTCAGCCGCTGCCACAGCCAGGCGGAGATCACCTCGCTGGTGGGGTTGTCCAGACCCTCGATCTCGTTGAGGCACTGGTAGTTCAGCTGCATGTGCAAGGGCGCCCAGACCTCATCCAGATGGTCGTAGTCGATGCTCAGATCTCGCTCGCCCAGATCCTGGTTGGCATGAACGATGGCCTCGAAGCCATGGCCGTGCATGCGGCCGCATTTGTGTCCGGGCGGCACGTTGGGCAACTGGTGCGCGGCCTGGAAGCGGTAGCGCCGCCAGACATGGGCACGGCCGCTGACATCCAGATCGACCCCGCTGTGCGCGGTGCTCTGGATACCGATCTGCTGAATACCCGGCACATCGAAGGTCTGCTCTAGACGCTTTTTGATCCAGCGCGCGATGTTCTCGTCGGTCGGCTGTTCCAGCGTGGTGTTCAACAAGCCGTGGTCCAGCGGCGCCAGACAAGTTTCCAGCCGCCGCCGCAATTCCTCGACCTCGGCACCTGGAAAAGGCGCCCATTGGGGAGGCAGCGCGGCCCTGACGGTGGCGAGATAGCTGTGGCCGTGCAGACCGCGGCTGCGATGTCCCTCGGGCAAGGCCGAGATCTGGCAGGCGGCTTCGAAACCGCAGGAAGCCGAGTACAGCGTAGAGGGAAGTGGGGCGGAGGATGTGATGGTCGTTTGCATGGCGCTCCGTGGCGCGATGCACACGGGGCCGCAGTGTGACATGAGCCTGGCGTTGTGCGCTAACCGCGCGATCAAGCCCGCCCCGGCTGCTCAGGCTTGGAAAAACAGCGGAGAAGCGCTCCGCTCTTCTTACTGGTATTTCTATCTTTCAAATTAGTAGTCTTAGTAGAGCAGCGCTGCGTCTGTGGACAAGCTACTTTTTCCTTTTTGATTCAATCACTTGTAAGCGGTCAAAGCATGTGCGTCGCTTGGGGTCGGTGCGGTACACCGACAGATAACAACTCCGGCGCAACGCGAGTAGCTGTGGATAAGCCAGGTCTTGTTCAAATGTTGTGCACAGCTTTGTCCGTCACATGGCCGGTACCGCCTCCAGCAATTGCCCGACCATCGAATTGAACGCCGCCGCATGGCTGATCGGCCCCAGATGACCGGCGCCGGGCAGCATGCGCAGCTCGGACTGCTCCAGCGCGAGGGACAGCAGCTCGCTGACCCGGCGTGCCGGGGACCGGGTCAGCGAACCGCAGACCAGGCGCAGCGGCAGCGCCCGCAGCCGGGCCAGCTCGCGCGGCCCCCAGGTGGCTGCGAACAGAGCGGCGAAATGCCGATCGACGCTGGGCATGCAGCGCGAGACGCGCCGCTGCTGGTTTTCGTTCATGCCCTGCCATGCCGGACCGGCCGCCCAGTAGTTGCAAAACATCTGGCCCGCCGCCTCGAAGCGGCCAGCGCCAACGAGCTCGCTGACGATGCGGGCGATCTGGGAGATTTCGCTCCAGGCCTCGCCCCAAGGCTCGTGCCGGTGGAGCAGCCCGAACAATACCGGCTCATACAATGTGAGTGAGCGCACACAATACGGACGCTCAACCGCCATCTGCAGCGCCAACGCGCCGCCATAGGAATGGCCGACGATGTCCAGCGGCGTGTCGATATCGTCCAGCGCGGCCCAGACCGCGTCGCTCTCTAGTTCCAGCCCGACGGGCGCATCGGCGGGCCAGTCCGGGCTGCGGCCGTGACCGGGCAGATCGGGGATCAGCAGCGCGCGATGGTCTTGCAGTTGCTCGACCAGTCCGCGCCATTGGCCGGCACTGGCGCTGCTGGAATGCAGGCACAGCAGCGGCCTGCCCAGGCCCAGGCGCTGCATGTTCAGGGAGAGGGTGGCGTTCATCGTGCGAGCCTTGTCTTGTTCAACATCAGGCTTGCAGTCTCGGCCGCTGCGGTTTCAGCCCGGCTTCTAAGGCCGAGCCTGGTGGTTTCGTTTGTTCAGGCGTGGATCCAGAAGGCGCTCTCGGCAAACTCCTGCCCCAGCCACCACCCTGCCTTGCCGGTGCCGAAGCGGAAGTTGCTGGCTCCGGCCTGGCTTTGAAGCGGCGCCGTGACCTCGCCTGCACTGTCGCGCCTGGCCCGCAGCTCGCCGAGCTCGGGCACCACCGGCACGATATGGCCGGAGCGTCCGTCCTCCTTGCGACGCGCGATGATCAGGCCAATCGCGCCCTGGTTGGCCGCCTGCTGAAGCTTGGTCAAGGAGCCGGTCTGGCGCCAGCCAAAAGCGGGGCCATGGTCGCGCAGCCAGCGGAACAGATCGTTGGCACGCAGCTCGACAATGGTGTTGCCGATCAGCGGCGCCAACACCTCGCCCTGGGCCAGCTTCAGCAAGGCATGGGCCGACCACCAGACACGCGGGAGATAGACACCGGCCAGATGGCAATAGTCATGCGCGTAGATATTGCAGAAGGTTAGACCGCTGCGCGGTTGGTAGCGCCCATGGGCCGGCTTGTCCACCGCCAGCCAGTCGATGATGGCGGACAGTTCCTGGCGCAGGGTCTGGGCATCCGTGCCCTTGCGTTGCGGCTGACCAGCTTCATTGAGCGAATGAGCGTTGGCCAGGTCGATGCGGCGCGTCACCGAGCCACTCTTGCGCGGCATCCAGACAGCAACGATGCCGCTGCTGGGCAGCTCCGGCGCCGGCTCGACGACGGCAATTGGCTCCGGCGCGGCATCGGCCACCAGCAGCTTGGCTGAGACAAAACCATGGATCAGCGCGCCGGCCAGGCTGGTCTCGATCTCGAGAAAGCCCTTGACCGGTTTGCCGCTGACGGCCCGCACCGGATGGCCGTCTGGCAGGTGGCTGATCACATTGGCGGTCTCGGGCTGGCTGATCAGCGGCTCGCTGCGCACCCGCAGCATAGACAGCTGGGTCTTGACCCGGAACTGCGGGCCGCTGGCTGTCACGGCGCTGGGTGGTGGAACGATGGCCTGGCCGGGTGGCGGCGCTTCGAGTTCGGCCTGCTCGCCGCTCAGCGCTACCGTATGAGCCAGGCGGATGAAGTCGAACAGCGCCTCACCGTAGAACTGCGTGCCGTTGAAATGCCCCTGCTTGAGCCCCTTGGCCGGCTTGAAGCCACCGGTGTTGTAGGCGATGCCGACAGCGGCCAACTCCTGGTCACTGAGCTCGCTGCGGTCCTGCAGACCCAGCTTGCGTAAGCCCTTCTTGAGCTCGTCGACGCACAGGGCCAGGGTGTCCTCGAAACGCGCATAGCGCTTTTCGAGAAAGTAGTCGGGGTCGCTGAGGAAGAATTGCAGATCGCGCTGGAACAGGCCGAAGCCATGGCAGAACTTGTGCGGGCGGGCCGCTACGCCCGCGAAGCCGGGGATGTGCTGGGCCATGTCGACCAGCGCCTGGTGGGCGATCTCGAACATCGCCGCGCCATTGGGCGCCGCGAGCAGATCGGCCTTGGTCTGCGGGAAGGCGCGGCGGCCCTTGTCGGCATCGAGCGTGTCGCCGACGCACAGGGCCAAGATCTTGTTCGTCCCCAGGTTCTTGCGACGCAGCAGCGACCAGATGGCCCCAGTTTCCTGGCACGCGATCGCGGTGATCATGTCCACTGTCAGCGGCGTGCCGGCCAAGGCCGGCGTGATGCGGGCCTGGAACTGCTTCTTGAACCACAGGATGTCGGCGCTGTCGGGCATGGCGGTCTCCAGGGAGTGTGCGCCCGACGTTAGGGGATCGCAGGGCCGGCGCCTAGCCGTCCGCGCCGGCTTTAGTCCTGCAAGATAGGGATGCCGTGCTTGTTTGCGAGCACCTCAGCGCCGGCCCGCCGACTTGGCCGGCAGGGTCTGCAGATAGGCGTACATCGCATGCAGGTCGGCGTCGTTCAACTCCTTCAGCGCGTTAAAGGGCATCACTGAGCTGACCGCACTGCCGTCAGGGCGCCGGCCACTGCGCATCATCGTGGCGAACTGCTCGGCACTCTTGTAGGCCGGCATCGCACTGCCCTCGCCCGGCGTCAGGTTTGAGGCCGGCGGCCAGTCGGGCGGCGTGCCTGGGATCTTGCCGCCCGAGAAACCGGGCCCGTGGCAGCCTATGCACATGCTGGCTACATAGGCGCCGTTGGCGACGCTGACGGTCGATGCCATCGGTGGCGAGGGCGGCAGGCTGTGGTCGATCTTCTCCGCTGCATCCTCGATCAGGCCCAGGCCGTACATGGCCTTGAAAGGCAGCGACAGCTGCACGATCGCTGGCCCCCCCTCGACCCGGGGCATGCGTTGCAGATGCGCGATCAGCGCGCCCATGTCCTCGTCGCTGAGCCGGTTGTAGTCCTCGCTGGGCATCACGATGGCGGGCCGGCCATCGGGTTTGACGCCATGGCGGATCGCGCGCACCCAATCCTCGACCCGGTAGTTGGCTACGGTGAGTGAGCCCTGCGCGATATTCGGGCCGCGCACGAGCAAACCCTTGCCATCGTCGATCAGCACCCTGCCGCCGCCGGCGCGGTCATGGCAGTCGACGCAGCCACGCGATAGATAGAGATAGCGGCCCCGCTCGAGCGCGGCCGCATCGTCCGGCAGCGGGACGGCCGCCACCTGCAGATCCACCTGGCGCTGCAGCTTGTAGTCGGCGCGTGCCAGGGCGAGGCCGACGGTGGCGGCCAGGGCGGCCGTGAGGCCAAGCAGTGTCAAGAGGCTGCGGCGCAGCCAGGTTCGCTGGGGCATGGACGGTTCCTCGGTTCGGTGGCATCAAGCCGGGCCGCACCTTAATCGCTGTCCGAAGCGAAAAACCGGGGCTGAAACAAACGAAGCCGGGCTGAAACAATCTAAGCGGGGCTGAGAGTGGCCAGGGTGTCGCGCCGGTATTGCAGCAGCCGGCCGCTGTAGCCGGGCTGCTTGATAACGGTCTCCTCCAGCCGGTAGCCCAGCGTCGCCATATGGCGGCTGAAGGCCGGGCGATTGCCGCGGTTGGGGTCGACGATGATGACTTCGCTGGCGGGCCGCGCATGCAGCGCGATGAAGGCGGCAAGGCTGCCGACCTCGTCGCGCTCGTACAGCACATCGCTGCCGATGATCAGATCGAAGCGGCCCTGCACGCGCGGCGCGCTCTGGCCACGACCGGTGGTGCCCGGGCCCCAGTCGCCGTGGCAGTAACGCATAGGCGCCAGCGCATTGAGCCGCAGGTTCTCCAGCAGGAAGCCCGCGGCCATCGGGTGGCAGTCGCTGGCCGTCACCAGCGCGCCACGCCGGTGGCTGACCAGGCTTGCCAGCGCCAGGCCGCAGCCGATCTCCAGGATGCTCTCGTCGGCCAGCAAGGGCCGGCAGGCCATGGCCGCCGCCAGGTGCAGGCCAGAGGGCCACAGCAGGCCGAACAGCGGCCAGGCCGCTGACGAGATGCCGCGCGCCAGCGCTTCGCCCAGCGGGTCGTCGAACTGCTGCCGGTCCAGCAGCGAGCGGATCTGCAGATCCGCCACGCCAGCGATGGCAATGCGCTCCTGCTTGACCACATAGGGCCGGCTCACGACGACGGCCCCGAAAAACCGGCAAGAGTTGGCAGACTGCAGGGCCTGCCGGGCCTATATTCCCGGCCATCCGAGAGATTCAGGCAGTGAACACGATGAAAAGCCATGCATTCCGCCACGGGCAGCCCGCCCACGCGCTGCTGCTGACCTTGCTGCTGCTTCAGCCCGCGTTGCCCTGCGGCTCGGCACACGCCGGCCCGACGCTGGATCGCATCAAATCCAGTGGCCGCATCGTGCTGGCGCACCGCGAGTCTTCGGTGCCTTTTTCCTATCTGGATGCGCAGCGTCGGCCAGTCGGCTATGCGCTGGACCTCTGCCACCGGCTTGGCGAGGCCTTGCGCAAGCATCTGCAACTCAAGAGTCTGGCCACCGACTATGTGCAGGTCAGCTCCAGCGACCGCATCGCGGTGATCGCCGAAGGCCGTGCCGACCTGGAATGCGGCTCGACCACCAATAACGCCGAGCGGCGCGAGAAGGTGGCGTTCACCGTGCCGCACTACATCACCGGCTCGCGCTATCTGGTGCGCGCCGATTCGGGCATCAAGGAACTCAGCGATTTCGCCAAGCGCCGGCTGGTGTCCACTAAGGGCACGACCAGCTTCAAGGAGATCCAGGCCGTCAACCGCGACCGCCTGTTGGGCATCCAGATTCTGGAGGCGCCCGATCATGGGCGCGCCTTCGAGATGGTCGAAAAGGGCGAGGCCGACGGTTTCGTGATGGACGATGTGCTGCTCTATGGCCTGATCGCCGGCAGCAAGAATCCTAAGGGCCTGGAGGTGGTAGGCAAGTTCCTGACCATCGAACCGCTGGCGGTGATGATGTCTCGCGAGGACGCCGAGCTCAAGCGCTTCGTCGATGCCGAGATGAAGCGCCTGATTGCCAGCCGCGAGGCCCATGCCCTCTATGAGCGCTGGTTCCAGCAGCCGATACCGCCCAAGCAGACGGCGCTGAATTTGCCGATCAGCTATCTGCTGCGCGACTTCTGGAAGTATCCGAGCGATCAGGTGCCGAACTGAGCGAGGGCCGTACTCGTTGCGGCCCATGGCGGCCGCTCAGCTCAACAGCGTGTAGGGACCGCCGCGCTCGAGCGCGCGCTGGTAGGCCGCTCGCGCATGGATGCGTTTCAGGAAGTCCGTCAGCCGGGGCCGGTCCGCCGCCAGCCCTCCCCGGGAGGCGGCAGCCTCCAGCGCAAAGCTGAGCTGCACATCGGCGGCCGTGAACTCGCTGCCGGCGAACCAGGGGCTCTTGGCCAGCTCGGCCTCCATGAAGTCCAGATGGCTCTTGATCGCCGGCTGGATGAAGCCAGCCTTGACCTTGGCCGCGATGCCCTTGGCAATTGGCTTGACGAAGAAGGGCATGGGCGAGCGCTCGATGCGGTCGAAGATCAGCTTCATCAGCAGCGGCGGCATTGCCGATCCCTCAGCGTAATGCATCCAATAGCGGTAGCGCAGCGCGTCGGCGCTGTCGGCGACGGGCTTGAGCCGGCCCTGACCGTAGCGATCCACCAGGTACTCGAGGATGGCGCCCGACTCGGCCACCACCAGCGCGTCGTCGGTGATCACCGGCGACTTGCCCAGCGGGTGCACAGCGCGCAACTCGGGCGGCGCCAGCATCGTTGCCTTGTCGCGCTGGTAGTGCTTGATCTCGTAGGGCAGGCCCAGCTCTTCGAGCAGCCACAGCACACGCTGCGAGCGCGAGTTGTTGAGGTGGTGAACGGTGATGGCGATGATGAACTCCCGTGAGTGGCCCCCGGAGTCTAGAGGAAGGGCTCAGTTGCTCAGCAGCAGTTGCAGGATCACGCCGGTGGCAATGGCTACCAGCAGGTAGTCGCCGCCGCTTTGCACCCAGTGGTAGCCACGCGGCGGTGCGCGCAGCTGATGGCTGCGCCAATCGTCCACCACATAGCGACGCTGGTGATAGGCGGGCGGCAGCCGGGTGCCCTTGTAGAAGTTGTGATCGGGGCCGGCACCGCGGCCGCGGTTGGCGTACTTGCCGTTCCAGTAGTCGCGGCCGTCGCGCTCGTCCCAGCGGGGCGGGCCGTCGCGACGCGAGAGCTGATACTGCTGCTGAGTCTGGTCGCGCCGCTGTTCCTGGGCGTTGCGCTGTTCACGACGCTGGTCATGCCGGCGATCGCTTTGGCGATCATCCCCGCGCTTGCCGTGATCACCATGGCTGTAGCCCTGGGCCTGTACGGGGCCCAGCGGTGCCATCGCCTGGGCGGCGACGGCGCAGGCGAGCAGCAGGGTCTTGATCTTGCGCATGATGAGTCCTCAACAGTGGACGAGAACTCGCTTTTAGGCCGGTCCACACCGGCCCGTCTGTGCGCTGTCGAACAGTGGCTCAGCGCCGGCCGCGCGTCTGCCACAACGGCTTCTTGCCCTTCAGATGGCGCTCGATGCCGTCATTGAGCCGGCTGCGCAGATCGCCGACGGCCGTCACATGGCCGTAGACGCCAGGGAAGCGCAGGTCCAGCCACAGCCACAGCGTGCAAGAGCGCAGCGCTTGCTCCATGCGGTCGAGCCGGCTGTGCTCGTCCACATCGTCGAGGAACCAGGGCGCACCGACCCTGCCGGTCAGCGCGTGGCGGCTGGCCCAGTCCAGATACTCCTGCACCTGGCTGTCGGTGCGACTGTCCACCGGCGCCTGCGCATAGATGAAGCGGGCCTTCAGCGGCAGACCGCCGGCTGCGCGGTCCAGCTGCTCGGCCAGCGCCAGCATCTGCTCCAGCTCGGCCACCTCGAAATGGGCGTTGTCCAGCAGTAGCTGATCCATGAAGACCATCAGCACCGCATGCAGCTTCTTCAGCCCCAGGCGCTGCGCGATGGTGTCGATATGCCACCAGTTCGGCGCCACCGCGGCCTTGAAGTCGCGCGGCGCGCGCGGGCTCTTGGGCAGGAGTTCCTTGAGCGTGCGCGCGGCCGTCGGTTCGGCCTCGCGCAGCACGCCGACAAAGCCCTCGTCATGCATGCCGTAGCGCCCGGCCCGGCCGGCGATCTGGTGCACCTCGGTGACTTCCAAGGTGCGGTCCCCGACGCCATCGAACTTACTCATCGTGCTGAAGAGAACGCGGCGGATCGGCAGGTTCAGCCCCATGCCGATCGCGTCGGTGGCTACCAAAATATGCGAGGCCCCCTGCGCGAAGCGCTCTGCCTCCCTGCGTCGCACCTCGGGCGGCAGCGCGCCATAGATCACGGAGACCGGATGGCCGGCCGCACCGATCTGGTCGCGCAGCATCAGCACCTCTCGGCGGCTGAAGGCCACGACCGCATCGCCATGCTTGAGCGCTGCGATCGGCACCGGCGCCGGCAGCAGCTGCACCTCCTGCTTGCGCTCGAAGTGGCGCACCGTACAGCGCTCCCCGCATAGGCCCAAGAGACTTTCGATGGCCGGCACCGCATAGGCGCTGCAGATGATGATCAGCTCATTGGCCGGCACCGCGACGATGGCCTGGGTCCATGCCCAGCCGCGATACAGGTCGAACAGCATCTGCGCCTCGTCGATCACCGCGACGTCGATCGGCTTGTTGGTGTTGACCATCTCGATGGTGCTGGACACCACGCGCGAGTTCTCGGCCGGCACATTCTCCTCGCCGGTCAGCAGCGAGCACGGCACGCCACGGCCCACCAGTCGGTCACGACCTTCCAGCGCCAGCAGGCGCAGCGGCGCCAGATAGGCGCCCTGCTGGGCCTGGGCCAAGCGCTCGAAGGCCGCATAGGTCTTGCCGCTGTTCGGCGCGCCGACATAAAGCGTGACGGTGCGCTGCATGCGCCGCGCGATATCGAAGGTGTCCGGATAGCCCTGGAAGGCCAGATCCTGGTTCAGCCCTGCCAGCGCATTGAGCTCGGCGACGCGGTGTTCCCAGCGGTCCTGCGCCCGCGTGCAGCCGGCCTTCAGGGTTTCGAAGGACTGCGGCGTCGCGCACTCCGACTGCAGGCGCGGCAGCAGCGTGTCCAGGTGCTCCGGGTGGCCAGACTCGCTGCGCCGATAGAGACTCTCCAGCTGCGCTTGCAGCTCGGCAGTGTGGGCGTAGGCTGGCATCTGGCCGATTGCGGTCTTCAGCGCGTGCAGATCGCCGCTGCGATAGAAGTCCCAGATCGGTGCGTCGTCTGCGATCTCTGCACGGTAGCTGACGGGGATCTCCCAGCCCGGCTCGGAGATCTTGAGCACCAACTTGCACAGCCTGCTCCAGCCCTGGCCTTCGCGGCTCAGGCCCAGCGCAGTCTCCATCTGGGCCGTGCGCTGCTGCATCAGCGCGCGCACCGTCGGCGCGGTGCCGACCACATCGAGATGGGCCAGCGCCGAGGTGATCAGGCGCGGTGCGATCCAGCGGCTGGGCCGCGCGCCGCTGCTTGCCTTTGTGGCCTTCTGGATCTGTATCAGGCCCAGCTTGTCGAGCTGATCCTCGTGGCCGGTCTCGCCATCGAAATCGCCCGGCGTCAGCACCTGCGGCAGCTGATAGGCCGCCTGGCGGATGCGCTGCCATTGCTCGGGAGTGATGTCGGCCGGAAGGCGGGCCGCGTGGCGAGGGTTTGGGAGTTGCATCGTCGCGGGCGGGAGTTGGGCGGCCGGCGCGGGGGTAGGGAGATTTTTTGTATCGGGCACTTCTGGAGTGGAACACAAGAGGGCGGCGGGCTGTGTCTGTGCCGCCGCAGAACAATGCACTGCCAGCCCACGCAAATCACGCAGATGCCGCCGTCACGAGCACCGACTTCGGCAACTACCGAGGGCGGTCTGTGCATAGCATGAGGGCCTGCGCTGACCCATGGCCGTGAGCCGTCTTCCTTCATGTCAAACCATCTGCTCGTCTCTTTCAACTTCGACCAACTCGGCCAGGCGCATGAGTACCGGCCGCCGGCCGACCGCGTCATCGAGGGCGATATCGTCTGCCGCAGCTGGGATGTCGACAGCGCCAAGGACGGCAAGGTGCGCGCCGGCGTATTCGAGGCCACGCCGGGCGCCAACCGCTCGATCAAAGGTGATACCTGGGAGTTTTGCCTGATCCTGTCCGGCAGGGTCGAGATCACCGAGGACGGCCACCCGCCGGTCATCTACAAGGCCGGCGACTGCTTCATCATGAAGCCCGGCTACACCGGCACCTGGCGCACTTTGGAAACCGTGCGAAAGGTTTGGGTCACGGCCTGATGGGGTCGGCAGCGTCGCCGACCACCTGCCCGAACACTTCCAGCGCCCGCTGCCCTCACAGGGTGCGCAACGTTGTCAACTCGGCCCTGCTCAGCGCCGAGGAGGGCACCGATGTGCCGCTCGCCGCGCTGCAAGCCCTGCTGGCCGCAGCGCGCGCCGGCGCCAGAGCGAGTCCCCTCAGGCCCACCGCTTGAGCGGCATGCCACGATGAAAAGCCGTGGCAGGGGTCGCAGTACCGTGCCGTGCGTCAAGGCCGAATGTGGGCGTCGGTCAGGGCACCGAGTTGGCGGCCCCCGAGACCATCATGCTCAGAACCAACGCCGCACCGCCTGCCGATACCGTGCGTATTCCGCCCCGAACTTCGCCGCCATCGCCCGTTCCTCTAGCGGGATGTACCAGCACTGCGCCAGCACAAAGAAGCTCAGCGGCCCGAATAGCGGCGACAGCGAGCCCAGTGTCAGGGCCAGCCCCAGCAGCGCGATCAGCAGGCCCAGATACATCGGATTGCGGCTGCGGCGGAACAGGCCCTGCGTGGTCAAACGGTCGGGTTCTCCGAAGGTGTTGATATTGGTGCCGATCCGGCTGAACAGCCGGGCATGCCATTGGGCCACTCCCAGACCCAGGGCGATCAGGCCTAGGCCGGCCCAGCTCAGCGGTTGTAGCAACCACAGGCCCAGTGGGGCGCAGACATGCGCGACCCCCATGAGGCCGGCCAGTATCAGAAAGACAAAAGGGGGAAGCAGCAGCACTCGCATCGCATCGATCTGTGTGGAAATGAGGCAGCCAGTCTGCCGACCCATGGCCACGCTTGCGATAACCTGGGTTAACTGCGCAACAAGTGACCGACAGACATGAACAACCCCGCCACTGCCTTGTCCGGCTTCGAGCTGTTTTGCCGGCTGGCAACCTCGCCGCTGCCAGAGCGGGAGCTGCTGGAGGGCGCGACCCGGCGCTTGCGACTGGCCCACGGCGAGCCGCTGTTTCTTGCCGGCGAGCAACGGCCCCAGGTCTTTGCCGTGTTGTCGGGCGTGATCAAGATGGTTTACGAGACGTCGGGCGGTGAGGGCTGGATCAAGGGCTTTGCCGAGGCCGGCACCTGTTTTGCCAGTCTCACCGCGCTTGAAGAGGGCGAGCAGGCGCGCACCAGCTACTCGGCCTATGCCGAGCGAGCCTGTCTGGTCGAGCAGATCGACTATCGCCAGATTCAGCGGCTGGCTGGGCGCCATCTCGGCTGGCAGCGTGCGCTCAGCCAGGCCTTCAAGATTTACGGCCAGCGCAAGGAAAGACGTGAAATGGAGCTGCTGACCCTGTCGCCCGAGCAGCGCTATCTGGGATTTCTGCGAGAGCGCCCCGGACTGGCCGCTCAGCTGCGCCAGCGTGATATCGCCAGCTATGTGCGCGTGACCCCGGTGGCGCTGAGTCGTATCCGGGCGCGTCTCGCTGGTCGACCCGGGGGCCGGCCGGACGTCGTCTGAACGCAGACATCCTCCAAACTGTCTCAAGCAAAGGAGAAACTTCCCCATGAGCACGACCACCATCCGCCTGCACCGCGTGCTGCGCGCGCCGGCCGAGCGCATCTACCGCGCTTTTCTCGATGCGGCGGCCTTCAGCAAATGGCTGCCCCCGCATGGCTTCACCGGCACGGTCCACGAGATGGATCCTCGGGTCGGCGGCAGCTATCGCATGTCCTTCACCAATCTGACGACCCAGCAAAGCCATGGCTTTGGCGGCCGCTATCTCGAGTTGGTCCCGCATGAGCGGCTGAGCTACACGGCCGTCTTCGACCTAGCGCTCAATCTGCCCGGTGAGATGCGCACGACCGTGACGCTCAAAGCGGTGTTCTGCGGCACGGAGGTCCACATCGAGCAGCAGGGCATACCGGCCCAGATTCCGGCCGAGGCCTGCTATCTGGGCTGGCAGGAGTCGCTGACCTTGCTGGCCCAGTTGGTCGAGCCCGAGATCCGCCAGTAGCATCACCGGCCCGCGTATCCCGCCATCCGTCCGAACACCAGGAGCCCGCCGATGTTTTCCCATGTCTTTGTCGGCGTCAGCGACTTTGAGCGCGCTTTGGCCTTCTACACGCCGCTGATGGCCAGCTTGGGTCTGCCGCCGCGCTTTTGCGATCGCGGCCGCCCCTGGGCTGGCTGGCAGACGCCGGGAAGCGCCAATGGCCGCCCGCTGTTCCTGATAGGCCGGCCCCATGACGGCCAGGCCCATCTGCCGGGCAATGGTCAGATGCCGGCTTTTCTGGCCGCTGATAGAGCCGGTGTAGATGCAGCGCATGCGCTGGCGCTGCGCCTGGGCGGCCGCTGCGAGGGCCCGCCGGGCCTGCGGCCCGACTACCACCCGCATTACTACGGCGCCTACTTCCGCGACACCGAGGGCAACAAGCTCGGCGTGGCCTGCCACACGGCCGAATAGCTGGGTCGGCATCAGCCGGGCTTCTTCGACCGCCGCCTCTGCCCCGCCCCGGCCCCGTGCTGGCGCAGTTCCTGCGCGGTCAGGAAGAAGTCGCGGTTGCCGGCCACCCGCTCCACCGCGAGATCGATGAAAGCGCGCACCCGAGCCGGCTGCCGTGATAGGCATACAAGCCCAGGTGCTCGGCCACATGGTCGATCAGCAGCGGCACCAGCAGACCGACGCGTATCAGCGGTGCGGCGCTGACGCCAACGAGCTGGCCGATGAACTCGCCGCCCAGCACGGCCTTCTCTTCGAGCTCGACATCGTTGGTGCACAGCCGCGCCGGGATGGCGTGCGAGACGATGTCTTCGCCGACCTTGAAGTCCCAGCTCATCAGTTTGCTGGTGGCCGGGTGGCGAAAGCCGCTGCAGCGGTGCTGCGAGGACAGCAACTCGTCGATGCTGGCGGGCATGCCGCGGCGCCGCAGATAGCGGGGAGCCGCGCAGACAATCAGCTGGATCGGCAGCAGCCGTCGCCTATCGAAGTAATAGATCTCGGTGCTCGTGCAAAGCAGGGCTTGGCATCGGTACGAGGGCGGGAGACAAGCAGAATCGACCTGTCGCCACAATATTGCCCGCCATGATCCCTGCCCTGCCCCCCGTCGCACGCCCCGGCGATGCGCTGTCGGCCGTCGACACACCGGCCCTGCTCCTCGATCTGGACGCCTTCGAACGCAACCTCGATCGCATGCAGGCCGCTGCCGCGGCTGCCGGCCTGGCTCTGCGTCCTCATGCCAAGGCGCACAAATGCCCGGCCATCGCCCAGGCCCAAATCGCCCGCGGCGCCGTGGGCATTTGCTGCCAGAAGGTCAGCGAGGCCATCCCTTTTTTGCAGGCCGGCATCAGCGACATCCACATCAGCAACGAGGTGGTCGGCGCCGCCAAGACCGTGTTGCTGGCCCAACTGGCACTGCAAGGCCGGCTCAGCGTCTGCGTCGACCACGCCGAGCAGGTCGCGGCGCTGGCCGCAGCCACGGCCGAGGCCGGCAGCCGGCTGGATGTGTTCGTCGAGATCAATATCGGCCAGAACCGCTGCGGCGTTGTCGCGCAGGCGCCTGCCGTGCAGCGACTGGTTGAGGCGATCGCCGCCCATCCGCAGCTGCGCTTCAAGGGCTTGCAGGCCTATCACGGCGCGCTCCAGCACCTGCGCGGCCATGCCGAGCGGCGCGAGGCGGTGGCCGCAGCGGCGGGGCGCACGGCTGCGGTCGTCGCGGCGCTGGCACGGGACGGCGTGCGCTGCGAGACCGTGACCGGCGGCGGCACGGGCAGCGCAGAGTTCGATCTGCACGCCGGTGTCTACACCGAGCTGCAGCCGGGCTCCTACGTCTTCATGGACGGCGACTACGGGCGCAACGACTACGGCCAGGCGCTGCGCTTCGAGCACAGTCTGTTTGTCGCCACCACGGTGATGAGCCAGGGCAGCGGCGATCGCGTGGTGGTCGATGCCGGCTTGAAGTCGCTGGCGGTCGACTCTGGTCTGCCCACGCTCTGGGGCGATGCCGGGCTGAGCTATGTCTCGGCCAACGACGAGCATGGCCTCGTGCAGCTCGCCGATGCGGCCACGACCCGGCCAGCACTGGGCCGTCAGTTGCTGCTGGTGCCGGGCCATTGCGATCCGACGCTGAATCTGCATGACGAAATCGTCGCAGTGCGCGCCGGCAGGGTCGAGGCCGTCTGGCCGATTGCCGCGCGGGGCTTGAGCCGCTGAGCATTTCTTGCGCGCACGGGCCTGCGAGACTTTGCCGAGCACAGACAATCGGCCGTTGGCGATTCGCCGTGCTCGCGCAAGCACCTTCTGCATGGATTACTTTCTTCATCACGACAAGCTGGCCGCGCTCGAGGCGCGACTTCAGTTCCGGCAGCCCGCCAACACCGATCCGGCCTGGCTGGAGCTGGCCTGGCAGCTGCGCCAGCGCGATGGCGAGCGCAGCGAGGCCCTGGTCGCCCGGCTCGCGCAAGCTGCGCTGCCGCTGTCCAGCCGTGGTCGCCTGGGCCTGATACGGGCCGAGCTGGCTCTGCTGGGCGCGCGCTTCGACGAGGCGCGCCAACAGCTGGCTGAGGCTGAGGCGGCGTTCGCGGCGGCCGGCGACAGCCTGGGGCTGGGCGACGCCGGCATCGCCCGCGCGATGTTGGCCGCTGCCGGTGGCGATGTGGCCGGCTGGCGCCGCGAGCTGGAGGCCCAGCAGCGCCACTTCGAGGCCGCCGGTCATGCCGAGCGGGCGCGGCTGGCCGCCGCCTGGGCCAATCTCGCCGCCTTCGGTGACGATACGCAGACCGTGCTGGGCCGGGTGGCCAGCTTGCGCGCGCAGGGGCCGGTCGCCGAGGACGTCGAGGCCTTGCTGGCGATGACCGAGGGCTACCGTGCCTTCGATGCGGGCTCGCATGGGGCGGCGATCGGCCGCTTCATGGCTGCCTTCGAGGCCGCCGAGCGCATGGGTCTGCGGCTCTACCAGATCCGCATCGCTTTCTCAATTGCGGCGGCCCTGTCCAATCTGGAGGATATGGACGCCGCCCTGCCCTGGTTGGAGCGCTCGCTGGAACTTGCGCGAGCCGCCGGCTGGCCGGTGACCCTGGGCGAGGCACTGGCCACGCTGGGCAATTTCTACCGCGAAAACGGCTATCTGGAACGCGGTCAGCAGACCTTGGCCGAGGCGCTGCGCTGGCTGCAGGCGGCGCCCGATTCCCGTGGCAACGGGCTGGCCCATTGCTATGCCGGCCATGCCGAGCTGGCGGCCGATCAATGGCAAACGGCGATCCGCCACGGCCGTCAGGCCGAGCGCATTGCCCGCGCCATGGCCTCGTGGCCCCTGGTGGTCGACGCGTTGGTGGTGGTAGCCAGGGCGGCCAGCCGCAGCGGCGACGCGCAGGCCGGCTTTGCCGCCGCCCGCGAGGCCCAGTCGCTGGCCGACGCGCAGGGCCTGGCTCATTGGTGGATCGTCGCGACGCGCGCCCTGGCCGAGCTGCATGCGTGCCATGCCGGGTCCGGGCCGCAGGGCGGGGCGCGGGCCGCCCTGGACTGCCTGCAACAGGCCAGCGTCCGAGCCAATGCGCTGGGCAGCGGCCGCGAGGGCGTGGAGCTGCTGGTCGAGCTGGCGGCGGCGTTCGAGCGGGTCGGTGATCTCGCTCAGGCCCTGGTCACCGAACGCCAGGCGCGGGCTGCGGCCAATACGCTGGAGCGCCAGCGCCTGGCCAACCGCATGCTGTCCGCCGAGCTGCGCCACGAGCTCGAGTTGCAGCGCCGCGAGGCTGAGCTGCAGCGGCGCCTGGCCAACACCGATGTGCTGACCGGCATTCCCAACCGGCGCTGCTTTCTCGAGCGCATGACCACCGAGCTCGGCCGCTGCCGGCGCAGCGGCCGCGTACTGAGCCTGGTGATGGCCGACATCGACCGCTTCAAGTCCATCAACGACAGCCTCGGTCATGCGGCCGGCGACGTGGTCATCGCAGCCGTGGCCCAGGCGCTGGCCGCACATCAGCGCGCCGGGGATAGCGTGGGCCGGCTCGGCGGTGAAGAGTTCGCATTGCTGCTGCCGGACACCGATCTGGCGGCCGCGACCCTGGTGGCTGAGCGCTTGCGTGCCCAAGTGCAAGCCCTGCTGATCGAATGGTCCGGCCAGCCTGTGCCAGTGACGATGAGCTTTGGCTGCAGCGACAGCCACGGCGAGGGCGACGATGCGCTAGGCGCCTTGATGCACCGAGCCGATCAGGCGCTGTACGAAGCCAAGCGCGGTGGTCGCAACCGTGTGGCCCTGCTGGCGCTCGCGGCGGGCTGAACCGCGCGCCAGGGTCGGCTTCGTTGGCTTGCATCGCCTAAACTGCGCGCTGACCGATATGCCGATGGCCATGGGAGCGAGTGGGTGCGAACACTGCTGCGAAGTCTGTTGTTGCTGTGTTTGCCGCTGAGCGTGGCGGCGCAGCCGATGGTGGCGACGCTCGCGATGGACGAGGCCTATCCACCGTACAGCCATATCGAGCATGAGCAGCCGGCCGGTCTTTACGTGCAGCTGCTGCAGCGTGCTGCACAGGGCGTGCCCGGCTGGACCTTGAGGCTCGCGCCCATGCCCTGGGGTCGTGCCTTGCGCGAAGCCGAGCAGGGTGCGGTGGACGGCGTATTGCCGCCCTACCGTGGCCTCGGGCGCGACTGGATCGCGTTGTACGCCGGCCCGCTGCACCGCGAGGAGGTGGTGCTGCACTGCGCCGGCGCGACCGGGATCGGCCCGACCAGCCACTGGCCCGATGACTTCAGCGGCCTGCGGATCGGCACGATGCGCGGCTATCTGCTGAGCCAGGCGCTCAGCGATGCGGTGGAACACAAGAAGCTCAGCAAGCTCGAGTTCCGCAACGGCCGCGACGCGCTGGCCGCGCTGGCCGGTGGCCAGATCGACTGCTACGCGAACGACCGGCTCAGCATCGAGATTGCACATCAGCAGGCCTTGGCCGACCCGATCTGGGCCAAGCGGGTGCCGGTGCGGCTGGAGCCGGCCTATCTGCTGTCGAGCCAGCTGGCTTATGTGGGCTTCTCTCAGCAGGCGCTGAACAAGCGGCCCGAGCTGGCCGACTTCGTACGCGCGTTGGATGCGCAGCTGGTCCAGCTGCGCACCAGCGGCGAGATGCAGCGCTTCGTGGGCCTGTACAAGCCGCGCTGATCGGACTTCGGCTCACGCCCTGGATCAGGCCTGCATTCGCCGCAGGCGCAGCTCGAACACCACGCCGTCCGCGACATTGCAGGCCCGGATCTGCCCGTCCATCTTGGCCAGGTAGGTCTTGGCGACGAACAGGCCCTGGCCGCGCCGCTGTCCAGGCGACTCCGGTTCCAGATCGGATACGCCGTATTCGAAGATCTTTTCCAGCATGTCTTGTGCGATCTGCGGGCCCTGGTTGTGGATGTGCAGCACGGCACTGTCATCGGCTTCGGCGCTCAGTGTCAGCGTGATCGGCGTTCCGGGCGGACGATAGCGGTCGGCATTGCCGAGCACATGGGTGACCGCGTCCTCCAGCGAGTACTCGTCGGCACGCACCTGGAACGGCGCACCCAGCGGGGTGTAGCGCACGTTCTCGATAGCGGCGAAGCCGGCATTGGCCGCCACATGGCTCAGGAACTCATCGAGGTCCAGGCTGACAAGCTCGAGCGTGGCCGACGCCAGGGCCTCGCCAGGCGAGGCCGTGCCGTAGAGCACCCGCACGGCTTGTTGCATGCGCTGCACATAGCGATGGCTGGCGTCGTCAGTCGATCCGTGCAACACCATCAGCGATTGCAGTGGCGACATGATCTCGTGGCCTACCGCGTGCCACATCTCCCGTTCGCGCTCGGCGCGCAGCTGTTCGCGTCGCAGCCCGTCCTTGACCCGCTGCAGCAGCTCGGCCAGCGAGCCTGCCAAAATTCCCAGCTCGTCGGGGCCGCGCAGGTCCGAGACATCAAGATCGCCTATGCGCTGGTCGATCTGCGGATCTTGCATGTTGTAGCTGACCGCGGCGGCCCGCTTCGTCAGCACCGCGATGCGACGTATCAGCCCCAGTTCGATGATCAGCCAGGCGGCCGCGATGGCGGCCAGCATGGCGCCGACCAGCCAACTCAGCCGCGCCGCGCGGGCGGCGAGACCCCGGTCCAGGCTCGTCAGATCGCCACTCAGGCGCACTTCGTAGCGGCCGGCAGGTGTCAATATCTGGTCCCTCGCCTGCAGGTTCATGTCTTGTGTCGGCACCGGCAGTTGCCGCACCAGCCGGCTCAGCCACGCCGACGCACTGGCCTGAGGCTCGGGGCCCGAGCGGGTGGCGATGGTTTGGGGCGTCGCTGCGAGCTTGACGATGCTCAGTGTCTCGCCCGGCTGCAAGGCCGCGCCGATGCGGGCCAATGACAGCGGCGGCGTGGCGCCGGGCGTGGCGCTGTCGAACAGTGCCGGGCCGTCGCCGGGCGCCAGCAGCTGTAAGCGCACCTCGATGCGGTCCAGATCGGCCGGTGGCCAGGCCGGCTGCGGCCTTTGGAACAGGGCTTGGCGAAAGGCCTCGACCGGCAGGCGAATCGAGTAGAAGGCGCGGCGCGGGCAGTCCGGGGCCGTGCTGGTGGGGTCCACACAAGGCCCCTCGCGCCATAACCAGGCACGGAAATCGCGCTGCGGCCGCGCCTGGCGCTGCAGCTGCGGTCCGGTTTCGGTAAAGCCCGTCAGTCGGCCGCGCTGGGCCTCGCCGCTGCCGGCGGCCATGGCCTCGAAGGGGGCGATCCAGATGTCGTCCCGGCCGCGCAGTCGCAGGCTCACGCGAGCGCGGTGCACGGCCGACAGATCCAGGCCGCCGCGCTGGCGACCCACCAGCGGGCCGCTGTCCAGGCTGCCGACAAGGTAGATGAAGCCCCCGGCATAGGCGTTGCTGCCCACCGCGACGCACAGGCTGGCGCCGTCCGGGTACTGGAGCGCGCAGCCCGACATCTCGACCGCGCGCTGGGCCTTGTACTGCTCGTCGAAGTCGATGGCCGAGAAGGGCAGCAGCAGCGGCGCCAGGGCCTGGCCCGGCGCTTGATCGCGGCCGGGGTTCAGCAGCGCCAGCTGACCGGCCGGGTGGCGTAGTTGGGTGACGATCTCGGCCAGCGATTGCCGGAAGCCCTGCTCATAGCGCTGGTAGCTGCGCTGCTTCTCCTCGATCAGCAGGCTCAGCGCCAGCGCCAGCGTGGCCAGCAGCAGCAGCAGGAAGACACCGTGGAACACGATGCGGCGGCGAAACGCCGCCACGCCCAGGCGCGGCACGGCCAGGGTGCCAAGCTCGAACTTCACGACGGGGCCGTCCAGCGGAACCCACGCATTGGCACATTCTCGATCGCATCGAATGCGGAATCGACATCGCGAAAGGCGTCGCGGATGGTCGAGACATGCTTGCGCACGTTGTCGCGGTTGCGGCCGCTCTTGACCACCTCGAACAGCTCCTCATAGGACACGACCTGACCCCGGCGCTGGTGCAAGGTGGCAAGGATGCGCTGGGCCGTCAGCGGCAGATTGATCCGCTGGCCGCGCCAGATCGCCGAGCGCTGCCACAGCGGGTCCAGAAGCAGCTCGTCGTTGGTCTCGTCTGCGGCCGCCGCAGCGGGCTGGCGAGCCTTGGCGGCGCGCAAGATGTCCAGAAAGGTCTCGATGAACTCGGCCTCCCCGAAGCTCGTCTTTTGCAGATAGTCCCAGGCGTCCAGCGCCTTCATGATGCCCCGGTAGATGGCGGCCGGCATTGCCGATACGACCAGCACCGGCGTGCCCTGGTGCAGCTTGTTGATCGCATTGATCAAGGCCACGCCGGCATGGCGCTCACGGCCCAACTCGATGTCCAGCACCACCATCGCGTAGGACTCGCGGGCCAGTGCGGCCTCGGCGGCGTCACGGTCGAACCACTGGTCGATCTGCAGCTCTGGGCGGGCGGCGCGTATCCAACCTGCCAGCTGGTTGCTGGTGGGCCTGTCGTCTTCGATGACGGCGATGCGGGTGCTCATGGCGGGGAATTATGGGCGGGGCGGGCTTCAGAGCCCGTGAGGATTTCTTCCGGGCCGTGAGTACATGCGCCCGTCCGCTCCATGGTTGCTTCCGGCGCTTGCGGGAATGATGGCTTCACCCAATCCGGGGGTGAACGAGAACCACCATGCTGAATCGCCTCAAGACCTTGCCCGCCGCCATCGGCCGTGGTCTGCGCCCTTTCGTGCCGCAATCGGCCGCGCTGCGCCGTGCGTTGCCTCCACTGCTGATGGCGGGCGTGCTGGGCCTGGCCGTTTATGGCCTTGCCAGTCATCCGCCCCTGCACACGGTGGGGCGCGGTGAGGTGGCCGTGCGGGTGAACCAGTTCAGCGGCGCGGCCAGCGAGTTTCGCGACGGCAGCCTGCTGCTGCTGCCGGGGCTGCATCAGCTGCGCAGCTTCCCGCTGCGCGATCAGAGCTACCGCCCGGCCCATCTGGCCAGCGCCAGCGGTGCGGCGCCGCTGCAGTCGGTCGAGGGCCTGTCGCTGGGCATGGAGCTGACCCTTCGCTGGGGCCTGGACACGACGCGTCTGCCCCAACTGGCCCGCAGCCTGCCCGACGATATCGAGCAGGAGATCGTCGGGCCGGCCCTACAAGGCATCGTCTACAAGCTGATTGCCCGCCACACGGTGCGCGAGATCTTCTCAAGCAAGCGCGCGGAGATCCAGCAGACCTTGGAGGCCGAGCTGCGCACCAAGCTGGCTGCCGACGGCCTGCTCCTGCGCAGCATCCAGATCGGCAAGATCGACCTGCCGGCCGACTACCGGCGCGGCATGGACGGCCTGCTGGCCGAGAGCCTGGCGACCGAGAGGATGCGTTACACCTTGGAGATCAAGGACAAGCAGGTGCGTCAGACCGAGCTGGAGGCCGCCGCCGACAAGGCGCGCCGCGAGATTGCCGCCGAAGCGGCGGCGCGCGAACAGCTCATCGCGGCCAAGGCCCAGGAGGAGGCGATGAAGCATGTGCTGCCCTTCAAGCAGCGCCAGATCGAGCAGCGCCAGCTGGAGGCCGAGGCCAACAGCGTGACCCGCCTCAAGCTGGCCCAGAGCAATGCCCAGGCCCGCCGCATCGAGGCTGAAGGCGAGGCCCAGGCGCGCCAGCAGCTGGCCGATGCCGAGGCCTACCGCCTGGCCCAGCTGGGCAAGGTCAACGCCCAGCAAATGGCCACCGAGGGCGAGCTGATCTCCCGCCATCCGCTGCTGGTGCAAAAAGCCATGGCCGACAAGCTCTCCGACAAGATCCAGGTCATCATCGCGCCGCCGCCGGCCGCCGGTGGCTTCATCGGCAATGCGCTGCTGGGCGGTCGCTCGCAGGCCAGCGTCGTCGACAACAGCAGCGACGAGGAGTGAGCGATGAACCGCAAGCTCCTCAGCCGTTTTCATGTGCCGCTGCTGATGGCCCTGGCCACGGCTGCCGCCCTCTATAGCAGCTGCGCCGGCGCGGCGAGCGGAGTGGCCCTGGTGCTGCAGGACCAGGTGGCGCTGCGTGGCGCGGCCCGCGAATCGGCGCCGGCCCAGGCCCAGTTGTGGCGCGGTGAGGCGCTGGAGATCCGCGGCGAGCGGCTCGATTACTACCAGGTCTATGACTACCGGCGCGAGCGCGGCGGCTACGTGCGCAAGACCCAGCTGATGCGCACCGGCACCCGCCCTACCGACGCGGCCGACCTGCTGGCCGCGCTGAGCCTGGTGCGCCATCAGCCCGGCGCCGAGGCCTTGGGCCTGGGGCTGGCGGCCGCCTATGTGCAGGCAGCGCCGGCACAGACCCTGGCCGGCGCTGCCGGGGCCCAAGCGCTGGAGGCGATGGGCAGCCTGGCCGAGCGGCTGGCCGATCGGGTCTCGACGCCGGTGGTCGAGGGTCAGGTCCTGAGCAAAAATGCCGAGGCAGTACGGGCCGCCCAGCTCGACGTGGCGGCCCGCTACGGCCTGCACTTCACCAGCCACGAGGGGGTCGGCGGTACACGGCTGTGCTACGAGGGGGAGATGTTCCGCCGCGTGATGGCCATCGCGGCCGCCGCACCCGAGCAGCGGGTTCGCGCCGCGCTGGCCCTGACCCGACCCGACTGCCAGCCGGCCGAGCTTCACCCCCGCGAGCGTGAGCAGCAGGACGGTTGGCGCGCCGAGGTGCTGGAGCTGGTGGACGGCGACAGCCTGCCCACCCACTGGAAAAACCGCCTGCTGATGCGCCGCGCCGGGGTCTGGAGCAGCCTGGCGTTCGCGCGCTCGCGCCGCGGCGACGCAGCGGCCGCGAAGGCGGCCTCGGAGCGCGCGCTGGCCGAGTTTGCTGCGATCAAGCCCGCCGAGCTGGCCGAGGACGACGGCGCAGCCTACAACGACGCGGCGATGCGCACGAATGCCCAGCGCTGGGCCGTTCAGCCGGTCAGTGCGACGATGGCCGGCTTGGTGGTGTCGGTCGGAGCCGAGGGCGAGACCTGTGTGGCCTATGGCAACGCGCGCCGCTGCACCTGGGGCCAGGTCTGGCCGGCCTCGGCCCGCATCAACCGCGAGGGCACGGCCATTGCGTTGGCGGTGCAGCCGCTCGATGGCTGGACCGAGCTGTGGCTGCTGCGGCTTGACAACAAGGCCTGGCGCATCGATGTCCTGCCGCCGGCGGCGGCTGCGCCGGGCCTGGGCTATGCGGAGTTTGCCGGCTGGGTGCCCGGCGGCCGGCAGCTGCTGGTGGCGCGTGAAGCCCGTGCCGAAGGGCGCTACAAGCGCAGCTACGAGCTGCTCAATCTGGACGGCCTGGCCGCCGAGCGGCAGGCCGGCGACGCCCGGCTGCTCGGGGCGTTCCAGCGCTGGCAGGATCGGGACTGGCGGCGGCTGTCGCTGAGCATGCGCTGACCCGCTTCTTTCTGCACAATGGCGCGGTTCACCAAGACCAGGGAGACGCTGTGTCCTACATGTTGTTGATCGTCGAACCCACCGGCCAGCGCGAGGAGCGCGGTCTGCAGGCCGGCCAGGAGGCTTATGCGCAGATGCAGCGCTTCGGTGCCGATTTGCAGGCCAAGGGCCTGCTGGCCGGTGCGAATTCGCTGGCGGCTTCCGGCGTGCGCCTGCAGATGCGCGAGGGCCGGCGGGTGCTGACCGACGGACCCTTTGCCGAGGCCAAGGAAATGGTGGGTGGCTATTTCCTGCTGAACTGCCAGGGCCGCGACGAGGCCCTGGCCATCGCCGCCGAGTGCCCGGCCGCCCAGTGGGCGACGGTGGAGGTGCGCGAGGTCGCACCCTGCTATGTGAACTGAAACGGGGCGCCGGCCGCCTTGCGCGGTCCAGGCCGCCGCCGATGCGAAGACGCGGTTGGACGAGTTCGTCGGTGGCGAGGCCGAGCCTTGGATCTAGAGTTGCCTGCCGCCGTGCGCAAGCCCTGGCTGCTCTTTGGCTCCGAGCGACGGCGGGCCGTGGTGGAACCAGCGCGATCCGCGCGCCTACCGGATGAAGCGGCGCCGCCTTGACCGGGCTCTCAGGCGTAGGCGACCCAGCCTCGAAATGCCAAGCCCATATAGAAGGTGTCGATATCCGAGAAGCCCGCCTTTCGCATCAGCGCCTCATCCTGGTCCGGGGCAAGAATGGGCAACTGCTGGCCGATAGCCACCGCGCTAGCCTTGGCCTGTTCAGGATCGACGCCAGATGAGGCGGCAAACGCAGCGCATCGCGACAGCCCCAACGCACGCTCGGCAGGCTCCTGGGAAATGCTGTAGTGCGCCGCGACCAGAACGCCACCCGGCTTCAATCGCGCATGAATATCGCGCAGTATTTTGTAGCGCTCAGCCTCGGTGGTGAAGTGCAAGGTCAAGAGACAAGACGCCGCATCGAACGGCCCCTGAGGTGCAGCGTCGATGTAGCCCTGGTGCAGCTGAACGCGCGACGCTAGCGGCCCTAGACGGATCTTCGCGAGATGCAACATTTCAGCCGAGGGGTCAACGCCGTCAAACTGCCAGCCCGGGCATGACTGTGCGAAGAGTGTGAGCTCCATGCCACCCCCGGCGCCAACGACCAAGACGCGCCCATGTGGGGGTGTGCGTTCTGCCATCAGCAAAGCCGCCATGCGATGCATGTCATTCAAGCCGGGCACACGGCGGGTGGCGTTGTCGGCATAGCCGACGAGGGCCTGCGGATCTGAAAAAGAAGACATCTGTCCCTCGTTGTGGAATGTGCGGTGTGCGCGCAAGCCTTGCTTCGCGACCGGGGGCGGCCTACTCTGTGGCCCGCTAGGTCCCGAACACCAAGGCCTGATGCACCGATGCCCCGGCCATCACGCCGTCGGCCGAGGCGAAGGTGGCGTTGTGCGGCACGCGTGCGGCATCGCCGGCCGCGTAGACGCCGACCACCGTGGTCTGCTTGAAGGCGTCGGTGCGTATCACCGGGCCGAAGGGGCCGGCATCGAACTCGCAGCCCAGTTGCGCGGCCAGCGGGCTGGCCATCTCGGTGCGGCTGGCCAGGTAGAGGGCAGCGATCTCGATCAGCCGGCCGTCGCACAGGCGTGCGCCGCCATCCTCCATGCCGGCCAGCGGCACCGGCTCCAGAGCCACGCCGCGCGCCAGCAGCTGAGCCCGCAGCGCGCCCTCCAGCTCAGCCTCGCAGCCGTTCAGGAACAAGGTGGTTGGGCCCCACTCGGGAATCAGCTGGGCCTGGTGCCCCGACATCGGCCCGAGCCACAGCACGCCCAGCGGCCGGCCATCGAACTCATAGCCATGACAGTAGGGGCAGTGCAGCACGGTCCTGCCCCAACGCTCTTGCAGGCCCGGGATGCCCTCGGGCAGGCGGTCGACGATGCCGCAGGCCAGCACCAGCTTGCGCGCGCGCAGCGCCTCGCCCGTGTGCAGCACCACCGAGAAGCCGCCGCCGCCAGCCTCGGCCGCCGCGCCGACGGCCAGCCCTTGGATGAAGTGCACGTTTGGGTAGGCAAGCAGCTTTTCGCGCGCGTTCGCGATCATCGCCAGCGGCGCCTCGCCGTCGTGGCCGAAGAAGCCGTGCGAGGCGCTGGCAAAGCGGTTGCGCGGCGCGCCGGCGTCGACGACACAGACCCGGCGGCGCCCGCGTGCAATCTGCATCGCGGCGGACAGGCCGGCAAAGCTGCCGCCAATGACAAGCGCATCAAAAGTCATGGTCTTGGTGGTGTTGAAGTGCCGCGCCCCGGTGGGATTGCAGACGTTGATGGAAGTCGGCGGACAGCTGGGCCAGGCTGACATCGCTCAGCCGCGCCAGCAGCAAGGCCTCGGCCTCGGCGAAGGCGCTGCCCAAGGTCGCGTTGACGGCCTTCTCGACCAGGCAGTCGGGGTGCTCGGAGCGGTGGCCGATGGCCAGCAGGGTGGGTGCGCCCAGCGCTTCGTGCACATCGCGCAAGCTGATGTCAGCCAGCCGGCAAGCCAGTGACCAGCCGCCGCCATGGCCTTTCTCTGACGCGACGAAGCCGGCCTCACGCAGGCCGCCGAGCAGCCGGCGCAGCACCACCGGGTTGGTGCCCATGGCCTTGGCAAGCATCTCCGAGGTGGCAGGACCGTCCATTTCGGCCAGGTGCAATAGCACATGCAGAACGGCGGAGAGGCGGCTGTCTTTTGTCATGCAACATCATATGTTTCATGATCTAAGGGCGTCAAACCGGTTCGGTGAAATCCCTTTGCTTCGATGGCCTTGTCGATTTCGCTCGATCTGCTTCGTCGTGGATGCAGGGGCCGACAAAACGCTCCGTCGCATCAAGGAGAACACCATGCGTTACATGATCATTGTCCGGGCGACGGCCCAGAGCGAGGCCGGCGTGATGCCGCCGCCCGAGGACGGGCTGATGGCCGAGATGGCGGCTTTCCACGAGGAGTTGGCCCAGGCCGGCGTGCTGCTCGATGCGAACGGGCTCAGGCCCAGCAGTGAAGGCTGGCGCATCCGCCACCAGCGCGGCCAGCGACTGCTGATCGACGGGCCCTTTGCCGAGACCAAGGAGCTGATCGCCGGCTACACGCTGATCCAGGTGCGATCTCGCGAGGAGGCGATGGAATGGGCGCGGCGCTTTCCAGCGCCCTTTCGCGACCAGCTCTGCGAGATCGAGCTGCGCCGGCTCTACGAGCTGGAGGACTTCGAGGACCAGGCCTGCGTGCAGAGCTTGCGCGAGCTGCCGCCTTACAAGAACTGAATCACATCGCTAACATCAAACTTCAGGGAAACAAGGAATGATCAAGACCATCGCCCTCGTCGCCGCCGCCCTGGCTGTGCTGCTGATATATGCCGCTACTCGTCCCGACAGCTTCCGTGTCGAGCGCAGCACCCGCATCCATGCGCCGCCCGAGAAGATCTATGCGCTGATCCATGATCTCAAGGGCTTCAACCGCTGGAACCCCTACGAGAAGAAGGACCCGGCGATCAAGGGCCGGTACAGCACCGTCACCGCCGGGCCAGGCGCTCGTTACGGCTGGGAGAGTGACAAGGTGGGCGTCGGCAGCATGGAGATCACCGAAGTGGCCGCGCCCAGTCGGGTTGCGATGAAGCTGGACTTCGTCAAGCCCTTCGAGGCCAATAACCAGGTGGAGTTCACGCTCAGGCCCGAGGCCGGCGCCACCCAGGTGAGTTGGGCCATGCAAGGACCCTCGCCCTTTATCTCCAAGCTGATCGGCATTTTCATCAGCATGGACCGGATGATCGGCCAGGACTTCGAGGACGGGCTGGCGAATCTGAAAAGCCTGGCCGAGCAACACTGAATCACCCACTCACCCACCAAACTACCTGGGGAGAACCCATCATGCACAAGCAAATCTTCGTCAACCTGCCGATCAAGGATATGGCGCGATCGCAGGCCTTCTTCCGCGCCATGGGCTATGGGTTCAACAGCCAGTTCACCAACGACCAGGCCGCAGCCCTGGTGCTGGGCGAGAACCTGTTTGCCATGCTGCTGGTCGAGGACTTCTTCAAGGGCTTCACCAGCAAACGGATTGTCGATGCGACGCAGAGCACCGAGGTGCTGACCTGCCTGTCCTGCGACAGCCGGGCCCAGGTCGATGCGCTGGTCGCCAAGGCGGTGGCCGCCGGCGCCACCGTGCCGCGCCAGCCGCAGGACCATGGCTTTATGTACTCCCATGGCTTCGAGGACCTGGACGGCCATATCTGGGAGCTGGTGTTCATGGATGCCAGCGCCGCTGCCAATCCCGCCCAAGATGCCTGAACGCAGCGAGATCCATCGTGCCATCGATGCGGTCTGGCGCATCGAGGCGGCCAAGATCATCGCGGTCGTGGCCCGCATCGTTCGCGATGTGGGCCTGGCCGAGGAGCTGGCCCAGGACGCGCTGGTGGCCGCGCTGGAGCATTGGCCAGTTGACGGCCTGCCCGACAAGCCCGGCGCCTGGCTGACCACGACGGCCAAGCGCCGTGCGCTGGACCGCTTGCGCGAGCACGCGCTGCACGAGCGCAAACACGAGGAGATCGGACAGGACCTCGAGGCGCTGCAGCAGCATGTCGAACCTGATTTCGTCGACGCGCTAGACGCCGCCCGCCAGGACGATATCGGCGACGACCTCTTGCGCCTGATCTTCACCGCCTGCCATCCGCTGCTCTCCACCGAGGCGCGGGTGGCGTTGACCCTGCGTCTGCTGGGCGGCCTGTCCACCGACGAGATTGCGCGCGCCTTCTTGACCGCTGAGACCACGGTTGCCCAGCGCATCGTGCGTGCCAAGCGCAGCCTGACGGCGGCGCGCGTGCCCTTCGAGGTGCCGCCGGCCGGCCCGGCCCGCGCCGAGCGCCTGGCCTCCGTGCTGGAGGTGATCTACCTGATCTTCAATGAGGGCTACTCGGCCACTGCCGGCGACGACTGGATGCGCCCGGCGCTGTGCGAGGAGGCGCTGCGCCTGGGCCGGGTGCTGGCCGGGCTGGCGAGCGACGAGCCCGAGGTCCATGGCTTGGTGGCGCTGATGGAGATCCAGGCCTCGCGCACCCATGCCCGCACCGACGCCCAGGGCCGGCCAGTGCTGCTGATGGCCCAGGACCGCAGCCGCTGGGACCGCTTGCTGATACGCCGCGGCCTCGCCGCGCTGCAGCGCGCCGCCGGCCCTGACGCGGCGCTGGGCCCTTACGGCCTGCAGGCCGCGATCGCCGCCTGCCATGCCCGCGCGGCCCGCCCCGAGGACACCGACTGGGCCCAGATCGTCGCGCTCTATGACGCGCTGTACCAGCTGATGCCCTCTCCGGTGGTGGCGCTGAACCGCGCGGTCGCGGTCGGCATGGGGCAGGGTCCCGGCCTCGGCCCTGCCGCCGCGCTGGAGCTGGTCAATACGCTCGCTGCCGACCCGCAGCTGCAGGGCTACCACTGGCTGCCCAGCGTGCGCGGCGATCTGCTCGCCAAGCTGGGACGCGGCGCCGAGGCCCGCGCCGAGTTTGAACGCGCGGCGGGCCTGACGAGGAATGGGCGGGAGCGGGAGCTGTTGCTGGGAAGGGCGGGGGAGGCGGGCTAGGGTGTCGGCAAAACTATCGTGAGAGAGTTCTTCAACTACTCGGTCAACTATTGAGCAACATATTCTCAAGCGGTTCAAATGAATGCCTCGACTCGACTGTCAAGCGCCCGCGTCCCTCGGGACTTTGAACGTGCCCTGAGGCACGGGCCCAGGTCTGCCGCGCAGCTGCTTGAGACCGAGGGAATTGGCCAGTCGACGCACTCATGAACTATTCAGCAGCTGGCGTAAACCGTCACGAGCTTCAGGATCTCGGGAGATCCGCATGCCCAGGTATGTGCTGCAGCGCCCGCTGCCCATGGGGCTCAAGCCGCGGCAGCGCAGTTACCGCCTCCTCGACAGTGGCCATGTCGAGCCCTTCGCGGACGTCGACTTCCCCAGCGGCGGCGCCAAGCCGCAGAGGCGGGGCACACTCACTCGCTTGTACGAGCACTTGCCGCCCTCTATGTCCTAGTTGGCGCCACCGGGCTTTCCGAGACGCCAGCTCGCACATCAGGCGAGCCGGCCCCATCCCAACAGCCTCTGGGACCGGGGCGACGATCAGGCTGAACCGCCTGCATCCGACCGAGATTGGAGATCGCGAGGGGGTTTGCGCGTCCATCAGCGAGTCCACCGATCGCTCGTTGACCAGCTCATATGACGCGGAGTCGCATCTGCGAGCTGACGGCACCCCCCTGAAAAGGGCAGCTGCTGGTGGTGGCTCCTCGTGTCTATCGTTGGCGTGAGACGAGCTGGCCTATCCGCAATGTGAATGTGATAGCCGGCATTGAGTGTGAAACCTGGATGGGGCCCGGCTGGCGATGCTGTTCAAAGCCAGTCCCCATCCCAACTAGAGCGAGCATTGCCCATGGCCAAATACCTGATCTCCTTTCCCAGCGCTGCGATGGTCGTGCCCGACGGTGAGTGGGAGGCCGTCGGCCGGGACGCGCATGCGGTGATTGACGAGGCGAAGGCTGCCGGCGTCTATGTCTTCGGCGGTGGCATCGATGAGGACGTGCCGCCCGTACTGGTCTGCGCCGACGGCACAGTGGCCGAGGGCGGCTATCCCTGGGCGCCCGCGCTCAACGGTGGATTCACTGTGCTCGAGCTGCCTTCGCGCGAGGCAGCCATTGCCTGGGCCGCGCGTATCGCCAAGGCCTGCCGCTGCGAGCAGGAGCTGCGCGTGTTTCAGTTCGACCCGCAGTCCTGAGCGCAGCGCGCCCGGCCCCCGCCTTGTGTATAAAGTGCCTCAGCAGTTTGCTGACCGAGCACGAGGGCCGAGTGATGAGCTACGAAGTTGTCTGGGAGCCACGGGGCGCGCTCAAGCGCTTTGAGGGCGTGGTGTCCAGCGCCGACCTGATTCGCTCCGTGGTCGAGACGGAAGCCGATGCCCGGTTCGACAGCCTGCGCTTCGTGATCAATGATTTTCGCGATGTGTCCCGAATCGACTTCGATGCTGAGGACGTCAGCGAGGTCGCAACGATAGACCTGGGCGCATCCAGGACGAACCCCTCGATCAGGATTGCCGTGGTCGCTACCAACGCCGAGGTGATCGCCCTGGCCGAGCACTATGCGAACTCCCCGCTCAACGTCTACCCGACACAGATCTTCGCCACGATGGAGGCGGCACGGGCTTGGGTGGCGGAGCCTGGCGAGTTCCGCAGCACGCATTGGTGAGGCGGCCCGCGCCCGAGAGCCGTCAGGCCGAAATTGCCGCAACCCATAAACTGCCCCTGATGCCGTCCCCCCCCACCGCCTCCCTGAGCCAGTTGATCCTGTTGCGTGCCGTGCAGCGCCTGGAGGCGCAGCAGGGGCCGCTGGACGACTCGCAGGCAATGCGCGAGGCCCACGCGCAGCAGCGCACGATGCCGCAGCGCCTGCTGGCCCGGTCCGACTGGCTGGCGCGGGAGCAGGCGCTGGATGTGGCGCTGGCGCAGTGGCGCGGCCGGTTGCCCTGGCTGGCGCTAGTGGCGGCCTTGCTGATCGGTCTGCTGAGCTTCAGCCTGCTGCAGGCCGTGGTCGGCGGCAACCGGCAGATTAACGCGGTGGCCGCCCTGCTGGCGGTGCTGGGGCCGCATCTGCTGAGCCTGGCGCTGTGGCTACTGTTGCTGGTCGCCGGGGGCGAGGGTGGTGGCGTGGCTCGCTGGGCAGCCTGGGCCGGCTCCCGGCTGCCGGGTGGTACGCCCGCGCAGGCCCTGGTGCTGGAAGCCGGTCTCGATGTGCTTGGCCGCAAGAAGGGGCTGAGTGCCTGGGCGCTTGGGGCTGTCAATCACGCGATCTGGTCGCTTGCCCTGCTGCTGACGCTGGGCGGCCTGATATTCGCGTTTTCCTTTCTGGCCTACCGCCTGACGTGGGAAACGACGATCCTGGATGCCGGCTTCTTTGCCGGCTTTGCCCGCATCAGCGGCTGGCTGCCAGGGCTGCTGGGCTTTGCCTCGCCGCAGCTGGATGTCGGCGCCGACGACAACCGGGGCTGGGCCCTGTGGCTGCTGGGCTGCACCCTGGTCTATGGCCTGGTCCTGCGGGTGATCGCGCTGCTGGTGAGCATCTGGCGCACGCGCCGCCTGCTCGCCGGGCTGCGTCTGGACAGCGAAGACCCGCAGCTGCGCCAGCTGATGCAGCGCTTTGCCGCACTGGACGCGAGCGCCCTGCTCGACGCCGAGCACCACCGCGCGCCGCCGCCGCCCGCGCCGCCCGAGGGCGGGCGCGTGATGCAGGGCGCGGCTCTGCTCGGCTATGAGCTGCCGCCGTCCCTGCCCTGGCCGCCGGTGGGGCTGCCGGCGCCGCCGCTGGCCCAGCGAATCGCCGGTGCCGCCGATGAAAAGCGTCGCCTGCTGGCCCAGCTGCAAGACCTGGCCCCGCAGCGCCTGCTGCTGGTCTGCCATGGCCCTTCCAGCCCCGACCGCGGTACCGAGCGCTTTGTGCGCGAGGCCTTGCAGCGGGTCGGTGCCGGGGCCCTGCTGCTCAGCGGCGAGACGGGCGCCGCGCGCTGGCGCAGCTGGGTGGCGGACTGCGCCCTACCCTTGCAAGCGGTGTTCGACGCACCGGCGCCGGCGCGCGCCTGGCTGGAGGGGGTGGAACATGGCCGCTGAGTTCCCGGCGCTGAACATCGCGGTGGTCGGCCACACGAATGCCGGCAAGACCTCGCTGCTGCGTACCCTGACTCGGCGCGCCGATTTCGGCGCCGTGTCCGACCGGCCGGGCACGACCCGCCAAGTCGAGGCCATCACGCTGGACCTGGACGACGGTGAGCCGGCGCTGTGCTTTGTCGATACCCCGGGCTTGGAGGATGCGGCCGCGCTGCTGGATCATCTGCAAGGCCTGGACGCCGCGCTGCCGCGTGCGCAACGCCTGCAGGCCTTTTTGCAGGGCGAAGCAGCCAAGGGCGAGTTCGAGCAGGAGGCCAAGGTCTTGCGCGCGCTACTGCAGGTTGATGCCGGCCTGCTGGTGATCGATGCCCGTGAAGACCCGGCCCTGCCCAAGTTCGCCGCCGAGCTTGAGATTCTGATGCTCGGCGGTCGGCCGCTGATGCCGGTGCTGAACTTCGTCCGCGAGCCTGCCGCGCAGGAGGTTGGCTGGCGCTCGCTGCTGGCGGCCCATGGCCTGCATGCGCTGCTGCGCTTCGATGTGGTTGCGCCCTTTGTCGGCGCCGAGGCCCACCTCTATGGCGATCTCGGCGCCCTGCTGCCCGAGCGGCGCGCCCAGCTGGCGGGCGTGGTGGCGTTTTTGCAGCGTGAGCGTGTCGAGCGCCGCAGCGCCAGCCTGCGCCTGATTGCAGCATCGCTGCTGGGCCTGGCGGCCTACCGCGAGGCCGCGCCCGCGCAGCAGCTGGACGATCAGCACGCGCGCGCCGCCTTTGTGCGCGCCTTCCGCCAGACGGTCAATGCGAGGCTGCAAATCAGCCGGCTGCAGCTGCTGGCGCTGCACGGCTTCGGAGCAGCCACCGCCGAGGCGGCCGAGTTGCCTCAGTTGGCCGGTCGCTGGGAGGCCGATCTGTTCAACCCCGAGCTGCTGAAGCAGGCCGGCCGGCAGTTTGGTACCGGCGCGGCGGTGGGGGGCGCCATCGGCGTGGTGGCCGATGTAGCACTGGCCGGGCTCTCACTGGGCGCCGCCGCCACGCTGGGTGCGACCCTTGGCGGCCTGGCCAGCCAGGGCCTGGGTCAGGTCGGCCGGCGCCTGCGTAACAAGTTGAGTGGCCTGCTGGAGCTGAGCCTGGAGGACGCCGCCCTGCTGCAGATTGCCTCGCAACACCTGACCCTGCTGCAGGGCCTGGAGCGGCGCGGACATGCGGCGCTGGAAGTGATGCGCGAGCAGGCTGGCATGAGCATCGATTCCGAAGCCGTGTCGGCGCTGCTGCGTGCGCTGCGGCCGGCGCGCGGCCACCCGGAATGGGCCGGTGTCGGCGCGCCACCTGGTGGGGCCGACGAGGTGCGGGTGCTGGCCGCACTGGTCTCGGCGCTGGCGGCGCAGCCGGATGGAGCTCAGTCGCCGAGCTCAATCAGCGCCGCCAGCGCGACGCCGTCCAGGCCGGTCGGCAGCGCATAGTCCGCGACCACCCAGGCGCGCTGCGTGCCGTCGGCCGCCTCGGCCAGCAGCTCGCTGAGCACGCGGCCGGAACGCGCGTCCAGCGCGGCATAGGGTGTGTCCAGCAAGGTCAGCGCGGCGCCGCTGGCCGCGGCCGCCACCAGGCCCAGCTTGCGCCGGCTGCCGGTGGACAGCATGTACATCGGTTTGTCCAGATGCCGACTCAGGTCCAGCGCCTCGATCAGCGCGGCCTCCAGCGCTGCCAGCCAAGTCGCTGCGAAGCGTCCTGCGCGCCGCTCGGCCAGCCAGGCGCGGGCCAGCACCGGGTCGTGCATCGGATCAGCCGGCTGCTCAAAACTGCAGCAAGCCGCCGCCTCGGCGCTGCGCAGCAGGCGCCCTGCGCCGGGCGCCAGCTCGCCGGCGATCAGGCGCAGCAGGCTGGTCTTGCCGCGCCCGTCGCCGCCGCATATCAGGCTCAGGCCGGGCGTGAGCGCGAAGCTCAGCTCGCTGAACAGCGGAGTGCTCCGGCCGCAAGGGGTGTAGGCCAGATGATGGGCTTGAACAAGAACCTTCGGGCTGGGCATGGGTGCGGACAAAGCGCCCAGTTTATGTTCGCGCCGGTGGCCGGGCCCGCCCTTACCATCCGGGACCAAGCAAGGAGCCCTTCATATGATCACCTGCCATCTCCGCTATGTTCTCGACCCGGCCAAGCTCAAGGAGTTCGAGCATTACGGCAAGCTATGGATTCCGCTGGTGCGCAGGTTCGGCGGCATCCACCACGGCTATCTGCTGCCCTCGGAAGGGGCCAGCAATATCGGGCTGGCCTCGTTTTCCTTCCCGTCGCTGGCGGCCTACGAGCAGTACCGGATCCAGTCGTTCGACGACCCCGAGTGCCAGGCTGCGTTCCAGTACGCCGAGCTAACGCGCTGCTTTCTCAGCTATGAGCGCACGTTCTTCCGCCCGGTGTTCGAGTGATTCGTCGTCCGAAGCGATATTCGCTGTAGCCGTGGTTCGAATGCCCAATCTCACGCTCACCCCCCTCGCCCTCGGCGATCTTGACGATCTGCACGATTTCGAGCAGCGCAACCGTGCCTTCTTCGAGACCTGGATCAATGCCCGGCCCGAGGACTACTACTCGCTCGACGGTGTGGCCCGGGCCATCGATGCGGCGTGTCGCGATGCCGAGCAGGACCGGGGCTACCAGTTCTTGCTGCGTGAGGACGGCGTGCTGGCCGCCCGGGTCAATCTGAGCCAGGTGCGGCGCGCACATTTTCACAGCGCCTGGCTGGGCTACCGGGTCGGCGAGCACCATCAGGGCCGGGGCCTGGCCAAGGCCGCTGTGCGCCTGGCCATGCAGCAGGCCTTTGCCGAGCTGGCGCTGTGGCGACTGGAGGCGACATCGCGCATCGAGAATCCGGCGTCGATCCAGGTCCTGACGGCCAATGGCTTTGTGCAGTTCGGTCATGCCCGGCGCTGCTTCCAGCTCGGCCAAGCCTGGTTCGACCTGCTGCATTTCGAGGCGCATGCCGAACCCCGTTGAGCCCGCCCATGTGCTTTACCCTCAAGCCCGTCCTGTACATCCAGATCTCGCCCGAGCGCATCACGCTGAAGAACCTGAAGACCGGCGAGGTGATCACCGAGGTGCCTGAGATGGCGATCACCTCAGCACCGAAGCCGACGATTCTGGCGGTCGGGCCGCAGGCACGCCTGGCCTGCGCCGCGCAGGCGGCGCAGCTGCTCAATCCGTTTGCCCACCCCCGCAGCCTGGTGTCCGATTTCACGCTCGCCGAGCAGTTGCTCCGGTACTACGTGCACCGCATCCGCCGCAAGGCCTGGTTGAGTATCGCGCCGCGCATCGTGCTCCATCCGCTGGGCCAGCCCGCCGGTGGATTTACTCAGATCGAACGCCGGGCGTTCCGGGAACTGGCCTTGGGCGCTGGCGCCGCCGATGTCATTGTGTGGATGGGCCGCGTACTCACCGATGAAGAAATTCTGACCCGACGCCTTCCTGGCGGCGAGGGTGAATGGGCGTAATCAGTCCCCGCGCTGGCTCAACTGTTCCACCAGCAAAGCCAGCTGCCGGCGTGCCCCTTCACCGACGCTGATTTGCGGGTTCGAGTAGCCGTCAGTCTTGCCGCCTTCTCGCTCGCGCGAATCGATGATGGGCCGTGCTGCCGCATGGGCGGCCTCAAAGGAGAGCGTGTGCTGGCGCAGTTGCTCGGCATACATGGCACGGCCGAAAAAGGTCAGCTCCGAGCCCTTGCCGCAGCCGTAGGACGTGTGCTGCGCATCGGCCGCGCTCATCACCAGGCTGCCCGGCCCGGCCAGCGGCGCGATCCAGCTGCCCGAGTAGCAGGCCGAGACCGAAAGCACGCGCCAACGGATGCCGGCCTCGTCCAGCCAGGCCTTGAGCAGCTGCGGCGTCACTTCGTCGAGCGCCAGCGGATCGAGCGAGGCCGCCAGCTTGCCGTCCTGCGCGCCATGTGAGGTCAGGTGGATGAACAGGATGTCTTCGTCGCGATTCATCAGCGCGGCCACCTGCCGGATCGCGCGCTGCAGGTTCAGCGCCGTGGCCCAGGGGTGCTCGTGCGCCGTGCCGGCGTGGTTGACCAGCTGCAGGCTGCGGCCCTGGGCGCCGAAGCGGCTTTGCATCAGCCCATCGACCAGCGCACTCTCGTTGCGGAACACGTCCTCCGGCGCATAGGGGGCGAAGGTGAGCGAGTACAGCTCTACCTTGCCGCTGCGGCCAGGCTGCAGCGTTTGCAGCCGGCGGTTCAGCAGGGCAGGTTGCAGCTCTAGCAGTTCCTGGGTCAGGCGCAGCCTTGCGGGGCGCTCATCCTCGGCGACGTCGGAATACCAGTGCGCCGAGGGCTGAACCCACAGCGGCAGGGCCGCCGCAGCGGCGACGAGCAGGCCTGCCGGCCAGCGCCGCCACGCCGTTGTGTCGCTGCGCCACAGCAGCAGCCACTGCGCACCGACCAGCCACAGCGTCGAGGCGCCCCACAACCCCCACCAGCCCCAGGGGCCGAGCTGCTGGTGCCAGCCCAGGCGCACGGCCGGCACCAGCACCAGGCTCGTGATGAGGGTGATGGGCAGGGCCAGGGCGATCAGCAGACTGAACAGCGCAGCGCTGCCGTTACGCGGCATTAGCCACCAGCAGGCCCAGGCCAGCACCAGGGTGCCGATCCAGCCGTCCCACAGCGCGGGCCAGTAGAGGCTGGCCGGGCTGGCGATGTACAGCCGCTCCGCCAGCAGCTGGACCGCGACCAGACTCAGCAGTAGCAGGGCTGTGCGGGCCGGTGTCGCCCGCAGTCCTCGCCAGTCTGGGCGCCGGAACAACGCGCTGCGTAGCCCCTGCCGCCACCACAGGCTCAGCGAGCCGGGCGCTGCCGCCTCTGTTTGCCGCTCATCTCCCTCGCTCATTACGGGCTCCTTGTGGCGCGAACTGTAGCGGGATCGACGGAGACGGGCCCGGTCACAGGCTTTTCATCTGTGCGGCCTAGCATCGCGCGCTTCTTCGCTCACAAGACATCGCCACCATGCGCACAATTCCGCTCCTGCTTGCCCTGCTCAGCGCGTTTTCGGCCCAGGCCCAGCAAGCCTACCCCGCCACCCTGGCCGGCCACAGTGTGCTGCCGGCGCTGAGCTTCGTCAGCGCACCCAAGAACGCGCCCGCCAGCCTGCGGACCTCGGGCAAGTACACCGCCGCCGACGGCCGCCGCGAGGACAGGCTTGAGGTGATTGCTGGCAGCTCCTATCTGTCAGCCAAGGGCGTGCCCAAGCCCACCGGCATCAGTCTGCCCTTCCGCGGCCAGCCGGTGCAGGGCTTCTCGGGTATCAAGGCGATGGCGGATGGCAGTTACTGGGTGCTGTCCGATAATGGCTATGGCAGCAAGGCCAACTCGGCCGACGCGATGCTGATGTTTCACCAGCTCAAGCTCGACTGGAAAAGCGGTGCCGTGCAGCGCCAGCAGACCGTGTTCCTGCATGACCCCGACAAAAAGCTGCCGTTCCTGATCGTCAACGAGGCAACGCCGCAGCGCTACTTGACCGGTACGGACCTCGACATCGAGTCGATGCAGTTCATCGGCGAGCACGTCTGGTTTGGCGACGAGCTGGGCCCCTATCTGCTGAAGACGGACCGCAAGGGCCGGGTGCTGGCGGTGTATGAGACCCTGGTGGACGGCAAGCCGGTGCGTTCGCCCGACCATTTCGCCGTCACGACGCCGGCCACGCCCGGCGCCTTCACGACCCCGGTGCGGCGCTCGCGCGGCTACGAGGGCATGGCCGCGTCCAAGGACGGCCAGTTCCTCTACCCGCTGCTGGAGGGCCCGCTGTGGAACGAGTCCTCCAAGCAGTGGGAGCACAAGGACGGCCGCGAGTATCTGCGCGTGCTGGAGTTCAATGTCGCCAAGGGCGAGTGGACCGGCCGCTCATGGAAGTACGCGCTGGAGGCCAATGGCAACAATATCGGCGACTTCAATATGATCGACGCCGACACCGGCTTGATCATCGAGCGCGACAACGGCGAAGGCCTGGCCGACACCGCCTGTGAGGCCGCGCCCCGGCCCGACTGCCAGAATGTGCCGGCCCGCTTCAAGCGCGTCTACAAGATCAGCCTGAAGGACGCCGATGCCGATGGCTTCGTGCGAAAAATCGGCTATGTCGATCTGCTGGACATCCAGGACCCCAAGGGCCTGGCCCGGGTCGGCGGCAAGGACGGCCGCTTCAGCTTCCCCTTTGTGACGATCGAGGATGTCGATGTGGTTGATGCCGAGCACATTGTTGTCGCCAACGACAACAACCTGCCCTACTCCTCGGGCCGCCGGCTCGGGCGCAACGATGACAACGAGTTCATCCTGCTGCATGTGCCGGGGCTGCTGTCGGCGCGCTGAGCGCCTGGCCCGGCCTTACTTGTAGAAGGCTTCAACCGTGCCCGTGAGTTTGATCAGCAGCGGTTGGCCCTTGCGGTCGACCTTGCGGCCCACGGGCACCTTGATCCAGCCTTCGCTGATGCAGTACTCGGAGACGTCGAAGCGTTCCTTGCCGTTCAGGCGGATGCCGACGTCGCGCTCGAACACGGCGGCGTCGTGGAAGGGGCTGCGCGGGTCGATGGAGAGGCGGTCGGGCATGGCCGCCGCTGCGGAGGGCTGGTTTTGTTCTTCGCTCATGGTGTTTTGATTGCTTGAGGGGTTCAGAAAAGCGCTATTTTCGCTGTTCGCCGCAGCCTCGCGTCGCAGCGCCGATGTGTGGCAACGCACAGACCCCGACTCTCTTCGGGTGCACAGTGGTCCTCTGACACAGTCCTAGGGGTATCCCATGTCCAATGCCATCGCCGCCCACAAGCATCGCGCCCGTCTGCACATCCTGCGTGACAAGGTCAAGCGCGCGCTGCGCGACCAGCTTCGCGGCATTCCCGGCGCCGACGCGCGCGTGGTCGCGCACCAGGCGGCGCGTGCCGCCTACCGGGCCGCGCATCCGGCTTGATGTAGAACAAGCCCAGGGCCTGGCCCGCCACACACAATGGCCGCATCCCAGCCTGAAGTGGAGATGCGCATCATGGCCAAGTCGACGAGGTTGCTGACCCTGACCCTGGCTCTGCTGGTGGCCGGCTGCGCCGTCGAGCTGCAGAACACCGAGATGGTGGCGCGCGAGCGGGCCCAACTAGCCGGGCCTTCGGGCTCGGTCTACACCGGCTGGCGCATCTTCCAGGACAAATGCGCCGCCTGCCACGGCAACGCCGCCACCGGCGGCAAGGGCGCACCCGATCTCCTGCAGCGTGTGCGCGAGATCGGGCCGAACCGCTTCGTTAGCCTGGTGCTGACGCGCTATGACTGGAACCTCCCGGCGCTGCCGGCCGCGGATGCCGGCGCGGCCCGCGAGGCCGCGCTGGAGGCCATCTTGCAGCGCCAGCAGGGCGCGCTGACGATGCCGGCCTGGCAGGGTGAGCCCAGCGTCAACGTACATATCGCCGACCTCTATGCTTATCTGTCGGCGCGCGCCGCCGGCACGCAGGGGCCGGGGCGGCCGGCGCCCTAATGGCGCTGCGATGAGGCTGCGCCATGAGTGAAGCACAAGCCGCTAGCGGCCTTGATGCCGCCACCGCCGCGCGTCGCCTGCTCGACGAAGGCCCCAACGAGCTGGGCGTGAGCCAGCGCCGCGGGCTGCGCGATATGGCCTGGGACGTGGTGACCGAGCCGATGTTCCTGCTGCTGCTGGGTGCCGGCGCGATCTATCTGGCGATGGGCGACGCGCAGGAGGCGCTGATACTGCTGGGCTTCGTGATCATCATCATGGGCCTGACGGTGCTGCAAGAGCGCCGCAGCGACCAGGCCCTGACGGCGCTGCGCGACCTGTCCAGCCCGCGCGCGCGCGTGCTGCGCGACGGTGTGGCGCTGCGCATTGCGGGCCGCGAGGTGGTGCGCGAGGATGTGCTGATGCTGGCCGAGGGCGACCGTGTGCCGGCCGATGGGCTGCTGCTGGAAACCCATGAGCTGGCCACCGACGAGTCGATGCTCAGCGGCGAATCGGAGCCTGTGGCCAAGCGCTCTGAAGGCGATGCGGTGTTCGCTGGCACCCTGGTGGTCGGCGGCCAGGGTCTGGTGCGGGTGACGGCCGTGGGCCGGCAGACCGAGCTGGGCCGCATCGGTCAGTCGCTGCAGCAGATCGGCCTGCAGGGCTCGCCGCTGCGCGACGAGATGAGCCGGCTGACGCGTCGCCTGCTCTGGATCGGCATGGCCCTGTGCCTGCTGCTGGTGGGCCTGCTGTGGGCGCTGCGTGGCGATGCGCTGCAGGCCTTGCTGGCCGGCATTACCTTGGCGATGGGGGTTCTGCCCCAGGAGCTGCCGGTCATCATGATCGTGTTCCTGGCGCTGGCGGCGCGCCGGTTGGCGGTGCGGCAAGTGCTGACGCGCCGCCTCAACGCCATCGAGACCTTGGGTCAGACCACGGTGCTGTGCGTGGACAAGACCGGGACGCTGACGCACAACCGCATGGCCGTGGCCACGCTGGTGGCCGGCGATGCCGAGCTGGACGTCACCGCGCTGCCGGCCGGTGCGCTGCCCGAGCCCTTTCACGCGCTGCTGGAGTATGCGGTGCTGGCCAGCGAGATCGCGCCGCACGACCCGATGGAGCAGGCCTTCCACCAGCTGGCTGGCCAGCAGCTGGCTCATACCGAACACTTTCTGCATCCGCAATGGACGCTGGCGCGCGAGTACGAGCTCTCGCCCGAGCTGCTGGCGATGAGCCATCTCTGGCGCAGCGCGGCCCCGGCGGTCCCGCACGATGTGGTGGCCAGCAAGGGGGCGCCCGAGGCGGTCATGGCGCTGTGCCATCTGAGCGAAGCCCGGCGGGAGCAACTGGCGGCCCAGGCGGCGCGCCTCGCCGACCGCGGCTTGCGGGTGCTGGCCGTGGCGCGCGGTCGGCATGCGCGCGACGCAGAGTGGCCGGCGCTGCAGCACGACTTCGATTTCGAGTGGTTGGGCCTGGTCGGCTTGGCCGATCCCTTGCGGCCCGAGGTTCCGGCGGCGGTGATGCAATGCCAGCGGGCGGGCATCCGCGTCGTGATGGTCACCGGCGACCATCCGCGCACCGCGCGGGCCATCGCTGAACAGGCCGGAATCGCCAGCGCCCGGGTGCTGAGTGGTGACGAGGTGCAGAGCCTTGACGCGGGCGCGTTGGCAGCCGCACTGCGCGAGGTCAGCGTCTTTGCCCGCGTCAAGCCGCAGCAGAAGTTGGCCCTGGTCGAAGCACTGAAAGCGCAGGGCGAGGTGGTGGCGATGACCGGCGACGGCGTCAATGACGCGCCGGCGCTGAAGGCCGCCCATATCGGCATCGCGATGGGCCAGCGCGGCACCGATGTGGCCCGCGAGGCCGCGTCCCTGGTGCTGCTGCAGGACGACTTCACCTCCATCGTCAGCGCCATTGCCGACGGCCGCCGCACCTTCGCCAATCTGCGCCAGGCCATGGTCTACACGCTGGCCGTCCATGTGCCCATCGTCGGCCTAGCGCTGCTGCCGGCGCTGTTCGGGCTGCCCCTGCTGCTGGCGCCGCTGCACATCGCTTTCCTGGAGCTGGTGATCGCCCCGACCTGCTCGCTGGTGTTCGAAGCCGAGGCAGGCGCGGCCGATCTGATGACCCAGCCGCCGCGCCGCAGTGGAGATGCCCTGCTCGCGCGCCGCCATGTGCTGCTGAGCCTGCTGCAGGGCGGCCTGGTGACGGCGCTGAGCGTGGGCCTATATGTCTGGGTGCTGGGCCTGGATCTGGCGCAGGGCTCGGCCAACACGGTGGCCTTCATCGCGCTGGTGACGGCCAATGCCGCGCTGATCCTGCCCAGCCGCTCGGCCCGCAGCGGCTGGCGCCACATGTGGCAAGGTCTGACCCCCGCCGGCATCTGGGTGCTGAGCGGCACCCTGCTGGCGCTGACCCTGATTACGACGCTGCCGCCGTTGAGCCAGGCTTTCGGCTTTGCCGCGCTGCCGCCCGCCCTCTGGGGGGCCTCGGTGGCCGCCGGTCTGGCGATGATTGCGGCCTTCCAGCTGGCCAAGCAGCTGTTGGGTCGTGGCGCGGCAGAGCCGCTCGTCAGCGGTCCGCTGCCTGCTCCTTGACCAGGCGCTGCATCAGCGCGAAGAAGCGGTCGTAGAACTCGCCGGCCGGTATCGTCTCCGAGGCCACCTTCACCAGTGAGTCCTGGGTCGAGGACAGCGGCACCGAGATCGAGCCGATCGCGCTGACGCCGATGCTGGTGGAGTTGGGGCTTTTCTTCAGCGTGTAGCGGTCCTGCTGGGCCGAGACATAGGCGGTGGACAGCTGGGTGCCGGCCTTGCCGTCGGGCACGCAGACCACCGTGAACCCGATCTCCACATGCACCTCGCCCTCGGGCTGGAAGCGCTTGGCGCCGTTGATCAGGCCGGATTGCGCATTGCTGATCACGTAGCCCTGGCTCAGCAGTGCACGGCGGGCGGCCTCGCAAGTGGTGTCGACATCGGCATCGAACAGGCGCGAGAAGGTCTCGTCGGACTGGAAGCGCTCGTTCTGATAGACCGCGCGCTTGCCGCCGCCGCCGCTCTTGCTGCCCAGGTCAGCACAGGCACTCAGCGCGCAGGCGGCCAGCAGCAGGGGGATCAGCGGCAGCATCGGCCGGCGGGACGGTGTCTTGGACATGGCTGCGTTTCGGGTGCGGCGGGAAGTTGGGCTGACTTGCATTATCCCGGGGGCATCTTGTCGGCTGTGTAAAGCCGGGCTTGCCGCCGCCAGGCGTTCGGTCAGCGCCCGCCTGCGCATAAGACATAGAATGCGAAGCATTCTCAATTGTGAACTGTTGGCATGTTCCTTCTCCGCCTTCGGCCCGATCTCATCCGCCGGAGCGCTCGATGAGCGCCCTGATGATGGGTTTCGAGCAGAGCTATCAAGGCCTGTTGCGCTTTCTGACCCGCAAGCTGGGCTGTGGCGAGACCGCCCGCGAGCTGGCCCATGAGGCATGGCTGCGGGTGGCAGAGGCCGGGCCTGACCGGCTGGGCGGCGCGCCCGAGCAGCGCCGGGCCTACCTCTACACGGTGGCGCAAAACCTGGCCTTCGACCATCTGCGCCGCCAGGCGCGCGGCGGCCAGCGCTTCGAGGCCGGGCTAGATGCGGCGCTGCTGCAAGACCTGAGCCCCGGCGGCACGCCCGACCAGGAGCGCGCGCTGGCGCTGCGCCAGGCGGTGCAGGGCATCGAGGGTGCGCTGGGCGGCCTGCCCGAGCGGGTGCGCGAGACCTTTCTGGCGCACCGGCTCGACGGCCTCGACCATGAGACGCTGGCGCGGCGCCACGGCGTCTCGGTCAAGACAGTGGAGCGCGATGTCGGCCAGGCCATGGACGCGGTCCATCAGGCCCTGCTGCGCTGGCGTGGCGAGCGTCCGGCGCCGCGCCGGCGCCGCCAGGCCTTGTCGGCCTTGCTGGGCGTCGGTGGCTGCGCCCTGGTCGGCTCCCTGGTGTGGCGGCGACGCGAGCTCGGCGACGGCGAGCTGCTCTCGGCGGCCGGCCCGGTGCTGGCGCAGCGGCGACTGGTCAGCCGGCGCGGGCAGCTGCTGGAGCAGCGCCTGCCCGATGGCAGCAGCCTGCATCTGGACGCCGACAGCGAGCTGCAGTGGCGCTGGCACAAGAGCCTGCGCCAGGCCCACTTGCTGCGTGGCGCAGCTTTCTTCGCCGTGCAGCCCGATGCGCAGCGGCCTTTTGTGGTGCAAGCCGGCGCCTGCAGCGTGCGGGTGCTTGGCACGGCCTTCGCCGTGGACTACGACGGCCGGCGTCTGTCGGTGGCGGTCGAGCACGGCCGGGTCAGGGTCAGCGATGCCCATGGCCGGCGGCGCGAGCTGGTTGGCGGCCAGGGCCTTCGGTGGGATGCGGAGTCTGGCCTGGCCGAGGCTGAGCTGGAGGCGGTGGCACGCGATGCGGTAGCGCCCTGGCGCAGCGGCTGGTTGGTGTTCGATGCCGCGCCGCTGGCCGAGGTGCTGCCCCAGCTGGCTCGCTACCTGTCCCGCCCGCTGGTCTGGACGCCCGCTGCAGGGCGCCAGCGGGTCAGCGCCCGCGTGCACCTGGCCCATGTGCCGGAATGGCTGCGCCTGCTGCCTGCCAGCCACGAGCTGGTCTTGCAGCAGCAGGGGACGGCCTGGCGATTGAGTATGCGGGGTGAGTAAAAAAACTTGAGGGATCGCCGCGCCTGCTTCGTTTCAGAGAGGGATGCCCTTGAATCCGGAGCCCCTTGCATGAAACAACACCGCCTCAAACTTGTCGCCGCCGCTGCGGTCCTGGCCTACCCCTTGATGGCCGTGCCGGCGCTGGCGCAACAGGGCGCGGAGCCGACCAGTGCGCTGCAACTGGCCCTGCCGGCCCAACCCCTGGCCACCAGCCTGCAGGCCCTGGCGCGCAACGCCCAGCTGCAGCTACTGGCCGAGCCGGCGCTGCTGGCCGGTCGCCAGGCCCCGGCGCTGCGTGGCCGCTATGCGCCCGAGCAGGCCGTGGCCCTGCTGCTGGCCGGCAGCGGACTGCAGGGCCGCATCGAGGGGCGCACCTTGCTGCTGGCCCCGGCCGGTGCGCCGGGGGCCAGTGCCCAGGCCCTGCCTCTGGTGCGGGCCCGTGCGGCCACCGAACCCACGACCCCGGTGCGCGGCTATCTGGCCAGCAGCAGCGGCAGCGCCGGCAAGCTGGCCCTGGCGCTGAACGAAACCCCGCAAGGCATCAGCGTGCTCGGTGCCGAGCTGCTGCGCGATCAGGCGGTCAGCTCGTTGGCCGAGGCGGTGCGCTACGCCCCCGGCGTGCGCCCGGCCGACTACACAATCACCGATGACGATATGGCGCTGCGCGGCTTCTGGCTGACCGGCGCCGGCACCTACCGCGACGGCCTGCGCTTCATCCATAACGGCTTCATGTCCAATCTCGAGCCCTATGGCCTGGAGCGCTTGGAGCTGCTGCGCGGTCCGGCCTCTGTGACCTATGGCCAGGCGGCGCCGGGCGGTGTCGTCAATGCCGTCACTAAGCGCCCGCAGGCGAAGCTGCGCCAGGAGCTGGGGGTGGAGCTTGGCAGCCATGCGCGGCGCGAGCTCACTCTGGATCTGGGTGGCGTGCTGGGCGCACCGGAGCAGGGCCTGCTGTGGCGCTTCACCGCGCTCAGGCGCGACGCCGACACCCAGTGGCCCGGCCTGCCCGACGAGCGCCTGTACCTGGCCCCGGCGCTGAGCTGGACCGGCGCCAGCACCAGCATCACCGTGATGGCCCAGCACCAGAGCGGCAGCACCGGCTATGCCATCCCGTATTACCGCGATACCCCGGCCGGCCCGGCGCGTCGGAACATCAATGTCGGCGGCCCCGATGGCCGCCAGAACAAGACCAGCAACTCGCTGGGCTATGCGCTGGAACACCAGTTCGGCCCGCAGCTCAAGCTGTTGCAGAACGTGCGGCTGATGGACGCAGAGAACGAACGTCGCGATATGCGCAACCGGGGCCTGCAGGCCGATGGGCGCAGCATCCGCCGCCTCGGCATGTTTCGCCCCGACAAGGAGCACTCCTTCAACGCCGACACCCGGCTGGAGGCCGAGTTCATGACCGGCGGCGTCGGCCACAAGCTGGCGCTGGGCTTGGACTACTACCGCTCGACCCTGGACCTGCGCATCCACTCGCTGAACCAGGGCGTGGCCCCGCTGGACCTGGTGGCGCCGGTCTACGCGCCCATCGCCTGGCATGACAACTACCTGGCCGACCGCATCGTCGCGCGGGTCAGCCAGATCGGCCTGTATGCGCAGAACCAGATCAGGTTCGGCCAGCACTGGGTGGCCAGCATCGGCGGGCGCTGGGACCGGGCCGAAACCGACACCAGCTACGACGCCCGCCTGGCCGCCGCCGACCCCTTCAAGCGCACTGAACACCAGCGCGACGACACCGCATTCACCGGCCGTCTGGGCCTGGTCCATCTGTCGCCTAGCGGCTGGGCGCCTTATGTCAGCTTCTCGAACAGCTTCCAGCCGGTGATGAGCACGACCACGGCCAAGGACGCGCTGGGTCAGGAGTTCCAGCCCGAGACCGGGCGCCAATGGGAGGCCGGCCTGCGCTACGAGCCGGCGGATGCAAGCTGGCGCGCCAGTGCGGCCGTCTTCGAGCTGCGCAAGCGCCATGTGCGCACGCCCGACAAGAACAACCCGCGCCTGGAGATCCAGACCGGCGAGGTGCGCAGCCGTGGCCTGGAGCTGGAGCTCAATGGCGAAGTCAGCCGGGCCCTGTTGCTGCAGGCCCAGTACACCTGGCTTGATGCCAAGGTGCTGAAAAGCCTGCTGCCGGGCGAGCAGGGCGCTCAGCCGCCAGCGACGCCGCGCCACAGCGCCGCGCTATGGGGCAAGTACGCGATGGGCGACTGGAGCCTGGGCCTGGGTTTGCGCCACATCTCGGGCGCCCCCGGCGATGTGCGCCAAGCCGACGGCAGCCAGCTGCGCAACGACGGCTACACGCTGGCCGACGCGATGCTGGCCTACCAGTGGGGTGTCAACTGGCGCGCCGCGTTCAACATCAGCAACCTGGCAGACAAGCAGTACCGCACCCAGTGCAATCTGATGCCCGGCGGCAAGGACTTCTGCGTGATCGGCTATGGGCGTGATGTGCGGATGAACCTCACGTACAGCTTTTGATGCGACCCTGGCTGGTCTTGGCCCATCGCTGGCTGGGCCTGGTCACGGCGGCCTTTCTGCTGCTGGCCGGGCTGACCGGCGCGCTGCTGGCCTTCAACCATGAGATCGATGCGGCGCTGAACCCGCAGTGGATGCGGGTGCCCATCAGTCAGGCCGCGCCGCTGGACCCGCTGCGGGTGCGCGATCAGCTGCTGCGCGCCTACCCGCAGGCCGAGCTGCCCTGGCTGCCGCTGCAGGTGAAACCGGGCCAGGCGCAGCGCTTCTGGCTGATGCCCAGGCCGGGTGTGGCCCATCTTGAGGTCGACGAGGTCTTCGTCGACCCCTGGAGCGGCCGCATCCTTGGCGCGCGCCACTGGGGTCATTTCGACCAGGGCTGGCGCGCCGGCTTGATGCCTTTTGTCTACCGCTTGCACGACTCGCTGGCGCTGGGCGACTGGGGCAAGCTGGCGCTGGGCATCGTCGCGCTGCTCTGGACGCTGGACTGCTTCGTCGGCGCCTGGTTGACCCTGCCGCCGCGTGGCGCGCGCCGGCTGGCGCGCTGGGGCCCGGCCTGGACCCTGCGCTGGCGCGGCGCCGGCTGGCACAAGCGCCTGTTCGACGCCCATCGCGCCGGCGGGCTGTGGCCCTGGGCCCTGCTCTTAGTGCTGGCCTGGTCCTCGGTGGGCTTCAACCTGGACCCGGTCTACAGCCCGGTGATGCGGACCCTGTTCGAGCATCAGCCCGAGCCGGCACGCAGCCGGGGCCTGCCGGTGCTGGACTGGGCTCAGGCCTTGCCCATCGCTCGAGCCCGCGCTGCCGAGGCGGCGCAGGCCCGGGGCTTCACCATCTTGCAGGAGGTCGAGCTGAGCCGGCGCCCCGAGGCCCCGGTTTACCAGCTGCGCCTGCAGACCGAGCGCGATCTGAACCAGCGCCGTGGCGCGACCCGGCTCTTCATCGACGCGCACGACGGCCGCTTGGTGGGCCTCTACCTGCCGCGCGGCGCGGCGGCCGGCGATACGGTCTCGACCTGGCTTGTCAATCTGCATCTGGGCAGCTTGTGGGGCTGGCCCTATCAGGTCCTGGTGCTGCTGATGGGACTGGCGGTGGCCGGGCTCAGCGCAAGCGGGGTGTGGTTGTGGTGGCGCAAGAGGGGCGCGCGGCGGCGTGCCGCTCGGATCGATGGGTGAAAGAATCGGGGCCTGCCCGATTTCCGGAGAACTCCGATGTCCGCCCTTGTCTTTCGCCAGCTCTTCGATCCCCAATCGTCCACTTACACCTATCTGCTCGGCGATGCGGACTCGGGCGAGGCCCTGCTGATCGATCCGGTGTTCGAGCAGGCGCGGCGTGACACCGCACTGCTGCGCGAACTGGGCCTGCGTGCCATTGCGACGCTGGACACCCATGTGCATGCCGATCATGTCACCGGCGCCTGGCTGATCAAGGCTGGCAGCGGCAGCCAGATCATGCTGTCGGCGGCGGCTGGGGCTACGAATGCCGACCGGCTGTTGCGCCACGGCGAGCGGGTGCATTTCGGCGCGCACTATCTGGAAGTTCGCGCCACGCCCGGCCATACCGATGGCTGCCTGAGCTATGTGCTGGACGACCACAGCATGGCCTTCACCGGAGACAGCCTCTTGATACGCGGCTGCGGCCGCACCGACTTCCAGCAGGGCAGCCCGGCCCAGCTCTACCGCTCGGTGCAGCAGCAGATCCTCTCGCTGCCGCAGGCCTGCCTGCTCTACCCGGCGCATGACTACCGGGGCCTGACGGTTACCAGCGTGGCCGAGGAGCGGCGCTACAACCCGCGCCTGGGCGGCGATGTCAACGAGGCCGACTTTGCCGGCTATATGAACAACCTGGGCCTGCCGCACCCCAAGCTGATGGACATCGCCGTGCCCGCCAATCTGCGCTGCGGCCGACCGGAGCCGGACAGCGCGGCGGCGCAGCAGGAGCCGACATGGGCGCCACTGAGCTGCAGCTTTGGCGGCATCTGGGAAATCCAGCCGGCTGCGCTGAACGAATGCCTGGCGGCCACCGGCCAGGTCATCCAACTGGTCGATGTGCGCGAGCCTGCCGAGTTCAGTGACAGCGCGCTGGGCCACATCCCCGGCGCGCGCCTGCTGCCGCTGGCCGAACTCGCCGCCCGCGCCGGGGCCGAGATCGCCAAGGACAAGCCTGTCGTCACCATCTGCCGTTCCGGCGCCCGCTCGGCCCAGGCTACCGTGTTGCTGCAGAAGTCCGGCTTCACCCGGGTCGCAAATCTGGCCGGCGGCATGTTGCGCTGGCGCGCCGAGGGCATGGGAGTGGAGGCCGGGGCGCAGGATTGAGCGGACCCGTTCCCGCACCCATGGAAGCGGCGAGATTTGCCCAGAAAGACAAGCAAAAAAGCCGCGAGTGCCAAAGATATTGAACAAATGGTTGGCATCGACAGTGCCGCCGTCCTGGAGCGACAATTGCTGCTCCAACTTGGCCACTGGCTCAAGCGCCTGCGCAAGGCGCTGGGTCTGGGGACGGTGGAAATGGCCGGCGCGTGGGCATCTCGCGCACCACCCTGAGCGCTGTCGAGGCTAGTGATTCGGGGCCGTCCATCGGGACGCATCTGCGCGTCATGTCGGTGCTGGGCATCAGCGGCGACCTGGCCTTGCTGGCCGGCGATGCTCTGCAAGCGGGACCGCCGGGCTCTGCTGCGGCCCGGTCGCATCGCGCGCGGCCGGTCGTAGAGGAGAGTGGTCTCTGCCGATGAGTCCCGCCATCAGGCCCAGGATCTACAAAGTCTGGCCATGCACGAAGAGGCGGTACGCCTGGTCCGCTCCGATCCGAGTCTGCTGCAACGGGCCCAGGCCACGCTGGAGCGCTGGCCCGGTGCCGGCAACACACGCTCCAGCGCCACGTGGATCGAATGGCGTGACATCCTGAGCCAGGGCAAGTGGTGCCGGGTGCTGAGCTGGACCCGGCGCGCGCAGGCGATGGACCAGGCCTCGCGGCTGGTCACGGTACTGCCGGAGCCGCTGCGCCAGCGCGTTCTGGACCAGTTGAAGGCGCCTAAAAAAGTGTGATGCTGGGTGAGGCCGGGAACTCAGCCGTGGAGTAGCCCAGGCATGACCCGCCAAGAAATCGAGCACCTGGTCCGGGACAGCCGCGAGGTGACCGATCCGTACGCGTTCATCATCGTCGGCAGCCAGTCGATGCTCGGTCAGGTGCCGAATCTTGAAGCCGGCTTCACGATGTCGGCCGAAGCGGACATCTATGCGCTGCATGCCCCGAGCTGGCGGACAAGATCGAAGGCGCACTCGGCGAAGGCTCGCAGTTCCACGAGACCTATGGCTAATGCGCCCAAGGTGTCGGACCCGGGGCCGTCGTCTTGCCTGCGGTCTGGACAAAGCGTGCACCGGGTCCAAAACTCGGCCACCAACGACCGTGTGGGCTACTGCCTCGATGTGGTCGACATGCCGCTGGACGACGCGCAGCATCGCCGGCGTCGCGCGAGCATTCGTCGCTGGGTCAAGGCGGTTCGGGGTGCGGGGTATGAGGTCGCCGATGGATGAGTCGACTCAGGTCTTCGCTCCCGGCCGAGCCGCGCGCTGGCCGATCTGAGCCATCGCCTCCGCCTGGGCCTGCCTGAAGGTGTCGGCAAGGCCTTTCATATCGGCCAGTGCGGTCTCGAAGGTCTCGCGCATCAGCGCGGTCTGCTTGACCGGATCGGAGATGCCGCTGCCGCCGAGCATGCCCTGCATCGCCTCGGCCATCATCGCAGCCTGCTTGGCCGCCAAAGCCTGCATGGCCTCGAAGACGGCCTTGTTGGCCTCGGTCAGCGCCTCGATGTCCTGGCGACGCGCCTCGACGATGGCGGACATGTCGATGCCGGGCATCTTGAACTTCTCCATCATCTGTTTCACATCGCCGAAGGGGTTGGCTTGATGGGTCATGATCTGTCTCCTGGTTGTCGAACGGGTCGGTGATTCGGGTCAGCGGTGCTGGCACAGCTGGTCGAGGATTGCCGGGTTTTCCAGTGTCGAGATGTCTGGCGTGATGGACTCGCCCTTGGCGAGCGAGCGCAGCAGGCGGCGCATGATTTTGCCGCTGCGGGTCTTCGGCAGGTTGTGGCCGAAGCGGATTTCCTTGGGCTTGGCGATCGGACCGATCTTCTTGCCGACCCAGTTACGCAGCTCGGTGGCAATTCTGACGGCCTGCGGCCCCGTCGGCCGCGGCCCTTTGAGCACGACGAAAGCGCAGATGGACTCGCCAGTGGTGTCGTCGGGCCGCCCAACGACCGCTGCTTCGGCCACCAGATGGGTGCAGGACACCAGCGCCGACTCGATCTCCATTGTTCCCATGCGATGGCCGCTGACATTGAGCACATCGTCGATGCGGCCGCCAATGCTGAAGTAGCCGGCTTGCGGATCGCGAGTGGCTCCGTCGCCCGCAAGGTAGTAGCCTCGCGGCTCGCCCGGGAAATAGCTGGATCGGTAGCGAGCGTCGACCCCCAGATCGTGCCAATCATCGCCGGCCAGGGCTTCTTGATCTCAAGCAGCCCGCTCTGGCCATTGGGCAGGTCCGCGCCGGTCTCATCGACGATGGCGGCCATGATGCCGGGGATGGGCCGCGTGCAGGAGTCTGGCACCAGCGAGGTCGCACCAGGCAGTGGCGTGATCATGTGGCCGCCGGTCTCGGTCTGCCACCAGGCATCGACGATGGGGCAGCGCCCGCCACCGATGTGCTGGTGGTACCAAGCCCAAGCGGCCGGGGTGATCGGCTCGCCCACCGAGCCGAGGACGCGTAGGCCGCCGAGGTCGAAGCGGTCGGGATGCACGGGGGCATTGCATTTGGCGAGCTTGATCAGCGCGCGGATCGCGGTGGGCGCGGTGTAGAAGACCGAGACCCGGTGGTCCTGGTTCATCTTCCAAAAGCGACCGGCATCTTGGTAGGTCGGCACACCTTCGAACACCAGCTGGGTCGCGCCGACGGCGAGAGGTCCGTAGGCAATACAGCTGTGGCCGGTGACCCAGCCGATGTCGGAGGTGCACCAGAAGACATCGGCGTTATGCCGGGCGAAGGTCCACGTCGTCGTCACCGCCGCCTGTACCAAGTAGCCGCCGCAGCAATGCTGGACGCTCTTGGGTTTGCCGGTCGAGCCTGAGGTGTAGAGCAGGAAGAGCGGGTGCTCGGCGCTCACCCATTCGGGCTCGCAGACATCGGACTGAACGGCGGTGAGCTCGTACATCCAGTGGTCGCGGGCCCGCCACGGGATGGCGCCGCCGGTGCGCCGGTAGACGATCACATCGCGTACCGCCTCGCAGCCGTCTAACGCCAGGGCCTCGTCGACGATGGCCTTCAGCGGCAGCGCCTTGCCGCCGCGCAGTTGCTCGTTGGCCGTGATCACCGCCACCGCGCCGGTGTCGGCGATGCGGTCTCGCAGCGAGTGGGCCGAGAAGCCGCCGAACACAGCGGTGTGGACCGCGCCCAGGCGCGCGCAGGCCTGCATGGCGACGACACCCTCGACCGAAATCGCCAAATAGATGACGACCCGGTCGCTCTTGTGCGCGCCCAGCGAGCGCAGCGCGTTGGCCATATGGCAGGTGTGCCGCAGCAGCTCGGCGTAGCTGCTGTGTGTGACAGTGACGTCGTCGGCCTCGAAGATGATGGCCACCTTGTCACCGCGTCCGGCCGCAACCCGGACGTCAAGGCAGATATAGGACTCGTTCAGCGTACCGTCCTCGAACCACTTGCAGTGCGGCGCCCCCTCACTGTTCAGTGCGGTCGTGAAAAGAGCCTTCCACTGGACGAACTGGCGGGCGAGCCTGCCCCAGTACCCTTCGTAGTCGGTATCGGCTTGTGCCACCAGCATGTCGTAGCTGGCGCGGCCGGCCACATGGGCGCCTGATGCCAGAGCCAGCGGTGGCGCGCAGAGATCCAGGACATCGGCCGTACCTGTCTCGCTCATGGGGCTTTTCCTATTTCCATCATCAATGCCCGGAGGCGCCCGAGGCGCCGATGCCAGTTTCGGAGCGAACCTGCTGAGCCTTGAAGCCGGCCCGATCCTGCGCAGCGCGCGGGCTGCGATCGAGGATGGAGAACAGCCAGATGCCGACAAAGCCTATCGTCATCGAGAACAGCGCCGGCGAGGCATAGGGGAACAGCGCCGAGCCCTTGGGATTGCCCAGTGTCACCTCCCACACGGCCGGCGATACCAGCGTCAGCAGCACCGAGGACGCTAGGCCGAGAAAACCGCCGATCACCGCGCCGCGGGTCGTGCAGTCCTTCCACAGCACCGACATCAGCAGCACCGGGAAATTTGCCGAGGCGGCGATCGCGAAGGCCAGGCTGACCATGAAGGCGATGTTCTGCTTCTCGAACGCGATGCCCAGGGCCACCGCAACGATGCCCAGAGCAATCGTCGTCAGCTTGGAGACGCGCAGCTCCGACACGCTGTCGGCCTTGCCCTGTTTGAGCACGGTGGCGTAGAGGTCGTGCGACACGGCCGAGGCACCCGACAGCGTCAGCCCCGCCACCACCGCCAGGATGGTCGCGAAGGCCACCGCCGAGATGAAACCGAGGAACACATTGCCGCCCACCGCGTTGGCCAGGTGGATGGCCGCCATGTTGCCGCCGCCAAGCAGGCCGCCCTTGGCATCGAGGAACTGCGGGTCGGTCAGCACGAAGGTGATTGCACCAAAGCCGATGATGAAGGTGAGGATGTAGAAGTAGCCGATCCAGGTGGTCGCCCACAGCACCGACTTGCGCGCCTCCTTCGCGTTGGGAACCGTGAAGAAGCGCATCAGGATGTGGGGCAGGCCGGCGGTGCCAAACATCAGGGCCATGCCAAAGCTGATGGCGGAGACCGGGTCCTTGATGAAGCCGCCTGGGCCCATGATGGACAAGCCCTGTGCGGCCGCCTCGTCTGGCGATTTGCCGGCGGCGGACGCGAGCGCCGTCTTGATCTCGACCGACTTGGCGAACATCGCCTCGGTGCTGAAGCCGAAGTTGTAGAGCACCATGAAGGCCATGAAGCTGGCGCCTGCCAGCAGCAGGCAGGCCTTGATGATCTGCACCCAGGTGGTGGCGGTCATACCGCCGAACAGCACATAGACCATCATCAGCGCCCCGACGATCACCACGGCGATCCAGTACTCCAGGCCGAACAGCAGCTTGATCAGCTGCCCCGCGCCGACCATCTGCGCGATCAGGTAGAAGGCCACCACCACCAGCGTGCCGGATGCCGCGAACACGCGCACCGGCGTCTGTGAGAAGCGGAACGCGGCCACATCGGCGAAGGTGAACTTGCCGAGATTGCGCAGCCGCTCGGCCAGCAAGAAGGTCACGACAGGCCAGCCGACCAGAAAGCCGATCGAGTAGATCAGCCCGTCGAATCCGCCAACCATCACCGCCGCCGAGATGCCGAGGAAGGAGGCCGCCGACATATAGTCACCGGCGATCGCCAGGCCATTCTGGAAGCCGGTGATACCTCCGCCGGCGGTGTAGAAGTCGGCCGCCGACTTGGTCTTGGCGGCCGCCCATTTAGTGATGAAGAGCGTGCCGACGACAAAGGCCGCGAACATGCCGATCGCGGTCCAGTTGGTCGGCTGCTTGTCGGCCTGCCCGAGGTCGGCGCCGGCCGCCAGTGCCGCGCCGGCGGCGGCAGACAAGCTCAGCGCAGCCAACAGGCGCGGCGCGTTCACTTCAATGCTCCCTGTGTGATCTGCTCGGTGAGCGCGTCGAACTCGCTATTGGCACGACGCACATAAAGCGCGGTAATGGCCACCGTAAAAATGATGATGCCCAGGCCGATCGGCATGCCCAGGGTCGTGACGCCCTCGCCCAGCCGGGTCGCGAGAAAGGGCTTTTTGAAGGCCACCAGCAGGATGAAGCCGTAATAGACGACCATCATGGCCCCCGTGAGCCACCAGCCGAAACGCGAACGCGCAGACTTCAGCTTTTGGTAGTTCGGATCGCGCGCGACACGCGCCGTCAGGTCATCTTGCATGGCGGTCCACCTGGGTCCTTGATGCGTACAAGCCTGCTGCAAGGACTGGGGGCCGTCTGTTCGCCAGCGAACAGTCACTGCCCTTGAACGGCGCTCTACTGGGTATAGGCCCGGATCAGGATTTGCCATGCCCAAGGCATTCGATTTCTCGAACTCGCCCTTCGACTGCCTAGACGCGAGCGAGCGGCGCGTTGTGCGGGACAGCGTCGACATTGCCTACTTCCGCCAGGACGAGATCCTGCTGGGCCCCGACATCGAGCCCACACATCTATTCATCATCATCAAGGGCCAGGTGGCCCAGTTCGATGCGAACGAGCTGGTCGCCAGCTTCGGACCCGACGACTGCTTCGACGGCCGCTCCCTGGTGGCCGGCCGCGCCGCCGACCGCTTTGTCGCGGCCGAGGAGGTGGTGGCCTACGCGCTGGCCAGGCGCGCCGTCAATGCCTTGATCGCGAGCAATGCCTCGTTCGGCGCCCTGCTGTTCTCGGATCTGAGCGAGAAGCTCGGCGCGCTGGCCCAACGCCACAGCCAGCGCGAGCTGCATGCGCTGACGATGTCGCGGGTCGACGAAGGTTTTCTGCGGCCAGCCCACACCGTTGACGGCGCGACCGACATCGTCGCCGTGGCCGCGACGCTGCAGGCTCAGCGCAGCAGCAGCGTGCTGGTGCGCGATGGCGAGCGGCTCGGCATCTTCACCAACACCGGCCTGCAGCGCGCCATCCTCGATGGCCGCCCGCTGAACACGCTGGCAGTGCGCGATCTGGCCACGTTCGAGCTGGTGACGATCGCGTCCGGAGCGCCGCTGTTCGACGCGCTCGCGCTGATGATCCAGCACCAGGTGCACCGGCTCGTCGTGGTCGCGGGCGAGCGCATCGTCGGACTTCTCGAACAGCTCGACGTGCTGAGCTTTCTGTCCAACCACTCGTACCTGATCACGGTGCAGATCGTTCGGGCCCAGGACCTGGCCGCGCTGCGGCTGCAGGCCGAGAAGATCTCCCGCTTCGTCGCCCTGCTGCATCGCGGCGGCACCCGCGTCGGCCAGATCGCGGCGCTGGTGCAGGCGCTCAACGCCAAGCTGTTCGAGCGTGCCTGGCAGCTGGTCGCCCCGGCCGAGCTGGTGGCGGGCAGCTGCCTGTTCGTGATGGGCAGTGAGGGGCGTGGTGAGCAACTTCTGAAGACCGACCAGGACAACGGCCTGATCCTGCGCGACGATGTGGCGGTCGGCGCGGCCGAGGTGGAGCAGGCCTGTCAGCGCTTCTCGGCCGCCTTGCGCGACTTCGGCTACCCGGACTGCCCCGGCGGCATCATGCTCAGCAAGCCGGCCTGGTGCCGCAGTGCCAGCGAATTCACCCGCCAGCTGCGCCACTGGCTGGTCCGACCCGAGGCTGAGGGCCTGATGGCACTGGCGATCTTTGTCGACGCTCACGCGGTCGCCGGCGATGCCTCGCTGCTGGCCGGCGTGCGTGCGGAGCTTGACAAGCTGGTGGCGGCCGACGACGCCTTGCTCGGCCGCTTTGCCGCGGCGATCGATGCCTTCCCGGATCCCGGCGCCGCCTGGTGGCACCGGCTGCTGCAGATCGGGGAGCAGGGGTCCCATCTGCTCGATCTGAAGAAGGCCGGCATCTTCGCCATCGTGCATGGCACGCGCAGCCTTGCGCTGCGCGACCATGTGCGGGCCACCGGCACGGCCGCCCGGCTGGATGCCTTGGTGACGCTGGGGCGGCTGCCAGCCGAGCTGGCGAGCGACCTGGTCGACAGCCTGCACCTGCTGATGAGCCTCAGGCTCAAGGCCGGGCTCAACGAACTCGACCCGCTTCGCCCAGCAAGCGGCGCGGTGCGAACCGACCGGCTCGGCAGCCTGGAGCGCGACCTGCTCAAGGATGCGCTCGCCGTGGTCAAGCGCTTTAAGGCGCTGGTGCGGCATCAGTTCCACCTCGACGAGGCTTCGTGATGCTGGGCTGGCTAGTTTCGCTGCGACGTCGCTGGATGCTCTACCACCTGGTCGATGCGCACTTCGCCTTCATGTTTGATCCCGCACCGGCCGGTGAGTGGGTGGCGCTGGACTGCGAGACCACCGGCCTGGACCCGCGCCGGGACAAGATCGTGTCTATCGCCGCGCTGCGCATTGTCGGCAATCGCTTGCTGACGAGCGAGCGGCTGGAGTTGCTGGTGCGGCCCGGCCGGGGCATGACGGGCGACAACGTGCGCGTGCACCGGCTTCGCGAAAGCGATGTCGCCAAAGGGCTGGCTCCCGAGCAGGCGATGCGCCGTTTGCTGGACTTCATCGGTAGTCGGCCCCTGGTGGGTTACTTCCTCGAGTTCGATGTGGAGATGCTCAATCGCGAGATCTGGCCGATGCTGGGCGTGCGCCTGCCGCAACGCAAGATCGAGGTCTCTTCGATGTACTACGACTTCAAGAACCGCCAGTTGCCGCCCGCTCAGCGTGGCGGCGACATTGACCTGCGCTTGGCCACCCTGATGAAGGACCTGGATTTGCCGCTGCGCGACGCCCACGACGCGCTCAACGACGCCGTGATGGCGGGACTCGCGTTCGTGAAGCTGCGCGGTCTTCTGGCGACTTGCTGAGCCATCGTGCCGCGGCCTTCACGGCCCGGGGGCGGTACCTTCAAGACCAGGCGGCGCCGGGCGGGCTCATCGAACTTCGCGCAGCCCGTCCCCGAGCTGCCCCAACCCTTGGGGCTGTCCTTCTATTGCGCGCACCCGCGAGAACAGCCAGGCGACGATGGTGAGATTCAGGAGGTTCCATCCGATGCCGTTGACGAAGGCGGCGTCGTAGCTGCCCGTCAAGTCGAACACCCAGCCCGACATCCAGCCACCCAGAGCCATGCCAAGCAGGGTGGCCATGATGACCGTGCCAACCCTGGAGCCCGCGTCCTGCGGGGCGAAGTGCTCGCGCACAATGATGGCGTAGGTCGGCACGATGCCGCCCTGGAACAGACCGAACAGGGCCGAGATCAGATAGAGGGGGACCAGGCCGTCGAAGGGCAGGAACAGCAGCAGCGCCACGCCCTGAAGGGCCGAGCCCAGCAACAGCGTCCGGATGCCGCCGATTCGGTCACAGATAAGGCCGAACACCAGGCGGCTGACGATGCCACAGGCCAGCATCAGCGAGAGCATCTGGGCGCCGCGGGCGGCGCCAAAACCCAGGTCGGAGCAATAGGCCACGATGTGGACCTGGGGCATGGCCATCGCCACGCAGCAGGCCACCCCGGCCACGCAAAGCAGGAACTGCGCTTGAAAAGGACGCAGGCCGAATGGACGACTGCGGTCGAAAACCGGCCCGCCGGCACCCGCCGGTGCAGCATTGACCAGGGGCGGGCGCTGCCGCATGCGCAGCGACAGCGCGAACACACCCAGCCCGCACACCAGGCCGAGCAGCATATAGGTGTGGCGCCAGCCTATGGTCTCGATGCCGTGTTGCACGATGGGTGGCCAGATCGCGCCGGCGATGTAGTTGCCACTGGCGCAGATGGCAACGGCAATGCCGCGCCGCCGGTTCCACCACAGGGCGGTGTCGGCCAGAAGCGGCGCGAAGGTGGATGAACTGCCGATGAAGCCCAGCAGACCATGCGCCAGGCCGAAGGCCCAGATGCTGCCCGACAAGCCGGCCCAGACAAAGCCGCCGCAAACCGCCAGCGCGCCGACCCACAACACCGGCATCAGGCCGTGGCGGTCGGCGAGTCGGCCGGTCCAGATGCCCCCCAGTCCCAGGCAGACCATCATCAGCGTGTAGGGCATGGCGGCCTCGGCCCGGCCGATGCCGAATTCGGCCTGCACCGTGGGCAGTACGACAGCCACCACATACATGCTGCTATTGCCCAGCACCACCAGGCCCAGTGTGACCAGCAGGCGCCATGCGGCCTGGTGCGAGTCGATGAGGGAGGGGTCGGCCGGGGCGGTGCTCATCAGCATCTCGCTGAATTTACTCGAAAGGTGTCGTCCAGCGCTCGGGCATGCTTGGGCATGGTGGCGAACCGATGTAGCACCTTGGTGCTACATCGACCGGAATCTAGGATTGGCGCCTGTGTCCACCACCACCATCCGCATCGAAGACGGGCAGTAGGCGAGGGTTGCCGCCGCCGCCGAGCGGGCGGGCAAGACCTCGCATGCCTTCATCGTGGACGCCATCGCCCAGACCGTCGAACAGGCCGAGCAGGACGACCGGTTCCACCAAATCGCCGACCGGCGTTGGGACGAGGTACTGGCGACCGGCAAGACGGTGGCTTGGGACGAAGCGCGCGCCTATCTGACGGCCAAGGCCCGCGGCCAGCCGGCGCGCAAGCCCACCGCACGCAAGCTGGGTCGCTGACGCTCCAGGTCACGATCCGCCTGATGACCCGCATCGAACTCGCGCCGGCGGTGCTGCGTGACTTTGATCTCATCTTCGACCACGTCGCGGGCTTCGATCCCGGCAATTCGCCAGCTCGCATCAAGGAGATTCTGCAGGCCCTGCAGCTGCTGAGCAGCAGCCCGCTGATCGGTCGTCCTGTCCGCGGCGACAAGCGCGCACTGGTGATCGGGCGCTCGACAAGCGGCTACGTGGCCCCGTACCGCGATGTCGCCGAACTCGATACGGTGTTCGTGCTGGCGGTCAAGCATGAGCGGGAGGCGGGTTTGGGGCGTAGCCAGCAATCCCCCAGAGGATGGTGCGAGTCGCTGCGAATTCGGGCTTATCCTGCGCCGCGATCACATTGACCGGCCGCGCCTGTACGGCCCTACGACATAAATTCACACAACATGCCCCTGAAGCTCATTTTGGAGTGCTTCTCACTCTTGCCTGCACATTGGCTTCGGCACAGCGCACCGAACGCGCTTACGACACCAAGCTCACCCAGAGGGTCAAGACCCTGGGCATTGTCGTGGCGAGTGGCTACCAGGCTCAGGTCACCACGACAGGCGGGCTGATGCCCAGAGCGCCACATCGCTCACCACAGCCAAGGACGACACCCAACTGGCGGACAGCCTTTGCGCCACAGTCAGCAGCGAACTGGACCTGGAGCAGCGCTACGAGCTCAAGCGTCTGTCCATTCGCCCTGACACGGCGCGCGCCGTGGTCAACGGGCTGTGGGATCGGGGCACGGGGCGCTACGGGAAACTGGCGCCCGAACTGAAGAACGTCTATCGGGATTGCCAGTGCGATGCAGTGCTCGTTCGCGCGGACGGTCCCGGGCACAACCCCTTTGCCGATGATGCGTTCACCTACGGGCCCACCTGGGTTGGAAAGCGCGGCTTGCTGGGCGGGTCTCTGATTGCCAAAGCGCAGCTGCGCATGGGTTTGGTGGCGCTGTTGATCGATCCGGCTACGGGCGAGCGGGACGGCACTGGAGCGGCCAGCCACCGCACCGAACCAGCCGACGCGATCGAGAGCAACTGGCCTGGCGAGGCGGGCCCGATCACTGAGCAACATTGGGCGCAGATGGCGAACTACCTTGGCCAGCACAGGGCCATGGTCCGCCAATCGCTGTACCGGAGCGGCCTGCACCCTTCCTGCGCGCTACCCTATTTTGCGAAGAAGTCGCCGGCGCAGGCTCGCGATCTTGAGCCGCCTGCCACCTTGCCAGGGACGGATCCGGACAGATGTCAGTGAGTTCGCGGCGGCGCTGAAGAAGCCTCAGCCCCGCATGAGTGTCAGACCGGCCTCCAAGCCCTGAGCCCGGTCATGCCAGCGAGCCCTGATCTCAACACGAGTGCAGCGCCACCCCTCACCCACTGACATATCCCGCCCTGGTCCACGAAGACCACGCCGGCGCCGGTCGGCATCGCACCAGGCAGCAGCGAGCTCTTGCCGGAACCGGAGACTTCGGTGAGCACCGTCAGGCGACGCTTTGGCAGCTCGACGCTGATGCGGTCGTGGCTGCTGCGCGGCTCAGTGGTTTTCGCTCGCTTGGCCGTCTTCTTCGCGGCCGTCATGTCTGCTTGCCTCCCTGGATTCGCCGGCTGGGCGCCTGGCGAGGTGTTGTCGGATGATCGTAAAACCTGGAATACAGAAATCCTGGCATGCCGAAAGTAAGGAAATCGGAAAGTCTGCTGAGCCGCCCGGGTTTGCCCGTGCATCCCAAGCTGGTGCACCGGGCGTAGACTGGTCCGAGGAGTGAGGCACCGATCTGGCGCAATGTTCGCCCTGTTCTGGACGGTGAGCCTTGCTCGCTCCGCTCATGCAGGAGGTCAGTCAGGTGCAAGCCAGCGACATCGCCGATCCGGCCTATTTCCACAAGGTCGTCGATTGCCAATGGGCCTGTCCGGCCCACACTCCCGTCCCCGAGTACATCCGCCTGATCGCCCAGGGCCGCTATGACGAGGCTTATCTGGTCAACTGGGTGTCCAACGTCTTCCCGGGCGTGCTGGGCCGCACCTGCGACCGGCCTTGCGAGCCGGCTTGCCGGCGCGCTCGGGTGGAAGAGGCCAATGCGAACAAGCCAGAAGCTGTCGCGATCTGCCGGCTCAAGCGTGTCGCGGCCGACAACAAGAGCCAGGAGCTGCGCGCGATGCTGCCGCAGCCGCTCCCGCGCAATGGCAAGCGGGTCGCCTGTGTCGGTGCCGGGCCGGCTTCGCTGACGGTGGCCCGGGATCTGGCGACACAGGGCTATGCGGTGACGGTGTTCGATGGCGAGGCGAAGGCGGGTGGTTTCATCCGCACGCAGATCCCGCGCTTTCGCCTCCCTGAGAGCGTGATCGACGAGGAGTGCGGCTACATCCTGGGTCTGGGCGTTGAGCTGCGAGCCGGTCAGCGCATTGGGTCGATGAAGGCGCTGCTGGCGGAAGGCTATGACGCGGTGTTTGTCGGCAGCGGCGCGCCGCGCGGGCGAGACCTGAGTCTGCCGGGGCGGCAGGAGGCCGCCGGCGACATCCATATCGGCATTGACTGGCTGGCATCCGTGTCCTTCGGCCATGTCGCGGCGGTCAAGCCTCGCGTCATCGTGCTGGGCGGCGGCAATACCGCGATGGACTGCTGCCGCTCGGCCCGCCGGCTGGGCGCCGAGTCCGTGACGGTGGCGGTGCGCAGCGGCTATGCGCAGATGAAGGCCTCGCCCTGGGAGAAGGAGGATGCGCAGCACGAGGGCGTCCCGATTCTGGACTTCCATCAGCCGCTGGCCTTCGAGCATGACGACGCGGGTCGGCTGACCGGCATGCGCTTCAAGCGAGTGCAGCAGGGCGACGAGGTCGTGATCCCCTGCGACGAGGTGCTGATCGCCGTGGGCCAGGAGAACGCGTTCCCGTGGATCGAGCGCGATGCGGGCATCACCTTCAACGAGCTCGGGCTGCCGGTGCTTAACGTGATCAGCCACCAGTCCAGCCTGCCGCAGGTCTTCTTCGGCGGCGACGCCGCCTTCGGCCCCAAGAACATCATCTGGGCCGTGGCTCATGGCCATGAGGCGGCGGTGTCTATCGACCGCTTTTTGCATGCAGAACCGGTGGGCAGGCGGCCGCCGCCGCACGTCAATTTGCTGTCGCAGAAGATGGGCATCCATGAGTGGAGCTACGACAACAACCCGACCAACGATCTGCGCAACAAGGTGCCTTGGACGGCGGCCGACAAGGCGCTGGCCAGCATCCGCGTGGAGGTGGAGCTGGGCTTTGATGCCGCCACCGCCTTCAAGGAGGCGCAGCGCTGCCTGAACTGCGATGTGCAGACGGTGTTCAGCGACAAGCTGTGCATCGAGTGCGATGCCTGCGTGGACATCTGCCCGACGGACTGCATCAGCTTCACCGAGAACGGCGAGGAGACCGAGCTGCGCCAGCGGCTCAAGGCACCGGCGCTGAATCTGAGCCAAGACCTGTATGTCAGCGGCGCCTTGAAGACCGCCCGCGTGATGGTCAAGGACGAAGACGTGTGCCTGCACTGTGGCCTGTGCGCCGAGCGCTGCCCGACCGGGGCCTGGGATATGCAGAAGTTCCTGCTGCTGACCACCAAGGCGGGGCCGGGCTGTCGCGATCATGCGGTCAGGAGAACGACATGAGCCGCATCGAGGCCACGAACGACTTCGTCGTCAAGTTCGCCAATGTCAACGGCTCGGGTTCGGCCTCGGCCAATGAGCTGTTCGCGAAGGCGATCCTGCGCATGGGCGTGCCGGTCAGCCCGCGCAATATCTTCCCCAGCAATATCCAGGGCCTGCCGACCTGGTACGAGGTGCGTGTCAGCGAGGCCGGCTGGCTGGGCCGGCGCGGCGGTGTCGACCTGATGGTGGCGATGAATCCGCAGACCTGGGCTCAGGATGTGGCCGAGGTCGAGCCTGGTGGCTATCTGTTCTATGACTCGACCCGGCCGCTGGGTCCCGAGGCGGTGCCGCGCAGCGACATCCATGTGCTGGGCATGCCGGTCACCGCCATCTGCAATGCCACCTACGAGGACTCGCGCCAGCGTCAGCTCTTCAAGAACATCATGGTGCTGGGGGCGCTCAGCCAGCTCATGGAGATGGACCCGGTTGAGATCGAGACGCTCTTTGCCGAGCAGTACCGCGGCAAGGAGAAGCTGCTGGATTCGAATGTGCGGGCCCTGCACGCCGGCCGCGAGTTCGCGCGCGACCACCTGGGCCCGTCCTCGGCAGGAGGGCTGCGGCTGAAGGTCCGGCGTGCCGATCGGATCGGCGAGCGCATTTTCATCGAGGGCAATGCCGCCACGGCGCTGGGCTGTGTGTACGGCGGCGCTACGGTCTGCGCCTGGTATCCGATCACGCCCTCGTCCTCGGTGGCCGAGGCCTTCCAGAAATATTGCAGCAAATACAGGGTCGACCCGCAGACCGGGCAACACCGCTACGCCATCGTGCAGGCCGAGGACGAAATCTCCTCGATCGGCATGATCACCGGCGCAGGTTGGAACGGTGCGCGCGCCTTCACCGCGACCTCGGGCCCCGGCGTCTCGCTGATGACCGAATTCCTGGGCCTGGCCTATTTCGCCGAGATCCCGATCACCATCATCGACGTGCAGCGCGGCGGCCCCTCGACCGGCATGCCCACCCGCACCCAGCAGGCCGATCTGCTCAGCAGCGCCTATGCGTCGCATGGCGACACCAAGCACGTGCTGCTCCTACCCGAAGATCCGAAGGAGTGCTTCGAGCATGCGGCGGCCGCGCTGGACCTGGCGGACCGGCTGCAGACCCCGGTCTTCGTGATGAGCGATCTGGACATCGGCATGAACCAGCGCCTGTGCGAGCCGCTGGCATGGGAGGACGCGCGCGGCTATGACAGGGGCAAGGTGCTGAGCGCAGAACAGCTGGACGCTGGTGCCAATCATGGCCGCTACGAGGATGTCGACGGCGACGGTATTGCCTGGCGCACCCTGCCCGGCACCCATGCCAGCAAGGGCGCCTATTTCACGCGCGGCACCACCCGCAATGCCCGGGCGCAGTACTCCGAGGCCGGCGCCGACTACCTCTATAACGTCGAGCGGCTGCAGAGGAAATTCGCCACCGCCGCGACCCTGGTGCCGCAGCCGGTGCTCAAGCCGGCAGCGGCCAAGACGGTGCTGGGCGTGATCTATTTCGGCTCCACGGCACCGGCAATGGACGAGGCCTTGCAGGCCCTGGCCCAGGCAGGCATCCATCTGGACGGGTTGCGACTGCGCGCCTTCCCTTTCCCGGCCCAAGTTGGCGAGTTCGTGCGCGCGCATGAGCAGGTCTTCGTCGTCGAACAAAACCGCGACGCGCAGATGCGCACGCTGCTCATCACCGAACTGGAGCTCAACCCGGCGCGGCTGACCCGCGTGCTGCATTTCGACGGAACGCCGATCACCGCACGCTTTATCACGCAGGCGATCACACGCCATGTGCATGCCCTCGCCACGACGCCCCGACAGGAGCCGGCATGACCTACCTCGCCAAACCCAGGCTCCATCACCCGTCGCTACAGAAGAACGCGGTCGGCTATACCCGGCGGGACTACGAAGGCAAGGTCTCGACGCTGTGCGCCGGCTGCGGCCACGATTCCGTCTCGGCCGCCATCGTCCAGGCTTGCTGGCAGCTGGACATCGCGCCGCACCGCGTCGCCAAGCTCTCGGGCATAGGCTGCAGCTCCAAGACCCCGGACTACTTCCTCGGCGCCAGCCATGGCTTCAACACCGTTCACGGCCGCATGCCCAGCGTCTTGACCGGCGCCAACCTGGCCAACCGGGAGCTGTTGTATCTCGGCATCAGCGGTGACGGTGACTCGGCCTCGATCGGCCTGGGCCAGTTTGCCCATGCGATGCGCCGAGGCGTGGCCATGGTCTATATCGTGGAGAACAACGGCGTCTACGGCCTGACCAAGGGCCAGTTCAGCGCCACCGCCGATCGCGGTTCGGTCGCTAAGAAGGGCGCGACCAACCAGGACGCGGCGATCGACTTGGTCAGCCTGGCGCTGCAGCTGGGCGCTACCTATGTCGCGCGGTCCTTCAGCGGTGACAAGACCCAGCTGGTGCCGCTGATCGAGGGCGCGATCAAGCATCGCGGGGCAGCCTTCATCGATGTGATCAGCCCCTGCGTCGCGTTCAACAACCATGCCGGCAGCACGCGCAGCTACGACCATGTTCGGGAGCACAACGAGGCGCTCAACCGCATCGACTTTATCGATCTGGCGCCCGAGCAGCAGGCCATCGGCGACGAGGCCGTGATCCTGCTGCCGCAAGAGGACGGCAGCCAGATGCGATTGCGCCGCGTCAAGGCGGACTACGACCCCACCGACCGCCTCGCCGCGATGAACCAGGTGGCGGCCCTGCAGGCCGCCGGCGAGATTGCCACAGGCCTGATCTTCGTTGACCCGCACTCGCGCGAGATGCACCAGGGCCTGAACACGGTGGCCGCGCCGCTGAACCGGCTGGGCGAGCGGGAGCTGTGCCCCGGCGCGGCGGTGCTGGCCAAGATCAACGAGGGGCTGCGCTGAGGCGGCCGCCAATCCAGGAGCGAAAGAGCCATGCGCATCGATCCCTATCTCTTCTTCACCGGCTGCTGCGAGGAGGCCATCAACTTCTACGTCAGCGAACTTGGCGCCGAGCTGCAGATGATGATGCGCTACTCGGACAGCCCCGAGCCGCCGCCGCCCGGCATGGTTGCGCCGGGCAGCGAGCACAAGATCATGCATGCCTCGCTGCTGATCGGTGGCGCGCTGCTGATGCTGTCCGACGGCGACTGCAGCGGCGCCGACCCGACCGCCGCCTTCAAGGGCTTCTCGCTCTCGCTGGATTGTGCCGACGAGGGCGAGGCGCGCCGCGTCTTCGACGCGCTGGCCGGCCAGGGCGGGCAGATCACGATGCCGCTGAGCCCGACCTTCTGGGCTCCGCTGTTCGGCATGGTCAGCGACAGGTTCGGCGTCGGCTGGATGGTGGGGGTGGCGGCCGAGCCACAGGCTTGATCGCCGGCCCTATCGGCGTGTTCACTGCGGGCGCTACTTGCCCGCCGCTGACATTGCCGCCAAAGCCTTCAGCGCCGCAGGATGCTGCGGCACCGCCAGGCCCTGGCGGGCGTTGGCGGGGGCGATCTGGGCGCCCTGGGCGCTGCCGCGAGCGGTCAGGTCGCCGCCCTGGCCGAACACGAAACGGGTCAGCGCGCCGACCTCCGAATCCGACAGCTCGGGCGCGGCCAGCAGCAGGGCGGCGGTCGCGACTGTGCTGATCTCGTCACTCTGGCTCGCATAGCTGCCGCGCGCGATGCGGTGCGCGAACAGACCCGAGGGCGCGGTGCTCAGCCGAGCAACGGCGCGCTCCGACAGCGGCAGCAGCCGCAGCGGCAGCTCGGACAGCGCCTCGCGCAGACTGTCGGCCGGCACGCCGATGACCTGGATCAGCGCATCGACCCGGCCCTGGCGCAGCGCCACCAGGGCTTCGCCCAGCGGCAGCTCGACGACCCGGATGTCCGCATCGGCCAGCTCATGCGCGCGCAAGACGCGCAGCGCGGTCAGCCGCGAGGCCGAGCCCGGCACGCCGATCGCGATCCGCTGGCCGCGCAGATCGGCCACCGATCTGGCCTTGGAGCCGGCCGCGACCAGCACGTGGACCGGCTCCGGATAGAGGCTACCGATGGCGCGCAGCGCTGCGTCAGGGCCATCGGCGGCGAATTCCTCGCTGCCCTGGTAGGCCGCCAGCGCCGCGTCGCCCTGTGCCAGTGCTAGCGCGACCTTGCCGGCGCGCAGCAGGCGCAGGTTCTCGTCGCCACCGCGCGTCACAAGCGGCACGGTGCGCGCGCCCTGCTGGGAAGATAGAGCCTGGACGAAACGCAGATATTGGCCGCGCTCCGGGCCGGCGGCGATGGCATAGCCGTCGGCCGCGCGGGCCAGGCGCGCGCGTATCGCCGCATGGGCGGCTGCCAGTTCCTCCTCGATCATCGCGGCCTGGGTCGGCGCCGAGTCACGCGACACCGCCTCCACCACCTTGCGCATGGCATCCAGCAAGGTCGCGGCGCGACCGGCCGGGGCATTGCTGGCGTAGCTGGGCGCGGCGGCGGGCTGGTGGCCGCCGGGCGCCACGGCCAGCCAATGATCGCCGTCGCGTTGGTAGAGCGCCGTGCCATGGACGCGCACCAGGTCGCCGGCCTTGTTGCCGCCGGCTGTGATGCCCACCAGGCCCTTGGGTCCGGCGCCCAGCGCCGACACCAGGCCGGCCACGCCGGGCGAGTCCCAGCCGCCGAAGTCGAAATCACGGTTCAGCCTCAGCACGATGTCGTAGTAGACGATGCGGCGCGTCTGGCCGTCCGGTGCCTTGCTGTCGAACTGCGAGCCGCGGCGCCGCAACTCATGCAGGCTGACCGTGCCCTCGGGCAGGGCCTGGGCCAGGCGGGTCTGCAGATCGCGCTGCAAGGCGTCAGTGTCGGCGACGCGGCCGCAGGCGAGTAGCAGCGGCAGCAGCACAAGGCCGATGAACAGGGTTCGTATCGTCATCTCAGCCTCCGATCAGCGGCAGGGTCAGGGTCAGCACCACCGCGTTCATCAGATCGATGAAGAAGGCACCGGCAAGCGGTACGATCAGATAGCTCTGCGGCGCCGGCCCGTAGCGGGCCGTGATGGCCTGCATATTGGCCATCGCGGTGGCGGTCGAGCCCATGCTGAAGCCGATCAGCGCCGCCGACGAGACGGCAGCCTCGTAGTCGCGGCCCATGAAGCGAAAGCAGACGAACACCGTGTAGAGCACGATGAAGACCACCTGGGCCGCAATCATCAGCACGAAGGGCCCGGCCGACAGCGCCACCTCAACCAGGTTCAGTGCCATCATCGTCGTGACCAGGAACAGCGACAGGCAGACCGTAGAGATCAGGTCCGAGGCCCGGTCGTCCAGGCGCATGCCGGCGAAGGGCAGCAGATTGCGTATCGCGACCCCGACCACCATGCACCACAGAAAGCTCGGTATCGTCACCGCGCCGCCACCGAAGCGTCCGGCAAGCCATTGGCCGGCCACCACAGCGGCCAGGATGCCGGCCAGCGCGCCCATCATGCCTAGGCTGTTGAGCGTGGGTTCGGATTCATGCCGCGCTTGCGGCCGCGTGCTACCTGCGGCGGCCGTCGCTGCGGCGCGAAGGCCGTGGCGTTTGATCAGGTATTGGGCCACCGGACCGGCAATGATGCCGCCGACGATCAGGCCCAGCGTTGCCACCGTCATCGACAGCTCCATCACAGACTGCAGATTGTTGACCTCGGCAAAGCGTTCGGCATAGGCTGCGCCGGTGCCGTGGCCGCCGACCAGCGTGATCGAGCCCCCGACCAGGCCGAAGATCGGGTGCTGGTCCAGCGCCAGTGCGACTGCGATGCCGACGCCGTTCTGCACCAGGATGTAGGGGAACAGCACCAGCAGAAAGATCACCAAAGCCCGCCCGCCGCGCCCCAGCATGCGCAGGTCAGCGCACATACCGACGCCGGCGAAGAACATCAGCAGCAGCACCGGTTTCAGGGTCTGGTCGATCTCCAGCCTGAAGTCGGTGGCGGCAAAGACCAGCGAGGCCAGGGCCGCAAACAGCAGGCCGCCGGTGATCGGGTCGGGGATGTTGTAGCGCGACAGCAGGCCGATGCGGCGATTCAGTAGGCTGCCGATCAGCAGCACGACTGTGGCCGCCAGCAGCGAGGCGAGGGGATCCAGACTCATTGAACTTCCTAAGGTGGTGGCCGGTGGCGGCCGCGAGCGTGGCCCCGATTGTCCAACCCTGATGCGTATCAAGAGTTCCGCAGTCTTCTTGCCGTGCCGTGCGATGTTTCGTGCGATGTTTCGTGCGGTCGAGGGGCGCCTTGCGTGGCCGCGCCCGGGCGCACGGTATCCTCGGGAACGCGGGACTTGCGGAAAATCCGACTTCCAGGCGACTCGTTTTGAGGGCGCGTCATCGATTCCGCTTTCCTTGCTTCCTTGCTTTTGCTTCGCCGGCCTGCTTCGCTTCGATGTCCTTGTCTTTCAAATTGCCTGCTCTTGTGGGACTTCTGCTGGGCTGCCGCCTGCTGTGGGCCGCCGCTCTGATGTCAGGCGGCCTGGCAGCAGCCAGTGAGGAGGGTGCCGAGATCGTGCTCGGCAGCTCGGCGGCGCTGAGCGGTCCGGCCTCGGCGTTGGGTCAGCGCTATCACCTGGGCGCCCGGGCAGCCTTCGAGCAACTCAACAAGCAGGGCGGTATCCAGGGCCGGCGCGTCGCGATCGATCTGCAAGACGATGGCTACGAGCCCGATCGCAGCGAGGCCAATACCGTGGCCCTGCTGCAGGATGCGCGGGTGCTGGCCTTGTTCGGGTACATCGGCACCCCCACCAGCCGCGTGGCCTTGCCCCATCTGCGCCGCGCTGGCAATGTCGCGTTTCTCGGGCCCTTCACCGGCGCCAGCTTGCTATGGGATGAGCGCAGCCACCCCAACGTCTTCAATGTGCGTGCCAGCTATCAGCAGGAGAGCCGCGCCCTGGTCCGTTCCATCAAGGCCAGCGGCGCGCGCCGCATCAACGTCATGGTGCAGGCCGATCCGTTCGGACGCGCCGGGCTAGAGGCGATGCGCGAGGCCACCCTGGCTGCCGGTCTCGCTATGGTGGCCATGGCCACCGTCAAGCGCAACACCACTGAGGTCGCCGAGGCCGTCCACACCCTGGTGCGGCAGCACAGCGCCGACGCCATCTTCATGGTCAGCACCTATGAGACCTGCGCCGCCTTCATGCGCCAAGCCCATGCCCAGGGCTTTCGCGGGCGTTTCTACACCCTGTCCTTTACCGGGCTCGAGCCTCTGCGCACCGCGCTGCAGGATGAGCCCGAGCTCAGCGCCCGCTTGACCCTGGCCCAGGTGGTGCCCGACGCCGAGGACCGCAGCGTGCCGGTTGTGGCCGCTTATCAGCGCGCGATGCGCGAGGCCGGCGAGCGGCAGTTTGACAGCATCAGCCTGGAAGGCTATCTGGCAGCCCGTGTGCTGAGCGAAGGCCTGCGCAAGGCCAGGCCGCCGCTGACGCGGGACAGCCTGCTGCGCAGCCTTCAGACCCTGGGAGATCTGGACCTGGGCGGCTTTGCCGTGCATTACCGCGAGGACGACCGGCGCAGCTCGTCCTATGTGGCACTGCGCCGTCTGGTCGACTGAGCCGTCTCGCTCAGAGCGGCGTCAGCAGCGGCCGACCCGCGTCCAGCGCGTCGACGTTGGCGATGAACAGCTCCACCGTCGCACGGATCGCCTCGGGCGACCAGCCGGCGATGTGGGGCGTGAGGATCACGTTCGGGAAGTCCAGAAGCGCCGTCGGCGGCAGCGGCTCGCTCTCGTAGACATCGAGCGCGGCGCCGCCCAGCTGGCCGGCGGCCAGCGCGTCGGCCAGGGCAGCCGTGTCGACCAGGCTGCCGCGCGCGATATTGACCAGATGGCCTTGCGGGCCCAGCGCGGCCAGCACCTCGGCATTGACGGCATGCCGGGTCGCGGCGCCACCGGGCGCGGCCACCACCAGGAAGTCGGCCCAGTCGGCCAAGGCCAGCAGGCTGTCGAAATAGACGGCTTCGCCGGCATCGGCGCGCGGGGAGCGGTTGTGATAGCCGATCTGCATCTCGAAGGCCTGGGCGCGGCGCGCGATCTTGCGGCCTATCGTGCCCATGCCGAAGATGCCTAGCCGGCGTCCGTTGACGCTGGGCCTGATGGGCAGCGCGTCGCGCCAAAGGCCGGCGCGAAGTGCCCGCTCCTGCTGGGGCAGCGCGCGCACGCTGGCCAGCAGCAGGGCCAGCGTATGGTCGGCCACGCAGCTGTCATTGGTGCCGGCGCCGTTGCACACATTGACGCCGCGCGCCTTGGCGGCTGCCACATCGAGGTTCTCGTAGCCGGCGCCCTGGGCGGCGGCCAGCCGCAGCCGGGGCATCGCGGCCATTTCCTCGGCGCGTAGGCCGGTCGCACCATTGGTCAGCACCAGCCCGATCTCGGGGCCACGCGCCGCAATCGCGGCGGCGCGTTGCGCCGCTGTCGGCGCATCGATCAGCTCGAAGCGCTCGCGCAGCAGGGACTTGTACTCATCGGCCAGGGCCACCAGCAAGAGGCAGGGGGTTTTCGTTGTCATGCCCGCCATCATCGCCGCTGTGCGCCTGCTCCGGTGCGCGCAGCGAACAGGGCGTGCGCGATCACGCCGCTGTCCGAGCAGTCGATCGCCCAGCGCTTGCTTACGCTGGACTTCCCCGATTTCACCGGCGGGCTGTGGAAGACGCGCTAGCCGATCTATGGCTTGGACGAGCGCTACTGAAGACTTTGAGTGCGACCACGCCGGTAATGGCGCCCCAGCTCGACGCTGACGATGCAGACGCTCAGCCAGGCCAGTCCAGAGGCGAAGCCGGCGGCTACATCGGTGGCGAAATGCACCTGCAAAAAGACGCGGCTGCAGCCGACCGTGAAGGCCAGTGCGGCCGCCGCCAACACGGCCGGCAGATGCCAGACCGCCGGAAGGCTGCGCAGCGCCAGATAGGCCAGCATGCCGTAGGCAACCACGGCGCCCGAGCTGTGGCCGCTGGGGAAACTCCAGCCCAGCTCGCTGACCAGACCGTGGTCGTGCACCGGTCGGGCCCGCTCGAAGATGCGCTTGAGCAGCGGGTTCAGCAGCCCGTTGCCGCCCAGTGCCAGCACCCAGCCCAGCGCCAGCGCATGGCGGCGCTTGAAAAGCAGCAGCAGCGTGACGAACACGCCCAGCAGGCTCAGGTTCAGCACGTCGCCGAAGCGGGTGAAGCCGGCGAAGATGCGCAGTGTCGCGGCGTCGACATGCTGGCGTATCGAGGCCGTCAGCGCCTCGTCGGCCAGCGCTAGCACGCCGCCATGGCCCAGGTGTTCGGCAATCTCGGCGAACAGTCCGGCACCGCCCAGCAGCAGGCCGAAGCCGATCAGCGCGTTCAGCAGGACGAAGCCGCTGGGCGGCAGCGCGCTGCGCGCGCGCGGCAGCAGATGGCGGTTCAGCGACCACCACAGCGCCGCCGTGGCGAGCATCAGCAGCATCAGCAAAGCCAGGAAGACCGGCAGGGCCTGGGCGCCCGTCTGGGTGGCCAGGGTGACGAGGGGGTGGTCCAGCGGCGTGGCGGTCATCGGTGCGGATAGTTAGGCAAGCGCCGCATCATGCCGGAATCAGCAACAGTGCATTGAAGCCAGCCTGGTTTTTCCGGAGCGCCTGAAGTTTCACAGTAGAGCCCATGGACACGGCGGGTGCCGGGTCCAAGCAAAACCCCGAAGCTGAAACCCAAGGACTCCATCATGAACAAGCTGACCCTGATTGCCCTGTCCACCCTGCTGAGCGCCGGCGCCGCAATGGCCGACGGCTTGAGCCGCGATGAGGTGGTGGCCGAACTGGTGCGCGCCCGCAATGCCGGCGAACTGACGGCGCTTCAAAGCGAGAGCTATGGCTACAGTGGCTACGGTGGCTACGGCCAGGCTGCCGCAACGAGCAGCCTCAGCCGCGAGGCAGTGATCGCCGATCTGCGCCGAGCCCAGCAATCCGGCGAGCTGGCCCGCCGCGACGCCGAGAGCTATGGCCCCTCGGTCGCGCCGATTGCCTCGAGCAAGACGCGTACCCAGGTGCTGGCCGAGCTGCAGGCTGCCCGCGACAGCGGAGAGCTGGCCCTGCTCAACAGCAACAACCCCGGCTACGCCGAGCTGCTGCAACTGGGCAAACGCACCGGCGCCAACGATCTGATGGCTGGCCAGCCCGGCATCGCGCGCTGAGGCGTAGGGCCGGCGACCCTCGGGCCGCCGGCCCGCTCATCGCAGGAATTTGCAGCTCATCCGCAGCGCCCGGCAGCCCATCGCGAGGCCATGGCAAGCCAAGCCGGCATTGCCGACACTGCAATCACTGACACAGCAACGCCACCCCAGGAGCCCACCATGAATACCCGCCGCCACCTCCAGTCTCTCGCCGTCCTCGCCACCGCTGCCGTCGCCGTTCTCGGCGCCGCGATGCTGGCCACCCACGCGCCCGAGACCGAGATCGTGCAGCTGGAGCGCGTGGTGATCGTCGGCAAGCGCGCCGACGTGCCGGTCGTCGCGCAGCTTCCCCGCGTCGTGATCACCGGCCGCAGCACGGCGGCCGCCGATGCGCAGCTGGCCGAGGCCAGCGTGCTGAAAGCGAAGATGGTCTAAGCGCTGGCTTCGCTGCTGTCACCGGGCCCGCCTTGTGCGGGCCCTTTTCATTGCTAGGCCTCGAAGGGATGACCCTCGGCCCGCAGCCGGCGCAGGCCGCTGTCCAGATGGGCGCGCGCGCTTTGCGCATCGCCCTCTCGCATCTGCTCATAGGTGTGTTGCGCGATCGCGTGCGGCACCGGCTTGAGCGCCCGCCCGCTGCTCATGGCCTTGAGTTGGACCTCGGCAGCCCGCTCCAGATAGTAGAGATCGTCCCAGGCCTCGGCGATGCTGGGGCCGCCCACCATCACGCCATGGTTCTTCAGAAACAGGATGTCAGCCGTGCCCATGGCTGCGGCGATGCGGTCGCCCTCGCAGGCGTCGAGCGCCAGGCCGTTGTAGTGCTCGTCCACCGCCGTGCGACCGTAGAACTTCAGCGAGGTCTGGCCTGCCCATAGCAGCGGCGGGCCCTCCAGCATGGCCAGCGCGGTGGCATGGGGCATGTGCGTGTGGAAGGCGGCGCGCAGGCGCGGCTGGGCGCGGTGCAGCCGCGCGTGGATATAGAAGGCCGTGGCCTCGGGCTGGCCCTGGCCGGCGACGACATGACCATCGACATGGCAGACCAGCAGCCGCGAGGCGGTGATCTCGGCGAAGGCGTAGCCGTAGGGGTTGACCAGGAAGAGCTCGTCGTGGCCGGGCAGCAGGGCCGAGAAGTGGTTGCAGATGCCTTCCTCCAGTCCGTGCCGGGCGGCCAGCTGGAAGCAGGCTGCCAGCTCGATGCGGGCCTGGCGAACCGCGTCGGTTTCTTCCAATGCGAGGTGCACGGCGGGCGCGCCGCCGGTTGTGATCGTATGAGCCATGGCTTGATGCCTCCCTCGATCACCAGTCTAGCGAAGCGAACAGCGCTGGCACTTCGTCCAGCCGTGCCAGGGTCGCGTCGGGTGTGTAGTCGGGCAGCAGTCGGCGGCCGGTGCCGCGATCGATCCAGACGCATCGAAAGCCGATATCACGCGCTGCCGCATGGTCCAGGTGCGGGCTGGCGCAGATGTGGACCACCTCGTCCTTGCCGATGCCCAGCGCCTCGTGCGCGTGCTCGAACAGCCGGGGCGCCGGCTTGTAGGCACCGGCCTGCTGGGCCGTGATCACGCGGTCGATATGGCCGCCCAGCTGGGCCACATTGCCGGCAATGATGTCGTCGTCGGTGTTCGAGACGATGCAAAGCCGGTAGCCGGCCAGCTTGAGCCGGGCCAGCGTGTCCACCACCTCGGGAAATGGCGGCATGCGCGAAATGCGCTCGGTCATTACGCGGATGTCGGTGTCATCGACGGGCAGGCCCAGCTCCTGCAGCGCCAGGCGCAACCCCTGGCCGGCCACCTCGCGGAAGCTGCGGTGCGGCGGCGTCTGCTCCAGCGCATGTTCGTGGCGGTCATAGACCTCGATCAAGGTGGCCGGCTCGATATGGCTGGCCTGCTTGTGCGCCAGCAGTTCGCGCACGGCGGCCTGTAGGCCCTCATCCCACTGGATCAGCGTGCCGTAGCAGTCGAAGGTCAGCCAGCGCGGCCGCGACGTGGTGTGAAGAGACATCGGGAGTCCTGGGTCGTTGAAGAATGGAGCGAAGCCTATCGAGCGCTGTCGTTATTTGGAAATTGGATTTGTAGTGGGTGCAAATTTGAATATCTAATGTCTTCATGCTTGATCTGGAATTGCTTCATACCCTGGTCTGCGTCGTCGACGAGCGCAGCTTCACGCGCGCCGGCGAGCGGGTGCACCGTACCCAATCCACCGTCAGCCAGCAGATCCGCAAGCTGGAGGAGCGCCTGGGCCATGCGCTGCTGCTGCGCGACCGCAGCGGCAGCCAGGTGACGCCGACCGAGCAGGGCGAGTTGCTGGCCACCTATGCGCGGCGCCTGCTGGCGCTGGCCCAGGAGGCCGAGGAGGCTCTGGGCAGCCCCGACAGCCCGCTGTTGAGCCTGCGCATCGGCGTGCCCGAGGATTTCGATGCCCGGCGCATGTCCGGCCTGCTGTCGGGCTTTGTCGCGCGGCAGCCGGGCTTGCGGCTGGAAACCATCAGCGGCATGAGCAGCGAGCTACAGCGCCGGCTGGCCGGCGGCGAGTTGGACATCGCGCTGGTCAAACGTGTACCGGGCGAGGGCGGGCCCTGCGTGGCGGCCTGGCCCGAGACTCTGGTCTGGGTCGGTGCCGGCCAGGTCTTGCCGGCCGACGAACCAATCCCGCTGGCGCTGTTTCCGCAGGGCTGTGTCTACCGGCAGCGCGCGCTGGCGGGCCTGGACCAAGCGCGGCGGCGCTGGCGCATCGCATTCGGCAGCCACAGCCTCAGCGGCATCCAGGCGGCGCTTTCCTCGGGTCTGGGCATCTCGGTGCTGCCCACCACGGCGCTGCTGCCCGAGCACCGCATCTGCGAGGGCCTGCCCGCGCTGCCGCCCACCGAGCTGGCCCTGCTCAGCGCGAGCTCCTCGCCCAGCGCGGTGCAGCGCCAGCTGCTGGATACCCTGTGCGAGTCACTTCGATCATGAAGGAATTAGCAATGGTGCGTTGAAGCGGCGCTGGTTTTTCTTTTGGAGCACGAGCTTCACAGTAGAGCCCATGGACACGGCACGCAAACAAGCCGGTCCAAGAACCCAACGAAGCTGAATTGAAAGGACTCCATCATGAACAAGATCGCTGCCATCGCCCTGACTTCCCTGCTGGCCGCCGGTGCCGCCATGGCCGATAGCGCCACCACCCGCGAGTTGCTGCGCCAGAGCCAGACCGCCGCACAGAGCACCACCACCCGCAGCGCCGTGATCGCCGAGTTCCAGCGCGCCCGCGCGGCCGGCGAGCTCAATGCGCTGTACCGCGAAGTCGATCTGCGCACGACCTCGACCGCCTCGACGACCACCCGCGCCGCCGTGCTTGCTGAGCTGCGGGCGGCTCGTGCCTCGGGCGAGCTTGCGGTGCTGAACAGCAACAACCCCAGCTATGCGCAGCTGGCCGCACACCACGGTGGCAAGAGCGCTGGCGGCGAGCTGCTGGCCGGCCAGCCCGCCACGGCCCGCTGACAACCAGGCGCTCGCCTGGCGGGCGCCCACAAAATTCAATACAAGACGACGACCGTTGACCCCGGTCTGCCAAGGGTCAGCTTCGTCTGGTGGTGCGTTGTTGTATCTACCGCCTGCCAGGCTTCGCCCGGTGGCCTGTACAGGCCACCGGGCTTTTTTACGTCCGCAGCGTCAGCGTTTCGTCGCCGGCATTTGCAGTTCGTCCGGTCGGACCGCCGACTCGTCGCCAGGCCGTGGCGGCAGAGGCCACCGAGTCAGACACTGCAATCACTGACACAGCAACACGCACAAGGAACACACCATGAACACCACCACCGCCACCAAGTCCTTCGCACTCTTCGCCATCGCAGCCGTCGCCGTTGTGGGCGCCGCGATGTTGCACAGCCCGGCCAAGCCGGCCGCCAGCGAGATCGTGCAGCTCGAGCGCGTGGTGATCGTGGGCAAGCGTGCCGAGGCACCGGTGATCGCGCAGCTGCCTCGCGTCGTAGTCACCGGTCGCAGCACGGCGGCGAGCCACACCCAGCTGGCGGCTGCCGGCACAACCCCGGCGATCTGATCGAGCGATTCCTACGCGCCTCTTCCGTGTCCAGTACAAGCCCGCAGCATGCGGGCTTTGTCTTTTGAACGCCTAGGTTTGCTCGGTCGGCGCGGCGATGCGCGCCAGCTGCTCGTACAGCTGCTTGCGGCCCGCGCTATTGCTGGCCCGCCAGGCGGCCAGCGCCAGCGCCATGAAGGCCTTCTCCTTGTCGGTCGGCGCGGCATCCAGCCGGGTCTCGTCGAGCCAGCCCGGGGGCTTGCCGCAATGGCTCTCGATCTGACGGGCGAGCTTGTCGCCGATCGGGCGTGCGGACTTGATCTGGCTCCACATGCTGGGTGAGATCTCGACGCTGGCGGCAAAGGCCTGCTCCAGCCCCTTGGGCGAGGCGCCCGCGGACAGTGCCTGCTCGGCATAGAGCTGGAACAGCGACAGCGCATTTTGGCGGCGGATGAGGGTCGGGCTGGTCAGCAAGGCTGTGCGCTTCGTACAACAGGAACAACAGTGATTGTCGCTGCGGCTTGACGTGATAGTAAAGACTATTTACAGTGCGGCCAGCGCTGTGGGAGCCACCGGCCCTCGCAGCACCGACCCAACAATCACCCAGCAAGAAAGGCAGCATCGTGACCACCCGCCACCTCATCGCCAAGCTCAGCGCCCTCGCGGCCCGAGGTGCGATCGTGCGTGGACTTGGTGAGCCGAAGCGCTTTGTCGCTTGCATGCATCCGGGAGACGGCAGCGCCTGAGGCGCGCGCCCTCTTTCCTCTGACCTCAGAGGCCCGGATTCTGCAAAGAGTCCGGGCCTTTTGCTTTGGGTCAGTGGTTTGAACGTCCGACTTCGGCTGTGTCCTTGCACTCCGTCGCTGCATCTTGATGGTGTTGGCAGCGCGGGATGTGCGCGGGACCGATCGCAATGGGCCAGCCCCTCGTGCAGCGAGACACCACGTCCGACGGGACGCTCGCGCTTGGGCACAGCCGAAGTCGGAGGTCGTCAAACCTCATCATCAAGAAGCCCGCGTCGAGCTCACGCTTCGGGGGGCGGAAATCGGCCGCAACGATTGGGCGGCGCCGGAACCCGTGACCGGCACCTATTGATTCACCACGGCCTAGCGAACAGACAGGCTATGTCTGACAGCGCACCCTGGCCCGTGTAACGAGAGCAAGCAAGGAGGATCGCTGCCATGCAAACAGCAGCCCCACATCAGCATGTACTGCAGCTGGACATCCAGGGCACGCCGCAGGCCTGGATCACACTCGAGCAGGCGGCCATCTGTCATGCGATGAATGCGGTGGCCTGGGTCGATGGCGCCGGGCCGCTGCGCAGCCTGCGCGGCGGCTGGAGTGCCTGCACCGGCCGGCAGTCGCTGATCGAGGTGTTCCCTATCGTCGCGCTGCGCGGTGTGTCGCGGGTCAATCTGTTCGACATCGCACCGGCAGTGACACGGCGCAAGCTGTTCCGGCGGGACCGGGGCCTGTGTGCCTACTGTGGCCAATCGGTGGGTGAAGCCGCGCTGCAGGCCGAGCACATCCTGCCGGCGTCGCGCGGCGGCGCATGGAGCTGGATGAATCTGGTGGCGGCCTGCGCCGCCTGCAACGGCCGCAAGGCCGCGCGCACACCGGAGGAAGCGGGCATGCCCTTGCTCTTCACGCCCTATGTGCCGAACCGCTTCGAGGACTTTTTGCTGGCGGGCCGGAATGTGCGGGCCGACGTGCATCAATGACTGGCCGCACGGCTGGCCAAGGGGTCGCGGCTGAGCTGAATTCGGCCTTCATACCGAAATCAGCAACAGTGCATTCGCCTGCGGCCCGTTTTTCTTCGGGGCCTGATTTCCTACATTGGAGTCCATGGACACGGCGACGGTGACGCGAAGCGAAGCGAAGCAGACCGCAGGCGAAGTCCTCCACCAATCCGCAAAGGAAATCATCATGAAGAAGCTGACCGTTATTGCCCTGTTCTCCCTGCTGTCCACCGGCGCCGCCCTCGCCGATGGCCTGAGCCGCGAGCAAGTCGTCACCGAGTTGCAGCGTGCCCGCGCCGCCGGCGAACTGCTTGCCCTGCACGGCGAGAACCCCGATGCCATCGGCCGCACCGTGATCGCCGCCGGCTCCACCACCAGCCGCGCCGCCGTGCTGGCCGAGCTGCAGCGCGCCCGCAATGCCGGCGAGCTGCAAGGCCGCGATGCCGAGTCGTACAGCCTGCCCACCATTGCCGGCTCGAGCAAGAGCCGCGCCGAGGTCATCGCCGAGCTGCAGCAAGCCCGTGCCCGCGGCCAGCTGCAAAGCCAGCAAATCAGCTACGGCGGCTGATCGACCGCGCCGCAAGCACCTCCGAATCTCCTGGGGCACCCGCCCACCGGCTCGGCATTCCCCGCCAGCCGGCTTCAACAGGCCCGATGCGCTGCCCAGCCATCGGGCCTTCTTTTTTGGGGCCGACGGCCTGTCGCGCCTTTTTGCATTTGGTCGTCAGCGTGCGGCGATCCGTCGCGCGGGCCTGGCGACGGCCGCGGCTGCGGACGAAACTGCAATCACTGACACAGCCAACAACCCCACAGGAGCTCACCATGAACAGCAGCTATAGCGTCAAGACCCTCGCTTTCTTAACCGTCACCGTGCTGGCCATGCTGGCGGTGATTGGCGCCGCGCTGCTGGGCAGCGGAGGCCGGCCGCAGGCCACCGAGATCGTCAAGCTGGAGCGAGTGGTGATCGTTGGCAAGCCCAGCGTCGAGGCGCCTGTGCAAATCGCCCAGCTGCCGCGCGTCGTGATCACCGGGCGCAGCACGCCGGCCGCCGCCGAGCCGCAACTGGCCTCGGCCGGCTTTCTGAAGGCCAAGGCGCTCTGAGACCAAAGTTCTTTGCTGATGTCAGCAGCACAGCCCGCCGCGTGCGGGCTTCTTGATTGAAGCGGCGTTCAGGCCGCTAGGCTTTGCTTGAGAAAGTCCACCAGGGCCCGTACCCGGCCGCTCAGATGGATGCGGCTGGGATAGAGCGCGAACAGGCGGCGCGGCTCGACTCGGTAGTCGCCCAGCGCCGCCACCAGCTCGCCGCGGGCCAGTGCCTCGCGCACCATCAGCTCGGGCACCAAACCGATCCCGACCCCGCGCCGCATCGCGGCTATCAGCAGCAGGCTGTTGTCGGCGCGCAAGCTGCCATCCACCTCGATGCTGTGCTGCTCGCCGCCGGGGCCCTCGAAGAGCCAGCGCCCGGCATCCTCGCCGAGCCGGTAGGGCAGGCAGTTGAGCCCGCGCAGATGACTCGGGTGCTCGGGCAGGCCATGGGCGGCCCAGAACGACGGGGCGGCGCACAGGACCCGCGGCAGCTGCATCAGCTGCACGGCGACCAGGCTGGAGTCTTCCAGCCGGGCCTGGCCGCGCAGCGCCAGGTCCACGCCTTCGCGCACCAGATCCACCGGCCGGTCATTCAGTCGCACATCGAGCTCGATCTGCGGATGCAGGCGCTGGAAGGCATGCAAATGCTCGCCCAGAAACGCCAGCGTCAGCGAGACCGGCGCCGAGATCACCACCCGCCCGGACAGGCCGGCGCTGTGCTCGCGCAGCTGGCTCAGGGTCTGCTCGGTGTCGTCCATCACCCGGCGGCAGTAGGCGTAAAAGCGCGTGCCGGCCTCGGTGAGTTGCATGCTGCGTGTGGTGCGCGCCAGCAACCGGCTGCCGGCCCAGTCTTCCAGCTGCTGGACATATTTGCTGACCACGGCGCGCGAGCAATCGAGGTCGCGCGCGGCCGCCGCCAGGCTGCCGGTCTCGACCACCCGGCAAAAACACTGCATGGCCAGATGCCTATCCATCGCTGCGTCCTCCGGGCAGCATCGTAGCCGGCGACCGGGACCTCAGCGGATCGGGATCGCCAGCGGACGCATCGGCGCACCGTCGGCACCGCGCAGCTTTAGCGGCGCGCCGAACCAGGCGAACTGGTAGACGCGGTCGGCGGCCAGCTGTTCGAGGAAGACGTTTTGCATGATGGGAACTCCGCGTTGCGACAGCATCGAGCTGTGCACCGGGATCCAGTTGCGGCTCTCCTGCGAGGGCCAGGCATCGGTGCTGATATTGTCGACACCGATCACAATGGCACCCCGGTCGGCCAGGAAGTTGGCCGACTCGCGCGTCAGGCCCGGGGTGTTGTGCATGTATTTGTCGGCGTCCTTGAAGCGCTGCATGCGGCCGGTACGCACCATGATCACATCGCCGTCCTCGAAGTCCACGCCCTGGGCGCTCGCCGTGCCCTGCAGGTCCGCCACCGTGATGCCATAGGACTCGGGCAGCATCTCAAGGCCCTTGTAGCGCGCCACGTCCAGCAGCAGGCCGCGCGCGATGATGGGCGGAAACTTCTCGATTCCGGCCTTGCGCCAGCCGCGGTCGCCGAGCTGCTCCTCGGTCTTGAAGCCGTTGTAGATCTGGCCGTTCAGGCCGAAATGCGACAACGCATCGATATGGGTGCCGGTGTGGGCATACATCGAGAAAGCCGCGCCCGAGTAGGTCACCAGGCTGTTCTTCTCCTTGCCCAGGCCGTTGGGGTCATCGACGATGGTGCCCTGCGGCGTGTGGACGTTCCAGATCTGGAAGCGCGGCTGGCCCAGGAAGTAGTAACTGGGCATGCCAACATAGAACTCGACGCTGAGGTCATAGGTCTTGCCGCTGGCGATGCGGCGCAGCACCTTGAGCGTCGATTCGGGGGTGATTTTGTTGAGCATGCCGATCTCGTCCTGCGGGCCATAGGGGCTGAAGCCGACGCGCTCGGCGGACTCGGGCGCTGCACCGGCGGCACAGGCCTGGCTGGCCAGCAGGGTGGCGAAGACGGCGGCGGTCAGCGCGGCGGCGACGGGAAAGAGATGGACTTTCATAGGCGCAGGAGGGGTTGTGTTGAACATGGGCCTATGGTCGGCTGCCCGAACCTCGCCGCCAAGGCGCCTGGCGCTGGTTCAGAGTTCACGCCGCGTGAACAATCGGCGGGCCTGTCGGCCTCCCGCAGACTTCGTCGCTGCAATGCGCCAGTCCGTCGCTGCGGCGTTGGCACAGTGCATGGTGAAACTGCTGCATTGGTAGTCCCCCGTCATCACCGATGCAAAGCCTTGGCTCAGCCTGAGTGATCAGCTCGCGCAAGACCGGTATTGGCTCTGACGTAGCCTGTAGATCGTTTGGATTGGTGGTCGTCTTAAAGGCGCTGACATCAGGTTTCACTGTCAGCTTGCCGCCAGTTCTCGGATTTCACTTCGCATCGCTGAGCTTGGCGGTCGATAGCCTCACACGCCTGCTAGCGAACGACGAACTTTGGCGCCGACAGCGCTGGTCAAGGCATTGAAGGTGCTGATGGCTTTGCCAGAGAGGCTTCGATGGGGCAGATGAGGACGTATTGATCCGACTCGCGTCTGGGTGCACCAATTTTCATGTTGATCTGCTCGTTGAATCGGTCCTTAATGGTTCAGTGCTCGTATTGACGAGCGCTTCCTTGCCAATCGGGCCGCAATGGCGCCAAACCTGTTGCTCTGGCGCGCACCGGCTCTCGCAAGGTGCCGCACCATTTGCTTCGGCGCGCGAGCACCGACGACAACTTGGCGCCGCGGGCGCCGCGAGCCATTTCAAAGGTGTGCATGAGCTATTGCGACAGGCCTATTGATGCGACGAGCTTGTTGCACTTGCTCAGCTGGACCTGTCCGCAATGCGCAAAAGCTGAGCCGAACAAGAAGAGAAATCCAGGCAGCGTGGCTGCGCGGGTGTGCGGTGTCGATCATGCGAACTCGAGTTGGATCTCTCCGAGGACTTTGTTGCGTTTGACAGTCCCGACGACGGTGGTGGAGCGGTTTGAAGTCGCACACGCTCCCATGACCTGTAGCGCGCGAGCTGCGACAGCTCGTCTCAGTGTCTGATGCGAGTCTCACCGAGGGAACATAAGCCCTCCGGCTGTGATAATTGGTGCAAGCAGCGCCGGACGCAGACCGATCCGGCAGGCCGCATGACATGGGGAGGACTTGTATGTCCGCATCGGCCATCTTTTTCCACGGCGCTTTCGAACACTTCTTCCGTCCGCTGACTTGGGCAGACCGCGAGGCCTGCGCTGCTGTCCTGCGCGGCTTGCACGAGCGCGTGCATGGCCCGGAAGCCGACTACGCACAGGCGCTGACCAAGGACTTGGTGCTGGAGATCTGCCTCAGTGTGATCGCCCAGCCCGCTTACCGTGCGGGCGCGCTCTCCGCCGCCCAGGCCGTGAATGCCGAGGCTGAACGCGGCTATGCGCTGAACCTGCTGCGCGCGCTCAAGGAGCATGGCTGGCTGGAGGACTACAAGGACCCGATCGACCTGCAGCCGGTGCTCAAGCTGACCCGTGCCGGCAAGGCCTTCGCGGAGACATTCGCCGAGCTAGACAACACCCGCCACAAGACCCGCCAGCGCAATATGCGCTCGGCCCGCAAGGCGCTGCTGGCCTTTCTGGACAACCATGACGAAGACGAGCTGCTTGATGCGCACGACTATGCCAGCCGCGTCGTGCAGGATCTGCAGGACGATATCGAGTACTTCCGGGCGCTCATGCAAAGCCTCACCCGCGAGGCGCTGACGCAGAAGCTGGCCTGGGACGAGTTCAACGATTTCATCGAGCGCCGTTTCGGCAAGGAAATGTCAGTGCGGCTGGTGGCGGACTCGGTGGACCGCCACCGTGGTCAGCTCATCGAGCTGCTGGACCAAGTCCGCGCGTGGCCTGCCGAGCGGCGCGCGCGCATCGACACCGCGCTGCACCAGCGTGCCGACTGGCTGGAGCCGGTGCTCAGCAGCGGGCGCAGCGCAACGCTCTGGCTATGCGAGCGCATAGAAAAGCTGATCGACGCGGCCTGCGAGCTGAAGCTGCCGATGTTGCGCAGCGAGATGCACAACTACGTGCGACGTTTCACCAGTCTGCTGCGCCAGGCGCTTTCACTGGACTACGGCGCCGAATCTCCGATGGGCCTTACGCTGGCCGGCATCAAGGCCGCCGATGCCGACGGCAAAGATGCCTGGCTGGAACTGCTGGGCCGGCGCCTTGCCACGGCCGAGCTACGCCTGCTGCCCGCCGGCAGCCTGCGCTGGACTCAGCGCGAGCGCCAGCAGGTCGAGGGCGACGACCCCGAATGGCGCATCCGCGTGGACAGCCGACTGGAGGCGGCGCTGCGCCGCGCTGAGGCTGAGGCTTTCGTCATTAGCGAGGAGGGTGTGCTGCGGCAACTGGGCCTGAGTGGACCGCTGGGTGCTGTGTCCTTGCGCCTGTCCGACCTTGCGGCGCGGCGGGCGGACGAAGTGTTGACCAGCTTGCATGCCGTCGGCGCAGCGCGTTCGGCGCAGGGGCGCGAACGCTGGCAGGTGCGTAGGCTCGAGGAACGCTTCGAGACCACAAGCTTCATCGCCGATGATTATGAGTTGCGCCGACTCCCGAAGAAATGACCACCGATACCTTTCACGCCCTGCTCGAGACTCGCCTTGCCGAGCGTACCGCTGGCAATGTTTCGCGCCGTCGCTTCGCTGAGATCTGCAATCGCCTACTGGCTGCCGGCATCCTATGGCGCGACTATTCCAAGCCGGAGCAGGCACTCTACGACGACGCCGCACTGGCCGAGGAGCTGCTGCGCGAATGGTTCGACGTGCTGGGTTTCACGCTGGCCCATGACGTCGATGCCAACCTGATGCGGCTCTATCCGCCAGGCGACGACCAGGACGACGAGGACGGCGTCAAAAGACTGCGCGCACGCCTGTCGAAGGACTTGGTCGCCGCGGCACTGGGCCTGCGCTTCCTCTACACCGAGGGGCTGACTGGCAAACGAGAACTGGTGAACCAGGAGTTGGCCATCAGCCTTGAGGAGCTGTCGCAGACGCTGGTCTCGCTGCTGGGCACGACGTTGCCGGCCTCGGCGGCAGAGCGGGGCCAGTTGATGCGCGAGTTGCGCAAGCACCGGCTGGTGCGCTTTCGGGAAGCCGATGCCGGTTTCGGCCAGATGGAGATGCTGCTGGGCGTGCTGCGGCCCATCCTCTCCTTCGTCAGCGACGAGGCGCTGCTTGAAGTGCGCCAGCTGATGCGCACAGAGGTTCAAACTGTGCCTTCGCCCGTGGCCGAGGGGGACGCCTGAGATGCGGCTGCAACGATTGATCACTGTCAACTGGGGCACGCTGGAGACGCGCGATTGGCCGCTGGCCGACGCCACGCTGCTGACCGGCGAATCCGGCTCGGGCAAGTCCACGCTGCTGGATGCAATCCAAGCGGTGCTCACGGCGGCGCGCCAAGGGGTCTTTCACTTCAATGCCGGCCAGAACGAGTCGACCCAGGGGCGTCGCGGCGGCAAGGAGCCGCGTACGCTGCATGCTTACGCGCTGGGCCAGTGCGGCAGCGAAGTTTTCCTGCGCCAGCGCTCGACAAGCTATGTGGGCCTGAGCTTCGAGCCATCGGACCAGGAGAATGAGGCCGTGCCGTTCAGCGCGCTGCTGGGCGTCGAGGCACAGGTGGACGGGGGCCGGGCCGAAGGCGGTAAGCCGCTGTTCTACCTGCTGCGCGGGGCGAGCCTGACGCTGTCGCATCTGTTGTCGGGCGACTCTGTGCCAGGGCGCGTTCGGCCCCTGCCGCTGAAGGAAGCTTACGCCCAGCTTCAGTTGAGGCTTGGCCTCCAGTCGGAGCAGCTGATGCGCTTCGAGGGCAAGGACAGCTACTTGCAGCATCTCTACGGACACTTGTTGGGCCGCAAGTTCGTCCCCGAAGCGGATGCCACGCGCTGCGCCCGCGCGATCGTCAAGGCGATGGCTTACCGCGAGATCGGCAACGTCAACGAGCTGGTGCGTGACGAGATCCTCGATGCTCACGACTTCAGCCAAGAAGTCGGCAAGATGCGCCAGCTGATGCAGGAGATCGCCCGGCTGAAGGCCGACGCCGAGCGCCTGAAGTTGAATGTCGACCGGCTGAAACTGGTGGATGAGGCGGCTGGTGACGTGCTTTCGCAGCTGCGCCGGCATGTGGTGAACCTGAACGCCCATGCGCTGCGCGTACAGCGTGACGCGCAGGCTGATCGGTCACGGGGTGAGCGCCGCCGCGTGCAGCTGCAAGGTCAAGCCACGGAATCACAGCAGCGGTTGAATGCCATCGCCGATGAGCGCAGGGCCGTGGACGAGGAACTGGCTCTGGTGCAGGGTGAGCTGGCGCAGAGCGGCGTCGCGCAGGAGAAGCAGCGATTGACGACGCTGGTGGCGCAGTACGCCGAAACCTTCGGCCGCGAATGGAGCCGTGTGCAGCAGGCTGCCAAAGGCATGGATGAGGTGCTGGTCCGTGTGAATCAGTTGCTGGCGCTGGACCTGACCCTGCTGCCCGGTCTGTCCGCAGCCGTGCAGCAGCTGGGCCCGGCCGCCTTCCGGGCAGGCAAACAGTGGGCACCGGTGCGTGAGGCGCTGCTGGCCGAAGCCCGGCTGGACGACGAGCTGGCCGCCTTCGAACTGGAGCCGCTGGATAAATCTCTGTGTGCGCTCGAAGCCGTGTTGATGGACTTGGTGATGAGCGCGCTGGTGGCGGCGCGCAGCGAGTTGATGCAGCAGCAGGCAACGCTGACGGATGAGCAGACCGCTCTGCGCGCTGAGCAGGCACTGCTGATGCAGGGGCGCTCACCGGCACCGGGCGATGTGCAGCAGGCATTGAGTCTTCTGGAGTCGGAGCTGCCTGCGAGCCGCCCGCGCATGCTGGCCGCGTTGATCGAGCCGCGGCCCAGTAGTGGTTGGCAGGCCGCCATCGAGGGCTATATGGGCCGCGACCGCTTTGCGCTGATCGTGGAGCCTGACTTCGAGGAGGATGCTGTTCGCCTTCTCAGGCGTCACTTCGCCCGCCGCTCGCCCAAGATCGTGCAGGGCGCGAAGGCCGTCGAAGACACGCGTGGCATGGCGGTCGCGCCGCACAGCCTGCTCAGCGAGCTGCTCTGCGAGCACCCGGTGGCCAAAGCGTATCTGCTTGCGCTGTACGGCCGCGTGCGCCAGGTCGCCAGCGAGGCCGAGCTGCGCCGTACGCCGCAGGGTCTGATGCAGCAAGGCCTGGGCAGCCGGGCTTACGGCATGTTCTCCTGCCTGGCCTCGGAACAAGAGCTGGCCTTCGGGCAGGAGAGCCGCAAGCGCCGGCTGGCCTGGATCGGCAAGCGCCTGGACGATTTGGTGCCGGAGCTGCAGGGCCTCAAGAACATGGCTCAGTCCTTGACGATGGTGCAGGGCTGGTTCAGCCAGAGCCGCGTCTCCTCGCTGACCCAGGCCCTCACTGAGGCGCTGGAAACCCGGCTGCGCCATGTGGGCGTGCAACTGCATCTGGCCCAGCTGGACACCTCCAGCATCGTGGCGCTGGAGCGGCGGCGGGATGCCCTTCGCGAAAGCCTGCAGTCCAAGCAGGCGCTGTGGGATGCAGAGCAGCAGGCCGTCGGCGTTCAGAACAAGGAGCTTGCCCAAGTGCTTAAGACGCTGGCGGAGCTGGATGCCCGCCTGCCTGAGCTGGCGCTGGACATCGTGACGGCGCAAGTCTGGATCAGCCGCTTCGCCAACGCCGCAGGCGCGGTGGCCAGCGAAGTGCAACTGCTCGACGACGCCCGAGAACTCGGCGAGGCCGAGCTGCCCAGCGCAGCTACGCTGCTCAATCATGCGAGCCATGCCGCCGAGAACCTGCCGGACCGCCTCAAGACGCTGCGTAATCACATCGCCACCTACCTCGCTGGCGCGAGGACCGATGAAGAGCGTTTCGTCTGGGATGAACCGCCACGCAGCGTCGAGCATATCGAGGCCGTGCTGCGCGCGGTGCTGGCAGTGCAACAGGCCGCGCGCGATCAGATGCGACGGCAGGACGGCATCGGCTTGGCCGAAAACGTCGCTCGGCTGGAGAAGGCCGAGGCGACCTTCAATCATGTGTTTACCAGCGACTTCTGCTTCAAGGTCAGGCGCGACGTGAAGGACGGTTCCAACACGCTGCGCAAGCTCAGCCAGGAGTTGAAGGCGATCCAGTTCGGCGTGGACTCCTACGACGTAGTGCAGGACTGGGTGCCGCGCTACAAGGGCTACTACGACTTCTTCGAGGCGCTGGACGGCGTGGTCGATCAATTGGAGAAAGACCGCACGGCCATCTTCGAGGCCCCCCAGCTCTCGCCCGAGCACCGTGCCACGGCCCAGGAGATCAAGCGCCTGCTGCTGTCGCAGGACCAGATCGCCGCCGAGCGCGCGCTCAAGGAGCTGGCCGACTATCGCAACTACCGCCGCTACGACATCCATCGCATCGCCGGCGGCCACCGAACGCCGATGTCCACTTGGGGCACCGGCTCCGGCGGCGAGCTGGAGACGCCGTTCTATGTGATCCGTGCCGCCGTGCTGGCCCATGCGCTCGGGCACTTCGGCCGCCCGCCGAATGCGCCGGCGCTGCGGCTGATGCTCAGTGACGAAGCCTTCTCGAAGATGGATGAGGCGCGTTCGCGGGCAGTGATGCGCTTTCTCGCGCAGAACATGGGCCTGCAACTGATCGTGGCGATGCCCACTTCGAAGTCCGGAGCGATCAAGCCTGAGTTCGACAAGGAGTACACCTTCTCCAAGCTGGAAGCCGAGGCCGAGGGTCAGGTCGTGCACATCAGCGAGGTGCAGGAGAAAGACTTCAAGCGCGAGGCGTTGGCGGCGCTGTGGGCCGAGCATGCACTTGCGGCAAGGGCACAGGCGACGCTGGCCTTCAAAGAGCAAGAGAAGGGAGAACGGTCGGCATGAGGCCACCGACGCACCCTCTCCAGTTGCGCCTGGCGCATGCGCTGCTGCGCAAGGCCGAGCGCAGCGAGGGGGGGCGGACCGTCTCGCTGGCACTCGACGCGACGGTGCTGCCCGAACTTCACACCGCTGCGTCGCCAGAGGCCTTGGCGCATCTGGAGCTGCTGCTGGAAGGGCTTTGCGCGACAGGCTGGGCACGGCTCAGGACGGACAAGGCGCGGGCTTTTCAGACGCTGGCAGATCGCAGGCCGGCGCTATTGCTGCTGGATGCCGAGGCCTTGACTCAATGGAGCGGCTTCGAGCCTGCCGCGCCACGCTGGAGTCGGGCGCTGGTGCAGGCGCTGCGCGAGCAACCGTCGCTGCTCGCCGTGCCCGATGCGCCGGCGTTGCTGGACTATCTACTGCGCAATCCGCTGCCCGCCCTTGAGGGGCGGGGGCCGGGAGAGTGTGCCGCCGTGCTGAACGCGCTGGCGGCCGAGTTGGCCAGCGGGCACGCCGCGCCGGCTGCGACAAGGTCTTACCTGCGCGAGTTGTCGGCCCGGCATTTCCGCGGGCACAGCAAGGTTCTGGATGCGCGCGAGGAACTGCTGCGCCTGCTTGGCGCGGACGAAGGGCGCTTTCTGGAGGCGCCGATCCAGCTGCTTGTCGACCTGCCCAAAGGCTGGTCTGGCGAAGATGTTCTGTTCATAGAGAACGCCGTGAGCTTCGAGCGCATGGCCGCGCTGCGCCAACCAGCCTGGGCACGCACGGCCTTGTTGTATGCAGCGGGCTTTCGTGCCGGGGCCCGCCGCTTGCGTGAACGCACAGGCTCGTCGCTGTACTGGCGCCACCGCGTGTCCGACGCGGATGCCCAACGCTTCGAGGACTGGCTGTATGGCGAGGTGGGCGAGGTCCCCGTAGGCTTCTACGGCGATCTTGACTTCGCTGGCCTTGCCATCCTCGCGCAACTGCGCGCAAGTTTCCCTGCTTGCGGAGCCTGGCGGCCGGGCTACGAGGCCCTGCTTGCCCGGCTCGACTCAGGCCATGCTCCCGACGAGGCGGGCAAAGAGAGGCAGCTGGATCCTGACGTCACTGGCTGCCAGTTCGCGGACGAGGTGCTACTGCCCGCGTTGCGAAACGAGGGACGGTGCGTGGATCAGGAGTGCTGGCCCGGCGGCGCCGGAAAGTTCGAAGCGAGATGAGGGTCGGTGCTGGCGGATAGCGGGCCTTCGCGCCCCCCACAGATCGCTGTCGCTGCTGAACAGGCATTCGCCGCAGTGCACCTTCCTGGCACTCCTCGCGGCTTGGGCCCACATGCGCTGTGCGTTCGCAGCACACTGCCAGAGACACGCACTGCCCCGGGAAAAGGCAGTCCATCAACTTCGGTAGCCAGACGTTGAACTCTGCGCCTGTCGCAGCTCCTTTGGCGCCCTACGTCGCTCAACCCAAAAACGATTCCTCACCGCCGAATAGTGACGGTTCCTGACCGCCGTTCACAACAGCGTCACCCATAAGATGAGAAGTCGCTCCCCGCGGCACCGGGGAGCATCGCTGCAGCCAGTGCACGCGCATCGCCGACGGCACAAGTCCGGACGCTTAGCTGAACGTACGTTCCAAGCTTGGCCGGTCGATTCGGCTTGCTGCTTCCATATCGCGAAACGGCACCTATTTGAAGGTGCTTCTGTTAAGCCCTGACCAATTCCTCGGGCAGGGGCTGTTCAACTGCGGACGAACGCCAATAGCAGCTGATAGTCGCCCTGGTCCGCGGAGCGCAGGGCCGCCAAGTACCTCGTACGCACATCATTTGCCGCGACCAGATTGCCGCCACTGCCCCAGGAAAACGCCGGTTGGCCCAGGCTGCGAACCAGTGCGTCGGCCATCATGCGGGCATGCCTCCCGTTGCCGTTGGGAAACGAATGAACCCAGACCAGGTCGCGATGAAAGCGCGCGCCGATCTCATCTAGCGGGAATGTGGAGTTGTCGATCCACCATCGGGTGTTATCGAACAGGTTCTTGAGGCGCACCGCCACCTGCGTCCAGTCGCAGCCGATGTTCTTGTCTGACTTGCGAAACGTGCCCGCCCATGCCCAGGTCTCGCCGAACATCTGCTTGTGCAACTCTCGGCAGAACCGCTCGTTGAGCACGTCCGGCGAGCGCGCCCTTTTTAGCCACCGCACGGCACGCAGGATGTTCTCCTGCTCCCAGTCGTTCAGTTCACCTTGCGTGGTCAAGTGTTCGGGGATGAGCCCCGCCTTCTCGTCGGGGTCCAGTGGCGTCTGGCCCTCATGCTCCTCGAGAGCTATCGCCATAGGTTTGACCAGCGGCCGCGAAGTAGTTCTTCAGTCCTGCGCTCCACCTGCTTGCGCAGGCGTTCGGCGCCCGGGCGCTGCTCTTCCAGGCCCATGGTGTGGGCCACCCCCCCGACTTCTTCCATGGCGATGGCGCGGGCGCGTTCCTGGATCATGTCGGTGAGCGGGCGCCGCGGAACCAGGGCGTAGACCAGTTCGCAATCCAGCCCGTCGGCGAGCTTGCGCAACTGCCCGAGCGTGATGCGGTCATCTGCTTCGGACTGTTCGGACTTGTGCAGCGTCGAACCCGTGATGCCCAGTCGCTGAGCCTGCTGACGCTCTGTGCGTCCCAAGGCTTCCCGGATGAGCTTCAACCACCCACGTGGCGGGGGCTGCCGCTTCACCAAGTCCGCATAGCTGGACAAGGTGGCTTGCAGCTGCTCAAGTCGGAGTTGATTCAGTTCAGGTGACATTGCTGGCCTATAGGCTGATTTCAATAACACTATTGATAGCCTATAGTGAATCATAAATCCGCCTTCCGCTTTGTTGCAATGAAGCAAACATTGAATTTTTGCTTCATATATAGGAAGCTTACGGCAGAGTCGTGCTTCTTCTTGGTGAAGCAGGATGTCATTAGCCTGATTCGCGAAACTGCGACCAGTTGAAGGGCGTTCTGCGTGCTGTTAAACCGGCCTGGCTCCTCGGTCTCCGAGCAGCTCCGCCCCCGGCGCTCAAATGCGCTGACTAAGACGGCAATGTCGACTGGTTCGCCGCCGCAGCGACCGCCGTTGCACCGGACACCCTCCTCGTTGATTGGCGAGGAGGTTGTAGGGCGATGTGGTCAAGGTCCGTAGCTGACCTCACAATCGCGCTCGGCAAGCTCGATGAGTAATCGCCATGAGAGATGCAAAGCCCACGGACCCTTGGCAGTCCGATGCCCGCCAACTGGGGCACCAGCACAGTCCGCGCGGCACCAATGACTGCTTGGTGCAAGTCGGCGTGAACTCGCCGGCCGGCAGCGACCGCCCCCTCACGCTGCGAAGCCGAAGTCTTGAACCGGTCGGCCGCTTGAGGCTGATTGCTGAAGTTCACCAGCGACTGCTTTGCGGCACCCCATTGCGGGACAACGAGTCCAGCGGGCTGCGCAACGCGCCACCGCCCATCCGCAACACGTGGGTGTAGATCAGGATCGTCGCCACGTCAGCATGGCCCGGTAGTTCCTGCATGGTGCGAATGTCACTGCCTGCCTGCAGCCCGTGGCGAAGCTGTGCCTCAGGGTGTGGGGCTTGGCCGGCTTGGTGATGCCGGCATCGTGGACGGCCCGCTTGAACGCCCGCAGGAAGGTCTCGTCATAGAGGTGGTGACGGCGGACGATGCCGCTGCACGGGTCAGTGGAGCTGATGTCTTCAACTACATCGAGATGTTCTACAACCCCAAGCGGCGCCACGGCACTGCCGGCGATACTTTGCCGGTCGAGTTCGAACGACGCCATTCCCAACGGCTCACGGGTGTCAAGGGAATCTGGGGCGATTCACGTAGCATGCAATTTCAGTCGACTTGGAGAACCGGATGCTGTTGCGCATTACTGCGTTTGTAGTGACCTCCTTGCTGTGCGGATGTGCTGCTGTCCCAGAGTTGCAGCCGCGCGGAGAGGCGTACAGCTACGCCGGTGAGCTGCGCCGTGCGGCCGAGGTGAAGTCGCCTTCGGGCCCGGGGCAGCTCGTAGCCTCAGTGCGGGCAATGCTGGGAGACTTGGATGGCGCCATCGCGGCTTTCGATGCGAGCCAGCCGGCACACAGACTGCCGGCGCCCGATTTGAGCCAAGACCGCTCTGAGGACGCGCTGGCTGCCATCCTGCGCGAGGCAGCCACGCGCCAGATCGTCATCCTGAACGAGGCACACCATGTGCCTATGCACCGCGCGTTCTCGATGCGGCTAGCGCGCGAGCTGCGCAAGCTCGGATTCGAATACCTCGCCTGTGAGGCCTTCACTCGTGGCCGCGATCCCAATGTCGGGGTCGTCGAGAGATCCAGCGGTGCCTATCTCCAGGACCCGGTGTTCGCTGAGTTCATCCGGGAGGCCCGCCGTGACGGCTGGAAGCTGGTGGCCTATGAGGCCGACGTGGACTCGTCAGTGCAGGGCCTTGAACGAATCCGCCAGCGCGAACAAGGCCAAGCACGCAACCTCGTCGAGCAGGTACTGGCCAGGCAGCCCAGTGCCAGGATCTTTGTCCATGTCGGTTACGGTCATGCCCTTGAAACACCGCAGCCGCTGGGGCAAGGGCGCGGCAGTGTACTGTTGATGGCCGGCGAGTTGAAGCAGATGACAGGCGTAGACCCGCTGAGCATCGACCAGAGCATGACCTACGCCCACTCAGACCCGGCGCGCGAGCTTAGCAGCTACCGGGCCGCGCTGGCCTTGCAGGACGGGCTGGAGCCCTTCGTGCTGCGCAAGTTGGACGGCAGCGCCCGCCTGCTGCAACTGACACCGGATGCGGTGGACCTGCAGGTCATCCACCCGCCTTACACGCTGGTCAGCGGCCGCCCGTCCTGGCTGGTGAGCTGGGCGCAGCGTCGGCCGTTCCCCGTTCCCGACGCGTGGTTGCCAACCCAGGGCCGCCGGCTCATCTACGCTGTGCACCAAGGCCATCCCGCGCAGGCGATCCCCGCAGACATAGTCATCGCCGAAGCCGGCAAGGCTGCGCCAGCGCTAATGTTGCCCGCTGGTCAGTTTCGCTTCGAGTTCGAGCAGTTCTAGCGAGTAGCGCTTCATACCCCCAACCCTGCCGTGCGGCAAAGGGAAGCCGGCGCACCGCAACACGACCTGCTTCGCCTGGTTTGAGATGACAGCTGCTGGGCTTCGTCCGCCACGTTGCTACGCTGCTGAGCTGGTTGTGCACCATGTGCGAAGTACGTACATATGCTGTCCAACTTCTGAGTCGCTTGCAAAGAAGCTGGCTTACCTGGCGTTGCAGCGGACCTGCGCCGGCTACGCTGGCTAGTCCTCTGAATTCAAGCGTTGATCGGCAGCTTTCTGGCGTCGAGTTCGGCGAATCGGATGGCCGCAATCGCTGGCGGATTCAACCGGTCATCGCAACACATTCGCTGAATCGCTCAGCGGGCGTCTGGAAGCCGAGCGACTTGCGCGGCCTCTCGTTCAATTGTCTCGCGATCGAGTTGAGCTGAAGCTGTGAGTAGCCTGAGATGTCGATGCCCTTTGGCAGGTACTGCCTGAGCAGCCCATTGGTGTTCTCGTTGCTACCCCTTTGCCAAGGGCTTTGAGGGTCGCAGAAGTAGACCTGGATGTCAGTGGCCATGGTGAATCGCTTGTGCCCATGCATCTCCGTGCCTCGGTCCCAGGTGAGCGACTTGTAGAGCTCCTGCGGCAGCTTGCGGGCGTTCTTGATGAGCGCGTTTACGACCGTCTGAGAGTCTTTGCTGTTCAGCTTCACCAGCATCACGTATCTCGTCTGGCGCTCGACCAGCGTCGCGATCTGGCTGTTGCCGCTGCCGAAGACCAAGTCGCCTTCCCAATGGCCAGGCACTGCCCGGTCCTCGACTGACGCGGGCCGCTCGCTGATCGACACCGCACCGACGATCTGGCCATGGATCGCAGTCTTCTGCGTGTAGGAACGAGAGCGACGCATGCCCCGCGTGCGCCGGAGATGCTCCAGCAACTCTTTCTTCAAGGCGCCACGCGCTTGAATGAACAGGCTGCGGTAGATCGTCTCGTGTGACACGTGAAGGCTCTGGTCGTTCGGATAAGTATGCTTGAGCCAACCGGCGATTTGCTCTGGCGACCACAGCATCCGAAGCATGTCCGCCACGACGCCAGCCAGCGCCCGGTTCTTGGCCAATTTGCAGAGCTTGGGTCGAAGAGCGCGCTCCCATGCAGCCTGGTCTGCCAGAGTTGCCCGATAACCGTCCTGGCCGCCGTTGCGATCGATCTCCCGGCTGATCGTCGACGGCGCTCTTCCGAGGCGGTCAGCGATTGAACGCATGGATTCACCGAGCGTCAGTCCGAGAGAGATCTCTTCCCGCTCCGCCGAAGTCAGTACACGCCGCGAGCGGCTGCGATCCGCTGGGCGAATTCCGCCGGTCTCAGCAATGATCCTGTGAATCGAGGAGTGACCTCGGTCGAAAAGCTTCCCAATCTCGTGCAGCGTCCAACCTGCCCTCCAACGCTCCCACATCAGCGCCTTCTGGCTATCCGAGTAGTAGATCCGTGGTCGCTGTCTCATGTCCAACACTCCTTCGGCCTGAGTGGCCCCTAGTGTGTTGCGTCGACCGGTTGAATCCGCCCTGCAGAACAGTCATTCGCAGCAGTGCACCTTTCTAGCACCGCTTGCGACTTCGGCCTACATGCGCTGTGCGATCGCAACTTGCTCCCAGAGGTGCGCCCTTCCCCGAGATAGGGCAGTCGCATCAACTTCGGCAGCCAGTCGCAGAACTTTGGCGCCTGTGGCAGTTACTGTGGCGCCCTACGGCCTACAAAAGGCGTCAAACGTCGATGTTGGCCGCACGCAGCGCATTCGTCTCGATGAAATCGCGTCGGGGCTCTACTTCGTCGCCCATCAGCATCGTGAACACCCGGTCTGCTTCGATGGCGTCGTCGATCTGCACGCGCAGCAGGCGGCGGACGTTGGGGTCCATCGTGGTTTCCCAGAGCTGCTCGGGGTTCATCTCGCCCAGGCCCTTGTAGCGCTGGCGGCCGACGCTGTTTTCGGCTTGCTGCATCAGCCAGGCCATCGCGCCGCGGAAGTCGCTGACCTTGCTTTCCTTGGCCTTCTCGCCCTCGCCCTTGCGGACGATGGCTTCCTCGCCGATTAGGCCCTTAAAGGTGCGGCCGGCGTCGGCCAGCACTTCGTAGTCGGCGCCGTGCATGAAATCGGCATTGATGATGCTTGAGCGCACATTGCCGTGCTGGCGGCGGCTGATGCGCAGCAGCAGCTTGTCGGTGCGGGCGTCGTACTCGCTACTAACTTCGGCCTGGTGCAGCGCGGCCTGCATCGCAGCGGCGGCCTCCTCGGCGGCTTCCTTGGTGTCGAGGTTGATGGCCAGCCCGCTGGACAGCACGCGCAGCGCCTCGAAGTCCATCCAGTTGGCCAGGCGGGTGATCACGCTTTCGGACAACACGTACTTGCGCGCCAGCTGCTCCAGCGCTTCGCCGGAGAGCACCGCACCGCCGATGCCGGTGTGCAGATGGGCGTCCTGCAGCGCCACCTTCAACAAGAAGGCGTCGAGCTCCGTGCCATCCTTCAGGTACTGCTCGTGCTTGCCGACCTTGACCTTGTAGAGCGGCGGCTGGGCGATATAGATGTGGCCGCGCTCGCAGAGCTCGGGCATCTGGCGGTAGAAGAAGGTCAAGAGCAGTGTGCGGATGTGGGCGCCGTCCACGTCCGCGTCAGTCATGATGATGATGCGGTGGTAGCGCAGCTTGTCGGGGTTGAAGTCATCGCTGCCGGCGCCGCGGCCGATGCCGGTGCCCAGGGCGGTGATCAGCGTGATGATCTCGTTGGAGGTCAGCAGCTTCTCGTAGCGCGCCTTCTCGACGTTCAGGATCTTGCCGCGCAGCGGCAGGATGGCCTGGAACTTACGGTCGCGACCCTGCTTGGCGGAGCCACCGGCGGAGTCACCCTCGACGATGTAGATCTCGCACAGCGCGGGGTCCTTTTCCTGGCAGTCGGCCAGTTTGCCGGGCAGACCCAGGCCGTCGAGCACGCCCTTGCGTCGCGTCATTTCGCGGGCCTTGCGCGCGGCCTCGCGGGCACGGGCGGCGTCCAGGATCTTGCCGCAGATGATCTTGGCGTCGATCGGGTTCTCAAGCAACCAGTCGGTCAGCAGGCGGCTGACAATGTCCTCGACCGGCGCGCGCACTTCCGAGCTGACCAGCTTGTCCTTGGTCTGCGAGCTGAACTTGGGTTCGGGCACCTTGACACTGACCACGCAGGCCAGGCCTTCGCGCATATCATCGCCAGCCACCTCGACCTTGGCCTTCTTGGCCAGCTCGTTGTCGACGATGTATTTGTTCAGCACGCGGGTCATCGCGGCGCGCAGGCCGGTCAGGTGGGTGCCCCCGTCGCGTTGCGGGATGTTGTTGGTGAAGCACAGGACGTTCTCGTTGAAGCCGTCGTTCCACTGCATCGCCACTTCGACGCCGACATTGGTGCCCTGCTCACTGATCTTGTCGCCCTGGGCGTGGAAGATCTTCGGGTGCAGGGTGTTCTTGCCCTTGTTGATGAACTCGACAAAGCCCTGCACGCCGCCAGCGTAGGCGAAGTTGTCTTCCTTGTTGTTGCGCTCGTCGACCAGACGGATCTTGACGCCGTTGTTCAGAAAGGAGAGCTCGCGCAGCCGCTTGGCCAGGATGTCGTAGTGGAAGTCGTTATTGGTCTGGAAGATCTCGGTGTCGGGCAGGAAGTGGACCTCGGTGCCGCGCTTGTCGGTCTCGCCGACGATGCGCATCGGGCTGGTCTCGACGCCGTCGACGATCTCGATCAGGCGGTCCTGCGGGATGCCTTGCTTGAACTCGAGCTGGTGGATCTTGCCGTCACGGCGCACCGTCAGGCGCAGAGTCTTGGACAGGCCGTTGACGCAGGACACGCCCACGCCGTGCAGACCGCCGGAGACCTTGTAGCTGTTCTGGTTGAATTTACCGCCGGCGTGCAGCTCGGTCAGCGCGATCTCGGCGGCTGAGCGCTTGGGCTCGTGCTTGTCGTCCATCTTGACGCCGGTGGGGATGCCGCGGCCGTTGTCGATGACGGAGATGCTGTTGTCGGTGTGGATGGTGACGATGATGTCGTCGCAATGGCCGGCCAGCGATTCGTCGATGGAGTTGTCCACCACCTCGAACACCAGATGGTGCAGGCCGGTGCCGTCCGAGGTGTCGCCGATATACATGCCGGGGCGCTTGCGCACGGCTTCCAGGCCCTCGAGGATCTGGATCGAATCCGCACCGTAGACCGCGCCCGAAGACGCTTCCGCGGAGACCGCGTCTTTTTGCTTGTCGGTCAGGCCATCGGGGTTCTGTTCGTTGCTCGGCACATCACTCATCGGGGACTCTCTCTCACTGTCGGGCAGCCACTTCGCCGCCCCTTTAAAAGCACTGAAGCGGGCCGAGGCCCGCTGCATCAGTCATGAATGACTGGGCATCAAATCCGCATCGGCATCACGACATACTTGAAGCCGGTCTGCTCGGGGATCGTGATCAGCGCGCTGGCGGCGCTGTCGTTCAGGTCGATGGACACCATGTCCTGGCTCATGTTCTGCAGCGCGTCCATCAGATAGGTGACATTGAAGCCGGTCTCTATCAGGTCGCCGCCGTAGTCGATCTCGATCTCTTCCTTGGCCTCTTCTTGCTCGGCATTGCTGGAGGCAATGCTCAGGAGGCCCGGCTCAAAACTCAGGCGCACGGCCTTGAACTTCTCGCTGGTCAGGATTGCGGCGCGCTGCAGGCTGGCCAACAGCGGCTGGCGGCCCAGGGTCACGTTGAACTTGTGGTTCTTCGGGATCACGCGGTTGTAGTCCGGGAATTTGCCCTCAACCAGTTTGGTGACGAACTCCATGCCGCTGAACGAGAACTTGGCCTGGTTGCCGGCGAAGCGCATCTCGATCGGTTGGTCGTCACTGCCATCCTTGCCGCCGTCCTTCAACAGGCGCATCAGCTCCAGCACGGTCTTGCGAGGCAAGATGACTTCCTGCTTGGGCATATCGGCCTCCAAGGTGGCCTGGGCCAGCGCAAGGCGGTGGCCGTCGGTGGCGACCAGGGTTAGTGTCTTGCCTTCGGCGACGAAGAGGATGCCGTTGAGGTAGTAGCGGATGTCGTGGACCGCCATCGCGAAGTGCACCTGGTTGATCAGGCTCTTGAGCGTCTTCTGCGGCACAGCGAAGGCCGGGCCGAAGTCGGCAGCCTCCTGCACCAGCGGGAAGTCATCGGCCGGCAGGGTCTGCAAGGTGAAACGGCTCTTGCCGCCCTGCAGCGTGAGCTTGCTGGCATTGGCGGTCAAGCTGACGGTCTGGTCGGCGGGCATCGAGCGCAGGATGTCGATCAGTTTGCGCGCGCCCACCGTGGTGCTGAAGTTGCCGGCATCGCCGTCAAGCTCGGCCGTGGTGCGGACCTGGATTTCCAGATCGCTGGTGGTCAGCTCGAGCTGCGGGCCTTGCTTGCGGATCAGCACATTGGCGAGTATCGGCAGGGTGTGGCGCCGCTCGACGATGCCGGCCACGGCCTGCAGGGCACCCAAAACCTTGTCCTGGGTCGCTTTCAACACAATCATGTCAACCTCTCTCCGCTTTATTTGGCCGGCTGGCGCTCATTTCGGCTACAGCGCGCATTTTCACCTACTTATGAGGCAAATCCTGCCCCCGCTGCCCAAGGAATACGCGAGATCCCGAATCACCCCTTCAGCGTCTGCTCCAGCACATGCAACTGCTGGTTTAGCTCGGTGTTCTTCTGCCGCTCCCCGCCGATCTTGCGCACCGCGTGCAGCACCGTCGTGTGATCGCGGCCGCCGAATAGCTCGCCGATCTCGGGTAGGCTCTTTTGCGTCAGTTCCTTGGCCAGGTACATCGCAATCTGGCGCGGCCGGGCGATGCTGGCCGGGCGCTTTTTGCTGTACATGTCGGCAACCTTGATCTTGTAGAAGTCGGCCACCGTCTTCTGGATGTTCTCGACCGAGATCTGCCGGTTCTGGATCGACAGCAGGTCCTTGAGCGCCTCGCGGGCCAGCTGGATATTGATGTCCTTGTGCGAAAAGCGGCTGTAGGCCAAGACCTTGCGCAGCGCGCCTTCGAGCTCGCGCACATTGGCCCTGACGTTCTTCGCGATGAAGAAGGCCACGTCCTCCGGCATGGGCGTCTGCTCGGCCTCGGCCTTCTTGATCAGGATGGCCACCCGCATCTCCAGCTCGGGCGGCTCGATGGCTACCGTCAAGCCGGCGTCGAAGCGGCTGGTCAGGCGCTCGTCGATGTCCACCAGACCCTTGGGGTAGGTGTCCGAGGTCATGATGATGTGAGCGCGCTTGGCCAGCAGGGCCTCGAAGGCGTTGAAGAACTCCTCCTGCGTGCGGTCCTTGCCGGCGAAGAACTGCACATCATCGATCAGCAGCAGGTCCAGCGAATGGTATTTGGCCTTGAGCTCGTCGAAGGTTTTGCGCTGGTAGTTCTTCACCACATCCGAGATGAACTGCTCGGCATGCAGATAGAGAACCCGCGCATCGGGCTTGTCTCGCAGCAAGGCGTTGCCCACCGCGTGGATCAGATGGGTCTTGCCCAGGCCGACGCCGCCATAGATGAATAGTGGGTTGTACATCGCCCCCGGCGCACCTGCCACATGCAGGGCTGCGGTGCGCGCCATCTGGTTGGCGCGGCCGGGCACCAGAGTGTCGAAGGTCAGCGCGGTATTGAGGCGGTGGCGGCTGGCGCTGGGCGGCGGACCCAGCGCCGGGTTGCTGTGCAGGATGGGTTGCTGGGGGTCGCGCGGCGCGGCGGGGGCTGCCGGCACGGGCTCGGGCTGCGGCGGGCTCACAGGGCGCAGGCCGTTGTGCAGCACCTGGCCGACGGCGATCGGCTGGTTGGCGGGCAGGGGCTGAGCCACGCGGCCGACCGGTTCGCGCGCGGCCAGGGCCAGCTCCAGGCGGGCCGGTTTGCCAGCCAGCTCGGTCAGGATGGCTTCGATGCGGCCCGCATATTGGTTGCGAATCCAGTCGAGCTTGAAGCGGTTGGGCACGCGCAGCGAGACGACCACCGCGTCTGCGCCGCTGCCGTCGGCCACATCGGCCGGAGGCAGCGGGCGTATCCAGGTATTGAATTGTTGTTCGGGCAGTTCGGCAGCCAGGCGCTCACAGCCGCGCTGCCAAAGTTCTGCCCCAGACATGTCTGCGCTCATTGTGGAAAACTTGTTCTTGAGCGGCCGGATTGTACGGGTTTGACGCGGCCGAATGGCAGGTTATCCACAGATTTTTGGACGCGGTCAAGCCCCCGATAACCCGGGATGGCGATCCCTCTTGATTGACCGGGGCGCCAAAGTTTGGTGTAATCGCGGGTTTTCCGGACGCCGGATGGTTGCGCACGGGCGGACTTGTTCTTTGCACTAGCATGTGGATTGATGGGTCTTGTCCCATGTCGGCCCCAAGGCAGGGCCGGCGCGGCGCACATCGGTGGCCGTCTGGGCCGTATCGGCCTGCTGACCCTTTATGGGTGCGGCAGACTGGTGCAGCTTTGGCGGCCGGGATGCCCAGCGCATCTCGTAACGATTTGCCCACAACCGCTCTCGCGGGCGAGGATTTCTCGCTGCGTTGTAGCGTCTTTAGACCTCAAGAGGTTTCATCATGAAACGCACCTACCAAGCTTCCAAGACCCGTCGCGCCCGTACCCATGGCTTCCTCGTCCGCATGAAGACCCGCGGCGGTCGCGCCGTCATCGCTGCGCGCCGCGCCAAGGGCCGCAAGCGTCTGGCTGTCTAAGTCGGGACACGACAGCGTGATCGGCCGCATCCTGCGATCGGCCGACTTTGAACGCGTGCTGGGTTCGCCCAGCCGCGCTCGCAGCAGCCATTTCGCTGTGCACCATGTTGCGGCCAGCCCCAGCCTGCCGGGCAAGAAGTTGTCCACAGATGCGGCCGAGTTATCAACAGGCGATGCACCGGACATCCACATACTTGTGGATGAGGGCCGCGCTCAAGCGCTGCCGCAAGGCTGCTGGCTGGGTAGTGTGGTGCCCAAACGCCATGCCCGCCGCGCCGTGACCCGTACCCTGCTGAAGCGCCAGATCCGCGCCGCCTTCGTGGCCCAGGCCACGGCCGAAGAGCCGTTGCTGCCGGGCCTGTGGGTGGTGCGCTTGCGTGCGCCCTTCGATGTCAAGCAGTTCCCCAGCGCCTCGTCCGAGGCGCTGCGCACTGCTGCGCGCGTCGAACTCGCGCAACTGTTCGAGCGCGCGCGTGCGCCGCAGCGCGAGCAACAGCGGCCGACCCGTGCCCGTTCGCAGGCCTGACCGTCATGGACCGCCCGCCCGCCTCCTCGCTACCACAGCGCTTCATGATGGGGCTGGTGCGCGGCTATCAGCTGCTGTTCAGCCACTGGCTGCAGGCCGGTTGCCGCTATGAGCCGAGTTGCTCCGCCTACGCGATGCAGGCGCTGACCAAGCATGGCGCGGCTGCCGGCACGTATCTGGCGGCGGCCCGCATCCTGCGCTGCAATCCTTTTTGCTTGGGCGGGCATGATGCCGTGCCCGACAATCCGCCCGGCCTGTTCACCCGTCTGGGTTGCGGGTCTGGCGTCCGTTCCTCTTCCTCCAATCCTGAAGCGTCCCAATGACTGATATACGCCGCACCGTGCTGTGGGTGGTCTTCACCATGTCGCTTGTCCTGTTGTGGGACGGCTGGCAAAAGCACAACGGTCACCCCTCGATGTTCAGCCCCACGGCGCCGAAGCCGGCGGCCGTTGCTGGTTCGGCACCCGGCACTGCCGCGCTGCCAACCGCCGCCACGCTGCCGGGCGCGACAGCGGCACCGGGCACCGCGCCTACTGCTGCGGCACCGAGCAGCACGGGCGAAACCGTCGTCATCAGCACCGACGTGGTCAAGGCCACACTGGACAGCCTGGGCGGCAGCCTGGTGCGGGTGGAGCTGCTCAAGCACAAGGACGAGACCGACCCGAGCGGCCACATCGTCGTGCTGGACCGCAGCGCGCAGCGCGTTTACCTGGCCCAAACCGGCCTGGTCGGCGTGGCCGGCGCGCCCAGCCACCTGACCCAGATGAGCTTGGTGCCCGGCGAGCGCAGCCTGAAGGACGGCGAGCAAAGTCTTGTCGTGCGCTTCGAGTCGCCCGAGCAAGGCGGCGTCAAGCTGGTCAAGACCTACACCTTCAAGCGCGGCGACTATGCAGTGGACGTCAAGCACGAGGTGCTCAACACGTCGGCCGCGCCGCTGACCCCGCAGCTCTACACCCAGCTGGTGCGCGACGGCAATCCGCTGCCCAATGAGTCGAGCTTTTACTTCACCTTCACTGGCCCGGCGATGTATACCGACAAGTCGAAGTTCCTGAAACTCGACTTCAAGGACATCGAAAAGGGTAAGGCCAGCGTCGAGAAGAATGCCAGCGACGGTTGGGTCGCGATGGTCCAGCACTACTTCGCCAGCGCCTGGCTGCACAAGGGCGACAGCCCCCGCGAGTTCTACGCGAAGAAGGTCGACAACAATCTGTACTCGGTCGGCATGCTGTTTCCGCTGGCCCAGCTGGCGCCCGGCGCCAGCGTCAGCGCCGACCATCAGCTCTTCGTCGGCCCGCAGGAAGAGAACAAGCTGGCTGTGCTGGCTCCGGGCCTGGAACTGGTGAAGGACTATGGCTGGTTCACCATCCTGTCCAAGCCGCTGTTCTGGCTGCTCGACCAGTTGCACAAGCTGCTGGGCAACTGGGGCTGGTCCATCATCGCGCTGGTTGTGCTGCTGAAGATCGCGTTCTACTGGCTCAATGCCAGCGCCTACCGCAGCATGGCCAAGATGAAGGCGGTCAACCCGCGCATCACCGAGATGCGCGAGCGCCTGAAGGACAAGCCGCAGCAGATGCAGCAGGAGATGATGAAAATCTACCGCGAGGAGAAGATCAACCCGATCGGTTCTTGCCTGCCTATCTTCCTGCAGATGCCCTTCTTCATCGCGCTGTACTGGGTGCTGCTGTCCAGCGTCGAGATGCGTCATGCACCGTGGATTCTGTGGATCACCGATCTGTCGGCCAAGGACCCGTTCTTCGTGCTGCCCATCCTGATGACCTTGTCCAGCCTGTTCCAGGTCTGGTTGAACCCGACGCCGCCGGACCCGATGCAGGCTAAGATGATGTGGATCATGCCGCTGGCCTTCAGCTTCATGTTCTTCTTCTTCCCGGCCGGCCTGGTGCTGTACTGGCTGACAAACAACATCTTGTCGATCGCCCAGCAGTGGATGATCAACAGGCAGCTCGGCGTCAACAAGTAGCCGCTGGCGCCAGCTTTTCACGAAGCCCCCGGGTGCCCCCGCACTTGGGGGCTTTTTAATTGGCGCCGCAAGGCCTTTAATCGATCACATGCGGGGCAGAGAGTCACCGGCCTGTCAAATACAACAGTGCCTGGCGACAAGGCCCATCGGCGGGGCTCACGCGAGCGCCCGCTGACAGCCTCCCCCGCGCCATATCCCGGACGCCGACCCCCAAGGTCGGCGTTTTTCTTGAGAGGTGGCCGCCATCGGTGAAAATTCGCCCATGCTGTCCCGCCACCAAGATCCCATCGTCGCCGTCGCCACCGCCCCCGGACGAGGCGCGGTGGGCATCGTCCGCGTCTCGTCGGCGCAAGACCTGACCCCCGTTGTGGAGGCCCTGTGCGGCAAGACCCTGAAGCCGCGCGAGGCCAGCTATCTGCCCTTTCGCGCCGCCGACGGCGAGGCCATCGATCGGGGCCTGGCCCTGCTGTTCCCGGCACCGCATTCCTACACCGGCGAGCATGTGCTGGAGCTGCAGGCCCATGGCGGGCCGGTGGTGCTGCAACTGCTGCTGGCGCGCTGCATGGAGGCCGGCGCCGGCATGCGCATGCGGCTTGCCGAGCCCGGCGAGTTCACCCAGCGCGCCTTTCTTAACGGCAAGCTCGACCTGGCCCAGGCCGAGGCGGTCAGCGATCTGATCGACGCCAGCACCGAGGCGGCCGCGCGCAGCGCCAGCCGCGCACTGGCAGGCGCGCTGTCCGGCGAGGTCGGCGAGCTGCGCGACGCGCTGATCAAGCTGCGTATGCTGGTCGAGGCGACGCTGGACTTCCCCGAGGAAGAGATCGACTTCCTTCAGCAGGCCGACGCGCTGGGTCAGCTGGACCGATTGCACGCACGGCTCGCGGCCGTACTGGACCGCACGCAGCAAGGCGCGCTGCTGCGCGAGGGCATCAAGGTTGTGCTGGCCGGCCAGCCCAATGTCGGCAAGAGCTCGCTGCTGAACGCGCTTGCCGGCGCCGAGCTAGCCATCGTCACGCCTATCCCTGGCACCACGCGCGACAAGGTCAGCCAGACCATTCAGATCGAAGGTGTACCGCTGCACATCAGCGACACCGCCGGCCTGCGCGAGACCGAGGACGAAGTCGAACGCATCGGCGTCGCGCGCAGCTGGGACGCGATCGCCGATGCCGATGTCGTGCTGTTCTTGCACGACCTGAGCCGTATCGGCCAGCCGGACTACGAGGCCGAGGACCGCCTGATCAACGAGCGCCTTCAAGGCGTCGATACCGGCCGCATCCTGCAGGTCTTTAACAAGGCCGACACCGCCCATGGGCAGAGTCTGGTCCCGGGCGCCATCACGCTGTCCGCCAAGACCGGCACGGGCCTGAGCGAGCTGCGCCAACGCCTGCTGCGACTGGTGGGCTGGCACGCCACGCCCGAAGGTCTGTTCATCGCCCGCGAGCGCCATGTCCAGGCGCTCAAGCGCACCCGCGAGCATCTGGAGCTGGCCAAGGCCGTGGCCACCCAGCAGCCGCCGGCCCTGGATTTGCTCGCCGAAGAGCTGCGGCTCTCGCACGATGCACTCGGCGAGATCACCGGCGCGTTCTCGGCCGACGATCTACTAGGTGAGATATTCAGCCGGTTCTGTATCGGGAAATAAAAAGCCTGTTCCAGGACGTCCCAAAGCGTCCCATGCAGATCGCACTTACCCTTTAAATTCAATGACTTAAAGCGAATTTGAGTCCATGTTTTTTTTAGAAGTGCAAGAACATCCAAGGGTCTTTGAGTCCAAGTTTGAGTCCAAGTAGCAACTTGGACACAATTGCTGCATCAACTTGGACTCAGCGAGGTGGTCATGGCCCTCACCGATATCGCCTTGAAGGCCTTGAAGCCCAAGGACAAGGCCTACACGGTCACAGATGATCGGGGCCTGTATGTCGAGGTCTTCCCGACCGGCGGCATCATCTGGCGCTACCGCTATCGCTTCGCTGGCAAGCAGGAGAAGCTGACCCTCGGCAAGTACCCTGCCCTCTCGCTGCGCAATGCCCGCGTGAAGCGGGATGAGGCCGCCCGTACCGTGGCGCTGGGGCACTCACCTGCGGAGCAAAAGCAGCTGGCCAAGGTCCCGGCCCCCGACACCATCACGGTGGCCGAGTTCGGCGAGCGCTTCTTCAGGGAGGTGGTGGCCAAGGACCGGCAGGACGTGTCGAGTCCGCGTCGCTATTTCGAGAAGTCCATCGTGCCCGTGATCGGCGCCAAGCCCGTGCGGGAGGTCACCACGGAGGATGTGCGGACCATCATCTGGCGCAAAAAGGATGAGGGCTTCGATGCCGCCGCTGGCCAGCTGCGCAGTGTGCTGAAGCGGATGTTTGACTATGCGCTGACCTGTGGCCTCGCCCCGATCAATCCGGTGTTGGCGCTGCCCATGCGTCATGTTCACAAGTCCAGGTCCCGTGACCGCGCCCTGTCGCCCGATGAGATCAGGGACTTTCTGCGGGCCGCCTTCGAGTCCAACATCCGCCGGCAGTTCAAGTTGGCACTACACCTGATCCTGCTGACCATGGTGCGCAAGTCTGAGCTGCTGCTGGCGCGCTGGTCAGATGTCGACTTTGAGCAGGCCGAATGGCACATCCCCGCCGAGCACTCCAAGACCGGCAAGCCGCATATCGTGTACCTGTCGCGCCAGGCGGTCGAGCTGTTCCGGGAACTGAAGGTGTTGGCCGATACCAGCGAACTCGTGTTGCCGGGCCGTGGCAGCAGGACCAAGACCTTTGCCCACAACTCGATCAACACCGCGCTGAAAACCGCCCTGCAGGGCCAGACCATCCCTGCCTTCACCATCCACGATCTGCGCCGCACGGCCTCGACCCTGCTGCATGAGAACGGCTGGCCATCGGACGTGGTGGAGAAGGCCCTCAATCACACCATTGGCGGCGTGCGCGGCGTCTACAACCGGGCCGAGTACGCGCCGCAGCGGCGCGAGATGCTGCAGTTTTGGGCGGACTATATCGAGTCCCTGATCACGTCCGGCAAGGTCATCATGGGCCGGTTCAGCCGCCAGGCCTGACGCATCACAGCGCATCACATGCCGCTGACTCGAACACAACGAGCGCATCCAGCCTGAAAGCAAGTCATGACCCCACCGCAGCTGCCCGCCCGTGAGTCCCTGACCGTCGAGTTCAAGAGCGACCGCACACGCCTGCCGGACCGCGACCTGATCGAAGCCATCGTCTGCCTCGCCAACGCCGAGGGCGGCGAGCTGTGGCTGGGTGTGGAGGACGACGGCGCGCCGACGGGGCTGCACATCGAGCATCAACAGCTGATGGGTATGGCCGGCCTGGTGGCCGCGCGCACGTCGCCATCGCTGGCGGTGACGGTCACGCCCGTGCAATTTGGCAATGTCGTGGTGGCCCATATCGCCGTGCCCAAGGCCCCGGGTGAGGTGGCAACCACCGGCGGCGTCTATCTGCGTCGTCGCCTGAAGGCCGATGGTGAGCCCGAGTGCGTGGCCATGCTGCCGCATGACCGCGCCAGCCGCGCGAGAAGCTTCGGCCAGATGGACGCCTCGGCACAGATCGTGGCCGGCGCCACCTTGGCGGACCTGGACCCGCTGGAGCGGGAGCGGCTGCGCCAGAGCGTGCAACAGTATGGCGGCGACCGGGTGCTGCTGGAGCTGGACGATGAGGCGCTGGACGGCGCGCTGGGGCTGACCGGGCGTCTATCCGGCGGTCATCGCGTACCCACGCTGACGGGTCTGCTGTTGATCGGCCGCGAGCCGGCCTTGCGCGAGCTGGTGCCTACCCATGAGTTCGCCTTTCAGGTGCTGGCGCGCGAGTCGGTGCGCTTCAACGAATTCCGGCGTTTCCCGCTGCTCAAGGCGCTGGACTGGCTAGAGACGAATTTTCGACCCTACAACCCGGAGGAAGAGCTTCAGGTGGGGCTGTTCCGGGTGCCTGTGCCCTTGGTGGACCTGGGGGCGTTTCGTGAGGCGGTGGCCAATGCGCTGATCCATCGCGACTATCACCGCCTGGGGGCCGTGCATGTGCGGCTGGAAGACGGCGCCCTGGTCGTCAGCAATCCCGGCGGCCTGGTCGATGGCGTGACACTGAGCAATCTACTGACCATCGAGCCCCATCCGCGCAATCCGCAGCTGGCGGACGCGATGAAGCGCATTGGCGTGGTTGAGCGCTCGGGGCGAGGTGTGGACAAGATTTTTCGGGGTCTGCTGAAGTTCGGCCGACCGGCGCCAGACTACAGCCGTACCTCGCGCGAGGATGTCGTGCTGCGTTTGCCGACAGACCCGGCGGATCTGGAGTTTCGGCGACTGGTGGTGGACGCCGAGCGTGGCGGCAGCAGCGAGTTGCCGATTGACAGCCTGATTGCCCTCAGCGCGCTGCGCACCCAGAAGCGCCTGACGGCCGAAGAGCTGGCCGCCTACATCCAGCGCGACGCGGCCCAGGCGCGGCAGACGCTGGAGGCCTTGACCGAGGCCGGCCTGGTGGAGCCTCACGGCGCCACCCGGGGGCGCAGCTACACGTTGTCGGCTCAGGTGTACCGGTTGGCGGGCGGACAGGCCGCCTACACGCGTCAGGCCGGTTTCTCGGCGATCCAGCATGAACAGATGGTGTTGAGCTACATCCGCCAGCATGGCCTGATCGTCCGGGGCGACGTGATGGAGCTGTGCCGCTTGTCCAGTGACCAGGCGGCCACCTTGCTGCGGCGGCTGAAGGCCAAGGGTGTGTTGAAGCAGCAGGGTGAACGACGCTGGGCCAGCTACACGCTGGCTGGCGAAGCCTGAGCAGCATGGGCGGTTCTATGGGGTTCTATAGGGTTCTATAGGGTTCTATAGGGTTGGGCTGCTTCATGGCCGAGCGGGCATCGCCACGGCGGGTCCCCTGTAGCGGTGCGCTGTTCTAGCTAACGCAGCTGTTTTGCGCTTGTCGGTTCGGCTCTGCTGGGCCGCGCTTGGAGCTGATTTTTAGCAAAAATCAGCGCGCGCCAAGGGCCAAACCCGACGCAAACTTGTGTCATGGGAACCGCCACCTTCGTCCGCCAGCCGCGAGCCAATGCGTCACGCAGTAGCGCGCGTCGCGAGCGGCTGACCATCGACTTCCGTCGTCACGGCCCGGCACTGACCGCCACCGCGCAATCTCGCCGCATGAGCGTGTCTGCGCTGGCCAGAACCGTCCTAGGCGAGTGGCTGGATGCGCAGGCTGTTGACACCTCACCTGTAGGTGCGATGGGCACGGCGCCTGCAGCGTCGATTCCGCTTCACAAAGAAGCCACCTTCGCCACGGTGACCTTGCGCATGCCTGCCGATCGGGCCGCCAAGCTGGCCCGCGCTGCGCGTGCGGCCGAGTTGTCGCAGGGGATGTATGTCGCGCAACTCCTGGACAGGCAATCAGAGGAGGAGACCAATCTCCTCTAAGAAGTACGTCAATGCGGGCCCTAGCTGCCCGTTTTTCGTTCCTGTCTACCAATCGTTCTACCAATCGGTGACCCCATTGAATCCGGTGGGCATTGGCGTCTCGGCCTGGCCCAGCGCTGTTGGCCGCAGGTCGGCGCATTGACGATATTAGGCGACCACCGCTTCGGTCGAGCGATGAAAATTAGCTAAAAATCATCGCTCGCCCAGCCCGAATGTGGGTGCATATTGGTGATCATGGCCAAAGCGATCTGGACCCGCCACGCAGCTCACGCCGCACCGCGCTCGACGCTCCGTCGCGAGCGAGTGACCGTCGATCTGCGCGGGCATGGCGCTGTCCTGAATGCCATCGCGCAGTCCCTGCGGATGCCGGTGGCCACCCTGGTCAGAACGGCCATCGCTGAGTGGTTGGATGCGCGCTCCGTCGCCGGCTGCCAAGCGCAGGCCGCTGACGCTGGTTTGCGAGGGTCGGATGACACCATCACCAAGGTGACCTTGCGCATGTCTGAGCGACATGCCGCAGGCCTGGCCCGTGCGGCGCGTGCGGCTGAGTTGCCCCAAGGGTTCTATGTGGCGCGCCTGCTCGATGGACAGCCTCCGACGCCCGTGCCGCCTGACCAGGCAGAGAACCGGGCCGCACTGCTGCGTTACACCGCCGCGCTGGCGCCCATGTCCAGCGACTTGCAGGCGCTGATGCGCGCTATGCGTCAGGCCTCGTCGCGTGAGCAGGCTGCTTGCAGCGACGCGGTGGCTGACCTGTCCGAGGCGTTGCAGCGGCATCTCGCCGCAACGACGCCATTGATTTCGGCCCTGACGACCTCGCGGCGTTATGTTGCAGGCGATCCTGTGTAGCAATGAAACGGGAGGGCGCAAATGACCTCAAGCTCAACGGTCGATGGCGTGCTGGTCCAGTGGGGCGAGCGCTTGTTCTATCCCGGCAACCGCAGGGTCAAAGCGGTGCCGCAACCCCGCTTGAATACCTTGTTGCGTCGCCAGGCGGCGGTGATCCGTCGGCGCATCGAGGCCACCGTGACCCGCAGAGCGCCGCAGGTCATGGTCAAGATCACGGGTGGCGGGCGCGGCATGGGCGCCATCGCGGCCCACTTCCGCTACATCAGCAAGAACGGACAGCTTGAAATCGAGGACGACCGCGGCGTAGTCCAGCAGGACAAGGAAGCGCTGCACGACCTGGCCGAGCAATGGCGTCTGGGCGGCTCGCTGATCGGCGACACCAGCCATCGACGCGAAGCCTTCAACCTGATGCTGTCGATGCCGCGCGGCACGGACGCGCAGATCGTCCTGAAGGCCGCCCGGGATTTCGCCCAGATCGAGCTGAAGGACCACTTCTATGTGATGGTGCTGCACGAGCACCAGGGGAACCCGCATGTTCACCTGAGCGTGCGGGCCGAGTCCATGAGCGGCCTGCGTTTGAATCCGCGCAAGGCGGATCTGCAGCGCTGGCGCGAGACCTTTGCGGAGCGGCTGCGCGGCTATGGGGTCGAGGCCGAGGCCACGCGCCAGGCCACCCGAGGGGCAGTGCGCCGCTACGACAACCTGTGGCAGCGCAGGGCCCGGGAGGAGGGCCGTCTGCGCAGAGCCTCGGAGCCGACGAAATCGGGCACGGCTTACCAGCGCAGCCGTGTCGGTGCGTTGGAGGCCTGGACGCACATTGTGGCCGCGCTCAGGGCCTCGGATCAGCCGAGTGACCGCGAGCTGGCCCAGCGCATCACTAGTTTCATCGCGGAATCCGCCTTCGCGAAAGAACATGGCCGTCAACGGCAACGCGAGGTACCGGAGCGGTCAGGTCCGTCTCAAGCAGAGCCCATCGATTCCCAGGGCCGACAAGACCGTGAGATTCAAAGGTGAGCGTCATGCAGCGGCCAGGCCTTCACGTCACCAACATCGAAATCGGAGCCGAGATCGCTGCTTGCGAAGGGCGGTCCCGGCAGGCTACGCAGGCTGGTGCTCAGGCATTTGCGCGCCTGCTCAGATTGGCCGAGGAGGGCGACTCGGGTCAGATCGCCCGAGTGGCACGCTTTTTGGTTGCGACCTACAACGGGCAGGTCTTTGCGTTCGACCCCTTCGACCTTCGCGCCGTCGACATCGCTATCAGTGACGACATGCTGTCTTGTCTGGATGCGCTGCGATGGGGTCGGGCCGACCTGCACACGATGGTCCCGGACGGAGATGCGCGCGTTCGAGGGGTGATTGAGCGCTGGGGCCTATGGCGGCCAGACAACTGAATGCCGGGCGGTGGTGGTTAGGGGAAATGGAAGGAATGGCGGTCTCGGTGCATGAAGCGCCTGACCCGTGGCGCCTTAGCAGCGGTTGCGGTCCATCGACTTGCTCAACTCGCCCCGGCGGTCATTCAACGTTGGAATTCACACGAGTTCAGCAACGCGTAAAGCGAAGACCAAGATGGATAAGTCTTGGAATGCGATGATCATGCGTCCACAAGATCAACTGGGGAGGCATAGACCGAGATGCAAGCGAGAGAGACCCAACTGCTAACGTTGCTGGCCGGCCAGCATCAGTTTGTCATCCCCATCTTCCAGCGTGACTACAGTTGGGGCGGCGAAGAGTGCGAGCGTCTTGTCAAAGACGTTCTCGCTGTGGCAGACGGCCCCGACGGTGCAATTCACTTTCTTGGCTCGGTGGTTTGGGTGGGCAGCGAATCTGGAGATGCTGTGCTGCAGCAGCGGCTCGTCATCGACGGCCAGCAGCGGCTGACCACTTGCCTACTGCTGCTGATGGCGCTGCGCGACCACTTAAGACAGTCGAGGGCACAAGTGGCCCCAGCTGACTCGCCTGACGCCCTGCACAACCAATACCTGCTGAACCCATACGTAGACAAACCTGAGCTAAGGTCGAAGCTCCAGTTGCGTCGGGTGGACAACGAATGGCTGCAACATTTGCTGCTTGACGCGCCCGAACCAAAGGACCGACAAAGCCAAGTGCCGCTGAACCTTGCATGCCTACGCAACCTCATCGCCGAGAATGACGCTGGGCGCGTGCTGAAGGGTATCCGCCGGCTCATGATCGTCTCGGTATCGCTGTCGCCGGGCCAGGACAACCCGCAACTCATTTTCGAAAGCCTGAACTCCACCGGAGTGAAGCTGGCGCAGGCCGATCTGGTGCGTAACTACGTGTTGATGGGCCACTCTGAGCAGTTGCAGACCACTTGGTACTTGAACTACTGGCGCCCGTTGGAGGAGGCCTTTGGTACCAGCTACCGGGCGCTTTTCGACAGCTTTCTGCGCGACTTTCTCACCCTGGAGTTGCGGCCAGCCAAGCCATTTAAGTTGGGAAACGTCTATGCAGAGTTTAAGCATTGGTACCCCGCCTATCTGAATCGCAATGAGAACCACGACGAAGCCATCGGAAAGCTAAAGCGCATGGCGCGATTCGGGCGCTACTACTGCCAATTCATCATTGGTCCTGATGACTCTCCGAAGATCGAGGCGCGCCTCGCTCGACTTCGCAAACTGGTCGACGTAGCTGTGTCGACAGTGATGGTGCTGTACGAGCGCATGCACCACGACAAGACGCTGGATTCCGAGGACTTCTGCGAAGCAATTGACACGCTGGAGAGCTATGTGTTCCGGCGCTCAGTAGTCGGCTCCGATACTCGGAGCGGAGGCACGCTTTTCTCGTCGTTGGCATCCAAGATTCGCTTAGATACCCCGTTGGAGAGCCTGAAGGCACGGCTAGTGATGATGGGGCGCGGGAAGGCGTTCCCGAGCGACGAGGAGTTTGAAATCGCTCTGACCACGGGAGACATGTACAACCGTCGAACATCCTTCTACATGCTTGAGCGGTTGACGAATTATGGTAAGGAAAAGAGCGCTCTCGATGGTCTGTCGATAGAACACGTGATGCCGAGGAAGGCAGTACTTCCAGAAGAGTGGAGGGCGATGCTCGGGGAGCAATGGCGTGAGATTCAGCAGGCTTGGTTGCATCGTCTGGGCAACCTCACGCTCACCGGCTTTAACTCAGAGCTTCATGCTTCTCCATTTTTGGAGAAGCGCGACCTCAAGCCCGGTGGCTACGCGGACAGCAGCATCTGGCTGAATCTCGAGCTGGCAAAACTAGATCGTTGGACGCCAGTCGAAATGGAAACGCGCGGAAAAACTATGGCAAAGCGGGCGTTGACGATCTGGTCCGGACTGAAGGTCGATGACGCTGCCATCAAGCAAGCGCATCTGGACGACGCTTTGCACGCAGCTAGTGGCAAGACACGGTCGGACCTGAAGTGCGACGAAGTCGTTCGGCTGTGGCTGGACAAGCTGGCCGACTTCGCCATGGCTCTAGGTGATGATGTCACCGAGGTGGTGCCGATGAAGTCGATCGTGTTTCATCAACCGACTTGGTTTGTCGAGCTTCTGCCCCGCGCGAACGGAATCGATATGCGGTTTGACTGCGAAGCATCGGAGCTGGCAATGGTGGCCGCTGGCGTACAGGTGACGGCTCAATGGGCATGGGTCGCGAACTCGGCCATCGCCGGCACCGATGGTTCGCTGTACTCCGTCAACTCCGACGCAAAGCTCGAAGTGGCGTGCGCGCTGATCCGCCGGGCGTACGAACTAGTCGGCGACGAGGTTTGACTGGGATAGCGAGCAGTTCGTTGGATCACTACCGACATAGTAGTGTCGCAAAGCAGACGTAGGGGAGCTTCTGCTTTCAGCCTTGAGCTGCCGACCAAGTCCGGACTTCGGCTTCGCAGCGTCTCCTGCCCTTCGGTCGCCGCGGCCGAACTCACGCTCACGGCCACCTGCCAGTCACTGACTTGGGTGGCCAATGGCTGGACGAACGTCCGGTCCGAGAGGCGCTGCGGTCGTTCGCGAATTTCTGCCGCGCCTCGAGGGCATCACGCCATCAGAAGACCGCTGCTCCGGCCTGCGGAATTGCGCAATCGACCCGTTGCAGTCAGTCGACACACCGCGTGATGCGACGTTAAAACTCGACCCAAAGGTGCCGAATCTCGCCCGCCCCCGGACTCAAAGTCAGTGGCCCGTCCGTTCGAATTTTTCTGGATTCACCAAACATAGCGCTTGGTGGGAGGCACCTGACGCGCCAGTCACCGAGTCAGACTTCCTTCGTAGACAAGCTGTCCGCCCGTGCTGGCGCGATCAGTCGACGCGAGCGTGAACGACAATATCTGCAGGGGGGGTATTTGCATGAGTGCAGACAAGGAACGACTGCAGACAGCGCAATGGGTGCTTGAACGCAACCTTGCCTGGATTGCCGCAGCGGAGGTGAAGGTTGGTGTGATCGTGGCAATCGACACGGCAATGCTCGGTGGTCTCGGGGCCGCCTTCAGCGCAGTTGATGGCACCGCACGGACGCACTGGGCTTGGCTATTCACGATTGTTGCCGTGGCCTGCCTGGGCAGCGGCCTGTTTTGCGCAGCCATGGCAGTGCTTCCGCGTGTTACCGGTCCTGCGAAGTCGCTGCTGTTCTTCGGCCGTATTGGGCCATGTGTTGACGCCGGCTACATCGAACACTTCAAGAAGGCAACCGACGCGGACCTTCTTGAAGATTGGACGGCCCAGATTCATCGAAACGCGCAAATTGCGTGCGACAAGTTTGCATGGGTAAGGAAGAGCATGTGGTGGTCGTTCCTCTCAGTGCTCCCGTGGTTCCCGGCGATCATTACGCTTCTTGACAAGAAATAGGGAGTGATGATGGGACTGAAAGACGATCTGTCCGCTGAGGTCAAGTCGACCTTTGCGCAGGCGTGGGACGTTCAGAAGACGGAAAGCGTGCCCGCCCCCGAAGACCTTCGGCTAAACGCGAACCACGCGAAGGACTTGGAGAAGGCGACCGTCCTCTACGCTGACCTTGATGGATCTACCAGCATGGTCGACAACTACAAATGGGAGTTCAGCGCCGAGATCTACAAGACGTTCCTTCGCTGTGCATCACAGATCATTCGGAGCGAAGGGGGAGCGATCACCGCATACGACGGCGACCGGGTGATGGCGATCTTCACGGGCGGCACGAAGAACACCGATGCGGTGCGATGCGCCTTGAAGATCAACTACGCTGTTTCGGAGATCATCCAACCGGCGATCAATGCTCAATACACGACTGACTTCAAGCTGAGTCACGTTGTCGGCATCGACACGAGTCAGCTGAGGACATCCAGGATTGGAGTACGCGGCGACAACGACCTTGTTTGGATCGGGCGCGCTGCCAACTACGCAGCGAAACTCACGAATGAATCGGGCAAGCCGACGTGGATTACCAAGACCGTCTATGACAGCATGAAGGACGACGTGAAGTTTCACAACGGTCAAGACATGTGGCAGAAGGCGTACTGGACTTCGATGAACAACATGGAGGTCTACAGTTCCACATACTGGTGGATGATCCCGTAGTTGTGCGAAGTAAATGTTCACCTGCTCGGATATCCGCTTTGCGCCTCGTTCACCGATGCCCGCTTCTGGCCGGCTGCAAACATCCGCCTCGGCTGTGGAATCAGATTGGGATCTGAATAGGATCATGAGCCGAACGACCGCTCGCCGTCGTGGCGGCGTACTGGCGCTGTCGGCCAGGAACGGTCTCCCAATTGCTGCCGCTTTGCGCAGCTCTGGTTGGCTATGAACTGCCGATGGCTCAGTAAGACGACAGCGCCTGCGGAAAGCAGAGCCGATGGCGCGATCGTCTGGACTCCATGGGCCGGCTCGGACCGAAGCGGCTGGCGGCGCGCCGGCACGACGCTCGGCCAAGCCTGCCCAGCACACCTTGCCGTTCAGTGGCTGGCAGCAGCGAGCCGATCGACCATGGCCTTGATGGCCGCCAACTGCACCCCCGACTTCTTCGCATAGTCGGTGCCGTAGAAGCCGACCGTGTCCCAGCAGGCGTTCGGGT
>NZ_JAPFGP010000070.1 GCF_026241155.1 Paucibacter sp. PLA-PC-4
TTGAAAACCTGCACAAACGCTATGGCGAACGCGAGGTGCTCAAGGGCGTCTCGCTGTCCGCGCGCACCGGCGATGTGATCACCTTGATCGGCTCCAGCGGCTCCGGCAAGAGCACCTTCTTGCGCTGCATCAATCTGCTGGAGCAGCCCTGGGAGGGCCGCTTCTCGCTGGGCGGTGAGCAGCTGAAGCTGGGCCGCGACCGCGACGGCAGCCTGAAGGCGCTGGACGCCAAGCAACTGCAGCGCTGGCGCGCACGGCTGGCCATGGTGTTCCAGAACTTCAACCTCTGGGGCCACCGCACCGTGATCGAGAACGTCATCGAGGCGCCGGTCTATGTGCTGGGCGTGCCCAAGGCCGAGGCCATCGAGAAGGCCGAGGCCCTGCTGGCCCGCGTCGGCGTCGCCCATCGCAAGGATGTCTACCCGGCCCAGCTCAGCGGCGGCGAGCAGCAGCGGGTGGCGATCGCGCGGGCGCTGGCGGTGGAGCCCGAGGTGATGCTGTTTGACGAGCCAACCTCGGCGCTGGACCCGGAGCTGGTGGGCGAGGTGCTGAAGGTGATGCGCGACCTGGCAGCCGAGGGCCGCACGATGATTGTCGTGACCCATGAGATGGGATTTGCCCGCGAGGTCTCGACCCACACGATGTTTTTGCACCAGGGCAAGGTCGAGGAAGAAGGCAATCCGCGCGAGGTGCTGCTCAAGCCGCAGAGCCCGCGCCTGCAGCAGTTCCTCAGCGGCGGGCTGAAGTAG
>NZ_JAPFGP010000071.1 GCF_026241155.1 Paucibacter sp. PLA-PC-4
TTGTTCTAGCCGAATCAGCGCTGCGCGCAGCGCCTGCGCATCGACTTCGGGCTCTCCCGGCTGTTGGTCGGCAGTCTCCAACTCCTGTAGATACTGTGCAATGCGCTGTTCCAGCTTGGCTTGCAACTCGGCCATTTGCGCCGACTCCAGGATTGCCTTGCTGCTGGCCACCGCCTGGAACTTCGAGCCATCAACAGCCACCCACTCTGCGCGTATCAGTCCAGCCTCAGCGCAAAAGCGCACGAACTCCGCCCCCGCCCGGCGCAGAGGCTGCGCGTTGCAGCGGCGGAACTCCGCGATGGTCTTGTGATCCGGCCTGAGTCGGTGCAGCAGCCACATCAGTTCGACGTTGCGCTGGCATTCACGCTCCAGGCGGCGGGAGGAGCGGACCCGGTTGAGATAGCCGTACAGGTACAGCATCAGCAGATCGGCCGGGTCATACGGTGGGCGCCCGGTGGCCTTGGTACGAGCCCGCGCAAAGCCCAAAGCAGCAAGGTCCAAGCGCGCAACAAACGCCGCGATGACCCGGCACACATGTTCCGGCCCTATCAGCTCATCCAGCGACACCGGGAACAGGCTGCCCTGGTCTCGACTCTGTCCTTGTACATAGCCCATGACGAACAATGCCCTGCAACTTGCGTTGCAGGGCATTGTCTTCAGGGCTTCTGGTCAGTGCCAGAGTATTGACACGGACTGCG
>NZ_JAPFGP010000072.1 GCF_026241155.1 Paucibacter sp. PLA-PC-4
GGCGACCAGCGCCGCCTGGAGATCGCCCGGGCGCTGGCCACCGACCCCAAGCTGATCGCGCTGGACGAGCCGGCCGCCGGGATGAACGCCACCGAGAAAGTGGTGCTCCGAGAGCTGATCGACCGCATCCGCAAGGACGGCCGCACCATTCTCTTGATCGAACACGACGTCAAGCTGGTGATGGGCTTGTGCGACCGCGTCACGGTGCTGGACTACGGCAAGCAGATCGCCGAAGGCACGCCGTACGACGTGCAGCGCAACGAGAAGGTGATCGAAGCCTATCTGGGCGCAGGCCACGCGGCCCACTGAACAGGAACCCACAAGATGTCAGACACACAAACCCTGCTCAAGGTCACGAAGCTGAAGGTGGCCTACGGCGGCATCCAGGCCGTCAAGGGCGTGGACTTCGAAGTCAAGAAGGGCGAACTCGTCAGCCTGATCGGCGCCAACGGCGCGGGCAAGACCACCACGCTCAAGGCCGTCACCGGCATCCAGCCGGTGGCCGACGGCGACATCCTCTACAAAGGTCAGTCCATCAAGGGCCAGGGCGCCTGGGACCTGGTCAAGCAAGGCCTGGTGATGGTGCCCGAGGGGCGCGGCACCTTCACCCGCATGACCATCACCGAGAACCTGCAGATGGGCGCCTACATCAGGAACGACGCCGAGATCCAAAGCGATATGGAGCGCATCTTCGGCAT
>NZ_JAPFGP010000073.1 GCF_026241155.1 Paucibacter sp. PLA-PC-4
TGATGTGGGCGGCCAACTACGGCACGGTGCAGCACACCATGGGCTTCATGCCCGGGCTGAAGGCCTTCACGGCGGCGGTGCTGGGCGGCATCGGCAACCTGGCAGGCGCCATGGTGGGGGGCGTGCTCTTGGGCCTGATCGAGGCCATCGGGGCGGGCTATCTGGGTGAGCTGACCGGCGGCGTGCTGGGCAGCCACTACGCCGACATCTTCGCCTTCGTGGCGCTGATCCTGGTGCTGACCCTGCGCCCCTCGGGCCTGCTGGGTGAGCGCGTGGCCGATCGAGCCTGACCGGGCCCAAGGAGAACCAAACATGCAAAAGAACAAACTCATCGTCTTCCTGCTGGCGGCTGTGGGCCTGCTGGTGCTGCCGCTGCTGGCTCAGCAGTTCGGCAACGGGCCGGTGCGCATCCTCGACCTGGCGCTGCTGTACGTGCTGCTGGCGCTGGGGCTGAACATCGTGGTGGGCTACGCGGGTCTGTTGGACCTGGGCTATGTGGCCTTCTACGCGGTGGGCGCCTATATGTTCGCGCTGCTGGCCAGTCCGCACCTGAGCGAGAACTTCGAAGCCTTCCGGGCCATGTTCCCCGACGGGCTGCACTCGCCGCTGTGGATCGTGATCCCGCTGGGCGCGGGGCTGGCCGGTTTCTTCGGCGTGATGCTGGGAGCGCCGACGCTGAAGCTGCGCGG
>NZ_JAPFGP010000074.1 GCF_026241155.1 Paucibacter sp. PLA-PC-4
CCAAGGCCGTGTACCTGGCGCTGGGCGTGCTGCCAGACGGCACGCGCGACATCCTCGGGATCTGGATCGAGAACACCGAGGGCGCCAAGTTCTGGATGAAGGTCTTCAACGATCTGAAGACCCGTGGGGTCAACGACATCCTGATCGCCGTCACCGACGGCCTCAAAGGCATGCCAGAGGCGCTGGGCGCGGTGTTCCCGGCCACGACGCTGCAGACCTGCATCGTGCACCTGATCCGCAACAGCCTGGACTTCGCGGCCTGGAAGGACCGCAAGGCGCTGGCCGCGGCCATCAAGCCGATCTACACGGCGGTGAGCGCAGAGGCCGCTGAGAGCGAGCTGGACGCGTTTGAAGCCGGTCCCTGGGGCCAGAAGTTCCCCACGGTCGTCAGCGCGTGGCGACGGGCCTGGGACAAGGTCATTCCCTTCTTCGCCTTCCCACCCGAGGTCCGGCGCGTGATCTACACGACCAACGCCATCGAGAGCGTGAACGCACGGCTGCGCAAGATCATCAAGACACGCGGGCACTTCCCCAGCGATGACTCGGCCACCAAGCTGATCTGGCTGGCGCTGCGCAACATCACCGAGGACTGGACCCGACCGACTCACCACTGGAAAGCCGCGATGAACCAGTTCGCAATCCTCTACGAAGATCGATTCACCAGACCGGTGTCGTAGGATCC
>NZ_JAPFGP010000075.1 GCF_026241155.1 Paucibacter sp. PLA-PC-4
GGTCACCGGGCCTGCGATGGCTTGGCCCAGGCCGCCCCGGCCAGCGCGGTATTGCTGCGGCGTGCCGGCGAGCGCGGCGAGAACCTGGGCTCGATCACTGCGGCGTTGATGCGCCTGCTGCAGCGCTGGGGCGCCAGCGCCCTGCAGACGGCCATCATCGAGGCCCTCGAGCGCGACGTTGCACACCCCAACGCCGTGCGCGCAGCGCTAGAGCGTGCCCGGGTGATCAGCGGCGAGCCGCCACCGGTGGCCCTGGTGTTGCCCGAGCACGTGGCCAAGCGCGACGCGCCGGTGCGCACCCATGACCTGCGCTCCTATGACCGGCAGAGTGACGAGCAGATCGACCGACAGCCCACCACCGCACCGGAGGAGTCCGATGAATAGCCTCACGACACCACAGGCCGCTCTGCGTGAGCAGGCCGCCTCGTTGCGCCTGCATGGCCTGCTTGAACACTGGGGCGAGGTGATGGCTCAGCCCGAGCAAGCCAGTTGGGTGGCGCAGATGCTTGCCTGGGAGGCCGCCGAGCGCAGCCGCCGCAGCCTGGAGCGGCGGCTGCGCGACGCCCACATCGGCCGCTTCAAGCCGCTGGTCGACTTCGACTGGGCCTGGCCCAAGAGCATCGACCGCAGTGCCGTCGAAGAGCTGATGACCCTGGCCTTCGTCAAGGA
>NZ_JAPFGP010000076.1 GCF_026241155.1 Paucibacter sp. PLA-PC-4
AGGCCGAGCACGCCGGCGGCCAGTTGGTCGCGCTTGGCTGCCTCAAGGGCTTCGCGTGCGCTGGCGGCTTGCAGCGTCTGCGCGGCCCGCGCGGCCGGCACACAAACCACGCCGTCATCGTCGGCAACAATCACATCACCCGGTGTGACCAGCATGCCTGCGCAGACGATGGGGATGTTGACGGAGCCCAGCGTGGCCTTGATCGTGCCCTTGGCCGAGATGGCCTTGCTCCAGACCGGGAAGCCCATCTCGGTGAGCGTCTTCACATCGCGCACACCGGCATCGATGACCAGTGCGCGAGCACCGCGCGCGATGAAGGAGCTGGCCAGCAGGTCACCGAAATAGCCATCCGAGCAATCGGCGGTAACGCCCGCGACGACGATGTCCCCGGGCCGGATCTGCTCTGCAGCCACATGCAGCATCCAGTTGTCGCCAGGCTGCAGCAGCACGGTGACGGCCGTGCCCGAGACCTGGGCGCTGGCATAGATCGGCCGCATGTAGGGCTTGAGCAGGCCGACGCGGCCCATGGCCTCGTGGACGGTGGCCGATCCGAGCTTGGCCAGTGCATCGGCGCTCGCTCGGTCAGCTCTTTGAATACGGCGATAGACCACACCGAGCTCGTACATCTCAAAGTCCCTTCTTCTTGAGTGCCGCATCCAGGCGCGGAAA
>NZ_JAPFGP010000077.1 GCF_026241155.1 Paucibacter sp. PLA-PC-4
ACCGCAAGGAGGGCGATTACCACGGCAGGGTTCGTGACTGGGGTGAAGTCGTAACAAGGTAGCCGTATCGGAAGGTGCGGCTGGATCACCTCCTTTCTAGAAGAGATCGAGCCACGGTTGAGTCACTAGTGACTGAGCATGAGCGAGATCCACATGACTCATTTTTAAGCGCCCACACTTATCGGCTGTAATTCAACTGCAAGAGTGAATAAAGCGTGAGCCTGCCGAGCTGGCCTGGTCGGTTAGAGACGGGCAAGCGAGACTGAAGACGGGCTTATGCGAGAAAACGCGTGGGTCTGTAGCTCAGTTGGTTAGAGCACCGTCTTGATAAGGCGGGGGTCGCTGGTTCGAATCCAGCCAGACCCACCACGGATTTGAGAAGATCCCGGGGGATTAGCTCAGCTGGGAGAGCACCTGCTTTGCAAGCAGGGGGTCGTCGGTTCGATCCCGTCATCCTCCACCATTCACTCTGAACGATCTGGTTGACAAACCAAAGCATCCGAGTCGCTGCAAGGCGAGGGGGTTGTTGTGGTTTGTCAGTCAATATTGGCTGTTGTTCTTTAACAATTTGTAGAGTCGAATCAGCGTTGTCGACGGAAAGTTCAGTTCTTTGTAAAGGGGCTGGACACCGTGCCGTCGGCAACAT
>NZ_JAPFGP010000078.1 GCF_026241155.1 Paucibacter sp. PLA-PC-4
CGCCCTGTCCACCGACAACATCCAGGCGCTGAAGTCTGAACAGGTCGGTGCGTTGAGCACCCAGCAGGTCCGCGGCCTGAGCACCGACCAGATCGGTGCACTGGAGACCGACGATCTGCGTGCGCTGTCCACCGCCGCACTGCGCGCCCTGTCCACCGACCAGGTCGGCGCCCTCGACTCCGACCAGATCGGCGCGCTGCGCACCCAGCAAGTGGCGGCCCTGACCTCCGCCCCGCAGGTCTCCAGCCTCAACAGCGACGACCTCAATGCCTTGGGCACCGACCAGTTCAAGGCCCTGACCTCGGCCCAGATCTCGGCCATCACTACCAGCCAGATCGCCACGCTGGAGAGCGATGACCTGCGCGCCCTCACCAGCGCCCAGCTGCGCGCCCTGTCCACCGACCAGATCGGCGCGCTGTCCACCGACAGCATCCAAGCCCTGCGCTCCGAGCAGGTCGGTGCGCTGAGCACCCTGCAAGTGCGTGGCCTGAGCACCGATCAGATGGCCGCCATGGAGACCGACGACCTGCGCGCCCTGGGCACCGCCCAGATCCGCGCCCTGGACTCCGACCAGCTCGGTGCGCTGAACTCCGACCAGATCGGCGCTCTGCGCACCCAGCAGGTGGCCGCCCTGACTACCGC
>NZ_JAPFGP010000007.1 GCF_026241155.1 Paucibacter sp. PLA-PC-4
CTCCAAAGCACCGCAGGGCGGCTTACAAAGGTAAGGTGCGACCTTTTCCTGGTCAAACAAAAACGCCCCGACAAAGACTCGGGGCGTTTTATCAGGCGCTTCGCAGATTAGGTTTTGACACGGACTGTTCGGGGCCTTGTTGCATTGCGCGCGGCATTATCTAGCTGATGTACTAGATGCCTCCCGATGGTTCTGAAACCATCGGGACATGCCGAAGAACCGAGATTACACAGGCCAGGAACGCACGCCATCGTCGATGGCATGGCTGATCGGGCAACGCGCCAAGCTACGTGGTCAGCTTGATCGATACCGCGTGCAAGAGGCCGCGCTGCCCGAGAAGATCCGCATCCTTGAAAACGAGCTTGCGTCGTTGGACGCAGTGATACCGCTTCACAAAGTCAAGGTGGACGCCAGCGCCATCATCGGCAAGAGGCCTCACCGCCCGCGGTCAGCGCCACACGGCGAGCTCAAGCGCTCATTGGTTCGATCCTTGAAGGCCGCCAAGGGCCAGCCCGTCACGACGATCGAGCTCGTGCTGCAGTTTGTCAGGCAGAACAACATCGATCTGACCAAGGTCAAGCAGGCAGACATCATGGACAGCGCACGGAAGTGCCTGAGCCCCATGGCCGACAGAGGTGTCGTGCTTCGGTGTCACCCTGTCGAGACAACCCAGCACGGAAGCTGGGCATGGGTTGAAGAGGATTCCGGCTCATGAGAAAGAACCGCGACTACACGGGTCTGGAGAGAACGCCACCTAGCCTCGCTTGGCTCTTAAAGGAGCGAGCGTCAGTGCGCGGATTGCTTGAAAAACGAAAGAAGCAGCTCGCGTCGTTGCCGCTTGGGATCTGCTGCTCGAACGCGTGACGTCGATAGACAGCGTCATCCGTCTGCACGAAGTGAATGTTGAGCCGTCGAAAATCGAAGGAGAGTTGCCCTACGGGCCTCGTGTCTACCCCAGCGGGCGGTTGAAGCCGGCAATCCTCAGCGTGGTGCTGCACAGCGCCTTGCTTGTTTCAAGTTGCGCGGTTCGCACAATCTGCGCATTCCTGGCAAAATGCGCAAACGGAGGTGATTTCATGCAGGTTGTCACAGCAACGGAAGTGAAGAACCAGCTCGGCGAGCTGTTTGATGCCGTGGAGAAAGATGCCGGCAACAGTGTTTTGATCGAGCGGAATCGGCGTCCGGCAGCGATGCTGCTTAACGCACAACTGGCTGAACGGGCTATCTTGGGTGCTTACGCGCACGGCGTACTGCCGCGCGCGGTGGCTATGCAGCAGCTCGGACTGGATTGGTATGGAGACCTGTTGCAACGCATGAATACGCAGGGCATCGACCGCCCCTCGGCACCTGAAGCTGACATGGAGGTCATGAGGAGGTCGGCCGACGATGTATTCGCTCACGTCGACGCTCCCAAGTTGCGCGCAAGCCGCACTCGCCCAGGTTGATGGCGATGGAGAAGATCAAGATCGTTCTGCCAGACACAGGGCCGCTCATCACACTGGCTCATGCGAACGCTTTGGAACTTCTTCTGGCGTTTGATGCTGACCAGGTTCAATTGGTCGTCACCGACATGGTGGAGTTCGAGGCGACGAGGCTCCGTAGCACCCATGAAGATGCACAGCGCATCGCAAGCTTCATCGAGAAAAACGCTGGTCGCATCGTCATCGAGAAGACGAACTTTGGGCAGTCGGCAATTTCCGCGGCACGGCAGCATGAACGTTACGCGGAGAGTCAGCAGATCAGAGATTACTTCGCGGCCAATGGCTGGCCACCCCCTCCAGCGGTGCCGCCCAACACTGGCGAGCTTTCAATCAATAGCTACGTGGCGGGGCTGATCGGTCAACCCCCTGGACCGCCGTGTTTGGTTATTGCAGAAGACGATTTCTTCTTGAGATCAACGCCTGGTGCTCTTCCCGGAAACGCGCACATCATCTCCACCGCGGCATTGCTTGCCAAGTTGGAGGAGTTGAATCCCAAGTTGAAAGCTCGTGACGTTCTTGATGCCGCGAAGCACTACAAAGGCAGAGATCCGAACCGGACCGAGGTTGACCAGCCAGCGCAAAAGATCAAAGGCGGAAGCGATTGGGGCTCGACGGTCAATGCAACAAACCTGACTGCCAAGCTCACAAAGAAGGCCGACCCCAAATCAAAGGATCCGAGTCGGGAACCGTAGGCTGACATGTTGAGGAGGACTTCGGCCGAGCGCTATTTGGCGATGTGCTCGGTCCGTAGGTCCGGCTCTGTCCACTTCTTGAAGAGCGCGCGGATATCGTCGCATGTCGCCGGCGGCAACTGGCTGCCGCTGAGGCGTTCACCAGCATCGGCCAGAGCTGTCATCACCGACGCAGGCAGCGTCGAACCAATCTGACCAGCTCGAAGTTCATCGCACACTTTGGAGATGTCGGGCGTGGACTGAGCCGGGATCGACACGGTTGAGCCACAGACGTCGCATAGGTGATTTGTGCGTTTGCTCGGGGGCACCCCTTCTTGGATGGCAAGGGCCGGGCCATGCTTCCGGTCCAATCCGAGCTTTGCCACCGCGCGAGGTTGGCGATCGACTGGATCGCCTCCAACAAAGCGGACTACCTTGCTACGCTGACCCATGAGCTGGCGCATCCGCGCGATCGAGCGCTTGACGCTTACTTCACCGATCTGATTGTCGACACACGCCCTCGTAGTGACTGGGCTGCCTACTTCAAAAGCACTCCTGGGCTCTCGGGCCTCGACGATGAAGAAGAGCACGTCGGTTACAGCGATGACGATCCAGATGCCCTTGCGCGGTACGAGGAGACCAAACGTCAGCGAGAGTTGGAAGACCAACCCAAACAGCCAGATCACAAAGCTGGGCGATCAAGACGGGGACTGAAGTGAGTTGGCACAGCGCTGATGCACACGGCCTAAAGCCTCCTGGTGCCCGGTCGCACTTCATGGCGCTCCAAGGGCTTTGATCATGGTGATGCCGATCGGCACCTGCAAGCTGTGCTTGACGCCAGGTATGGAGCTCCGCGACAGCCACTACATCGCTGCCGCCGACTTCAGGCAGCCCCGCGCTGAGGGCAGCGGCCGGCGTGTGCTTGCCAACAAGCGGCAAGGCAAGAGCTGTGTGGCCTCCTGCTGCGGCCATGCCGATTGCTGCTGGGCAGACGCGCGCAGCGCGGTGGCGACCCTGAGCTATCGCTGGCCGGGTCTCGTCAGGCCTTCTCGCCCGGCAGCTCGCGTGGCGCACCGAACATGAAGCAGTCGACGAAGGTGAAGTACAGCGAGGCGTAGAAAACGCTGGACAGGAACAGGCCCAGCGGCAGGGCCAGCATCGGCAGCAGCTGGCCCAGGCCCAACAGGCTGATGACCAGGCTGACCAGCAGGGCAAGCCCCACGACCAAGCCTGCCCAGACCAGCGCGTTCAGCGCGAAGGCGGCCTTGTTGCGCCAAATGCCCAGTGTGCTGGAGAACAGCGCCTGCAGCGCGCCTTGGCCACCCCAGTGCACCAGGGCTGGCGCATGCCAGAAGGGCACCGAGAGCAGCGCTGCCAGACCCAGCCGCGTCATCATGCCCCACAGCAGGCTCGGCTCGGCCAGCGCGGCCTCGACCGCCTTTTCATAGGCTGGATCATTGGCCTCGGGTTTGGCCAGCAACTGCTGCAAGGCCTCGAAGGCGCCATCGTCTACCCAGTTGCTGAGCAGCATGATCAGCACCGTGGCCAGCGCATAGGCGCCGCACAGCGCCAGTTGGGTGTTGCGGCGCTGGGGGGTGAGCTTCAGCGGCGCGAGGAAGACGGCCGCGGTGGGAGTCTGGTTCTGCAGCACCAGATGGGTGGCCAGCATGAAGCCCAGGCTCAGCAGCGGCAGCGCCATCAGCAGCAGCATCGAACCCACCACCGGCAGCAGCAGCAAGGCAATGCCCGCGAACAGAAACATCGCAAACAGACCGCTGATGGCCAGCGGCTTGCGCTGGAACACTTTGAAGCCGTGACGCACCCACAGCAGGCCGTTGCGGGCCGGTACGGTTTGCAAATGCAAAAGCATGGACATCTTTTCTAGGCCTTGATCGCGTGCCAGGGCGCGGCGATGCGCTCGCGCAGCACGCGCTCGAAATGACCGGGGTCATGGGGTTTTAGCAGGGCGGCGTCGCGCGGCAGGTGAAAGTCCCACAGCCGCGAGATCCAGAAACGCAAGGCCGCCGCGCGCAGCAGCGCCGGCAGCAGGCGGTGCTCGGTGCCGCTGAGCGGGCGCACCGATTCGTAAGCGTCGACAAAAGCCTGGGCGCGCAGCTCATCGAGACGGCCGCTGGCAAGATCAATGCACCAGTCGTTGACGCAGACGGCCAGGTCGAACAGCCAGGCGTCGACGCCGGCGAAATAAAAGTCGAAGAAGCCCGTCAGGCGCTCGCGACCGGGCAGGCCCTCGAACATCACGTTGTCGCGGAACAGGTCGGCGTGTATCGGTCCGCGTGGCAGCTCACCGTAGCTTTGCGAGGCGGCGAGCTGTTGCTGATAGCTCAGCTCGGTCTTTATCAGTTCTGTCTGATCCGGCGTCAAATAAGGCAGCACCACCGGCACGGTCTCGGTCCACCAGGGCAGGCCGCGCAGATTCGGCTGGTGCAGCGGGAAGTCCTGGCCGGCCAGATGCATGCGGGCCAGCCCCGCGCCGACCTGCTCGCAATGGAAGACGTCGGGCGCCAACTGATGGCCGCCGCGCAGGCGGTTAACCACCGCGACCGGCTTGCCGCCGATCTCATGCAGTATGGCGCCGCTGCCATCGGCCTGCGGATCGGGCACGGCCAGGCCATGGCGGGCCAGGTGCTTCATCAGCTGCAGATAAAAGGGCAGCTGCTCGAAGGACAGGCGCTCAAACACCGTCAGCACGAACTCGCCGCGGTCGGTGCTGAGGAAGTAGTTGGTGTTCTCGATGCCGGCGGTGATACCGCGCAGGGCCTGGACCTGGCCCAGGCTCAGGCGATCAACGAGGGCCTGGGCCTGCTCGTGCGTGACTTCGGTAAAAACTGCCATGTCGGAAGAGGTGGCCGGCCGCGCCGCTGGCGCGGGCGCGGTGGTCAGAAATCCAGCAGACGCCAGACGCGCTGGCCGGCGGCGCCTCGGGAGGTGTTGGCACCGGAGGAGAGGTCGCGGCTGCCATCGCCGGTAACGATCTCATAGGCCGGCAGCCTGCTGTTCTTGTGTTGGACCGTGACCTTTTGGGCTTGGCCGCGCACGCGCAGTTCCTCGACACGGGTATGGTCGTCCTCCACGACTATTTGCTGGACGCGCGCGTCGGGCGCGTCCGCAGCATGAGCGAGCGGGGCGCCGGCGGCCAGCAGCAGGGCGAGGAGGGCGGGGATTCGGTGCATGCTGCCATTCTAAGGCGGCCTGCTCTTGTGGCTTGAACGACAATCGTTGCCCATGAGCAAACCCATTCTGCTGCTGGTCGACGGCTCCAGCTATTTGTACCGCGCCTACCATGCGATGCCTGATCTGCGCGGGCCCGAGGGCGTGCCCACCGGTGCCGTCCATGGCATGGTCGCGATGATGAAAAGGCTGCGCGAGCAGATCGGTGCTGAGCATGCGGTCTGCGTGTTCGATGCCAAGGGACCTACCTTCCGCGATGAGTGGTATCCCGAGTACAAGGCCCAGCGTTCGCCGATGCCCGACCCCTTGCGCGAGCAGATCGCGCCGATCCACGAGGTGGTCAAGCTGCTGGGCTGGCCCATTCTGGAAGTGCCAGGCATCGAGGCGGACGACGCGATCGGCACGCTGGCCCGCGTCGCGGCCGAATCGGGCCACAGCGTCATTGTCTCGACCGGCGACAAGGATCTGGCCCAGCTGGTCACGCAAGATGTGACCCTGATCAACACGATGAGCAACGAAACCCTGGACGTGGCCGGCGTGCAGGCCAAGTTCGGTGTGCCCCCGGACCGCATCATCGACTACCTGACTTTGATGGGCGATGCGGTGGACAACGTGCCCGGCGTCGACAAGGTCGGCCCGAAGACGGCGGCCAAGTGGATCGCCGAGTACGGCTCGCTGGACGGCGTGATCGCCAATGCCGACAAGATTAAGGGCGTGGCCGGTGAGAACCTGCGCAAAGCGCTGGACTGGCTGCCCATGGGCCGCAAGCTGGTGACGGTCAAGCTGGACTGCGATCTGGCCGACCATGTGCCGCAGTGGCCGGCGCTGGATGCGCTGGCGCTGAAAGAGGTCGACAAGACCGGCCTGCAGGATTTCTACGCCCGCAACGGTTTCAAGACCTGGCTCAAGGAGCTGACGGTCGAGACGGCGGCACCGGCTGCCAAAGCAAAGCCAGCCGCTGCCAGCGGCGACCTGTTCGCCGACGCGCCGGCACCCGCTGCCGCCCCGGACCGCCATTACGAGACCGTGCTCAGCTGGGATCAGTTCGATGCCTGGCTGGCCCGGCTGCAGGCCGCGCCGCTGGCCGCGCTGGACACGGAGACCGATTCGCTGGAGCCGCTGCTGGCCCGCATCGTCGGCATTTCCTTCAGCGTCAAGCCAGGCGAGGCCGCCTACATCCCGCTGCGCCATGCCGGCCCGGACGCGCCCGAGCAACTGCCGCTAGACGAGGTGCTGGCCCGACTCAAGCCCTGGCTGGAGGACGAAGCCGCCGCCAAGCTCGGTCAGAACCTGAAGTACGACACCCATGTGTTTGCCAACCACGGCATCGCCTTGCGCGGCGTGCAGCACGACACCATGCTGCAGAGCTATGTGCTGGAGGCGCACAAGACCCATGGCCTGGGTGCCCTGGGCGAGCGCTATCTGGGCCGCAGCGGCCTGAGCTACGAGGACCTGTGCGGCAAGGGCGCGCACCAGATCCCGTTCGCGCAGGTCGATGTCGCCAAGGCCGCCGAGTACTCCAGCGAGGACTCCGATATGTGCCTGCAGGTGCATGAGCAGCTGTGGCCGCAATTGCAGGCCGATGCCGGCCTGCAATTCGTCTATGAGCGCATCGAGATGCCCAGCAGCGCTTTGCTGGCCCGGATCGAGCGTACCGGCGTGCTGATCGATGCCAGCCGGCTGCAGGCGCAGAGTCATGAGCTGGCCCAGCGCCTGGTGGCGATAGAGCAGGAGGCCTACAACATCGCCGGCCAGCCCTTCAATATGGGCTCGCCAAAGCAGATCGGCGAGATCCTGTTCAATAAGCTGGGCCTGCCGGTCGTCAAGAAGACCGCCACCGGCGCGGCCTCGACCGACGAGGAGGTGCTGGAGAAGCTGTCGGCCGACTACCCGCTGCCGGCGAAGATTCTTGAGTACCGCGGCCTGTCCAAGCTCAAGAGCACCTACACGGATAAATTGCCGCTGCAGATCAATGCGAGCACTGGCCGGGTCCACACCAACTACGCACAGGCGGTCGCAGTGACCGGCCGGCTGTCCAGCAACGAGCCGAATCTGCAGAACATCCCCATCCGCACCGCCGAGGGCCGGCGTGTGCGCGAGGCCTTTGTCGCGCCGCCGGGCCATGTGCTGGTCAGCGCCGACTACTCGCAAATCGAGCTGCGCATCATGGCCCACATCAGCGAGGACCCGGGCCTGCTGCGCGCCTTCAGCGAGGGCATCGATGTGCACAAGGCCACGGCCAGCGAGGTGTTCGGCGTGCCGGTGGCCGAGGTTTCGACCGAGCAACGCCGCTATGCCAAGACCATCAATTTCGGTCTCATCTATGGCATGGGCGCCTTCGGGCTGGCGAGCAGCCTGGGCATCGAGACCAAAGCGGCCAAGGACTATATCGACCGTTACTTCACCCGCTTTGCCGGCGTCAAGCAGTACATGGATTCGACGCGCGACTCGGCCCGCGAGCTCGGTTATGTGCAAACCCTGTTCGGCCGGCGCATCTACCTGCCCGAGATCAAGGGCGGCAACGGGCCGCGCAAGGCCGGCGCCGAGCGCCAGGCCATCAATGCGCCGATGCAGGGCACGGCCGCCGACTTGATCAAGCTGGCGATGATCGCGGTGCAGAAGGTGCTGGACGACGAGGGCAAGGCCACCCGCATCATCATGCAGGTGCACGATGAACTGGTGTTCGAAGTGCCTTCGTCAGAGCTGGACTGGGTTAAGACCGAGGTGCCCCGGCTGATGGCCGGCGTGGCCGCGCTGAAAGTGCCGCTGCTGGCCGAGGTGGGGGTCGGGTTGAACTGGGATGAGGCGCACTGACTGGTTTTCGATCTGGGCCCACAGGGGTCAGGTCTTGCCTAGCCCGAGGTTTCCCTTCCCCTCTTGATGGGGTTTCGGGGGAGTGCTCTGAGGCGAACCCCAATGGTCCGGGTGACGGGCTCCGATGAATATTCGGAACCGGCATTTCTTTGCCGGCAATTCGAAGTTCTTCAGGGAGATCCATCAATGAGCAATTTGAAGTTGACGCCCGGACGCGCCATCACCATTTGTGCCCTGGCGGCACTGAGTGCGTTCATGGGCTCAGTCCATGCCGCCAAGGACAGTCCATCCACAAGCCTGTCCGGGCAGACCGCGACAAGCCTTCTGAGCCCTCAGTCTCAAAGCAGTTTGGTCGTGGATGTGGCCGGTGTGACCAGCAATCATGAGTACGGCGACCCCGGCAATGTGGTGCTGGATTTTCAGGTCGGGGCCTTCGCCACCATTACCAGTATTGACTGGAGTGTGAACTTGACGGCGTTTTCGCCCAGCTGGCTGTCAGAGATGCAGCTCAGTTTTGGCGATACTGCCGGCGGTCAGTCGATCACCCTCACGCCGGGGGTGGATCCCGAGGACGAAGCGCCAGGCACCTGGAGCTATACCGGCAGTGCCAGCCTGATCGATCTGGACCTGGCCTTCCAGGTGGGTGCGGACGGCATTCTGCGTCTTCAGTTCCACGAGGCTTTCGACGATGCCTCGGTGGGTCCGGATGGAGTCTGGAACTCTGGCACCGTGACCTTTGGGGTCTCGGCCGTGCCCGAGCCCGGCAGCTACGGGATGATGGCCCTGGGCCTGGTGGCCGTCGGTGCCTGGGTGCGCCGCCGCCGGCCCGGCTGAACAAAAGACTGAGGTCTTGAATGCGGGCCCGTCGTGTCAAAGCTCGACGGGCCTGTTGCTTTTCTAGTGTTGTGGTGTCAAGAACTGATGCCCAGGCGCTCCTGGCGCCGGTGCAGAAAGGCCTGCGCCATGCCCGACTCGGGCTGCAGGCGCTGACCGATATAGAGCTCTTGGCGGCGCTCGCCGATCTGGGTGCGCAGCCGGCTGGCCATCACGGCCAGCGGGTCCAGGCCCTTGGCCTCGGCCTGGACGATGGCCTTGCAGAGCTGATGCATGGGGTGCGCGGCCAGCGCCACCAGATGGGCTTGGACGACGCGCAGCCGGCCCTGCACCGCCAGCTCGCTGCGGCGCAACCATTCGAGCACCGCATCGGCATTGCCGCCAGTGACCTTGACCGGGTGCTCCCCGGCGGCCAGCAACAGGGTTTCGAGCCGGCGGCGATCACTGGCCGCATAGGCCTCGTTGACCGTCATCATCGCCTGCTCGCGGTGGCGGCGCTCGGCATCGCTAGGCGCAAGATCGGGATGCAGGCGCATCGCAGCGCGCCGGTATAGCTGCTTGAGCGAGGGCGGAGCCAGTTCGACCAGGCCGCCCTCGGGCTCGGCTGGCGGTGGCGCCCCCATCGGCAGCTGCGGGATCTGCGGCAGTGCGGTGGCTTGCGGCGCACGTGGCTCGCGGGCATCGACACCGTTACGGCGCAGCGCTTCGTAGAGGTATTGGGTGGCGCAGAAGAGCTGCGATTCCAGCGCGTCCAGCTCCATATAGAGCGGCCCAAGGGCCTCGACATAGCGGGCGACAAAGGCCTGCACCTGATCGCGCAGCGCGCCGAACTCCTGCTCCTGCGTGCTCAGGTAGCGCTGCAGATCTCCCAGCTGGGCACGGCGGCGCGAAAGCTCGTGTGGCGTGATGGCCCGGCTGCTCATCATGGCGATAGAAATCCCTTTGTCCCTGTGCGGCTGATTGTGAGGCCTGGCGGGCCAGCTTCAAAGTAGAAACAGCCCGCATGCGGGCTGTTTTTTTGAGGCTTGGTGCTCAGGGCTGGGAGGCCGGCGCGCTGGGGGGCAGTGCCGCTGGCTCGGAAGCCGCGAGCGCTGGGGCTGGCGCCTGCGCGGCCGGGGCCTCGAGCGGCACCGGCGCGGCCGGCTTGGTGCTGGCAGCAGTCATCGGCAGCAGCGGCACGATCAGCAGCGCGACGATGTTGATGATCTTGATCAGCGGGTTGACGGCCGGACCGGCGGTGTCCTTGTAGGGATCGCCGACGGTGTCGCCGGTGACCGCCGCCTTGTGGGCCTCGCTGCCCTTGCCGCCGTGGTGGCCGTCCTCGATGTACTTCTTGGCGTTGTCCCAAGCGCCGCCGCCGGTGCACATCGAGATCGCGACGAACAGCCCGGTGACGATGGTGCCCATCAAGAGCCCGCCCAGCGCGGCAGGGCCCAGCAGCAGGCCGACCAGAATCGGCACGACCACCGGCAGCAGCGAGGGAACGACCATCTCCTTGATCGCAGCCGAGGTCAGCATGTCGACCGCCGCGCTGTAGTCGGGTTTGCGCTGACCGGCCATGATCTGGCCGTCCTGGAATTGGCGGCGCACCTCGACCACGACCGAGCCTGCCGCGCGGCCTACCGCCTCCATCGCCATTGCACCGAACAGATAAGGGATCAGGCCGCCGATGAACAGGCCGACAATCACCTTGGGATCGCTCAGGTCGAAGGCGATGCTCATGCCGCGCGCCTCCAGTGAGTGGGTGTAGTCGGCAAACAGCACCAGCGCGGCCAAGCCGGCCGAGCCGATCGCATAGCCCTTGGTCACGGCCTTGGTGGTGTTGCCCACCGCGTCCAGCGGGTCGGTCACATCGCGCACGCTCTTGGGCAGCTCGGCCATCTCGGCGATGCCGCCAGCGTTGTCGGTGATCGGGCCGTAGGCGTCGAGCGCGACGACGATCCCGGCCATGCTCAGCATCGCGGTGGCGGCCACCGCAATCCCGTAGAGGCCGGCCAGCTGGTAAGCGGCAATGATCGCCAGGCAGACGAACAGCACCGGCCAGGCGGTCGAGCGCATCGACACGCCCAGGCCGGCGATGATGTTGGTGCCGTGACCGGTGGTCGAAGCCTGGGCGATGTGCTTGACCGGCGAGTACTGGGTGCCGGTGTAGAACTCGGTGATCCAGACCAGGGCTGCAGTCAGCACCAGACCCACGGCGCAGGCACCGAAAAGGCGCAGCTGGGTGCCCGCGCCGAGCGCGTCATCGGGCATCGCCGCCTTGGTGACGAAGTAAAAGGCGATCAGCGACAGCACGCCGGCCACCGCCAGGCCCTTGTAGAGCGCCGGCATCACGTTCTTCATGCCCGGCGAGGCCTTGACGAAGCCGCAGCCGATGATGGAGGCGATGATGGAGACGCCGCCCAGCAGCAGCGGGTAGATCACGGCCGCCATTGGCGCCGCAGTTACGACCAGCGCGCCCAGCGCCATCGTCGCGATCAGGGTGACCGCATAGGTCTCGAACAGATCGGCCGCCATGCCGGCGCAGTCGCCGACGTTGTCGCCGACGTTGTCGGCGATCACGGCCGGGTTGCGCGGGTCATCCTCGGGGATGCCGGCCTCGACCTTGCCGACCAGATCGGCGCCGACATCGGCGCCCTTGGTGAAGATGCCGCCGCCCAGGCGCGCGAAGATCGAGATCAGCGAGGAGCCGAAGGCAAAGCCCAGCAGCGGCTTCAGGGTGGCCGGATCAACCTTCTCGCCGCCGCTCAGATACCAGAAGAACAGGCCCACGCCCAACAGGCCCAGGCCGACGACCAGCATCCCGGTGATGGCGCCGCCCTTGAAGGCGACATTGAGCGCCGGGCCTATGCCCTGGGTGGCGGCCTGGGCGGTGCGTACATTGGCGCGCACCGAGACGTTCATGCCGATGAAGCCGCAGGCGCCGGACAGCACCGCACCGATCACGAAGCCGATGGCCGAGGTCAGGTCCAGGAAGACTGCGATCAACACAGCCAGCACGACGCCGACAACGGAGATCGTCTTGTATTGACGGGCCAGATAGGCGGCCGCACCCTGCTGGATGGCGGAGGCGATTTCTTGCATGCGGGCGTTGCCCGCGTCCTGACTCAGGATCCAGCTGCGTTGAATAAACCCATACAAGACTGCGGCTAGGCCGCAGGCCAGCGCGAAGTACAGCGCCAAACTCGTCGACATGTAGATGTCTCCTCTGTTGTATCTGCCGTTTTGGATGAACGCCCGCACACAACGCCAGTCCCGCACGCTTGAACAGGTCGGTCGGCGCATGCTAAGGGAGCGGCCAGCCCCGGCGATTGAGCGTTTACCAGTGGGTGGGTCGCCGACACGGGTGTCAGGCCCCGGCAAGGGCTGCCGCTAGAATTCGGGTTTCCCCCTGGCGTTTCAAAAATCATGAGCCTGCACAACGTGACCCCCGGCGCCAAGGCGCCCGAGCAATTCAATGTCGTCATCGAAATCCCGATGAACGCCGATCCGATCAAGTACGAGGTCGACAAGGAAAGCGGCGCGCTGTTCGTCGACCGCTTCATGACGACGGCCATGCACTACCCCTGCAACTACGGCTACATCCCGCGCACGCTGGCCGATGACGGCGATCCGGTTGACGTGCTTGTGATCACGCCGTTCGCGCTGACTCCGGGCGTGGTCGTGACCTGCCGGGCCATCGGTGTGCTGCAGATGGACGATGAAGCCGGCGGCGACGCCAAACTGCTGGCCGTACCGATCGACAAGGTGCTGCCGATCTACTCGCACTGGCAAAAGCCCGAAGACATCAACCAGATGCGCCTGAAGGCCATCCAGCACTTCTTCGAGCATTACAAGGACCTGGAAGCCGGCAAGTGGGTCAAGGTCAAGGGCTGGGAAGGCCCGGAGGCCGCCAAGGCCGAGATCGTGTCCGGTCTGGCCAACTTCGCCAAGGCCGAACAGAAGTAAAGAGAAGCAAGACCTGTCCCCGGTCGAATCAAGCCCCGCTCACAAGTCGGGGCTTTTTTACGCCTTGAAGGGGCGGTGATCTTCCAGTTCGTTGACATAGCCACGCATGGCCTGACCCTCTCTGGCCAGAAAATCCCCGACCGCGTCGCGAAAGTCCGGGTGGGCCAGCCAGTGGCTGGAGCCGGTGGCCACCGGCATCAGCCCGCGGGCCATCTTGTGCTCGCCCTGGGCGCCGCCCTCGAAGCTGTGAAAACCGTTGTCTATGCACCAAGCCAGTGGCTGGTAGTAGCAGGCGTCGAAGTGCAGGCAGGAGATGGTCTGTGTGGCGCCCCAGTAGCGGCCATAGGCATGGCCGCGCTCGGGGTCAAGCGCGATCAACGATGCCGCCACCCGCTCCTCACCCCGCCGGGCGATGAAGAGCAGCCAGTTCTCGGCCATGGTCTCGGCCATGGCCTGGAAGAAGGCCCGCGTCAGATAGGGCGTGCTGTGATGGGCACGGTAGGTCAGCCGGTAGCAGTGGTAGAAGAAATCCCAGTCCTCGGCTCGGATCTGCGCGCCACGGCGTGCCTCGAAGACGACGCCGGCCTCGCGCACCTTGCGCTGCTCCTGTTGGACCTTCTTGCGCTTGTCGCGCTGCATCGTGGCCAGGAACTCCTCGAACGAGCCATACGGCAGGGGTTCTCGATTGCGCCAATGGAACTGCACGCCGCTGCGCGCCATCCAGCCCTGCTCCTGCGCGGCGAGCTGGTCCCGCACGTCGCCGAACAGCAGATGAGCCGAGGACAGGCCCTGCTGCTCGGCCAGCGCCTGCAGGCCGCGTATGAGCAGGGCGCGGGCCTCGTCATCGCGCGCCAGCAGCCGGCTGCCCGGCACGGGCGTGAAGGGCACGGCCACCAGCAGCTTGGGGTAGTAATCCAGGCCATGGCGGCGGTAGGCATCGGCCCAGGCCCAGTCGAACACATACTCGCCGTAGGAGTGGCTCTTCAGATAGGCCGGGCAAGCGGCGATCAGGGTCTGCTCGTTGTCCCAGGCGCTGACAAAGAGTGGCTGCCAGCCGGTGGCCTGGACGGCCGATTCGGAGCCGTGCAGGGCCTGGAGGTATTCGTGCCGCATGAAAGGCGTCGGCCGGGCCGAGGCCGTCAGCAAGGCGTTCCAGGCTTCGGGCGCCAGGGCGAGGGGGCTGTCATCAACGCGCAGCGTCGCAGGGGATGGTTTCATGGATGAACAAATCTTAGGGGCAAGCGCAATTCCTTCGCTTTGATGGCAGGATTCGTCCATGCGTTTTGACAATCTCTACAACCACGATTTCGCCCGCGTCGCCGTCGGCGTGCCGCTGTGCCGGGTCGCAGATCCGAGCTACAACGGCCAGCAGACCGCCGCGCTCTTGATCGAGGCTGCCGCTAGCGGTGCTGCCGTGGCGGCCTTCCCAGAACTGGGCCTCTCGAGCTATAGCTGCGACGACTTGTTCCATCAGCGGGCCCTGCTGGACGGCTGCGAAGCCGCGCTGGCAGCGGTGCTGCGGGCCTCGGAATCGCTGCCGACGCTGGCCATCGTCGGCATGCCGCTGCGGGTCGAACAGCGTCTTTTCAACTGTGCTGTGGTGCTGCAACGGGGCCGGCTGCTGGGCGTCGTGCCCAAGACCTACCTGCCCAATTACGGCGAGTTCTACGAAGCGCGGCAGTTCTGTGCGGCTGAGGAGGCCACCGTCAGCGAGATCACGCTGCTGGGCCAGCGTGTGCCTTTCGGCAGCCAGCAGCTGTTTGCGGCCGCCGATCTGCCGCTGCTGCGCGTGCATGTGGAGATCTGCGAAGACGTCTGGACGCCGATCCCGCCGTCCTCCTTCGCGGCGCTGGCCGGCGCGACCGTGCTGGTCAATTTGTCGGCGTCGAATGTCATCGTCGGCAAGGCCAACTACCGTCGCCAACTGGTCGCGCAGCAGTCGGCACGCTGCCTGGCGGCGTATGTCTACAGCTCGGCTGGTGCCGGCGAATCGAGCACCGATCTGGCCTGGGACGGCCAAGCGCTGATCTACGAGAACGGCGAGGCGCTGGCCGAGTCGGCACGCTTTCAGCGTCGCTCGCAGCTGATCACGGCCGATGTCGACCTGGAGCGTCTGGCGCGCGAGCGCATGCGCCAGACCAGCTTCGGCCAGTCGGTGCGTAGCCACGCCGGCGCCGTCAAGGCACATCGCACGACCGAGTTTGATCTGGACATCGATCGCCAAGCGCCGCTGGCCTTGCAGCGCAGGATCGAGCGTTTCCCCTATGTGCCGGCCGATCGCGGCCGCCGCGACGAGCGTTGCGAGGAGGTCTATAACATCCAGGTGCAAGCCCTGGTGCAGCGCCTGGCCTCCAGCGGCATTGCCAAGCTGGTCATCGGCGTGTCCGGCGGGCTCGACTCCACCCATGCCTTGTTGGTCGCCGCGCGGGCGATGGACCAACTGGGCTTGCCGCGCAGTCATATCCTGGGCTACACCATGCCCGGCTATGCGACCGGCAAGCGCACCCTCGACCAGGCCTGGCGGCTGATGCGAGCCATCGGCTGCACAGCGTCCGAGATCGATATCCGACCTAGCTGCGAGCAGATGTTGAAGGATCTGGGTCATCCCTATGCGGACGGCAAACCGGTCTATGACATCACCTTTGAGAACGTGCAGGCCGGCGAGCGCACCAACCACTTGTTCCGCCTGGCCAACCACCAGGGCGCGCTGGTGCTGGGCACCGGGGATCTGAGCGAGCTCGCCCTGGGCTGGTGCACCTACGGCGTGGGCGATCACATGTCCCACTACAACGTCAATGCCAGCGTGCCCAAGACCCTGATCAAGTACCTGGTGCGCTGGGTGGCGGAGACTGGGCAACTGGGCGAGGCTGACCACCGGGTGCTGCTCGACATCCTGGACACCGAGATCAGCCCGGAGCTGGTTCCGGTCACAGCCGGTTCGCCCGGCGAGGATCAGGTCTTGCAAAGCACCGAGGCCATGATCGGGCCCTACGAGTTGCAGGACTTCCACCTGTTTTACACGCTTCGACATGGCTATGCGCCGAGCAAGATCGCCTTCTTGGCGCGCCATGCCTGGGGCTCGCGCGAGCGCGGAGCCTGGCCCGACGAGGCCCATGTGCAGCGCAACGAGTACGCACTGGCTGAGATCAAGCGGGTGCTGCGCATCTTTGTGCAGCGTTTCTTTAAAGGCAGCCAATTCAAGCGCAGCTGTGTGCCTAATGCGCCCAAGGTCGGCAGCGGCGGCTCGCTGTCGCCACGGGGCGACTGGCGTGCGCCCAGCGATTCGGAGTCGGCCATCTGGCTGAGCGATCTCGATCGCATCCCCGATTAGCCCCCGGGTTCGTGCTTAAATCACAACCAGTTCAATTCCCCTCGGAGCCCTCGCCATGAAGCAAATCACCGCCATCATCAAGCCCTTCAAGCTGGACGAGGTCCGTGAGTCGCTGGCAGAGGTAGGCGCATCGGGTCTGACGGTGACCGAGGTCAAGGGCTTTGGGCGTCAGAAAGGTCACACCGAGCTGTACCGCGGCGCCGAGTACGTGGTCGACTTCCTGCCCAAGGTCAAGGTCGAAGTGGTGGTCAAGGATGAGGATGTCGAGCGCTGCATCGACGCTATCTTGAAGGCTGCGAAGACCGGCAAAATCGGTGATGGCAAGATCTTCGTGACCCCAGTCGAGCAGGTGGTGCGCATTCGCACCGGCGAGACCGACGAAGCGGCCGTCTGAGCGCTGCGGCTGTGCCGCGTCAGCTTCAGCGCTTGACCGGGCGCTGTGTGATCAGCCGGGTGCCACAGATCGCGTCGTGAAGGAACTGGCGCTGCGGATGCAGCCAGGCCAGCGCCGCGTAGGCGAGCACACCGGCGAACAGGCTGCCGAAGATCGCACCCAGGCCATGCAGGCCCAGGAGCCAGACGCTCAGCAGCGCAGGCAAAAACCACAGCCAGCTCAGCACATAGCGCGCCAGTGCGCGCCACTGACCCAGCGGGCGCTGCTGGTTGTCGACGACGCGGATATGCCAGGCCTTCATTGCTACCGTCTGGCCGCCGTGCGACCAGAACCAGACGAAGTAAATGCCCAGCACGATGAACAAGAAGGCCTGCAGCCCATGCTGGCCCTGCATCGCATGGCGCTGCTGAGTCAGAGTCGAGTACAGATAGCCTGAGATGAAGACCACACCAAACAGCAGCACGCCTTCGTAAATGAAGCAGGCCAGGCGGCGGGCCACGCCGGGGGCGTCGTCGCCGGCCGCGCCGCGAGAAGATTCAGTCATCGGTGGATCAATTGTTGTCTGAGGCGCGTGGCCGGGCAGGCTTGGGCAGCAAGGTAGCGCTGTCGACCAAGCTGGCATCGAAGCCGGGCTTGGCCCGGCCTGTCGGACGTTGAGCGCCCTTGCCCTGGCTGATCAGCACTGTGCTGGCGCCGGGCTTGGCTTGCAGCAGCGTCGGGCCCAGCGGCAGCTCGGGCTGGTTCTTGGGAAGCACAGGGACCATCAGCGGCGTTGCCGTGGGTGGCGCCGGCGACTTGGTGGCCGGACGTGCGCCCGGCTTGCCGCCGCCGCCGGGCTGACTCAGCTTCTGGGCGGCCTTGTCAGCCAGTTCCTGGCGACGCTCGGTGGGCAGGGCCTGGTAGGCCTCCCACTTGGCCTGTCGCTCATCGGCCTTGAGCTCGCGCGCGGCGCGAAAACCCAGGCGGGCCTGTTGGCGCTCTGCCGGGCTCAGCTTGGCCCAGCTGCTGATGCGCTCCTGCACGCGTAGCTGCTCATCGGCCGGCAGGCTGGGATAGCGGGCCGCCAGTTCCAGCCACTTGCCCTTGCGGGACGGGTCCATCTCGCTCCACTCGCCCTCCAATGCCGCGAGCAGATGTTGCTGGCCGGGGTTCAGTGTCTGCCACTGAGCGCTGGAATCGGCGGTGGCTGGCTTTTTGACCGGGTACGCTGCGGAGGCTGCGACAGCCGGCTCAGATGGCTGCGTCGTCTCCGTGCCGGTCGGCGGCGGCACTTGGGCCTGGGCCGAGGCAATCAGCACGGCGGCGCTGAAGGCCCGCAGTGTGAAACGGGAGCGGGGGGAGAGGGGAAGGGCTGAGTGCAGCGCCGGGGCAGGACATGTCATGCGGCCGGCTCGTTACTTCTGCTCGCGCGCTTGCTGTTGCTGCTGCTCGGGCGGCTGCTGAGCCTGCTCCTCGTCGCTGAGGTACTCCCTGAAGCCCGGGTCGCCATAGGCGGCCGGCGGCAACTGGTCGGACAGCAAGGCGGCATCCACTTCGGCGGCAGCGGTGATCTGCTGGTACCACTGGCTGTGCTGGATCAGCAGCAGGCCCAGGACCAGCAGCAGCAAGGGCAGCAAGGAGGCCAGCTTGAGCCAACGGCCGCCGCCGGGGCCGCGCAAGGCCAGGCTCGCGCCGCCTTGCTGCACCGCTTCGGTGGCGAGCTGCGGCTGCGCGGCGCGCGCGCTGCGCGCTTTCAGCAGCGCCTGCTCGCGAGCAAAGCGCAGCCGCTCGCTAACGTCTTGCGACAGATGCTCACCCTGTTCGGTCAAGCCTGCGGCGACGCGCAGGCCAAAGCGAGACACGAGGGTGTCCTGCTCTTGTGCGAGATGCGAACGCTGAGGCTTGTTCATAGTGTGATTCCCTTGGCCTTCAATGATTTTGCAAGCGAATGGACGGCCCGGGAGCAATGCGTCTTGACACTGCCCTCCGAGCACCCCATCACGGATGCGGTCTCCGCCACATCCAGCTCTTCCCAGTAACGCAGCAAGAAGGCTTCGCGTTGACGTGTTGGCAACTCCGAAACTTCCTTGTCGATTGCCTGCAGGACTTGCTGCCTCGACACTTCATCTGCCGCGCTCAGCGCCCCGAGGGCACCATCGCGGGTTTCGAGTGATTCCAGCAGGTCGAAGTCGCCGTCGGCATCCGCAGACTCGAAGTCTGACATGTTCTGCATCACGGCGCGCCGCACCTTTTGCCGGCGAAACCAGTCCATCGTCGCGTTCGACAAGATGCGCTGGAACAACAGCGGCAGCTCTGCCGCCGGGCGGTCGAAGTATTTTTCGGCCAGGCGGATCATGGCGTCCTGCACGATGTCCAGGGCGGCATCGTCGTCGCGCACCATATAGGCGCTGCGTTTGAACGCCCTTTTTTCGACGCTGCGGAGGAATTCGTTGAGTTCTTTTTCGGTGGCCAAAAGTTTGGCGGGCGAGCCCTGAGCTGGCGAAAACGCCGCGAATTATTGCATTAGGCCCGTCAGTCTTCATCGAAATGGCGAATAAGCGGCAAGTCCGTGCATAATGCTGCTTCGCACAAGAGCTGAATTTGGTCTTTAGCTGGCCGCCCGACTGGGGCGCCACCTTTTTGATCGCGCAGGCTCCACATCCGCCTCACGAGGGCGCGAGAAGGAGCACCAATGGTTTTTCGTCAGAGAAATTCACAGAGGTTCGAAATGGACATGTCTAGCGCGGAAGTCAAGCGTGCCACCGCGGCACAACTGCATTCCCCCTCATCTTCCCCCGTGTCTTCGGAGCTCAACGGCTCGGAGATCCTCGTTCGCTGCCTGCAGGCCGAAGGTGTCAAGTACCTTTGGGGCTACCCGGGCGGCGCAGTGCTGTACATCTACGACGCACTGTACAAACAAGACACCATCCAGCATGTGCTGGTGCGCCATGAGCAAGCAGCGGTCCATGCGGCCGACGGCTATGCCCGTGCCACCGGCGATGTCGGCGTGGCCCTGGTGACCTCGGGTCCCGGCGTCACCAATGCGATCACCGGCATCGCGACCGCCTACATGGACTCGATTCCGATGGTGATCGTGACCGGCCAGGTGCCGACACCGGCCATCGGACTGGACGCGTTCCAAGAATGCGACACCGTTGGCATCACCCGCCCCATCGTCAAGCACAACTTCCTGGTCAAGGATGTGCGCGATCTGGCGATGACGATGAAAAAGGCCTTTCACATCGCCCGCACCGGCCGGCCCGGCCCGGTTGTGGTGGATATCCCGAAGGATGTGTCGCTGTACAAGACGCACTTCGCCTATCCGCAGCATGTGGAGATGCGCAGCTACAACCCGGTGCGCAAGGGCCATTCGGGCCAGATCCGCAAGGCCGTGCAGCTGCTCTTGCAGGCCAAGCGCCCCTATATCTACACCGGCGGTGGCGTGGTGCTGGGCGAGGCCTCGGCCGAGCTGCGCGAGCTGGTGAACCTGCTGGGCTATCCCTGCACCAACACCCTGATGGGTCTGGGTGCGATGCCTGCCAGCGACCCGCGCTTTCTGGGTATGCTGGGCATGCACGGCACTTACGAAGCGAATATGACGATGCAGAACTGTGATGTTCTGCTGGCCGTCGGCGCCCGCTTTGACGACCGAGTGATCGGCAACCCGCAGCATTTCGGCTCGGTCGAGCGCAAGATCATCCATGTGGACATCGACCCCTCGTCGATCTCCAAGCGGGTGAGGGTGGACATTCCCATCGTCGGTGACGTCAAGGACGTGCTGCAGGAGCTGATCCATCAGCTCAAGGAAGCCCAAGCCAAGCCCGACAGCCAGGCTTTGAACAGCTGGTGGAGCCAAATCAACGAGTGGCGTGGTCGCGATTGCCTGGCCTATGACAAGGACAGCGCCGTCATCAAGCCGCAGATGGTGGTCCAGACGCTGTGGAACCTGACCCGCAACCGCGACACTTATGTGACCTCGGACGTCGGGCAGCATCAAATGTGGGCCGCGCAGTTCTACGGCTTCGAGGAGCCGCGCCGCTGGATCAACTCTGGCGGCCTGGGCACCATGGGGGTGGGCCTGCCCTATGCGATGGGTATCAAGCTGGCCAAGCCGGAATCGGATGTGTTTTGCATCACCGGTGAAGGCTCGATCCAGATGTGCATCCAGGAGCTGTCGACCTGCAAGCAGTACAACACGCCGGTCAAGGTCGTCTCGCTGAACAACCGCTACCTGGGCATGGTGCGCCAGTGGCAGGAGCTGGACTACGGCAAGCGCTACTCGCACAGCTATATGGAAGCGCTGCCTGACTTCGTCAAGCTGGCCGAGGCCTATGGCCACGTCGGCCTGCTGGTGGAGAAGCCCGGCGATGTCGAGGGCGCGCTGCGCGAGGCGATGCGTCTGAAGGATCGCACGGTGTTCCTGGACATCCGCACCGATCCGACCGAGAACGTCTGGCCCATGGTCAAGGCGGGCAAGGGCATCTCGGAAATGCTGCTGGGGTCCGAAGACCTCTGAGTTTCGACAAGCCAGGCCGGGGCTGCTGCGTTACCGCGCAGCGCCGAAAGTCTGGTCGACGAATCCCAAGGCCCGGACCGACTCCCTTTCAATCGAAGAGCGTGGCCAAGAGCCGTCGGTTACCGCCGCCGGCTTGAAGAGCGCGAAGGACGAGACTCTATGAAACACATCATTGCACTGCTCATCGAGAACGAGCCGGGCGCGCTGTCGCGCGTCGTCGCACTGTTCTCGGCCCGCGGCTACAACATCGAGAGCCTGACGGTGGCGCCCACCGAGGATTCCTCGCTGTCGCGCATGACCATCGTCACGACCGGCTCGGACGAGGTGATCGAGCAGATCACCAAGCATCTGAACCGCCTGATCGAGGTGGTCAAGGTGGTCGACCTGACCGAGGGGAACTTCACCGAACGCGAGCTGATGCTCATCAAGGTGCGGGCGGTCGGCAAGGAGCGCGAGGAGATGAAGCGCACCGCCGACATCTTCCGTGGCCGCGTCATCGACGTCACCGAGAAGACTTACACGATCGAGCTGACCGGCACGGCCTCCAAGCTCGACGCCTTCATCGGCGCGCTGGACCGCGGCTCCATCCTGGAGACGGTGCGCACCGGCACCAGCGGCATCGGCCGTGGTGAGCGCATCCTTCGCGTCTGAGTTTCTAGATTTTCCCCACCCAACAACCCCCGACCCGTTTTTTCCTGGAGCACGACATGAACGTTTATTACGACAAGGACGCCGACCTGAGCCTGATCAAAGGCAAGAACGTCACCATCATCGGCTACGGCTCACAAGGCCATGCCCATGCGCAAAATCTCAACGACAGCGGCGTCAAGGTCACCGTCGGTCTGCGCCGCGGCGGCGCTTCCTGGGCCAAGGCCGAGAACGCCGGCCTGAAGGTCGCCGAGATCGCTGATGCGGTCAAGGCAGCCGACGTCGTGATGATTCTGCTGCCCGATGAACAAATCGCCGAGGTCTACAAGCGCGAAGTCGAGCCCAATATCAAGCAAGGCGCCTCGTTGGCTTTCGCCCACGGCTTCAATGTCCACTACGGCCAAGTCACGCCGCGTGCCGACCTGGACGTCTGGATGGTCGCCCCCAAGGCCCCCGGCCATACGGTGCGCGGCACCTACACCCAAGGTGGCGGCGTGCCCCACCTGATCGCCGTCTATGCCGACAAGACCGGCAAGGCCCGTGATCTTGCGCTGAGCTACGCCTCGGCCAACGGTGGCGGCAAGGCCGGCATCATCGAGACCAACTTCCGCGAAGAGACCGAAACCGATCTGTTTGGCGAGCAGGCCGTGCTCTGCGGCGGAGCCGTCGAGCTGATCAAGGCCGGTTTTGAGACCCTGGTGGAAGCCGGCTACGCGCCCGAGATGGCCTACTTCGAGTGCCTGCACGAGCTCAAGCTGATCGTCGATCTGATTTATGAAGGCGGTATCGCCAACATGAACTACTCGATCTCCAACAATGCGGAGTACGGCGAGTACGTGACCGGTCCCAAGGTCGTCACCGAAGCCACCAAGGAGGCGATGCGCCAGTGCCTCAAGGACATCCAGACCGGCGAGTACGCCAAGAGCTTCATCCTCGAGAACAAGGCCGGCGCACCGACCTTGCTGAGCCGTCGCCGCCTGACCTCGGAGCACCAGATTGAGCAGGTCGGCGAGAAGCTGCGCGCGATGATGCCCTGGATCAAGAAGAATCGCCTGGTCGACCAAAGCAAGAACTGATCCGGCAATCCGGATTCGAAAGCCGCGAAGCCCTCAGGCCTCGCGGCTTTTTCTTTGAATTGCCTGTTGTATCCTCCCGCCCCATGACCGAATCGAACAAGAAGAGCCCGACCGAGCTGCTGGACGAGGACGAAGACACCGTGGCGGCTCCGGTGCGCCCGCGTCGCAAGGGCATTTATGTGCTGCCCAATGCCATCACGCTGGCAGCCCTGTTCTCCGGCTTCTACGCGATCGTGATGTCGATGAATGGCCGCTTCGAGCTGGCCTGCATCGCGATCTTCTGCGCCGCGGTCCTCGACAGTCTGGACGGCCGCGTCGCGCGCATGACCAATGCGCAGAGCGCATTCGGCGAGCAAATGGACAGCCTGTCGGACATGGTCAGCTTTGGCGCGGCGCCCGCGCTGATCGTCTATGTCTGGGCGTTCAAGGACATGGGCAAGCTCGGCTGGATTCCATCCTTTGTCTATATCTCGGGCGCGGCGCTGCGTCTGGCGCGCTTTAACGTCAATATCGGCGTGGTCGACAAACGCTTCTTCCAGGGCCTGCCCAGCCCGGCCGCCGCGGCCATCGTGATCGGCATGATCTGGGCCTTTGATGACTATGGATTCAAGCAAGTCACCCATCTGCCGTGGGTGGTCTGGACGGCGTTTGGGATGACCTTGTTCGCGGGCTTGTCAATGGTGACCAACGCGCCGTTCTACAGTTTCAAGGTCGTCGGCGCCCGGCGCACCGTGCCCTTCGTGGTGCTGGTCGCGATCGCGCTGGCCATCGTGCTGATCAGCCAGAACCCACCGCTCGGACTGTTCGCGATCTTCTGCGCCTATGGCCTGTCGGGTTATGTGATCTATTTCTGGCGCAAGGCCAAGGGCAAGCAGGTCAGCATGATCGCCACATCGACCGACGAGCCCGATGAGCAGGGCCTGCATCGCTGAGCTCACGTGCTATATTTACGATCTATGAAGACCTTGTCCGTGACCGCGCTGCTACTACTAGGTGAACCTCGGGTTCGCTGATCGCGCACGTCCAAGCGTTTTTGATCTCAACGGCCCGTATGCACCCTGCAGCGGGCCGTTGGTCTTTTCGAGTCTGCAGGTTGCGAACCAGACTCACCAGGAAGCAAGATCCATGTTGAAGCAACCCAACGTCAAGTACCGCGCCTTCGCGCCGATCGGTCTGCGCGACCGGACCTGGCCGGACGCCCAGCTCAGCCGCGCACCGATCTGGCTGAGCACCGATCTGCGTGACGGCAACCAGGCCCTGATCGAGCCGATGGATGCCGAGCGCAAGCTGCGCATGTTCGAGATGCTGGTGCGTATCGGCTTCAAGGAGATCGAGGTCGGTTTCCCCTCGGCCTCGCAGACCGATTTCGACTTCGTGCGCCTGCTGATCGAGAGAAACCTCATCCCGAACGACGTGACCATCCAGGTGCTGACCCAGGCGCGCCAGCCGCTGATCGAGCGCACCTTCGAGTCGCTGCGCGGCGCGCGCAGAGTCATCGTTCATCTGTACAACGCGGTCGCGCCGGTGATGCGCAAGGTCGTCTTGGGCATGGACGAGGACCAGATCGTCGAGCTGGCCGTCACGCACACACAGATGATCCGGCGCATGGCTGCTGATCAGCCGGATACCGAGTTCCAGTTTCAGTACTCGCCCGAGATGTTCTCCGGCACGGAGCTGGCGTTCTCCAAGCGCGTTGTCGATGCGGTGACCCAGGCCTGGGACGCGACGCCCGAGCGCAAGGTCATCATCAACTTGCCGGCCACCGTCGAGCATTCGACGCCGAACATCTTTGCCGACATGGTCGAGTGGATGCACCGCCATATCGAACGCCGCGATAGCGTCGTGCTGTCCATTCATCCGCACAATGACCGCGGCACCGGCACGGCTGCGGCCGAGTTCGCACTGATGGCCGGTGGCGACCGCATCGAGGGCTGCCTGTTCGGCAGCGGCGAGCGCACCGGCAATGTCGACATCGTCAACATCGCGCTGAATCTCTACACGCAGGGCATTTCGCCCGAGCTGGACTTCTCCGACATTGACGAGGTGCGCCGCTGCGCCGAGCACTGCACTCAGCTGCCAGTGCATCCGCGCCATCCCTATGCCGGCGATCTGGTCTACACCTCGTTCTCGGGTTCGCATCAGGACGCGATCAAGAAGGCCTTTGCCGCCCGCAAAGACGGCGACATCTGGGACATGCCTTATCTGCCGGTCGATCCGAAGGACCTGGGCCGCAGCTATGACGCGGTCATACGCGTGAACAGCCAGTCGGGCAAGGGCGGCATCGCCTATTTGCTGGAGGCCGAGTACGGGGTCGAACTGCCGCGCCGCCTGCAGATCGAGTTCAGCCAGGCCGTGCAGGCCGTGATGGACGACAGCGGCAAGGAACTCAGCGCCGCCGACATCTGGGGTATCTTCGACCGCGAATACGGCATCAGCGCCGGTGCGGCCCTGCATCCGTCAATCAGCGAGTCGGCCGAGGGCCGGGTCAGCCTGCGCGCCAGCGCCGATTTGCGCGAGCGACAGCTGCAAGTGCAGGGTGAGGGCAGCGGGCCCATCGACGCCTTCATCAACGGTCTGAACGCCCAGCTGGCCTCGGCCGTGCGCGTGCTCGACTATCACGAGCATTCGATCGGCAGCGGTGCGGACGCCAAGGCTGTGGCCTATCTGGAGCTGCGCATCGGCGACGCGCTGACACTGTTCGGTGTCGGCATCGACGCCAACATCGTCTCGGCCTCGTTGAAGGCCATCAGCTCCGGCCTGCGCCGTGCCGCGCAGCGTGGCCAGCTGCAGTTCGCCACCTCCGTAACCGCCTGAGTACATCTATTGGGAGCCCGCTCATGAGCCAGCAGTTGATTATTTTTGACACCACCTTGCGCGACGGCGAGCAATCGCCCGGCGCCTCGATGACCAAGGACGAGAAGCTGCGCATTGCGCGCCAGCTGGAACGGCTCAAGGTCGATGTGATCGAGGCCGGTTTCGCGGCCTCCAGCAATGGTGACTTCGAGGCCGTCAAGGCGATTGCCGACGCGGTGCGCGACAGCACGATCTGCTCGCTGGCCCGGGCCAATGACCGCGACATCGCGCGCGCGGCCGAGGCACTCAAGGGCGCAGCGCGCTCGCGCATCCACACCTTCATCGCCACCAGCGAGCTCCATATGGAGAAGAAGCTGCGCATGACGCGCGAGCAGGTGCTGGAGCAGGCCATCCAAGCGGTGCGTTTCGCCCGCAATCTGACCGACGATGTGGAGTTCTCGCCCGAGGACGGTTACCGCTCCGATCCGGAGTTTCTGGCCCGCGTCGTCGAGGCAGTGATCAAGGAAGGCGCGCGCACGATCAACATCCCCGACACGGTCGGCTACGCCATCCCCGAGCTCTACGGCAATTTCATCAAGAACCTGCGCGAGCGCGTGCCCAACGCCGACCAGGCAATCTGGAGCGTGCACTGCCACAACGACCTGGGCATGGCGGTGGCCAACTCGCTGGCCGGGGTGATGATAGGCGGCGCGCGCCAGATCGAGTGCACGATCAACGGCCTGGGCGAGCGAGCCGGCAACTGCTCTCTGGAGGAGGTGGTGATGGCGGTCAAGACCCGGCGCGATTACTTCGGCCTGGATGTCGGCATCGATGCGACCCAGATCGTCGCGGCCTCGCGCCTGGTATCGCAAACCACCGGATTCGTGGTTCAGCCCAACAAGGCCGTGGTTGGCGCCAATGCCTTCGCCCATGCCTCTGGCATCCACCAGGACGGCGTGCTGAAGGCGCGCGACACCTACGAAATCATGCGGGCCGAGGATGTGGGCTGGAGCGCCAACAAGATCGTGCTGGGCAAGCTCAGCGGCCGCAATGCCTTCAAGCAGCGCTTGCAGGAGCTGGGCATTGCGCTGGAGTCTGAGGCCGAGATCAATGCCGCCTTCGTGCGCTTCAAGGACCTGGCCGACCGCAAGAACGAGATTTTCGACGAAGACATCATCGCACTGGTGATGGACGAGTCGGTCACCGCCGAGCAGGAACACTACCGGCTGCTGGCACTGTCCCAGCACTCAGAGACCGGCGAGCGCCCCCATGCCAAAGTCGCTTTTGCGGCCGGCGGAGTCGAGCACCATGCTCAGAGCGATGGCAACGGCCCGGTTGACGCCAGCCTGCGTGCCATCGAGTCCAAAGTACAAAGTGGCGCCGAACTGCTGCTTTATTCGGTCAATGCGATCACCAGCGGCAGCACAGAATCACAGGGCGAAGTCACGGTGCGTTTGCAGCATGCCGGGCGCGTGGTGAACGGCGTTGGTGCCGACCCCGATATCGTCGTGGCCTCGGCCAAGGCATATTTGAGCGCACTGAACAAGCTGCAAAGCAAGACCGAAAGAGTCGCAGCGCAAGGCTGAACCGGGGTCGATTGGGAACTAAGTTACGCGATGCTTCACTTTAGGAGGCGCGCATAAGTTTTTGATCTTGCCCGACTTTTTCCTTTGACCTACACTTGCGACGCAAGCATTGGGGGCTGGATTGAAGACTTTTGTGACTTTGTTGTCGAGTGCGGTGATGAGCTGCGCCCTCATAGCGGGCGTATCGCTATTGCCGGCTCAGCAAGCCCATGCGGCCAGTGCCAGTAAAAGCAGCAGCAAGGCTGGCAAGACGGTGCGCAAGGCCAAGCCGGTGGCGCGCAGCCTGCGGGCGCCGCGCAAGGCCGCGATGGCTTCCGCCCCGGCTCGGCCCTCGTTTGGCCAAATTTACGGTCTGCACGCGGTCGAGGATCCGCTCGATCTGAAGTCCAGCGTGGCTCTGGTGATGGACCAGGAGACCAACGAGGTGCTGCTGTCCAAGAACTCCCAGGCAGTGCTGCCGATCGCATCCATCACCAAGCTGATGACTGCCCTGGTTGTTGTCGAGGCCAAGCAGCCGCTCGATGAGATGCTGACCGTCACCGACGAAGACATCGATACCGAGAAGGGCACCCGCTCACGCCTGGCGATCGGCACCACCTTGAGCCGCAGCGAGATGTTGCATCTGGCGCTGATGTCGTCGGAGAACCGCGCCGCCAATGCACTGGGTCGTCACTATCCCGGTGGTTTGAAAGCCTTTGTCGCGGCGATGAACCACAAGGCGCAGACCCTGGGCATGAGCGACACCCATTACGTCGAGCCTACCGGGCTGTCCAGCCGCAACCAGAGCAGCGCCAAGGATCTGGCCGCGCTGGTGAGGGTGGCGCACGAGTTTCCGCTGCTGCGCGAGCTGTCGACCTCCAAGGAGCATCTGGTGACCTTGGGCCGTCGCCAGGTGGCTTTTCACAGCACCAACGGCCTGGTGCGCAGCGGTTCGTGGGATATCGGCCTGCAGAAGACCGGCTTCATCAACGAGGCCGGCCGCTGCCTGGTGATGCAGGTGCAAATGGCCGGGCGCAAGCTGATCCTGGTGTTCTTGGACTCGGCCGGCAAGTATTCGCGTATTGGCGATGCCGAGCGCGTTCGCAAATGGATCAGCGCCAATCCTGAAGTCAGCGCCGCGCTGCCGGGCATCTCTGGCTGAGTCTGGACGACTGGGGCCGGCAAACAAGGCGCGCCAATGGCGCGCTTTCTTTTTGGGTGTGCCCGGCAGGGCGCACCTAGTTGGAGGTGAAAGTCCTCTACCAGCCGGGCAAGGGGAATGGTTCTGCACCGGCGACCCCAGCGTTTTGCTTGAACCGCCGGACGCGAAACGCATGTCCGGTGGCGAGAGAGGGCAAAGAGGGCTGAGGGGGGCTGATTGTGCTCGGTGGGCTCTGGGTCAGCCGCGGTAGCCAAGCGCCTGCGAAATCTGGGCGGCCGTCTCGCGCAGCCGCGCCAGCCAGCTCTCCTCCAGCCGGTCTGCCGGCGCCGAAATCGACAGACCGGCAATCAGCTTGCCCTGGTCGTCGTAGATGCCGGCAGCCATGCAGCGCACACCAAGTTCCAGCTCCTCGTCGTCGCGCGCCACGCCGCGCTGGCGCACCAGGGCCATTTCGCGCTCCAGCGCGCCGATCTCGGTCAGGCTGTTTCGGGTGTGGCCGGCCAGGCCGGTGCGGGTCGCGTAGGCACGCACCCGCTGGGCGTCGTCGCTGGCCAGGAAGAGCTTGCCCACCGAGGTCAGGTGCAGCGGCGCCCGGCCACCGACGGCCCGCACCACCTGCATGCCCGAGCGCTCGCTGTAAGTACGCTCGATATAGACGATCTCGTCACCCTGGCGCACAGACAGATTGACCGGCTGGTGGGTGAACTTGTGCAGCTCGCGCATGGGCCCCAGCGCCGCATCGCGCACATCCAGCCGCGCCTTGACCAGATTGCCCAACTCCAGCAATCGCATGCCCAGTCGATAACTACCGGCCTCGGGACGGTCGACGAAACGGCCGATCGCCAAGTCGTTGAGAATGCGGTGCGCCGTCGAGGGGTGTAGACCGGTGGTTTCGCTGATCTGCTTGAGCGACACAGGGTCCTGATGGCTGGCCAAAACGTCCAGCAAGGTAAAGGCGCGTTCCAGGACTTGAACTGCGGGCGTCTGCCCCTCTTTGTTTTTCATGGTTTCATTGTGCGGGATTTTGTGAAGTTTCTACATGGCGAAATGAAGACAGTGGCCGCGCTGCTGGTCGGGCTGATGCTGGTCGCCCCCGCCCAGGCCCAGATCCAGGCTCAGGCTCAGGCTCAGGCCCAGTCCCCAGCCGCCCCGCAATGGTTGCGGGTGCCGCCGACCTCGGGGCGGTTGACGGCCGCCGACATTGCCGTGGTGATCAATACGGCCGACCCCTATTCGGTGGCGGTGGGTGAGCACTACGCCCTGCGGCGCGGCCTGAGCGCCGAGCAGGTTGTCAGGCTAGAGCTGCCGCTGCGGCCGAGCTTGAGCCCGGCCGAGTTCGATGAGTTGCAGGCGCAGCTGCAGCGGCGCCTGCCGGGCCGGGTTCAGGCACTGGCCTTGGCCTGGAGCCAGCCCTATGCGGTGGCCTGCAATGCCATCACCGGCGCGCTGGCTCTGGGCTTTCAAGGCGAGCTGTGCAAGCACAGTTGTGCGCCTTCCAAACCCTCGCCCTATGTGGCCTACACCGGCCACAAGCCCTTCAGCGATCTCGGCTTGCGGCCGGCCATGCTGTTGGCCGCGCGCTCGGTCGAGCAGGCCCGCTCGCTGATCGACCGCGGCGTGGCCGCCGACCACAGCCTGGCGCAGCGCGGCACGCCGCCAGTGCAGGCGGTGTTCGCCAGTACGACCGACAAGGCTCGCAATGTGCGTGCGCCACTGTTTCCGCCGCCGGGTCGGCTGTGGGCCTGGGGCGTCGAGGTGCGCCAGCTCGATCAAGGCCAGCTGCCGCCGCTGGCCGAAGTGGTGCTCTACCAGACCGGGCTGGCGCGGGTCGAGGGGCTGGATCAGATTCCCTTCCTGCCCGGCGCCCTGGCCGACCATCTGACCTCGCTGGGCGGGCAATTGGAGCGCACCAGCGGCCCGCAGATGAGTGCGCTGGACTGGATAGCGGCGGGTGCTACCGCCAGCCACGGCGCGGTCAGCGAGCCCTGCAACCATTTGCAGAAGTTCCCGCATCCGCAACTGCTGTTGCTGAACTATCTGCAGGGCGTAAGCGCGCTGGAGGCGTATTGGCGCAGCGTGCTGTGGCCGGCGCAGAGTGTGTTCGTCGGCGAGCCGCTGGCGGCACCCTTTGCGCGTCAGCCGGATCAGCCCTGATCAGGCCTGTTTGATGGCTGCCGCAGCCGCCTGACCGGCGCGTACCGCGCCCTCCAGCGTGGCCGGGTAGGGGCCGTCGATATAGTCACCGGCCGCCCACAGCCCCGGTGCGATCGCCGCCGGCGGGCGCTGCAGTCCTGGCGTGCAGGCAAAGGTGGCGCGCTTCTCGGCGAGCACACGCAGCACGCTCGGCGGGCTGTGCCAGCGCAGTACCGCCAGCGCCTGATCCAGCGTGGCCGCACCGGCCGCTTCCAGGCCGCGCTCGATCCATGCCGCCGCGCCGCTGATCACGAAGGCGAAGCGGCCCGGCGCATGGCCCAGCTGGCCCAAATCGAACGCGAACTGCGCCGGCGCAGCCGGGCCATCCTGCAGGGCCAGCATAGGCGCGGGCAGGGTGGAGCCGGGGCTGTGCAGATAGACGGTGATGATGGGCTCGAAGCGCAACGCCGCCGCCTGCCGCGCCCAGTGCGCTGCCAGCGGCGTGGTCAGGCGTGCCGCCTCCGGCGCCGGGCAGGCGAGCACGACGGCATCGAAGGGCTGGCCGTCGACCGACCAGCCCGCGCCCTCGGCCCGCAGCTGCTGGACGCGCCTGCCCAGCAGGATCTCAGCACCGTGCGCCTGCAGCCATTGCCCGGCCGGCTCGGCCAGCAGCTCGCTCAACGGCCGGCGCGGCAGCAGCAGATCGGAGGAGCCGGGGCCGTCGAACAAGGCGTCGCGCAGCACGCGCAGAAAGACCTGGGCGCTGGCCTGCTCGGCCGGCGTGTTCAGCGCGGCTACACACAGCGGCGCGATCAGCTCGCGCCGTACCGGCTCGGGCACGCGGCGGCACAGCTGAGCCACGCTCAGGTCCGCCGCGCAGCGAAACCCCGCCAAGGCCCAAACCAGGCTCTGACCCAGAAAGCGCAGGCGCGCCGCCAGCGGCCAGGCCCGGTAGCTCAGCACGGCGCGGGCAAAGGCCAATATCGGCGGCCCCGGCCGCAGCCTCAGACCCTCGTGCCCGGGGTAGCGCAGGCGCAGCGGCAAACGCAGCAGGGCGCGGTCCGCATCGACGCCCACGCGGCGCATCAGCGCCAGGCTCTGTCGGTAGGCGCCGATCAGGATGTGCTGGCCGTTGTCCAGCTGCGGCGGCTGCGCCAGGCTGCGTGCACGCCCGCCCAGCTGTGGCGCCATCTCGATCAGCGTCACGCGGTGCCCGGCTTCGGTGGCCCCAACCGCCGCAGCCAGGCCGGCCCAGCCGCCACCGACGATGGCGATCTTCATGATTGCGCGGCTGCTGCAGACCCGGCTCGGCCGTCGCCAGGCACAAGCAGTCGGCAGGGACTGTTTGTGGCCAGGCTCAGATCGCTTGAGGGCGCCGGCACAGCCGTTACGCAGTGGTCGATCATCGGCCGCGCCAATTGGTCTTCATCGCGATCCAGAGCTTGCGCAGCGGCGTCAGCGAGATGCGCTGGTGCAGCACCTGGAACTGCTCAGCCTCGATTTCCCGCAGCAGTGCGCGGTAAATATGGGCCATCATCAGTCCGGGCTTTTGCGCGCGGCGGTCGGCCTCCGGCAGTAGCGCGAAGGCTTCGTTGTAGAGCGCGTGGGCGCGGCGGGCCTGGAACTGCATCAGCGCGGTGAAGCGTTCGCTATAGCCCCAGGGCTTGTCTCGCTTGAGAATCTCGTGGGCCTTGACATCGAACTGCTGCAGTTCAGAGATCGGCAGGTAGATGCGGCCGCGCCGCGCATCGTCGCCGACATCGCGGATGATATTGGTTAGCTGCAGGGCCTGGCCGAGCTTGTGGGCGTAGGCGATAGTGGCCGGCTCGCTGCGGCCGAATATCCCCGAGGCCACCTCGCCGACCACGCCGGCCACCAGATGGCAGTAGCGCTGCAGGCCCGGGTAGTCCAGATAGCGGGTCTGCTCCAGGTCCATCTGGCAGCCCTCGATGACGGCCATCAGATGCTCGAGCCGGATGTCGTAGTCGGCCACATGGGGCATCAGCGCCTTCATCGCCGGATGCTGAGGCGAGCCGGCAAAGGCGCCCGCGGCCTCCTTGCGCCACCAGGCCAGCTTGGTGGCGGCGATGCCGGGGTCCTGGATCTCGTCGACCACGTCGTCGATCTCGCGGCAGAAGGCGTAGAAGGCGGTGATCGCAGCGCGGCGCGGCGGCGGCAGAAAGAGGAAGGCGTAGTAAAAGCTCGATCCGCTTTTGGCCGCCTTGTCCTGAACGTATTGCTCGGGCGTCACTTGGCCTCCGCGCGAGGGTTCTTGCCCGCGTGCATGCGCAGGGCTCGCCACAACATCGGGGGCAGGTCTATTGCATGCAGTCGGGGGCGGGTGAGCAGGGTGGCGTGATCCATAGCCTTGATTTTCGCAAGAATGCGCAGGCCGCCTTGTACCACCAGGCGCAGCTCCCAGCCGGCCCGGCCGGGCAGGCGGTGCACCAGCGGCGCGCCCTCGTGCATCAGGCGCTCGGCCCAGTCGCACAAGTCGCGCAGCAGGGCGCGGGCGGCGGGGCTGTCTTCGCAGCGCTGAAGGGCCTCGGCACTCAGGCCGTGGCGCGACAGGTCTTGCTGGGGCGCGTAGACGCGACCGCGCGGGCCGTCGCGGCTCATGTCTTGCCAGAAATTGATCAGCTGCAGGCTGGAGCAGATTGCGTCCGACTGGCGCAGTGCCTGCGCGTCGGCCACGCCGTACAGATGCAGCAGCAGCCGACCGACCGGGTCGGCCGAGCGGCGGCAGTAGTCGATCAGCTCGGCGCGATCGGCATAGCGGGTCTTGACCAGGTCTTGCTCGAAGGCGTCCAGCAGGGCTTCGAGCAGGGACAACGGCAGCCGGTGTCGCTGCAGCACTGGTCCGAGCGGCGAGAAGACGTGGGCGGCCCAGCGCGGCGACGCTGGCTGGCCGCGCGAGACCGCCTGCAGATCCAGGCGGTAAGCGCGCAGTTCTGCAAGGCGCTGGTCAGCCGAAGCCTCGCCCTCGTCGGCGATGTCGTCGGCAGTACGGGCGAAGTGGTAGATCGCGGCAATGGCTGGGCGCAGGGCCGGCGGACATAGCCAGGAAGCGACGGGAAAGTTTTCGTAGTGTTCTATGCTCACGGCCGGCATTGTGTGCGCTACCGCAGGGTGCGCCGATGCGCGAGGTCGCCAAAACAAGGCACCGCCGGGTTTGACAGGCCTCAAAGCGACAAATACATTACTGACCAATTAGTCAGTTACTGCGGCGCTGCCGGCTTTGATGAGGTTACCCATGTCCCAAGTCCAATCCCTGGGTCTGCTGCTGGCGTCGGCCCTGCTGCTGTCCGCCTGCAGCAAGCCCGCTCCTGCGCCCGAGCCCGAGCGGGCCGTGCGAACCCTGGTGGTGGCCAGTGACAGTGCTGGGCTCACGCATGAGTACGCGGCCGAGCTGCGCGCCCGCACCGAGTCGCGCTTGTCCTTCCGGGTCAGCGGCAAGCTGTTGGAGCGCCGCGTCAATCTGGGCGATACCGTCAAGCCGGGTCAGCTGTTGGCCCGCATCGATGCGCAAGACCTGCTGCTGGCCCAGGACGCGGCGCGCGCCGGCATGCAGGCCGCCCGCGTCAACCGTGACCAGGCTGGTGCCGACTACAAGCGTTTCATCGAGTTGCACCAGCAGGGTTTCATCAGCGCGGCCGAGCTGGAGCGGCGCGACGCCGCCTTCAAGGCAGCCCAGGCGCAGCTGGACCAGGCCAAGGCGCAGTCCAGTGCCCAGAGCAATCAGTCGGCCTATGCGCAACTGACGGCTGATGCCGGCGGTGTGGTGACGGCGGTGTACGCCGAGCCGGGTATGGTTGTGGCGGCCGGAACGCCGGTGCTGCAACTGGCCCATGCGGGGCCCAAAGACGTGGTGTTCTCTGTACCCGAGCAGATGATTGCGAGCCTGCGCGCGGCGGCCAGCCGGCCCGGCGCGCTGACCGTCAAGCTCTGGGGTAGCGAGCAGGCGGTGCAGCCGGTACAGCTGCGCGAGGTGTCGGCGGCGGCCGACCCCACCACGCGCACCTTCTTGATCAAGGCTGATGCCGGCAAGCTCGATGCGCGTCTGGGCCAGACGGCGACCGTGCTGCTGGAGCTGCCAAAGCAGGCGGATGTGATCAAGCTGCCGCTGACGGCGGTGCTGGAGCAGCAGGGCAAGACGTCGGTCTGGCTGCTCGATGGCAAGACCATGACCTTGAAGCTGCAGCCCATCCAGGTGGCCGGTGCCGATGGCAACGAGGTGGTGGTGTCTGGCGGACTCGTGCCCGGCCAGGAGGTCGTGACCGCTGGCGTGCATGTATTGACAGCGGGCCTGAAGGTCACGCGTTATGCCGAGCCCGCAGCCGCGGCCGCTTCCCGTTAAGAACAAGGCCAGGCACGCATGAGCACTCCGAACAAGCCCTATGTGGGCTCACGCTTCAATGTGTCCCGCTGGGCCTTGGAGCATCCGGCCCTGACCCGTTATCTGATGGTGGTGCTGATGGTGATGGGCTTTGCCGCCTATTTCCAGCTGGGCCAGGACGAGGATCCGCCGTTCACTTTCCGCATCATGGTGGTCCAGGCCTTCTGGCCAGGCGCGACCGCGCAGCAGGTGGCCGAGCAGGTGACCGACAAGATCGAGAAGACACTGCAGGAGGTGCCGCATGCCGACAAGATCCGCAGTTTCACGAAGCCGGGCGAGTCGCTGACCCTGTTCCAACTCAAGGACAGCACGCCGGCCAAAGAGGTCGCGGGCACCTGGTATCTGGTGCGAAAAAAGATCGGCGATATGCGCCACACCCTGCCGCAGGGGGTGCTCGGACCGCTGTTCAATGACGAATTCGGTGATGTCTACGGCTCCATCTTGGCGCTGTCGGCCGATGGCTTCAGCCGTGAGGAATTGCGCGAGCACGCCGACCGTGTGCGGGCCCAGCTGCTGAAGCTGCCCGATGTTGCCAAGGTCGAGACCTTTGGCGCCCAGGCGGAAAAGCTCTTCATCGAGATCTCGCAAAAGCGCTTGGCCGAGCTGGGCCTGGACTTCAGCCAAGTGATCAATCAGCTCGGAGCGCAAAACGCGGTGGAGGGCGCCGGTGTGCTCAATGCCGGCAGCGGCAATCTGCAGGTGCGCATCGGTGGCCAGTTCAACTCGGTGCAGGCGCTGAAGGACTTCCCGATTCGCGCGATCAATCCCGTGACCGGCATCGCCAGCAGCATCCGCCTGTCCGATATCGCCGATATCAAGCGCGCCTATGCTGATCCGCCGTCCATCATGGTGCGCCACCAGGGCAAGGATGTGGTGGCGCTGGGCATCTCGATGTCCAAGGGCGGCGACATCATCGCGCTGGGCAAGGCCTTGCAAGCGGCCAGCGCCAAGATCCGCAAGGAGCTGCCGGCTGGCATCGAGCTGGCACAGATCCAGGATCAGCCGCAGGCGGTGACGCGCTCGGTCAACGAATTTGTGCAGGTGTTGATCGAGGCGGTGGTGATCGTGCTGGCGGTCAGCTTCATCGCGCTGGGCCTGCACACCAAGCCGCTGCGCATTGACATCTGGCCCGGTCTGGTGGTGGCGATCACGATCCCGCTGGTGCTGGCGATCACCTTTGTGACGATGTTTTACTGGAGCGTGGGCCTGCACAAGATCTCGCTGGGCTCGCTGATCATCGCGCTGGGTCTGCTGGTCGACGACGCCATCATTGCGGTCGAGATGATGGTGCGCAAGCTCGAAGAGGGCTATGACAAGATGCACGCCGCGACGTTTGCCTATGACGCGACGGCGATGCCCATGCTGACCGGTACCCTGATCACGGCGGTGGGCTTCCTGCCCATCGGCATGGCCCAGTCGGCCACCGGTGAGTACACCTTCGCGATCTTCGCGGTGACTGCGGCCGCGCTGGTGATCTCCTGGGTGGTGTCGATCTATTTCGTCCCTTATCTGGGCTCGCTGCTGCTGCGCAGCCATGTGGCCGGCCAGGGCGCAGCGCACGAGTTGTTCGACACGCCGTTCTACAACCGCTTTCGCCGCATGGTGCTGTGGTGCGTGCAAAACCGCTGGAAGACCATCGGCATGACGGTGCTGATCTTCGCGCTGGGCTTGGTTGGCATGGGGCGGGTGCAGCAGCAGTTCTTCCCGGACTCCAGCCGTCCGGAGATCCTGGTCGACTTCACGCTACCGGAGGGTGCGACGATAGAGCAAAGCCGCGCGATCGCGCAGCGCTTTGAGGCGCGCATGATGCGCGAGCCGGGCGTCGACTCTGTCAGCACCTGGATCGGCAGCGGCGTGCCGCGCTTTTATCTGCCGCTGGACCAGATCTTTCCGGCGCCCAACGTCAGCCAGGCCATCGTGCTGCCGAAGAATCTGCGCGAGCGCGAGGCCTTGCGCAAGCGTCTGCCGGCACTGGTGGCGGCCGAGTTCCCAGAGGTGCGCAGCCGCGTCAAGCTGCTGCCCAATGGCCCGCCGGTGTCGTATCCAGTGCAATTCCGTGTCGCTGGCAGCGATGTCGCGACCGTGCGGATGTGGGCCGACCAGGCCAAGGCGATTTTGCGCGCCAACCCGAATATGCGCGGCGTCAACGACAACTGGAACGAGTCGGTCAAGTCGCTGCGCCTGGAGGTTGATCAGGACAAGGCGCGCGCGCTGGGTGTCAGCAGCCAGAGCCTGGCTCAGGCCTCGCGCACCTTGCTGTCCGGCAGCACGATCGGCCAGTACCGCGAGGCAGACAAGCTGATCGATATCGTGCTGCGCCAGCCGCTGGCCGAGCGCGAGGCCATCACCGATCTGGGCAATGCCTATGTGCCGACGGCCAGCGGACGCAGCATTCCGCTGACCCAGATCGCCAAGGTCAGCTTTGAATGGGAGCCAGGTCTGCTGCAGCGCGAGGGCCGCAATTACGCGATCACCGTGCAGGGCGATGTGGCCGAGGGCATGCAAGGGGCCACGGTCTCGGCACAGATCTGGCCGCAGCTCAAGCAATTGCAGGCGAAGATGCCGCTGGGCTATTCGATCGATGTGGCCGGGGCGGTGGAGGAGAGCAGCAAGGGCCAAGGCTCGATTGCAGCCGGCGTGCCCATCATGCTGTTTATCACCTTCACCTTGCTGATGCTGCAACTGCAGAGCTTCTCGCGCTCGATGTTGGTGTTCTTGACCGGGCCGCTGGGCATTGCCGGCGTGGCCGCGGCGCTGCTGCTACTGGACCGGCCTTTCGGCTTTGTCGCGCTGCTGGGCGTGATCGCGCTGATGGGCATGATCATGCGCAACTCGGTGATCCTGATCGACCAGATCGAGCAGGACCGCGAGCGCGGGGTGCCGGCATGGCAGGCGATTGTCGAGTCGGCCGTGCGGCGCTTTCGGCCCATCGTGCTGACGGCCGCAGCCGCCGTGCTGGCCATGGTGCCGCTGTCGCGCTCAGTGTTCTGGGGGCCGATGGCCGTGGCCATCATGGGCGGCTTGATCGTCGCGACCGCGCTGACCCTGCTGGCGCTGCCGGCGATGTATGCGGCTTGGTTCCGCATCCAGCGTCCCAGCGAGGCTGCGTCGCGTTTCTGATAGTCCGGGTTTACCTGGGCCAAATCTTCGGGCCGGCGAGAGGCTACAATCTCCGGTTTACCGAATTGCCACAGGGTTGAGGCGGCGCCGGGAGTCTTCTTCGGCATCAACACGATCCTGGATCCACTAGCGCGGGTGGCGAAATTGGTAGACGCACCAGGTTTAGGTCCTGACGCCTTCACGGGCGTGCCGGTTCGAGTCCGGCCCCGCGCACCAGATAACTTTGTATTGAGTCAACTATGGCTGTCACCGTCGAAACCCTCGAAAAGCTCGAACGCCGCATCACGCTCACGCTGGCGGCCGCTGACATCAACAGCGAAGTCGAGACCCGTCTGAAGAAGCTGGCCCGCACGGTCAAGGCCGACGGCTTTCGCCCCGGCAAGGTGCCGATGAGCGTGGTCACCCAGCGTTATGGCTACTCGGTTCAGTACGAGGTCATGAACGACAAGCTGGGCGAGGCCTTCTCCAGCGCCGCCAACGAAGCCAAGCTGCGCGTGGCCGGCATGCCCCGCATCGCCCAGAAGGACGAGGCCGGCGAGGGCCAGATGGCGTTTGATGCCACCTTCGAGGTCTATCCCGAAGTCAAGATCGGCGATCTTTCGGCCGCTGAAGTCGAGCGCATCGGCAGCGAAGTGACCGATGCCGCGATCGACAAGACTGTCGAGATCCTGCGCAAGCAGCGCCGCACCTTTGCGCAGCGCGCCGCCGCCGAGGCTGCCAGCGACGAAGACCGCGTCACGATTGACTTCGAAGGCAAGATCGACGGCGAGCCCTTCGCCGGTGGCAAGGCCGAGGCCTTCCAGTTCATCATCGGCGAAGGCCAGATGCTGGAGGCCTTCGAGAAGGCCGTTCGCGGCATGAAGTCGGGTGAGTCCAAGACCTTCCCGCTGGCCTTCCCCGAGGATTACCACGGCAAGGACGTGGCTGGCAAGGAAGCCGATTTTCTGGTGACCTTGAAGAAGATCGAGGCCCAGCACCTGCCTGAAGTGAACGAGGCGTTTGCCAAGTCGCTGGGCATCAAGGAAGCCACGGTCGAGGCGCTGCGTGCCGACATCAAGAAGAACCTCGAGCGCGAAGTCAAGTTCCGCGTGCTGGCCCGCAACAAGGGCGCCGTGATGGACGCTCTGGTGTCTTCTGCCGAACTGGAGGTGCCGAATGCGCTGATCGCCAGCGAGACCGAGCGTCTGGTGGCCAATGCCCGCGAGGACCTGAAAAAGCGCGGCATCAAGGACGCCGAAAAGGCACCGATCCCCGAGGAGCTGTTCAAGCCCCAGGCCGAGCGCCGCGTGCGCCTGGGTCTGGTGGTGGCCGAGCTGGTGCGCGCCAACAATCTGCAGGCCAAGCCCGAGCAGTTGCAAGCTCACATCGAAGAGCTGGCGCAGAGCTACGAGAAGCCGGCTGAAGTGGTCCGCTGGTACCTGAGCGACCGCGAGCGTCTGGCCGAGGTCGAGGCTGTCGTGATCGAGAATAATGTGACGGACTTCGTGCTGTCCAAGGTCAAGGTCACCGACAAGGCCCTGCCGTTCGACGAGCTGATGGCGACTGCCAACTGAGTGTTGGTCTGAGCTGAGCGCAAGGGCGCCGCGCCGCAAGGCCGGCGCCTTTGCCCTTTCTGCGTCCCCCGTCTTGAAGCGACATAATCAGCCCCAATAACAAAGCATCACTTGCGAGGAAATTCATGAGCGCGCTGGAAACTAGCAATCTGGGCATGGTGCCCATCGTCATCGAACAGTCGGGCCGCGGCGAGCGCGCCTATGACATCTACAGCCGCCTGCTGCGTGAGCGCATCGTCTTCTTGGTCGGCCCGGTCAATGACGCGGTGGCCAATCTGGTGGTGGCCCAGCTGCTGTTCCTGGAAAGCGAAAATCCGGACAAGGACATTTCCCTGTACATCAACTCCCCCGGCGGCAGCGTCTCGGCCGGCATGTCGATCTTCGACACGATGAATTTCATCAAGCCCCAGGTGGCGACCCTGTGCATGGGCATGGCGGCGAGCATGGGTGCCTTCTTGCTGGCGGCCGGCGCCAAGGGCAAGCGCATGTCGCTGCCCAACGCCAAGATCATGATCCACCAGCCGCTGGGCGGCGCCCAGGGACAGGCCACCGACATTGAGATCCATGCCCGCGAGATCTTGAAGACCCGCGAGCAGCTCAATCGCATCCTGGCCGAGCGTACCGGTCAGAGCCTGGAGAAGATCCAGCTGGACACCGAGCGCGACTATTTCATGTCCGCTCCTGAGGCGCAGAGCTACGGCCTGATCGATCAGGTGCTCGAAAAGCGCCCCTGAGCTCGGGGCCGGACTCAACTGGTGCTGGATCGGGGCCCTTATTGACGCAAGGGCCCCGTCGGCGTTTGAACTATCATCCCATCAGGCACTCACGCCCGAATTTGAAGTAGATCCATGGCCGAGAAAAAAGGCAACTCCAGCGAAAAAGTCTTGTACTGCTCCTTCTGCGGCAAGAGCCAGCATGAGGTGAAGAAGCTTATCGCCGGCCCGTCGGTGTTCATTTGCGACGAGTGCATCGAGCTGTGCAACGACATCATTCGCGATGAAGTGCCCGCCGACAGCACGCCGGCGCGCGCCAGCAAGTCCGATCTACCCGTACCCAGCGAGATCAAGGCGAGCCTGGATAACTATGTGATTGGTCAGGACGTCGCCAAGCGCACCTTGGCAGTGGCGGTGTACAACCACTACAAGCGCCTGCGCCACATGGCCGGCAACAAGGATTCGGTCGAGCTCTCCAAGAGCAATATCCTCTTGATCGGCCCCACTGGCTCGGGCAAGACCCTGCTGGCTCAGACCTTGGCTCGTCTGCTGAACGTGCCCTTCGTGATCGCCGATGCGACCACGCTGACCGAGGCGGGCTATGTTGGCGAGGATGTCGAGAACATCATCCAGAAGCTGCTGCAGAACTGCAACTACGACGTCGAGCGCGCCCAGCGTGGCATCGTCTACATCGACGAGATCGACAAGATCAGCCGCAAGGCCGACAACCCCTCCATCACCCGCGATGTCTCGGGTGAGGGCGTGCAGCAGGCCTTGCTGAAGCTGGTCGAAGGCACGATGGCCTCGGTGCCGCCGCAAGGCGGGCGCAAGCATCCGAATCAGGACTTCTTGCAGATCGACACGACCAACATCCTGTTCATCTGCGGTGGCGCCTTCGATGGTCTGGAAAAAGTCATCCAGAACCGCTCCGAGAAGTCGGGCATCGGCTTTGGCGCGACGGTCAAGACCAAGTCCGAGCGCCGCGTCTCCGAGGTGTTCCGCGAGGTCGAGCCTGAGGATCTGATCAAGTTCGGTCTGATTCCCGAGCTGGTCGGCCGTCTGCCAGTCGTGGCCACCTTGGGCGAGCTGACCGAGGACGCGCTGGTGCAGATTCTCACCGAGCCCAAGAACGCCTTGTTGAAGCAGTACCAGCAGCTGTTCGCGATGGACGGTGTGGAGCTGGAAGTGCGCCCCTCCGGCCTGGCGGCGATCGCTCGCAAGGCCCTGGCCCGCAAGACCGGTGCCCGCGGCCTGCGCTCCATCATGGAGCAGTCGCTGATCGACACCATGTTCGAACTGCCCGCCTTGGATGGTGTGGCCAAGGTGGTGCTGGACGAGCACAACATCGAGGAAGAGGCCAAACCCCTGCTCGTGTATCGCGAGCAGGCCAAGGCCAGCGCCTGATCTATCCTTCCCCTTCGGCGTCTTGCATTTACCCCCTCAGGCCGCAGATGGGCCTGAGAAAGAGAGGTTTTCATGTCCGGTCATCCCGTTCTGCCCGCCGAACCCATCACCCTGCCGCTGCTGCCGCTGCGCGATGTGGTGGTGTTCCCGCATATGGTGATCCCGCTGTTCGTGGGTCGCCCCAAGTCCATCAAGGCTTTGGAAGCCGCGATGGAAGCCGGTCGTCAAATCATGTTGGTGGCCCAGAAGGCTGCCGGCAAGGACGAGCCCAAGCCCGACGATATGTTCGAGGTCGGCTGCGTCTCCAGCATTTTGCAGATGCTCAAGCTGCCCGACGGCACGGTCAAGGTGCTGGTCGAGGGTTTGCAGCGCGCCACCACCAGCAGCATCACCGAGACCGAGGAGCACTTCGTTGCCGAGGTCGTGCCGATTCCGCCAGAGGCTGATACCAAGCCCGAGGTCGAGGCGCTGCGCCGCGCAGTGACCCAGCAGTTTGACCAATACGTCAAGCTCAACAAGAAGATCCCGCCCGAGATCCTGACCTCGATCGCCGGCATCGATGACGCCGGCCGCCTGGCCGACACCATCGCCGCGCATCTGCCGCTCAAACTCGACGCCAAGCAATCGGTGCTGGACCTGTCCGAAGTCGGCAAGCGTCTGGAGAAGCTGCTCGATCTGCTTGAGCACGAGGTCGACATTCTGCAGGTGGAAAAGCGCATCCGTGGCCGCGTCAAGCGCCAGATGGAGAAGAGCCAGCGCGAGTACTACCTCAACGAGCAGGTCAAGGCAATCCAGAAGGAATTGGGCGACGGCGAAGAGGGTGCTGATCTCGAAGACCTGGACAAGAAGATCCAGGCCGCCCGCATGCCCAAGGAGGCCCGCAAGAAGGCCGACAGTGAGCTGAAGAAGCTCAAGCTGATGTCGCCGATGTCGGCCGAAGCCACCGTGGTGCGCAACTACATCGAGACCCTGGTCAACCTGCCCTGGAGCAAGAAGACCAAGATCAAGTACGACCTCAGCAACGCCGAAGGCGTACTCAACGAAGACCACTACGGCCTGGATAAGGTCAAGGACCGCATCCTCGAATATCTCGCGGTGCAACAGCGTGTCGACAAGGTGAAGGCGCCCATCCTGTGCCTGGTCGGCCCCCCGGGTGTGGGCAAGACCTCTCTGGGTCAGTCGGTGGCGCGCGCCACCGGGCGCAAGTTCGTGCGCATGGCCCTTGGCGGGGTGCGCGACGAGGCCGAGATTCGCGGCCACCGCCGCACCTACATCGGCTCGATGCCGGGCAAGGTGCTGCAGTCGCTGTCCAAGGTCGGCACGCGCAATCCGCTGTTCTTGCTCGATGAAATCGACAAGCTGGGCATGGATTTCCGAGGTGATCCGTCATCGGCGTTGCTGGAGGTCCTGGACCCCGAGCAGAATCACACTTTCGGCGACCATTACGTCGAGGTCGATTTCGACCTCAGCGATGTGATGTTCGTGGCCACTTCGAACTCGATGAATATCCCGCCGGCCCTGCTGGACCGGATGGAAGTCATTCGCCTGTCGGGATACACCGAGGACGAGAAGGTCAATATCGCCCAGCGCTATCTGCTGCCCAAGCAGCGCAAGAACAATGGCGTTAAGGACGAGGAGATGGACGTCACGGAGTCGGCCATCCGCGGCATCATCCGCTACTACACCCGCGAGGCCGGCGTGCGTTCGCTAGAGCGCGAGATCTCCAAGATCTGCCGCAAGGTGGTGAAGAATCTGGCGCTGAAGACCGTCGAGGGTCAGGCCGTCGTCACCGAGGACAACCTCAACGACTTCCTGGGCGTGCGCAAGTACGACTTCGGCCGCGCCGAGAAGAAGAACCAGGTCGGCCAGGTGGTCGGTCTGGCCTGGACCGAGGTGGGCGGCGATCTGCTGACCATCGAGGCGACGGCGATGCCGGGCAAGGGCAACATCATCCGCACCGGTTCGCTGGGCGATGTGATGAAGGAGTCTGTCGAGGCGGCCCGCACTGTGGTGCGTTCACGCGCTCGCCGCCTGGGCATCAAGGACGAGGCCTTCGAGAAGCGCGATGTGCACATCCATGTGCCCGACGGCGCAACACCGAAGGACGGTCCCAGCGCGGGTGCGGCGATGACGACGGCCTTTGTCTCTGCGCTCACCGGCATCCCGGTTCGTGCCGATGTGGCGATGACCGGCGAGATCACGCTGCGCGGCGAAGTTACCGCCATTGGTGGCCTGAAGGAAAAGCTGCTGGCCGCGCACCGTGGTGGCATCAAGACCGTGATGATCCCGGAAGAGAACGTCAAGGACTTGCAGGACATCCCGGAGAACGTCAAGAACCAGCTTGAGATCGTGCCGGTGCGCTGGATCGATCGGGTGCTGGAAGTGGCGCTCGAGTCCATGCCAGTTGCGCTGCCTGATGAAGAGCCGGCTGTGGCGGCCAAGGCCGAAGCGGCCGTGGCGGCGCCTCCGGCGGCGACACACTGAGATTTGAAGCATGCAGGGCCGCGGGGCCTTGCATGAGTTCTAAAATCCGGTATAGAATAGCTGCTTCAGCGCAAACGGCGCAGGATGATTGAAGAAATTCAGAATCCAGCGAGCAGTGTGTTGAAACTATGCGGGTGTAGCTCAGTTGGTAGAGCGCGACCTTGCCAAGGTCGAGGTCACGAGTTCGAGCCTCGTTACCCGCTCCAGGCATATAAATGGGAAGCCCCGGCTTCCCATTTCCATCAGTACTTCACCATAAGTATTGGCGGTAGTGAAAATTTGATTTCTAAGGCGCGGTAGCAAAGCGGTTATGCCCCGGATTGCAAATCCGGTTAGTCCGGTTCGACTCCGGACCGCGCCTCCAAGAATTCAATGCGGGTGTAGCTCAGTTGGTAGAGCGCGACCTTGCCAAGGTCGAGGTCACGAGTTCGAGCCTCGTTACCCGCTCCAGAAAACCGGTTCGCGCCGGGTTCGGCCACCAGGCTGGACAGAATGCGAAAATTGAAATGCGGGTGTAGCTCAGTTGGTAGAGCGCGACCTTGCCAAGGTCGAGGTCACGAGTTCGAGCCTCGTTACCCGCTCCAAAATGAAAAGGGAAGCCTGATGGCTTCCCTTTATCATTTCTGCTGCTGCCCAACTCCGTTGGGGTGGCCGCCGCGGCTTTGTACTGCGGCGTCTGCAGTGGCTGTCGCTTGCCTGCGTCGTGGTGGTGTCGTCCCACGCATCCTGATACGTGGATCGCCGAGAGCTCGATAGGCCCTCGCCAATACTCGCTGTGTATGGCCATCGTGCAGATGGGCGATCGGCATTCCGCCCGGCCGAGGAGTTGTCCTCACCCTTGGTCAACGGGCGTTGGGGAAGGGTTGAGCGCAAGTTCCGCGCCTTGCAGACCGAATTTGCCTTCTGATTGAATCACTTGGTGAAAATCAGGGGGGGCTTTCCGTCTACACGCTGATGGCTTGGGTGAGGGCGAGGGGGCGCGTTGCCAGAGTTCAGGCACGCAGATTTTGCGCCGCCCATGCTCAGGCGGCTCAAAGGTAGGCGTCGATTGATTTAGACTCTGCCTCGTGCCTCGATGGTGAAATTGGTAGACACAGCGGACTTGAGAGCAATTTGAGCACCCAGGTGGGAAACCTCTGGCGTGAATCCCGTCAAAGTCGGCGAACCCCCTGGATCTTGGGTCCGAGGCAACGCCGAGCCAAGCCCCGCACGGGGAAGGTGTAGAGAGTGGACGGCGGGGGCCTAAAGCGTGACGACGCAATGGCCAAGGCGCATTCCAGACTCCGAACACAGCGCGGCTGTGGCAACGAAAGTTGTAGTGGGTACGAAAATCCGCCGCTTACCGAAAGGGGCGTACCGGTTCGACTCCGGTTCGAGGCACCATCATTCTTAGCCGTGTGCGCACATTTCTCGGTGCGCATTTGGTTTGCCCAATATGCGTGACGGTCACGAGTTGCGGGATGAGCCAAGAGTCGCCCTCGCTTGAATCTGTCACCGCCGGGTGATACCGTCCGGGCGGCCTGCAGGGGCGCGAGTGGGGGGGGCGCTCGCGTTTGGCGGGGTGAAAGTGACGGTGAATACTGTTCACCTGATCTGAGCCCCTGTCTTCATGCTGCTCGGCGGGCGATTAGCGACTGTGCTGGCAACATGCCCGTCGAGGGCCATAACGACCAACGAGGGGTGGCAGTGGGACTGTTTGCGCAAGAGTTGCTGAATCCGGGCGTCAAGAAGCGCGAGGTGTTCGGCTGGTCGATGTATGACTTCGCCAACTCCGGCTACACCACGGTGGTGCTGACCGCCGTCTACAACGCCTACTTCGTTGGTGTGATCGCGCAGTCCAGCGCTTCGGCCACCTTGCTGTGGACCTCGCTGATCGCACTGTCGAGCGTTCTGGTGATGCTGATCATGCCGGCGCTGGGCGCTTATGCCGATGCGCGCGCGGCCAAGAAGCGGCTGCTGATGCTGATGACCACCGGCTGCGTCATCTCGACGATAGGGCTGGGCTTGGCCGGTCAGGGGCAGCTGGCTTGGGCCGCGCTGGCGGTTGTTGTGTCCAATACCTGCTATGCCTGCGGTGAGGCCTTGATTGGGGCGTTCCTGCCAGAACTGGCGCGGCGCGATTCGCTCGGGCGTGTGTCCGGCTGGGGATGGGCCTTCGGTTACTTCGGCGGCATGCTGGCTTTGGGCCTGAGTCTGGCCTATGTGCTGCATGCGCAGGCGGCCGGGATGAGCGCCAGCGAGTTCGTGCCGGTCACGATGTACATCACGGCTGGCGTCTATGCGCTGGCGGCGCTGCCGACCTTTTTGCTGCTGCGCGAGCGCGCCCAAGTTCAGACGAAGCCTGCGCCGGCTCAATCGGCGCTGGCTCGCTTGAAGGCGTCATGGCAGCGGGCACGTCGCTACCCCGATTTCATGCGCTTTCTGGTCTGCGGTGTCAGCTATCAGGCGGGCATTGCCGTGGTGATTGCCTTGGCAGCGGTGTATGCCGAGCAGACCCTGGGCTTCAAGCAGGCACAGACCATGGCCTTGGTGTTCCTGGTCAATATCGCGTCGGCGGTCGGGGCTTTTGTCTTCGGCTACTTCGAGGATCGTGTCGGTCATAGCCGGGCCTTGAAGGTCACCTTGCTGGGCTGGGTGGTGATGATCCTGCTGGCCTTTGTCGCCCAAGGCCCAGCGCTGTTCTGGGTGGCTGCCGTGCTGGCGGGCCTGTGCATGGGATCGAGCCAGTCCTGCGGCCGAGCGATGGTCGGTGCGCTGGCGCCACAGGCAAGCCTGGCAGAGTTTTTCGGTCTGTGGGCTTTTGCGACCCGGCTGGCGGCCGTCATCGGGCCGCTGACCTATGGCCTGGTGACCTGGCTGACGGCCGGTAATCACCGCCTGGCCATCCTCAGCACCGGCGTCTTCTTCTTGCTCGGCTGGTGGGTGTTGGCCGGCGTCAATGTGCAGCGCGGCGCGGCGGCTGCGCGCGCCTAAATGTGAATCTGGCGCGTTGATTGCGCGGCCCAGCCCATGGCGCTAGAGGCCAGGCGGCTCAGCACGGCGGAGTCGCCGGTGCTTTCCAGCGTCAGGCTCGGCACGCCGTCGCCGGCCCAGTAGCGCTGGGCCTGTTTGGCAACGGCCGCCTCGATCTTGAGGAGCTGGACCTCTGGGCCCAGTGCTTGCTGGAACAGGGGCTGGACCAGCGGGTAATGGGTGCAGCCCATCAGCACCGTGTCGACACCGGCCTCGCGCAGTGGCGCGCAGCAGCGCTCGATCAGGCCCCGCAGGGCCGGGCTGTCCAACTCACCTGTCTCGATCAGGTCGGCCAGCCCGGGACAAGGCTGGCTGAAGACTTGGAAGCCTTGGGCATGAGCCTCAATCAAGGTCTGGTAGCGCGCGCTGGCGATGGTGGCCGGTGTGGCCAGCACGCCGATGCGGCCATTGCGGCTGGCGGCGACGGCTGGCTTGATGCCGGGTTCAATGCCGACGATGGGCAGCTCGGGCCAGCGCTCGCGCAAGGCGTTGACGGCGTGGGCGGTCGCGGTATTGCAGGCAACGACCAGCATCACCGCGCCACGGTTGAGCAGGTATTCGCCGATCACCAGGCTGCGCTTTGCGATGAAGTCGCTGCTTTTCTCGCCATACGGCGCATGAGCGGTGTCGGCCAGATAGTGCAGCGCCGCGTCCGGCAGTGCCTCGCGCAGCTCACGCAGCACGGTCAGGCCGCCGACACCGGAATCGAAAACACCCAAGCAGGGGGAAGGGGGGCGGGAGGTGCTTGTCATCAGGTTGCGCAGTCTAGTTTGTCGGGCCGCTCGTGCCCAAGACGTCGCTAGAATAGAACGGTCGTGCTATTTTTTCGGACATTTGACGCCAGGATGACTCAGCGTCGCCGGGGCTGGCCCGTAGAATCCGATTAACGTTAACGTCAATTAGCCTTGGAGTACTTCGATGAAGGTCTTGGTTCCTGTCAAACGAGTGGTCGATTACAACGTCAAGGTGCGCGTCAAGAGCGACGGCACCGGTGTGGACATCGCCAATGTGAAGATGTCCATGAACCCCTTCGACGAGATCGCCGTCGAAGAGGCGGTGCGCCTGAAGGAAAAAGGCGTGGTCACCGAGGTGATCGCCGTCTCCTGCGGCGTGACCCAGTGCCAAGAAACCCTGCGCACTGCGATGGCCATCGGCGCCGACCGCGCCATCCTGGTCGAGACCGACGCCGAGCTGCAGCCGCTGGCCGTGGCCAAGATCCTCAAGGCCCTGGTCGACAAGGAGCAACCGCAACTGGTGATCCTCGGCAAGCAGGCCATCGACGACGATTGCAACCAGACCGGCCAGATGCTGGCCGCGCTGACCGGCCTGCCGCAGGGCACCTTTGCCTCCAAGGTCGAAGTCGCCGACGGCAAGGTTTCCGTGACCCGCGAAGTCGACGGCGGCCTTGAGACCGTCAAGCTGAGCCTGCCGGCGGTCATCACGACCGACCTGCGCCTGAACGAGCCGCGCTACGTGACGCTGCCCAACATCATGAAGGCCAAGAAAAAGCAGCTCGACATCGTCAAGCCGGCCGATCTGGGCGTGGACGTGGCGCCGCGCATCAAGACCCTGAAGGTCGAGGAGCCGCCCAAGCGCAGCGCCGGCATCAAGGTGCCGGATGTGGCCACGCTGGTGAACAAGTTGAAGAATGAAGCGAAGGTGATCTGAGATGACTGCTCTGGTAATTGCTGAACACGACAACGCCTCCATCAAGGGCGCGACGCTGAACACCGTCACCGCCGCCGCCGCCTGCGGTGGTGATGTCCATGTGCTGGTGGCCGGCTCCAATGCCGCCGCCGCCGCCGCTGCGGCCGCGCAGATCGCCGGTGTCAGCAAGGTGCTGCACGCTGATGCCGCCCAGCTGGCTGACGGCCTGGCCGAGAATCTGGCCGCGCAAGTGCTTGCCATCGCCGCTGGCTACAGCCACATCCTGTTCCCGGCCACCGCCTCGGGCAAGAACGTCGCGCCGCGCGTCGCGGCGCTGCTGGATGTGGCCCAGCTGAGCGATGTCACCAAGGTCATCAGCGCCGACACCTTCGAGCGCCCAATCTACGCCGGCAACGCGATCGCCACCGTGCAGTCCGCCGACGCGACCAAGGTGCTGACCGTGCGCACGACTGGCTTTGACGCTGCTGCCGCCGCTGGCGGTTCGGCCGCCGTCGAAACGCTGGCCGCCGCTGCCGATTCCGGCACGAGCACGTTCGCCGGCCGTGAAGTGACCAAGAGCGACCGCCCCGAGCTGACCGCAGCCAAGATTATCGTCTCTGGTGGCCGCGCCCTGGGCAGCAGCGACAAGTTCAACGAGGTGCTGACTCCGCTGGCCGACAAGCTCGGCGCGGCGCTGGGCGCCTCGCGTGCCGCTGTGGACGCCGGCTACGCGCCCAACGACTGGCAGGTCGGCCAGACCGGCAAGATCGTTGCGCCTCAGCTCTATATTGCCGCCGGCATCTCCGGCGCGATCCAGCACCTGGCTGGCATGAAGGACTCCAAGGTGATCGTCGCGATCAACAAGGATCCGGAAGCGCCGATCTTCTCGGTGGCCGACTACGGCCTGGAAGCCGATCTGTTCACCGCCGTGCCCGAGCTGATTAACGCCCTCTGAGCGCCCGCTCGAAACCGATGAAGGGCGCCCGACTGTCTGGTCGCGGCGCCCTTGTTGTATCTGGAGACAAGACACCATGAGCTACCGTGCCCCCGTCAAAGACATGCTGTTCAATATGCAGGAGCTTGCCGGCCTGCAGGCGCTGACCGAGATCCCGGCCTTTGCCGACTTCGGTATCGATACGGCCCAGGCCGTGCTGCAGGAATGCGCCAAGCTCAATGAAGACGTGATCGCGCCGCTGAACTTCGAGGGTGACAAGAACCCCTCCTACTTCAAGGACGGTCAGGTCTTCACCACCCCTGGTTTCAAGGAGGCCTTCCGCCAGTTCGCCGATGGCGGCTGGCAGGGCTTGCAGCACCCGACCGAGTTTGGCGGCCAGGGACTGCCCAAGACCATAGGCGCGGCCTGCGGCGAGATGATCAACAGCGCCAATGTCAGCTTTGCGCTTTGCCCGCTGCTCAGCGATGGCGCCATCGAGGCCTTGCTGACGGCCGGCAGCGATGAGCAAAAGGCCATCTTCCTGCCCAATCTGGTGGCCGGCAAATGGACCGGCACGATGAATCTGACCGAGCCGCAGGCAGGGTCAGATCTTGCCCAGGTGCGCACCCGCGCCGAGCCGCAGCCCGACGGCACGTACAAGATCTTCGGCACGAAGATCTTCATCACCTACGGTGAGCACGATATGGCCGAGAACATCGTCCATCTGGTGCTGGCCCGCGTGGTCGGAGCGCCGGAGGGCGTCAAGGGCATCAGCCTGTTCATCGTGCCCAAGTTCCTGGTCAATGCCGACGGCTCGCTGGGCGCGCGCAATGACGCGCACTGCGTCTCGATCGAGCACAAGATGGGTATCAAGGCCAGCCCGACGGCAGTGCTGCAGTTCGGCGACCATGGGGGCGCAATCGGTACCCTGGTCGGCCAGGAGAACCGCGGCCTCGAGTACATGTTCATCATGATGAACGCCGCCCGCTTCGGCGTCGGCGTGCAGGGCATTGCGGTGGCAGAGCGGGCCTATCAGAAGGCGGTGAGCTACGCGCGCGATCGCGTGCAGTCGCGTCCGGTCGACGGCTCGGTGGCCGGCAGCGCCGCCATCATCCATCACCCCGATGTGCGTCGCATGCTGATGACGATGCGCGCGTTGACCGAGGGCTGCCGTGCCATGTCCAGCGTGGCCGCTGCGGCCTATGACGCCGCCCACCACCATCCCGACGCCGACACCCGCAAGCACAACCAGGCCTTCTACGAATTCATGGTGCCGCTGGTCAAGGGCTACAGCACCGAAATGAGCCTGGAGGTCACCGATCTGGGCGTGCAGGTGCATGGCGGCATGGGCTTCATCGAGGAGACCGGCGCGGCGCAGCACTACCGCGACGCCAAGATCTTGACGATTTACGAAGGCACGACCGCGATCCAGGCCAATGACCTGGTGGGCCGCAAGACCACGCGCGATGGTGGCCAGCTCGCCCGCGCCATTGCAGGCCAGATCGAGGCCACCGAAGGACTGCTGAAACAGCGCAGCAGCGCGGCATCCAAGGCCGTGGCCAAACGCCTGGGCGAAGCCCGCCAGGCCTATCTCGATGTGGTGGACTTCATCGCCGCCCAGGGCAAGGGCAATCCGAACGCGGCCTACGCCGGCTCGGTGCCCTATCTGATGCTGGCCGGCAATCTGGTGGCCGGCTGGCAGCTGGCGCGCGCACTGATCGTGGCTGAGGACAAGGTCGCCGCTGGCGAGGAGATTCCTTTCATGACCGCCAAGATCGTGACGGCGCGCTTTTATGCCGAGCACATCCTGAGCCGCAGCTCCGGCCTGCGCGACGCCATCGTCGAGGGCGCCGACAGCGTCACCGCGCTGGCTCTGGATGCCTTCTGATCGCCCACTGATACAACGAACGGAGACCTTTGTGGCCCTGCCTCCCGTCCTGCAAAACCTGCCCCTGCCCATCATCGGCTCGCCGCTGTTCATCATCAGCAATCCCAAGCTGGTGATCGAGCAGTGCAAGGCCGGCGTCGTTGGCTCGATGCCCGCACTCAATGCCCGTCCGGCCGAGCTGCTGGACGAGTGGCTCAACGAGATCACCACCGAGCTGGCGGCCTATAACAAGGCCCACCCCGACAAGCCGGCCGCGCCGTTTGCGATCAACCAGATCGTGCACAAGAGCAATGACCGCTTGGAGCACGATATGGCGCTGTGCGCCAAGTACAAGGTGCCCATCATCATCACCTCGCTGGGCGCGCGCGAGGATGTCAATGCCGCCGTGCATGCCTGGGGTGGCGTCGTGCTGCACGACATCATCAACAACAAGTTCGCGAAGAAGGCGATCGAGAAGGGCGCAGACGGCCTGATCGCGGTGGCGGCCGGGGCCGGCGGCCATGCGGGCGTCAAGAGCCCGTTCGCGCTGATCCAGGAAATCCGCGAGTGGTTCGATGGCCCGGTCGCGCTGTCGGGTGCGATCGCCAGCGGCGATGCGGTGCTGGCTGCTCAGGCAATGGGCGCGGACTTCGCCTATATCGGCTCGGCCTTCATCGCGACCGAAGAAGCGCGCGCCACCGAGGCGTACAAGCAGATGATTGTCGCCTCCAACAGCGATGACATCGTCTATAGCAATCTGTTCACCGGCGTGCACGGCAACTACCTGCGCGGCTCCATCGTCAATGCAGGCATGGATCCAGACAAGCTGCCCGAGAGCGACCCAAGTGCGATGAACTTCGGCGGCGACTCGAAGAAGGCATGGAAGGACATCTGGGGCAGCGGCCAGGGCATCGGTGCAGTGCGCGAGATCGTGCCGGCGCGTAGGCTGGTCGAGCGCCTGGCGGGCGAATACCGCGCGGCGCGGCAGCGCCTGTCCTTGAGTTGAGGCGAAGCGGGGGCTAACCCCGCTATTTTCTTCGGCGCGGCCTGCCTAGCATGGGCCTCCACTGTGGAGGTTTCATGAGCCAGTCGCGCATCGTCATCCGCAACGCCCTGCTGTTCGACAGCGCCAGCGCCGAGCTGCTGCCGCGGACCACCGTGGTGATCGAGGGCGAGCGTATCGTCGAGGTCACCCAGCGGCCACTGCAGGTGAGCGAAGCAGCTCAGCATATCGATGCCGGCGGTCGCGTGTTGCTGCCTGGCTTGATCGACGCCCATGTCCATGTGATGGCCGTCAGCCATGACGTGCTGCAACTGTCGGCCCGCCCTCCCTCGCTGATCACGGCGCAAAGCAAACCGGTGCTGGAGGCCCTGCTGATGCGCGGCTACACCTCGGTGCGCGATGCCGGCGGCGCCGACTTCGGCCTGCAAGAGGCGGTAGCCAGCGGGCTCTTCATCGGGCCGCGCCTGTTCATCGCTGGCCAGCCCCTGTCGCAGACCGGCGGCCACGCCGACGCGCGACCCAAGGGCACACGCGAGATGTTCTGCACCTGCGCGGGACTGGGGCTGCCTGGTCTGATCGCTGATGGCGATGCCGAGGTGCGGCGCGCCGCGCGCGAACAGGTGCGCAACGGCGTCAACCAGATCAAGGTGATGGCCGGGGGCGGCGTTGCCAGCCCGACCGATCCGATCGACGGTACGCAGTACTCGATCGCCGAACTGGCGGCGATCTGCGAAGAGGCCGAGGCCGCCAATCTCTATGTGATGGCGCACGCCTATTCGCCGCGTTCCATCATCCGTGCGGTGCAGGCCGGCGTGCGCTCGATCGAGCATGGCAATCTGCTCGACGAGACTTCGGCGCGCGAGATGAAGAGGCAGGGCGCCTATCTGGTGCCCACCCTGGCGACCTATGAGGCGCTGGGCGAGGAGGGCGCGCGGCTGGGCTGGTCGGCCGAGATGCTAGCCAAGCTGGAGCGGGTCAAGGCGCGTGGCATCGAAGCCATCCAGCTGGCCAAGGCTGAAGGTATCCCGATTGCCTTCGGCACCGATCTGCTCGGCCATATGCAGCCGCGCCAGAACCGAGAGTTCGCGCTGCGCGCTGCGGCGATGGGGCCGCTGGAGATTTTGCAAAGCGCCACCTCCACCGCGGCCGAGTTGATGCGCCAGCAAGGCCAGATCGGCCGCATCCAGGCCGGCGCCTATGCCGATCTGCTGCTGGTCGAGGGTGATCCGCGCCGAGACCTGGCCATGCTGGCCGAGCCTGAACAGGGGCTGGCCCTGATCATGAAGGCCGGCCACATCTATAAGAACCGGACATCCGGCACGATCTAGCTGATGCACTGGATGCCTGCCGAGGGTTTCAGAACCATCGGGGCATGCCGAAGAACCGAGCTGTCACGGGCCTGGAGCGCACGCTTGCATCGATGGCTTGGCTGATCTCGCGTAAGCGCTCAATGAACTACGTCCTTGCCAGGGCCCGGGCCGCAGCGTAAGGGCTTCATGCGGCGATCAGATCGATCCGCCAAGGCAGCAACGCCGCGAAGTCGTCGGCGGTCTGGGCCGTGGGCAAGGCTTTGAACAGCGCACGCAGATACTGGTGGTACCCGTCGATGCCGATGGCCGATCACTCTTGGTCAGGCAATGACGGGGTCGAGGCGGTTCCGACGGTCATTGCCGGCAAGAGACTATGCCGGGCGAGCAGCTGTATACGGCGAGCTCAAGAAGTCATTGATTCGCTCACTAAAGGCAGCAAATGGTGAGCTCCTTACAACGATTGAACCGGTCATACAGGGCGGTCGCCGGGTTCACGGTGGACCGTTGCGTGAAACGATGCACGTCTGTCGCCGGCGCATTGTTTTCCATAATTCGGCATGGTACGAGAAAGCCAACGGGCTCAAGCGTTCACGTGCAGTAGCGAAGCTGAGGAGGTAGGAGAGCGTGGCTTGTCGGAAAAAACTCTTTTAATATCAACAGCTTGTCTGCTGTTGTACAATGAGGTCCTCAAGCAAGGATTGAGGCCATGAATATCGTTGACCGCATAAGGCGCTCGGTGGCGAATCGGAACGCCGATGTTTTCGTGCGCGCCGATTTCGTCACTTTTGGAAGCCAGGCCCAGGTCGGTCGCGCGCTCGCTGAACTTCAAGGGAAGGGTGCGCTGGTAAAGCTTGGAGTTGGGGTCTACGCCAAGGCCAAGCTGAGTGTGCTTTCCGGCAAGCCCATCCCCGTGAAACCGCTTGAAGTCCTGGCGCCGGAAGTTCTCAAGAAATTGGGCGTTCAGGTCGGTGAGTCCCGTCAGACACGCGAGTACAACTCTGGTAGCAGCACCCAGATCCCAACAGGGGTGGTTTTCAGTGTTGGCAAACGGCGCATTCAGCGCAAGTTGGGCTTCAACGGCAAGCTCGTCGAGTACGAACGTGCATGAGGGTTCTTGCGAAAGATCGTGCCGAGCTCATTGAAGCGTTGGTTGCCGAAGTCGATCTCGGAAGAGTAACTGCCGGCCTTCTCGAAAAGGACGAGCACCTGACGGATGCACTGCGTGCAGTGTTTGCGTTGGAGTTCGAATTCGTGCAGCTCGTCTTCTGTGGAGGAACGAGTTTGTCAAAGGCGCACGGCCTGATTGAGCGCATGTCCGAAGATGCCGACATCAAGGTTGTACTCACGGGGGCGGGTCGCCAGCTGAGTCGTACCAAACTTCGGCGCTATCTCGGCGACGAGGTGCGCGTTCGCGTGGGTAAAGCTCTATCTGACATCGGCTTGGTCGAGGAGCCCGACAAAGCCGTGACCTTCAATGAGCATCGGTACTTGCATAGCCAGTGGATGTACCAGCGCAGTTACCCTGTGACTGCGGGCCTGCGTCCGAACCTTCAGATCGAGCTGACGCTGCGCGCACCTGTGCTTCCAGTTGAGCGAACTTCGCTCCATGCGTTGGCTGATCGCATTGCCGGACAGTCTGGCTCACCTTTCTCGGTGGCGACGATCTCAGTAGCAGAGACTCAATCCGAGAAGATTCTTTCATTCTTGCGTCGGTTTGCGCAGCACCGTTCAGGGCAAATGCTGCGAGCCTGGGACACGGCGCTCGTGCGCCACATTTATGACGTGCACTGCATCTACACACGCAACCCGGACATGGTGGCTGTTAGCGCTCCTGCGTTCGCCGCCCTGGTGCATGGCGATGTCGAAGAGTTCGGTAAGCAGCATCCGGACTTTGCCGCGGATCCTTTGGGCGTGATGGAGAAGGCTCTGGACCAAGTTGGTATGGACGAGCAGAGTCGGGCCGAATACGAACAGAACTTGTTGCCACTCGTGTACGGAACCTTCAAGCCGCACTTCGATGAAGCCTTCGCTTCTTTCGACAAAGTTGCCCGCACCTTCCTCGGCGTGGCCGGCTAACCCTCTATCCAGCGATGTCATAACGCAACGGCCAATTGTTTTCTCGCTTTGTTAATCTATGGGCGATAACTCACCAATGTATTCGGGCACTCTCTGGGAAAGAGTTAACGACAAGAGCAATGAATGGTGCATGTAGCGACTCGGAAGAGCCCGCTGCGCACGTCAATCAGAGCTTTGCGCCAATGACGCGCATTCATACGATGGGCGCAATGACTTCCGTACATACACTGTTCTCAGTTTCGCCGCTCAGGTAGCTGAAGCGGCGGCGCTGCTGGTGCTACAAAACAAATTCCAAGCGTTGTTGGGGGATGAGGAGTCATGACCTGTCCTCCTCAGCGGTGCGAAACTTTGATTGGCCTGATTGACGAAGCCTGTGCCGCTGGTGCGAGGCTGGAGGCGGCGTGTGCACAGATCGGCCTGTCCGCGCGAACTGTGCAGCGCTGGCGGCATCCAGCAGGGCCTCGCTCGTGCAAGGGGATGACGGCATCCAATTAGGAAAGCACGGCCTTGAGGAGATGGATCTTTTCGGGCAGCACCGCTGCCTGGTGACGACAGCGATCAAGCCGGCCTCGCAGCCGTGCGTGCTGCGAAATCAGCCAAGCCATCGATGATGGCGTGCGCTCCAGGCCTGTGTAATCTCGGTTTTTCGGCATGTCCCGATGGTTTCAGAACCATCGGGGGCCATCCAGTGCATCAGCTAGATAATGCCGCAGACATGAAGAAGGCCGCCCGGAGGCGGCCTTCTCAAGTGGCTGTGCGCCTTACTTGATATTGGTGAAGCGCGCTTCCGGACGGTCATCCGAGCGGTGCTCGGTCGTCACATTGGCGCGCATCGCCCAGGGGCGAACCTGGTGGTGCAGAGGCACGAACAGGTATTCGTCGCGGGTGCGCAACAAGGCCTCTCGAATCATCGCGTTGCGCTTGGGGATGTCGACCTCGGTCTTCATCGCATCGACCAACTGATCGATCTTGGCGTCGCTGACCTTGGAGTAGTTGAAGTTGCCGTCGGCACCGGTGGTCTTGGTGCGCACCAGCGACTGCAGCGCGTACTGCGCGTCATAGGTGGCTACGCCCCAACCCAGCATGTACAGCGAGGTGTCGAACTTCTGGAAGGTCACGCTGTGCTGGGCCATCGGTGTGGCCACCAGGCGGCCCTTGACGCCGATCTTGGCCCACATCGCGACGACCGCTTGGCAGACCTCTTCGTCGTTGACGTAGCGGTTGTTCGGGCAGTTCATCTGAATCTCGAAGCCCTCGGGGTAGCCGGCCTCGGCCATCAGCTTCTTGGCCTTCTCGACATCCACCTTGAGCGGCTGGTCGATGTCCGGCGTGTTGCCGTTGACGCCCGGTGCCACCATGATGGCGGCCGGGATCGACAAACCGCGCATGATGGTGCGCTTGATCGCCTCGCGGTCCACGGTCAGGTTCAGCGCCTCGCGCACGCGCTTGTCCTTGAAGGGGTTCTTGCCCTTGACGTTGGAGCCCTTGAGTTCGTCACTGCCCTGATCCAGCGCCAGGAAAATGGTCCGCACCTCGGGGCCTTCGACGACTTTGAGCTTGGGGTCGGACTTCAGCTTGGCGACGTCCTGCGTCGGCAGATCGGTCAGCAGATCGACGTCGCCGGACAGCAGCGCTGCCACACGGGTGGGGTCCGACTTGATCGGCAGGTAGCTGACCTCGGTGATGTTGCTGGCGCGGGCCTTGTCCCACCAGTCGGGGTTCTGCACCATCGAGATCTTCTGGTCGGGCTGCCAGCCGGTGATCCTGTAAGCGCCGGTGCCCATCACATTGCGCGAGGCGAAGTTGTCTTCCTTGGCTTTGTAGTCCTGGGTATTGACGGTGTTGTTCTTCTCCGCCCAGGCCTTGCTCATGATGCGGAAGTCGATGATGTTGCGCAGCAGGATGGGGTTGGGGGCTTCCAGGATCAGATCGATGGTGTGGCTGTCAACCTTCTTGACCTCCTTGATGCCGGTCACATAGATCTGCATCGTGCCCTGGGGCTGCTTGATGCGGCCGAAGGAGAACACCACGTCGTCGGCGGTGAAGGGCGTGCCGTCATGGAATTTGACGCCCTTGCGCAGCTCAAAGCGCACCTGGGTCGGGCTGATGAAGGTCCATTTGGTGGCCAGTGCCGGCTCAACCTCGTACTTGGTGTTGTAGCGGGTCAGGCCTTCATAGGCGTGCATCAGAATCGCATTGGTGGTCGCATGATTCTGCGAGTGCGGGTCCGTCGTCAGGATGTCGTTTTGCGCTGCCCAACGCAGCGGTACGGCATGCACGGTGGCCGAGGTAGCGGCCAGCAGGCCCAGGGCCAGCGAAATCGAAGCCAGCTTGAGCTGATGATTCATAGTCTGCGCACTCCAAAACTGTTAGGAATATCGATCCTAGCCCGTGGGTCTGCGCGCTGCTCTAGTGGCTTGCCCGGGTCTCAGTACGGGCGCTGTTCGCCCGGTGCTGGCTGCACCAGCAGATCGGCATCACAGCCTTTGCCGGCGGCGATCATGCGGCGCGCCCAGGCGCCGATCAGGCGGTTCAGCCATTGCGGACCCGGGTGGGCCCAGCCCAATGCCGTCAGTGGCTCCACCAGCATGCCGCAGACATAGCGCCCGCCCCCGTCCGACCAGCGCAGCGCCGCGCAGGCGCCGCGCCGACGCCGGCTCGCCAGCACGCCCACAGGGCAGGGCTCGGCCAGGCAACACACGCCGCAGCCATTGCATGTCGCGCCCAAGGCCGGCTTGGGCGGCGCCGCGGGGTGGATGTGGATGACCTGAGGCATGGCCCACTGTAGAGCAGACCGGCGTAAAAAAGCCGACCCCGGGGTCAGCTGTGGTGAGGGGCCGGCTTACTTCTTGACGCCCAGCTCGCGCAGCCGCTCTTGCAGGTAGGCGTGGGCGGTGTAGCGGTCCGACAGCACGACCTCATCGCGCGGGTGCAGGAACAGCGGCAGCGAGACCCGGCTCTTCTTGGCGCTGTCGCCGGTGGGATTGACGACGCGGTGCTGGGTTGACGGGTAGTAACCCTGTGAGGCTTCCTGCAGCATGTCGCCGATATTGATGATCAGCATGCCGAAGTCGCAGGGGACGTCGAACCATTGGCCGTCCTTGCCCTGCACCTGCAGGCCTGGCTCGTTGGCGGCCGGCAGGATGGTCAAGAGATTGATGTCGCCATGCGGCGCGGCGCGCAGGGAGCCGGCCGGCTCGCTGCCGGTCAGCGGCGGATAACGCAGCACGCGCAGCAGGGTCAGCTGGCTGTCTTGGATCATTTGGGACAGCGGCTCGCGGTAGTGGCGTGCGATCTCGGCCGGCGTGTAGCGCTCAACCCAGGACAGCAGTTCTTGCGCGAGGCCGTTGGCCTGGCTGTAGTACTGCATCGCATCGGCCTTGAGCGGCGCTGGAATGCGCCCCCACGGGTAGATGTGAAAGTACTCCTTGATGTCCTTCTGGGTGAAGCCCTTGGCGGTCTCGGAAATCTCGGTCGAGAAGTAGCCGTCTTGCTTCTCCTTCGAGAAGGCGTACTGGTGCTTCTCATCGCCGTTGAAGAAATCTAGCCAGTCGGCATAGATTTTCTCGACCAGGGCTTGCTGGATTGGATGGTTGACGAGCACGCCGAAGCCGGTTTCGTGCAGCGAGCGGGTGAACTGCTCGGCCGCGTCGGCGGCGAGGTAGTCGACGACTTTGACTTGCATGGGAGCTCCTCGATAGTGTCCCGACGCCAAGCCATTCAATCGCGGGGCTTTGGCGCGCGAGCTGAAGTCTAGGCCAAGCTCGCCATGTTCGCAAACGTTTGCCGGCAAAGATGAAATAGGGGGCCCGCGCCAAAAGAGGCTTCAGTTCGAGCTGTACCTGGCCGAAACTCCCGGCGTGCAAGTCTCACGATGCAAAAGCGTAGCCGCGTGCCTAGGGTTAGCCAGGAGTGCTACAGTCCGCCCCTTGAGACTTGAGGTCCTTCCCGTCCCCTTTTCTGGCAACAGTGAAGGCGGGTCGCAATCCGCCAACCGGTCGAGCCGTGTCGCGGAAGGTTTATTTACCAGCCAAATCCCTGGAAGCCGGGGTAAGAGGTGAGCGAAATGATGCAGCAATACAGGTCGAACTCGTACCTGTTCGGGGGCAATGCACCCTACGTCGAAGAGATGTACGAGGCCTACCTCGACAACCCGGGTTCCGTGCCCGACAACTGGCGGGCGTATTTCGACGCCCTGCAGCATGTGCCTGCCACCGATGGCAGCGACGGCCGCGATGTGGCCCATGCGCCGGTGATCGAATCCTTCGCTCAGCGCGCCAAGGCCAATGCCTTCGGCAACAAGGCTTCCGGCGCCGAGCTGGCCGTGGCCCGCAAGCAGGTCCATGTGCAGTCGCTGATCGCCGCTTACCGCAATGTCGGTTCGCGCTGGGCCGACCTGGACCCGCTCAAGCGCACCGAGCGCCCCAAGATTCCCGAGCTGGAGCCGGCGTTCTACGACCTGAGCGAGTCCGATATGGACATCTCGTTCAGCGCCACGAACACCTATTTCTCCAAGGCCGAGACCATGACCCTGCGCGAGATCGTGCAGGCCTTGCGTGAGACTTATTGCAGCTCCATCGGTGCGGAGTACATGCACATCACCGACCAGGTGGAGAAGCGCTGGTGGCAGGAGCGCCTGGAGTCGGTGCGCGCCAAGCCCGCCTTCTCGGCCGAGAAGAAGCAGCACATCCTCGGCCGCCTGACCGCCGCCGAAGGCCTGGAGCGTTATCTGCACACCAAGTACGTCGGCCAAAAGCGTTTCTCGCTGGAAGGCGGCGAGAGCTTCATCGCGTCGATGGACGAGCTGGTGCAGCGCGGCGGCGAGATGGGCGTGCAGGAAATCGTCATCGGCATGGCGCACCGTGGCCGCCTGAACGTGCTGGTCAACACCTTGGGCAAGATGCCCAAGGATCTGTTCGCCGAGTTCGAGCACACCGCGCCCGAGGACTTGCCGGCCGGTGACGTCAAGTACCACCAGGGCTTCTCCAGCGATGTGACCAGCCCTGGCGGCCCGGTCCACCTGAGCCTGGCCTTCAACCCCTCGCACCTGGAAATCGTCAACCCGGTCGTCGAAGGCTCGGTCAAGGCCCGCATGGACCGCCGTGGCGATGCCAGCGGTGCGCAGGTGCTGCCGGTGCTGGTGCACGGCGACGCCGCCTTTGCCGGCCAGGGTGTCGTGATGGAAACGCTGGCGCTGGCCCAGACCCGCGGCTACTACACCGGCGGCACGGTTCACATCGTCATCAACAACCAGATCGGCTTCACGACCAGCGACCCGCGCGACAGCCGCTCGACGCTGTACTGCTCGGACGTCGTCAAGATGATCGAAGCCCCGGTGCTGCACGTCAACGGCGACGATCCGGAAGCCGTGGTGCTGTGCACGCAATGGGCGCTGGAATATCGCCAGCAGTTCAAGAAGGACGTGGTCGTCGACATCGTCTGCTTCCGCAAGCTCGGCCATAACGAGCAGGACACGCCGGCGCTGACGCAGCCGCTGATGTACAAGAAGATCGCCGCCCACCCCGGCACCCGCAAGCTCTATGGCGACCGTCTGGTGGCCCAGGGCGTGCTGGGTGCCGATGGCCCGGACGCGATGTTCAAGGCGTTCCGCGCCGCGATGGACGAGGGGCGCCACACGGTGGACCCGGTGCTGACCAACTTCAAGAGCAAGTACGCGACCGACTGGTCGCCGTACCTGGGCAAGAAGTGGACCGACAGCTGCGACACCGCGCTGCCGGTGGCCGAGTTCAAGCGCCTGGCCGAGAAGATCACGACGATCCCCGCGAACTTCAAGGTGCATCCGCTGGTCGAGAAGGTGATCGCCGACCGTGCGGCCATGGGCCGTGGCGAGATCAATATCGACTGGGGCATGGGCGAGCACATGGCCTACGCCTCACTGGTGGCCTCCGGCTACCCGGTGCGCCTGTCCGGTGAGGATTGCGGCCGCGGCACCTTTGTGCACCGCCACGCCGTGCTGCACGACCAGAACCGTGAGAAGTTCGACGAAGGCACTTACATCCCGCTGCAAAACGTCGCCGAGGGCCAGGCTCCCTTCGTCGTGATCGACTCCATCCTGTCCGAAGAGGCGGTGCTGGGCTTCGAGTACGGCTACGCCAGCGCCGATCCGGTGACCCTGACGATCTGGGAAGCGCAGTTCGGCGACTTCGTCAACGGCGCCCAGGTCGTGATCGACCAGTTCATCGCTTCCGGCGAAGTCAAGTGGGGCCGCTCCAACGGCCTGACCCTGATGCTGCCGCACGGCTACGAAGGCCAGGGCCCGGAACACAGCTCGGCGCGCCTGGAGCGTTTCATGCAGCTGGCCGCGGACAACAATATGCAGGTGGTGCAGCCGACCTCGGCCTCGCAGATTTTCCACCTGCTGCGTCGTCAGCAACTGCGCATGTTCCGCAAGCCGCTGATCATCATGACGCCCAAGTCGCTGCTGCGCAACAAGGACGCCACCTCGCCGATCAGCGAATTCACCAAGGGTGAGTTCAAGACCGTGATCAGCGAGCAGAACGCCGAGATCGACGCCGCCAAGGTCAAGCGCATCGTGGCTTGCTCGGGCAAGGTCTACTACGACCTGGTCAAGGCGCGCGGCGACAAGAAGGACGTGGCCATCATCCGCGTCGAGCAGCTCTATCCCTTCCCGCACAAGGCCTTCTCGGCCGAGATCAAGAAGTACCCGAACGTCACCGACATCGTCTGGTGCCAGGACGAGCCGCAGAACCAGGGCGCCTGGTTCTTCGTGCAGCACTACATCCACGAGAACATGGTGGAAGGCCAGAAGCTCGGCTACGCCGGTCGTCCGGCCTCGGCCTCGCCGGCGGTGGGTTATGCCCACCTGCATCAGGAGCAGCAAAAGGCGCTGCTGGAGCAGGCCTTCGGCAAGCTCAAGGGCTTCATCCTGACGAAGTAAGTTTGTGACCGCCCCGGCCCACCGCAATAGGTGCTCAGCCGGGGCGCGACGCTTCAAGAACAGAAAGCAATAGACATCATGGCAATCGTAGAAGTCAAAGTTCCCCAGCTGTCCGAGTCCGTCGCCGAGGGCACGCTGATCTCCTGGAAGAAGAAGCCCGGCGAAGCCGTGGCCATCGATGAGATTCTGGTCGAAATCGAGACCGACAAGGTCGTGCTGGAAGTGCCGGCCCCCAGCGCCGGCGTGATGGCCCAGATCGTCAAGAACGACGGCGAGAGCGTCGTCAGCGAAGAAGTCATCGCCCGCATCGATACGGACGGCCAGGCTCAGGTCAGCCCGCTGGAAGTCAAGGCCGTCGTGGCCACCGCGCCGGCTGCGCCCGCACCGGCGGCCACCGGCGGCAACAAGGGCGATGTGGCGATGCCCGCCGCCGCCAAGATTTTGGCCGAGAAGGGCCTGGCCGCCACCGATGTGGCCGGCTCCGGCAAGGACGGTCGCGTCACCAAGGGTGATGCGCTGTCCGCCTCTGGCAAGCCCGCAGCCGCCCCGGCCATCGCCGTGGCCGCTGCGCCTGCCGTCGCCAAGCCGCTGCCGGCCGTGGCCGCGCCTGTGGCTCCGAATCTGGGTGAGCGCCCCGAGCAGCGCGTACCGATGACCCGTCTGCGCGCGCGCGTCGCCGAGCGTCTGCTGCAGTCGCAATCCACCAACGCCATCCTGACCACCTTCAACGAGGTGAACATGGCGCCGGTGATGGAGATGCGCAAGAAGTTCCAGGAGAAGTTCGAGAAGGAACACGGCGTCAAGCTGGGCTTCATGAGCTTCTTCGTCAAGGCCGCCGTGGCCGCGCTGAAGAAGTACCCGGTGCTCAACGCCTCGGTCGACGGCAATGACATCGTCTACCACGGCTACTTCGACATCGGTATCGCCGTCGGCTCGCCGCGTGGTCTGGTCGTGCCCATCATCCGCAATGCCGACCAGCTCAGCTTCGCCGATATCGAAAAAACCATCGCGTCCTTCGGCCAAAAGGCCAAGGATGGCAAGCTCTCTATCGAAGAGCTGACCGGCGGCACCTTCTCGATCTCCAACGGCGGCACCTTCGGCTCGATGCTGTCGACCCCCATCATCAACCCGCCCCAGTCGGCCATCCTGGGCGTGCACGCGACCAAGGACCGCGCCGTTGTCGAGAACGGCCAGGTGGTGGTGCGTCCGATCAACTATTTGGCCATGTCCTACGACCACCGCATCATCGACGGCCGCGAAGCCGTGCTGGGCTTGGTGACGATGAAGGAAGCGCTGGAAGATCCGGCCCGTCTGCTGTTCGACATCTAAGCCGGAGACGAGATCAATGAGCGCTAAGCAATTCGATGTCGTCGTGATCGGCGGCGGCCCCGGCGGCTATATCGCCGCCATCCGCGCGGCCCAGCTGGGTTTCAACGTGGCCTGTGTGGACGAGTGGAAGAACGACAAGGGCGGTCCCGCACCCGGCGGCACCTGCACCAATGTCGGCTGCATTCCGTCCAAGGCCTTGCTGCAATCCAGCGAGCACTTCGACCATGCCAACCACCACTTTGCCGATCACGGCATCTCGGCCGACAACGTCAAGATCGACATCGCCAAGATGCTGGGCCGCAAGGACCAGGTGGTCAAGCAGAACAACGACGGCATCCTCTACCTGTTCAAGAAGAACAAGGTCAGCTTCTTCCACGGCCGCGGCTCCTTTGTCGCAGCCAAGGACGGCGGCTATGAGCTCAAGGCCGGCGACGAGACGCTGCAGGCCAAGCATGTGATTCTGGCCACCGGCTCGAACGCCCGCGCGCTGCCGGGCGCCGCCTTCGACGAGGAGAACATCCTCTCGAACGACGGCGCGCTGCGCATCGGCTCGGTGCCCAAGAAGCTGGGCGTGATCGGCTCCGGCGTGATCGGCCTGGAAATGGGCTCTGTGTGGCGTCGTCTGGGCTCCGAGGTCACCGTGCTGGAAGGTCTGCCTACCTTCCTCGGCGCGGTCGACGAGTCGGTGGCCAAGGAAGCCGCCAAGCTGTTCAAGAAGCAGGGTCTGAAGATTGAGCTCGGCGTGAAGATCGGCGAAGTCAAGTCGGACAAGAAGGGTGTTTCTGTCGCCTACACCGACGCCAAGGGCGATGCCCAGACGCTGGAGGTCGACAAGCTGATCATCTCGATCGGTCGCGTGCCCAACACCATCGGACTGAACGCCGAAGCCGTAGGCCTGAAGCTCGACGAGCGCGGTGCCATCGTCGTCGACGACGACTGCAAGACCAGCCTGCCCAATGTCTGGGCGGTCGGCGATGTGGTCCGCGGCCCGATGCTGGCGCACAAGGCCGAGGAAGAGGGCGTGGCCGTGGCCGAGCGCATTGCCGGCCAGCATGGTCATGTCAACTTCAACACGATTCCCTGGGTCATCTACACCAGCCCGGAAATCGCTTGGGTTGGCCGCACCGAGCAGCAGTTGAAGGCGGACGGCGTGGCCTACAAGGCCGGCCAGTTCCCCTTCTTGGCCAATGGCCGCGCGCGTGCGCTGGGTGACACCAACGGTTTCGTCAAGTTCCTGGCCGATGCCAAGACCGACGAGATCCTGGGTGTGCACATCATCGGCCCCTTCGCCTCCGAGCTGATCTCCGAAGCCGTGGTCGCGATGGAGTTCAAGGCTTCGGCCGAGGACATCGCACGCATCTGCCATGCGCATCCGAGCCTCAGCGAGGCGACCAAGGAAGCCGCGCTGGCCGTCGACAAGCGCACCCTCAACTTCTGATCGCCGCAGGCGTTTCAAAGTGAAAGGGGCGGCCTCGGTCGCCCCTTTGTCTTGCTGGATTCCCGATGACTTCTGTGACCGAGCTCTATCAGCAAACCCTTGCCGAGCGTGGCTACACGGCCGACGCGGCGCAGCTGCGCGCGATCGCTTCGCTGCAGCGCTGCCAGGACGAATGGGCCGACTACAAGTCGCGCCGCAGCAATGCGGTGACCAAGCTGCTGGTACGCCCGCCGCTGCCGCGCGGCGTCTATATGTACGGCGGCGTGGGCCGGGGCAAGAGCTTTCTTATGGACTGCTTTTTCCAGGCCGTGCCGCTGACTCGCAAGACCCGTCTGCACTTTCATGAGTTCATGCGCGAGGTGCACCGCGAGCTACAAGACCTCAAAGGCATCGCCGACCCGCTCGAGGAGTTGGGCAAGCGCATCGCCAAGCGCTTTCGGCTGATCTGCTTTGATGAGTTCCATGTCTCGGACGTCACCGACGCGATGATCCTGCACCGGCTGCTGGACTCCTTGTTCAAACACCGGGTGTCCATTGTCACGACCTCGAATTTTCACCCCGACGGCCTCTATCCCAATGGCTTGCACCGCGACCGTATCCTGCCGGCGATCGAGCTGCTCAAGGACAAGCTCGAGGTCATCAATGTCGATGCCGGCACCGACTACCGGCGCCGCAGCCTTGACCATGTCGAGCTCTATCACACGCCGCTGGATGCGGCGGCCGACGATTCGTTGACCCGGGCCTTCGAATCGCTGGCCGAGGCCCGCGACGAAGACCCGCTGCTGCATATCGAGCATCGCGAGCTGCGCGCGCGGCGCCGTGCCGGCGGCGTGGTCTGGTTCGATTTCCAGACCCTGTGCGGTGGCCCGCGCTCGCAGAATGACTATCTGGAGCTGGCCACCCAGTTCCACACGCTGATACTCTCCAACGTGCCGGCGATGCCGCCGCGCTTGGCCAGCGAGGCGCGGCGCTTCACTTGGTTGGTCGATGTGCTGTACGACCGGCGCGTCAAGCTGCTTATCTCGGCGGCCGTGCCTCCCGAGCAGCTGTATACCGAAGGGCCGCTAGCCCATGAGTTCCCGCGAACCATCTCGCGCTTGCAAGAGATGCAGAGTTCCGAATATCTTTCGCTGGCCCGCCGTGAGGTGGACACCTCGCTGACCTGAAGACCCATGCCATGTTCAAGACATCCCTCCTGCTGAGCCTGATGCTGCTGAGTGCCGCGTCGGTCGGTGCGGCCGGCGAGCGGGAGGCGCTGGCAGAGCAGCGCCGGCACATCGAGGCCCGGCATGCCCAGGCGCTGAAGGACTGCGCCCCGCGCTTCAATGTCAACGCCTGCGAGCAGCAGGCCCGGCTTGAGCGCGCGCAGGCGCTCAAGCCGCTGCTGGCGCGCGAGCAGGAGCTCGACAGCGCACAACGCCAGGCACGCGCCCAGGCCCAGCGCGAGCGCGTCCAGGCCAAGCAGCAGGCCTTTGCCAGCCAGGACGGCAAGCGCATGCAGCGCTCCTTGCTGGCCGACCTGCCTAGGCCGGCTGCGGCCGCGTCCAAGCCGCATCGTGTCGTCGACGATCAGGCCCATGGCCGCGCGGTGCAGGCCGAGATCGCGCGCGGCGAGCGCGCCGCACAACGGCGTCGCCAGCAGGCCGCCGATCGCGAGCAAGAGGCCCAGGCGCGGCGCGCGGCGGCACAAAAGCGTCAGCAGCAGCATGCGCAGTCCAGCAAGCCGGCGGCGAGCCTTCCGCAGCCGACTGCCGACGAGCTCGCCAAGCTGCCGCCAGCCCCCAAGCCCTAAGGCCGAAGGCCTCTCAGGCCAGCGCTTCCACCCGCACAATGGCCAGCGACAGGTTGTCGCCGGCCCCATGAGCGCGCTGGCGCGCCTTTTCGATCAGCAACTCGGCGGCCTCGCGAGGCGGCAAGCCGTGCATCACGGTGCCCAGCTCGCGCGGGTTGAAGTAGTGCCAGAGCCCGTCGCTGCAGGCCAGCAGGCTGTCTCCGACCTGAAGCTGCTCGGTGATGTCCAGACTGGGCGTCGGTTCCTGCACCGTGCCCAGGCAGCCGGTCAACAGATTCGACTGCGGATGCACGGCCGCTTCGGCCTCGCTGATCTGGCCCTCGTCGATCAGGCGTTGCACGAAGGAGTGGTCCAGGCTGCGCTTGAGCATCTCGGCGCCGCGGAAATGGTAGAGCCGCGAATCGCCGGCATGCACCCAGTGGCAGCGCCGGTCGGGGCTGACCAAAAAGGCCGCCAGCGTGCTGTGCGGCTCTTCTTCGGTGGCGATGGCGGTCAGCTTGATCATCAGATGGGCTTCGGCCGCCATCTGGGCCAAAAAGTCGGCCGGCGCCTCCTCGCCGGGCACATAGCGCTCGAACAACTGGCCGGCGGTCAGCACCACCTGGTCGGCCGCCTTGCGCCCGCCGCTCTTGCCGCCCATGCCGTCGGCCAGCACTGCCAACAGGCAGCCTGTCTGGCGCGCATGGCTGAACACCTCGACCTGGTCCTGCTGATACAGGCGGTCCCCGCGATGGGTGCCGGTGGCGGCGCTGAGTCGAAATCCGGGGGAGCTACGCGTCATGGCAAAAACTATGGGTTTCCCAAAAACTATAATCGTCAACCGATGTCCAGCGTGCACTCAGCGCGCCATCCGTGCCAGCTTACCCTTTCATGGATGAACAGCTTCACTCTTTATCGCGCCGCCTGATCGAATTGCGCATGGAACACGCCGATCTGGATGTGATGATCGATCAGCTGGCCCAGCAGCACCCGCTCGACGAGCTCGCGCTGCGACGGCTTAAGAAGCGCCGTCTGGCGCTGCGCGATCTGATTTCCCGCCTGGAGCAGGCCAATGACCCGGCCGAACCGGCCTGAACGAGGCACAGCCTGTTGAGCGAACAAGAAGCCGCGTCCCTGCGCGACCAGGACGACACCAGCGAGAAGGTCGTGAAGAGCGAGCTCGAGCAATGGGTGGCTGCCGCCTTCGACCGTGGCGGCCCGCTGTCCCGGGCCGATCCCGGCTATTCGCCGCGCGAGCCACAGCTGCTGATGAGCCAGGCGGTCGCCCGCGCGATGGCGCGGCGCGAGGCCCTGGTCGTGGAGGCGGGCACCGGCGTCGGCAAGACCTTTGCCTATTTGGTACCCGCCTTGCTGTCGGGCGGTCGCGCCCTGATCAGCACCGCGACCAAGAGCTTGCAGGACCAGCTTTTTCTGCGCGATCTGCCGCGCCTGTGCGAGGCCTTGCAGACGCCCACCCGCATCGCCTTGCTCAAGGGCCGCAGCAGCTATCTTTGTCTGCACCGGATGAAGCATGCACGCCACAGCGCCGAGCTGCCGGATCGGCGCGCGGTGATGTTGCTGGCTCGCGTTGAGCAATGGGCGCAGCAGACCGTCAGCGGCGATTTGGCTGAGATGGAGGGCCTGGACGAGCGCTCGCCCATCATCCCCATCGTCAGCTCGACGCGCGACAACTGCCTGGGTTCGGACTGCCCCGAGTTCCGTGCCTGCCATGTCGTGAAGGCGCGCCGCGAGGCGATGGATGCCGATGTGGTGGTGGTCAACCACCATCTGTTCTTTGCAGATATGGCGCTTCGCGACAGCGGTGTGGCCGAGCTGCTGCCCGGGGTCGACGTCGCGGTGTTCGACGAGGCCCACCAGCTGCCCGAGGCCGGTGTGCAGTTTCTCGGCACCTTGCTGGGCACGGCCCAACTGCTGGATTTCGCCCGCGATGTGCTGGCCCAGGGTCTGAGCGAGGCGCGCGGCCTGCAGGACTGGCAGGGCCTGCATGCCGGACTGGAGCGGGCTGCGCGTGAGCTGCGCTTGGTCTGCGCCGGCTCGATGAAGGAGGTGCGCGGCATCCTGAAGCTGCGGTGGCAGGAACGTGCCGGCAAGCCAGGCTTTGCCCAGGCACTCGGTGAAGTGGCACGAATGGCCGATTTGGCAGTCGAGATGCTGGCCACGGTCAACGAGATCTCGCCCGACTTCGTGCGCCTGCACGAGCGCGCCCAACAACTGGCCGAGCAGGCCCGGCATTTCGCACAGGCTCCCGAGGCCGGTGATGTACGCTGGATCGATCTGAGTCCCCACCAGGCGCGCCTGGTCGAGTCGCCGCTGGACATCCGCGATGCCATGCAGGAGCAGCTGGCGGGACCACCGAAGGCTTGGATCTTCACCTCGGCGACGCTGGGTGACGACGAGCGACTCTCCTGGTTCACCGAGCCGGCCGGCCTGGACAGCGCACGGGTGCTGCGGGTCGGTAGCCCCTTCGACTATCCCGCGCATGCGCGGCTCTATATTCCGCGCGGTTTCCCCAAGCCCAGCGAGCCCGATCATCCGCTCGAAGTGGCGGCGATGGCGGCGCGCTGTGCCCGAGCGCTGGGTGGTCGCACCTTCGTGCTGACAACCACTTTGCGTGCCTTGCAAAGCATTGGCGACGCCTTGCGCGAGGAGTTCGAGCGCGGCTTCGATGCGATCAAGGTACTGGTCCAGGGCGCGGCGCCCAAGCGCTTGCTGCTGCAGCAGTTCATGGCCGACCCGCGCGCAGTCCTGGTCGGCTCGGCCAGCTTCTGGGAAGGCATCGATGTGCCCGGCGACGATCTGCAATGCGTGCTGATCGACAAGCTGCCATTCCCGCCCCCCAGCGACCCGCTGGTCGAGGCCCGGGTGCAGCGGCTCGAAGCTGCCGGCCGTAACGCCTTTGCCGAGTTCTTTATCGCCGAGGCCGCGATCGCGCTAAAGCAGGGTGGTGGCCGGCTGATACGAAGTGAAACCGACCGTGGCCTGTTGATCGTCTGCGATCCTCGCATGGCGGGCATGAACTACGGCCGGCGCCTGCGCCAGGCCTTGCCGCCGATGACGCAGCTTGCCAGTGAGGACGAGGCGCTGGACTGGCTGCGCCTGCTGGCCGCCGAGCGGGCGTAAAAAAGCCCGCTGCTGCGGGCCTTGTCTCCTGTGCTGTGGCTTACCAGACCTGCCACCAGGCGCGCTTTTTGCTGGCAAAGCCGGCGCTCAGGTAGGCGCTGTCCGGGAAGTTTTGCTTCAGTACTCGCTCGGCGTCGTCGCGCAGCGGCTTCAAGTTCAGCTTCTCGTAGCTCTGCATCATGATGTAGAGCGCCTCCTCAGCCGACGGTGCGCGCTGGAACTCCGTCACCGCCTGCTGGGCACGGTTGGCCGCCGCGACATAGGCGCCGCGGGTGTAGTAGTAGCGCGCCACATGGACCTCGTAGCTGGCGAGCGTGTTGGTGATGTAGTCGACGCGCAGGCGCGAGTCGTCGGCGTACTTGGAGTCAGGAAACTGCTCGGCTACCTGTTTGAAGGCCAGCAAGGCATCCCGCGAGGCCTGCTGGTCGCGCTCCGAGATGTCCTGGCGGGCCAGGCGGCCGAACAGGCCCAGGTCCTCGTTGAAATTGACCAGACCTTTAAGGTAGAGCGCATAGTCCAGCGCCGCGCTCGACGGGTTGTTCTTGATGAAGCGGTCCAGCGTGACGATGGCAGCGGCGCGCTCGCCGCTGCGGTACTGGGCCCAGGCCAGATCGAGGCCGGCCTGCTGCGCCATCAGCGTGCCGGCGGCGCGGCCTTCGATACGCTCCAGCGTCTTGATGCCGCGGTCGTAGCTGCCGCTGGCGATATCGGCCTTGGCGTCTGCGTACAATTTGTCCAGATTGGCCTGCGAGTTCGGATCATCAGCCGGAGTGGAAGAGCAGGCCGCCAGCAAGGCCACGGCGCCGGCCACGACAAGCGTGACGAGCCGCGAGGCGGTTGCTGGGTTCGCCGGCGCCTGGGGGCGCTGCACGCAGTTTTCTGTCATGGTCCATGCCGGTGCCATGGCACCGAACTTCAGCTGAAATTGGAGAATTGATTATATGGTTCAGGCCCCGCCTGCCCTGGAGCTCTCGTCCGAGACCGACGCCAGTGAAGAATTGCAAGAACTCGAACAGGCGGAACAGCGCGAGGCCATGGTGGATGAGGCCGGTCATGGGCAGCGCCTGGACAAATGGCTGGTCGGCCTGGCGCCGGAGTTTTCACGCAACCATTTGCAAAGCCTGATCGAGCGCGGCCATGTGCAGATCAATGCTCAAGTCGCGACCAGCGCCTCGCGCAAGCTGCAGGCCGGCCAACGCGTGCAGATCGAGTTGCAGCCGACCGCCGAGAGTCGCGCCTTTCGTGCCGAGCCGCTGGCGCTGAACATCGTCTTCGAGGACGAGCATCTGATGGTCTTGGACAAGGCGCCGGCCATGGTCGTCCATCCGGCTGCCGGCAACTGGTCTGGCACGGTGATGAACGGCCTGCTCGCCCATCATCCGGCTGCCGCGACCTTGCCGCGTGCAGGCATTGTGCACCGCCTGGATAAGGACACCTCGGGCCTGATGGTGGTCGGCAAGACCCTGGAGGCGGTGACTGCGCTGACTCGCATGATCGCGGCCCGCGAGGTGCATCGCGAGTATCTGGCGCTGACCCATGGTCGGGTGCCGGAGCAGATGAGCGTCGATGCACCGCTGCGGCGTGATCCGGCCTCGCGGGTCAAGATGGCAGTGCTGTCCAGCGGCAAGCCATCGCGCACCGACGTCTATGGCCTGGCCCAGACCGAGATCGAGAACCGCAGCTACAGCGCCGTGCACTGTGTGCTGCACAGTGGCCGCACCCACCAGATCCGCGTCCACCTGGCCAGCAAGGGCTACCCTTTGGTGTCCGATGCGCTTTACGGTGGTTCGCCGGCTTTCGGCCTGGCGCGCCAGGCCCTGCATGCGGCGCGGCTGAGTTTTGCTCATCCGATCCAGGGTCGACACATGGTGTTTGATGCGCCGCTGCCACAGGATTTGGCCAATAGTTGGGCTTTAGCCGGGCTGCCGATGCCTCAGCTGCCGCCGTTGGCGGATTGAGCGCGCTACAATCGGGGCAACTTGGTTCAGCCGAGCGCGGCGGATGTTGTACCAATCCGCAGCGGCGCCTGGATCGAGGCCGTGCAGGCCATGCTCATCCCCGTGAGGGCTAGTTTGATACCGCCCGGCCGTTATGCCCCGCCTCCCATGCCGCTGAACAGGTCAGCCCCGGAGCCGGTTGCCCTGACCCGAACAGCCCGCTGAGAACAGCGACTCGATCAATGCCCGCCCGTACCGGTGAGCCAGCCGACAGCAGTCGATGAACACACAGGATGCAAAGCGCGTCCTTGAGACCGCGCTGATTTGCGCTCAGCAGCCGCTCACCTTGCGTGAGCTGCGCACCTTGTTTGCCGACGGTGTCGGCCCGGATACCTTGCGCAGCCTGCTGGACGAGTTGGTGCGCGACTGGGACGGGCGGGGCGTCGAGCTTGTGGCGGTTGCCTCGGGTTGGCGTTTCCAGAGCCGACCTGAGTTGCGCGAGTATCTGGACCGTCTTCATCCGGAGAAGCCGCAGCGCTATTCGCGGGCTGTGATGGAGACGCTGGCCATCATTGCCTACCGTCAGCCGGTGACGCGTGGGGATATCGAGGACATCCGCGGCGTCGTGGTGTCCACGCAAATTGTCAAACAGCTGGAGGACCGGGGCTGGATCGAGGTGATAGGCTATCGCGAGGCGCCGGGCCGTCCTGCCCTGTATGCGACGACCCGCCAGTTTCTCGATGACCTCGGCCTGTCCAGTCTGGAGCAATTGCCCTTGTTGAGTGCCGGCGGCGAGCCGGGCCCAGAGTTGGGGCACCTGCTGCAGGCACAGAGTTCGCTGCTGGAAGACGGCAGCCAAGAGGGGCAGGCCGGCAGCGAGCCCGCCGCCACATCTGAATCCGAATCCGCGCCCATGGCTTCCCATGCGGGCGCACCCGTTCCGGCTCTGCCGGACTCCGACCCTGAAGCCACCGAGAAGGTGCAAGCCGACGCATGAATTCCAACGACACCGATCCCAAGGCCGCCGAGGCCCCGAGCGACGCTCCCGAAGCCGCACCCAAGCGACGCCGAGCGCCGGCACGTGCCAAGGCCGAGACCGTGGCCGTGGCCGTGGCCGAAGTGGCGACGACTGAGGCAGCTGCCGAGGTCAAACCTGTGAAGCCGCGTGCACCGCGCAAGACGGCGACCAAGAAGGTCGACGAGGCTGCGGTCGAACCGGTGATCGAGGTGGCTGCGCCCGTCGAGCTCGCTGCGGTTGCCGTGCTTGAAGAGGTGGTGGCGACCAAGCGCCGCGCACCGCGCAAGACGGCGGCGAAGACCGAGTCGGTCGACGAGGCGCCGGTGCAGCTGGCGCTGGAGGCTCCGTCTGTGGCCGAGTCGGTCGCTGTTGACGTCGTCGAGCCGCAGGAGTCGGCGGAGGGTGCCGAGGGTGCCGAGGCCGCTGGCGAGCGTGAGCCGCGTGGTAATCGCAACCGTCGCCGCGGCCGCAAGGATCGCGCCGAGCTTGTCGATGGTGTCGAGCCCCGCGAGGCGCGCGAGCCCCGTCCTGCGCGGCAGGACTCCGTCGCGCCCGAGCAACTGCAGGCCGAGACGGTCGAGCGCTTTGCCCAGGTGCTGGCCGGGGAGTTCGATGCGGCCGATGAAGAGCCGGTGGCCGAGGTCGAGGAGCAGGAGGTCGAGACCAAGCGCGTGCTGGCGCCTGAGCCCGATGCGCCGAAGCTGCAGAAGGTGCTGGCCCAGGCCGGCATCGGCTCGCGCCGCGATATCGAGGACATGATTGCCGAAGGCAAGATCGAGGTGAACGGCGAGGTGGCCCATATCGGCCAGCGCATCTCCTTTGGTGACCGTGTTCATGTGGCTGGCAAGCCGATCAAGGTGCGCATCTCGCCGCCGCCGCCGCGCATCCTGGCTTATCACAAGCCGACCGGCGAAGTGGTCAGCTTCAATGACCCGGAAGGCCGCCCCACTGTGTTTCGCCACCTGCCCAAGCTCTATCAGGGTAAATGGCAGTCGGTCGGCCGACTGGACCTGAATACTGAGGGCCTGCTGCTGTTCACCAACTCAGGCGAGCTGGCCAATCAGCTGATGCATCCGCGCTTTGGCGTCGAGCGTGAGTACGCGGTGCGCGTGTTGGGCACGCTCAGCGACGAGCAGCGCAGCCGCCTGCTGGAAGGTGTGATTATCGAAGGCCAGAAGGCCGGCTTCAAGAGCATCGAGGACGGTGGCGGTGAGGGTGTCAATCGCTGGTATCGAGTGGTCATCACCGAAGGCCGTAACCGCGAGGTGCGCAAGCTGTTCGAGGCCGTCGGCCTGGTGGTCAGCCGCCTGATCCGCATCCGCTACGGCACCGTGGTGCTGCCGCGCGGCCTCAAACGCGGCGTCTGGGTGGAGCTGGGTGAGGACGATGTGCGCGTGATCCGCCGACTGGCCGGTGGCCCGCAGCAGCCACGGGACGCGCAGCGCGAGCCCCGTGAGCCGCGTGAAGGGCAGGCGCCGCGTGGCGATCGCGGTGGTCAGCCGCGCAATGAGCGCGAGCGTGGCAACGAGCGTTCGAACAATCGCCGCAGCGACGGTCGCCAGGCCGGCGTCGGCCCGCGCCCGAGCCGCCCGGAAGCGCCGCGCGAGCGAGCGCCTGAGCGTCCGTCCGAGCGTTTCAACGAGCCGCGTGCCAACGAGCGACCGGACCGTGACGACGAGGATGGTGATGATTTCATCCCGCGTAATATCAACCCGCTGGAGCAGACCTTCGACCGCCGCTTTGCCACCGGCAGCAAGCGCATTCCGCAGGGCTTCGGTGCCGGTGGCAGTGCCCAGGACCGAGGTGGCAACCGTGGTGGCGGCAACAAGGGCGGCCCGCGCGAGCCCGATCCGATGCAGACCTCGGTCGGCTATATCGGCGGTGATGCCTTTGTGCGCCGCGGCGGCGGCGGCGGCGGTCGCTCCGGTGGCGGCGGCGGCGGTGGCCGCAGCGGCGGGGGTGGCGGTGGTCGCTCCGGCGGCGGTGGTGGCCGTGGCGGCGGCTTTGGCGGCCGCAACCGTTGAGTTCCAGGTGCTGGCCTTCATGAGGCTGGCATCTTCAGGCATTACAATCCAAGGCTTTGCCAAGCCCCAAGATTTCAGGACATATTTAGGAGAATAACCATGGCTATCGAACGTACCCTTTCTATCATCAAGCCCGATGCCGTGGCGAAGAATGTCATCGGCCAGATCTACGCCCGCTTTGAAGGCGCTGGCCTGAAGGTGGTTGCCGCCAAGATGGCGCATCTGTCGCGTGGCGAGGCCGAGGCCTTTTACGCTGTGCACAAGGCACGCCCCTTCTTCAATGATCTGGTGACCTTCATGATCTCCGGCCCGGTGATGATCCAGGCGCTGGAAGGCGAAGGCGCGATCCTGAAGAATCGCGACCTGATGGGCGCTACCGACCCGAAGAAGGCCGAAAAGGGCACGATCCGCGCCGATTTCGCCGACAGCATCGACGCCAACGCTGTGCACGGCTCCGACGCTGCCGAGACGGCCGCCCAAGAGATCGCTTTCTTCTTCCCCGGCATGAATGTCTACAGCCGTTAAGACGGCCCAATGCCTCTTGTGCTCTGGCCTTGAGGCTGGATCAAAGAGGTAAACAATGGACACGGCCAACCTGCTCGGTTTGACGAACCTGCTCGGTTTCGATCTGGAGGGGCTGGCCGCGTACTGCGAACAGCTGGGTGAGAAGCGCTTTCGCGCCACCCAGTTGTTTCGTTGGATTCATCAAAAAGGCGCATCTGACTTCACTCAGATGTCAGACCTGGCCAAGTCGCTGCGCGACAAGCTGGCCACCCGGGCGCATATCTCTGCGTTGCCGGTGATTTCCGAACATGTCTCGACCGACGGCACGATCAAGTGGCTGTTCGATGTCGGGGGTGGTGATGCGGTCGAAGCGGTGTTCATTCCCGAAGACGACCGTGGAACCCTGTGCATCTCCTCCCAAGCTGGCTGTGCAGTGGGCTGCCGCTTCTGCTCAACCGGGCACCAGGGCTTCAGCCGCAATCTGAACACGGCCGAGATCATCGCTCAGCTCTGGTTTGCCGAACACAGCCTGCGCAAGCGCCTGAATACGCAAGAGCGCGTCATCTCCAATGTGGTGATGATGGGCATGGGCGAGCCGCTTCAGAACTACAGCGAGCTGGTGCCTGCGCTGAAAATGATGCTGGACGACCACGGCTACGGTCTGTCGCGCCGCCGCGTGACGGTTTCTACCTCGGGCGTGGTGCCGATGATCGACCGGCTGCGCGACGATTGCCCGGTGGCGCTGGCCGTGTCGCTGCATGCCCCGACCGACCCCTTGCGCGACCAGTTGGTGCCGCTGAACAAGAAGTACCCGATTGCCGAGTTGCTGGAGGCCTGCAATCGCTATCTGGACAAGGCGCCACGCGACTTCATCACCTTCGAGTACTGCATGCTGGATGGTGTCAACGACACGCCGGAGCAGGCGCAGGAACTGGTCGCGCTGCTGCGCGGTCATGTCTCCTGCAAGATCAATCTGATTCCCTTCAATCCCTTCCCGGCCTCGGGTCTGAAGCGGAGCTCCAACGAGCGCGTCAAGGCGTTTGCCGAGGTGCTGATCCAGGCTGGCCTGATCACGACGATACGCAAGACCCGTGGCGACGATATCGATGCCGCCTGCGGCCAGCTGGCCGGCGAGGTGCAGGACCGTACCCGCGCCCATGTGCGTATGGTGCGGGCGCCGGTCAGCGTGGTCCGCCCGAACCGCCCCGTCTAGCCCTCCCACAAACCTCGACACCCTCAATGAACCAGCTTCTGCAGCTTCCGGTCTTTCGTGCGGCAACGATGGCGTTGTTGCTGGCCCTGCTGGCGGCCTGTGCGGGCGGCCCGCGCGGCCAGACGGCGGAGGTGCGTACCGCCTCGGATCAGACCGATGCCGACCGCCGCGCGGCGGTGCGCATCGAGCTGGCCTACGGCTACTTCTCGCGCGGCCAGTACAGCACCGCGCTGGATGAACTCAAGCAGGCTTTGCAGGCCAAGCCGGACATGCGCGAGGCACTGAATCTGCGGGGTCTGGTCTATGCGGCACTAGGCGAGATCCCGCTGGCCGAGGAGAGCTTTGCACGCGCGTTGAGCCTGAGTCCACGTGACCCCGATACCTTGCACAACTATGGCTGGTTTCTGTGCCAGCAGCGCCGCTGGCCCGAGTCCTATGCCCAGTTCGATTTGGCGCTGGCTCAGCCGCAGTACCGCGGGCCCTCTCGCTCGCTGCTGGCCAAGGGCGTCTGCGAGTTGGCCGCCGGCGAGCTGCCGGCCGCGGAAAAGACCTTGGCGCGCGCCTTTGAGATCGACCCGGGCAACCCGGCCATCGCCGTTAATCTTGCCGATGTGCTGTACCGCGGCGGCCAGTTCGAGCGGGCGCGTTTTTATGTGCGCCGCGTCAACGCCCAGCCCGAGCAAAGCAGCGCCCAAAGCCTGTGGCTGGCGCTGCGCATCGAGCGACGTCTGGGTAACACCGCTTCGGTGGATGAGTTGAGCCAGCAGCTGCGACGCAGTCATGCGCAATCGCCCGAGGCGCTGGCCCTGGACCGGGGTCGTTTTGATGAATGAAGGGGAGCGCATGTCTTCGATCCTGAGCGAGGCTGTGGCCGCGCCGCTGGCTGTTCCAAGCCCGCAGAGTGCCGGAGCCTGGCTGCGTGCGGCACGGACGGCCCAGGGCCTGCACATTGCGGCGCTGGCGGCGCAGCTCAAGGTGCCTCAGGCAAAGCTGGAGGCGCTGGAGGCGGACCGCTATCAGGACCTGCCGGACCTGACCTTTGCGCGCGCGCTGGCTAAGGCCATGTGCCGGGTTTTGAAGGTCGATGCGGCACCGGTGCTGGCGCTGCTGCCCCGCGGTGATGAAGCGGGCCTGGATCGCGTGTCGCGCGGGCTGAACCAGCCCTTCCGCGAGCGCCCCGGGCGCGAGGACACGGTGTCACTGGACTGGCTCAAGCGCCCGCTGGTGTGGGCGCCGGCCGGCCTCTTGTTGGCTGCACTGCTGATCTATTTACTGCCGACTCAGTGGCTGGGTTCGCTAGATTCCTTGGGTGGGGGTGCGGTGGAGCAGGGCGCGGCGCAGTCGGTGCCGGCCGAAGCTGCGCCGGCCGCCAGCGCGGATGCCGGGCCTGTGCTTGCCGAAGCCACGAGCTCGGCCCCGGCAGTCATCGCTACTGCGCAGACAATCACCGCCGAGCCGCAGGCGGCGCCAGTGGGGAGTTCGGCGCCGGTCGTTGCCGCCGCCTTGGGCGCCAGCGCGCCGGTGCTGGCCGTCGGCCAGGTGCCGCTGAGCATCAAGACTTCGGCCGAATCCTGGGTCGAGGTGGTCGATACCAAGGGTCAGGTCTTGTTTTCCAAACTGATGCGCCCGGGTGAATCGGCCTCGCTGGCGGCGCTGCCGCCGCTGCGGCTGCGGGTGGGCAATGTCTCGGGCACTGAGATCACGCTGCGCGGTGCGGCCGTCGATCTGGCGGCGCAGTCCAAGGACAATGTCGCGCGACTGGAGTTGAACTGAACATGATTGACACGCAAAGCACGATTGCCCAGGCCATTGAGGCGGCCAATCCGGCCGCGCGCCGCTCGCGCCAGGCCACGGTGCGTTGGGGTTCGCGCATCGTGACGGTAGGGGGCGCGGCGCCGGTGCGGGTGCAGTCGATGACGAATACCGATACCGTCGACGCGATCGGCACCGCCATCCAGATCAAGGAGCTGGCGATCGCCGGCTCGGAGATGGTGCGCATCACCGTCAACACACCCGAGGCCGCTGATGCGGTGCCGGCGATCCGCGAGCAGCTCGACCGCATGGGCATCGACGTGCCGCTGATCGGTGACTTCCATTACAACGGCCATCGCCTGCTGACGGAGCATCCGGCCATGGCGCAGGCGCTTTCCAAGTACCGCATCAACCCCGGCAATGTGGGCAAGGGCGACAAGAAGGATCGCCAGTTCGCGATGATGATCGAGGCGGCGGTCAAGTACGACAAGGTCGTGCGCATCGGTGTCAACTGGGGAAGCCTGGATCAGGAACTGCTGGCCCAGATGATGGACGAGAACGCGCTGCGCGCCGAGCCCTGGGACGCCAAGCAGGTGATGTACCAGGCGCTGGTGCAGTCGGCGCTGAGCTCGGCCGACTATGCGCGCGAGCTGGGCCTGAACCCTGACAACATCATCATTAGCTGCAAGGTCAGCGGTGTGCAGGACCTGATCTCGGTCTATCGCGCCCTGGCCGCGCGCTGCGACTATGCGCTGCACCTGGGTCTGACCGAGGCCGGCATGGGCACCAAGGGTACGGTGGCTTCCAGCGTGGCCTTGGGCATCCTGGCCCAGGAGGGCATTGGCGACACTATCCGCGTGTCGCTGACGCCGCAGCCCGGCGAGTCGCGCACCCAGGAGGTAGTGATCGCCTCCGAGATCCTGCAGTCGCTGGGTCTGCGGGCCTTCAATCCCAGCGTCACCGCCTGCCCCGGCTGCGGTCGCACGACCAGCACCACCTTCCAGGAGTTGGCCAAGCAGATCGACGACTTCCTGCGTGCGCAGATGCCCATCTGGCGCAGTAAGTACCCTGGTGTGGAGAACATGAAGGTTGCCGTGATGGGGTGCATCGTCAACGGCCCCGGTGAGAGCAAGCATGCCGACATCGGCATCAGCCTGCCCGGCACCGGCGAGGCCCCGGCCGCGCCTGTTTTCATCGACGGCGAGAAGGCACTGACCCTGCGCGGCGAGAACATTGCCAACGAATTCCACGCGCTGGTCGAGAACTACATAGAAAAGCGCTTCGGCGCTACGGCTTGAATCCATGACTGAGCAGAAAAAGATGCAGCCGCTGCAGGCGGTGAAGGGCATGAATGACATCCTGCCGCCCGATTCGGCGCGCTGGGAATGGCTGGAAGCAAAGATGCGCAGCGTCTTGCAGCGCTATGGCTATCAGAACGTGCGCACACCCATCGTCGAGCCGACTGCGCTGTTCGTGCGCGGTATCGGCGAGGTGACCGACATCGTTGAGAAGGAGATGTACGCCTTCGAGGATCGCGCAGACAAGCACGGCCAAGCCGAACATCTGGCGTTGCGCCCCGAGATGACGGCCGGCGTGGTGCGAGCGATGATCGAGCACAGCTATCTGCGCGACTCCGGCCGGCGGCTCTATTACTTCGGCCCGATGTTTCGCCGCGAGAAACCGCAGAAGGGGCGCTACCGGCAGTTCCACCAGATGGGCGTCGAGGCGCTGGGCTTCAATGGCCCGGACGTCGATGCAGAGGTGATCCTGATGGGCAGCCGCCTGCTGCGCGAGCTGGGTCTGGTCGAGGACGAGCATGTGCGTCTGGAGCTGAACTGCCTGGGCTCGCCGGATGAGCGCCGGGCCCACCGCGAGGCCCTGATCTCGTACCTGCAAGCGCACAAGGAGTTGCTGGACGAAGACAGCCAGCGCCGGCTGTACACCAACCCGCTGCGCGTGCTGGATACCAAGAACCCGGCGCTGCAGGAGATGGCCAATGCCGCACCTCGGCTGCTGGACTTCTTGGGTGAGGCCTCGCTTGCGCATTTCAACGGTGTGCGCGCCATCCTCGATGCGGCCGCCATCAAGTACACGATCAACCCGCGTCTGGTCCGCGGCCTGGACTATTACAACCTGACCGTGTTCGAGTGGATGACTGACAAGCTCGGCTCACAGGGCACGGTCTGCGGGGGAGGTCGCTACGACGGCCTGATCGAGCAACTGGGTGGCAAGCCGGCGCCTGCGGTGGGCTTCGGCATGGGCCTGGAGCGCATGCTGTTGTTGCTGGAAGAGGTTGGTGCGCCGGTCGAGATGCAGCAGCCAGATGCCTATGCCATCGTGCCCTCGGCCGAAGGTTTGCCAAAGGTGATGGTGGCTTTGGAGCAACTGCGTGCCGCCGGCGTCTCGGTGGTCTTGCATCCGGGCCAGTCGAGCATGAAGTCGCAGTTCAAAAAAGCCGACGCCTCGGGTGCGGCTTTCGCGCTGGTGTTCGGCACCGACGAACTGGCCCAGGGGCTGGTGGCGGTCAAGCCGCTGCGCGACGCAGCGGCTGCTCAGGTTACCCGCAGCCTAGACCACGTGGCCGACTGGGCCGGTGAGCTGCGGCTCAACGCATAATCGCGGCTCATTCCTTCCCCCCTCTTACAAGAATACTTTCCCTCATGGCGTCTCATCTCGATCTGGAAGAACAGGAACAGCTGGACCAGCTGAAGGCCTTTTGGAAGCGGTACGGCAACCTGATCACCTGGGGCCTGACCCTGGCGCTGACGGCATTTGCGGGCTGGAATGGCTGGAATTACTGGCAGCGCGAGCAGGCCGTCAAGGCCGCCGCGATGTTCGATGAGCTGGACCGCGGCGTGCAGGCCGGCGATGCCGAGCGCGCCGGCCGAGTCTTTGCCGACATGAAGGAGCGCTTCCCGCGCACCGCCTACACCGCCCAGGCGGCCTTGCTGGCCGCGAAGGTGCAGACAGACAAGGGCCAGCTGGACGCCGCAAAGGCCAGCCTGAACTGGGCCGCCGAGTCGGCTGCAGAGAGCGAGTACCGCGATATTGCGCGCCTGCGTCTGGCAGGCTTGCAACTGGATGGCAAACAGTACGACGAGGCCGCCAAGACGCTGGACGGCGTGAAGTCGGCCGACTTCGCTGCGCTGGTAGCGGATCGCCGTGGCGATTTGGCCGTGCTGCAAGCAAAGCCGGATCAGGCCAAGACCGAGTATTTGAAGGCGTACGCCGCGATGGACAAGACCTTGGACTACCGCCGCCTGATCGAGGCCAAGCTGGCCACGCTGGGCGTGACCCCGCCCGATGAGGTGAGCGCCGCCGCGTCCGGAGCCGCCAAATGAGGGCAGTCGTCAAACCGCTGAGTGGCCTGCTGCTGGCCGGCGCGCTGAGCGCCTGCTCGGTGTTCAATCCCTCCAGCGCACCCAAGCCGGCGCCGTTGGAGGCTGTGGCTTCTGTGACCGCTGACCGTGTGGTCTGGAGCCTCAAGCAGGATGGCCTGCAGTTCCCGCTGTCGATTGCGACCGCCGGCCAGCAGTTCATCGTCGCAAGCTCGGACGGCGTTGTGCAGTCGCTGCAAGCCGATACCGGCGCGGTGCTGTGGCGCGGCGAAACCGGTGCCAAGCTCAATGCCGGCGTCGGAAGCGATGGGCGCTTTGCCGCCGTCGTGACCCGCAACAACGAGTTGGTGGTGCTGGACGCCGGCCAGCCGGTCTGGCGCAAGACGCTGACCTCGACCGTGCGCGCCGCGCCGCTGGTGGCTGGGGAGCGCGTGTTCGTGCTGACGGTGGATCGCCAGGTGCTGGCCTTCGATGCGCTTGACGGCCGCCGCCTTTGGGATCTGCGCCGCCCGGGTGATCCGCTGACCTTGCTGCAGCCCGGCGTGATCGCGGCCTATAAGGACACGCTGGTGGTCGGGCAGGGCGCCCGTCTGGCCGGCGTCGATCCGCTGCGCGGTACCTTGCGCTGGGAGGCGAGCGTGGCCAACCCGCGCGGCACCAATGAGGTCGAGCGTCTGGCCGACCTGGTCGGCCCGCTGCTGCGCCAGGGCGAAATCCTGTGCGCGCGCGCCTTCCAGTCGGCGGTGGGCTGCGTCAATGCCGAGCGCGGCAGCGCGCTTTGGAGTCGCAACACCGGAGGCACCCAGGGTGTCGGTGGTGATGCGCAATTCGTCTTCGGTGCCGATGGTTCGGACCGCCTGACCGCCTGGAAGATTGGCAACGGCGATGTGGCCTGGACGGCCGAGCAATTCCTGAACCGCAAGCTCAGCGCGCCGCTGAGCCAAGGCGCCAGCTTGCTGATCGGCGATTTCGAAGGCTATGTGCACATCGTCGCCCGAGAGACCGGCAAAACCCGCGCGCGGCTGGCCACCGATGGCTCGCCCATCGTGGCTGCGCCGGTGGCCCTGGGCGGCACCGTACTGGTTGCCACCCGCAATGGCGGTTTGTTTGCGATCAAGCCTGAATAAGGCCGAGCAAGCCCGCCGCTCAACGTCAGAGAAAAGAACAAGAAGATCATGAAACCCGTCATCGCCCTGGTCGGCCGCCCCAATGTGGGCAAGTCCACGCTGTTCAACCGCATGACCAAGAGTCGTGATGCCATCGTGGCCGACTTTGCCGGGTTGACCCGCGACCGCCATTACGGCGACGGCCGCCTGGGAGCGCGCGACTTCATCGTCATCGACACCGGCGGCTTCGAGCCGGACAGCACAACCGGCATCGTCAAAGAGATGGCCAAGCAGACCCGCCAGGCGGTGGCCGAAGCCGATGCCGTGGTCTTCGTCGTCGATGTGCGCACCGGCCTGTCGGGCCAAGATCAGGACATTGCCCGCTATCTGCGCCAGGCCAACAAGCGCATCTTCCTGGCCGTCAACAAGGCCGAGGGCATGAGCGAGTCGCCGCTGCTGGCCGAGTTCCACGAGCTGGGCATGGGCGAGCCGCATCCGGTTTCGGCAGCCCATGGACAGGGAATCCGCAGCCTGCTTGAGGCGGTGCTGGAGCCCTTCGAGTTCGAAGAAGACGAGGAAGCCGGGCCGGAAGAGGACGGCGTGATCCGCCTGGCCGTGGCCGGCCGCCCGAACGTCGGCAAGAGTACGCTGATCAATACCTGGCTGGGCGAGGAGCGCCTGGTGGCCTTTGACATGCCCGGCACCACGCGCGATGCGATCTCGGTCGACTTCGAGCGCAATGGTCAGAAGTTCCAGCTGATCGACACCGCCGGCTTGCGTCGCAAGGGCAAAGTGTTCGAGGCGATCGAGAAGTTCTCGGTGGTCAAGACCTTGCAGGCTATTGCCGACGCCAATGTCGTGCTGCTGCTGCTGGATGCGACTCAGGGCGTATCTGATCAAGATGCCCATATCGCTGGCTATATTCTCGACAGTGGTCGTGCGGTGGTGCTGGCCGTTAACAAGTGGGACGCGATCGACAGCTATCAGCGCGAGCAGCTGCAGCGCTCGATCGAGCAGCGTCTGGCCTTTTTGAAGTTCGCGCCCATTCACAATATCTCGGCGCTCAAGCGCCAGGGTCTGGGTCCGCTGTGGAACGCGATGGCCGATGCCTATGCCTCGGCTTTCAAGAAGATGACCACGCCGGTGCTCACCCGACTGATCCAAGAGGCGGTCGAGCACCAGACCCCCAAGCGCAGCGGGCATTTCCGGCCTAAGTTGCGCTACGCCCATCAAGGCGGCATGAATCCGCCCATTGTGATCGTCCACGGCAACTCGCTGGAGGGTATCACCGAGGTCTACAAGCGCTATCTGGAGGGCCGCATCCGCGCCCACTACAAGCTGACCGGTACGCCGCTGCGCATCGAGATGCGCTCGTCAAAGAATCCGTTTGCCGATAAAGAATAAAGACGATTCCGGCATTCGGGGCAACCCTGCTTTCCCTGTGTTAAGGTGGAAGCCTTCCAACCCAACTCCCCTTCCAACACGGAGCATATCGTGAGCAACAAAGGCCAACTCTTGCAAGATCCCTTCCTGAATCTGCTGCGCAAAGAGCATGTGCCGGTGTCCATTTACCTGGTCAACGGCATCAAATTGCAAGGGCATATCGAGTCCTTCGACCAGTACGTGGTCTTGCTGCGCAATACCGTGACGCAGATGGTCTACAAGCACGCCATTTCCACCGTGGTGCCCGGTCGCGCGGTGAATTTCCACGCTGCCGACGGCGGCGCTGGCGAAGCCACTTGAACGCGCGGGGCAGCAGCCCCATCGCAAAACCTTGAGTTCCTCCCCATCCTCCACGCTCGCGTCGCCGCCCTCTGAGGCGGCGCGCGCCATTCTCGTCGGCGTCGATTTCGGCCGATCCTCGAGCTACGCTTCGACCTTTGATCCGACCCTGGACGAGTTGGCCTTGCTGGCCGAATCGGCCGGCGACACACCGGTGGCCAAGGTCATTGCGCGCCGGCAGGCGCCCGACGCAGCCCTGTTTGTCGGCTCCGGCAAGGCCGACGAGATCAAGTTGCTGGTGCAAGCGCACCATGCGCATACGGTCTTGTTTGACCAGGCGATCTCGCCGGCCCAGCAGCGCAATCTGGAGCGAGTTCTCGGCGTGCCCGTGGCCGACCGCACCGCGCTGATTCTCGAAATCTTCGCGGCCCGGGCTCAAAGCCACGAGGGCAAGCTGCAGGTCGAGCTGGCGCGGCTGCAATACCTTGCGACGCGCCTGGTGCGGCGCTGGAGCCATTTGGAGCGCCAGAGCGGCGGCATCGGCATGCGTGGCGGCCCCGGTGAGGCCCAGATCGAGCTGGACCGCCGGATGATCGACGATCGCATCAAGGTCACCAAGGAGCGGCTCAAGAAGGTGCAGCGCCAGCGCACGACCCAGCGCCGTGCGCGCGAGCGCAACAGCGTGTTTCGCGTCTCGCTGGTCGGCTATACCAATGCCGGCAAGTCCACGTTGTTCAATGCGCTGGTGAAGGCGCGCGCCTATGCGGCCGACCAGCTGTTCGCGACCTTGGACACCACCACGCGCTCGCTGTACCTGGAGGCTGCCGGCGCCAGTGTCTCGCTGTCCGACACGGTGGGCTTCATCCGCGATCTACCGCACAAGTTGGTAGAGGCCTTCAAGGCCACCTTGCAGGAGGCGGCCGAGGCCGATCTGCTCTTGCATGTGGTGGATGCTGCCAGCGCGACGCTGGACGAGCAGATGGTCGAGGTCGAGCGGGTGCTCGACGAAATCGGCGCTGCGGACATACCGCAAATTCTGGTCTACAACAAGCAGGACATGCTGGACGAGAATCAGCGGCCGCGCGCAGCGCTGGACTGGATCGAGCGTCCGGGCGGCCTGCGGGTGCCGCGCGTGTTCGTCAGCGCGCTGACCGGCCAGGGCCTGGATGTGCTGCGGGCCCAGATCGTTGCGGCCATGGGCATCGTGCCGGCCGCAGACTTGAATGCGCAAGAGCTGACCCCACCTGAGGCAGGCGGAAATGCGGAGAATGCCGATGACGCAACCGCCCTACAACATCAATGACAGGCAAGAGCATGAATACCTTTGAGCCCGTGAGCGCCGCCCAGCCTGGGCAGCGACTCAGCGCCCTGGCGGCAGCCACGCGAGCCTTGATCGGCGGTCTGCTGCGTCGCGACTGGCGTGAGGGTCGCCACCTGAGCAATGGCCGCAACGATGGCCCGCCCGACCTGGACGAGCTCTGGCGCGACTTCAATCGCAAGCTCAGCGGCATGTTCGGCGGCAAGGGCGGCGGCAACAATACGCCGCCCAGTGGCGGCGGTGGCAATGGCTTCCAGCCCGATATGAAGAGCGCCGGCATCGGCGTCGGCTTGATCGCGGGCGTGGTCGCGCTGGGCTGGCTGGGCAGCGGTTTCTACATCGTGCAGGAAGGCCAGCAGGCGGTTGTGACCTCCTTTGGCAAGTACAGCAAGACGGTCGATGCCGGCTTCAACTGGCGCCTGCCATACCCCTTTCAGGCCAACGAGATCGTCTCGGTGACCCAGCTGCGCTCGGTCGAAGTGGGTCGCAACGCGGTGGCTCAGGCCACCGGTCTGCGCGACTCCTCGATGCTGACCCTGGACGAGAATATTGTCGACATTCGCTTCACCGTGCAGTACCGGCTGAAGGATTCGCGCGAGTACCTGTTCGAGAATCGCGGTCCTGACGAGGCGGTGATCCAGGCGGCCGAGTCGGCCGTGCGCGAAATCGTCGGCAAGAGCAAGATGGATTCGGTGCTCTATGAGCAGCGCGATGCGATCGCGGCCGAGCTGGCCAAGTCGGTGCAGAATCAGTTGGACCGGCTCAAGGCCGGCATCCTGGTGGCCAATGTCAATGTCCAGAACGTGCAGGCGCCTGAGCAGGTGCAGGCCGCGTTCGATGATGCCTTCAAGGCCGGCGCCGACCGCGAACGCCTGAAGAACGAGGGTCAGGCCTATGCCAACGACGTGATCCCTAAGGCCCAGGGCACAGCCGCGCGGCTGCGCGAAGAGGCCGAGGGCTACAAGTCGCGCGTCGTGGCGCAGGCCGAGGGTGATGCGCAGCGCTTCAAGAGCGTGCTGACCGAGTACCAGAAGGCGCCAGCGGTGACCCGTGACCGCCTCTACATCGACACGATGCAGCAGGTTTACTCCAACGTCAGCAAGGTCATGGTGGACAGCCGTAACGGCTCGAACCTGCTTTATCTGCCGCTGGACAAGCTGATCCAGCAAGCCGGCGGTACCGTGACCGCCTCGGTGCCGACCCCGGCTGCCGTGCCTGACAGCACGATCCCGAGCGGCAATGCCGATGTGCGTTCGCGCGACGGTCTGCGCAGCCGTGACCGTGATGGTCGTTGAGGCAAGGAAGACAACACTATGAATCGCATTGCCTCCATTGTTGCCGGCGCCCTGATCGCCTTCATGCTGGCCAGCTCGACCCTGTTCATCGTTGACCAGCGCCAGTTCGCCGTGGTCTATGCGCTGGGTGAGATCAAGGAAGTGGTCACAGAGCCGGGTCTGAAGTTCAAGATGCCGCCGCCGTTCCAAAACGTGGTGTTCCTGGATCGCCGCATCCAAACCCTGGATAGCCCCGATTCGCGCGCCATTTTTACGGCGGAGAAGAAGAGCCTGGTGATCGACTGGCTGGTCAAGTGGCGGGTCTCCGAGCCGCGCCAGTTCATCCGCAACAGCGGCACCGACATGCGCAATGTCGAGACCCGGTTGAGCCCCATCGTGCAGGCCGCTTTCAATGAGGAAGTGACCAAGCGCACCGTGCTGGCCGTGCTGGCCACCGAGCGCGAGAAGGTCATGACCGATGTGCTCAAGCGCCTGGAGGACGAGGCCAAGCAGTTCGGTATCGAGGTGGTGGACGTGCGTATCAAGCGCGTTGACTTCGCCGCCAACATCACCGACTCGGTCTATCGCCGCATGGAGTCCGAGCGCAAGCGCGTAGCCAACGAGCTGCGCTCGACTGGCGGTGCCGACGGCGAAAAGATCCGTGCCGACGCTGACCGCCAGCGTGAGGTCATCGTGGCCGAGGCCTATCGCGATGCGCAGAAGATCAAGGGTGAAGGCGACGCCAAGGCCTCGGCCCTGTATGCCGAAGCCTTTGGCCGCGACCCGCAGTTTGCGCAGTTCTATCGCTCACTGGAGGCCTATCGCTCGAGCTTCCGCAACAAGTCGGATGTGATGGTGGTCGACCCCAGCAGTGACTTCTTCAAGGCCATGCGCGGCGGTGGCCCTGCTGCGCCTGCCAAGAGCGGCAAATAAGCCGAGCCCATGGGCGACGCCTTGTTGGGCGCGCTGGCCCTGATGCTGGTGATCGAAGGGCTGCTGCCCTTCATTAACCCTGGCGCCTGGCGCCAGGTGTTCGCCCGCATGCTGGCGATGAGTGACGGGCAGATCCGCTTTATCGGTCTGTCCAGCATCATCGCCGGCCTGCTGCTCTACGCCTTCTGGGGCTGATCCGCTGCCGCGCTCGGGCTTTCGCCGGGCGGTCGCGCGCGACCGGTACAATGCCGTTTTTAACCGCCCCCTGAAATCCATGTCTTCTGCTTGGCTGCTGCCCGAGCACATCGCCGACGTGCTGCCTTCCCAGGCGCGCCGCATCGAAGAGTTGCGTCGCGAGTTGCTGGATATGGCGCGTACCTACGGCTGTGAGCTGGTGATGCCTCCCCTGCTGGAGCATCTGGATTCGCTCTTGTCCGGCACCGGCCGCGAGCTCGATCTGAAGACCTTCAAACTGGTCGATCAGCTCTCTGGTCGCAGCCTCGGCGTACGCGCCGACACCACGCCCCAGGTGGCCCGCATTGATGCCCATCTGCTGAACCGCGCCGGCGTGACACGCTTGTGCTACTGCGGCCCGGTGCTGCATACCCGGCCGGCTGGGCTGCATTCGACGCGCGAGCCGCTGCAGTTCGGCATCGAGATCTATGGCCATGCCGGCCTGGAGGCCGATCTAGAGGTACAGGAGCTTGCGCTGGACGCCTTGCAGCGTGCCGGTGTTCGCGATATTGCTATCGATCTTGGCGATGCGCGCCTGGTGCAGGGCCTGCTGGGCGAGGTGCAACTTGCACCGTCGGTGCTCAATGACATCGTCGCCGCGCTCGCGGCCAAGGACGCGGCTGCGCTGCGCCTGCTGACGCGCGAGCTGCCGGATGCGGCGAGGGAGGGCCTGCAAGCCCTGCTGTCGCTGTATGGCGGCATCGAGGTGTTGGCACAGGCGCGCGAGCGTTTGCCCAAGACGCCGGCCGTCATGGCGGCATTGGACGACCTGCAATGGCTGGCCACTCATCTGCAGCAGACCCACCCCGAGGTCAGCCTCGGATTCGATCTGGCCGATCTGAGCGGCTATGCCTACTACAGCGGCGTGCGCTTCGCGCTGTATGCCTCCGGCTCCAGCGACGCGGTGCTGCGCGGCGGCCGCTACGACGAGGTCGGAGCGGTGTTCGGCCGGCGCCGCCCGGCCGTGGGCTTCAGCCTGGATCTGAAGGTGCTGGTGGCGCTGAGCCCGGCCAGTGCCCTGCGTGCGGCGGTGCGGGCGCCCTGGGGCGAGGACGCGAGTCTGCGCGCTGCGGTTCGCCGGCTGCGCGAGCTGGGCGAGACGGTGGTGTGCATGCTGCCTGGGCATGAGCACGAAGGCGACGAATTCGACTGCGACCGGGAACTGGTGCGCGTCGACTCTCAGTGGGTGGTGCGCGCGCTCTGAGCCGCGTGTCGCCGAAACAAACTTAGCGAGCGGGTTTTTTATGACGAACAGCGAAATAGCGCGCGGCCGTAATGTGGTCGTTGTGGGCACCCAGTGGGGTGACGAAGGCAAGGGCAAGGTGGTCGACTGGATGACCCCGCACGCCCAGGGCGTGGTGCGTTTTCAGGGCGGCCACAACGCCGGCCATACCTTGGTGATCAAGGGTGTGAAGACCGCGCTGCAGCTGATCCCCTCGGGCATCATGCGCGACGGCGTGGCCTGCTATATCGGCAACGGCGTGGTGCTGGACCCGACCCATCTGCTGGGTGAGATCGAGCGCCTGGAGAAGGCCGGCGTCGAGGTGCGTTCGCGCCTGTACATCTCCGAGTCCTGTCCGCTCATCCTGCCTTTCCATGTCGAGGTCGACAAGGCCCGCGAGGCGCTGCGCGAGAGCAGTGGCAGCGGCAAGATCGGCACCACCGGCAAGGGCATCGGCCCGGCCTATGAGGACAAGGTCGCACGCCGCGCTTTGCGCGTTCAGGACCTGAAGCACCCCGAGCGTTTCGCCAAGAAACTCAAGGAGCTGCTGGAGCTGCACAACTTTGCGCTGACTGGCTACTTGAAGGGCACGGCGCTGGAGTTCCAGCCGATCTTCGACCAGGCCATGAAGATGGCCGAGGTGCTCAAGCCCATGATGGCTGATGTGGGTTATCTGATCCATAAGGCCCACCAGGCCGGCGCCAATATCCTCTTCGAAGGTGCACAAGGCACTTTGCTGGACATCGATCACGGCACCTACCCCTACGTGACCTCGAGCAACTGCGTGGCCGGCAATGCCGCGGCCGGCGCCGGCGTCGGGCCGCAGATGCTGCACTACATGCTGGGTATCACTAAGGCCTACACGACGCGTGTCGGCTCGGGCCCATTCCCGACCGAGCTTGAGTGGGAGAAGGAAGGCACGGTCGGCTATCACCTGGCCACTGTCGGCCAGGAGCGCGGCACCGTGACTGGACGCGCCCGTCGCTGCGGCTGGCTCGATGCCGCCGCACTCAAGCGCTCCATCATCATCAACGGCATCAGTGGCCTGTGCATGACCAAGCTGGACGTGCTGGACGGTCTGGCCGAGGTCAAGATGTGCATTGGCTATGAGCTCAATGGCCAGATGATCGATATTTTGCCGCTGGACGCCGATGACATCCTGGCCTGCAAGCCGGTGTTCGAGACCTTCCCGGGCTGGACCGAAACGACTTTCGGCATGACCGACTGGGACGCGCTGCCGCTGAATGCGCGCCGTTATCTGGAGCGCGTGCAGGAGGTCATCGGCGCGCCGATCGCGATGGTCTCGACCGGCCCTGACCGCGACCACACCATCGTGCTGCGCCATCCCTACCAGGCCTGAGCCTGAGACCCTCAAGACCTGACCCCAAAAGGAGAAAAACCCCATGTTGACCGACGACGGCAAGCATTTGTACGTGTCCTGGGACGAATACCACATGCTGATCGAGCGCCTGGCGCTGAAGGTCCATGCGTCCGGCTGGGAGTTCGATCAGATCCTGTGCCTGGCCCGTGGCGGCATGCGCCCCGGCGATGTACTGTCGCGCGTGTTCGACAAGCCGCTGGGCATCATGTCGACCAGTTCCTACCGCGCCGAGGCCGGCACGATACAGGGACGACTGGACATCGCTAAGTACATCACGATGCCCAAGGGCGAGCTGGCCGGCCGCGTGCTGCTGGTCGATGATCTGGCCGACTCGGGCGTGACCCTGCGCGCCGTGGTCGAGCGGCTGCGCGGCATGCCCTCGATCAGCGAGTTGCGCTCGGCGGTGATCTGGACCAAGGGTGTGTCGAGCTACACGCCGGATTACTATGTCGAAATGCTGGAGACCAGTCCCTGGATTCATCAGCCTTTCGAGGAGTACGACGATTTGCGGCCGGACGCGCTGGCAAAGAAATTCGCCGTCTGACACTCTGAGCCTGACAAAACCGATGACAGCCAAGCCGACCTCGCAAGCATGCCGGGTCGGCTTTGTTGTATGTGCGCGCCGCTGCGCTTTGGACTGTGGCTCGGGTTCGTTCGGAAATGAAAAAGGCCAGCACAATGTGCTGGCCTTTTGTATTTGGTGCCCAGGAGAGGACTCGAACCTCCACGGAGTTACCCGCTAGTACCTGAAACTAGTGCGTCTACCAATTCCGCCACCTGGGCTTTCAGGAAAAGAAGGATTCTATCATCAAAAATATCAAGTCTTCAAGCGCCACGCAGAGTGCTGGCGCAACGAATGCGGCGCTGCTCAGCGAGGTCGAAGGCACGGTGCAAGGCCATCGCGACGGGCACGGCTTTTTGCTGCCCGATGACGGGCCGCCTGACATCTACCTGTCCTCGCAAGAAATGCATGCGGTCATGCATGGCGACCGCTTGCGCGTGCGCATCGTGCGCATGGACAAGCGCGGGCGACCCGAGGGCCGGGTGCTCGAGATCCTGGAGCGCAAGAAACGGCCCATCATCGGCCGGCTGCTCCTGGAGTCGGGCATCTGGATCGTGGCGCCTGAGGATCGGCGCATGGGCCAGGACATCCTGATCCCGAAGAACGGCATCGCCAACGCGGTAGCCGGTCAGGTGGTCGCGGTCGAGCTGACCGAGCCGCCGTCGCTGTATTCGCAGCCAGTCGGTCGCGTGGTCGAAGTGCTGGGCGAGATCGACGATCCCGGCATGGAGATCGAGATCGCGGTGCGCAAATACGATGTGCCCCATGCATTCAGCGCCGAGACCCTGGCCCAGGCCGCCAAGCTGCCCGACCGGCTGCGCGCGGTGGATCTGAAGCAGCGTGTCGATCTGCGCGATGTGCCTCTGGTGACCATCGACGGCGAGGACGCGCGTGACTTTGATGACGCCGTCTACTGCGAGCCTCACAAACAGGGGCGCGGCAAGAACGCCTTCAGCGGCTGGCGCCTGCTAGTCGCCATTGCCGACGTCAGCCACTACGTCAAGCCCGGCGAGCCACTGGACCATGATGCCTACGAGCGCGCCACCTCGGTCTATTTCCCCCGCCGCGTGATCCCGATGCTGCCGGAGAAGATCTCCAACGGCCTGTGCTCGCTGGTGCCGTACGAGGATCGCCTGTCCATGGTCTGTGACATGCTGGTCACGCAGGAGGGGGTCACGCATGCTTATCAGTTCTACCCGGCGGTGATCCGCTCGCACGCGCGCTTCACGTACACCGAAGTGGCCGCAGTGCTGGCCAATACCCATGGTCCGGAAGCCGCCAAGCGCAAGGAGTTGGTGCCGCATCTGCTGCACCTGCACGAGGTCTATCGCGCGCTGCTGGCGGATCGCAAGAAGCGCGGTGCGGTGGACTTTGAGACCACCGAGACGCAAATCATCTGCGACGACAACGGCCGCATCGAGAAGATCGTGCCGCGCACGCGCAACGAGGCCCATCGCCTGATCGAGGAGGCCATGCTGGCCGCCAATGTCTGCGCGGCCGACTTCATCGCCGGCGCCAAGCACCACTCGCTGTTCCGCGTCCACGAAGGCCCGACGCCGGAAAAGCGCATTGCGCTGCAGGCCTATCTGCGCGCTTTGGGCATCGGTCTTGGCATCAGCGACGATCCCAAGCCCGGTGAGTACCAGGCCATCGCCGCGGCGACCAAGGACCGCCCCGACGCCCAGCAGATCCACAGCATGCTGCTGCGCTCGATGCAGCAAGCCGTCTACACCTCGGCCAATGCGGGACATTTCGGCCTGGCCTACCAGGCCTATACCCACTTCACCAGCCCGATCCGGCGCTACCCCGACCTGCTGGTGCACCGAGTCATCAAGGCCATGCTGGGCGGCAAGCGCTATCTGCTCGATGCGGCCAAGATGAATGTGCCGATGCCTGCGCAGCGCCCCGGCCGCGCCAAGCCGGTCAACCCGGCCACAGTCAGCAATGATCTGGAGCGCTGGGAAGTCGTTGGTGCGCATTGCAGCGCCAACGAGCGTCGTGCCGACGAGGCCTCGCGCGATGTTGAGGCCTGGCTCAAATGCCGCTACATGCGCGAACATCTGGGCGAGGAGTTCAGCGGCACCGTCAATGCGGTGACCAGCTTCGGCTTGTTTGTGCAGCTCGATGCCCTCTATGTCGAGGGCCTGATCCACATCACCGAGCTGGGAGGCGAGTACTACCGCTTCGATGAGGTGCGCCAGGAGCTGCGCGGCGAGCGCACCGGGATCCGCTACGCGACCGGCGCCAAGGTGCGGGTGCAGGTCAGCCGGGTCGATCTGGACGGCCGCAAGATCGACTTCCGTCTGGTGCAGGACACTGACGAGGCGCGTCTGGTAGCACGGGCGCTGCGCGACAAGGGCGCCAGTGACCGGGCCGCAGCGCTCGCACCCGAGTCGGCCAGCGAGGCGCTGGAACAGGTTCGCCGCCAGGACCGTGAGCTCAAGGCCGAGCTCAGGGCAGGGCGCAAGGCGGGCGGCAAGAGCAGTGGCAAGGGCGCCAAGTCGGTGGCCCACCCGGTCAAGGCGGCGCGCAAGACGGCGCGGGCCGGCAGCGCCAAGAGCACCGAGACGCGCAAGCGCCGCTGAGCTGCTTAGTCCCGGGCATGCAGCGCGTGCATGCTCTCAATCAGATCGGCGGCCCTGAGCGGGCCGCTTTTTTGTGTGTCGCCCGCCAGCCCGTGCCAGTAGGCGGCGGCGCAGGCCAGGGCATGGGTAGCTGCCGGGTCTTCGCCGCCATACTGCGCCCACAAGCCGCCCAGCCAGCCGGCCAGCACATCGCCGGTGCCGGCCGTTGCCAGCGCGGCATTGCCGCTGCCATTGATGGCTGGTGCCTGCTGCGGGCTGGCGATCACTGTGCCCGAGCCTTTGAGCAGCACGGTACAGCCGAATTCCTGGCTCAGTGCCTGCGCGGCACCGAGCCGGCCGGCCTGTACCTCGGCGGTATCGATGTGCATAAGTCGCGCTGCCTCCAGAGGGTGCGGGGTCAGCAGGGTGGGTCGACCCAGGGTCTGGCGCGCGCGCAGCAACTGGCGCAGATGGGAGTCTGCTGCGATGGCATTGAGCGCGTCGGCATCCAACACCAGGCGGCGTGCGTGCCGCAGTAGATCGGGCAGCGGGGCCGCGATCGCCGCGCCGCCGCCGCAGCCTGCCACCACGATATGGCGCTGCCAGCTATCCGGAAACTGCAGCAGCGATTCCGACCAGTTCATCAGCTCTGGCCGGTCCTGTGGCGCAGCGACCCCGGCCTCGGCCTGCAGCAAGCAGGCATAGACGCGGCCGGCGCCTGCCGCCAGGGCTGCGCGCGCCGCCAGCCAGGCGGCGCCGCGCATGCCAGCGGCACCGCCTACCACCAACACATCGCCCCAGCTGCCCTTGTGACTGGCGTGCCCGCGCGGTCCGCTGAGCCGCCGCCAATCGCGCAAGGCCTGCCGCCCCAGCAGCTGTGCATCGGCGCTTCCGGCTGGAGCTTGGCCCAAATCGTCCCACCAGATCTCGCCGCACAGGCTGCGGCCCTCGGCCGTGAACATGCCGGGCTTCAGGGTCAGCAGCGCCAGCGTGTGCTGCGCCTGCACGCTCAGCAAGGCTCTGCCGCTGTCGCCATCCATGCCGCTGGGCAGGTCGACCGCCAACGTCGGCGCAGGGTGGTGGTTGAGCAGGCGAATCGCTTCGGCAACGGTGCTGTCGGGGGCGCGGCTCAGCCCCAGGCCCAGCAGGGCGTCGATCAGCAGATCGGCCTTGGGCGCGCTGGTCGGTAGCACGGTCTCAATCGCCAGGCCGGCTGCCTGCGCCTGCTGCAAGGCCCAGGCGGCATCGGCTGCTGCGGTGCGGCCGGCACCGCCGCACAAGCTGATGCGCACCTGCTTGCCTGCGGCCTGCAGTAGCCGGGCGGCCACCAGGCCATCACCGCCGTTGTTGCCGGGTCCGCACAGCAGCCAAATATGGCGGGCATGCGGCTGCAGCGCCAGCGCCAGCTTGGCGACGGCCGCGCCGGCGCGCTGCATCAGCTCGTGAGGCCGGGTCGTCTGCAAGGCCTGGGCCTCGATCGTGCGGCTGCTGACCGTGCGATACAGCGGCAGGTGATCGATCGATCGCAGGGCGGGGCGCATGGGGGCAGATTAGCGCAAACGGCCGATGTCCAGGCCTTCGATATCGACGCCCGGCGACCGACCCGCGAGCTGGTCGGCAAGCACGCGTGCCGAACCGCAGGCCAGCGCCCAGCCGCTGCTGCCGTGGCCGAGGTTCAGCCAGATGCCGGCCGCGCCGCTGGCGCCCAGCACCGGTGGGCCGTCGGGCAGCATCGGGCGTGCGCCCTTCCAGCGCTGTGTCTGCGTTGTGTGTGTGGCTCCGGGAAACCAGTCGTGCAACACCCTGTGCAGGGTTGCGATGGCCTTGGCATTAAAGGCAGCCGGATCGCCGCCGAGCTCGGCGCTGCCGGCCACGCGCACGCGCTGGCCGATTCGGCTGATCGCGATCTTGTAGCGCTCGTCCATCAGGCCGGCACGCGGGCCCAGATCGGGATGGGCTTCGAGCTGGCGCAGCGGCGCGGTGATCGAGTAGCCGTGCACAGCGGCCAGTGGCAGTTTCAGGCCCAGTGGGCGCAGCAGCGCGGCCGAGCCCATCGCGGCGCAGACGACGATGGCATCGAAGCGCTCGTGCTGCGGCTCGATCGGCTGGGGCAGGGTGGATGGGCCTTCGCGGCTGGTGGCCTCGTTGCGCACGATCTGGCCTTCGTCGGGCGGCGTGTACTCATGCACCAGCAGCGGCGTGCTGCCAGGCTCGATGCGGCGCACCGTCGTGTGGAAGCGAAAGCGCACGCCCAGTCGCTGGGCTTCGCCGCGCAGCAGATGGGTGAACTGGCGGCAGTTGCCGACCTCGTCCTGCGCCAGATGAATGCCGCCGGCCAGCGCGGTGTCCGGATTCAGGCCGGGCTCGACGGCCCGGCACTGGGCGGGGTCTAGCAGCTTGTGGGCCACACCCAACTCGCCCAGCAGCTGCAGGCCCGGCTGAGCGGCGGCCAGCTCGCGCGCGCTGCGCAGGAGCACCAAATAGCCGTCGGCGCGCTCGTAGTCCAGCTTCAGTTGTTGGCGCAGAGTGCGCAGGCGCTCGGCGCTGTAAGCCGCCAGCCCATGCATGCGGCGGCGGTTTTTTGCATGGGTTTTTGGCTTGCAGGCCCGCAACCAGCGCCACAGCCAGGCCAGTGTTGCGGCGCTTGGCGGGCCGCCCAGCCGCGCCGCGGCATGGCTGGCGAACAGCTGGCGCAGCAGCTTGCTCGGCATGCCCGGTGCGGCCCAGGGGCCGACATAGCCGGGTGCGACGATGCCGGCGTTGGCAAAGCTAGTCTCCGCCGCAACGCTGCCGCTGCGCTCGAATACGGTGACCTCGTGGCCGTCCGCACCGAGCTCATAGGCGGTGCTGACGCCGATGATGCCGGCGCCTATGACTGCGACGCGCATCTCAGTGTCCCCGCTTCTGGTCGACAGGCTCGGCAGCCACGGTGTGTTGCATTGGGTCGGCGGCTCGCACGGAGTCGCTGTGCAGGCCTTGCGGGGCGCCGCTCAGGTTTTGGGGCATGGGTCGTGTATACTCTTTGGGTTTTGCTGCTTGCAAGTCTGCTCATTCCGGGCGGGCGGCAGTGCAAAACAAATCGCAAACCGGCTATCGAAAGGTGTTGCTGCTGCTTGAAGTGTGCAGGGCAATTCGAGCCGGATTTTAGACACAACCTTCGGAGTTACCCATGTCCGTTACGATGCGCGAAATGCTGGAAGCCGGCGTCCACTTTGGTCACCAAACCCGCTTCTGGAACCCCAAGATGGCCCCGTATATCTACGGCCATCGCAACAAGATTCACATCATCAACCTCGAGAAGACGCTGCCCGCGTTCGAAGAGGCGATGAAGTTCGTGCGCCAACTGTCTGCCAAGCGCGGCACCGTGCTGATGATCGGCACCAAGCGCCAAGCCCGTGAAGTCATCGCCCTGGAAGCCCAGCGCGCTGGCGTGCCTTATGTCGACCAGCGTTGGTTGGGCGGCATGATGACCAACTTCAAGACGGTCAAGGGTTCGCTGAAGAATCTGAAGGACATGCAAGCCCAGGTCGATGCCGGCACCCAGCCCGCGATCAAGAAGGAAGCGCTGATGTTCCAGCGCGACCTGGCCAAGCTGGAGAAGAATATCGGCGGCATCCAGGACATGGGCGCCCTGCCGGACGCGATCTTCGTGATCGACGTCGGCTATCACAAGATTGCAGTGGCCGAGGCCAAGAAGCTGGGTATTCCTGTGATCGGCGTGGTTGACACCAACCACTCGCCCGAAGGTATCGACTACGTGATCCCCGGCAACGATGACTCGGCCAAGGCCGTGGCTCTGTATGCCAAGGCTGTGGCCGACGCGGTGCTGGAAGGTCGTGCCAACGCCGGCAACGAGTTGGTGCAAGCTGTGGCCCCGGCCGGCGACGAGTTCGTGGAAGTCAGCGAAGGCGCTTAAGCCTTCAGCGCCTAGGCGAGAGGGGGCTGAGTTCAGCCCCCTTTTTTCAAAGCAAATGCAAAAGGGTGCGGTGGGGCGAAAGCACACGGCACTCGCAAGAAACGGAGAAAGAAAATGGCTGCTATTACCGCAAGCATGGTCGGCGAGCTGCGCGCCCGCACCGATGCACCGATGATGGAATGCAAGAAGGCGCTGACCGAAGCCGAAGGCGATCTGGTCCGTGCCGAGGAAATTCTGCGCGTCAAGCTGGGCAACAAGGCCGGCAAGGCCTCGTCGCGCGTGACCGCCGAAGGCGTGGTTGCCACCGCAGTGGTTGGTGCCAATGGCGCGCTGTTGGAAGTCAACTGCGAGACCGACTTCGTCTCGAAGAACGATGCCTTCCTGGCTTTCGTCAACGCCTGCGCTGGCCTGATCGCCGAGAAGGCGCCGGCCGACGTGGCTGCGCTGTCGGCCCTGCCGCTGTCGCAAGAAGGCTTCGGTCCGACCGTAGAAGACGTGCGCAAGGGCCTGATCGGCAAGATCGGCGAGAACATGTCGATCCGCCGCTTCCAGCGCTACGCCTCCGGCGCCAAGCTGGCTTCTTATCTGCACGGCACCCGCATTGGTGTGGTGGTCGAGTTCGAAGGTGACGAAGTCGCCGCCAAGGACGTTGCCATGCACATCGCTGCGATGAAGCCGGCCGCGCTGTCGTCGGCCGATGTGCCGGCCGAGCTGGTCGAGAAGGAGCGCAAGATCGCTGCCGAGAAGGCTGCCGAGTCCGGCAAGCCTGCCGACATCGTCGCCAAGATGGTCGAGGGTTCGGTGCAGAAGTTCCTGAAGGAAGTCTCGTTGCTGGACCAGGTCTTCGTGAAGGCTGCCGATGGCAAGCAGACCGTTGGTGCGATGCTCAAGGACAAGGCCACCACCGTAAAGGGCTTCACCCTGTACGTGGTGGGCGAGGGCATTGAGAAGAAGGTGGATGACTTCGCCGCCGAGGTGGCCGCTCAGGTGGCCGCCGCCAAGGGGCAATAAGCCCCGGCAGAAATAAAGGGCGCCAGTGGCGCCCTTTACACTTGTGCCCGCGACTTTGGACCCACGAGGTCTGGAAGAATCGCGGCACGCAACAGCATTGACGAGGTAAGAATGCCCGCGCATAAACGCATCCTGCTCAAACTCTCCGGCGAGGCTCTGATGGGCGACGACGCCTACGGCATTAACCGCGCCACGATCGTGCGCATGGTGCAGGAGGTGCGGGAGATCACGCAAATGGGCGTCGAGGTGGCTGTCGTGATCGGCGGCGGCAACATCTTCCGCGGTGTCGCAGGTGGCTCAGTCGGCATGGATCGCGCCACCGCCGACTACATGGGTATGCTGGCTACAGTGATGAATTCGCTGGCCCTGGCCGACACGATGCGCCAAGAAGGCATGACGGCCCGCGTGATGTCGGCCATTGCGATCGAACAGGTGGTTGAGCCCTATGTGCGCCCGAAGGCCTTGCAATACCTCGAAGAGGGCAAGGTGGTGATCTTCGCGGCCGGCACCGGCAACCCTTTCTTCACGACCGACACCGCCGCCGCGCTGCGCGGCGCCGAAATTGGTGCCGAGATCGTACTCAAGGCCACGAAGGTGGACGGTGTCTACAGCGCCGACCCCAAGAAAGACCCGAACGCCACGCGCTATTCGCGCATCAGCTTCGACGAGGCCATCGCCAAGAACCTGCAGGTCCTGGACGCCACCGCCTTCGCGCTGTGCCGTGACCAGAAGCTGCCGATCAAGGTGTTCAGCATCTTCAAGCCGGGTGCGCTCAAGCGCGTCGTGATGGGCGAAGACGAAGGCACGCTGGTCCACGTGTGAGGCGGGTCCCGCGTTAGAGACTAAGACAGAGCAAGGTCAAGAATCATGAGCACTGCAGATATCAAGAAGACGGCCGAACAGAAGATGGCCAAGTCGGTGGAGTCCTTCAAGAGCGAGTTGCAGAAAATCCGCACCGGTCGCGCCCACCCCGGCATCCTCGACCAGGTCAGCGTTGACTATTACGGCTCCATGGTGCCGATCTCCCAGGTGGCCAATGTCACCTTGGTCGATGCACGCACGATCAGCGTCCAGCCCTGGGAAAAAGGCATGGGTGCCAAGATCGAGAAGGCGATCCGGGAGTCGGATCTGGGACTCAATCCCGCCTCCCAGGGTGATCTGATCCGTGTGCCGATGCCGGCACTGACCGAGGAGCGCCGCCGCGACCTGACCAAGGTGGTGCGCAATGCCGGTGAAGACGCCAAGATTGCGGTGCGCAATCTGCGCCGCGACGCCAATGAGCAGGCCAAGAAGCTGCTGAAGGACAAGCTGATCACCGAGGACGATGAGCGTCGCAGCACCGATGAGGTGCAGAAGCTGACTGATCGCACGATCGCCGAGATCGACAAGCTGATCTCCGGCAAAGAAGCCGAGATCATGGCGGTTTGAACGGAAGCGCTGCGGTGACTTTCGAGAGCAAGGCGGTCCCCCGCCACATCGCCATCGTGATGGATGGCAATGGCCGCTGGGCGAAGAAGCGCTTTCTGCCGCGCTTCTTTGGCCATAAGCAGGGCGTCGATGCCCTGGTGAAGGTGGTGCAGGCGTGCATCGACCGTGACATCGAGTATCTGACCGTGTTCGCGTTCTCCAGTGAGAACTGGAAGCGGCCCAGCGATGAGGTTTCGGGCCTGATGGGCCTGGTGCTGGCGGCGGTGTCGCGATACCTGGCGCGCATGGGCGCGATGGGGGTGCGCATCCGCATCGTCGGCGACCGCGAGGCGGTGTCCGACAAGCTGCGCAATGCCTGGAACGAGGCCGAGGCATCAACGCGCCACAACAGCAAGCTGACACTCAATGTCGCCTTCAACTATGGCGGTCGCTGGGATATTTTGCAGGCCACCAAGGCTGCGATCAAGGCCGGTGTGCCTGCAGAGGAGATGACCGAGGCCAAGCTCAGCGAGTTCATGGCGATGAGCTACGCGCCCGACCCGGACCTGTTCATCCGCACCGGTGGCGAGGTGCGCATCAGCAACTTCATGCTCTGGCAGGTCGCATACACCGAGTTCGTGTTCTCCGACTGCCTATGGCCGGAGTTCGGCGAGGCCCAGCTGGATTCGGCAATCGCTGCGTTCCGCGCGCGTGATCGGCGCTTTGGTGGCGTCAAGGAAGTGCCGGCTGCGGTTGGCGCCTGAGCATGCTCAAACAGCGTATTCTCACAGCCCTGGTGCTGCTGGCGGTCCTGCTGCCGGCCCTGTTTGCGGCCTCGCCCTGGCCGTTCGCGTTGCTGACCTTGGTGATGATTGCCGCTGCCGGCTGGGAGTGGTCGCGGCTCAACGGGCTGCCCGGCGTGCCGGCCCTGTTGTTCGGCGCCGGTATTGCCGGCCTTTGTGCGGGTACCTTGCTGGCCTTGGGGCTGAGCGCGCCGCCCGCCTGGTGCTGGTGGCTGGCGGCCTTGATCTGGGTGCTGGGTGGGGCCTATGCGCTGCGCGGTGGGCCGCTTGCCTGGCCGCAGGCCTCCAAAGCACTGCGTCTGATTCTCGGCGCGCTGGCACTGTGGGCCGCCTGGCTGGCGATGGCCCAGGCCAAAGCCGTTGGCATTAATTTCCTGCTATCCATCTTCTGCCTGGTCTGGATGGCCGATATCGCAGCCTATTTCGGCGGGCGAACCTTCGGCCGGCGCAAGCTGGCGCCGGCGATCAGCCCCGGCAAGAGCTGGGAGGGGGTCTGGACCGGCATGCTGGGCGTGCTGCTGCTGGGCTTCGCCTGGGCTTTTGGCGTCGATCGCCAGCTGGCGGTCGACTCGCCCAGCCTCTACCAGCTCCTGCTGCGAGGTCAGGCCTTACCTGTTGGCATGCTAGCCCTGCTCTTTCTGAGCTGCATGAGTGTGGTTGGCGATCTGTTCGAGTCCCTGATCAAGCGGGCCGTCGGTGCCAAGGACAGCAGCCAGCTGCTGCCCGGCCATGGAGGTGTGCTGGATCGGGTCGATGCCTTGCTGCCGGTGTTTCCGCTGGCCCTGGCCCTGAGTTCTCTGAGTCACCTGAAATGAATCTGTCCCAACGTCAGCGTGTTTGCGTGCTCGGCGCCACCGGCTCGATCGGCGTCAACACCCTGGACGTGTTGGCCCGCCACCCGGACCGCTACGAGGTGTTTGCGCTCAGTGCGATGAGCCGGGTCGACGAGCTGGCCGCGCAATGCCTGCAGCACCGGCCCCGTTTTGCCGTGTTGCCCGATCCGGTCCTGGCGGCCCAACTGCGCAGCCTGCTGCGAGAGCAGGGCTTGAAGACCGAGGTGCTGGACGGCCCGAACAGCCTGGCGGAGATCGCCGCTCACCCCGAGGTCGATGCGGTGATGGCCGCCATTGTCGGCTCTGCCGGTCTGGCGCCGGCGATTGCCGCCGCGCGCGCCGGCAAGAAGCTGCTGCTGGCCAACAAGGAAGCCATCGTGCTGGGCGGCGCGCTGTTCATGCAGGCGGTCGAGCAGGGAGGCGCCCGGCTGCTGCCGATCGATAGCGAGCATTCAGCCATCTTCCAGTGTCTGCCCGAGGATCGCTCGACCTGGCACCAGCGGCTTGACCACATCGTGCTGACCGCGTCCGGCGGCCCTTTCCGCCAACGGGATCCGGCCAGCCTCTCGGCCGTCACGCCCGACGAGGCCTGTGCCCATCCGAACTGGGTGATGGGACGCAAGATCTCGGTCGATTCGGCGACCATGATGAACAAGGCGCTGGAGGTGATCGAGGCGCGCTGGCTGTTCGGCCTGAAACCCGAGCAGATCAAGGTCGTGATCCATCCGCAGAGCATCATCCATTCGATGGTGGTGTGCCGCGACCAGTCGGTGCTGGCCCAGCTTGGCACGCCCGATATGCGGGTGCCGATTGCCTATGGCCTGGCCTTCCCGGAGCGGATTGCCACCGGTGCCAAGACCCTGGATCTGGTCGGCGGGCCCTCGCTGACCTTTGAGGAAGCCGATGCGATTCGTTTCCCTGGCCTGCACCTGTCCTGGCAAGCCTTGCGCGCCGCCGAGGGTGCGACCGCTGTGTTGAATGCCGCCAATGAGGAGGCGGTTGCCGCCTTCTTGGAGCGGCGCCTGCGCTTCGATCAGATCCACCAAATCAACCAGCGTAGCCTTGAAGAGCTGCATCCCGAGGCCGGTGAGTGCGCTAGCGTCGAAGGCCTGCTGGTGCTTGACCAGCGCGCCCGCCGTCATGCGCGGGCGCTGATGCAGGAGCTGGCCGCGTGATGATCACGATCCTGGCTTTTTTGCTGACCCTGGGCGTGCTGATCGTCGTGCACGAATGGGGTCATTACCGTGTGGCCAAGGCCTGCGGCGTCAAGGTGCTGCGTTTTTCGGTGGGCTTCGGCCGCGTGATCTGGCGGCGCCAGAGTGGGCCCGATGCCACCGAGTTCACCTTGTCGGCCTTGCCGCTGGGCGGCTATGTGCGCATGCTCGACGAGCGCGAAGGCCCGGTGGCGGCGCACGAGCGTGCCCAGGCCTTCAACAACAAGCCGCTGCGCCAGCGCGCCGCCATCGTTGCGGCCGGTCCGGTGGCGAACTTCCTGCTGGCGATCGCCCTGTTCGCAGCGGTCAATCTGATGGGCGTGGACGAGCCCAAGCCGGTCCTGGGCGCGCCGATCGCCGGCAGCTTGGCCGAGCGCGCCGGCATGCGCGTTGGTGACTGGGTCCAGGCGACCTCGCGCGATGGCCAGGACTGGACCGAGCTGCAGTCTCTGCCCGAACTGCGCTGGCAGCTGACCCAGGTGCTGTCCGATGGCGGCAAGCTGCATCTGAGCGTCAGTGATGCGAAAGGCCACGGCCGGCGCGTGCTGGTGCTCGACACCGAGGCCTTGCGTGGCCGCGAACTCGATGCGCAGCTGATGCGCGAGGTAGGCCTGGGCGGCGCCTTCAGCGAGCCGGTGCTAGGCGAGTTGGTGGCTGGCGGTGCCGGCGAGCAGGCGGGGCTGCGGCGCGGCGACCGGGTGCTCAGCGTCGATGGCCGGCCGGCCGGCGATGCGGCTGCGCTGCGCGAACTGATCCGCGCCAGCGCCCAGGGCGTCGAAGGTGAGCGGGCTCCCGCGATGCAGTGGCAGGTCGAGCGCGCGGGCCAGGTCTTGATGCTGGAGGTGCGTCCGCGCATCGTCAACGATGCCGGCCAGCGCCTGGGGCGCATCGAGGCCATGCTGGGTTCGGCGCCGGAGTTGGTGACGGTCAGCCATGGGCCGCTGGACTCTCTGTGGCTGGGTGCCAAACGTACTTGGGACGTCTCGACGCTGACCTTGACGACCTTCGGCCGCATGCTGATCGGCGAGGCTTCGCTGAAGAACCTCAGCGGGCCGATCACGATTGCCGATTATGCGGGCCAGTCTGCCAAGCTGGGGCTGACCCAGTACCTCAGCTTTCTCGCCCTGGTCAGTGTCAGCCTGGGCGTGCTGAACCTGCTGCCGCTGCCGATGCTCGATGGCGGACACCTGATGTATTATCTTTTTGAGGGTTTGAGTGGCCGCCCCGTTTCGGAATGGTGGCTCCGGCAGCTGCAACGCGCTGGCGTGTTGGTCATGCTGCTGATGATGACTCTGGCCCTTTCCAATGACATGGCCCGCCTGCTGGGCCTGCACTGATCTCACATGTCCTCATCTCATTGCAAGTCTGCGCTGATGCGCCCGTCAATCCTGGCTTTGGCGTTGGCCGCCGCGCTGCAGTCGGGCGCAGCCTGGGCCGTCGATCCTTTTGTGCTGAAGGACATCCGCGTCGAGGGTCTGCAGCGCACCGATCCCGGCACCGTGTTCGCATCGCTGCCCTTTCGCATCGGTGACACCTACAACGACGAGAAGGGCGTGGCGGCGCTGCGCGCGCTGTTCGCGACCGGCCTGTTCAAGGATGTGCGCATCCAGATCGATGGCGACTCGGCCGTGGTCGTTATCGAGGAGCGGCCCATCATCGCCAATGTCAGCTTCATCGGCCTGAAGGAGTTTGACACCGAGGCCTTGACCAAGTCATTGAAGGACGTTGGCATCGGCGAGGGCAAGCCCTTCGACAAGGCCCTGGCCGACCGCGCCGAGCAGGAGCTCAAGAGGCAGTACCTGACTCGCAGCCTGTACGGCGCCGAGGTCAGTACGACCATCACGCCGCTGGAGCGCAACCGCGTCAACGTGAGCTTTGCCGTCACTGAGGGTGAACCGGCAAAAATCGGCGAGATCCGCATCCTCGGCTCCAAGGTGTTCTCGGAGAGCACCCTGACCGGCTTGCTGGAGCAGACCACCAGCGGCTGGCTGACCTGGTACACCAAGACCGACCGCTACTCGCGTGCCAAGCTCAACGCTGATCTGGAGACCCTGCGCTCCTACTATCTGAACCGTGGCTATCTGGAGTTCGCCGTCACCTCGACCCAGGTCACGATCTCGCCGGACAAGCAGAGCATCAATGTCGCAATCACCGTCAACGAAGGGCAGCCCTACACGGTGACCGAGGTGAAGCTCGAAGGCGAGTTCCTCGGCCGCGAGGAAGACTTCAAGAGCCTGATCGCGCTGAAGCCGGGCGAGCCCTATCGCGGCGAGGCCGTGGCCCAGACGACCCGCCTCTTTACCGATCTTTACGGCACCTACGGCTATGCCTTCGCGCGCGTGGAGAGCAGGCCCGAGATCGACCGTGCCACCGGCCAGGTGGTCGTGACATTTGTGGCCGAGCCGCAGCGCCGCGTCTATGTGCGCCGGGTCATCATCTCCGGCAACACGCGCACTCGCGACGAGGTGATACGCCGCGAGTTCCGTCAGTTCGAGTCGGCCTGGTATGACGGCCGCCGCATCAAGGCTTCGCGCGACCGCGTCGAGCGCCTGGGCTATTTCAAGGAAGTCGAGATCGACACCACCGAGGTGCCTGGCGCGCCTGACCAGGTCGATGTGACGTTGACCGTCGAGGAGCGCCCGACCGGCAACATCATGGTCGGTGCCGGCTACTCCAGCGCCAACAGCCTGTCGCTGTCAGGTTCGATCAAACAGGACAATGTGTTCGGTTCGGGCAACTACCTGGGTATCGAGGTCAACACCGCGAAGACCGGCCGTGCGCTGGTGCTCAGCACGGTGGACCCTTACTTCACGGTTGACGGCGTTTCGCGGGCGATCGATCTGTTTTACCGCACGACCAAGCCGATCAACACGCTGGGCGAGGAGTACGAGTTGGTCAGCCATGGTGCCGCTGTGCGCTTTGGCGTGCCCTTCTCCGAGGTCGATACTGTGTTCTTCGGCCTCGGCTATGAGCTGACCCGGATCACCACCTCAGCTGGCCTGCCAAATAGCTACTTCCTGTTCCGCAACCAGTTCGGTTCGTCCAGCATGGCAATCCCATTGACGATAGGCTGGCAGCGCGACGACCGCGATAGCATCCTGTCGCCGACTTCTGGCAAGTACCAGCGCGTCAATCTGGAGCTCAGCGCGGTCGGAGATTCCCGTTATGCGCGTGCCAATCTGCAATACCAGCACTACATCCCGCTGGGCAACAAGTTCACGCTGGGCCTGAACGGCGAGCTGGGCTGGGGCAAGGGCCTTGGCGGTCGCCCCTACCCGATCTTCAAGAACTTCTATGCCGGCGGTCTGGGTTCGGTGCGAGTCTTCGAGGCGAATTCGCTCGGCCCGGTCGACGTGACCGGCTCCTATTCAGGTGGCAGCCGCCGCATCAATGTCAACGCCGAGCTGTATGTGCCCGTTCCAGGTGCAGGCAATGACAAGACCTTCCGCTTGTTCGGCTTCATGGATGCCGGCAATGTGTGGCGCGATGGTGAGAAGATCACCGGCGACTCGGTACGGGCCTCGGCTGGTATCGGTTTGAGCTGGCTCTCTCCCATGGGGCCGTTGAAGATGAGCTATGGTTCGCCGGTGCGCAAGAAGCCCACGGATAGAATCGAGAAATTCCAATTCCAGATCGGGACTGCATTCTGATGAAGAGCAAGCTGTTGAAATCGGTGGCCTTGGCTGCCATGGTGTGTGCATCGACCCTGTCGGCGCAGGCGCAAGAAGTGAAGATCGGCTACGTCAACAGCGAGCGCGTGATGCGTGAGGCCAACCTGGCCAAGGCAGCACAGCTCAAGCTGGAGGCCGAATTCGGCAAGCGCGAGAAAGAGCTGAAGGATCTGGAAACCAAGCTGCGCGGCGCCGCCGACAAGCTGGAGAAGGATGCCCCGACTCTGGGCGAGGCCGAGAAGACTCGCCGCCAGCGCGATCTGGTCGAGGCTGACCGCGACCTGCAGCGCAAGCGCCGCGAGTGGCAGGAAGATCTGACGCAGCGCAAGAACGAAGAGCTGTCGGTGCTGGTCGACCGGGCTAACAAGGTCATCAAGCAGATCTTCGATGCCGACAAGTACGACCTGATCGTGCAGGATGCGCTTCACGCCAGCAACCGCATCGACATCACCAAGAAGGTGATCGACGCGCTCAACTCGCAGAAGTGAGCTTCAGCGCCGCGCTGAACGAAGTGATCGCCGCCCTGGGCGGCGATCTTGTTGGTGCCTCCGATCTGCGCATCGCGCGCATAGGACCGCTTGAGGGCGCGGACGCCGCCACCATCGCCTTTTTGGCCAACCCGCGCTACCGCTCGCAGCTGGCGGCCACAGGGGCGGGCTGCGTGATCGTGGGTCCGGCGATGGCTGAGGCCGCCGCCGAGCGCGGCGGTGCCTACATCGTCACGCCCGATCCCTATCTCTACTTTGCACGGCTGACCCGGTGGTGGGCCGTGCGGGTGCGTCCGTCGGCCCCGGCGCGCATCCACCCAAGCGCGGTGATCGATCCCGATGCCGAACTGGGTGAGGGCGTGGACATCGGAGCGCTGGCCGTGATCGAGGCCGGGGTGCGCATAGCTGCCGGTGCGCGCATCGGCGCGCACTGCGTGCTCGAGCGTGGCGCCAGCGTCGGCGCCGACAGCCGATTGGCGCCGCGCATCACGCTGGGCTTTGATTGCCGCATCGGCGCGCGCTGCATCGTGCACAGCGGCGCCGTGATCGGCGCCGACGGCTTCGGCTTCGCGCCCACAAAATCGGATGACGGGCAGGGCCGCTGGGAGAAGATCGAGCAGCTCGGCGCGGTTGTCATCGGCGACGATGTCGAGATTGGTGCCAACAGCTGCATTGACCGCGGTGCGCTCGGTGATACGGTTCTCGAAGACGGTGTCAAGCTCGACAACCTGGTGCAGATCGGCCACAACGTGCGCGTCGGCGCCCACACGGCGATGGCCGGCTGCGCCGGCGTGGCCGGCAGTGCCGTCATCGGCAGGCATTGCACCGTAGGCGGCGGCGCCATCGTGCTGGGGCATCTGAGCCTGGCGGATGGCGTGCATGTCTCGGCCGCCACCGTTGTGACCCGCTCGATCACCAAGCCCGGCACCTATAGCGGCGTATTTCCCTTCGACGACAATGCGAGCTGGGAAAAGAACGCCGCCACATTGAGACAATTGCACGCGCTGCGTGAGCGCCTGCGGGCGCTGGAAAAGAAGTTATGACGACATCCATGGACATCCATCAGATCCTCAAGAAGATCCCGCATCGCTATCCGCTGTTGCTGGTTGATCGCGTGTTGGAAATCGAGAAGGGCAAGCGCATCCGCGCGCTGAAGAACGTCAGCATCAACGAGCCGCATTTCCTCGGCCATTTCCCGCACCGTCCGGTGATGCCCGGCGTACTGATGCTGGAAGCGCTGGCCCAGGCCGCCACGGTCCTGACCCTGGTGAGCCTGGATGCTGAGCTGGACGACAAGACGGTTTGCTATTTCGCCGGCATTGACGGTGCGCGCTTCAAGCGCCCGGTCGAGCCGGGCGACCAGCTGGTGCTGGACGTCACCTTGGATCGCGCCAAGGCCTCGATCTACAAATTCACCGGCAAAGTCTGGGTCGGCGATGAGCTGGCCTGCGAGGCCGAGCTGATGTGCACGATGCGGCGCATCGACTGCTGAACTCGCCGGAGCGCCGCGCCATGTCCAACATCCATCCGACGGCACTGATCGACCCCAAGGCCGAGCTGGACAGCTCGGTCCAGGTCGGCCCCTACACCGTCGTCGAGGCCGGCGTGAAGATAGCCGCCGGAACGACCGTGGGTGCGCACTGTGTGCTGCAAGGGCCGACGACGATTGGCCGCGACAACCAGATCTACCAGTTCTGCTCCATCGGCGCGGCGCCGCAGGACAAGAAGTACGCAGGCGAGCCGACGCAGCTGATCATCGGCGACCGCAATGTGGTGCGCGAGTTCTGCACCTTCAATCGCGGCACGACGCAAGACGACGGCATCACCGCACTGGGCGACGACAACTGGATCATGGCCTATGTGCATCTGGCCCATGACTGCAAGGTTGGCAGCAAGACCATCTTCGCCAACAACGCGCAACTGGCCGGCCATGTGCATGTCGGTGACTGGGCCATCCTGGGGGGCTTCACTGTTGTTCATCAGTTCGTCCACATCGGCGCGCACAGCATGACGGCGATGGGCTCCATCCTGTTCCAGGATCTGCCGCCCTTCATCATGGCGGCTGGCAACACGGCCGAGGCGCGCAGCTTCAACCAAGAAGGCCTGAAGCGTCGTGGCTTCACGCCTGAACAGATCAATGCGGTCAAGCAGATGTACCGCATCCTCTACCGCCGCGGTCTGACCGTGGCCCAAGCCGAGATCGAGATGGCCGGCCTGCAGGCTTCGCACCCCGAGGCCAAGGACACGGTGCAACTGATGCGGGACTTCCTGCACACCGCCACCCGCGGCATCATCCGCTGACACCATGAACGACACCGCGCCCCGCTTTGGCATGGTGGCCGGCGAGGCCTCCGGTGATCTGCTCGGCGGCCTGCTGCTGGCGGGCCTGCGCCAGCGCTGGCCGGACTTGGTGGCCCAAGGCATCGGCGGCCCGCGCATGGCGGCGCAGGGCTTCGAGGCCTGGTGGCCGCACCACAAGCTCTCGGTATTCGGCTATGTCGATGCCTTGCTGCATCTGCGCGAGATCTTGGCGATCCGCCGGCAACTCGGTGGCCGGCTGCTGGCCGATGCGCCGCGTGCCTTCATCGGCATCGACGCGCCCGACTTCAACTTCGCGCTGGAAGCGCAGCTGAAGGCCGCCGGCATCAAGTCCATCCACTTCGTCTGCCCCTCGATCTGGGCCTGGCGCGGCGAGCGCGTCGACAAAATCCGCCGCTCGGTCGATCATGTGCTGTGCCTGTTCCCTTTCGAGCCCGAGCTGCTGCAGCGCGCCGGCATCGCGGCGAGCTATGTAGGCCACCCGTTGGCCGATGCGATTGCGCTGGAGCCGCCCAAGGCGGCCAGTCGCGCGGCGCTGGGTCTGGGCGAGGGCGATACCGTCGTTGCCCTGATGCCGGGCAGCCGCAAGAGCGAGATCCGTTATATCGCCGCACCGCTGCTACAGGCCGCACTGCTCATGCAGCGCGCGCGGCCTGAGCTGCGCTTCGTCATGCCTGTGGCGCCGGGGCTGCGCGAGCTGATCACGCCGCTGCTGCCGCCGGGGCTGGACCTGCTGCTGCTCGACGGCCGATCGCACGAGGCGCTGGCCGCCTGCGACATCACGCTGGTGGCCAGCGGCACGGCGACTCTTGAGGCGGCGCTGTTCAAGCGCCCGATGGTGATTGCCTACCGCATGCACTGGCTCAACTGGCAGCGCATCAAGAGCCGGCGCTACCAGCCTTGGGTGGGCCTGCCCAATGTGCTGGCCCAGGAGTTCCTGGTGCCCGAGCTGCTGCAAGACGAGTGCACACCGGCGGCCCTGGCACGCGAGGGCCTGGCCTGGCTGGACGATGGTGCGCGCTACGCGCGAGCGCAAGCGCGCTTCCAACAGCAGCACGAGACCCTGCGCCGCAACACGGCTCAACTGGCCACCGATGCGATCGCGAAGGTCATCGGTCATGCCTGAGTCCATGCCGCAACAGCTAGGCCTGAGCTGGGACGCGCCCGGCTTGATCGCGGGTGTCGACGAGGCTGGCCGCGGCCCGTTGGCCGGGCCGGTGGTGGCTGCGGCGGTGATCCTCGATGAGCTGCACCCGATCTTGGGCCTGGCCGATTCCAAGGTGCTGACCGAGAAGAAGCGCGAGCGCCTGTTCGACGAGATCCGCGCAAAGGCGCTGTGCTGCTGTATCGCCGAGGCCAGCGTCGAGGAGATCGATCGGCTCAATATCCTGCAGGCGACGATGCTGGCGATGCGCCGTGCGGTCGAGGGCCTGCGGCTCAAGCCCACCAAGGTGCTGGTCGACGGCAATCGCCTGCCGGTGCTGAAAATTCCGGCCGAGGCCATCGTCAAGGGCGACTCGAAAGTGCAGGCGATCTCGGCCGCCTCCATCCTGGCCAAGGTCACGCGCGACCGCCAGTGCCTTGCCATGCACGAGCTGCATCCTGCCTATGGCTTCGCCGGCCACAAGGGCTATCCGACCGCCGACCATCTCGCGGCCCTGCGCGCACACGGCGCGTGCGCCTGGCACCGGCGCAGCTTCGGCCCGGTGCGACAGCTGCTGGAATCCTCATGAGCCAAGTTCTGCACATCACCTCGCGCGACAACCCGGTGCTGCAGCGCCTGCGTAAACTCTCGCATGACGGCAGCGCGTACCGCCGGCTGGGCTCGGTCTGGCTGGAGGGCGACCATCTGGCGCGCGCCTGCCTGCAGCGCGGCCATGCGGTGAGCCTGGCGGTGGTGACCGAGACCGGCTATGCCCAATCGCCCGCGCTGCAGGCCTTGGCCGATGCCGCGCCCAAAGTGCTGGTCGTGCCGGACGCCCTCTTCAAGACACTCAGCGGCCTGGAGTCGCCGGCGCAGATCGGTTTCGAGGTCCCGTATGCCGGGATGGGGCCCCAAGCTCAGGTCCTGACGCCGGGCCTGGACTCGGTGGTGCTGGACCGGCTGCAGGATGCCGGCAATGTCGGCACGATTTTGCGCAATGCGGCGGCGATGGGCTTTCGCCAAATCCTGGCCCTGAAGGGCACTGCAGCGCTGTGGAGTCCCAAGGTACTACGCGCCGGCATGGGCGCGCATTTCGGCCTGCGCCTGATCGAGGGCTTGGCTCCATCCGATCTCGACGCGTTGGCCGTGCCCCTGGTCGCGACCAGCTCGCATGCCGGCCAGCAATTGCATCAGTTGCAGCTGCCCAATCCCTGCGCCTGGGTCATGGGCCATGAAGGGCAGGGCGTGCAGCTCGAGCTGATGCAGCGCTGCGCCCTGACCGTGGGCATCCCACAGCCCGGCGGCGAGGAGTCGCTGAATGTCGGCAGCGCGGCGGCGATCTGCCTCTACGAATCGGCGAGGCAGCGGCTACAAGGCTAGCGCGATCACGCCGCCGGCGATGCAGCCGGCGCCCAGCAATCGCCAGTGGCGCTCGTCCTCCTTGAGCAACTGCCCGCCCAGTAGGGCTGCGATCAGCATCGACAGCTCGCGCATCGGCGCCACCCGTGACAGCGGTGCCATCTGCATTGCGTACAGCACGAGGATGTAGGCCAGCGGGCTGCACACGGCCATCAAGAGCACGTACGGCCATTGGCGGCGCAGTGCCGGCATGAAGCCGCTGGCGTCGCGCAGCACCTGCGGCAGTGCGAAAGGCACGCGCAGCACATTGCACAGCCAGTCCAGCAGCAGCGGCGAGAGCAGCAGCACCTTGACCGAGTAGGCGTCGACGACGGTATAGGCGCAGATCAAGGCGCCGGTCAGCGCGCCCCAGGCCAGGCCGAGGGATCGGCGTCGGGCTGACTGCTGATCACCCCGACGCCACAAGCCGGGACCGGCCGCGATCAGCACAATTCCGCCGACCACGCCCAGCAGGCCCAGCGTGCCTGCCAGGCCCAGGCGCTCGCCGAAAATCAGCACTGCGGCCATGGCCGACAGCGCCGGCCCGCTGCCGCGCGCTACCGGGTAGACGATGCTGAGATCGGAGGCCCGGTAGCCAGCCAGCAGGGCGTTGAAGTACAGCAGGTGCAGCACGGCGCTCAGCAGCACGGCCAGCCAGGCCGTCAGCGACCAGCGCGGCAGTTCGTCCCAGCCGAGATACAGAGCCAGCGGCGCCCACAGCAGGCTCACGGCCAGTGCGCTGGCGAGTACGAAGTGGTGGTTGCCGTCGGCCTTCTTCGCCCCCAGATTCCAGATGGCGTGCAGCAGGGCCGCGGCTAGCACCAGGGCCAGCGCGGAACCGGGCACCTCAGTAGATCAGCCGATCTGGCCGGATGTCCCGCAGGATCGTCGTCGCGATTTCCTCGATGGACTTGTGGGTCGATGACAGCCAGGCGATGCCGTCGCGCTTCATCATCTTCTCGGCCTCATTGATCTCGTAGCGGCAGTTCAGGATGTCGGCGTACTTGCTGCCTGGACGGCGTTCGTTGCGGATCTGCGAGAGCCGCTCCGGGTCGATGGTCAGCCCAAAGCACTTGCTCTTGTGCGGCGCCAGCGAGGCGGGCAGCTTGCCTCGCTCGAAGTCTTCGGGGATCAGCGGGTAGTTGGCGGCCTTGACGCCGTGCTGCATGGCCAGATACAGCGAGGTCGGTGTCTTGCCGCTGCGCGAAACGCCGACCAGTATCACATCGGCCACATCGAGGTTCTTGGCCGACTGGCCGTCATCATGGGCCAACGAAAAGTTGATGGCCTCGATACGGTCGTGATATTCCTGACTGCGAGCAATGTCGGAGAAGCGGCCTACCCGGTGGTTGGACTTGACTTCGAACTCGTCTTCCAGCGGCTCGATGAAGGTGCCGAACATGTCCAGCACGCGGCCGGTGCAATGGTCACGCATGATCTTCAGCACATCGCGGTCGACAAGGGTCGCGAACACGATGGCGCGCTTGCCCTCGCGCTCGCCGGTCTCGTTGATCTCTCGCACCACCGCATAGGCCTTCTCTGCCGTGTCGACAAAGGGGCGGCGCACATGGCGCGGCTTGGTCGGAAACTGGGCCAGGATGGAGTTGCCGAAGGTCTCGGCAGTGATGCCGGTGCCATCCGAGACGAAATACACGGTGCGATTGGGCATAGGGTGCTGCTTCTAAGTGCCTGGACATCATAGTGGCGCTTGCCCGTAGAATCGGCCTGAACATCCCGCGACGCCCATTGCCCATGCAGCCCGCCCGCCTCCTACAAGAATCCAGAAATGGTGGAGCCGTGGCTGTGCGCGTCCAGACCGTGAATCTCACGGTGGGAGCCCCGAATTTTCAACATCACGGAGCCTTCCCATGTCTGCACGTTTTGAGTCGACCGCCCTGGTCGTCCCGTTTGAACATCTGAGAATGAGCGATGTCGAGGTCGTTGGCGGCAAGAACGCCAGCCTCGGCGAAATGATCTCGCAGCTCTCCGCCACCGGTGTGCGTGTGCCCGGCGGCTTTGCCACCACGGCCCATGCCTTCCGCGAGTTCCTCAAGTACGAGGGCCTGGATAAGCGCATCGAAGCCCGCTTGTCTTCTCTGGATACCGACGACGTGCGCGCGCTGGCTGAGGCCGGCGCCGAGATCCGCGGCTGGCTGGAGGCGCAGCCCTTCCCGGCCGAGCTGGAAAAAGCCATTCGCAGCTCGTTCGCGCAGCTGACGGCCGACAACCCCGGCGTGTCCTTTGCCGTGCGTTCCTCGGCCACTGCCGAAGACCTGCCCGACGCCTCGTTCGCCGGCCAGCAAGAGACCTTCCTGAATGTGATCGGCATCGAGGAGGTGCTGCACAAGATGAAGGAAGTGTTCGCTTCGCTGTACAACGACCGTGCGATCAGCTACCGCGTGCACAAGGGCTTTGCCCATGCCGATGTCGCGCTGTCGGCCGGCGTGCAGCGCATGGTGCGTTCCGACCTGGGTTCGGCCGGCGTGATGTTCACGATCGATACCGAGAGCGGTTTCAAGGACGTGGTCTTCATCACATCGAGTTACGGTCTGGGCGAGACGGTGGTGCAGGGCGCCGTCAACCCAGATGAGTTCTATGTTCACAAGCCGGCTCTGAAGGCGGGCAAACTGCCAATCATCCGACGCAACCTCGGCTCCAAGCTGATTCGCATGGAGTTCGCTACGCCGCAGGAGAAGGCCGCCTCTGGCAAGCTTGTCAAGACCGTGGACACCGTGCCTGAGGCGCGCAACCGCTACTCGCTGACCGACACCGAGGTGATCGAGCTGGCCAAGTACGCGATGATCATTGAGCAGCACTATGAGCGCCCGATGGACATCGAGTGGGGCCGTGACGGCGTCGATGGCCAGATCTACATCTTGCAGGCACGGCCCGAGACGGTGAAGAGCCAGGCCGAGGGTCAAGCCGAGCTGAGCTACAAGCTCAAGGGACACAGCGCGGTGCTGACCGAGGGGCGGGCGATCGGCCAGAAGATCGGCACGGGCCCGGTACGCCTGGTCGAGAGCATTGCCGATATGGGTCGCGTCCAGCCCGGCGATGTGCTGGTCACCGACATGACCGACCCGAACTGGGAGCCGGTGATGAAGCGTGCTGCCGCCATCGTCACCAACCGCGGTGGCCGCACATGCCACGCCGCCATCATTGCGCGCGAGCTGGGCATCCCGGCCGTGGTCGGCTGCGGCGACGCGACCGAGAAGCTCAAGGACGGCCAACTGGTGACCGTGGTCTGCTCCGAAGGCGACACCGGCTTCATCTACGACGGCCTGCTGGAGACCGAGATCAGCGAGGTGCATCGCGGCGAGCTGCCGTACTGCCCGATCAAGATCATGATGAACGTCGGCAACCCGCAGCTGGCCTTCAACTTCGCCCAGATGCCCAGCGCCGGCGTCGGCCTGGCGCGGCTTGAATTCATCATCAACAACAATATCGGCGTCCACCCCAAGGCCATTCTCGACTACCCGAACATCGATGCCGACCTGAAGAAGGCGGTGGAGTCGGTGGCGCGGGGCCATGCCTCGCCGCGCGCCTTCTATGTGGACAAGCTGGTCGAGGGGGTCGCGACGATCGCGGCCGCCTTCTTCCCGCGCCCGGTGATCGTTCGTCTCTCCGACTTCAAGAGCAACGAGTACCGCAAGTTGATCGGCGGTTCGCGTTACGAGCCCGATGAAGAGAACCCGATGTTGGGCTTCCGCGGCGCCTCGCGCTATATCAGCGGCGAATTCTCCGACGCCTTTGCGATGGAGTGCGAGGCCCTCAAGCGTGTGCGCAACGAGATGGGCCTGACCAACGTCGAGATCATGGTGCCTTTCGTTCGGACCGTGAAGCAGGCGGCGCGCGTGGTCGAGATGCTGGCCGAGCGCGGCTTGAAGCGCGCCGCGTCGGGCGGCCAGGACGGCTTGCGCATCATCATGATGTGCGAGGTGCCGTCCAATGCCATCCTGGCCGAAGCCTTCCTCGAACATTTCGACGGCATGTCGATCGGCTCCAACGACCTGACCCAGCTGACCCTGGGCCTGGACCGCGACTCGGGCCTGGAGCAGCTGGCTGGTGATTTCGATGAGCGCGATTCGGCCGTCAAGGCCCTGATCTCGCGCGCGATCACCGCCTGTCGCGCTACCGGCAAGTACATCGGCATTTGTGGACAGGGCCCCAGCGACCATCCGGACTTCGCCGACTGGTTGGCCCAGGAGGGCATCGTCTCGATCTCGCTGAACCCGGATTCGGTGATCGAGACCTGGCAACGCCTGGCCAAGCGCTGAGCCGCCGGACTCAGAAACAAGAGCCCGCAGTTGCGGGCTCTTGTCTTACTGGGGACTGGCCTCAGCGGTCGGGCGAGCCGACTACCGCCAGGGTCTGGGTTCCGGTGACGATCATGCGCACCATGATGACCAGTTGCTCGGTCAGCTCGGGCAGCTTGTCATGCGGCATGTCCATCGCGGTAGAGCCAATCGCGAAGACCAAGCGGGTGATGGCCTTGGCTGTCAGGGCTGGCTCGTAGAGGCCTGTGTTGTTGGATCTGGCAAAGCGGATCAGGTCCAGGCGCAGTTCCTCCTCGAAGAACAGCAGCTGCCTGTCTACCGCGTGCTTGAAGGCGTCTGAGCCGACCGTACCCTCGCGCAGCAGGATGTGCAGCAGCCGGTCGTCCGAGCGCAACTGCTCCATGAAGGCCTGGACGGCGCTGCGAACCACGGAGCTGCCATCGCTGGCGCGCCGCCTGGCCTCCCCGATGATGTCGCGCAGCGACTGGCCGGCCATATCGATCAAGGTCACAGCCAGCTCGTCCATGTCGCGGAACTGGCGGTAGAAGCTGTTTGGTGCAATGCCGGCCTCGCGGGCCACCTCGCGCAGACTCAGGGTGGAGACGCTGCGGTGCGGCCCGACCAGTTTCAGGGCAGCCTGCACGATGTCCTCGCGCGAAATCACCGCCTTGCGTCCCGGGCCCGAAGGGGCGAGGGGGTCCGGCAGGGTGTCGGCGGAGCTGAGTAGAAGGCTTGTCATGGTGGTGTGCGAGAGTGCGCATCATACCGAAGGGCGATTGATATACATCTGTATAGACGAATGTGTTTATGCCCGTATACTGTGTCCCGAATCTTGCCGGCCTCCCTGGGGTCGTGCCGAACGGAGTGTGTGTGTCTTCTCTCGCCCCTGAGCGCGTCGGATTGCTCCGCCGCCTCGCCAAACCCCTTGTCGACCCGGCCGTCTTCGACTTCTGGCTCGGTCACCTGAACCGCACCTGGACCTGGGAGCGACCGCTGGCCCGCGTGGTCGAGCGGCGGGCCGAATCGTCCGACGCCGTCACGCTGGTGCTCAAGCCCAATCGACACTGGCGAGGCTTCAGGCCCGGCCAGCATCTGAACATCGGAGCCGAGATCAAGGGCCGGCTGGTGACCCGAAGCTACAGCCTCACCGACGTCTCCCGTCGTGACGGCCGGATCGCGATCACTGTCAAGCGAGTCGCTGGCGGTCTGCTGTCCAACCATCTGTGCGAGCAGGTCCAGGTCGGCGATGTGCTGCCACTGGACCAGGCTTATGGCGAGATGTGCTTGCCGGCCAAGCCTCAGGGCGACTGGCTTTTCTTGGCCGCCGGCAGCGGCATCACGCCGCTGATGGGGTTGACCCGTTCGCTGGTCGCCGATGGCATGCCGGCCTCGTTGACCCTGATCTACTGGGCCCAAACTGCCGAGCAGCTGTGCTTTGCCAAAGAGCTGCAAGCGCTGGCGGATCGCGAGCCGCGCTTCAAATTGCATTTGCAGCTGACCCAAGATCCGGTGGCGCCGGCCTCGCGCATTGGTGTTGCCCCGCTGGAAGTGCTGCTCGGCCCGCTGGACCAGCTCGGCGCGCTGCAGGTGCTGGGCTGCGGCCCTGGCGGTTTTGTCGAGACGGCGCGCCAGCTGCTGCGCCCGCATGTGCAGAGCTTCCAGGCAGAGGCCTTTTCGCCTGCCGCGCCGATCAATGTCGACAATGCCCATCAGGTCACCGTGCAGCTGCGCCGCAGCGGCCGCAGCCTGACGATCAGCTCGGGCGACACCCTGCTGTCGGCGCTGGAAGCCCAAGGGCTGCGCCCGCCCTCGGGCTGCCGCATGGGCATCTGCCACAGCTGCGTGTGCACCAAGCACGAGGGGCTGGCCCAGAACATCGACACCGGTGAGCGAGACCACGAGCCCAACAGCGCCTTGCGCCTGTGCGTGAGCCGTGCTTGCAGTGACATCAGCCTGGATCTTTGAGAACAAGATGAGCAAATCCCTGACCCGCAATCTCGCCAACGACGAACTGGAGAAGTTTGGCGCCGAGATCGAGGCCCTGCGCGCCAAGACCGTGGCCGATTTGGGCGAGCGCGATGCGCGCTACATCCGAAACATCTTCAAGGCCGTGCGCTGGACCGAGTTCGCCGGCCGCGCGCTGTTGATGATCGGCGCCTTTTTGCCGACGCCCTGGCTGATCGGCTTGTGGGTGCTGGGCACGCTGAGCCTGGCCCTGTCCAAGATCATGGACAACATGGAGCTGGGCCACAACGTCATCCATGGTCAGTACGACTGGATGGGCGACCCCCACCTCAAGGGTAAGCAGTTCGAGTGGGACATCATCGGCACCAGCGACAACTGGCGCAAGACCCACAACTTCCGCCACCACACCTACACCAATATTCACGGCCTGGACGACGATATCGGCTACGGCGTGCTGCGTCTGTTCCCCGAGCAGCGCTGGACTCCGGCGGCGCTGTTCCAGCCGCTGTATGCGTTGATCTTTGCCGCGCTCTTTCAGTGGGGCGTTGCCATTCAGGACTTGCGCCTGGGCCAGCTCTTTGGCAAGCGCAAGAAGGCCGCACGCGCCGAGCTGCGCCGCGCCGGCGTGCCGGTGCTCAAGAAGATGAGCCGCCAGCTGATCAAGGACTATCTGATCTTCCCGCTGCTGGCCGGCCCGGGCTTTTTGGTGGTGGCCAGCGGCAATCTGGTGGCCAACGGTCTGCGCAATATCTGGACCTACACCATCATCTTCTGCGGTCATTTCACGACCGATGTCGAGACCTTCCCGAAGGGTGTGCTGAAGAACGAGACACGCGCGCACTGGTACTGGCGCCAGATCCGTGGCTCGTCGAATCTGGCGGGCGGGTTTGTGCTGAACACCCTGTCCGGCAATCTGAGCCACCAGATCGAGCATCATTTGTTCCCCGATGTGCCGGCGAACCGCTATGTCGAGATGGCGCCGGTGGTGCGTGACATTTGCAAGCGCTATGGCGTGCACTACAACACCGGCTCGCTGCCTGTGCAGTTCGGCCAAGTGATATGGCGCATCCTGCGTCATGCGCTGCCGAGCCGCCCGCGCGCCAGTCGCCTGGCCAGCGCGAACTCCTGATGGCCTGGGCGAGGGGCGTGTGCGCCCCGGGTTCGCCGCTATAGCCGCGGCGTTCGGGCGCCCGCATGATGCCGGCTTGAAAACGAGAGCCCGCGCGTGAGCATCCCCACCGCCCAGTCCGCCACAGCCACGCCCGCCACAGGATTGAAGGCGCGGTTGAACCGCATCTATGCCTGGTACACGCTGGGCTTTGTGCTCTTTGTGCTGCTGCTGGCCTTGCTGGAGCGGCTGGGTCTGTCCAAGAGCTGGATCGGATTTTCCTTTCTGTTCGCCACCGTTGGCGTCTATGCCGGAATCGGTGTGCTCAGCCGCACCACCGACGCGACCGAGTACTACGTCGCTGGCCGGCGCGTGCCGGCCTTCTACAACGGCATGGCCACCGGGGCCGACTGGATGAGTGCGGCCAGCTTCATCGGCATGGCCGGCACCCTGTATCTGTCCGGCTACAGCGGCCTGGCCTTTGTGCTGGGTTGGACCGGCGGCTTCTGTCTGGTGGCTTTGTGCCTGGCGCCCTATCTGCGCCGCTTCGGTCAGTTCACCGTGCCCGACTTTTTGGGCGAGCGCTATGGCAGCAATGCCGTGCGCCTGATCGCGGCACTATCGGCGATCGGTGTGTCCTTCATCTATGTGGTCGCGCAGATCTACGGCATTGGGCTGATCACGACGAGGCTCTCGGGGCTGACCTTCGAGATTGGCGTTTTCGTCGGTCTGGGCGGCGTGCTGGTGTGCTCCTTTCTCGGCGGCATGCGGGCGGTCACCTGGACCCAGGTGGCGCAGTACATCATTCTGATCATTGCCTATCTTGTGCCGGTGATCTGGCTCTCCGTCAAGCAGACCGGGGTGCCGGTGCCGCAGGCCGTGTATGGGTATCAGGTGCAAAAGATCAGTGAGCGCGAGCGCGAGTTGGCGCGTGACCCGGCCGAGCAACAGGTGATCCAGGTGCTGCGCGAGCGGGTACGCGCTTACGAGCAGAAACTGCGCGATGTGCCGGCCGCGCTGGCCCAAGAGCGGGCCGAGGCTTTGCGCCATGTCGCCCGCTTGAAGGTGGAGGATGCGCCGCTGGCGCAGATTCAGGCTGCCGAGAAGCGCCTGGCTGCCCTGCCCAAGACGCCTGCGGAGGCGCGCGAGCTGTGGCTGCGGCTGATGGCCGCCGACGAGGCGCGCGCCAGGCCGTTGGCCGGCATGCCACCGCATGCCCAGGCCTTTGCTGGCGACCCGGATGGCGATGCCCAGCAGGTGCAGCTCTTCGATGAATCGCGCCGCAACTTCCTGGCCTTGGTGTTTTGCTTGATGGTGGGCACGGCCGGCCTGCCGCACATCCTGAACCGCTGCTACACCACGCCCTCGGTGCGCGAGGCGCGCGAGTCCGTCGGCTGGTCACTGCTCTTCATTGGGCTGCTGTACTTCACGGCGCCTGCGCTGGCGGTGATGGTCAAGTTCGAGGTCTTCAACACCCTGGTCGGCACGCCGTTCGACCAGCTGCCGAGCTGGATCGCGCAATGGGGCAAGGTCGACCCGGGCCTGCTGTCGGTCAGCGACATCAATCGGGACGGCATCCTTCAGCTCGGAGAAATGTATATCGGCAGCGATATCGTGATGCTGGTGACGCCCGAGCTGGCTGGGCTGCCCTATGTCGTTTCGGGCATGGTCGCGGCCGGCGGCCTGGCTGCGGCGCTGTCCACCGCTGACGGCCTGCTGCTGACGATCTCGAGCGCACTGGCGCATGACGTCTATCACCGCATCATCAACCCCAGAGCCTCGGCGACCCAGCGGGTGATGATCTCCAAGACCCTGCTGCTGCTGACGGCGCTGGCGGCGGCGGCGGTGGCGGCGCAAAAGCCGGCCGATATCCTGCTGCTGGTCTCGGCAGCCTTTTCCTTTGCCGGAGCCGCCTTTGTGCCAGCCCTGGTGCTGGGCGTGTTCTGGAAGCGCGCCAACCATTGGGGCGCGATGGCCGGGATGCTGGTGGGCCTGGGTGTGACGGCCTACTACATGGTCACCGCCCATCCCTGGCTGCATGCGGCGCTGAAGCTGCCCGGCGTGCCCGAGCTGTGGTGGGGCATACAGCCAATCTCGGCCGGCGTGTTCGGCGTCCCGGCCGGCGCGGCAGCCATCATCATCGTCAGCCTGCTGAGCCCGGCGCCGCGCCGCGCGCAGCAGGAGTTTGTCAATGCGGTGCGCATGCCGCCCTGAGCGGTCGAGAAGAGGCCTTCAGGGCCGCTGACCTTCGGTGCATTGCGGTTGCATCGCGGTTCGCGTTATACTCGCGGGCTTTCCCCCTTGCCGTACCCACGATTGCTGACGCTGTGGGGCGGCTTCCTCAGGTCGTGCGGGTTCAAGAGAGCCCAGCGGTCTGGAACCCACAAGGAGTATCTATGCGTCATTACGAGATCGTTCTGCTGATCCATCCGGATCAAAGCGAACAAGTTCCGGCCATGCTGGAACGCTACAAGGGCCTGATCACCGCAGGTGGTGGTGCTGTGCATCGCGTCGAAGATTGGGGTCGCCGTCAACTGGCCTACCTGATCCAGAAGCTGGCCAAGGCCCATTACCTGTGCCTGAACATCGAGTGCAGCAAAGAAGTGCTGGTTGAGCTCGAGACGGGCTTCCGTTTCAACGACGCCGTGCTGCGTCACCTGACCGTGGTCAAGCCCAAGGCTGAGACCACCCCGTCGGTGATGATGAAGTCGGTCGAGCGTGAAGAGGCCCGCAAGGCGCCTCAGCAAGAAGCCCACGCCTAAGCGCTGGTGACGCTCGCGCAGCCCAACGCGCAAACGCCGGTGAATCAACTGGTTTTGCAAGCGCAGCTGCTTGAGCTGGGATTGATCAGATACACGCCGGCCGGCCAGACGGCCCTGGACTTCAGCTTGAAGCATGAATCCCAGGTGCACGAAGCAGGCAGGCCCCGCAAGGTCTCAATGGAGATACGTGCGGTGGCCATCGGTGAAATCTGCAAGCGCGTTCAGGCGCTTGGTGTCGGAGGTAATGCCCTGTTCACGGGTTTCCTCAGCGCCATGCGCAACGGTCGTGGAACGATCTTCCACATCACCGCCCTGACGCCCAGTCCCGCGCCACATTGTTCGAATCCGGATTGAATTGAAAGAGGTCTAATATGCCCCCGCCACGTGGTAAAGGTCGCTTCTCCAAAGACAAGAAGCCAAAGCGCAACCAACAATCGCTGTTGTTCCGTCGCAAGCGTTTCTGCCGCTTCACCGTCACCGGTGTCGAGCAGATCGACTACAAGGACATCGACACCCTGCGCGACTTTGTCGGCGAAAACGGCAAGATCACGCCCGCTCGTCTGACCGGCACGCGCGCATTCTTCCAGCGTCAACTGACGGTTGCCATCAAGCGCGCGCGCTTCCTGGCCATGCTGCCGTACAGCGACCAGCACAAGGTCTGAGGAGACACCCAACATGCAAATCATCCTGCTTGAAAAGGTCGCGAACCTCGGCAACCTCGGCGACGTCGTCAAGGTCAAGGACGGCTACGCCCGCAACTTCCTGATCCCGACCCGCCAGGCACGCCGTGCCACGGCCGCCGCGATCAAGGAATTCGAAGCCAAGCGCGCTGAGCTGGAAAAGGCCGCTGCCGAGAAGTTGGCCGCCGCCCAAGCCCTGGGCGACAGCATGAACGGCAAGACCGTTCGCATCAGCCAAAAGGCTGGCGTGGACGGCCGTCTGTTCGGCTCGGTCACCAATGCCGACATCGCCGATGCACTGAGCAAGCTGGGCTTCGCTGTGAGCAAGTCGCAGATTCGTCTGCCGCTGGGCCCGCTGAAGGCCGTCGGCGAGTTCGCCGTCAGCGTCGCTCCGCACACCGATGTGGTGTCGGAAGTGACCGTGCAAGTGGTTGCTGAGGCAGAATAAGCCCAACGCTAGCAAACCCCGGTTGGTGTGGCCTCAACAGGGCTGCACCATCAGAAAAGCCGACGACTTTCGAGCCGTCGGCTTTTTGCCTTCTGGGCGGATGAGTTGTTCATCCGCTATTCAGCGCTTTTGCACAGCTTTATCCACAGAGCCCTGAAACCGCCATGTCTGCGATCTTCTCCTCCGCTCCTACTCCCGGCGGTCACGATGACGAAGTGGCCCGCCTGCGCGTGCCGCCGCACTCGGTCGAAGCCGAGCAAAGCGTGCTCGGCGGTCTGTTGATCGACAACACGGCCTGGGACCGCGCCGGCGACATGTTGACCGACGCCGACTTCTACCGCTACGAGCACAAGCAGATCTATGCCTCGATCGGCAAGCTGATCAATGCCGGCAAGCCGGCAGACGTTGTGACGGTGTTCGAGGAATTGACCTCGCTGGGCAAGGCCCAGGACTGCGGCGGCCTGGCCTATCTGAACGATCTGGCGCAAAGCGTGCCGAGCGCCGGCAATCTGCGTCGCTATGCAGAAATCGTGCGCGAGCGCGCGGTGCTGCGCAAGCTGGTCAGCGCCAGCGACGAGATCGCCAGCGCGGCGCTCAATCCGCAAGGGCGGGCGGTCAAGGACATCGTCGATGAGGCCGAGGGCAAGATCTTTCGCATCAATGAGGAAGGCAATCGCAGCGGCCAGGGGTTCCAGAGTATGGACAACCTGGTCGTCGCCTTGATCGACCGCGTCAACGAGCTGGCCGAGAACGGCGCCGAAGACGTGACCGGCGTGCGTACCGGTTTCTACGACCTCGACAATATGACCGCCGGCCTGCAGCCCGGCGACCTGATCATCCTGGCCGCGCGTCCCTCGATGGGCAAGACCGCCTTCGTCGTCAACATCGGCGAGAACGTCGCGATCAACGAAGGACTGCCGGTCGTTATCTACTCGATGGAAATGGGCGCGGCCCAGCTCGCTCTGCGTATGGTGGGCTCGGTCGGGCGTATCGACCAAAGCCGTCTGCGCCTGGGCCGGCTGGCCGACGACGAATGGGGCCGCTTGTCCGAGGCAGTCGACAAGCTCGGCAAGGCCCATATCTACATCGACGAAAGCCCCGGCCTGTCGCCCAGCGAGGTGCGGGCGCGTGCGCGCCGCCAGGCCCGCATCAGCGGCCAGCTCGGCCTCATCATCATCGACTATCTGCAGCTGATGAGCGGCAACGGCGGCAATGAGGAAAACCGTGCCACCGTGATCGGCGAGATCTCGCGCGGCCTGAAGGCGCTAGCCAAGGAGCTCAAGTGCCCGGTCATCGCGCTGTCGCAGCTGAACCGCTCGGTCGAAACCCGGCCCGACAAGCGCCCGATGATGTCCGATCTGCGTGAGTCCGGCGCCATCGAGCAGGATGCCGACATCATCATGTTCATCTACCGCGACGAGTACTACACCAAGGACGAATGCAAGGAGCCCGGTGTCGCCGAGATCATCATCGCCAAGCAGCGCAATGGCCCTGTGGGCACGGTCAAGCTGGCCTTTGCGCGCCAGCACACCAAGTTCGAGAACCTGGCGCCCGGCTATGTCAGCCCCGGCGGCGACGACTACTGAACATCCCCTCGACAAGCAACGGCATACTGTATAAATTAACAGTATGTCAATCAAGCAGCCCGCCCCGAGTCAAGCGACCGTCCAGAAGGGGCGCGGCAGCGCCTGGCAGATCGCCCACCGTTTCGAGCGCGCCGAGCGCGAGGTCTTCGATGATGGCTGGGGCACGCTGGACCAGTTCGCCGCACAAGAGCATCTCGCGCCGCAGACCGAGATCATTGAGGAGCGCGCGCGCAGCATCCTCTCGAGCAACCAGTCGCCCGACATCAGCTTCGATCGCTCGATCAATCCCTACCGGGGTTGTGAGCATGGTTGCATCTACTGTTTTGCCCGGCCGACCCACAGCTATTTGAACCTGTCGCCGGGCCTGGACTTCGAGACCAAGATCATCGCCAAGGTCAATGCGGTGGAGCGCCTGCATGCCGAGCTGAGCAAGCCGGGATACCGGCCGCTGTCCCTGGTACTGGGAACGGCCACCGACGCCTACCAGCCGGTAGAGCGGCGCCTGGGTCTCACGCGCGGCCTGATCGCGCTGCTGAGCGAATGCCGTCACCCGTTTTCGCTGGTCACCAAGTCATCGGGCGTCGAGCGCGACCTGGACCTGATCGCGCCGCATGCAGCGCGCGGCCTGGCCTCGGTCTATGTGTCGATCACCACCCTGGACCCGCAGTTGGCGCGGCTGATGGAGCCGCGTGCTGCCGCGCCGCAGCGGCGCTTGCGCACGATCAGGGCCCTGGCTGAGGCGGGCGTGCCGGTCGGGGTGAGCGTCTCGCCGCTGATCCCATTTCTGAACGAGCCGGAGCTCGAGCGCATTCTGGAGGCCGCTGCCGAGGCTGGCGCGAGCAGTGCCTTCAGCATTCCGCTGCGCCTGCCTTGGGAGGTCAATCCGCTGTTCCAGGAGTGGCTGCAGCGCCACTACCCGGAGCGCGCCGCGCGGGTGATGGCAAGGCTGCGCGATATGCGCGGCGGACGCGACAACGACGCCCGCTTCGGTACCCGCATGACCGGTGAGGGTCTGTGGGCCCAGCTGATGCAGCAACGGCTGCGCAAGGCATGCGAACGCCTGGGCTTGGGGCGCGAGCGCCGCGTCGTGGATCTGAGCCAGTTCCGGCCGCCCGCAGACGGCCGGTCACAGGCTCAGCAGACGCTGTTCTGACTACTTGAACAGGTCCTTGACACGGTCGGTCCAGCTCTTGGCATTGGGCGAGTGGCGCTCACCGCCGTCGCGCAGGCTCTTGTCTAGCTCCTTGAGCAGCTTGCGCTGGTGCTCGGTCAGTTTGACCGGTGTCTCCAAGCTGATGTGGCAGTACAGATCGCCCGGGTAGCTGGAGCGCACGCCCTTGATGCCCTTGCCGCGCAGGCGGAAGGTCTTGCCATGTTGCGTGCCCTCGGGCAGCTCGATCTCGGCCTTGCCGCCCAGGGTCGGCACTTCGATGCTGCCGCCCAGTGCCGCCGTGGTGATCGCCACCGGCATCGTGCAATGCAGATCGTCGCCGTCGCGCTCGAAGATTTCGTGCTGCTTGATGCGGATCTCGATGTAGAGATCGCCGGCCGGCCCGCCATTGACGCCGGGCTCGCCATTGCCGGCCGAGCGGATGCGCATGCCCTCGTTGATGCCGGCCGGGATCTTGACCTCGAGCGTCTTGCTCTTCTTGACCTTGCCCTGGCCGTTGCAAGCCGTGCAGGGGTCAGGAATGATCTTGCCGGTGCCGTGGCAATGCGGGCAGGTCTGCTGGATGCTGAAGAAGCCCTGGCGCATGTGCACCGTGCCCGAACCATTGCAGGAGCCGCAGCTCTTGGCGCTGGTGCCAGGCTTGGCGCCGGTGCCGCTGCAGGTCTCGCAGCCTTCCCAGCTGGGAATGCGAATCTGGGTTTCCTTGCCGCGCGCGGCCTCTTCCAGCGTGATCTCCATCGCGTAGGACAGATCGCTGCCGCGATAGACCTGCTGGCCGCCACCCGCACGCCGGCCGCCACCTTGCTGGCCGCCGAAGATGTCGCCGAAGATGTCGCCAAAGGCCTCGGCAAAGCCGCCGAAGCCTTCCGCACCGGGGCCACCGCCGCGGTTGGGGTCGACGCCGGCATGGCCGTACTGGTCATAGGCGGCGCGCTTTTGCGCATCCGACAGCATCTCGTAGGCTTCCTTGGCCTCCTTGAACTGCTCCTCGGCCTTCTTTGCACCCTCGCCCTGATTGCGGTCGGGGTGGTGCTTCATGGCCAGCTTGCGGTAGGCCTTCTTGATCTCGTCCTCGGTGGCGGTCTTGGCCACACCGAGGATTTCGTAATAGTCGCGCTTTGCCATGGGCGGGTTCCGAGCCAAAAATCACATTGCTTAAACAACAGCGCCGCGACGCGCTTTTGAGGCTGCGGCGCGGCGACAGCACCGGACTCTGGTCCGGCGCACCCTGCTGGACTTACTTGCTGTCCTTGACTTCCTTGAACTCGGCGTCGACCACATTGTCGTCGGCCGCCTGCTTGGACGCAGAGGCTTGAGCGGCCTGCGGCTGCTCGGCCGCGCCGGTGGCGGCAGCGGCGGCCGCTTCGGCGCCCTGGGCATCGGCGTACATCTTTTCGCCGAGCTTCTGGCTGGCCGTCATCAGGGTCTCGGTCTTGGCTTCGATCGCGGCCTTGTCGTCGCCCTTGATGGCTTCTTCAACGTCCTTGATGGCGGCCTCGATCTTCTCCTTGTCGGCGGCGTCGAGCTTGTCGCCATGCTCGGCCAGCGACTTCTGCACGCTGTGCACCATGCCGTCGGCCTGGTTCTTGGCCTGCACCAGCTCGACCTTCTTCTTGTCCTCGACCGCATTGGCCTCGGCGTCCTTGACCATCTTCTCGATCTCGGCTTCCGACAGGCCCGAGTTCGCCTTGATGGTGATCTTGTTTTCCTTGCCGGTGCCCTTGTCCTTGGCGCCGACATGCAGGATGCCGTTGGCATCGATGTCGAAGCTGACCTCGATCTGCGGCGTGCCGCGCGGTGCTGGCGGGATGCCTTCCAGATTGAATTCGCCCAGGCTCTTGTTGCCCGAGGCCAGCTCGCGCTCGCCCTGGAACACCTTGATGGTCACGGCGGGCTGGTTGTCGTCGGCGGTCGAGAAGGTCTGGCTGAACTTGGTTGGGATGGTCGTGTTCTTCGCGATCATCTTGGTCATCACGCCACCCAGGGTCTCGATGCCCAGGCTCAGCGGCGTCACGTCCAGCAGCAGCACGTCCTTGCGCTCGCCGCCCAACACCTGGCCCTGGATCGCGGCACCGACGGCCACGGCCTCATCGGGGTTGACGTCCTTGCGCGGCTCCTTGCCGAAGAACTCCTTGACCTTCTCCTGCACCTTGGGCATGCGGGTCATGCCGCCGACCAGAATCACATCGTCGATGGCGGACACGGCGACACCGGCGTCCTTGATCGCGGTGCGGCAGGGGGCGATGGTGCGCTCGATCAGCTCTTCCACCAGCGACTCCAGCTTGGCGCGGGTCAGCTTGATGTTCAGGTGCTTCGGACCCGACGCGTCGGCCGTGATGTAGGGCAGGTTGACATCGGTCTGCGAGGAGTTCGACAGCTCGATCTTGGCCTTCTCGGCGGCTTCCTTCAGTCGCTGCAGGGCCAGCACGTCCTTGGTCAGATCGACGCCCTGTTCCTTTTTGAACTCGGTGACGATGTAGTCGATGATGCGCTGGTCGAAATCTTCGCCGCCCAGGAAGGTGTCGCCATTGGTCGACAGCACCTCGAATTGCATTTCGCCGTCGACATCGGCGATCTCGATGATGGAGACGTCGAAGGTGCCGCCGCCCAGGTCATAGACGGCGATCTTGCGGTCGCCCTTGCCATGCTTGTCCAGGCCGAAGGCCAGGGCTGCAGCAGTGGGCTCGTTGATGATGCGCTTGACGTCCAGTCCGGCGATGCGGCCGGCGTCCTTGGTGGCCTGGCGCTGGGCGTCGTTGAAGTAGGCCGGCACCGTGATCACGGCCTCGGTCACTTCCTCGCCGAGATAGTCCTCGGCGGTCTTCTTCATCTTGCGCAGGATCTCGGCTGAGACCTGGGGCGGTGCCAGCTTCTTTCCGCGCACTTCCACCCAGGCGTCGCCGTTGTCGGCCGCCGCGATGGTGTAGGGCATCAGGTCGATGTCCTTCTGAACTTCCTTCTCGGTGAACTTGCGGCCGATCAAGCGCTTCACCGCGTAGATGGTGTTCTTCGGGTTGGTGACGGCCTGACGCTTGGCCGAGGCGCCGACCAGGATCTCGCCATCTTCCTGGTAAGCAATGATGGACGGCGTGGTGCGAGCGCCTTCGGCGTTCTCGATCACACGCGTCGTGTTGCCTTCCATGACCGAGACGCACGAGTTCGTCGTGCCCAGGTCAATACCGATGATCTTTCCCATGTGTGACTCCTGAAATTGCTTGGTTCTCGCTCAATTCGCCGATGGCGATTTGCTGAGCGTTGACTGAAGATGAAATGTGGATAAGTCGCTGCTTTTCAAGGGGCAGCGGCCTGTGAATTACTTGGGTGCTGCGACCGTGATCAGCGCGGGGCGTAGCACGCGCTCGGCAATCGAGTAGCCTTTTTGCAGCACCATCACGACCGTGTTGGCTTCTTGCTCGGCCGGCACCATCGAGATGGCCTGGTGCTGGTGCGGATCGAACTTGCTGCCGGGGGCCGGATTGATCTCGATGACCTTGTTGCGCTCCAGCGCGGCGGCGAGCTGGCGGCGCGTGGCATGCACGCCCTCCAGCACGGTCTCAACCTTGGCCTCGGGCATCGCGATGGCCGCTTCCATGCTGTCCATCACCGGCAGCATGGCTTCGGCAAAGCCTTCGACGGCGAACTTGCGCGCCTTGGTCATCTCGTCTTCCGAGCGGCGGCGGATGTTCTCAACCTCGGCCTTGGCGCGCAGGTAGGCGTCCGACATCTCGGCCAGACGGGCTTCCAGTTCGGCCAGCTTGGCCTCGGGGCTGGCGGCCTCGGCCTGCTCGACCGGGACTTCTTGGGGGGTAGGGGCGTTGTCGGTAGTCATGGTGGCAAGAGAAGCAATCGCGCTCAAATGGGCGCTTTGTCCTGGATTTCAAGAGGGGGATTGTCGCCGGGATGTCCGGAAAAACCCGAGTTAGTCCAGATCCGGGTCCTCGGCCGTGGCTGACCAGCGGTCCCAGTCAGCCAGACGGCGCCGGTCCAGCTTGGTTGGCCGGCCTTGGGCGATGGTCTGGGCCGGTTCCGGCGCGAGCCGGCGCGCCTCGGCCGCGCGCTCGCGCAGCAGCAGGCTTTCCGGCGTTTCTTCATAGAGGGCCTGGGCTTGCGGCGCCGGGCCGCGGATGTGGCTAAGCCCGCGCACCCAAACTTCGCGCTCGACCACGCCCTGGCGCAGCCGCACGCGGTCACCCAGCTTGAGCTCACGCGAGGCCTTGGCGGCCTGACCATTGATCAGGACCCGGCCCTTGCCGATCTCCTCGACCGCCAGAGCGCGGGTCTTGAAAAAGCGCGCCGCCCACAGCCATTTGTCCAAGCGCAACCCGGCAGCGGCTTGTTCCTGTTGTCTCATCGCGCGATTTTATCCAGCCGCGATGTCGCTCAGCCGGCCAGAGGCAGCCGCACACGGGCGTCCAGGCCGCTGACCGCCTGCCCATCGATCCGGTTGTTCAGCTCGATGCTGCCGGCCAGCGATTGCACGATCTCATGGCAGATCGCCAGCCCCAGGCCCGAGCCCTTGCGCGGATCGCCAGCCGCAAAGGGCAGGAACAGCTGGGTCTGCTGGGCGGCGCTCAGGCCGGGGCCGGAATCGGCCACGGTCAGCACCGCGACCCGGGCGTCGACCAGCAGCCGGATATGCAGCCGCCCACCGATCGGTGTGTGGTGGATGGCGTTGTGGATCAGGTTGCGGGTCAGCTCGCGCAAGGCCCATTCATGGCTGCGTATCGGCGCTGCCTGGGTCTCGATATCGAAGTCCAGCTGCTGCTCGGCGATCAGCGGCGCCACATCCAGCGCCACCGCCCGCGTCACCTCGGCCCAGTCCTGCACCGGCATAGCCTCGACCTGGTGGCGCAGCTGCTCGACCTTGGCCAGCGCGAGCATCTGGTTGGCGACCTGGGTGGCGCGCGCCACCGTGGTGTCGATCTCTGCCAGCGCTTGCAGCGGCTCGACATCACCCTGGCGGGCGCTCTGCACCTGAGTCTTCAGCACCGCCAGCGGCGTCTTCAACTGGTGCGAGGCGTCGCGCACGAAGCGCTTCTGGTGCTCCAGCAAGGCCTTCAGCCGAGCCACCACTTGATTGGTCGCATCGACCAGAGGCTGCCACTCGCGCGGTGCGTCGGGCGCATCCACCGGCGACAGATCGCCCTCAGTGCGCTCGCGCAGCTGGGCCGAGAGCCGACGCACCGGCAGCGTGGCGCGCTGCACCACCAGCACGACGACGATCACGATCACCAGCACCAGCAGGGCCTGGCGCCACAGGGTTTCGGTCAGTATCTGCTGGGCCAGCGTGTGGCGCAGCTCCAATGTCTCGGCCACCTGGATGGTCGCCATGCCTTGGCCGGCGATGCCGGCCACCGGCTGCAGCAGCACCGCGACGCGAATCGGCTCGCCGCGATAGTGGTCGTCGTAGAAGGCCACCAAGGCGGCGTAAGGGCTCTTGGCCGGCAGCTTGCCGTGCCAGGGCGGCAAGTCTTCGAAGCCGGACACCATCTCGCCGTCGAAGCCGCTGACGCGGTAGAAGATGCGGCTGCGGTTGTCGGCCTCGAAGGGCTCCAGCGCCGAGTACAGCACGGTTGCGCGCAGTTGGGCTCGACTGCCGTCCGAGGTGACCTCCAGCAGCTCGCCAATCGATTTCGCCGAGGCCAGCAGGGTGCGGTCGTAGGCGGTGTCGGCGGCGCGCAAGGCCTGCTGGTAGAGGCTCCAGCTGTTGAATGCGATCAGCGCGACCACCGGCAGCAAAATGCCAAGGGTGAGGCGCCGCCGCAGCGAGGAGGGCCGGTGGGGCCGCCTCATGCGCCGGCCTTCAGCAAGTAGCCCAGGCCGCGCAGCGTCACCAGTTGCGCGCCGGTATGGGCGATGCGCTTGCGCAGCCGATAGGCCACCACCTCGATGGCTTCCAACTGCACGTCCAGCTCGCCCGGGAAGACCAGCTCGAACAATCGCTCCTTGGCGATGGCATGGCCCGGCCGTGCCAGCAGTGCGCGCAGCAGCGCGCTCTCGCGCGGCGTCAACTCCAGCACCTGGTCCTCGAAGTACACCGCGCCGTTGTCCCCGTCCAGCTGCATGCCGCAAAAGGCGGTCTGGCGCTGCGGCGCCGGACTGACCCCGCTGCGCCGACCCAGGGCCTGGATGCGTGCCATCAGCTCGTCCAGATCGAAGGGTTTGGGCAGGTAGTCGTCGGCGCCGACATTCAGGCCGAGGATGCGGTCGCCGACCGTGCCGCGGGCGGTCAGTATCAACACTGGGGTCTTCAGGCCGTCGGCGCGCGCGCGGGCCAGCACATCCAGTCCGTCCAGCCCCGGCAGGCTCAGGTCCAGCACCACGACGTCGGGCCGCCATTGCCCCCAGCGCTCCAGCGCCTTGAGCCCGTCGCCGACCGCCTGCACCTGCAGGCCGCGGCGCTCAAAGCTGCGCGTCAGGCTCAGCTGCATCGCCGGGTCGTCCTCAACTAGAAGCAGTTTCATGGGGCGCGAGCCTAGCATTTTCCCTAGGTTCCGCGACAGCGGACTGACAGCCTTGACAGCGACGATCACCACTGTTCACTCAAACCACAATAGGAGACAAGACCATGCGTCGTGACGTCTTTCTGAAGTCCCTGGCCGCCCTGGCCGCCGCCGGCGCGCTGCCGCTGTCGGCCCGCGCTGCTGCCAATCTGAAGATCATGGTGCCGGCCAACCCGGGTGGCGGCTGGGACAGTACCGGCCGCGCGCTGGGCAAGGCCTTGCAGGACGCTGGCGTGGCCTCCTCGGTCACCTTCGAGAACAAGGGCGGCGCGGCCGGCGCCATCGGCTTGGCCCAGTTCGTCAACGCCAGCAAGGGCGACCCGAATTCGCTGATGGTGATGGGCGCGGTGATGCTGGGCGGCCTGATCACTGGCAAGCCGCCGGTCAGCCTGACCCAGGCGACACCGATCGCGCGCCTGACCAGCGAGTACAACGTCTTCGTGCTGCCGGCCAGCTCGCCCCTGAAGACCATGAAGGACGTGGTCGAGCAGATGAAGAAAGACCCGGCCAGCGTCAAGTGGGGCGGCGGTTCGCGCGGTGCCACCGAACACATCGCGGCAGCGATGCTGGCGCGCGAGGCCGGCGTTGATGCGGCCAAGATCAACTATGTGCCCTTCCGCGGCGGTGGTGAGGCCACGGCCGCCATCTTGGGCGGCAATGTCACGGTCGGCGGCAGCGGCTACAGCGAGTTCCAGCAGTACATCGAGAGCGGCAAGATGCGCGCGATCGCGGTGACCTCGGCCACCCGGCTCAAGGGCCTGGACATCCCGACGCTCAAGGAGATGGGCTACAACGTCGAGATCGGCAACTGGCGAGGCGTCTACGCGCCCCCGGGCATCACGCCCGAGCAGCGCAAGGCCCTGACCGATATGGTGATCAAGGCCACCAAGAGCAAGGCCTGGGCCGAGGCGCTGGAGAAGAACGGCTGGACGCCCGCCGTGATGGCCGGCAAGGAGTTCGAGGACTTCGTCGATCGCGAGTTCGCCAGCCTGCGCGCCACCATGGTCAAGTCCGGCATGATCTGAGCGGTCTGACCGCTGTCTGCGAGGGGCTGGCTGCCCGTGGCCGGCCCCCGTTTCATATGGAGTGGCCGATGGCTGACTCACCCCAAAACAAGTCCCTGCATCAAAGCTTGGTCGGCGTCGGCGCATTGCTGGTCGGTGCCGTGATGGCCTATGGCGCGACCTTCATCTCCTCGGACGCCGGCTATGCAGGCGTCGGCCCGAACGCATTGCCCTGGGTGGTCGCGGTGGTGCTGCTGATCTGCGGCGCCTGGCTGATCTGGGAAGCCCAAAGCGGCGGCTACCGCCAGATGGACGAGCCCTCGGGCGCCGAGCGCGGCGACTGGCGCTCGGCAGCCTGGGTAGTGGGTGGCGTTATCGCCAATGCCAGCCTCATCACCAGCCTGGGCTTCATTCTGGCCTGCACGCTGTGCTTCACGCTGGCGGTGCGCGGCATGCGCATGTCCGAGGGCAAGGCCGGTGGCGGTGCGCGCCAGATACTGGTCGATGGCGTAACTGGCATGCTGATCGCTGCACCGGTGTTCTGGCTGTTCACCAAGCTGCTGGCCATCAATCTGCCTGGCCTGACGGCCAGCGGCTGGCTCTGAGGACTAGACCATGCTCGATCTCTGGAACAACCTGCTGGGCGGTTTCGCGACCGCCGGCACTCCGATCAACCTGCTGTGGGCTTTTGTCGGCTGCGCACTAGGCACGGCCATCGGCGTGCTGCCGGGCCTTGGCCCGGCGGTGACGGTGGCGATGCTGTTGCCGATCACCTCGCAGGTAGAGCCGACGGCCTCGATGATCTTCTTCGCCGGCATCTACTACGGCGCGATGTACGGCGGCTCGACCACCTCCATCTTGCTCAATACCCCCGGGGAAACCGGCACGATGGTGACGGCGCTGGAAGGCTTCAAGATGGCCAAGAGCGGCCGCGCGGGCGCCGCGCTGGCCACGGCCGCGATTGGCTCCTTCGTTGCGGGCACCATCGCCACCGTGCTGGTCACACTGTTCGCGCCGGTGCTGGCCGACTTTGCCGTGCAGCTCGGCCCGCCAGAGTACTTCTGCCTGATGCTGCTGGCCTTTACCACCGTTAGCGCGGTGCTGGGCAAGAGCACCTTACGCGGCATGACGGCTCTCTTCATCGGCTTGGCGATGGGCCTGATCGGGCTGGACCAGATCACCGCCCAGGTGCGCTACACGATGGGCATCCCCGAGTTCATGGACGGCATCGAGGTGGTGCTGGTCGCGGTGGGCCTGTTTGCAGTCGGCGAGACGCTCTACAACGCGCTCTACGAGGGTCGTAGCACCCAGGAACTCAACAAGATGAGCTCGGTGCATATGAGCCGCAGCGAGTGGCGCCGCTCCTGGCCGGCTTGGCTGCGCGGCACCTTCATCGGCTTTCCCTTTGGCACCATCCCTGCGGGTGGCTCGGAGATCCCGACCTTTCTGAGCTATGCGACCGAACGCAAACTGTCCAAGCACAAGGACGAGTTCGGCACGAGCGGTGCGATCGAAGGCGTGGCCGGCCCGGAGGCCGCCAACAATTCGGCTGTGACCGCCACTCTGGTGCCGCTGTTGACGCTGGGCATTCCGACCTCGGTGACCGCCGCCATCTTGCTGTCGGCACTGCAGAACTACGGCATCCAGGCCGGCCCACAGTTGTTCCAGACCTCGTCCACGCTGGTCTGGGCACTGATCGCCTCGCTGTACATCGGCAACGTGATGCTCTTGGTGCTGAACCTGCCCATGGTGGGCCTGTGGGTGAAGCTGTTGAAGATTCCCAAGCCCCAGCTCTATGCCGGCATCTTGATCTTCGCGACGGTGGGCGTTTACGGCATGCGCCAGAGCGCGTTTGACCTCTACCTGATGCTGGCCATCGGCCTGCTGGGCGTGGTGATGCGGCGCTTCGACTTTCCGACCGCACCTGTCGTGGTGGGCATGATTCTGGGCCCGTTGGCCGAAGCGCAGATGCGCAATGCGGTGTCGATCGGCGGCGGCAGCTGGAGCGTCTTCATCGAGCGGCCGATGTCGCTGGGCCTGCTGATCTTGGTCGCACTGATCTTGGTGCTGCCGCGGCTGCTGCGCTGGAGCCGCGGCCGCGGCTGAAGTCCCTGATTCCGGTTTCAGGCCTCGAATGGTTGGAGGATGCACTGTGACGGGCCGAGAGGATACTCGGGTGCCGTGAGCGTCGCTTCACGGCGCCTGAGGTCCGGTTATGCAGCATTGCCGTGTTCCCTCCACCCTGCGGCCTCTGGCGGTCGTGGCCCTCTTGGTTCTGGGGGCGCATGCGCCGCTTCGGGCCGACATCACGACCCTCGGGACCGTCTCCACCGGCCCGCTCAATCTGCCCATCGGCCCCGGCAATACAGACCTGGGAAATAGCGGGCTTTATGTGGGCGCCAGCGCTTACGGCCGCCTCGATGTGGGCGGTGGCAGCTTGCTGCGCACCGGCAGCCTCCTGCTGGGCCCTGGCGGCAACGGGGACGGCAGCGGCTGGGCCTATTTGGACGGAGCGGACAGCCGCATCGAGCTGACCGGCGACGGCTTCTCCGACAGCGTGCTCAACCGCTTCGAGGTCGGCGCCTGGGGGCTGGGCGCGATGACCATCTCCGGCGGTGCAGTGCTGGACGGCCGCGCCAATGCCAACGCCTGCCTGGGCGTGAACCACTTCTGCAACAGCTTCATCGGCAATGCCGCCGGCTCGACCGGCCGCTTCACGGTCACCGGTGCGGGCTCCTCGGCCTCCTTCTTGCGCGGATTTATCGTCGGCGGACTCGCCGTGTTCCGCCCGCCGATCGACGGCTTCACCTTCGGCACGCCGGGTGCCAGCAGCAGCGGCACGGTCAAGGTGCTGGACGGTGCATCGTTGCTGACCGACAGCGCCACGCTGGGCGTGGGGCCGGGCGGCAGCAGCCCGCTGGGCAGCGAGCGCAGCTTCGCCGACGCCCTCATCGACGGCCCGGGCTCGGTCTGGCGCATCAGCGGCGGCACCCTGGAGGACACCGGAGGGTTTTTCGCGCTGGGCACGCACCGCAACGCCTGGGCTTCGGTAGCCATTCGCAATGGCGGCCAGTTGCTGATCGAGGGCCGGGACGGCCTGTTCAGCTCGGTCGGGCTGAGCACAGGCGGCGGACGCAGCGACATGGTCGTCAGCGGCTCCGGCTCCAGCATCTTGTTCACCGGCGATGCCGGCGTGTTGAACGTCGCCCGCAGCGGGGCGGCCGGAAGCGGCAACCTTGCCATTGAGGCGGGCGGCCGGGCCAGCGGCATGTTCTATGTCGGCGTCGGCCGTGACGGGGCGCTGGGCCAATTGAGCGTCCAGGGGACCGGCTCGGAGCTGCTGGTCAATGGCACGGCTTCTGCCGCAGCCAATGGCACGGCGTCAGGCGCTGGGCTGGATATCGGTCGCAATGGCGGCTACGGCCAGGTGAACGTAGGGGCGGGCGGACGCATCCATCTGCTGGCCGCGCAGGGCCTGCCGGGGCTGTCCCTGAATCTGGGCCGCGATGCCAATTCGGCCGGCACGCTGAACATCGACGGCCCGGATTCGATGCTGTTGATGGAGTCAATCTCGGTGCTGCCTGGCGGCGGGCAGGGCGAGTCGCCGAATCCGGTGATGCGGGTGGGTCGCGACGGCAGCGGCACCTTGAATATCACCGATGGCGGCAAGTTGCTGCTGCAGGGCTCAGCAGTCTCGACCCCGAACGACCGCCGCAGCACCTCGTTGATCATCGGTGGCTTCAACGACAACACGCCGGGTGGTCATGGCACTGCCACGGTCAGCGGCGCCGGCTCGCAGATTCGGCTCAGCGGCACGGACACATTCATCGGCGTCGGCATCGGTGCGCAGAGCACCGGCCAGCTGAGCGTCAACAATCAGGCCTTGGTCAGCGCAATCGGGCTGGGCGTGGGACGCAGCGGCGGGGTCGGTGTGCTCAAGCTCAATGGCGGGCAATTGCTGTTGTCGGGGCAGCAGAGCGCCGGCAACCTGTCCGGCGGATTTTTGACCGTTGGCACCGGCGCTGGCATCGGCGTGGCCTCGATCGACAACGCCAGCCTGGTGACGCTGAGCAATATGGGCAGCGCCGGCGCGGGCCTGAGCCTGGGCGGCAGTGGGGCCTTCCCCGGCGGCGAGGGCAGCCTGGCCCTGGCGGGCGCTTCCCGGATTGTTGTCGAGGCTCAGCCCGGCCTGGGTGGCGTGACCATCGGACGCGAGGGTAGCGGTTTCATGCGCATGCGCGGCGCCAGCGAGCTGGACAATACGGGCGGCAATCTCTATCTCGGCCGCTTTGCCGGCGGCGACGGCACCCTGATCGTCTCCGAGGGCTCCAGCGTCACTGCTGGCTGGGTCGGCGTGGGGCGAAACAAGACCACTACCGGTGATGTTGACGGCGGCACCGCCACCATGGTGCTGATCGACAGCTCGCTGACGGCCCAGGACATCGTGATCGGCAGCAAGGGGTTTTTGTGCGGCAGCGGCAGCATCAGCGGCAATGTCGTCAATCACGGCATCTTCTGTCCCGGCAACTCGCCGGGCACGCTAAAACTCAACGGCAACTTCAGCGCGATGTCCGGCAGTCGCATGATTCTCGAGGTCGAGGATGACGGCGCGGGCGGCTATCTGACCGATGTGGTGGTGTTCGGTGGCGCGGTGGCGCTGGGGGCGATGGCGGTCGAATTCCGCTTCCTCGGCGCGACAAACCCCAACGCCTTCCAGAGCAGCGGCCGCTTCGAGATCGACACCTTTCTCGGCCACAGCGACGGCGCTGGCGGCATGGTGGCGCTGGCTGATCAGAGCTTCGAGGGCGTGCAGTTCAGCGCCCAGGCAGATGCCTATGTCATCAGCAACTTCAGCTTCAGCGCTGCAGACGGGGCCGCCTTCAACGCGCAGCCGGTCCCCGAGCCGCAGACCTGGGCCATGCTGCTGCTGGGCCTCGTGGGTCTAATCCTTGGCGCCCGCCGCCAGCGCGGCCTCGCGCTGGCGGGCTAGCGCGTCGGCGTCGGCGGTCTGCCGGGTTGGCCAGCCCTGCAGATGCCGTTCGGCCAGGTCGGCCAGCATGGACATGCCGGCCGGGCTGTCGTTGAGGCAGGGGATGTAGGCGAATTCACGGCCGCCGGCGCTGAGGAAGGCATCTCTTGCCTCCTGGGCGATTTCTTCTAGCGTTTCCAGGCAATCGGCGCTGAAACCGGGGCAGATCAGGTCCACTTTCTTGAGGCCGGCTGCAGCGCGCGCCTTCAGGGTCGGCTCGGTGTAGGGCTCCAGCCATCGGGCCTTACCGAAACGACTCTGGAAGGTGACCAGGTACTGGTCCTTGCTCAAACCCAGCGCCTGGGCCAGCAGGCGACCGGTCTTCAGGCATTCGCAGTGGTAAGGGTCGCCTAGGGCCAGAGTGCGGGCCGGCATGCCGTGAAAGCTCATCATCAGCAGTTCGGGTCGGCCGTTGGCGGCCCAATGGGCTTTGACGCTGGCGGCCAGGGCCTCGATATAAGCGGGGTCGTCGTGGTAGCGATTGATGAAGCGCAGCTCGGGCAGATGGCGGGTTTGCAGCGACCAGCGCGCCACATCGTCGATCACGCTGGCCGTGGTCGCCGCGCAATACTGCGGGTAGGCCGGCAGCACCAGCACGCGGCTGACGCCCTCGCTGCGCAGCTCGCTGAGCACGTCGGCGATTGCCGGCGCGCCGTAGCGCATCGCGTAGCGAACGCTGACATTGTGGCCTCGCTCGCCGAGATAGCCCTGCAGCAGCTTGGCCTGGCGCTCGGTCCAGACCTTCAGCGGCGAGCCCTCGGGCATCCAGACGGTGGCGTACTTGGCCGCAGACTTGGCCGGGCGCACCCGCAAGATGATGCCGTGCAGGATCAGCTGCCAGACCAGCTTGGGGATCTCGACGACGCGCGGGTCGCTGAGGAACTGCGCGAGATAACGTCGCGTTGCCGCTGCGGTGGGTGCATCGGGGGTGCCCAGATTGCAGAACAGCAGCGCGGTCTTGGCCGCGCTGCCATGGCTGAAGCTCGCTTCGACTCGATAAGGCATGGAGAATGGGGGGGTCAGCCGATCGAACGCCGGCCGCCGCTGGCCAGGGGTTCGGTGTCGGCGAAGTGCAGGATCTCGAAACGTACCGAGGGGGAGAGTGCGTCGACCGGCGGGCTTCCAAGGCCGATCACGCCGCTGCCGTGCAGGGTGCAGCTGCCGCGGCGCAGACTCAGCGTCTCGCCGGCGCTGCCAAAGCGCACGAACGTGCCGTTGTAGCTGAGGTCGGTCAGCGAGAAGGAGCCGCCATGCCAGTCGATGCGCGCATGCGAGCGCGACACTCGGCCGTCGGTGATGCAGTAGGTGGCCTGCACACTGCGGCCGAGGATGACTGGCATGCTGTCGATGTCGAAGACGCGGTCCAGGTCCAGCCAGATCAGGCGGATGCCGTCGGGCTCGGTCGAGGCATGGATGACCTCGCCGAACTGGGTGGCCGCCATATCGCCCTGCGTCGGCTGGTCCAGCACATGGACATGGACCGGCTCGGCGCGGCCACGCACCGCGATCAGGTCCAGGCTGCGAAAGCGCAGTTTTTGCGCGCTGGGCAGGCCGGACAGGACCTCGGCGGTAATCAGGGTCTCGTTGTCGCCGGCATGGTCGAGCAGCCGGGCGGCGACATTGACGGCATCGCCGAAGCAGTCGCCGCTCATCTCGACCACCTCGCCGCGCGCCAGCGCCACCTGCATGCGCAGCGCCCGCAGCCCCGGCGACGCACCGTGCTGCTTGCCGCGCGAGACCACGCGCTCGAGCAGCTCGTGCATGCGCATCGCCGACTTGACCCCGTTGCGCGGCGAGTCGAAGACCGCCATCAGGCCGTCGCCAAGCGTCTTGATCAAATTGCCGCCGCACTCGTCTACCGCCTGCCCGATCAGGCTGACCGTGTGGGTGACCACCGAAGTCGCCTCGGCATTGCCCAGGGTCTCGAAAAGCGCCGTGCTGCCGCGCAAGTCGGCAAACAAAACGGTGCGTTCCCGGATATGGGTCATGAGTGCTGGCGGGGGAGTTGTGAATTAATTCTCAGTGTAGCCGCGCCCTGTTGTGCTTGATCGCCGCATAAACGCCGAGAAGTCCCCAAGCGGTGCGAGAGGCGCAAAAAAGGCCGGAGGGTGGCTCCGGCCTTGGCTGCTGCGGCGAGGGACGCCTCAGAGGTTGTCGAGATAGGTGCGCAGCTTGTCCGAGCGGCTCGGGTGCTTGAGTTTGCGGATAGCCTTGGCTTCGATCTGGCGGATGCGCTCGCGGGTCACGTCGAACTGCTTGCCGACTTCTTCCAGCGTGTGGTCCGTGCTCATCTCGATGCCGAAGCGCATGCGCAGCACCTTGGCCTCGCGCGGGGTCAAAGAGTCGAGGATGTCCTTCACCACATCGCGCAGACCGGCCTGCATCGCGGCCTCGATCGGCGCGGTGTTGTTGGTGTCCTCGATGAAGTCGCCCAGATGGGAGTCGTCGTCGTCGCCGATGGGGGTTTCCATCGAGATCGGCTCCTTGGCGATCTTCATGATCTTGCGGATCTTGTCCTCGGGGATCTCCATCTTCTCGGCCAGGGTCGGCGCATCCGGCTCGAAGCCGAATTCCTGCAGATGCTGGCGCGAGATCCGGTTCATCTTGTTGATCGTCTCGATCATGTGCACCGGGATGCGGATGGTCCGCGCCTGGTCGGCGATCGAGCGGGTGATGGCCTGACGGATCCACCAGGTCGCGTAGGTCGAGAACTTGTAGCCGCGACGGTATTCGAACTTGTCCACCGCCTTCATCAGGCCGATATTGCCTTCCTGAATCAGGTCCAAGAACTGCAGGCCGCGGTTGGTGTACTTCTTCGCGATCGAGATCACCAGGCGCAGATTGGCCTCGATCATTTCCTTCTTGGCGTCGCGCGAGGCCTTCTCGCCCTCGTTCATCTTCTTGTTGATGTCCTTCAGGTCCTCGATGGGCACGACGGCCCGGGCCTGGATGTCGATCAACTTCTGCTGCAACTCCTGCACCGGCGGCAGATTGCGCGCCAGAATGGTGGAGTAGGGCTTGCCGGCGGCCACTTCCTTCTCGGCCCATTGCAGGTTCAGCGCATTGGGCGGGAAGGTCTTGATGAAGTGCTCTTGCGGCATGCCGCACTTGTCCACCACGATCTTGCGCAGCTCGCGCTCGTAGCGGCGCACATCATCGACCTGCGAGCGCAGCAGATCGCACAACTTCTCGATGGTCTTGACTGTGAAGCGGATGGTCATCAGCTCCTGGCTGATGGCCAGCTGGGCCTTGTTGTAGGAGGCAGACTTGTAGCCATCCTTCTCGAAGGCCTTACGCATCTTGTCGAAGTTGCTCGACAGCGAGTCGAGCTTGACCAGGGCGGCGTTCTTCAGCTCCTCGAGCTTCTTGGTCAGGGCTTTGGAGCCGCCATTGCCGTCGTCATCGTCCTCTTCGTCGAATTCGTCGAAGTCTTCCTCGGCCACATAGTCATCGGCCTCATCGGCGGCGACGAAGCCGTCCACCACCTCGGAGATGGTCATCTCGCCGGCGCGGATCTTGGTGGAGAACTCCAAGATGTGGGCGATCGTGGTCGGCGAGGCCGAGATCGCCAGCATCATGGCCTGCAGGCCGCCTTCGATGCGCTTGGCGATCTCGATTTCGCCTTCGCGGGTCAGCAGCTCGACCGTGCCCATCTCGCGCATGTACATGCGCACCGGGTCGGTCGTGCGGCCGAATTCAGAGTCCACCGTCGACAGCGCGGCTTCGGCGGCTTCTTCGGCTTCTTCTTCGGTGGCGGTGCTGGTGGTGTTGCCAGAGATCAGCAGCGTGGCGGCGTCGGGCGCCTGCTCATAGACCGCAATGCCCATGTCGTTGAGCATGGAGATGATGGCCTCGAGGATTTCCTCGCTGACCAGCTTCTCGGGCAGGTGGTCGTTGATTTCTTGATGGGTCAAGAAACCACGCGTCTTACCCATCTTGATCAGGGTCTTCAGCTCATGGCGACGCTTGGCGACTTCTTCCTCGGTCAGCGCCGTCTCGTCCAGACCGAATTCACGCATCAGCGCGCGCTCCTTGGCGCGGCTGACCTTCATGCGCAGCGGCTTGGCCTTGGGCTTATCCTCACCCGCCTCTTCGACCTCGGCCTCGGCTTCAGGTTCGCCCTCGAGATCGGCCTCGAGGTCAGACAGATCAACCTCCTCGACCTCGGCCGCAGTGGCTTTCTTGGTCTCCGTGGCGGCCTTGGGCTTGCGACCGCGCTTGGGCTTGTCGTCCGCGCCAGCGGTGGCCGCGGCTTTCACGGCCTTGGCTGCCTTGGCAGCGGGCTTCTTGATGTCGTCAGCCTCGGTGGCGCTAGCCTTGGTCGCGGTCTTCTTGGCAGTCATGCAAATCCTCGGGTCGGTGTTGGGCGGAGCAATGCAGCGGCCGCCTGGGGCCCCGTACATTGCATTCAAGCAAAGCGTGGCCCAAGCGGCATTCAGGCGGTTCGGCCATCCTGCCTTGAGAGCAAGATGGGGCGGACCGTGGCGCGTGCAAGCTGGCGTGAACGTTTGAGATTGCAGCTCTTGGCGGTTAAGGTGGCCTTGATACCTCAATGGGTGCCCATTTTCGATGGGTGGCCGGGACCGGAAGTGGCTGCCGTCACTCTTGACGCGCGCGAAAACCCTTAATTATAGGCTAAATCGGCAGAACTTCCGCCGGTCTTCAGCCGGAGCTAACCAGCATGGCCTTTTTGAGCTGATCGATTTCCTGGCGCAGGCGGGCAATCTCGCGCAGCTGCTCGCCCTGCGGGTTGCTGGCGATCAGGGCCTGAATTTGTTTGGCGAGCGCGTCGATTTGGAGCTGGCGCAGCACATGCTGCAAACCCTCGAACTGCGGCTCTTCCTCGCCGTACAGGCTGCTGGTGAGCCGGCGGGCCTGATCCACTGGGCCATTCTCCGCCTGCAGCGTCGCCTCCAGTACCGACCAGGGTGCTGCGCCATGGTTGACCAGGAATCGTTCCAGCCAGTTGATCAACTCACCCTGGCGGCCCGGTAGTTCATGCAGCAATTGCTGCTGATCGAGGCTCAGCCGCTCCCACCAATCGCTGCTGAGCAGCAGCATGCGCAGCGCATGATCAGTCGGCGAGATCGGCTGGCGCCGTGGCGTGCCCATCGTCTCGTCGACCGGCTCGCCGCGGCGCTTCCAATCTCCTTTGCCCGACGGCTTCCAGTCCTTCTTCCATTCCCGCCGTGCCGGCTTGGCTGGGCTGGACCGCTGTTCATAGTCGGGCGGGGGGCCATCGTCGGGTGGGCCATCAAAGGTGCGCTCGCTGCGGGTGTGGCTGCTGCTGCCGCTGCCGCTGCCGCTGCCGGTGCCGCTGCTGCCGCCGGCTTGCCACAAGCCCATCAGCTCCTGATCCGGGAGCTGCGCACGGCGCGCCAGATCGCCCAGCAGCTGACGCTTCAAAAGGCCTTGGGGCAAGGCATTCCACAGCGGCTTGGCATTGGCCAGCAGGCGGGCGCGGCCTTCGGCGCTGCCCAGGTCGCAGCCATCTGCTGCTGTCTCCAGCAGCTGGCGCGACAGCGGCACTGCCTCGGCCACGCATTGCTCGAAGGCCTCCGCGCCAAGGTCACGCACATAAGAGTCGGGGTCATGCTCGGTGGGCAGGAACAGAAATTTGACCGAGCGGGTGTCGCTGGCATGGGGCAGGGCTGCCTCCAGCGCGCGGCCTGCGGCGCGCCGACCTGCGGCGTCGCCGTCGAAGCTGAACACCACCGATTCGGTAAAGCGGAACAGCTTTTGCACATGCTCGGCCGTGCAGGCCGTGCCCAGCGTGGCGACCGCATTGTTGAAACCATGCTGGGCCAGGGCCACCACATCCATATAGCCCTCGACCACCAGCGCATAGCCGCGCTGACGCAGTCCGGTGCGTGCCTCGAACAAGCCGTAGAGCTCGCGGCCCTTGCTGAAGACTGGGGTTTCGGGCGAGTTCAGGTATTTGGGTTCGCCCTTGTCGAGGATGCGGCCGCCAAAGCCTATGGTCTCGCCCTGCACATTGCGGATCGGGAACATCACGCGGTCGCGGAAGCGGTCGTAGCGCTTTTGCTCGCCGCCTTCCTCGCCCGAGATGATCACCATGCCGGACTCCGCCAGCAGCGGGTCGTCATAGCTGGGGAAGGCGCTGGCCAGCGCACGCCAGCCCTCGGGCGCATAGCCCAGCGCGAACTGGGCGGCGACCTGGCCGGTCAGGCCGCGGCCCTTGAGATAGGCCACAGCGCGCGGGCTCTTTTTGAGCTGGGCGCGGTAGTGGTCGCTGGCGCGCTGCAACACCTCGGTCAGGGTAGCCTGGCGCACTTTTTGTGCCGCGGCGCGCTCGCGCTCTTCGGGCGAGCGATCGTCCTCGGGCACCTGCATGCCGCTTTGTTGAGCCAGATCCTGCACCGCCTCGACAAAACCGGCGCCGGTGTGTTCCATCAGAAATCCAATGGCATTGCCATGGACACCGCAGCCAAAGCAGTGGTAGGTCTGGCGCGTCGGGCTGACGGTGAAACTGGGCGACTTCTCGCCGTGAAAGGGGCACAGCCCCTTGTGGTTGATGCCGGCCTTCTTGAGCTCGACATGGCGCCCCACCACCTCGACGATGTCGACGCGGGAGAGCAGGTCCTGAATAAAGCCCGGTGGTATCACCAGCGAGAGTCTAGTGCAGCCCTGGCACCGGCTCCTGACGTCCGGCCAGCACGGGGCTCTTCTCGAAGCGCGCCACCCAGTCCGCTACCTGCTCGGCCGGCATCGGCAGTGCGATGCCGTTGCCCTGGCCATGGTCGCAGCCCAGCGCCAGCAGCGCGCGTGCATGCGAGGCGGTTTCGACCCCTTCTGCCACCACGCTGTAGCCGAAGGTGCGGGCCAACCCGATCACGCCCTCGACCAGGGCCTTGTCCTGATCGTCAATCAGCATGTTCTGTACGAAGGAGCGGTCGATCTTCAGCGTGTCCACCGGCAGGTGCTTCAGATAGGTCAGGTTGGAGTAGCCGGTGCCGAAATCGTCCAGCGCGAAACGCACGCCAAAGGCGCGGCAACGCCGGATCAGGGCTTGGGTGGCATCGATATCGGCCAGCGCGGTCGACTCCAGCACCTCCAGCACCAGGTGCTCGGCCAGCGGCTCGCGGTGCCGGGCCAGCAATTCCTTCAGGCGCTGAGCGAAGTCATCGGCCTGCAGATGGCGGGCTGCGACGTTGACGCTGACGCGAAGACTCAGGCCTGCGGCCAGCCACTGGCTGGACTGCTTGAGCGCCTGCTCGATCACCCAGTCGCCGACCTGAACCGCCAGGCCGGTCTGCTCGACCACCGGCAAAAAATGGGCTGGCCCGAGCAGGCCGCGCTCCGGATGCTGCCAGCGCAGCAAGGCCTCGACGCCCAGCACCGTGCCGGCCCGCATATCGACTTTGGGTTGGTAGTAGAGCTGTAGCTCGTTGCCGTCCAGCGCTTGCTGCATACGGCCCAGGGCCAGCACCCGGGCGTCGCTGCGCAGGCGCTTCTCGGTATCGAAGAACTGGTAACCATTGCGCCCCGATCGCTTGACACGATAGAGCGCATGGGCGGCATGGCGCTGCAGGGTTTCGCCGTCCGAGTGGTCTTGGGGGAAGACCGTCGCGCCGAGGCTGGCGCTGAGTTCCAGCGCCTGCCGGTGGCCGTCCAGGTGGTAGGGCGCGCGAAGCACATTGAGTATCCGCTCGACTGCGAGCTGCGCTTCCTCCACGTTGCGGCAGCGCAGCAGCAGGCCGAATTCATCGCCACCCAGGCGGGCGACCTCGTCCGACCACTCACGGCCGCTGCGCAAGGCGGCCTGCAGCCGCGCAGCGACTTGTTTGAGCAGCTCGTCCCCGCCATCCGCTCCCAGCCGTTCATTGATGCTTTTGAACTGGTCCAGATCCAGGCAGCACAGGCACAGTAGGAATCCCTCGCGGCGGCTGCTCTGCACAGCCAGCTCGATGCGCTGATTGAACTCGCTGTGATTGGGCAGACCGGTCAACGCATCAAACCGGGTCTGGCGCGCCAGCAGGTCTTGCTGGCGAAGCTGCTCGGTCACGTCGGCGACCGTGACCACATGAAAACGCACCGTGCCGTCCGCCTCCGGAATTGTCGAGACCGTGAGTTGCAGCCGGCAGCTCTGGCCATTGCCACGTCGGCATTGCAGCAGACCTTGCCAGTGGCCATCCCTGACCAGCGCCTGGCGCAAGGCCTGCGGGTCGTGGCCGCTGCGGCGCAGGTTTTCGAGCGTCAGTGGCTCGGCTATCTGGCCGCACACGGCATCGCGCGGCAGCTCCATCAGCCGGCAGTAACTGGGATTGGCGTCCAGCACGCGATGCTCGGCATCGGTGACCAGCAGGCCCTCGTGCAGATGCTGGAACAAGCTGACGCTCATGCGCTGGCGCTCCTCGGCGCTGTGCTGCCACTGGGCACGTTCAGCCGCTATCTCCGCCAGAGCCGCCCGCCAGCGCAGAGTTTCGCGGTGCCGCAGGCTCGTCAGGGCGCCGAGCAACAAGCACACCGCCAGGGCCGCGATGCCCAGGCCAGGCAGCCAATCGCTGGCCCGCGACGGCGTCGGCATGCTGAGCAGCAAAACGATGCTCAGCGCCGCTCCGGCTGCGAACGGCACACGGCCCTGCCACCACAGGGGCGAGGCTTGGGCTGCAGCAATGGAAGGCGACTGGGGCATGGGCGCCTGTGGGAGGAGGTGGCGATTCGGTCCCTGGGTGCTGACCCCGGGACAAGGGCCGCAAGATGCTAGCAGTGCGGCGGCCCGGCTGCCTTGAGTTTGCCCCCCGCAAATAGATGGCTCGAAAACCCCGCCTCAAAACAAAAAAGGCTGCCTAGCGGCAGCCTCGGGTAATACTTGCCGAGATTCTCGGCCGTACTGAGCAGGTTTGGCTCAGACGTTGAAATCTTCCAGCTTGGCGCCGCCGCCGATCGCTGCCTTCAGCCACTTGGGCTGCAAACCGCGACCGCTCCAGGTTTCCCCGGTTGCCTGGTTCCGGTATTTGACTGCCACCTTGGAGGTCTTGCCCGCCTTCGGTGTGCGCACGCTCAGATCGGCAACTGTCAGGCCATATTCGGACATCAAACTCTTGACCTTGGCAACGGCATCGGCGCGTTCGCGATCCTTGGTTTGGGCGATTTGTTCGTCGAGTGCGGCCCGTTGAGCCAACAGGTCTTTGAGTGATGCCATCTTTGCAAATCCTCGCTAGGTTTCAAGTTCAAGCATGGGGGACGCGCCGATTATAGGCATGGGCCCGCAAAACTCTCTAGCGACCTATTATGCGCAGATGCGGCGCCGCTCGCAATATTCGTCAAAAAGCGGCTGTTGTCGTGGTGCCGACATATTGACTCGGGGTCACCGCAAACCCGTGCGTGCGGCGACCCCGGTGCGCTTTACTTGAAGCCGACCTTGTCCAGCAGTTGCTGCACCTTGGGCAGATTCGCGCCTACTGAGGAAACCGGGATGGTTTCGCTCTTGAATTCACCCATCGCCTCCAGGGCCGGATTGGCCGGGCGCACACCGACCACCACCGGCCATTCGTTATTGCCGTTGGCGAAATAGATTTGCGCTTCCGGCGAGCTCAAGTACTCGAGGAACTTGACCGCGTTGTCGCGATTCTTTGCGTGCTTGGCCATCGCGCCGCCGGCGATATTCATATGGGTGCCCCAGCTCTGCTGATTGGGGAAAACCACGCCCAGGCGCTCGACCACTGCGCGATCTTCCGGCTTGCTGGAACGCATCATGCGGGCAAGGTAATAGCTGTTGGTCACGGCGATCTGGCATTCGCCGCTGGCGGCTGCCTTGATCTGGTCGGTATCGCCACCCTTGGGGGCGCGCGCCATATTGTCGACCACGCCCTTGAGCCAGGCCTCGGTGCGTTGCGCCCCCATATGCTCATACATCGCACCGAACAGCGAGAGGTTATAGGGGTGCGAGCCGCTGCGAAGGCAGACCTTGCCCTTGTTCTTAGGGTCGGCCAATTCCTCGTAGGTATCGACGTCCTCTTTCTTGACGTTGATCTTGTTGTAGACGATGACGCGAGCCCGGGTCGACAGGCCAAACCAAGCCGAACCCTGGCCGCTGTCCTTGGCGCGCAGATGGGCTGGAATGCGCTGCTCCAGCACAGTCGACTTGACTGGTGCGAACAGGCCGTCGGTTTCGGCCAGCCACAGGCGTGCGGCATCGACCAGCAAGATCACATCGGCAGGGCTGGAGCTGCCCTCGCTTTTCAGGCGAGCGATCAGACCGGCGTCGTCGGTGTCGACGCGGTTGATGCGGATGCCGGTGGCTTTCGTGAAATTCGCGTATAGCGCTTCGTCGGTCTGGTAGTGACGGGCTGAATACAGATTCAGCACCTGCTCCTGAGCCAGCGTTGCCGTAGCCAGGCCGGTCAGCAGGCCGGCGGCGAGGGCGGATTTGACGAGACGGGAAATTCGCATGGGGTCTCCAAGCCAAGTAAGGTGGCTGGGAGTTTACCCCGTGAACAAGAATAATTCTTGTTTGAGTTCAATCTCAGGTCGTCGGTGGGACGTAGCCCGCGACCGCTTCGGCGCCAGCGCCGAAGAAGAATTGCTCCATTTGCCGGGCCAGGTATTGGCGGGCGCGCAGATCGGCCAGGTTCAGGCGGTTCTCATTGACCAGCATCGTCTGATGCTTCATCCAGGCCGCCCAGGCCTCCTTGCAGACGTTTTGATAGATGCGCTTGCCCAGTTCGCCGGGATAGGGCGCGAAGTCCAGGCCTTCGCCTTCTTTCTTCAGATAAACACATTGCACCATGCGTGCCATAACAACCTCTATTTGCTTGAGTGTGGAGGGGAGGCCCGGATTCAGGCCAGCTTCTTGACCAGCACTTGCGAGCGCCGGTCCCAGTTGTATTTGCGTTTGCGCTCTTCGGGCAGCCATTCGGGTTCGACGGGCGAAAACCCGCGCTTGATGAACCAGTGCATCGTGCGTGTGGTCAACACGAAGATGCTGCTCAGGCCCTGCGCCTTGGCGCGCTGCTCGATGCGCTTGAGGATGCGGTCGCCGTCGCCCTGGCCCTGTACCTCGCTGGAGACGGTCAGCGCCGCCATCTCGGCGGTGCGTGCCTCTACATAGGGGTACAGCGCCGCACAGCCGAAGATCACGCCGTCGTGCTCGATCACCGTGTAGGCCTCGATATCGCGCTCGATCTCGTTGCGGTCGCGCTTGACCAGGGTGCCGTCGCGCTCGAAGGGTTCGATCAGCGCGACGATGCCGCCGACATCATCGGGGCTGGCCTCGCGCAGGCTTTCCAGCTTCTCGTCGACCACCATGGTGCCGATACCGTCATGGGTGTAGACCTCCTGCAAGAGCGCGCCGTCCACCGCCAATGGCAAGATGTGCGAGCGCTCGACGCCAGCTTGGCAGGCCTTGACGCAATGCTGCAGATAGAAGGCCACATCGGTGGGCTGGGTCGGGCGCGGCAGGCTGGCCAGCATGCGCTTGGCGTCGGCCAGGGCTAGCTCGGTGTCGATGGCGCTGTCGGGGTCGTCCGGGTTTTCGCGCACGCCGGCCACCTCGGTCATGAACAGCAGCTTGTCGGCCTGCAGCGCGATCGCGGCGCTGGTGGCCACTTCTTCCATCGTCAGGTTGAACGCTTCGCCGGTCGGCGAGAAGCCGAAGGGCGACAGCAGCACGATGGCGCCGCTGTCGATGGCGCGCTGGATTGCCGCTGCATCAACCTTGCGCACCAGGCCGCTGTGCTGGAAATCAACACCGTCGACGATGCCCACTGGCCGCGCGGTCAGGAAATTGCCCGATACCACCCGCACCGTCGCATTGGCCATCGGCGTGTTCGGCAAACCCTGTGAGAACGCGGCCTCGATCTCAAAGCGAAGCTGGCCGGCCGCCTCCTGGGCACAGTCCAGTGCCACCGCGTCTGTGACGCGTACGCCCTGGTGGAACTTCGGCGTCTGGCCCTTGGCGGCCAGCTGCTCGTTGACCTGGGGCCTAAAGCCGTGCACCAGTACGATCTTGATGCCCATCGCGTGCAAGATGGACAGGTCCTGCACAAAGGCGTTGAGCTTGCCCGCCGCCACCAACTCGCCCGGCATCCCGACCACAAAGGTCTCGCCGCGGTAGGCATGGATATAAGGCGCGACCGAGCGGAACCAGGGCACGAAGGTGTGAGGAAAGACAAGGCTCATGTAGCGGGAGGGCGGTTGCGGCAGCAGGACGGGATGGAATGGGCCCCGATTGTGCCGCAGCGCCACCGGCTCGGAGTGCCGCAAGGGCACTCCGAGTCCGTACGCTGTGCCGCTCAGGCCTGCGGGCCGCGCCGGCGCCGCAGCTGCCAGCTCAGCAGGCCCAGCCCCGCGAGCATCAGCGCGTAGCTCTCGGGCTCCGGCACGGCGCTGATGTCCAGGCGGACGCTGCCGTTGTCATAGAACAGCGCGCTGGTGTAGCCCGCGCCCAGGCCGCTGACCTGGACCGACGAGAACTGGCCCATGAAGTTGCCAGCGCTCATCAGTGTGAAGCTGGCGTTGCCGCTCAGCGAGAAGCTGTCCAGCAGGGTCAGCTGCAAGCTGCCGCCAAGGAAGGCCGTGCCGCCGATGGCCAGCAGATCGGTGCCGCCGGCTCCGATCTCCAGGTCCAGCCAGCCGCTCGGGAACTGGGCGAAGTTGCCCAGCACCGTCAGCGTACCGATGGAATCCTCGCCGGGAGCGATGTGGCCCGCCTCGTTGAGCAGGTCGCCCTGAATGGTGGCGGTGCCGGCCAACATGCCGCCGTGTACCGTCACGTCGCCGCTGCCGAAGGCGCTGACGGAGCGGCCGACCAGGGTGCCGCCGAACAACTCGGTGCCGCCGGAATAGCTGTTGTCGCCCGCCAGCACCAGGGTGCCCCCACCGGACTTGGACAGGCTGCCCTCATAGACCCGGCTGTCGCGGGCCACTTCGCGCGCCTGGCCGACGGTGTATTCGGTGACCTCGTCGGCGCTCGCGCCGGCCGGCAGTCCGTTGAGCCAGCCCTTGCTCTGCTTGGTGTTGAACCAACTGCTCGCCTCGGCCTCGTCCTCGAGCTTGCGGGCCTTGATTGCGGTGTCGGAGATGTTGTTGCTCCAGGTGTCGTTCTGGCCCTGGGTGTTGACGGCGAACTTGCCGAGGAATTGCCCAGGGCCGTTCATCGCGTTCCTGAGGCTGATCGTGCCCCAACCGTTGCGGCTGTCCGGCACCACGGTGCGCTGGCCTGCATTCGTGTTGGCGATGGCCACGCCGGCGGCATTGTTGATCGTCCCGTTCTGCACTGCCGTGGTCTTCATGACCTCCAGCGCCTGGGCGTTGGTCATATAGCTGTAGCGCTCCATGATGACGGCCAGCGCGCCAGAGGCATGCGGCGCGGCCATCGAGGTGCCCGACAGGCTGCTATAGCCGGCCACGCCGGCGGCGTTGACCGTGCTGCCATTGATGCCGTTGCCTGGTGCTGTCATGCAGGACCATTTAGCGACGCCGCACTGGTTGTACAAATGAGCGCCGGGCACATTGACCGAGCCGTCTGCATTCAGGGTCTGGCCGACCGGCGAGCCGCTGATGTTCAGGTTCTGGCGAATCGCAGCCACGGCCAGCCAGTTGGCTTCCAGCTCTGGCATGAAGTAAGCAGCGCCCGAGCGCGCGCTGGCGTTGCTGAAGCCGGTATTGCCGGCACTGAACACCATCACCGTGCCGGTCTTGCCGGCGTCGAGCGCGCCCTTCATCCAAGTGTCGTCGCGCGACAGAAAGCCCCATGCACCCAGCAGGCCGGGTGTGCCAGCGGCATTGGGCCCGAGGGTGTTGTATTGCTCGCTATTGGGCTGGCTGCCCCAACTGGTGCTGATGATGCGCACGCCCTGGGCGTTGACGCCGCGGTAGACATCAGCCACATAGCCCTGTTCCAGAGTTTGCGCGGCCGTTTGCGTGACCTGCGGCATGCCAAACAGCACGCTGTCGGTCTTGTGGGTGTTGCCGACATAGAGGCTGGCGTTGAAGGCCACGCCGTGGAAATTGCTACTGCCGCCCAGACTGCCATCGCGCGAGGCGGCGATCGTGCCCGACACATGGGTGCCATGGGTGTCGTTGTAGCTGCTGCTCCAGGCGCCCGAGATGCCATTGACTGTGACCGCGTGGTAGCGCGTGCTGTCGAGCTGTGGATGGGCGGTGAAATAGCCGGAGTCGACCATGCCCACCTTGATGCCGGCGCCGCTGAAGCCGGCTGCGTACGCGTACTCCGCGCCAATTGCGTTGAGGCCCCAGTCGCGCCGGAACTCGGCGGTGCGCCAGCTGGCCGGGTCACCCAGAAGACCGGGATCGCCCTCATAAGTGGTGATGGCCAGCGCTTGCTGGGCGGCCAGCGCAGCGATAAGAATGACGCTCAGCCGGCTCAGGCTCAGATGGGAGGGGGTGTGTTTCATCGGGCGATCTCCGGGATGCTTGGAGGAGAGGTGGGTGCGGCGTGGGGCTGCTCGGTAGCAAGACCTGGCCCTGTTTGCCGGTCAGGCGCTCGATGCTAGGGCCGGCAAGTCGTGATGAAGTACCGGTTTTCCCGCGCTCGCAGCGATTCCGGGCGATAGGCGTTCCTTCGTTCTTGGGGGCGTGCGAGCAGCGGTCCGACAAGGCCCACAGCGCCGAGTCCGCAAAGACACCGATAATCGTGGGCTCGTGAATCCATCGTCTTCCTCCCCCAGGCCGCCAAGGCCGCAGCAGTCGCCCAAGGCGAATACCGCACGGCCTGCGCCGCCGCCAGCCAATCCGCTGCCGCCCATCACCTTCCCCGAATCGCTGCCGGTCTCCAGCCGGCGCGAGGACATCGCGCTGGCGCTTGCCGAGCACCAGGTCATCATCGTTTGCGGCGAGACCGGCTCGGGCAAGACCACCCAGCTGCCCAAGATCGCGCTGGCGCTGGGCCGCGGCCGGGCCAACACCGGCAAGCTGATCGGCCACACGCAACCGCGCCGTATCGCCGCCTCCAGCGTGGCCAAGCGTATCGCCGAGGAGCTGAAGACACCGCTGGGCGAGATCGTCGGCTACAAGGTGCGCTTTCAGGACCGGCTGCAGCCTGGTGCCAGCGTCAAGCTGATGACCGATGGGATTTTGCTGGCCGAGACGCAGACTGATCCGCTGCTGAAGGCCTATGACACGCTCATCATCGACGAGGCCCACGAGCGCTCGCTGAACATCGATTTCCTGCTTGGCTATCTGCGCGAGGTGCTGCCGCGCCGACCTGATCTCAAGGTCATCGTGACGTCGGCGACCATCGATGCCGACCGCTTCGCCAAGCATTTCGAGTCTGCCAAGGGCCCGGCGCCGGTGCTGATGGTCTCGGGCCGGCTGTTTCCGGTCGAGCAGCGCTACCGGCCCTTCGAGGAGAGTCGCGAGTACGACGTCAACAACGCCATCGTCGACGCCGTGGACGAGCTCTGGCGAGGGATGCCAAGCAGCGGCATCGCCGCTGCGGGCGGCGGCGATGTCTTGGTCTTCCTGCCGGGCGAGCGCGAGATCCGCGAGGCCGCCGAGGCGCTGCGTAGGCACCATCCGCCCGGCGTCGAGGTGCTGCCGCTGTTTGCGCGGCTGTCGCAGCAGGAGCAAGACAAGGTCTTTGAGCCGCACGGCCAGCGCCGCATCGTGCTGGCGACCAATGTGGCCGAGACCTCGCTGACGGTGCCGGGCATCCGCTATGTGATCGACCCGGGCCTCTCCCGGGTCAAGCGCTACAGCTACCGAAACAAGGTCGAGCAGCTGCAGATCGAGCCGATCAGCCAGTCCAGCGCCAACCAGCGCGCCGGCCGCTGCGGCCGTGTCTCCAACGGCATCTGCATTCGCCTGTACGACGAGAAGGACTTCCTCGCCCGGCCCAGGTTTACCGATCCGGAAATTCTGCGAAGTTCGCTGGCCGGCGTGATCCTGCGCATGAAGGCCTTGCATCTGGGTCAGGTCGACGAGTTCCCATTCATCGAGCCGCCGCCGCGCAAGGCCGTGGCCGATGGCTACCAGCTGCTGGGCGAGCTGGGCGCGGTCGATGATTTGAACGAGCTGACGCCGATGGGCTGGGAGCTGGCCAAGCTGCCTCTGGACCCGCGGGTCGGCCGGATGATTCTGGAGGCCAGGAACCGCGAGGCGCTCAACGAGGTCCTGATCATTGCCAGCGCGCTCAGCGGCCAGGACGTGCGCGACCGGCCGATGGAGGCGCAACAGGCGGCCGACGAGCGGCACAAGAAGTTCGATGACGAGAAGTCGGAGTTCCTGGGCTACTTGAAGCTGTGGAAATGGTTGGAAGAGAGCAAGGGCGGCTCGGGAGAGCACAAGCTCAGCCACCGCCGCTACGAAGCGCTGCTGCGCGAGAACTTCGTCAGCCCGCGCCGGGTGCGTGAATGGCGCGACATCTATTCGCAGCTGCACACCGTGGTCGCCGAACATGGCTGGCGCATGAACGCCAGCCCGGCCACCTACGAACAGGTGCATCTGTCGATGCTGGCCGGCCTCTTGGGCAATATCGGCCTCAAAAGCGACGAGGACGAGTGGTATCTGGGTGCGCGCGGCATCAAGTTCTGGCGCCACCCCGGTGCACATCTGAGCAAAAAGCCGGGCCGCTGGATCGTCGCGGCAGAGTTGGTGGACACGACGCGGCTGTTCGGCCGAGGCATTGCCGCGATCGAGCCGCAGTGGCTGCCGTCCATCGCCGGCCATCTGATCAAGACCCAGCTGATGGAGCCGCACTGGGAGAAGAAGGCGGCCGAGGTGATTGCGCTGGAGCGTGCGACGCTGTACGGCATCGTCATCTACAGCAACCGGCGCGTGAACTTTGGCAAGGTCGATGCGGCCGCCGCGCGCGAGATCTTCATCCGCGAGGCCCTGGTCAACGGTGAATGGGAGACGCGTCTTCCCTTTCTGGCCCATAACCACAAGCAGATCGCCAAGGTCGAGGAGTTGGAGCACAAGTCACGGCGCCAGGATGTGCTGGTCGATGACGAGCTGATCTACGCCTTCTACGACGCTCAGCTGCCGGCCGAGGTGTGCTCGGGCGCAACGCTGGAGCGCTGGTACCGCCACGAGTCCAAGGCCAACCCCAAGCTGCTGCACCTCAGCCGTGAGGAGCTGATGCGTCACGAGGCGGCAGGCATCACCGGCAGCGCTTTCCCAAAGACCATCCGCCTGGGCGGGGTCGACTGCGCCGCAACTTATTTGCATGAACCCGGCGATGCCCGCGACGGGCTGACCGTCACCGTGCCGATCTACGCGCTGAACCAGGTCAATGAGGAGCGCTGCGAATGGCTGGTGCCCGGCATGCTGGGCGCCAAGGTCACGGCCTTGCTGAAAAGCCTGCACCAGCGGCCGCGCTCGCGCCTGGTGCCGCTGCCGGACTTCGTCGCCGAGTTCATCGAGCTCAACCCCTTTGCTCAGGGCAGCCTGGTCGAGGTGCTTCTGAAGGCTGTCAAGGAACGCAGCCAGATCGCGGTGCAGCGCAACGACTTCAAGCTCGAACAGCTGCAAGCCCATCTGTTCATGAACTTCCGCATCGTCGACGAGCATGGCCGTCAGCTGGGCCAGGGCCGCAATCTGGCGGCGCTGAAGGCCGAGCTGGGCGGTCAGGCGCGCAGTGCCTTCCAGGCCCTGGCGGCGCTGAAGTTGCCGGCCGCGCCCGCCGCGGAGCCGCCACCGGTCGCTCCCGGTGGGCTGCGGGCGGAGATCGTCAAGCCAGCGTCGGTGCGCGAGGCGAGCAAGAGCCATACCGGCTGGACTTTCGGCGAACTGCCCGAGCTGATGGAAGTCAAGCGCGGCGCCCAGACCTTGATCGGCTTCCCCGCGCTGATTGACCGGACCAGCCATGTCGAGATCGAGGTGTTCGACGAGCCCGATGTCGCCGCCGCCAAGCACCGTCTGGGTCTTCGCCGCCTGGTGGCGCTGCAGCTCAAGGAGCCGCTGAAGTATCTGGAGAAGAACATTCCGGATCTGCAGAAGATGTCGGTGCTGTTCATGAGCCTGGGTACGGCCGAAGAGCTGCGCGATCAGATCATCGGCGTTGCTCTGGACCGTGCCTTCCTGGCCGATCCGTTGCCGGCCGACGAGTTCGCTTTTAGGTCCCGCATCGAAGAGGGCCGCGCGCGGCTTAATTTGATCGCGCAGGAGGTGGCGCGCCAGACCGGGGTCGTGCTCATCGAGCTGGCCGCCGCCAGCCGCAAGCTCAAGGATGCGCGTGCGCCCAAGGACGTGGTCGAGGACATCACGGCCCAGCTGCAGCGCCTGTGCCCGAAGCACTTGGTCACCGCCACGCCCTGGGCCCAACTGCAGCATCTGCCGCGCTATCTGAAGGCCATCACCGCGCGGCTGGACAAGCTGCGCGCCGACCCGGCGCGCGACGCCAAGCTGCTGGCCGAACTCAAGCCGCTGGAGCAGCGTTTTCTGCGTCGCCTTGCCGAGCTCAAGGGCACGACGGACGCCCGGCTGGTGGATTTCCGATGGCAGCTCGAGGAGCTGCGCGTCAGCCTGTTCGCGCAGGAGCTGCGCACGCCGCAGCCCGTCAGCGTCAAGCGACTGGACAAAGTCTGGGCCCAGCTGAGCGCTTGAGTTGTCGCGCCCGCGCCGAATGCCCCGTGAATGGAGGCCTTATTGCCGCATCGCCGGGCGCACAATCTGGGTCAAATCACACTTTGTTTCATCAAACTCCAAGGTCCGCACGTATCGTGCCGAATGCTGAACCGACTGCCAGCCCGCCCGACGCTGGCGCCAAGACCGCCGCCGCTGTGCGGCGCTTTGGTCGTTTTGAACTCCGCGCGCTGCTGAACAAGAGCACGCGCAGCATGCTGTGGCTGGTGCTGGACACCCGCAGCCAGCAGGAGATGTTGATCTGCATGCCGCGGCTGGCGCCCAACAGCCCTGAGGCGCTGGCCCACTGGCTGAAGACCGCCAATGCCGGTGCCCGCATCCAGCACCCGAATCTGGCCCATGTGGTCGAGGTCGGCCAGGTCGAGCATTGGCCTTTCATCGCCTACGACCGCGCGCTGGGCGAGACCCTGGATGAGCGGCTGGCGCGCCAGAACGCGCCGCTGCCGCTGGATGTGGCGGCCTGGACTTGCCAGTACCTCGAAGGTCTGGCGTTCGCCCATGAGGCCGGCCATGCTCACCGCGATGTGCAGGCCTCGACGATGCTGATCGACAGTCTGGGCCATGTGCGGGTGCTGGGCCTGGAAGTGGCGCAGGAGGTGTTTCCGGCCACTGTGGACTTCAATACCGTGACGCGTCGCGCGGTGCGCGAGGCGGCCCAGGATGATGTGCTGTGCGTCGGCTTGCTGATGCACCGCATGTTGACCGCTCGGCCGGTGCTCGACGAGAGCGATCTGCTGCTGGTGATGCAGCGCATGCAGCCGCAAGGCCATGAATTGCTACGCCTGGGCTGGGAGACGCCGCACCCGATTGCCGAGCCGCTGCGCGCCATCGTCAACCGCGCCACTGACCGCCAGACCGGCCACCGCTACCACCTTGCGCGTAGCTTCTGGCGCGCGCTGGAGGGCTGGCGCAGCGCCGCCAATGACCAGGGTGGCGCGATCGCGCAGCTGATGGACAAGCTGCAGCGCGTTGGCCACCTGCCCATCGCCTCGCTGCGCCTGCAGCGCATCGCCCAATCGTCCAGCATGGAAGGCCAGCACGCCAGCGAGCTCTCAGGACTGGTGCTACAAGACATGGCGCTGAGCCTGGAGATGCTGCGGCGTGTCAATAACGCGCTGAAGCAGCAAGGCATCGCGGCCGGCGGCGGAGCCATCCTGAATATGCAGCGCGCCATCGCGATGCTGGGCTTGAACGGTGTGCAACAGGCGGCCCGCGCGCTCAAGCCCTGGCCGGGCCCACTGTCCGAAACCAATGCCGAGACCTTGCGCAGCCTGATGAAGCGGGTGCAGCGCGCCGGTCAGGTGGCGCAGGCGCTGCGTCCGGCCGGCTACGACGCCGAGGTGGTCTATCTGATCACCGTGATGCAGAACCTCGGCCGCCTGCTGCTGCAGTATCACTTTCCCGACGACGCCCAGCAGATCCGCCAGTTGATGCGCCCGTCCGAGCCGACCGCCGACAACCCCAAGCCGGTTGGCATGAGCGAGCAGTCCGCCGCCTATGCGGTGCTGGGCTGCGATCTCGAAGCGCTCGGCACGGCGGTGGCGCGCTACTGGAGCCTGGGCGACGAGCTGCTGTACATGATGCGACGCCAGTCCATGGAGGCGCCGGTGCGTGGCGGCGGCAGCGATGCCGAACTGCTGCGCCTGACCTGCAGCCTGGCCAATGAAATCGTCGATGCGCTGGCCCTGCCCGAAGAGAAGCGCCAGGCCGGGGTCGAGACGGCCACGCGGCGCTATGCGCGGGCGCTGGGCCTTGGATTGCGCGAGGTCTACGAGGCGCTTAATCCGGCCGCGGCCGTCACTGCCCCCGCGACAGCCCACGCCGAATACCCCGACCATGCCGACCACGGCGCACCGGTCGCGGCGCGGCCTCAAGCCTCGCCACTTCGCTCGCGCCTTAGGGACAAGACCGAGAGCGAAGATCCGGTCGCCCAGCCGCCCGTCGAGCCGAGCGGCTGACTCGCCCGCTCGCCACGATTCCTAGAACAAGGTCCCCATGCTCCCCTCCACACCCACCGCACCGCAGATGCCGCCTGCGTTGGGGCGCTTTCGTCCTTTGCGCCGGCTCGGGCAGGGTGCGCAGGCAACGGTCTGGTTGGCGCATGACCCGCGGCTGGACCGCGAGGTGGCACTGAAGGTCTTGCTGGCCGGCGCCACGCCGGCCCATGTCGAGGCCTGGCTGCACGAGGCTCGTGCTGTCAGCCGCCTGACCCATCCCAACATCGTGCCGGTGTTCGAGGCCGATATGCAGGGCGGCCAAGCCTATTTGGTGTTCGAGTATGTGGCCGGCCCGACGCTGAGCGAACGCCTGCGCAGCGGCCCGGCGCTGCGCCCGCGCGACGCGGTGGAACTGATGCTGGGCGTGCTCGATGGCCTGCAGGCTGCCCATGGCGCTGGCGTGGTGCACCGCGATCTGAAACCATCCAACATTTTGCTCGACGCCAAGGGCCGGGCGCGGGTGATGGATTTCGGCATCGCCGCCCGCCTGACGGATGCCGGCAAGCCGCAAGGGATCGTCGGCACGCCCGGGTATATCTCGCCTGAGGCCGCGCGCGGCGAGGCACCGAGTCCGCAGATGGATGTGTTCGCGGCGGCGGTGATGCTGGGCGAGCTGCTGTCGGGCCAGCGCCTGAACGCCGACCCCGATCCCTGGCGCGCGGTGCGCCGCGTCATCGAACAAGACCTGGCCCTGCCGCCGGGACTCAATGCCGAGGTCGACGATGCGCTGCGCGCCATCGTGCTGCGTGGCCTGGCACGCGACGCGACTCGGCGCTGGCCCACGGCCAAGGCCTTTCACGATGCCCTCAACGAATGGCTGCACCCTGCGGTGGCCCCCAGCAGCGAAGCTGGCGACACGGCGGCGCTGGAGTTCCTGCTGCGCCGCATGCGCCACAAGACCGACTTCCCGGCGATGTCCGATTCGGTTGGCCGCATCCAGCGCCTGACGCTGTCCGAGAACGAGAGCATCACCAGCCTGTCCAATGAGATTTTGAAGGACGTGGCGCTCACCCACAAGCTGCTGCGTCTGGTCAACACCGCGCAGTTCAGTCATGCTGGCGGCGGCACCATCTCGACCGTCTCGCGTGCCGCCGCGCTGATCGGCTTTGCCGGCATCCGCAACTTGGCGCTGTCGTTGATTCTGCTCGAGCGCATGGAGAACAAGGCCCATGCCCAACTCTTGCGCGAGGAGTTTCTGCGCTCGCTGATGGCTGGCTCGCTGGCCCGCGAGTTGTGTTTGGTGCAGCGCGAGAACGAGGAGAGCTTTCTGGCGGCGATGTTCCAGAATCTGGGCCGTCTGCTGACCGAGTTCTACTTTCCCGAAGAGGCTCAGCAGGTGCGCCGCATCACGCGGCCCGAGCGCCGCGCCGGTGGCGACACGTCCGGGCCCGCCGCGCCGGTCAGCGAAGCGCTGGCCTCGGCCCAGGTGCTTGGCCTGAGCTATGAGCAGCTGGGCCTGGGGGTGGCCAAGCAATGGGGGCTGCCCGAGAGCCTGCAGCGCAGCATGCGCCGCCCCGATGGCGATGTGCCGACGCGGCTGCAGGACAACCCGGCAGAGCGCCAACGCTGGCTGGCACGGGCCGCCAACGAGATGTCCGATGTGATTTTGCAGACCGAGCCTGCCGAGACCCATGCCAAGCTCAAGGCGATGGCGCAGCGGTACTCGCGCGCGCTAGGCGTGCCGGCCGAAACCTTTGATGCAGCCGCCGATCAGGCCCGTCAGCGCCTGGCCCAGCTGGCCCAGGCCATGGGCATCAGCCTGGCCAAAAACTCACCGGCCCAGCGTCTGCTGGCGCCGCTGACCCCCACCGTCGATGACAGTCTGTCGCCGCACGAGTTGCATGCGACCTTGCTGGCTGATCCGACCCTGCAGCGTAGCGAGGCCGAGGTCTCGCGCGAGCAGGCCAGCGAGACCTTGGCCGCCGGCATCCAGGACATCACCAATGCGATGGTCGAGAACTTCAAGCTCAACGAGGTCCTGCGCATGATTTTGGAGACCATCTACCGCAGCCTCGGCTTTCGGCGCGTGGTGTTCTGCCTGCGTGACCCGAAGACCGAAACCCTGACCGGTCGCTTCGGTCTGGGTGAGGGAGTCGAGGCGGTGGCGCCGCTGTTTCGCGTGCCGCTGCGCAGCACGCCCGGAGTCGCGGCCGATCTCTTCTCTGCGGTCTGCCAGAAGGGCGTCGACACCTTGATCGCCGATGCCTCGGTGCCCAAGATCGCCGAGCGCTTGCCGGCCTGGTTCCTCGGCGCGCCGAAAGCGGCCAGCTTTCTGATACTGCCGATGGCGGTCAAGGGTGCGCCGTTCGCGATGATCTATGCCGACAAGGCCCTGCCCGGTGGCATCGATCTTGGCGAGAAGGAGCTGTCGCTGCTGCGCACGTTGCGCAACCAGGCCGTGATGGCCTTCAAGCAGGCCAGCTGAGCCTGCCCCTTAGCTGAACACGCTGACCGCAGCGACCAGCTGCTGCGACTGCTGCTGCAGCGAGGTGGCGGCGGCCGAGGCCTCCTCCACCAGCGCGGCATTCTGCTGGGTGGCCTGGTCCATCTGGGTGATGGCCTGGTGGATCTGCTCGATGCCGGCGGTCTGCTCGACACTGGCGCTGCTGATCTCGCCGACGATGTCGGTGACCCGCTTCACGCTGGCGACGATCTGCTCCATCGTCGCGCCTGCCTGACCGACCAGGGCGCTGCCGCTGTCGACCTTCTCGACTGAATCGACGATCAGGCCCTTGATCTCCTTGGCCGCAGCGGCCGAGCGCTGGGCCAGGCCGCGCACCTCGGAAGCGACTACCGCGAACCCGCGGCCCTGCTCGCCGGCCCGCGCCGCTTCCACTGCCGCATTCAGCGCCAGGATGTTGGTCTGGAAGGCGATGCCATCGATCACGCCGATGATGTCGACGATCTTCTTCGACGAGCCGCTGATCGAGTTCATGGTCTGCACCACCTGGCTGACCACCTCACCGCCCTGCACCGCCACTGCGGAGGCCGACATCGCCAACTGGTTGGCCTGGCGGGCGTTGTCGGCGTTTTGCTTGACCGTGGCGGTCAGTTCCTCCATCGAGGCCGCAGTCTGTTCCAGCGCACTGGCCTGGGCTTCGGTGCGGCCCGACAGGTCCAGATTGCCGGCTGCGATCTGGCCCGAGGCAGTGGCGATGGTGTCGGTGGAGTCGCGGATCTGGCGCACCGTGCCGGCCAGGCTTTGCTGCATCTGCTGCATCGCGGCCAGCAGGCTTTGCTGGTCGCCTGGCCGCAACTGCACCTTGACACCGAGGTCGCCGGCGCCAATGCGGCGCACGATATCGGCCGCGTAGTCGGGCTCGCCGCCTAGTTGGCGGTAGATGTTGCCCATCATGCGCCAGCCCAGGCCGCCGACGACCAGCATCAGTACGCCTCCGACCGAGAGCAGCACGGTGGCGCTGCGCCAAAACGCGGTGTCGATATCGTCGATGTAGTCGCCAAAGCCGATGATCCAGTCCCAGGGCTCGAATTTGATCACTGCGTAGAGCTTGTCCACGTTGCCCTCAGTGCCAGGCCGGGTGCCCGGTGCGATGACCGTGCCTATGGTCTGGCCGGCCAGGGCCTTGCGGTAGCGTTCGCCGGCCTCCTTGCCGCCCTTGGCGTCGACGATGCCGATGCGCTTTGGGTTGGGGTGCACATGGTTGATGTCATCTGAATAGCCGCGCACAAAGAAATAGAGCTCGTCCTTGCGCAAGCTGCTGATGATGCGCTTGCCTTCCTTTTGGGCATCGGCCTTGGAGATCTCGCCGGCTTTCTCCTGGACGTGCAGCTTTTCCAGGGCTGAGTGTGCCAGCAGCACCAGGGTCGAGAGCTGAGCGGTACGCGCCTTCATCATCGACTGCTTCAAGGTGGTCAGCGAGATGGCCGCCAGCAGCACCACGCCAAGAAGTGCGGTGCCACACAGCAGCAGGATTCGTGTATTGAGCTTCATTCGAGACCAGACATCGGCAGACAAGGGCTGGCCGAACGCAGTGCCGTACAGCCATGGGGCGGGCACTGCCGGGCGGCAGTGATAGCTGTTTATCGGCGCAATGCGGCCGAGCTTGAGCTGACGCTTTTTGGGGTGGCACGCGCAATGCCAGGACGGCGGCGCGATGAGGCGGCAAGAGGGGGGTTGACGAGCCTTACCCCCGGCACTGGTCACAACAGTTAGGGCTGCTTGGTTCCCCATCTGACCCGGTTGGCCGTGCTTCCATGCGAGGAGGCCCGTCACTGAGTATTGTATGCGATGCGCGTCAGCCTTCTCGGAAGATGGGGTCCGCCTACAGCCCCAGCGTGGCGGAGCGCGTCAGCGAGGCGCCGATAACATAGCTCAGTAGGGCCAGCGCACCGAGATAGGCGGGAAGGCGGTAGTCGCGGCTTACCACGGTCCAGTGGGCGCAGGCCGCATAGGCGCACAGTGCCAGCAGCTTGGCGGCCAACCAGCTGTCACGCAGCAGGTCGTAGTGCAGCAGCCCCCACAGGCTCAGGCCGGAGACGGCCAGCAAGAAGTGCAGGCCGAAGGAGACGGCGCGCAGTCGGTCGTCAGCGCCCCATTCAGGCTTGAACTGGGCGGCCAAGCCACGGGCAAAAAAAAGCGCGAGGCTGGCCCAGGCCAGCAGCCCGTGCATTCGTAGCATCCCCGAGTAGAACCAATCCATCACCGCCCCCAGTTCGGGGCAAGCTTGGTCGGCACCAGCGAGGCTGTCAAGCGCGGTTCGGGCTCAGCGCAGCTGCAGATCGTCGTCGCTGAAGCGGATGTTCAGCGGCTCGATCAGCAATTGCTTCTCGCCTTCTTCCAAGGCGCCGGCCACCCAGGCTTCGATGCCGCAGGCCTTGGCGACCTCGACCGTGCGCTGGGCATCGGCGGCCGGAACAAAGATGGCAAAACCGGCCCCCATGTTAAGGGTCGAATAGGCCTCGCGGTCGTCCTGCTTGGCCTGTTCTTGCATGAACTTCAGTACCGGCGTGACCGGCGGCACAGTGTGAATGCGGTAGCTGAACTTCGCCGGGTGGCGCAGCAGCTTGCGCCAGCCGTGGCCGGTGATGTTGGCGCAGTAGTGGGGCTGGATGCCGGCTTTGAAGAGCGCCTCGGTGACCGGCGAATACAGCACGGTCGGGGCCAACAGTGCGTCGCCGTAGGTGAGGCCGGGTTCGATCTCGGTCAGGTAGCCGTTCGGCAGGCGCTCCACGAGCTTGCGCGCCAGGCTCAGGCCGTTGGCATGGATGCCGCTGGAGGCCAGCAGCACAATGGCGTCACCGGCGGCCAAATCGTCGCCGACCGACAGCCGGCTCTTGGGATTGATCAGGCCGGTGCAGGAGGCGGCCAGGTCTATGCGGCCTTCCTCGACGATGCCGGCCAGTGCGGGTGTCTCGCCACCGCCCCAGGCGACGGCGCAGATGTCGCTGGCCTTCTTCCAGCCCTCGACCAGTGCTTGCGCGCGCGCCTTGTCTCCAAACCAGTCCGAACCGCCGGCGGCCCAGTAGGCCTGCACCACCAGGGGCGTGGCGCCGACGGTGATCAGGTCGTTGACGGCCATTGCGATGGTGTCCTGGGCAATGCCGGCGTAGTAGCTGCTCTTGCCGGTCAAGCGGGCCATCTCGTCGGCCACTAGGGTCTTGGTGCCCAGGCATTCGACGATGGACGCGATGTAGAAAGGCCCGACATCCACCACATAGGCCGACTCGCCGCGCGAGGCCGGCACCTCGCTGAAGCCATGGCTGCCCAGATGGGCGCCGGTGGCCGCAGCGGCGCGCTGGGCGGCGATCTTCAGCGGATCGATCAGGTCGTAATTGACACCGGCTTGCTCGTAGCTGAGAGTGTCGGGAGAGGAGGGGGCATGCGTGCTCATGGGGCGGGATTATCGACCATGCGCCCGGCCTGCGGCGGGGTTGGGCGCGCCCGTAGAATGCGCCCCCATGAGTTACCAGGTCCTTGCCCGCAAATACCGCCCCCACAGTTTTGAGGAACTGCGGGGCCAAGAGCATGTGGTCCAGGCCCTGGCCAATGCGCTGACCCAGCAGCGCCTGCACCATGCCTATCTATTCACTGGCACCCGCGGTGTCGGCAAGACCACGGTTTCGCGCATTTTGGCCAAGAGCCTGAACTGCACCGGCGCCGATGGGCAGGGCACGATCACGGCTCAGCCCTGCGGCGTTTGCGAGGCCTGCCGCGATATCGATGCCGGCCGGTTCGTCGACTATGTGGAGCTGGACGCGGCTTCGAACCGGGGCGTCGAGGAGATCTCGCAGCTGCTGGATCAGTCGGTCTACAAGCCGGTGGTTGGGCGCTTCAAGGTCTACATGATCGACGAAGTGCATATGCTGTCGAACACCGCCTTCAACGCGATGCTGAAGACGCTGGAGGAGCCGCCGGACTATCTGAAATTCGTGCTGGCTACGACCGACCCGCAGAAGGTGCCGGTCACCGTGCTGTCGCGCTGCCTGCAGTTCAATCTGCGTCCGATGGCGCCGCAGACGGTGCTGTCGCACCTGAGCGCGGTGCTGGAGGCCGAACATGTGGCGGCTGATGCCGGCGCGCTGAGGCTGCTGGCGCGGGCCGCGCGCGGCTCGATGCGCGACGCTTTGTCGCTGACCGACCAGGCGATCGCGTTTGGCGCCGGCGCCCTCGTCGAGGCTGGCGTGCGCCAGATGTTGGGCACGGTGGACCGCGGCCACGTCGTGGCCATCCTGGATGCTCTGGTGGCCGCGGATGGCGCGGCTGTCGTGGCCCAGGCCGATGGCTTGCGCAGCCTGGGCCTGTCGGCCGCCGGCACGCTGGAGGACCTGGCCACCTTGTTGCAGCAGACGGCAGTGGCCCAGGCCGCGCCGAAGGCCGTGGATGATCAAGACCCCGACAGCGCCGAGGCCCGGCGTTTGGCCGGCCTGTTGCCGGCCGACGAGATCCAGCTGATGTACAGCATGGCTCTGCATGGTCGACAGGAACTGGGCCTGGCGCCGGACGAGTACGCCGGCCTGACCATGGTGCTGCTGCGCATGCTGGCCTTTCGCCCCGGCGGTGTCTCGACAAACCCGGTGCTGAACCAGGCACCGACCCAGCCGCGCAAGACAGAGCCGGTGCCGGCGAGCGCACCCTTGCTGAGGCCGACGGCACCGAGCCTGGTGGTGCGACCGCCCGAGCCCAAGCCGAGCCCGGCGCTTGAAGCAGCGAGCGCGCCCGCAACAGAGCCTGCAACAGAGCCCGTCAGTGCGCCGCCGCCCAGCCCTGTCGCCGTCGAGCTTCGCGAACCCACGCCGCCGACACCGACCCCACAGGCCCCGCCGATGTCGCCGCGCGCCCAGGCCGAGGCCGGCAGCTTGAGTGCCCGGCTGCGACCGCGCCCGGTGGTGATCGAAGAGCGCGGCGAGGCCGACGAGCCGCCGCCCTGGCTGGATGCGCCGCCTGCCGATGAGGAGAGTGGTGCTGTCGCGCAGGCTGGCGACGACGACTCGACCGAGTCCGGCGAGTCCGCAGGCCACGGTAGCCCTGGCGGTGCCTACGCCTCCACCGCCGGCAGCGATGTGCAGCTGTCGCCGACGCCGCTGGGCGAGCGCTGGGCCGGGATTGTCAAGCGCCTGAGTCTGGTGGCGCTGGCCCGCGAGCTGGCGCTGCAGGCCGAGTGCGTCGTCTTCGACGAGCAGGCCGAGCCGCAGCTGATACGGTTGAAGGTCGAGCGCGAATCATTGCGGCAGCCGGCACTCAAGGACAAGTTGCAGGCGGCGCTGGCCGCCTTGCTGGAGCGCCCGGTGGCTATCGAGGTCGAGTCCGGCGTGGCGCAGGACTCGCCGTCGCTGCGCGACGCTGCGCAAGCCCAGGCAATCCAGCGCCAGACGGAACAATTCGTTTTCCAGGACCCGCTGGTCCAGCAACTGCTGGCCCAATTCAAGACGGCGCGCATCGTGCCCGGGTCGATCAAACCCCACTGAACATTTTTAGGAGATACGCACATGATGAAGGGTCAACTCGCCGGCCTGATGAAGCAGGCCCAGGCCATGCAGGACAACCTCAAGAAGGCGCAGGACGAACTGGGCAATATCGAGGTCGAGGGCCAGTCGGGCGCCGGCCTGGTCAAGGTCACGATGACTTGCAAGCACGAGGTCAAGCGCCTGACCATCGATCCCAGCTTGCTGGCCGATGACAAGGACATGCTGGAAGACCTGGTCGCCGCTGCCTTCAATGACGGCCTGCGTCGCGCCGAGGAAGTCAGTGCCGAGAAGATGGGCAAACTGACCGCCGGCATGCCGCTGCCTCCGGGCATGAAGTTCCCCTTCTAAGCCCTTGACCGCACTCGACGACCTGATCGAGGCGCTCAAGCGCCTGCCGGGCGTGGGCCAGAAGTCGGCCCAGCGCATGGCCTACCACCTGCTGCAGCACGACCGCGAGGGCGCGCGCCGCATGGCGGCCTCGCTCACCGCAGCGATGGCGCAGGTGGGCAATTGCCAGCGCTGCCACACCTTCAGCGAGGCGCCCGTCTGCGCCATTTGCGGCGATGCCCAGCGCGACGCGCGCTTGCTCTGCGTGGTCGAGAGTCCAGCCGACCAGGCCGCGCTAGAGCGCACCGGCTCCTACCGGGGCTACTACTTTGTGCTGCAAGGTCGGCTGAGTCCGCTGGACGGCCTGTCAACTCAGGCCATCGGTGCCGAGCAACTGCTGCTGCGCGCGGCTGAGACGGCGGTCGAGGAGGTGATCGTGGCCACCAGTTTCACCGCGGAGGGCGAAGCCACCGCCCATGTGCTGGCCGAGGCGCTGCGCTCGCGCGGCATCCGCGCCACGCGGCTGGCTCGCGGTGTGCCCGTGGGCAGCGAACTCGAGTATGTGGATCTGGGCACCATTGCCCATGCTTTGACCGATAGGCGCTGAGCGAATGACTGTTGCCAACTACTGCATCATCGCGGCCTGCGTGCTGCCCATCCTGTGCGCCGGCATGGCCAAGTCCAAGGGCTTCGGCAGGCCGCGTCGCGACGGCGGCTTCGACAACCACAACCCACGCGCCTGGCTGGCCAGTCTGTCGGGGTGGCAGGCCCGCGCCAACGCAGCCCAGGCCAATAGCTTCGAGGCTTTGCCGCTGTTCATTGCCGGTGTGTTGGCGGCGCAGCAGATGGGAGCGGTGCAGGAGCGCATCGACATGCTGGCCTTGTCCTTCATCACCTTTCGCCTGGCCTATATCGGCCTGTACCTGGCCGACCAGCCGAATCTGCGCTCGCTGGCCTGGTTTGCCGCGCTGGGCAGCGCGGTGGCCTTGTTCTTCGCCTGATCGATCAGCCCTGTATCAGCGTTTGGCTGCCTTGCGTGCGGTCGACGCCACCCGGGTGCCCTTTGCGGCCGGGCGGCCGGCCTTGACCGCCTTGGCCGTGCGCACCGGTGCGGCCACGCGCTTGCTGTTGGGTGTGTAGACCACCAGGGTCTGGCCGGGCTTGAAGGCGGCCTTGGCAGAGACCTTGTTCCACTGCGCGACTTGGCTGGCGCTGACCTTGTAGCGCCGAGCGACGCTGGCGACGGTCTCACCCTTGCGTGCCTTGAAACTGACACGGCGCAGCGCAGGTACATCGGGTGCGAGGCTGATGCTGGCGTTGTCAGCCAGATGTTCGGACACGTCCTGATGCTTGGCGCTGCGCGGCACCAGCAGGGTCGAGCCTCGGCGCACCAGCATGCGAGGCGGAATCTTGTTGATCTCTCGCAGTGCGGCCTCGCTCATGCCGACCTGCTTGGCCGCTTCGGCCGGCTTCATCGTGCTCGGCACCACCCACGCAGTCCAGCTCGCCATCGCACCACGGTGGGCGGCCAGATTGCGCGCGAAGGCGTCTGCGTTGTCATAGGGCAGTAGCACCTGCTCGGTCGCCGCGGCCAGCATCACCGGCTTGTTGACTTGCGGGTTGAACTGCTTGAATTCATCGATCGTCATACCGGCAAAGCGCGCGGCGACATCGACATCGATGTCGCGGTCGATATTGACGCTGAGGAAGTAGGGGTGGTTGGCGATATCGGGCAGGGAGAGCGCAAACGCGTCGGGGCGCAGCACGATGTTCTTGACCGCCTGCAGCTTGGGAACGTAGTAGCGCGTCTCGTCGGGCATGCGCAGACTCTCGTAGTTGGTCGGCAGGCCGGCCCGCTCGTTGCGCTTGATCGCGCGTTGCACATTGCCCTGGCCCCAGTTGTAGGCAGCCAGTGCAAGATGCCAGTCGCCGAACATATTGTGCAGACGGCCAAGGTAGTCCAGAGCGGCGCGGGTCGATGCCAGCACGTCGCGGCGGTCGTCTCGGAAGATGTTCTGGCGCAGCTCAAAATCGCGACCGGTGGCCGGCATGAACTGCCACATGCCTGAGGCCTTGGCGCTGGACATGGCTTGCGGATTGAAGGCGCTCTCGATGAAGGGCAGCAGGGCCAGCTCCATCGGCATGCCGCGCTTCTCGACCTCGACGACGATGTGATAGAGGTAACGACCGCCGCGCGCGGTCATTCGCGCCACATAGTCGGGGCGCTGGCTGTACCAGGCCTCGGCGCGGCGCACCAGATCGTTCTCCAGCGTGGGCATCGCGAAGCCGCTGCGCACCCGCACCCACAGGTCGGCCTTGGCCTTGGCGTCATTGAGGTCGACCGTGACGCCGGGCTGCAGTGCGTCCTCGACCAGTGGTAGGGCGGCGAGGGTATCGGGCGTCGGCAATTCGGCCACCGGCGCGGCGGGCGGCTTGGCGCTGAGCTGCGGGGTCGGTGCGGGGGGCTCCATCGGCGGCAGCGGGGTACTTGCGCAGGCACCCAGCAGCAAAGCCAGCGCCAGCGTGGAGAGTTTGAGTACAGGGGTGGTCATCATCATCGGAAGTCGTTTTTCCATTGCCGCAGGGTGGCGAACACCGCGACGGGGTCGGTGTCCAGGGGCTGCGGCTGGTAGGCCAGGGCGGCGGCCCGCACGGCGGGCTGGTCGCAGCGCAAAAAGGGGTTGATGGCTTGTTCCTGGCCTATGGTCGAGGGCAGGGTCGGCAGATTGTCGTGGCGGCGGGTCTCGCACCAGGCCTGGTAGTCGAGCAGCGCCGGATTCGCGGGCTCTATGGTCCGCGCAAAACGCAGATTCGACAAGGTGTACTCATGAGCGCAGCAGACCCTGGTATGGCCGGGCAGCGCGGCTAGCGCCTGCAACGAGGCATACATTTGAGCGGGCGTGCCTTCGAACAGGCGACCGCAGCCGCCGGAGAACAGCGTGTCGCCGCAAAACAGCAGGGGCGCGCTGGCGTCGCTCGGCGATTCGATCAGATAGGCGATATGGCCGGCCGTGTGGCCGGGCACGTCGATCACGCGGATCCGCTGGCCCAGCAGCTCCAAGAACTGGCCGCCGCTGCAGGCCTGCACTGGCCCCGGAATCGACTCGCGCGCCGGGCCGAAGACAGGGCCTTGCAGGCGCGGCCGCAGGCCGGCCAAGCCGCCGACATGGTCGCCGTGATGGTGGGTCACTAGAATGCCGGCCAAGCGCAGCGAGTAGTGGTCCAGGGCGCGCAGCACGGGTTCCGCCTCGCCAGGATCCACCACCAGGGCTTGAGCACCGTCGTGCAGCATCCAGATGTAGTTATCGGTAAAGGCGGGCAGTGCGACCAAATCCATGCAGCGAGTTCTTGTGACGCGTGAAGCCTCGATTGTAGAGTTGGCCGCCTGGCTGCAGACGCCGCCCGGCCGCTATCTGCTGGCCTGGGAGCAGGCCCAGCTCGACGCGACCGTGGTCGACCTGTTCGGTTTCCATGCCCTGCAGCTCGGTCTGCCCGAGCTGCAGGGGCTGCGTGCCAACCGGATGCCGCACCGCTGGCTGGCGCTGGACAGTCTGGCGCAGAACGCGGCGCAATGGCATGCCAGCGTGCCGGCCGACGAGGAGGCGCAAGCCGGTTTCAGCCAGTTCGGCCTTGAGACCCAGTTCGCCGACCGGGGCGTGGCGTTGTTCGGCGAGTTCGATGCGCTGCCCTTCGAGGCCAACAGCCTGGATCTGGTGCTGCTGCCCCATACGCTGGAGTTGGCGAGCGATCCGCACCGCACGCTGCGTGAGGTCGAGCGGGTGCTGCGGCCCGAGGGGAGGCTCGTGATCTCGGGCATCAATCCGGCCAGCGCCTGGGGACTGCGGCAGAATCTGGGCCGGTTGGTGAACCGCCTGCCGGGCAGCGGCGAGCGACTTTATCTGCCGCGCGCCGGTGACTTCATCGGCTATTGGCGGCTGCGCGACTGGCTGCGCTTGCTGAGCTTCGAGGTCGAGGGCGCGCAGTTCGGCGGCTATTGCCCACCGCTGCGCAGCGACAAATGGCTCAAGCGCTGGGACTGGCTGGAGGGCGTGGGCTCGCGCTGGTGGCCGGTGCTGGGCGCGGTTTACTTCCTTACTGCGGTCAAGCGCGTGCACGGCATGCGCCTGATTGGCCTGGCCCGTCAGCCGGCCCGGCCCGCCAAGGCGCGAGCTGCCGTGGCCCTGCATCAACATCACAAGCACCGAGAAGCGAACGAATGACGACAGAGAACAAGCCCGCCGCCACCATCCAAAAGCCGGTGGTGACGATTTACACCGACGGGGCTTGCAAGGGTAATCCCGGACGCGGCGGCTGGGGCGCATGGCTGAGCTCGGGCGGCCACGACAAGGAGATGTTCGGTGGCGAAGCCAACACCACCAATAACCGCATGGAGTTGACCGCCGTGATCGAGGCGCTTGCCTCGCTCAAGCGCAGCTGCAAGATCACGATCTACACCGACAGCGAGTACGTGCGCAAGGGCATGACCGAGTGGATCAGCGGCTGGCAGCGCCGTGGCTGGAAGACCGCCGACGGCAAACCGGTCAAGAACGTCGAGCTTTGGCAGCGTTTGGACGCGCTGCGCAAGCTGCATGAGGTGGAGTGGCGCTGGGTCAAGGGCCATGCCGGTGACCCGGGCAACGAGCGCGCCGATGCGCTGGCAAACCGGGGGGCGGCCAGCGTCTGATCGCCCGCCGGCAATGTGCGTTGTGCGCCCGGCAGGTGTCGTCGATGCTTCTGCCGCCGTGTTTCAGTGCCGTAATGCCGCAGCGCCGACTGCAACAACATGTGTTCGCCGCTACAGTGCGCGGTCGGAGAAAAATGCATGAGCTTCAAGAAACTACATAGCGTCGTTGCGGTTGTTGCGTTGGTCGGGATCAGTGCGCTGGCCTATTGGTGGCAGCACCAGCCGGGCAAGGCCCAGGCGGCAGCCAAGTCCGGCCAGGCCGCTCAGCCGGGCGGACGCGGTCCGGGTGGTCCACCCAGCGTCGAAGCCGGCCGGGTCGAGGTGCAGAGCTTGGCTGACGACGCGCAGGCGGTCGGCGCGCTGCGAGCGCGCCAATCGGTGATGCTGCGGCCCGAGGTCAGCGGCCGCATCACCAAGCTCGGCTTCACCGACGGACAGCGCGTGCGCCAGGGCCAACTGCTGGTGCAACTGGACGAGGCCTTGCAGGCGGCCCAGTTGCAGCAGGCCGAGGCCCAGGCTGGCATTGCCCGCACGCAGTTGCAGCGCAACCGTGAGCTGCTGGCCCAGAGTTTCGTCTCCCCCAGCGTGGTCGACCAGGCCGAGGCGACCCTGAAGGTGGCCGAGGCCCAGGTGGCCTTGGCGCGGGCCCAGCTGGCGCGGCTGCAGGTGCGCGCGCCCTTTGACGGCGTGATGGGCATACGGCTGATCAATCTAGGTGACTATGTGAAGGACGGCGCCGATTTGGTCAGCGTCGAGGATGCCTCGTCGATGTGGGTGGATTTCCGCCTGCCCGAGCGTTTCGTGCCCCAGCTGCGCCTGGGCCAGGATGTCTCGCTGGGCCTGGATGCCTTGCCGGGCCGAGAGTTCAAGGCCCGCATCGAGGCGCTGGACAGCCAGCTGGACACAGCCGGGCGCTCGATGCTGGTGCGCGCGCGCCTGCTGGGCGACACGAGCATGCTGCGCTCGGGGTTGTTTGCCCGCGTGCGGGTGGTGTTCGCGTTGCGAGAGCAGGCCCTGGTCGTGCCTGAGGAGGCGCTGGTGCCGATGGGGGGTAAGCAGTTTGTCGTCAAACTGGTCGAGGGGGGCGACGGGCGCTTGATGTCGCAGCGCGTCGAGGCGCAGCTTGGTATGCGGGTGCCTGGCAAGGTGGAGTTGCTGGGTGGCGTCAAGGCCGGCGACCGGGTTGTGACGGCGGGGCAGGGACCGCTGATGCGCGGCGAGCCGCAAGCGGTCAAACTGGTGGACCTGGACAAGCCGACGACCGCTCGCGCGCCCGCGCCAAAAGCCTCGGCCGCCAGCCGCTAAGGAGGGCATGCCCCATGCGCATCTCAGAAACCTCGATACGCCGCCCGGTCTTTGCGACCGTGATGTCGCTGCTGCTAATACTGGTGGGCATCGTATCGTTCGACAAGCTGTCGCTGCGCGAGTACCCGCGCATCGACGAGCCAGTCGTGACGGTCAGCACCCGGCTGGTGGGCGCTTCGTCGGAGGTGATCGAAACGCAGGTCACCAAACCGATGGAGGACTCGATCGCCGGCATCGACGGCGTCGACATCTTGACCTCGATCTCGCGCTCCGAGCAGAGCCAGATCACGGTGCGCTTCAAGCTGGAGAAGAATCCCGACGATGCCGCCGCCGATGTGCGCGACCGCGTGTCGCGGGTACGCGGCCGCCTGCCCGACGCGGTGGACGAGCCCATCGTCGCCAAGGTCGAGGCTGATGCGACGCCGACAATCTGGCTGGCCTTCACCAGCGAGACCCTGGACCCGCTGCAGATTACGGATTTGGTCAACCGCGTCGTCAAGCCTCGGCTGCAGACCGTGCCGGGCGTGGCCGACGTGCAGATCGGTGGCGACCGCAAATATTCGATGCGCATCTGGCTCGACCCCGATCGGCTGGCCGCCTACAAGCTGACGGTGCAGGATGTTGAGGACGCGCTGCGGCGCCAGAACCTGGAGGTGCCGGCCGGTCGCATCGAGAGCCAGCAGCGCGAATTCAATGTCACTGCGCGCACCGACCTGAACACGGTGGCGCAGTTCGCCGAGGTGGCGCTGAAGCAGGCCAGCGGCTTCACGGTGAGGCTCAAGGACGTGGCGCGCATCGAGGAGGCCGCCGCCAGCGAGCGCTCTCGCGTGCGGCTCAACGGTGTGCCCTCGGTGTCGCTGGGGGTGATTCGTCAGGCCACGGCCAATCCGCTGGATGTTTCGGCCGGCGTGCAGGCCATGCTGCCGCGCATCCAGCAGGACCTGCCGGACACCGTGACGGTGCGGCCGGCCAATGACAACTCGGTCTTTATCGATCGCTCGATCAAATCGGTCTACACCACCATCGCCGAGGCGGTGGTGCTGGTGGCCCTGGTGGTGTTTGTGTTCCTGCGCACCTTGCGCGCCTCCATCATCCCGCTGGTGACGATCCCGATCAGCCTGATCGGCTCGTTCGCGCTGATGGCGGCTGCCGGCTTCACGATCAACACGCTGACCCTGCTGGCTCTGGTGCTGGCGATCGGCCTGGTGGTGGACGATGCCATCGTCGTGCTGGAGAACATCTTCCGCCATATCGAGGAAGGACTGGAGCCCTTCCAGGCGGCGCTGAAAGGGGCGAAGGAGATCGGCTTCGCAGTGGTCGCGATGACGCTGACCCTGGTCGCGGTGTTTGCGCCGCTGGCCTTCACGCCGGGGCGCACCGGGCGGCTTTTCGTCGAGTTCGCGCTGACCCTTGCGGGCGCCGTCGTGGTGTCGGGCTTTGTCGCGCTGACGCTTACTCCGATGATGTGCAGCAAGCTGCTACGCCACAACAGCAAGCCCACGCGATTCGACACCGGCATGGAGAGGGTGCTGGTCTGGATCAGCGATCGCTATGCGGGTGCTCTGCGCTTTGCGCTGCGCACCCGCTGGCTGGTGGTGGCCGTGATGGTGGCCTCGGGCGCCTACAGCTGGTGGCTGTTTAGCCATGCCAAGAGCGAGCTGGCGCCGCTGGAGGACAGGGGCGTGATCTTCATGCCGATCAGCGCGCCGGACGGTTCGACCCTGGAGTTCACTGCCCGCTATCTGGATGCGATCGACCGAGTCGCGGCGGGGTATCCGGAGTTCGATCGCCGTTTCATGTTTGTCGGCGGCGCAACCGTGGCTCAGGCCACCGGCATCCTGCGCACTGTCGACTGGGTGGATCGCGATGTCAGCACCCAGGAGCTGGCGCGGCGGTTGCAGCCGCAACTGGCCGGGCTACCGGGCGTCAGTGTGTTCGCGGTGACGCCGCCTAGCCTGGGCCAGGGCTTTCGCGAGCGTTCGATCAACTATGTGATCCTGACCAGCGACAGCTACGCCAATCTGGCCGGCGTGACCCAGCAGTTCATGGCCGCGCTGGCCAAGAACCCCGGCTTTGTGCAGCCCGACAACGATCTGCGCCTGAACAAGCCGGAGGTCTTCATGGAAGTGGACCGCGAGCGCGCGGCCGATCTGGGCGTCAATGTCGACCAGGTGGCGCGCACCGTCGAGACCATGCTGGGCGGGCGCAATGTGACCCGCTACAAGCGCGACGCAGAGCAGTACGACGTGATCGTGCAGACCGATGCGGTGGGTCGCACCACGCCTGACCATATCGAGAAGCTGTTCGTGCGCGGCCGCGGCGACGCGATGATTCCGCTGGCCAGCCTGGTCAAGGTGCGCGAGGCGGTCAGCCCGCGCGAGCTGAACCACTTCAACCAGCGCCGCTCGGTGGCTATCACGGCCAATCTGGCGCCCGGCTATGCGCTGGGCGAGGCGCTGGCGTTCATGGACGAGACCGCGCGCGAGATTCTGCCGATGGGCTACGCGACCGAGCTCAACGGCGTCTCGCGCGAGTTCCGCTCCTCCAGCGGCGCGCTGGGCCTGGTCTTCGTGCTGGCCCTGCTGTTCATCTTCCTGGTTCTGGCGGCGCAGTTCGAGAGCTTCATCGATCCCTTTGTGATCATGCTGGCGGTGCCGCTGTCCATGGTCGGTGCACTGGCGGCGCTGCAATGGTCAGGCGGCACGCTCAATGTCTACTCGCAGATCGGACTGATCACGCTGGTGGGGCTGATCACCAAGCACGGCATCCTGATCGTCGAGTTCAGCAACCAGCTGCGCCAGCAGGGCAAGGACGTGATGGAGGCCGTGATCGAGGCCTCGGCGCTGCGCCTGCGGCCCATTCTGATGACCACCGGCGCGATGGTGCTCGGCGCGATTCCGCTGGCCCTGGCCAGCGGTGCCGGTGCCGAGAGTCGTCAGCAAATCGGCTGGGTCATCGTCGGGGGCATGAGCTTTGGTACGCTGCTGACGATCTTCGTGGTGCCCACCATGTACACGCTGTTCGCGCGCAAGAGCACGCCCGGCGAGATTACGACGCCGGCGCTGGCATCCTGAGGTCTCAGTCGGCCGGCGGGCTGGAGTAGTCTCGCAGGCCGGCCAGGCTCAGCACCTCGATGCCGCGCCGGCTGATGTTCAACAGGCCGGCTGCCTCCAGGCGCTGCAGCGCGGCATTGGCGCGCTGGCGCGAGATGCCGGCCAACTGGGCCACCTCGACCTGGCGCAGGTCCAGGAACAGGCCCGGCTCAGGGTAGAGCTCGGGGTTGTAGAGCGCAGCCAGGCTGCGCGCGACCCGGGCCGTGCAGTCCAGCAGGCGTTGATTGCACAGTTGGGCGATGAAGCTGCCCATGCGTGCGTTCATAAGATGCTGCAGATAGTGGTTGAAGGGCAGGCTGGTGGCACGCAGCCACTCGAAGGTCTCGCGCGGTAGAAGGGCCAGGTGCGAGTCGCGCAGGGCCACGCCCTCGTACTGCCAGCTGCCGCGCTTGATCAAGGTGCCTTCGCCAAACCAGCCGCCCGGCGCAGTGCCGATCAGCGTAGTCTCCCGCCCGTCGGGGCTGCCGACGCTCATCTTGCCGAAGCCGCTGATCAGTCCGACCCAATGCTCGGCCGTCTCACCCATGCGTACGATCGACTGGCCCGCAGCCACTCGGCGCTCGCGGCACTCCGCTTGCACGCGCTGCATTTCGGCGGGGCTGAGGTTGCGGCCCCAGATCGACTTGTCCAGCATCTCTTGCAAGCTCATGTGGCGATTCTAGGAGGCGGCCCGGTACAGTTCGGGTCAGCCTCCAACATCACCGCAGCTATGACGAAGAATCAGCCTCTGATCCGATGGCACTCCATGTTCATGGGCGTTGCCCTGCTGGCTGCCGCGCGCTCCAAGGACGAGCGCAAGCGCAACGGCGCCTGCATCGTCAGCGCCGACAACAAGATCCTGGGCGTCGGCTACAACGGCCTGCCGCGCGGCTGCTCCGACGAAGATGCCGGCTACTGGGCCGATGACGACGCCGACCCTTATCAGTCTCGCCACAGCTATATCGTCCACGCCGAGGTCAACTCCATCTTGAACTGCGTCGTGCTACCGCTGACCGGCAGCACGATTTATGCAACCCAGTTTCCCTGCCCGCGCTGCGTGCAGTCCATCATCCAGGTCGGCATCCGCCAGGTGATCTATCTGGAGAAGAAGCTGCATCACTCCCGGGCCAACGAGGCCTCCAACAAGATGCTCTCCGATGCCGGGGTTCATATCCACTCGCTCGAAGAGCTGGAGCCGCCGTCGGCGCAATGGTCCGAGGCCCTGGCGGGCTTCATCACGCAGCAGGCTCTGGGTAACTGGGCAACTTGAGCCGAATCAGCGGGTGAAGCGCCGGCTTTTTCTGGCTTAAGTTGCGGCGGCCACCGGCATCATGCGACTCATCAACCCGCTGGTTCGAGGAGTTCGACGATGATGATTCCGCTGCACTTGATTCCCGCCCAGAGCCGCTCATCGCTGGAGTTCTTCGACGACGGTGTCGCCGAGGTGCAAGATCTGGGCTTGTCGATTGCCGGGCCGGTTGACGGGGTCCAGTTGCAGGCCTTCCAGAGCCTGATGCAACAGGCCGGGCTGCGCCTGCAGCCGACCCGCATGCTCTACGACCGGCTCTATGCCTTCGAGCGCCTGGCCGAGGCGCATGCGAGCGGCAATCAAGCCTTGCGTGAACTCGCGATGCAGTTGTTCGACAGCTACCAACGTGCCGGCGAGTGGATCGCACTGATGCACTGAAGCGCAAGCCAGCTCTCGCGCAATCCATAGAGCGCCCCGCGAGGGCGCTTCTTTCATTGCGGGCGCACGAGAGAATCAGAGCGCGGTGAGCCAGTCGCAGCGCAGCCTTCCCTGGCGATGCAGGCGCCGACGCGCCCGGGCATACCAGGTCGGCAGCAGAAATGCCGCCAGGCTCAGTGGCAGCACCACCCATGCCTGCAGCAACATCAGGCCCGGCACGCTGATCCAGCCCAGCACCCAGCAAGTCAGAACGAGGTCCCAGGCCTGCGATTCCACCGGATGGCGACCGCCATGCAGGACCAGCCAGTGCTTGACTTGGGTCAGTTGCTGCAGAGTCATGAGCAAACTCCTTGCGCCAGTGCCGTCAGTTTCGAGTCAGCTTCTTTATCGCTCAACTGCGGCTGAAAAGCCAGCGCTTTGAAGTGCTCAGGCCGTCAATGGCTTGGTCGGCTCGCCAAGCCTCGCGCGCATCTCTTCTGTTGTTTTTGCGTGCATCGCCGCACGGCCTCAGTGCATGTCATCTGGCCTACATATCGCGTCGCCAAACTGACATGCGAAACACCTGACCGAACTGGGCTCATGGGCCGCCCTGTGTGGGCGCCCATGGTGGTTGTTTTGGGTCTTGCTGGCACCGTCTTTGCTATACGAATTCGGGTAGATGAGGCACGAGCGCGGTGCGTTGCATCGCGATGGTGCAAGGTCGCTGGCAAAGAGGTGCGGGCGAGGTGGGGCAGCACAAACAGCAGCTTCTTTCAAGCCGTAGTTCCTCGGTGTGGGAAAACCGCGATCCCAAACGTTTGCGGCTGCCCCGGGTGCTACATTTTTTTACGGTGGGCGTTGGCATGCGCCGGTGTGGGAAGTCTTTGAGGAGTCACAGCATGAGTAGCAATCGTTGGAGTTTTACGAGAACCGCGCTGAGCGCGGCGGTCGCCATCGTGGCCGCAGCGCCCGTCATGGCGCAGAACACGACCGCCGCAGTGAGCGGGCGTGTCACGGGCACCGATGGCAAGGCTGTTGCGGGCGCAAACGTTAGCGTTTTGCACCGCGAGTCGGGCTCGGTCAACAACCTGGTGACTGACGCTGAGGGGCGCTACTCCGTTCGCGGTCTTCGCGTCGGCGGCCCGTACACCATCACCGTCGTCAAGGGCGGGGACAAGGACGTGCGCGACGGTGTGTACCTCGCGCTCGCGGAGACGCTGGCGCTGGATGTGCGCCTGGGCGCCAGCCAGTTGGAGACTGTGGTGTTGACCGGTTCCAGCGCGGGTGTTGGCCGCTACAACGCTGGTGCTTCGGGCGCCGGTACCAATCTGGGCCGTCAGGAGCTGGACGCCTATGCATCCATCCAGCGCAACTTGCAGGACTATGCCCGTACCGACCCGCGCTTGTCGCAAACCGACAAGGAGCGCGGTGAGATCACGGCTCTGGGCCAAAACACGCGCTTCAACGCCATCACGATCGACGGCGTGCGCACCAACGACACATTCGGCCTTGAGTCGAACAATCTGCCGACTGCCAAGCAACCGATCTCGATCGACGCGATCCAGTCGGTGCAGGTCAATGTGTCGAACTACGACGTCACGCAGCAGGGCTACACCGGCGCGAACATCAACGCGGTGACCAAGTCGGGCACGAACGAGTTCAAGGGCAGCGTCTACTACGTTTATCGCGACGACAGCCTGTCGGGTGACCGCGTGCAAGATCGGGACCGGGGCACCTACAGCCGCCCGGCGCCGTTCACCGAAGACACCAAGGGATTCACCCTGGGTGGCCCCATCATCAAGGACAAGCTCTTCTTCTTCGGTAGTTATGAAGAACTGCGCAGCACGCGCTCGGCACCGGCCTTTGGCCCGGTTGGCAGTGCGCAGACCAATGTTGGCATCACGCCGGCACAGATTGCGGCAGCTCAGCAAGCTTTCCAGAGCAAATACAACATCAACGCCGGCGGATCCGAAGTGCCGACCGGCTCTGAGTTGTTGGTCAAAGACTACCTGCTGAAGCTGGACTGGAACATCAGCGACAACCACCGCGCCAATTTCCGTTACTCCAAGACCGAGCAGGGCGAGCCGATCTTCCCGGATATCACGGCTACCAATCTATCGCTGAACTCGCACTGGTACAACCAGGGCAAGACGGTGGAGACCATGGTCGGCCAGTGGTTTGCCGACTGGACTCCCAACTTCTCGACCGAGCTGAAGCTGTCCAAGCGCGACTATGACAGCGTCCCCCAGAACAACAGCAATTTGCCCAGTGTCGCGCTGGTCTTCACCGGACCTTCGCCTGTCGCCACCACGGGTGACCGCACGCTGTACATCGGTACCGAACTCAGCCGCCACTTCAATGTCCTGAAGACCGAGACCACCGACGCCTACTTCGCCGGCAACTTGGTGCTGGATGACCATGAAATCAAGGTCGGCGGCGACTACAGCAAGAACGATGTCTATAACGCCTTCTTGCAGAACACCAAGGGCAGCTACACCTTCCGCAGCGCCAATCCGGTGCAGGATTTCCTTGACGGCAAGATCAGCAGCTACAGCCTGCAAGTGCCGCTGGCGGGCAAGACGATCGAGGACGGCGTCGCCGTCTGGAGCCTGAAGAACCTGGGCCTGTTCCTGCAGGACACTTGGACCGTCAACGACAAGCTGACATTGGGTCTGGGTGTGCGCGTGGACAAGGCCGACATCGGCGACCGTCCGATTCACAACCCCAAGGTTCAGACCGTTTTCGGTTACGACAATTCGCGCACCGTCGACGGGCAGGATCTGGTTCAGCCTCGTTTCAGCTTCAACTATGCGCTGGATGCCAAGGACAAGAAGAAGTCGCAAATCCGCGGCGGCTTCGGCCTGTTCCAAGGGGCTGCGGCCAGCGTCTGGCTGTCCAATCCCTTCTCCAATACGGGCATGGCTACGGCCAACTACACCTGCTCGACGACCACAGTGCCTAACTGTGACGGCTATGGCGTGGCCTTCTCGGCTGACCCGAACAACCAACCCGTGTTCACCGGCTCGGTTCCTGCGGCCAATGTCGACATCCTGGCGCCCGGCTTGAAGCAGCCTTCGGTCTGGAAGCTGAATCTGGCTTATGACGCCGAGCTGCCCTGGTATGGCCTGGTGGCTGGCGCCGAGTGGGTGCACACCAAGACCAAGGACGGTATCTACTACCAACACCTGAACCTGGGGGCGCCGACGCGGACCGGCCCTGACGGCCGTCAGATGTTCTACAACACGAACGGTCTGAGCACCAACTGCTGGACCGGTGGCAACAACGTGGTCTCGACCTGCGGGGCGCAGACCAAGTTCAATCGTGATCGCACGTTCAACAATGTGCTGCTTGCCGAGCGCACGAGCAAGGGCGGTGGCGATGCTGTCACCCTGTCGCTTGCCCAGCAGAACCGCGGCTGGGGTTGGGCTGCCGCCTACACCCGCACCAACGCCAAGGAAGTCAGCCCGCTGACCTCGTCGACGTCGAACTCCAACTTCAACGGGCGCGCGGTCTTCAACCCCAATGAAGACGTCTCCGCGAACTCGGCCTACCTGGTCAAGGACCGGGTCAATTTGGCGGTCAACTGGTCGAAGGCATTTGTTGGGTCCTACAAGACCACGGTCGGTCTGTTCTACGAAGGCCGCAAGGGCAAGCCCTACAGCTGGACCTTCAAGAACGATATGAACGGCGACGGCGTGTCCGGCAACGACCTGATGTACATCCCGACGGCCCCGGGCTCGGGCGAGGTGCTGTTCTACGGCGCAACGCCGGAGGCGCGTGCTGCCAATGAGGCGCGATTCTGGGAAATGGTCAACGCCAACCCCGATCTGAGCGGCTCGCGTGGCAAGGTGGTCAGCCGGAACTCCAGCTTCGCCCCCTTCGTCAACAGCTTCGATCTGCGCCTGAGCCAGGAAGTCCCCGGCTTCTTCAACAAGCACAAGGGCGTGGTCGCGTTCGACATCCTGAACTTCGGCAACCTGCTGAACAAGCGTTGGGGTCGGACCAACGAGATGACCTTCCTCGGCGGCGGTGGCTCGACCCGCAGCCTGGTCAACTTCGCCGGCATCCAGGACGGCAAGTATGTCTACAACACACTGCCGACTTCGGATGATCGCTACAACTACGGTACGCGTCAGGCAAAGGGTGAATCTCAATGGGCTGTCCAAATCACTGCTCGTTACGAGTTCTGATTTGAACCAAGCCGGCGCCTGAGCGCCCTCAAAAACCGCCGCATGACTCGCTCATGCGGCGGTTTTTTCATTGGGCGCCGAGGTCACAGCCCCTTGAATAGATGCGCAAACATGCGGCTGACCGCCAGCCGCTCCGGCCGCTCGCGCAGGTGCAGGCTTAGTTTGCCGGCCTCGTCGCGCACCGCGCGAGTGATCGCGTCGGCGCGCACCACGACGCTGCGATGGACCTGCCAGAACTGTTGCGCGTCGAGCTGGGGCAGCAGCTCGCGCAGCGAGGCGCGCACCAGATGCTCCTTGTCGGTGGTGATGACGCGCACATACTTGTCGGCGGCCTCGAAATAGATAACGTCGCTGACCGGCACCATATGGATGGTCTGACCGACGCTGACCTGCAGTAGGCGCAGCGGCTTTGCCGAAGCGGCCGGCAGACCCAGGGCCTCGGGCACGCCGGGTGCTGCCAACAACTGACGCAGCTGGGCCACGGCATCCATGGCGCCGCTGTCGGCGGGACGCTGTTGTACCGATGACGCGGCCTCGCGTTGCTGCAGGGCCGTCTGCAGGCGGGCACAGGTCTGCGCCAGGCGCTCGCGTTGAACCGGCTTCAACACATAGTCCACCGCGGCTTGCTCGAAGGCCTTTAGCGCGTACTGGTCGTAGGCGGTCACGAAGATCAGCAGCGGGAAGGGTGGGTCGCCTTCTTGGCCGTCGGGCCAGTCCTCGGCCAGGGCCTGCGCCACTTCGAGCCCCGTCATACCGGGCATGCGGATGTCCAGGAACAGCACCTGGGGACGCAGCCGCAGCGCGCCCTCCAGCGCGGCCTCGCCATGGGCGGCCATCCCAATAATCTGCAGTTCCGGCCACAGCTCGGCCAGGTCGGCGCGCAGGCTTTCGGCCAGCAGCAGTTCGTCTTCGGCAATCAGTGCGGTGCAGGCGGTGTTCATGACTTGGCTTCGGTGAGGGGCAGGGTGATGCTGACCAGGGTGCCGCCGCGAGCATCGTCAGCCGGCTCGATGCGCAACGCAGCGGCGCTGCCGTACTGGGTCGCCAGCCGGGCACGCACCTGCTCGAGGCCAAAGCCGGTGCCCGTCGATGCGCTCGCTTGACCCAAGCCGGCGCCGGTGTCCCGCACCCGCAGCAAGAGCTGACCCCGATCGCCTTTTGCCGCGCTGATGAGCAGCTCGCCGCCCTCGACATGGGGCTCCAGCCCGTGCTGGATGGCGTTCTCGACCAGGGGCTGCAGTAGCAGCGGCGGGATGGGCAGCCCCGCCAGCTCATCCGGCAGAATCAGCTGCGGCCTCAGCCGATCGCCCATGCGCACTTGCATCAGCGCCAGATAGTCGGCCAGCCGGGCGAACTCCTCGCGCAGCGGATGGGCGCCGCTACGCGAGGCGTTCAAAGTGGCGCGCAAAAAGGCGATCAGCTGGTCCAACATGGCCTGGGCACGCGGTGCATCCAGCGCGATCAGCACGCGCAGATTGGCCAGGGTATTGAAAAGCATGTGCGGCTCCAGCTGCGACTCCAGCAGACGCAGCTGCATCTCGGCGGCCTGGCGGCGAGCCTGCTCGGCCTCGACTTGGCTGGCATGGAGGCGGCCGCGCGCGTAGAAGAAACCGGTGGCTACGATGGAGGCCAGCAGCGAGACAAGCAGCAGGCCGGCGATCTCGCGCCAATGGCTGTTCCACAGGCTGCGTGTGCGGTAGCCCAGGATCTGGTCTGCAAGCCCACTGCCCAGGCTGTACGCCAGCGGCACACTGAGCGCCACGCAGACCAGCATCACTGGCCAGCCGGGCCAGTCGTGCCGATGCGCCTCGCAGCCAGGCCGCAGCCGCCGCATCACGGCCGCGCTGAGGGCGCGCGAAGCATCGATCAGCGCCCAGCACATCAGGCCTATCGTGACCGAGTACACGAGGCTGGCCAGCAGCTTGTTGCGCGTGAAGCCGTAGACGATCAGGCCGATGCCGCATGAAAACACGGTGGTGACCCCGGCCATGCGCAAGGGGTAGGGCAGGCGGCTTGAGAGCCTGTGAATCGAGGGGAGCAGCGGCATGGTGGCCATTGTCGAGCAGGCGAGGCCGTTCATGGCCGGTGCTGCGACGACGCGCATGGACAGGGCGCGGGCCGCACCGGGCGAGCGCCAGTGGCAGGGCACCGCACACACAATCCACGCACAATCCTGCCATGCAAGCCTTTGTCCTGACCCCGCCCAGCGCCCCCGTCGTTCCACTGATCATCGACTCGCCGCACAGCGGCCAGCACTACCCGGTCGACTTCAGCAGCTGCCAGCCGCTGAGCGTCTTGCGCGAGGGCGAGGACGCCTTCGTTGAGCGACTCTACGAAGGCGCTCACAGCTTTGGCGCCACGTTGCTGGCCGCGCAGTTCCCGCGTGTCTATATCGACCCGAACCGGGGACTGGACGATATCGACCCGGCGATGCTGGATGCTGACTGGCCCGGCGCCGTCTCGGCCAGCCGCAAGACCGAGCTGGGTATCGGCCTGATCTGGCGCACCATGGGACAGGGCCGCGAGATCTATGACCGCCGCCTGACGGTGGCCGAGGTGCAGGCCCGCATCCGGGACTGTTACCGACCCTATCACCTGGCGCTGCGTCGTCTGCTCGACGATGCCTTGGCACGGCATGGCCGGCGCTGGCATTTGAATGTGCACTCGATGCCCGACGATTCCTATGCCCAGCTGGGCTTGCCGGACCGTCAACTGGCCGACTTCGTGCTGGGCAATCTGGACGGTGCGAGCAGTGACGCCGCGACCTTGCTGGTGTTAGCTGAGCCGCTGCGCGCAGCCGGCTATAGCGTGGCCTTCAACGAGCCTTTCAAGGGAGTGACCCTGATCCAGCGCTCCGGTAACCCGGCCGCGCACTGCCACTCGGTGCAGATCGAGATCAAGCGCTCGCTCTACATGGATGTGGCCAGCCATCAACCCAACGAAGGCTTTGCGCGTGCCCAGACTGCGATCCAAACCATGCTGGCGGCGCTGGCGCGGCACATCAGCGCATAAGCGGTATCTCGAGGGCCGGGTGCTCGCGCAGCGCCTCGCCCAGATAGTCGATGAACAGCCGCAGCGGCGCCGGCATCTGGCGGCGCTCGCGCCAGCAGGCGAAGAACTCGAGCGGCTCGGCCACGGCCTGGGCATCGTCTTCCGCCAAGAACAGCGGCAGCAGCAGGCCCCGGCGCAGAGGCTCCCTGGCGACGAAGCTGCCAAGCCGGGCGATGCCCATGCCGCCGATGGCCAGCGCGGCCAGAGCGTCGATGTCGTTGGACAGGCAGCCTATCTTCAGCTCGGGCACGATGCGCTCGCCCTCGCGCGTGATGAATGCCCAGGGCAACAGCCGGCCGTCCACGGGCAGGCGAAAGCCCAGGCAGTCATGCTGCTGCAGCTGCTCTGGCCGCGTTGGCCGCCCGGCGCGCGCCAAGTAGTCGGGCGAGGCGCAGAACAGCATCGGCGCGGTTGCGATGCGCCGCGCGATCAGCCCCGGCTCCAGCTGGGCCCGGAAGCGGATGCTGAGATCAAACTCCTCGCGCACATGGTCGACGCTGCGGTCGGCCAGCGTCAGTTCCAGGTGGATGCGCGGATGCGTGCGCGCAAAGGCAGGCAGCAGCGGCGCGATCAGGTGCCGGCCGAAGGCCACCGAGGCGGCGATGCGCAGCCTCCCGCGCGGCTCGCCGCTGAACGCAGTGACATCGGCTCGCGCTTGCTCCAGCTGCGCCTGCAGATCGCGCACGCGCTCGAAATAGAGCTCGCCGGCCTCGGTCAGCGCCAGTGCCCGCGTGCTGCGGGTCAGCAGCCGCGTGCCCAACGAGGCCTCCAGCCTGGCGATGGCCTGGCCGGCCGAGGCCGGCGTGATGCCCAACTGCCGGGCGCTGGCGGCGATGCTGCCGGCCTCCACGGCCTTCACGAAGGCGGCAATACCGCTGAGGGTGTCCATGCGCCAGATTATGTTGGATTGTGGCGATTGGATTGAGTTGATTCGATGTTTTTGGCATCGAGTGAGGAGGGGGTAGACAGGCTTATCAGCCAGGCCCTGAGTGCCTACAGTGGCGTCTATCCCACTCCATCTTGCCCAGCAGACCGCTATGAATCACCCCTCTTTGTCGCAAACCACGGCCGCACGCGGTCTGCCCAAGCGCTTCACGCCGGCCGTGTTCGCCTTCTATATGGCCGGCATCATGGCGATGTTGATGTGCCTGGTCATCGTCGGCGTCAACACCGGACTCGGCCCTGGCTATTTGAGCCGGGTGCTGGGCACTTACGCGCTGGCCTTTCCGGTGGCGTTTTGCTGCGTGATGCTGGTGCGTCCGCTGGTGCTGAGGCTGGTCGCCGCGACAGTATCCGACTGAGCTCAGCGGCGCTTCTTCGTACCACCGCCCAAGATGCTGCCCAGCACGCCGCGGATGATCTCTCGTCCGACAGTCGAGCCCATCGTACGCAGCGCCGACTTGGCGGCCGTCTCGGCCAGGCCCTCGCGGCGCCCGCCGCGCGGGCCGGTGGAGCCGAACAGCATGTCCTTGAGTCCGCCCATCAGGCCGCCGTCTTCGGCCGCGGGCGTCTGCCCGGCGGCCTTGCCCTGATTGGTGGTGTCATCGGCCATAGTCGCCTCGGTGCGGCCCTTGAGCTTCTCGTAGGCCGATTCGCGGTCCACCAATTTTTCGTAGACGCCGGCCACCAGCGATCCTTTGATCAGCGCGGCGCGCTGTTCGGCCGTGATCGGCCCAATCTGGCTGCCCGGCGGCAGCACGAAGACGCGCTCGGTGATGCCGGGCCGACCCTTCTCGTCGAGCAGGCTGACCAGGGCCTCGCCGACGGCCAGCTCGGTGATGGCCGCGCCGATGTCCAGCCCTGGCTTGGGCCGCATCGTCTCGGCGGCCGACTTGACTGCCTTCTGGTCACGCGGCGTGAAGGCGCGTAAGGCATGCTGGACCCGGTTGCCCAGCTGGCCCAGCACCGTGTCCGGAATGTCCAGCGGGTTCTGGGTCACGAAGTAGACACCGACGCCTTTGGAGCGTACCAGGCGCACGACCAGCTCGATGCGCTCGACCAGCGCGTCCGGCGCCTCTTTGAACAGCAGATGCGCCTCGTCGAAGAAGAACACCAGCTTGGGTTTCTCCAGGTCGCCGACTTCGGGCAGGGTCTCGAACAGCTCGGACAGCATCCACAGGAGGAAGGTTGCGTACAGCCGCGGCGCGTTCATCAGCTTGTCGGCCGCCAGAATGTTGATCACGCCCTGGCCGGCCTCGGTCTGCATGAAGTCGGCGATATTGAGCATCGGTTCGCCGAAGAACTGGTCGCCGCCCTGGGCCTCGATCTGCAGCAGGCCGCGCTGGATCGCGCCGACGCTGGCGGCAGAGACATTGCCGTACTCGGTAGTGAACTGCGCGGCGTTGTCGCCAACATGCTGCAGCATCGCGCGCAAATCCTTCAGATCCAGCAGCAACAGGCCCGCATCGTCGGCGATCTTGAAGACCATCTGCAGCACGCCTTGCTGGGTCTCGTTGAGCGCTAGCATGCGGGCCAGCAGCAGTGGCCCCATGTCGGAGACGGTGGCGCGCACGGGATGGCCCTGCTCGCCGAATACATCCCACAAGGTGGTGGGGCAGGCAATCGGCGCGGGCGGCTCGATGCCGCGGTCCTTCAGCACGGCCAGCAGTTTCTCGCTGGCCTTGCCGGTCTGCGAGATGCCGGTCAGATCGCCCTTGACGTCTGCCATGAAGACCGGAACGCCGAGCTTGGAAAAGCTCTCGGCCAGCGACTGCAGGCTGATGGTCTTGCCGGTGCCGGTGGCGCCGGTGATCAGGCCGTGGCGGTTCGCCAGCGCGGGCAAAAGCTGGCACTCGGTGGCCGCGTTGCGAGCCAGCAGAATCGGGTCGGCCATTGGGGTTCTCCAGGAGATATGGTGGCGGCGGCTAAAATCGCAGTCTATCCAACAAAACATGGAGCCGCCCCCGGCATGCGAAGGGGTGCGCTCGCCAGGAGAAGCAGGCAATGGCAGGGCATTCCAAATGGGCCAATATTCAGCACCGCAAAGGTCGTCAGGACGAGAAGCGCGGCAAGATCTGGACCCGCATCATCCGTGAAATCACCGTCGCTGCCCGTCAGGGCGGCGGTGATGTCAAGGAGAACCCGCGCCTGCGCCTGGCCGTCGACAAGGCCAAGGCGGCGAACATGCCGGCCGACCGCATCAAGTACAACATCGACAAGGCCTCGGGCGCCCTCGAAGGCATCAACTACGAGGAAATCCGCTACGAAGGCTATGGCTTCGGCGGCGCGGCCATCATCATCGACACGATGACCGACAACCGGGTCCGTACCGTCGCCGAGGTGCGTCACGCCTTCAGCAAGTACGGCGGCAGTATGGGCACCGAGGGCGCGGTGGCCTTCCAGTTCAAGCACTGCGGTCAGCTGATCTTCGCGCCAGGCAGCTCAGAGGACAAGATCATGGAGGTCGCGCTGGAAGCCGGCGCCGACGATGTGATCACCGACGACGACGGTGCCATCGAGGTGCTGACCCCGGCGCCGGCCTTCGAGGCTGTCAAGAACGCGCTGGAGGCCGCCGGCCTGAACCCCGAGGTGGCCGAGGTGACGATGCGGCCAGACAATACGATTGAACTGACCGGCGAGGACGCCGAACGCATGCAAAAACTGCTGGATGTACTGGAAGACCTGGACGATGTCCAGGACGTGTTCCACAACGCGAGCATCGAGGCCGCATGAAAGTCCTCGTGCTTGGCAACGGCGGCCGTGAACATGCCTTGGCCTGGAAGCTGGCCCAGGGTGAGCGGGTCAGCCAGGTCTTTGTCGCCCCGGGCAATGGCGGCACGGCCCGCGACCCGCTGCTCAAGAACATCCCCATCACCGACATCAAAGCGCTGGCTGACTTCGCCGAGGCCGAGAAGATCGCGCTGACCGTGGTGGGCCCCGAGGCTTATTTGGCTGCTGGCGTCGTTGATGAGTTCCGTGCTCGCGGCCTGCGCATCTTTGGCCCGACCAAGGCGGCCGCGCAGCTGGAGAGCTCCAAGGCCTTCGCCAAGGACTTCATGAAGCGCCACGGTATTCCGACGGCGGCCTATGAGGTCTTCAGCGAAGCCGCCGCCGCCCATGCCTATGTGGACGCGCAAGGTGCGCCCATTGTCATCAAGGCCGATGGCCTGGCGGCCGGCAAGGGCGTGGTCGTGGCGATGACACTGGAGCAGGCGCACGAGGCGATCGACTGGATTCTGGCTGACAACAAGCTGGGCGTTGTGCACAACGATGGCGGCGCGCGCGTCGTCATCGAGCAGTTCTTGAGCGGCGAGGAAGCCAGCTTCATCGTGCTTTGCGATGGCAAGAACGTCGTCTCGCTGGCCACCAGTCAGGACCACAAGCGCTTGCTTGACGGCGATGAAGGCCCCAACACCGGCGGCATGGGCGCCTACTCGCCTGCCCCGGTGGTGACGCCCAATGTGCATGCCAAGGCGATGCACGAGATCATCATGCCCACCATCCAGGGCATGGCCCGCGACGGCATCCCCTTCACCGGCTTCCTCTACGCCGGGCTGATGATCGACGAGCAGGGCCAGCCGCGCACGGTCGAGTTCAACACCCGCATGGGCGACCCGGAGACGCAGCCCATCATGATGCGGCTCAAGAGCGATCTTCTGGAAGTTCTGCTGCAGGCCACCGACGGCACGCTGGACCAGGTCGAGCTGCAGTGGGACCGCCGCGTGGCGCTGGGCGTGGTGATGGCCGCCCATGGCTATCCGCTATCGCCACGCAAGGGCGATGCGATCACGGGACTGCCATCCGACTCGGAAGATGCGATGGTCTTCCACGCCGGTACGGCCGAGGTCGACGGCCAGCTGCAGACCTCGGGCGGCCGCGTGCTGTGCGTGACGGCTTTGGGCGAGTCCGTGCGCAAGGCGCAGCAACTGGCCTATGACAGCCTGGTCAACATCCAGTTCGAAGGCAAGCAGTTCCGCCGCGACATCGGCCACCGGGCGGTGAAGCGTTGAGCGCGAGCTATCCCGTCGGGCCGCAAGCCATCTCCGGCGCGATGCCGGTGCAGCCGCGAGGCCATGCGTTGGCACGCTCGCTGCTGCGTCTGGCCGGCTGGCGCTTGCTGTTCCACGGGCTGCCTGGGCCGCAGGGCGTGATTCTGGTCTACCCGCACACATCGAACTGGGACTTTGTGCTGGGCCTGATGTCTAAATGGGCGCTGGGGTTGGAGCTGCGGTTTTGGGTCAAGAACAGCTTGTTCGACCTCCCCTTGTTCGGCCGTTGGCTGCACTGGCTGGGTGGCGTTGCGGTGGAGCGGCGCAGCAAGCAAGGCCTGGTCGGCGGCACAGTGGCGCAGCTGCAGGCGGCGCGTGATCAGGGTCGCAGCTTCTGGCTGGCCGCTGCGCCCGAGGGCACGCGCTCGCTGAGCGCCGGCTGGCGCTCCGGCGCCTATCAGGTGGCGGTGCAGGCTGGCGTGCCGGTGGGCCTGGCCTATTTCGATTTCGCCAGCAAGACTGTGGGCCTGACCCAGTTCGTGCGACTCAGTGGCAATGCCGAGGCGGATTTTGCGCTGATGGCGCAGTATCTGGACGGTAAACGTGGCAAACGGCCCGAGCTGGCCAGTCCGGTGAGGCTAAATCAATGATGAATACCTTGGCGGTCCGCGAGTATTTGCTGGGTCTGCAGCAGAGCATCGTCTCCACCTTCGAGGCTGCCGACGGCCAGCCCTTTCTCAGCGACGGCTGGGAGCGCGAGCCCGGCGGCCGGCTGGAGGGCGATGGACTGACTCAGTTGATCGAGAACGGCGCGCTGCTGGAGCGCGGTGGCTGTAATTTCTCGCATGTGCGGGGTCGGGTCTTGCCGCCCTCCGCCACCCAGCACCGGCCCGAGCTGGCCGGCTCGCCCTTCGAGGCCATGGGCGTCTCGCTGGTGATGCACCCGCACAACCCCTTTGTGCCGACCGTGCACATGAATGTGCGCATGTTCGCTGCGCTGCCGGCGGATCGTGCGCCGGTGGTCTGGTTCGGCGGCGGCATGGACCTGACGCCTTACTACGGCTTCGAGCGCGACGCGCAGCATTTTCACCGCACTTGCGAGGCGGCTCTGAAGCCGCATGGCGAGCAGCTCTATCCGCGGTTCAAGACCTGGTGCGACGAGTACTTTTTCCTGAAGCACCGCAACGAGCCGCGGGGTATCGGCGGCATCTTCTTTGATGATTATGCGGACGGCGGTTTCGAGGCCGCATTCGAGATGTTGCGCTCGGTGGGGGATGCCTTCCTGCCGGCCTATATGCCCATCGTCGAACGCCGCCAGGGCTTGCCATACACAGAGCGCGAACGCGAATTCCAGGCCTACCGGCGCGGCCGCTATGTCGAGTTCAACCTGGTCTTCGACCGCGGCACCTTGTTCGGCCTGCAGTCGGGTGGGCGCACCGAGTCGATCCTGATGTCGATGCCGCCCATCGTCAAATGGCGCTATCAGTACGCGCCCGAGCCCGGGACGCTGGAGGCCAAGCTGTACACGGACTTCCTGCGTCCGCGCGACTGGGCCCATGAGCAGGCCGGGCATCTATGGCTTTGAAGACCGGGCTGTTCGGCGGCAGCTTCGACCCGGTCCATCTGGCCCATTTGAGTCTGGCGCGCTGCGCGCTAGAGCAATTGGGCCTGGACCAGTTGCTGTGGCTGCCGGCCGGCCGGCCCTGGCAGAAATTGCAGCTCGGGACGGGCCGGGGCTTGGCTTCTCCAGAGCATCGGCGTGCGATGGTGGCACTGATGGTCGCTAGCGAGCCTCGCTTTGTGGTCGACGACAGCGAGCTGGAGCGTGACGGCGCCAGTTACACGATAGACACGGTGCGCGCGCGGCTTGCGGCCCAACCCGATGAGCAGCTGTTCCTGCTGATCGGCCAGGACCAGTATGCGCGCTTGCACACCTGGCGCGAGTGGCGCGAGCTGCTGGGTCTGGTCACCCTGGCGGTGGCGGCGCGCGACGGCCAGGCCATCCAGGCCTCGGCCGAGCTGCAGGGCCAGCCGCACCGGATGCTGAGGCTGGCGATGCCGGCCATGGCTTATTCATCAACCCAAGTGCGCGACATGGCGTCGCGTGGCGAGGACATACGCCCCATGGTGGGCGAGGCGGTAGCGGGTTATATTGCCCTCCATCGTCTTTACGAGGCTGCGGCCCAAAGAAGCGAGAACTGAATGGACATTCGTAAACTGCAACGTGCCATCGTCGATGGTCTGGAAGACGTGAAGGCCCAGAACATCGTGGTCTTCAATACCGAGCATTTGTCGCCGTTGTTCGAGCGCGTGATCATCGCCTCGGGCACCAGCAACCGCCAGACCAAGGCCCTCGCGTCCAGCGTGCGCGTGACGGTCAAGGAACGCGGCATGGACGTCATGCGCATGGAAGGCGAGGAGAACGGCGAGTGGATCATCGTCGACTGCGGCGCCGCCGTCGTCCACGTGATGCAGCCCGCGATTCGCGACTACTATCACCTTGAAGAGATTTGGGGCGACAAGCCGGTCAAGCTCAAGCTCGGCGATAGCGAGACCAAGCTGGTCAAGGCCTCAGAAGACGAGGCGCCGACCAAGAAGCCGGCCGCGAAGAAGACGTCCGCCAAGGCTGCGCCTGCGGCTGTTAAGAAGCCTGCCGCGAAGAAGACATCGGCCACCGCCAAGCCCGCTGCGAAGCCTGCAGCCAAGAAGGCTGTGCCTGCGAAGAAGGGTGTGACTCGCACTGTTGGCGTGAAGACGGCGCCCGCCAAGGCCCCGGCCGTCAAGACCATCAAGGTCGGCACGCCCAAGCCTGCCGCAAAGAAGACCGCCGCGAAGCCAGCTGCCCGTCCGGCAGCTAAGAAGGCAGCTCCGGTGAAAACTGCGGCCAAGAAGGTCGCCCGCAAGAGCGCCTGATGCGGCTGCTGCTGGTGGCCGTAGGCCAGCGCCAGCCGGCCTGGGCCGACACGGCCTATGAAGACTTCGCCAAGCGCTTTCCGCCCGAGATGCGCCTGGAACTGAAGGCCGTCAAGGCTGAGCCGCGCACGGCCGGCAAGAGCACCGAACAGCTGATGGCGGCCGAAGCCCAGCGATTGGAGGCCGCGCTGCCCAAGAGCGTGCGCCGCGTCATCCTCGATGAGCGTGGCGATCGTGTCACGACCGTGCAACTCGCTCAGCGTCTGGAGCGCTGGAAGGGTGACGGCCGCGATGTGGCCATCTTCATCGGTGGTCCCGACGGCCTGGATCCGGCGCTGAAGGCCACGGCCGACGAGACGCTGCGCCTGTCCGACCTGACGCTGCCGCATGCTTTTGTGCGGGTGCTGCTGGCCGAAGCGCTGTACCGCGCCTGGTCGGTCATGGCCGGCCATCCCTATCACCGCGAGTGAGCGCGCCCCGATGATTTATCTCGCTTCGCAAAGTCCGCGCCGCCGACAGTTGCTCGATCAGCTGGGCGTGGCCCATGAGCTGCTGCTGCCTGGCGCCGACGAGGATGCTGAGGCGCTGGAGGCCGAACAGGCCGGCGAGCTGCCCGAGGCCTACGTACGGCGCGCGACGCAGAACAAGCTCAATGCGGCGGTGCTGCGGCGCGCGGCACGCGGCCTGCCCGCAGCACCCATCCTGTGCTCGGACACCACCGTGGCGCTGGGCACGGCCATCCTCGGCAAGCCGGCCGACGCCGAGATGGCGCTGGCCATGCTCAAGCGCTTGTCCGGCCACACGCACCGCGTGCTGACTGCGGTGGCGCTGGCCTGGGGCGAGGGTCGGCAGGCGCTGAGTGTCAGTGTTTCCCACGTGCGTTTTGCCGACGTGCCCGACGCCCAGCTGCGGCGCTATGTGGCCAGCGGCGAGCCGATGGGCAAGGCTGGGGCCTATGCGATCCAGAGTCAGATCGCCGGATGGATCGAACACATCGACGGTTCATATTCAGGCATCATGGGCCTGCCCTTGTTCGAGACCGCCCAGCTCTTGCGCGGCGCCGGTTTCGAGCTCTGAGGACTGAGTCTTGTCGACAGGCCGCGCGCCTGCCGACAGTGCTTGACCGGGGACAGAGAATCCCGGTTATGGAGACACAAGCTATGGAAGATATTCTGATCAACTGGTCTCCGCAGGAGACCCGGGTGGCTGTGGTCGAAAACGGCTCGGTGCAGGAGTTGCACATCGAACGCACGCTGGAGCGCGGCCTGGTGGGCAATGTCTACTCGGGCAAGGTCGCTCGGGTGCTGCCGGGCATGCAATCGGCCTTCATCGACATCGGCCTGGAGCGGGCGGCCTTCTTGCATGTGGCTGATCTGCATGTCGCCGGCGTCAGCCCGCGCAGCCATCATGCCGAGGCGGGCACGGCGGTGCCGATCGAGCGCCTGGTGTTCGAGGGTCAGGCCTTGACCGTGCAGGTGATCAAGGATCCGATCGGCACCAAGGGCGCGCGGCTGTCGACCCAGATCAGCATTGCCGGCCGCATGCTGGTCCATCTGCCGCAAGACGACCATATTGGCATCTCGCAGAAGATCGGCTCGCCCGAGGCGCGTGAGGCTTTGCGAGCGCGCATGCAGGCCCTGGTCGGCACGCCGGCCGATAACGGCGGCGGCAGCGGTGGCGGCGGCTTCATTCTGCGCACGAACGCCGAAGACGCCTCGGACCAAGAGCTGGCCACTGACATCGCCTATCTGCGCAAGACCTGGGCTCTGATACGCGAGCGCGCGCACCGCTCGCCGCCTGGCACCTTGCTGCATCAGGACCTGAGCCTGGTCGAGCGGGTACTGCGCGACCTCGTTAGCGAGCGTACCGGCTCGATCCGCATCGATTCGAAGATGCAGTACGAGGTGCTGCATGCTTTCGGCGAGCTCTACATGCCGGCGGCGACTGCCAAGCTGGAGCATTACCGCGGCGAGCGGCCAATCTTCGATCTGAACAATATCGACGCCGAGCTGGTGCGCGCGCTGGCGCGCCGGGTCGATCTGAAGTCGGGTGGCTATCTGATCGTCGACCAGACCGAGGCGATGACCACGGTGGACGTCAACACCGGTGGTTTCGTTGGCGCGCGAAATTTCGACGACACCATCTTCAAGACCAATCTGGAGGCGGCCGGCGCGATCGCGCGCCAGCTGCGCCTGCGCAATCTGGGCGGCATCATCATCGTCGACTTCATCGACATGACGCGCGAGGAGCACAAAAGTGCGGTGCTCAGCGAGTTCCGCAAGCAGCTCAGCAAGGATCGCACCAAGGTCACAGTGGGTGGCTTCACCCAGCTGGGCTTGGTCGAGATGACGCGCAAGCGCACCCGCGAATCGCTGGCCCGCATGTTGTGTGAACCCTGCCCGACCTGCGAGGGCCGCGGCCAGATCAAGACCGCGCGCAGCGTCTGCTACGACATCATGCGCGAGATCCTGCGCGAGGCGCGCCAGTTCTCGCCCAAGGAGTTCCGCGTGGTCGCCGCCGCCAATGTGGTCGAGATGCTGCTGGACGAGGAGAGTCAGCATCTGGCCGGCCTGTCGGACTTCATCGGCAAGCCCATCTCGTTGACCGCAGAGCCGGCCAACCAGACCGAGCACTATGACATCGTGCTGTTGTAGGGGGGATAACAAGGATTCATAGGGAAAATTGATTTTCTCTATGGAAATTAATATGATTCCCTCATGCCCGCCGCGTCGCAGACCCAGAGCTACCTCCGGTACCCCTTGACCGGCCTGCTCGGCAGCGCCGGCAATGTGCGCGTCTTGCGCGCGCTGGTGGCAGACCGGGCTCTGCAGTCGGCGCCGCAACTGGCGGCGATGGCCGGGCTTACACCCCAGGGCGCCAGAGGGGTTCTCGACGCGCTGGCCCGCCAGCGCTTGGCCAAGGTCCATGGCTCGGGGCGGACGCAGCTCTATGAGCTGAACGCCAGCCACCCGCTGTCAGCGTCGCTGACCGCACTGTTCCAGCAGGAGCAAACTCGATGGGAGGGGCTTTTGACCTCGATTCGCGAGCTTCTTGAGCATCATGGCGTTGCCATCAGTGCGGCATGGCTCTATGGCAGTGTGGCGCGCGGCGAAGATTCTCCCGCCAGCGACGTGGATGTTGCGCTCCTGGTTCGTTCTGCGGCTGTGGCTGAGCAGGTCCGCGAGGCCTTGATGCCGCTGGAAGATGAGCAGCAGATCCGCATCTCGCTCACCGCGCTGACGGCCAAGGAGCTGGCTGCGCTGCCTGAAGATGACCCCTGGTGGATGAACGTCGTGCGAGACAGCCGCGTCCTCAAGGGCGCCGCACCGGCGCAGGTCCGGCGGCGCTTGCTGAAAGTGGCCGCATGACGGGCCAAGGGCCGCGCAAGACGGTTGACGGCGGGCACTCGAGCGCGCGCTTGTTGCAGGCTCGCGAGTTCCACGAGTCGGCCCGCAGCCAGGTCGTGCTGGCACAGAGCAAGCGCTACAACGACGCGGTCACACCGATGGTCGCGGCAGCGACCGCCTATGGGGACGCGATCTCCGCCCATGCGAGGGGCATCGTCAACAAACAGGGCCACCAGAACGCGCCCCGCCTGCTGCGCGAAATCTTGGGCGACAGTCTGCCCGACAAGCAGGGTAAGTTCTTGCGCAAGCTGCTCGGTCCCAAGGTTGAGGTGAACTACGGGGCGCGGAGTACCACGCTGGACGAAGCACAGCGGCGACTCGCAGAGCTTGACGAGTTCGCCGTGTGGGCAGAGGGCAAGCTGTGAGACCGTGTCGATGCGACTGAAGGCGATCGAGGTATTCAACGCGGTGATGCTGACCGGCACGGTCAGCGGTGCCGCGCGGCTGCTGCATGTGACCCAGCCGGCTGTCACGCAGGCGCTGCAGCATGCCGAGCAGCAGCTGGGCTACGTGCTGTTCAGTCGCCAGCGCCAGCGTCTGGTACCGACCCGCGAGGCCCAGGCCCTGTACCCCGAGGTGCAGCGCCTGATGTCGCAGTTGGAGTCGGTGCGGCGGCTGGCGGTAGCGCTGGGCAGCGGGGCTGATAGCGAGCTGCGCGTGCTGATCGTGCCTTCGCTGGCGGTGCGGGCCCTGCCCGATGCCTTGCAGCGTTTCCGGACTCGTTACCCGGACATGCCGGTGTCCATACGCAGCTTGCACTCCAACGAGATCGCCCGCGCGATCGCGCTGCAGGAGGGTGATGTGGGCATCGTCTACGGCAGCCCGGGCCATGCGGCCGTGCACGAGGAGCTGGTGGCCACCGGCCGCCTGGTCTGTGTCTCGCGGGTCGGCGGGGCCGGCGCGGACAAGCGAGCGACCGTGACGATGGAGGAGGTCCTGCGCGTGCCGTTGATACGCATCGACGAGCGTGATCCGCTGGGCGCGATGCTGGCTGATCAATGGGCGCGGCTGGAGATGGCGCCGCAGGCCGGCATCACGGTGCAGACCCACCATATCGCAATGGTGCTGGCCGAGCAGGGCTTCGGCCCGGCCATCATCGACTCCTTCACTGCCCAAGCCAGCCGCAGCGACACGCTGCATGTGCGGGCCTTGCTGCCCGAGGTGCCGGTTGAGGTGCGGGCGCTGCTGCCGCAGGGCCAGCGCTCGCCGCAGCCGGTGGCGGACTTTATTGCGGCGTTTCGTGAAGTGACGGACGCTGGCTCAAGGACCAGCTGACCGCGCGTCGCGCAAGCGCGGCCGTCGCGTCAATCACCGGCACCGGCGCATTCCCGGTGGTCAATACCAGGGGGATTTCGGTGCAGCCGAGCACCAGGGCCGCAGCACCCCGGCGCTGCAGCGCCGCCGCCGCGCGCAGCAGCAGCTCGGATGCGTCATCCAAATGTCCGGCCTTGACCGCCTGGATGCCCGGCATCACCCAGTCCAGCATTTCGCTAGCCGTGGGTAGCAGCCATTGCACCTGCTTCGAGGCCGGGCGGTTCAGGTACAGGCCCGAGGCCAGGGTCGCATCAGTGGCCAACAGGCCGATGCGTGCGCCGGCGCCGGCGCTGGCCACCGCGTCTTCCAGCGCCGCATCGACCAGATGCAGCATCGGCAGGCCCAGCGCGGCCTGCAGCTCGTCGAACCACAGATGGGCGGTGTTGCAGGGCATCACGACCAGGCCGGCGCCGGCATCGCGCAGGCGCCGGCCGCTGGCCAGCATGGCCGCCAGCGGCGAGTCGCCCTCGCCGCGGAAGGCCTCGGTGCGGTCCGGCACCTGGGGGATTGAGCTCAGCACCACCGGCACATGCTCCTGGTCGCGCGCGGCCGGCGTGGCCGCCAGCATCTTGTGCATGAAGTCCAGCGAGGCCAGCGGCCCCATGCCGCCCAGCACACCCACCACATCGGTATCTACAACTGCTGCAAGCATCGGGACTCTCAGATCGCCGGCTTGTCCGACAAGGCCTTCAGGTTGTCCTGCAATTCCTGGCTCATCGGCGCGTTCAGATTGATGCCCTTGGGCGGGATCGGAGACTGGAACCACTTCTTGTAGAGCGCCTCGAACTCGCCGCTCTTCATCAGGCCGGCCAAGGTGTCGTCGACCAGCTTCTTGAATGCCGGGTCGTCGCGGCGCAGCATGATCGCGTACGGCTCGACCTGCAGGGCCTCGCCGACCACGGCCAGCTCGGCCGGGTTCTGTGCGCTGGCGCGCAGGCCGTAGAGCAGGATGTCGTCCATGCCGAAGGCATCAGCCCGCTGCTGCTGAACCAAGAGGGCCGATTCGGCATGGTCCTTGGCGGCGATCAGCTCGAAGCCGAGGTTCCGCTCGGCATTGAGCTTGCGCAGCACTTGGTAGTTGGTCGTGCCGGTTGTCGAGACGACCTTCTTGCCCTTTAGATCGGCCGTGCTCTTGATCGGCGAGCCGGTCCTCACCAGCAGCCGTGTGCCGGTGTAGAAGTAGTTGGTCGCGAAGGCCACCTGCTTGGCGCGCTCGCTGTTGTTGGTGGTGGAGCCGCACTCGATGTCGATCGTGCCGTTTTGTAGCAGCGGGATGCGGTTTTGCGAGGTCACAGCCTGGGTAGCGACCTTCAGATCGGCGCGGCCGGTCGCCTTCTTCACCTGCTCGACGATCTTGCCGCAGATCTCCCAGCCGAATCCGACCGGCTGGCCTTCGCCGCCGAGGTAGGAGAACGGGATCGACGATTCCCGGTAGGCCACAGTCATGCTGCCGCTGGCCTTGATTTTGTCCAAGGTGGCCGGCGTTTGTGCTAGGGCTGCGCCGCAGGCGCCGAGCAGGGTCAGGACGGTGAGGGTCGAGAGACGCATGCTGAAATCCTTGTTGGGGGCTGACGAAGAGCCCCCATGCTATGGATTGCTGCGCCCGCTGTTCATCGTGTTTACACCGAGGGTCATAAGTTCAGCTAATGACCGAGTCTCAGGATTTGGCGGGGCGGGGCAGGCGGCCCAGCAGGTAGAACTCGTCATTGGGCCGCAGGGAGACGGCGTTGGCCAGGCGGTTGGACAATCCGAACAGCGCGGTGATCGATGTGATGTCCCAGATGTCCTCGTCGTCGAAGCCATGGGCGTGCAGGGTGCTGTAGTCGTTCTCGTCGACTTCGGCCGAGTGCAGGCAGACCTTGAGCGCGAAGTCCAGCATCGCGCGCTGGCGCGGCGTGATATCGGCCTTGCGATAGTTGGTCGCCAACTGGTCAGCCAGGCGCGGCGCCTTCTCGTAGACGCGCAAGATGGCGCCGTGCGCGACTACGCAGTACAGGCATTGGTTGGCGCCGCTGGTGGCAACGATGATCATCTCGCGCTCACCCTTGCTCAGGCCCGACTCGCGCAGTAGCAGCGCATCGTGATACGCCAAGAAGGCGCGGAACTCGTCGGGGCGGCGTGCCAGCGCGAGAAAGACATTCGGGACGAAGCCTGCTTTGTCCTGCACCTCCAGAATGCGCTGGCGCACGTCGTCGGGAAGGGTGCCGAGATCGTCGAGGTCCGGGGTGGGGTAGCGGCACGGGGGCAGGGAGTTTGTCTCGCTCATGGGGGCCTTTTGTTACTGTTTGCAGCATGATAGCCAGCGGCCTGAGCGGGCATTCAGCCGGCTCAGGCAAAATACGGCCCTGCATTGAATGGCAGCGTCCGTCGTGGGCGCTCATGCTCAGCGAGTCGAATGTCCGCAAACAAGCTATCCCGTCCCACTATCGATCTGATGCGCCGCAGCCTGCTGGGCTCGGCCGCCGCACTCAGCCTGCCGGCCTTGGCCCAATTTCGGGTGGAGATTGCCGGCGTAGGCGCGACGCGGATGCCGATTGCCATTCCCGAGTTCCGCGATGAGGCGCGCAGCGGCCAGCCGGTGTCGGCCATCATTCGTGGCGATCTGGAGCGCAGCGGCCAGTTCCGCCTGATCGAGGCGCTGGCGGGACCCACCGAGAACTCGGCTCCCGAATGGTCCGAATGGCGTGGCCGCCAGGCTGATGCGCTGGCCGCCGGCTCGGTGACACGGCTGGCCGATGGACGCTTCGATGTGCGCCACAAGCTCTGGGACGTGGTCAAGGGCCAGGACCTCGGCGGCGAGGCCCATGCGGTGGCACCCGACGATGTGCGTCTGGCCGCGCACCGCATCGCCGATTCGATCTACCAGAAGCTGACCGGCGAGCGCGGCGTGTTCGCGACCCGCATGGCTTATGTGACCAAGGCCGGCGGTCGCTACTCGCTGCGCATCACCGATGCCGACGGCGAGGGCGGCCAGGTGGCCCTGGGCAGCCCCGATCCGATCATTTCGCCGACCTGGTCGCCCGACGGCCGCGAGCTGGCCTATGTTTCCTTCGAGAGCCGCAAGGCGGTGGTCTGGGTGCAGGACCTGTCGACTGGCCGGCGTCGCGTGCTGGCCGATTTCCGCGGCAGCAATAGTGCACCGGCCTTCTCGCCTGACGGCCAGCAACTGGCGTTGACTCTGTCGCGCGAGGGCGGCTCCCAGCTCTTCATGATGAACCGCAATGGCTCGGGTCTGCGCCGGCTGACGCAGAGCTCGGCCATCGACACTGAGCCGGTGTTTGCACCCGACGGCCAGACCCTGTTCTTCGTCAGCGACCGTGGTGGCAGCCCGCAGATCTACCGCATGCCGGTGGCCGGTGGCGCGCCCGTGCGTGTCAGCTTCAACGGCAGCTACAACATCAGCCCGGCCATCAGCCCGGACGGCAAGACCCTGGCCTACATCACCCGCAGCGGCGGCGCGTTCCGCCTCAGCGTGATGGATCTGGCCAGCGGCGCGGTGCAACAGATCAGTGACACCAGCGACGACGAGAGTCCCAGCTTCGCGCCGAACGGGCGTCTGCTGGTCTACGCGACCCGCGTCGGCGGCAAGGATGTGCTGATGACGACGACGTTGGACGGTCGCATCAAGGCCAAGCTGGTGTCGACTGCGGCCGATGTGCGCGAGCCGACCTGGGGCCCATTCGGGCGCTAAAGGCAACGATTGAATTTCATGCCGCTTTGCGAGGGCAAGGCGATTTCCTTAGGAGTGATAGTGATGATGATGAACAAGCTGGCCTTTTCCGTTCTGGCCGCCGCCGCCCTGGTGGGCTGCAGCTCCACCAAGCTGGACGAGCCCGCGCCGGTCGAATCCCGCCCGGTGACGGCCGCACCGTCGGGCAATACCGGCGCCAACACCGCGCCGACCTCGGAGTCCAAGGTCGCTACCGTCGACTTGGCGGCCCAGGCTGCCGCTGCGGTGTCCAGCCTGCGCGTGGTCTATTTCGACTACGACAGCTTTGTCGTCAAGTCCGACTTCCAGAACGTCATCGACGGCCATGCCAAGCGCATGAATGTCGACACCAAGGTGGCCTTGCGTCTGGAAGGCCATACCGACGAGCGCGGCGGCAGCGAGTACAACCTGGCCCTGGGTCAAAAGCGCGCCGAGGCCGTGGCCAAGTCGCTGGGTCTGCTGGGTGTGCCGGCAGCACGAGTGGAGCCGGTCAGCTTCGGCAAGGAGCGCCCGGCCGTGCAAGGCAGCGACGAGGCCGCCTGGGCCAAGAACCGTCGCGTCGAGCTGAAGGACAAGTGAGATGAGGGCACTGAGATCCGGCCTCGGCGCGCTGGCGCTGGCGGCCCTGGGCTTGTGCAGCCAGCCGGCCTTCGCGCTGTTCGAGGACGACGAGGCACGCAAGGCCATTTTGGAGCTGCGCACGCGGCTACAGCAAAGCGAGGAGGCGCAACGCAAGGCCTCCGAGCAGCAGGCGCAGGAGCAGATCGCGCCGCTGCGCCGCAGCCTGCTGGATCTCAATGCCCAGATCGAGGCCTTGCGCAGCGAGGTCGCCAAGCTGCGCGGCCAGAACGAGCAGTTGGCACGCGACTTGGCCGAGACCCAGCGCAAGCTGGCCGACCAGTCGCAGTCGCTGGAGACTCGTCTGCGCCCGCTGGAGCCTCAGAAGGTGGTGCTGGACGGTCGTGAGTTCCAGGCCGGCCCAGACGAGAAAACGCAGTACGAGGCCGCGATGGCGCTGGTGCGCCGCGGTGACTTCGCCGAAGCCGCCACGGCGCTGGCGGCCTTCCAGCGTCGCTTCCCGTCCAGCGGCTATGGTGACTCGGCGCGCTTTTGGCTCGGCAATGCGCTTTACGGCAAACGCGACTACAAGGAAGCGATTGCGACATTCAAGGCCTTCGTGGCCGCGAATCCAGCCCATCCGCGCGCGGCTGAAGCCATGCTGGCCATGGCTAACTGCCAGATCGAGCTCAAGGAGGTGAAGGGCGCGCGACGCAGCCTGGAAGACCTCTTGAAGGCCTATCCGGGCACCGAGGCCGCTCAGGCGGCCAAGGAGCGATTGGCGTCCCTGAAATAGCAGCCTCGCGCCTGAAAGACCTGGCCCCACCGGTTTCGGCCCGTGGGGCTTTTTCATTGCCGCCTAGAATCCCGCCCCATGCAAGAACTCGACATCAACGCCCTGGGCCAGCAGGTGCTGTGGGCCGCCTTCGGCCTGGCTTTCGTCTTTGGCGCGCTGGCCCAGCGCACCCATTTCTGCACGATGGGAGCGGTAGCCGACATCGTCAATATGGGCGATTGGGCGCGCATGCGCATGTGGGTGCTGGCGATCGCGGTGGCCATGCTGGGGTTCAACACCATGGTCTTCCTCGGCTGGATCGATGCCGGCAAGACGATTTACGCGGCGCCGCGCCTGCTGTGGCTGTCGAACGTCGTGGGCGGCCTGATGTTCGGCTTCGGTATGGTGCTGGCCTCGGGCTGCGGCAGCAAGACCCTGGTACGCATAGGCGCTGGCAATCTGAAGTCCCTGGTGGTGTTCGTGGTGATGGGCGTGGCCGCGTTTGCGACGCTCAAGGGCATCACGGCGGTGCTGCGCGTGGCCACGGTCGACAGCGTCGCCATCACGCTGGCCGGTGGTCAGGACTTGCCGTCGCTGCTGGCGCCCAGCCTGGGCTTTGCTAAGCAACAACTGGCGCTGATGCTGGGCCTCGTGATCGGCGGCGGCTTACTGGTCTGGGCGCTGATGCGTGCCGAGGGCCGCACTGCCGATGTGCTACTGGGCGGCCTGGGCAGCGGCGCAGTGATCGTCGGCATCTGGTGGGTGTCGGGCGTGCTGGGCCATGTAGCCGAAGATCCGAACACGCTGGAAGAGGTGTTCGTGCGAAGCACCAGCGGCGCGCGCATGGAAGCGCTGAGCTTTGTCTCTCCGATGGCCTACACCTTGGACTGGCTGATGTTCTTCAGCGATACCAGCAAGCTGCTGACCATCGCCATCGTCAGCACGGTGGGCGTGGTTGCAGGCTCCGGCGTCTACGCACTGGCGACGCGCAGTTTCCGCTGGGAGGCCTTCCGTGGCGTTGAGGACACCAGCAACCATATCGTCGGCGCGCTGCTGATGGGCGTGGGCGGCGTGGTCGCGCTGGGCTGCACGATTGGCCAAGGCCTGTCGGGTGTTTCGACCCTGAGCCTGGGCAGCTTCATCGCGCTGGCCGCCATCATCGCCGGTGCGGTGCTGGCGCTGCGCTATCAGATGTGGCGCCTCGGATGAGCCTGCCTGATGTTGCCGATCTGGATGCCGATCTGGAGCGCCGCTTCGGCGGCCTGCGCCGCTTGTATGGCGACGCCGACTATCTGCGCCTGCGCGGCGCACGGCTGGCCGTGGTCGGCCTCGGGGGCGTGGGGTCCTGGGCCGTCGAGGCGCTGGCGCGCACGGGGGTGTCAGGTCTTGTGCTAATCGACTTGGACCAGGTGGCCGAGTCCAATATCAACCGCCAGGTGCAGGCGCTCGGATCGACTGTCGGCATGGCCAAGGCCGAGGCTTTGCGCCAGCGTATTGTCGACATCCACCCCGGCTGCGAGGTCACGGTGATCGAGGAGTTCGTCGATGAGCAGAACTGGCCGGCCCTGCTCGGCGATGTTCAGATTGATGGCTTGATCGACGCTTGCGACCAAGTGCGTGCCAAGGCGGCGCTGGCGGCCTGGGCGCGCGAGCAGGGAAGGGCCTTCGTCACGGTGGGCGCGGCCGGCGGCAAGCGCCAGCCGCATGCGTTGCAGGTCGACGATTTGGGCCTTGTCACGCATGATCCGTTGCTGGCATCGCTTCGCCAGCGCCTTCGCAAATTTCACGCCGCGCCGAAGGCCGGCAAGATGGGGGTGGCCTGTGTGTTCTCGCGCGAAGCGGTACTGCGCCCGGCCGACGCCGGCTGCGCCATCGATGCGCAGAGCGACAGCAGCCTGAACTGCCACGGCTACGGTTCCAGCGTCGCGGTCACGGCCAGTTTCGGCATGGCTGCAGCTGCCGAATTGCTGAAACATTTTTTGGAAACCTCTTGCGCCAAGCGTTTGGCGCCGCCTATAATGTGAGGCTCTGCTGAAGGGCAGAACAACTAGATTGTTGGGTTGTTAGCTCAGTTGGTAGAGCACCGGACTTTTAATCCGATGGTCGCAGGTTCGAGTCCCGCACAACCCACCATCACCGGTTGACCGTTATTGCAGTTTCGGGGGCTCTTAGCTCAGTTGGTAGAGCAGCGGACTCTTAATCCGTAGGTCGAGTGTTCGAGTCACTCAGGGCCCACCAAACAAGCAATGACAAAGTAGTAACAGGCAATACAAATTTCAGGGCTCTTAGCTCAGTTGGTAGAGCAGCGGACTCTTAATCCGTAGGTCGAGTGTTCGAGTCACTCAGGGCCCACCAGAAAAGCAAGCGGGACCGGTCGAGAGGCTGGTCCCGTTTTGTTTTTGCCCCTGCCCTCATCATGACCGAGCCACCTCCTCGTATTTTGATCAGTGCTTGTCTGCTGGGCGAGCCGGTGCGCTATGACGGGCGCGGACTGTCCATCGAGCATGGTCTGCTGGTGCAATGGCAGGCGCGCGGCTGGCTGGTGCCGATCTGCCCCGAGGTGGCCGGCGGCCTGCCGACGCCGCGGCCGCCGGCCGAGATTGTCCGGCAGTCGGGCGGGGCCCGGGTGCTGACCGCCGCCGGCGAGGACTGCAGCGAGGCCTTCGAGCGGGGCGCCCAGGCCGCGCTGGTCTTGGCTCGGCGCATGGGCTGCCGCCATGCGGTGCTGACCGAGCGCAGCCCGTCCTGCGGTTCGACCCGGGTCTACGACGGCAGCTTCGCCGGACGTCTGATCGACGGCCAAGGGCTCACTGCCGCGCTGCTGCGCAGCCATGGCGTGCAGGTCTTCAGCCAGCACCAGTTGAATGCTCTGAATGCAATGCTGCTGAGACAATGGCCTGCTTCGTATCCCTAGCCCCCAGATGAAACGCCGTGATCTATTGACCCTGGCCGCCGCTACCACGCTGCCCTTTGCTGCTGTGGCCGAGGCACTGCGTCGCCCATGGCCCAAGGGCCAGGCCACGCCACCCTTGACACTGCCTGGCTTCGAGAGCCCCGCCAGGAGCCTGGCAGAGGTCAAGGGGCGGCCGGTGCTGCTGAACTTCTGGGCCAGCTGGTGCGAGCCCTGCCGTGCCGAGATGCCCTCGCTGGAATTGCTGGCCCAACGCCATGAGGCGGATGGCTTGCTGGTGCTGGCCGTCAATCACCGCGAAACCGATGCCGCGATCCGCCGCTTTTTGCAGGCCATGCCTATCAGCCTGCCGATTGCGCGCGATGCCGACGGTGCCACCAGCCGCAGCTTCGGCGTGCGCATCTTTCCGACCAGCGTGCTGATCGCCCGAGACGGCCGCGCCGCCTTTTCCGTCATTGGGGAACTCGATTGGACCGGCGCCCAGGCCCGCCAATGGATCGCCCCGTTACTCTGACCCATGCCTTTGCAGGAACCCGACATGACTCTGTCCCGCCGCCAGCTGATCCAAGCCGCAAGTGCCGCCGTGCTGCCGCTGCCCGCACTGTCACAAACTCACGTGCCGCACCGTTTTGAACCCCAGGCCGGCCCTTGGCGCGGCTTTGAGATGACGATGGACATCGCGGTGGCCGACCAGCAGGGCGTGACGCGGCTGTGGCTGCCGCTGCCCGATGTCGAGACTGACTACCAGCGCAGCTTGGGCCACAGCTGGAGCGGCAACGCCAGTGAGATGCGCGTGGTGGCCGATGCGCCGCGTGGCGTGCGCATGCTCTATGCCGAGTTTCCTGCGAGCGTGAAGGCACCGACCCTGCAACTGGTCAGCCGGCTGCAGACGCGCAGTCGCGCAGTCGACTGGAGCAAACCGATCCGTGCCAGCGAAGACCCAGCGGTGCTGCGTGCCAACCTGGCGCCGACCGAGCTGATCCCGGTCGATGGCATTGTGCGCAAGACCGCCTTAACCGCTACTCAGGGTGCCAGCACCGACCTCGACAAGACCCGGGCGATCTACAGCTGGCTGTTGGCCAATGCCCACCGCGAACCCAAGGTGCGCGGCTGCGGCACCGGCGATGTGCGCACCATGCTGGAGACCGGCAATCTGGGTGGCAAATGTGCCGACCTGAACGCGGTCTTTGTCGGCCTGTGCCGCGCGGTGGGCGTGCCTGCACGCGATGTCTATGGCCTGCGCCTGGTGCCCTCTGCATTTGGCTACCGCGAGCTGGGCGCCAACCCAACCGGGCTCAAGGGTGCCCAGCATTGCCGGGCCGAGGTTTTTCTGAAGCAGTACGGCTGGGTCGCGATGGACCCTGCCGATGTGCTGAAGGTGATGCGCCAGGAGACCCAGGAGTGGATCAAGGATCCAGCGCATCCGCTGGTGGCGCCGGTCAACCAAGGGCTGTTCGGCGGCTGGGAGGGCAACTGGGTGGCCTACAACACGGCGCACGACCTGAGGCTGCCCGGTAGCGCCGGTAAGGCCAGCCTGCCCTTTCTGATGTACCCGCAGGGCGAGAACGCCAGCGGCCGCTTCGACGAGCTGGCGCCCGACAGTTTCAGGTACGCGATCAGCGCCAAGGAGCTGGCACCGGCATGAGCGGCCACGAAGAGCCCCAGGCTCTGGCTCTGCAAGCCCTGCTGTCGCGCTACTCAGTTGGCCCCAAGCATTTGGTGGAGCCCGGCCCCAGCGAGGATGAGCTGAGCCTGATGGTGCAGGCCGCCCTGCGTGCGCCGGACCATGGCGAGCTACTGCCTTGGCGCTTCAAGATCGTGCGCGGCGCCGCGCGCCAGCGCATGGCCGAGCTGTTTGCCGCTGCGGCCCGGGCCGCCGGCAAGGACGAGGCCGGCGCCCGGCTGGACGCCGAGCGCGCGCTGCGGCCGCCGGTCACGGTAGTCGTGCTGGCCCGCATCGATCTCGGCCACCCGCAGGTGCCTGCCCACGAGCAATGGGCAGCGGTGGGTGGCGCGCTGGCGCAGTTCCTCGCAGCGGCCCACTTGCTGGGTTACGGTGGCAAGATGCTGTCTGGTGCCAAGGTGCGCGATCCGCAGATCGCGGCCGCCTTCTGCGAGCCGGGCGAGACCTTGCTGGGCTGGATCGCGCTGGGCACGCCGACGCGCCGTGCCCAGGGACCATCGAGAAAGGGCGGCGTCGACGCCGCCATGACGATCTGGGATTGAGTGGCGCTGTTGTGCCGCCGCAGTGGACGTTGCCTGCCCGTCCCGGCACACTGCGGCCCACCCTCATGAGCCGCCTCCTGCCCTCACTCCAGACCGCCGGCGCCGCGTCCACAGCGTTCGCGTTGCAGCCGCTTGCGCCATCGCGCATGGAGCAATGCCTGCTGCTGGCGGTTTTGCTGCACATCCTGCTGGTGCTAGTGCTTGGCAACACGCCAGGCGGCACGGCCCGGCGCGGCGAGGGGGTCTGGGGGACGCTGAACATCACGCTGCGCAGCGATGCGCTGAACGCGCCGCGCCCCGGACCGGGGGCTGACCTGCCGGCCCCGCCTGAGCAGCATAGCGGCCCGACCGGCGAGGCCCGGCAGCGGCGCTACGGTGGCGCCGTGCGAGCCGCCGCAGCGCCCGCCGAAGCCGAGCCCGGAGCGGCTCGGCGCGGCCAGTGGCAGCAGCACACGGCCGAGCCCTCGGCAGCGCCATCGGCGCTGCAGCCTCTGGATGCACCCTCCCTGGCAACGCCGGAGCCGGCACCCGCCGCACCGACCGTGCCGCTGGCACTGCCCGAGCCGACCCCGCTGGTCCGCCCGATACCCAGCGCCGCGGTGGGCCAGGCACCGGCCCTGCAAGCGGAGCCTGAGACCTTGCCTGCCTTACCGGCCTTGCGCGCCCGGCCCCGCGCCGCCGAGCTTGCGCCCAGCGTCAGCGGCGCCGCGGTGGCAGCCCCCGAGGCGCTGCCGGCCCTGCCGGCTTTCGAAGCGCCGCCCTTACCCCCGGCCGTGCTGCCGGCGCTGCCGGAGCCGAGTCCATCTTTCCCGGCCCAGGCCTTGCCTCAGCTGAGCCCCAGCTCGCGATTGGAGGCTCCGGATCTGCCGGCCGCACCGAGCGCCCCGGCCGTGCACCAGCCAGAACGCTTGCCGGCTCCTGCCGCCCAGCCGGTCACGGTCGCACCCTCAACACCTGACCCCGGCCCTCGCACCCCTTCGGCGCCGTCCGCCACACCAGCGGCGACGGCGCCGCCCGCCGGCAGCCCCGATGCCGGTGCCCGCCTCGGCCATGATGTGGCCACGCCGGCTTCGACCCCACCGAACGCACCGCGGCTGAACTTGAACCTGCCACTCACGCGCGGCGGCGAGGTCTCGAGCCGGGGCTCGCGCGGCGTGCTGCCGCTGGTGCCGCACCCTCCCGAGCTCAAGTCCAAGCTCAGCGAGAGCATCGAGAAGGCCGCAAAGTCCGACTGCCGCCAGGCCTACCAGGAGATGGGTTTGCTCGCAGCACTGCCGCTAGCTGCTGATGCGGCCAGAAACAAGGGCTGCCGCTGGTAGTCGCGGCGCGATCGAGGTCTTGTCGAGTTCAGGCGGCGGGCTGAGCCAGATCCCGCAAATGGGTCGGGCCGGCCTGGCGTTCGATCTCGGCCAGCATCGAGCGGCCCCAGCCCAGCATGAACAAGGCCTCGCCGACAACGAACATGGGCCCGACCAGCAGGCCCACCAGGTCGTCCACGAAGGCGGGCTTCTTGCCCTCGTAGTAGTGGCCGACGAACTGAATGATCCAGCCCAGCACAAACATGCCGAGACCCCAGCCCAGCCAGGAGGCGGTCGAACCCATGGCCAGTGGCTCAGCCAGCGCCATCAGCAGCGCATTCACCAGGGCGGTGGCTGCGCCCAGCACCAGACTGCCACGGCTCAGATACCAGGCGGTGCTCACCGCCCACAGCAGCCAGGCCGCGCTGAGCTGGACATCGCCTAGCTGGAACTGCGCGCGCGCCAGCAGGATGCCGATCGCGAACACGATCAGCGGGATGCCCACGAAGTGCGTGGCGATGTTGCGGCGGTCGCGGTGGTAGCGGGCGTACTGCACCATCAGATCAAGCGCGGGGCGAAAAGGGCTGGCGGCCATGGCAATGTCTCCTGTTATCTAATGGCTGGATGCTAGTGCAGCACGCTGCCGACCGACTGTCAAAATGCCGACATCGGGACTCACCGTTTTCCCTATGTCGCTTGATCTTCTGGCCCCGGCGCGGCGGGCTGCGCTCTTGATCGGACTGTTGCTGGCCGGCTGTGCAGTGCCGCCTGCGGAGCTCGCGCCACTGGCCGAGCTCGCACCAGAGGCCCAGCATCTGGACGTGCGCTTTGCCTCGCTGCGGGCCGAGCAGGGCGGGCGGCTCTACCGCATCGAGGCGGCCGACTCGGCCGTGCGCATCTATGTGTTTCGTGCCGGCCGCGCCGCGCGGCTGGGTCACAACCATGTGCTGGCAACGCCGCGCTTCGAGGCCTGGCTGCTCTGGCCCGACACGCTGGCCGAAGCCCGCTTCGAGTTGAGCCTGCGCCTGGCGGACTTGCAGCTCGACGATCCGGCGCTGCGTGCCGCCACCGGCGGCGGCTTTGCCAGCCCGCTAAGCGCCGAGGCGGTGGCCGCCACTCGCGCCAATATGCTCGGTGATCGCGGTTTGGATGCCGCGCGCCACCCCGAGCTCGGGCTGCGCCTGCTGAGCCTGGCCGGCGAGCCACCGAAGCTGGCGGCCCGCATCGAGATCGCGCTGGCTGGGCGCCGCCATGCGCTGAGCCTGCCTCTGACGCTGAGCGAGCAGGGTGGCAGCCTGCGCATCGACGGTGCATTCGTGCTGCGGCACAGCGATCTGGGACTGCAGCCCTTCAGCGTCGCCGGCGGGCTGCTGGCGGTGCAGGACGAACTGGTGATCGAATTCAGCCTGCTGGCGCGGCCGGTGTGAGCTGCGCGTAAGCCGTGTCGGCCCGCACCGCCAGCCGCAGCGCGGTACCGCTGGCATCGGACTGGATATCCAGCTGTGCGCCGATGCAGCGCGCCCGCTCCCGCATGCCTGCGAGCCCAAAGTGCCCGGGCCGTTCGTTGGGAGTGAAGCCGTGACCGTCATCGCGCACAGTCAGCGTCAGCAGCGCGTTGCCGAAGCTCAAATGCACCGCGATATGCCGTGAGTCGGCATGGCGCAGGGCATTCGAGATGGCTTCGCGGGCGATGCATTCCACCTCGTCGGCAACCAGCGCATGGACCGCGCGCGGCAGCCCGTCGAGCGTGAAGTGGCACTCGGGGCCTGGAAAGGCCTCGGCCAGTTGGCGACAGGCCTGGACCAGCGCGTCCGGCAGCGAAAGCTGCGTGCCGCGCAGCTCGCTGACGCGGTCGCGGCCCTCGACCAGGGCCTGCTGGGCCCGGATCAGCGCGCGCTCCAGCTCCTCGCGCAGCGGCGTGCCCGGCGGCACCTGCTGGGCTGCGGCCTCGACATGCAGGGTCAGTCCGGTGACTCCTTGCAGCAAGGTGTCGTGAAGTTCGCGGGCGATGCGTTCGCGCTCGTGCAAGCGCACGACCAGGCGCTCGCGCAAACGTGCCGAGAGCCGCCGGATGCGCCAGCGGTACAGCGCGGTGGCGGCCAAAAGCGCCAGGGCCACGCCGGCCAGCGCGAACCAAGACGTCTGCCAGAAGGCCGGCGGCACGTGCAAGACGAGGCTGGCACCTTGCTCGTTCCAGACCCCGTCATTGTTGGCGGCGATCACGCGGAAAACATAGCGGCCCGGGCCGACGCGGGTGTAGACCGCCTCGCGACGGCCATCGGCCTCCTGCCAGTCGCTGTCATAGCCCTCGAGTTTGTAGCGAAAGCGCACGCGCTGCGGGCTGCTCAGGCTGGTTGCGGTGTATTCGATGCGCAGATCGGTGCGGCCTACCGGCAGGTCTGGCAGGCGGTCTGGCGCATGCCGCTGGCCGTTGGCGATTAGGGCCTGGATCAGCACCGGCGGTGGCAGCGGATTTCGCCGCAGCCGGGCCGGATCGATAACGAACAATCCGCTGGGCAGGGCCAGCCACAGCCGGCCGTCGTCGGCCTCGACCAGCGAGGGCAGGGGCCGCACCTGGCTGGCGCTTCCCAGCAGCCCGTCGTAGGCATCAAAGCGCTCGGCCTGCACCCGGTGTGCGGGGTCGATCAAGGCGCGCTGCCAGTCGGTCGCAGAAATGCGGGTCAGGCCGTTGGCGGCGTTGATCCAGAGCTGGCCGGCGGCAGTCTCGATGATGCCGGACACCACGCTGAGCTCTTCCTGTCCACGCAAGCGCAACGTACGCATTGTCCGGCCGTCGTACAGGGCCAGACCGCGCTGGCCGCCCAGCCACACCCGCGTGCCGCGCGCGGTGATCGCCATCACGGCTCCGATGTCCAGGCCGTTATGCGGACCGAAGGCCAGCGGCCCATCGCTGCCATCGCCGTCCACACGCATCGCGCCGCGGTTGATAAACCCCAACCATAGCCGGCCCTGGGCATCGTTACCCATCGACATGATGCGGTTTCCCTGGGCCGGCGGCACCGGTTGCCAGTGCTCGTCAATACGTCGGAAGGTGCCCTTGACGACAAGCGAGGCCCAAAGCGCACCGCTGCGGTCCAGCGCCATAGCATGCACAGGCGCAAAGGTCAGCGGCGGCTCGTCTTCAGCGGCGTCGGGGCGCGCCACTGGCAGCGCGCGGCCTTGGGAATCCAGCATCCACATCGCGCTGCGCGAGCCGATCCAGACACGGCCGAGTCGGTCTCGATGCAGGTGTGAGGCGTGGGGCCCAATGCTGGGCACGGCCTTGACCTCGTCGCCATGGCCTCCACCGACAAGGAATAGCCCGCCGGCATCGGTCGTGGCCCAGACGCGGCCGTGTTCGGCCGGCGCGACGCCGACACCGCCGTCCTGCGCGCCCAGCGCGACGCGCCGCACATGGCCGACACGGAAACGGTCCAGGCCGCCAGCGGTGCCGATCCAGACGTTGCCCTCGCGATCCTGCAGCCAGGCTTGGAACTCACCGCTCAGCCCCTGGGCGATGCCAAAGGTCTGCATGCTCGGCTCGCCGGCTTGCGGGCGCACAACGCGCCGCACGCCGGCATTGCTGCGTATCCACAGGCCGCCATCGGCGTCGAACCAATGACGCTCGCCATCGGCCGGAAAGGGCAGGCGCTCGTGCTCCGGTACCGAGCGGAATCTGTCGCCGTCGCGCACCAGCGCGCCGATGCGCCGGCGCTTGAAGTCCGCAGCCCAGACCCGGCCGTCTGGCGCCAGCGACAGCAGCGGATAGGCCGGCAGTTCGGCATCTACGCGCTGGAAGTCGGCCGCGCCGCGCGGCCTCACAAAGGCGCCGGTCTTGGCCGTGACCCAGACGCTACCCTGCGGATCGACCAACAGGCTGCGCTGCGGCACGGCTTCGCCATCCAGCGTAAAGCGCTGCCAGCGCGCGCCGTCGAGCCGGGCCAGTCCACCGGTGAAGGCGGCCCAGAGCGCGCCGTCGCCGTCCTCGGCGAATGCCCAGGCATTGCCGGCCGGCAGGCCATCGCTCTCGCGGTGGTGCACGATGCCTTGCGGACCCAGTACGCTCAGGCCGCCGTGGCGGTGGCCGATCAGCAGCCTCCCGCCCGAGATCGCCTGCAGCGCCGAGATGCTGCCGGTCGGCAGGCGCTGCCCATGGACCTCGCGGATGGCTTCGAAACGCACACCGTCGAAGCGGAACAGGCCGCCGCCGGTGCCCAGCCAAAGATAGCCATCCTCGGTCTGGGCCAGCGCCAGCACATGGGTCGGCGCGCCGTCAACGCCGCGCCAGGCGCTGTGATGCAACTGCCCCAGACTCAAGGTCGGGTCCAGGGCGTGAGCCGGCCAGGCCAGCAGCAGCGCGATGCTGGCGGCGAAGCGGAGAAGTCCGGCGACGGCCGGAAGGTGGTTGAGCGGCGGCAAGAGGTCCTCGTCGGGCGGCGGACCTCATTGTCGTCAACTCAGCGTCGCCGGCGGGTTGCTGGCGGTGCAGCACGAGCTGGTGATCGAGTTCAGCCTGCTGGCACGGCCGCTGTGAGGGCTCCATGCTGCAACTGCTCGCCGGCCTGCCCATAGGCGTCCCACAGCCGCTGCTCCAGCTCGGGCGAGGCCTGGTGCAGCGGCGCGCGCAGCTCGTTGTGCAGCCGGCCCAGGCGCGCCAGTGCGGACTTGATTGGCGCAGGGTTGCTCTCCGCGAAGCTGAGGTTGATCAGTCGGGTCAGCGCCTGCCACAGCCGCCGGGCGGTCTCAGTCTGCTCGTCGCGCAGGGCCTGAACCAGGCGCACGAAATGGGTCGTGTGCAGATGGGCGCTGGCCGCGATCGCCCCGGTGCCGCCCAGGGCCAGCGTCGGGAAGATGTTGTGGTCCTCGCCGGCCAACACGGCCAGGCGGCCATCGGCAATCAGCGCCTGGGTGGCTTGCAAAGAGCCGCCGCAGTCTTTGAGTGCCTCGATGTTCGGGTGCGCGGCCAGGGTCAGCAGCGTGCTCAGCTCGATCTTGACCCCTGTGCGGTAAGGAATGTCGTAGAGCACCAGCGGCGCCGGCGCGACATCGGCAATGCTTGCGAAGAAGTTCAGCAGCCCTTGCTGGCTGGGACGGATATAGCTGGGCGCCGGTAGCAGGAAGGCGCAAACCGGAAAGCGCTTGGCGATGGCCACCATGCGCGCGGCCACCTGGCCGGGCCGTGGGCCCGAGATGCCCATCATCACCGGTGTGCTGCCGGCCGCCTCGCAGACCGTCTCCAGGACTGCGTGCTGTTCATGCTCATCGAGCAAGGCGGCCTCGCCGGTGCTGCCGCAAGCGACGAAGCCTTTGATCCGCTGCGCCTTCAGATGCTGCACGAGTTGCGACAGGGCAGCGTGATCGACGGCATCGTGGTGGAACGGGGTCACCAAGGGAATCCACAGACCGCTGTAATTGTTGTCAGACACGATGGTCCTCCGGTATTGACCTGGGAGGCCGTGCCAAGACGAGCGGGGGAAGGGCCGGACCGAGGTGATGCCCGGGCTGCCGTCGCTCATCTGAGCGCGGCAGCAGTGCCGGTCAGATGAGCGACTGCTTTTTGCTTTTCTTCGAACCTGCGGTTGCGGCGCCGGCCAAGCCTTGGGCTGTGGCGTGAGTCGGGTTGTGGCGCTGCGGCATGGGTTGACTATAACCAGGGCCGGTACCCTGGCTCAAGCGGGCTGCTGGCGTTTTTCGGCATACATGCCCAGATCGCTGCGCAGCAGCAGACTGTCCAGGCTGTCTTCGCCGCGCGAGCGGGTCAGGCCCAGGCTGACGCTGACGCACAGGCCGGTGGCCAGCATGCCCCAAGGATAGGCGGCCACGGCGCGCTTGAGGCGCTCGCCGACCGCCGCCGCCTGCTCATCGTCTGGGGCCCAGAAGGCCAGCACGAACTCGTCGCCGCCCCAGCGCGCGGCCAGGTCCTGGCCGCGCAGCGACTGCTGGAACAGCTCGGCCAGCACGCGCAGCACCTGGTCTCCGACCTGATGGGAAAAGCGGTCGTTGACCGATTTGAAGCGGTCCACGTCGACCACCGACAGATACAGCGCGCTGCCGTCCTCGGGACGTCGGGCCAGCGCCTCGGCCAGCAGCAGCTCCATGCCGCGCCGGTTCAGCAGGCCGGTCAGCGGGTCCTCCATCGACAGTCGTTTGAGTTGCAGCGCATTGCTCCTCAGATGCTGCACCTCCTGCTTGTGCTGGCGCAGCTCGAAATGCAGGGCTGCCACGCTGCGGCGGTGGTGCATGCTGACCTGGCGGATCTGGTGTTCGCCGCGCTGCAGCAAGCGCAGGCACGCCAGCGCCTCGCCGGCTTGGCCCTGCTGCTCATGCAGCTCGCTGCTGAGCAGCAGCGCGATGCGCTGCAAGGGCTGGTGCTCGATGCGCAGGCAGGAGGCATGCATCTGTCGCGCCGCATGCAGCGCCGCCGGCGCCGCATCGCTGAGCAGGGCCATCTCGCAGCGCAGCCAGGGCTGCATGGCCTGCAGCAGGCGCACCTCGGGCATGCGGGCGGCCATCGCTTCACTTGCTTGCACCAGTGGCTCGGCCGCTGCCGCGCCATGCTGCCAGCCCTCGGCCAGCGCGCGCAGCCACTGCAGCACGCCTTGCTGCATCAGCGAGGCGGGTACATCGACTTTGCCCAGGGCCTCGGCGCTGGCATCGAAGTCGTCGATCAGGCGGCGCAGCCGGCTGGCATCTGGGCGCTGGCGCTCCAGCTGGCGCAGCGTGACCGCGCGGTAGGCCTCGTTGAGACAGCGGTTGATATGCGGCTGCCAGACCACGCCGGGCCGGCCATGGTGCAGCGCATCGTCATAGGCCTGGGTGAGCACAGCCTCGGCGCCATCATGACTGCCGTTCCACAGCAGGGCCACGCCCAGGTAGTTCAGCACCATCAGGCTGACCAGCGGGTCCTGGCCGATGTCGGCCAGCTGGGTGGCCAGCATGGCGGTCTCTATGGCCTCTTCGTTGTGGCCCAGATTGCCCGCCGCATAGGAGAGCAGGGCCAGGGCCTGGGCTTCTCCAGCTAGATGGCCGGCTTCATGGGCCTGTTGGCTGGCCCGCATGAACAAGGCATAGGCCTGGCGGTAGGCGGCGACGATGATCAACTCGCGCCCCTCGCGCAGCAGCGCCTGGGTGTGCGGTGGCACCTCGTCGCAGGACAGCGTGGCCAGCCAAGATGCCGAGCGCAGCTCCTGCGTCATGCCTGTGTCGCAGGCCTCCCGCCCGCTCCTTTCGCTATTCATTGTTTTGAAGACCTGTCGCATGTACCGGGGATAAATGTTACAAGTTGCAGGTTTGCCGCGCCCCGGTGTTGGCCCTGAGATTGCAGTCTGGCTGTGCGTCTGCCGCCCGCTCCAGCGGGGGCGGCTTGGATGCCACAATCTGCCCATGAGCAGCCCGAACCCGCCCCGCGTCAGTATCCAGACTGCCGATTTCGATCTCTCGGCCGAGACCCTGGCCTTGCGCGCTGCCGATGGCGGCGTCGGCGCGGTGGTCAGCTTTGTCGGCACCGTGCGGGATGCCAGCCACGGCCAGAGCGTGCGCATGATGGAGCTGGAGCATTACCCCGGCATGACCGAGGCGGCCATCGAGGCGATGATCGACGAAGCCCAGCGGCGCTTCGATATCCGGGCAGCCAGGGTGATCCACCGCGTTGGTGCGCTAGCGGCGCGTGAGCAGATCGTGCTGGTGCTGGTGGCGTCCGCGCATCGCGGCCAGGCCTTCCAGGCGTGCGAATTCTTGATGGACTATCTGAAGACTCAGGCACCGTTCTGGAAGAAGGAGCACACGCCCGAGGGCGCCAATTGGGTGGACGCGCGGGTGGCGGACGATGCGGCCTTGCGGCGCTGGGGTATCGAGGCCGGGAACGCGGCATGAGCGCCGCCGTGGCTGTGGCCCTGGGGGCGGCGCTGGGGGCTTTGGCGCGCTGGCGCGCCGGGCTCTGGCTCAACGCCAGCTGGCAGGGTTTTCCGTTGGGAACCCTGTTGGTCAATGTGGTCGGCGGGCTGCTGATCGGCATGGCGCTGGAGTGGTTCGGCCGTCAGCCCGATGAGCTGCTGAAGCTGCTGCTGGTGACCGGCTTTCTAGGCGGGCTGACGACCTTCTCGGCCTTCTCGGGCGAGTCGCTGAGTCTGCTGCAACGCGGCGAGTTCGGCCTGGCGCTGACGCACACGGCGGTCCATGTGCTGGGCTCGCTGGGCGCGGCGGCGCTGGGGCTCAAGCTGATGCATCAGCTGCTGCGGACTTGATCTGGCGCAAGGCCTCCGCGCCTTGAAAAGCGGACGCTGGGTCCCATCTGCCGGGCAACGGAGGTTTTATCCCATGCGTGTCGACAAGTTCACCACCCGCTTTCAGGAAGCTCTGGCCGAGGCCCAAAGCCTGGCCGTGACAACCGACAACCCTTATATCGAGCCGGCCCATCTGCTGGGCGCGATGCTGGCCCAGCCCGACGGACCGCGTGCGCTGCTCGAGCGCGCTGGTGTCAAGGTAGCGGCGCTGAAGACCGCGTTGGACACGGTGCTGGCTGGCTATCCACAGGTGCAAGGTGAGGGCCAGCAGGTCCAGCCCAGCCGCGATCTGATGAGCCTGATGCAGGCCGCCGAAAAGGAGGCCAGCAAGCGCGGCGACCAGTTCATCGCCAGCGAGATGTTTTTGCTGGCGCTCAGTGACGCCAAGACCGATCTGGCCGGCGTCGCGCGCGGCCATGGCCTGACACGCAAGGCGCTGGAGGGCGCGATCGAGGCGGTGCGTGGCGGCCAGAAGGTCGACAGCCCCGAGGCCGAAGGTCAGCGCGAGGCTCTGAAGAAATACACGCTGGACCTGACTGAGCGTGCTCGCGAGGGCAAGCTGGATCCGGTGATCGGCCGCGATGACGAGATTCGCCGCGCCATCCAGGTGCTGCAGCGTCGCTCCAAGAACAACCCGGTGCTGATCGGCGAGCCGGGCGTGGGTAAGACCGCCATTGTCGAGGGTCTTGCCCAGCGCATCGTCAACGGCGAGGTGCCGGAGTCGCTGAAGAACAAGCGCGTGCTGGTGCTGGATATGGCGGGCCTGCTGGCCGGAGCCAAGTACCGCGGCGACTTTGAGGAGCGTCTGAAGGCCGTGCTGAAGGAGGTGGCGCTGGACGAGGGCCGCATCATTCTCTTCATCGATGAACTGCACACCATGGTTGGGGCCGGAAAGGCCGAGGGCGCGATGGACGCCGGCAATATGCTCAAGCCCGCGCTGGCGCGGGGCGAGCTGCATTGCATTGGCGCGACCACGCTCGACGAGTATCGCAAGTACGTCGAAAAGGACGCGGCGCTGGAGCGGCGCTTCCAGAAGGTGCTGGTCGATGAGCCCAGCGTCGAGGCGACGATCGCGATCCTGCGGGGCTTACAGGAGAAGTACGAGGTTCACCATGGCGTCGAGATCACCGACCCGGCCATCATCGCCGCAGCCGAGCTGAGCCATCGCTACATCACCGACCGATTCCTGCCTGACAAGGCCATCGATCTGATCGACGAGGCCGCGGCCAAGATCAAGATTGAGATCGACTCCAAGCCCGAGGTGATGGATAAGCTCGATCGTCGCATGATCCAGCTGAAGATCGAGCGCGAGGCGGTCCGTCGCGAGAAGGACGAAGGCTCGCAGAAGCGCTTCGCGCTGATCGAGGAGGAGCTGCTCAAGCTGCAGCGCGAGTACAACGACCTGGAAGAGATCTGGACCTCCGAGAAGGCCCAGGCCCAGGGTAGCGCCCACGTCAAGGAGGAGATCGAGCGCATCAAGCTGCAGATCGAGGACCTGAAGCGCAAGGGCGACTTCAACAAGCTCGCCGAGCTGCAGTACGACCGGTTGCCGACCTTGGAGAAGAAACTGCACGAGGCTCAAGCCAAGGAGTCGGGCAAGGGCGCGGATGGCAGCGTAGGCACGCCCAACAAGCTCTTGCGCACCCTCGTTGGCGCCGAAGAGATCGCCGAGGTCGTAGCACGTGCGACCGGCATTCCAGTGGCCAAGCTGATGCAGGGCGAGCGCGACAAGCTCTTGCAGATGGAAGAGAAACTGCACCAGCGCGTCGTCGGTCAGGAGCAGGCTATCGTCGCGGTGGCCGATGCGATCCGCCGCTCGCGGGCTGGTCTGTCCGATCCGAATCGGCCGCTCGGCTCCTTCCTTTTCCTCGGCCCCACCGGCGTCGGCAAGACCGAACTTTGCAAGGCCTTGGCTGGCTTCTTGTTTGACAGCGAGGACCATCTGGTGCGCATCGACATGAGCGAATTCATGGAGAAGCACTCGGTCAGCCGTCTGATTGGCGCGCCCCCAGGCTATGTCGGATACGAGGAGGGCGGCACCCTGACCGAGGCGGTTCGCCGCAAGCCCTATTCGGTGCTGCTGCTCGACGAGGTTGAGAAGGCGCACCCCGACGTTTTCAACGTGCTCTTGCAAGTGCTGGACGACGGTCGCCTCACCGATGGTCAGGGCCGAACGGTGGACTTCAAGAACACGGTGATTGTGATGACCAGCAACCTCGGCTCGCAGCACATCATGAATCTGGTCGGCGAATCCGACGAGGTGATACGCGATGCGGTCTGGGGCGAGGTCAAAGCCCACTTCCGCCCCGAGTTTCTCAATCGCATCGACGAGACAGTGGTCTTCCACGCGCTGGATCAGAAGCACATCCAGGACATCGCCCGTATCCAGCTGCAGATCCTCGAACAGCGGCTCGAAAAAATGGAGATGAAGCTTGACGTCAGCCCGGCGGCCCTGAACGAGCTGGCCAAGGTCGGCTTCGATCCGGTGTTCGGCGCTCGCCCGCTCAAGCGCGCCATTCAGCAGCGCATCGAGAACCCGCTGTCCAAGCTGATTCTGCAAGGCCGTTTCGGACCCAAGGATGTGATCCCGGTCGATGTTGCCGATGGGGAGTTCCAGTTCGGGCGGGTCGTCCATTGAGGACTAGACTCGGGCGATCCTGGCCTTGAAGGGGACCGCCATGCCTGCCGAGCTCGCTGCCGATCTGGCCACCCGCCTGCGCTCACTGGCCGCGCAGGATGTGGCCGAGCCGCTGCCCTTCATCGTGACGCTGGCGCCGGGGGCGGGGGCGCTGCCCTTCAAGGTGGAGACCGCCGTCGACGCGATCCGCATGGCAGCCGGCCGTATGAGCGCGGCCCAGGCGCTGGCGTTGGCCCAGCGCGATGATGTCGAGCGCATCGAGCTGGATGGTCAGATGCAGGCGCTGGACGCCTTACTCAACCCTTAGTCTTTGGCGCCGTCGAGCCGTCCCTGCTTGCTGCGCGCCAGTCGGCGGTAGGCGCTGCGGTCCTGGCGGTGTGCGACAAACCAGCGCAGCAGGTCGTTGCGCAGGGCCTGGGCGTCTGCGCTGTCGGCCGACAGCGCTTGCACTTGGGCGCGACGGCTGTCGCGTGCGACGAACAGGACCTGGGCAATGATCTGGCCGGCGCGGATGTGCAGTGCACCGGTGGCGGGCCTGCGAACGACCAGGTTGACCGGGTGGGCGTACCAATCGCTCTCGATCAGGCCGCTCAGCAACTCAAGCGGTGCCGGCCGGTTCAGCGGCGGGCCGTAGAGGCTGTCGATGCCGTCCGGCGTGCGCAGCACCCAGGGCAGATGCAACTTGAACAGTCCGGCCTGATCGGGCCGCTCGAAGAAACTCAGCCCCGGCTGCACCGGCCGCAACTCGGCGCGTTCGCCGCGCTCGTCGTCAAAGGGCAGGGGATCAAAGCTGTAGGCATTGGCGCGCAAGCGGCTGCTGGCCCGGTCGCGTACGTAGAACAGCCGCTGATCCTCGGACGCGGCGTCGCGTGGTCCCGGCGCGCGAAAGCCCTGTACGCCGGCCGGCAGCTCGACGGGCAGGCACAGGCCAAAGTCAAATGGGGCCGGCACGAGCAGGCCCAACGCGCAGGCCGCCGTGAAGGGCATGCAATGTTCCTGCACGCCGTAGCCGGGTGGCACGGCCGGCCGTGTCGAAGCCGGCGCGCGCTGCGGCAGCGGCGCGTCGGGCACCAGGCTCAGCAGCCGCAGTTCCACCGGCCGGTCCGCTGGCTCAGGGCTTGAAGGCCACGGCCGCGGCCGGCGCCATGGCCAGCGCCGCCTGGTCCACATCGACCCGGCCATAGCCGTACAGCGGATCCCATCCTGGCGGGCCTAGCGCATCTGCGGTGCTGGCCAGCAGGTTCCAGATCTGCGTGTTGCTCGCGAAGCGGTGTGCGCCCCAGACGACGGCGGCCGCTCCAGCCACATGGGGGCAGGCCATGCTGGTGCCGCTCTTCTGGCCGTACCCACCGCCCGGTACGGTAGACAGCACCTGCACCCCCGGGGCGGCAATCTCGATTTCTGGGCCTCGACTGCTGAAGGACGCGATCACATTGCTGTTGTCGATGGCCGATACCGCGATCACGCGCTTGTACTTGCCGGGGTAGCCGACCGTGCCCATGCCTGGGCCGGCATTGCCGGCCGCCGCGATCAGCAGCACGCCGGCGTTGTAGGCGGCGTCGCAGATCGCCTCCAGCGCGGCCGGCGCGCCGCCGCCGCCCAGGCTCATGCTGACGATCTGCATCTTGTTCTGAATCGCCCAATTGATGCCGGCGATGATCCAGCTGTACTGGCCACTGCCGTTGTTGGCCAGCACCTTGACCCCGTACAGCGAGGCCTCGGGCGCGACCCCGACCACGCCGGCGCCGTTGATCGTCGCGCCAATCGTGCCGGCGCAATGGGTGCCGTGGCTGTTGCCGTCCATTGCGGTCTCGCCGGGCACGAAGCTGACCGCACCTTTCACATTGGCCTTCAGGTCGGGATGGTTCCAGTCGATGCCGGTATCCAGCACTGCGACCTTGATGCCTCGTCCGCGCGAGCAGCCCCAAGCCGGCGGCGCCTTGATCTGCGACACGCCAACCGGCACCGTCTCGGCCATTACCGAGGGTTGGCCCTCGAACACCAGGGTCTCCATCGGCAGTGCATAGGCCCAGCCATCGGTCTCGACGGCGGCGACGTCGGGGTTGCTCTTGAGCGCCTTGATCTCGGCATCGCTCAGGGTCAGCGTCAGGATCGGGGCCTCGAACAAATTGATGTCGAAGCCCATGTGATCGCTGTCCAGGCCGCCAGGCAGGCCCGGTGAGCCTATCGTGAAGGCCGAGGCACTGCCGACGTCGAAGAACTCCAGGCTTTCGCTGCGCGGGCAGCTGCTGGCAAGCAGCTCGAGCTTGTCTGCCTTTTTGTTCTTGCGCTTGTCCTTGGGTTTAAAGGTGACGATCACCGACTTGCGTGCCGTGGCGTCGGGGGCACCGGCGCTCTTTTTCCTTGCTGTGGCCATGGAAGTCTCCTAGAACTGCTCGGGCGGCACGACGTGCCGCTGGCAAGGACTCTAGGCAGCGGCGCCCCAGCTTGCATCCTTCGGGCTAGGGAGTTTTCGGAACAAGGCGATGTTCGCGGCCGGGCATTGCAGCGCCCAACCCCAACGCCGGGCAATCCAGTCCAGCGTGGTGCGCTCGTAAAAGCACACATGCGTGGGGTCATGGACATAGCGCCAGGCTGCGAAGTCGCGCTCCGGTAGGCGCCACTGGGTCATCAGGCCCAGCCACCCACCTGGGCGCAGCAGCGCGTCTAATCGCGTGAACTCGGCCACCGGGTCGTGGAAGTGCTCGGCCACCTCGGTGCAGCTGACGAAGTCATAGCGCTGCAGCAGCAGGCCGGCGTGAGGCGCATAAATCGGATCATAGGCGGATGTGGGAAAGCCTCGTTCACTCAGCATCGCTGCCAGAACCGGGCCGGGGCCGCAGCCGTAGTCCAGACCCTCATCGCCAGGCTGCAGCCGATCCGCGAGCGGCAGGGCCAGCCGGTCGAGGAAGGCCCGGTAGTGGCTGTCCCCGGGCCCGTTGCGGTGACGGTCGTACTCTTGCTTCTCGGCGCTCGGGCTTGGGCGGTCGACCGGGTGCATGAAGCTGAGCCGGCAAACCGGGCACTGGCGGTAGGCGCGAGCGCGCACGGCGGGCAGGACCAGCAGGTCAAGGCCGCTGCACAAGGGGCAGGCGATGCGGGGCAGAGCGCTCATACGTCTGATTATCCGGACGTCGATCACTACTTAGAATCAACGGTTCCTTGTTTGATGACGCCACGCAAATGGCGGCCGCCTGAATGACTGCAGCAGCTCCCGTGGTGATCGTCGGTGCCGGCCTGGCCGGTTTGACCGTGGCCTTGCATCTGGCCGATGCTGTCCCCGTCATTGTGCTGGCCAAGCGCGATCTGACCGAGGCGGCCACCGCCTGGGCCCAGGGCGGCATCGTCGGTGTACTGGGCCGCGACGACAGTATCGAGAGCCATGTGCGCGATACCCAGGACGCCGGCGCCGGCCTGGTCGATGAGGCCACCGCCCGCTTCATCGCCGAGCGCAGCGCCCAGGCGGTCGAATGGCTGGTGCAGCAGGGCGTGCCCTTCACGCCGGACGACGATGGCCCGTTGGGCCTGCATCTGACCCGCGAGGGCGGCCATGCGGTGCGCCGCATCGCCCACGCTGCCGACGCCACCGGCAAGGCCATCCACGACCAGTTACTGGCCGCAGCCCATGCCCACCCGAATATCACGCTGCGCGAGCGCTGGATGGCGCTGGACCTGATCACATCGCGCCATGTGCAGCGCGAGGAGCAACCGCGCTGCTACGGCATCTACGCGCTGGACATCGATAGCCGCCGCGTCGAGACCTTGGCCGCGCGCGCCGTTGTGATGGCCACCGGTGGCGCCGGCAAGGTCTACCGTTACACGACCAACCCCGACACCTCCACCGGCGATGGCATCGCAATGGCCTGGCGGGCAGGCTGCCGGGTTGCGAATATGGAGTTCATCCAGTTCCACCCGACCTGCCTCTACCACCCGCAGGAGCGCAGCTTCCTGATCACGGAAGCGCTGCGCGGCGAGGGCGGCCATCTGAAGTTGCCAGATGGCACGCGCTTCATGGCCGCGCATGACGAGCGCATGGAACTGGCGCCGCGCGATATCGTCGCCCGCGCGATCGACTTCGAGATGAAGAAGCACGGCCTGGACCATGTGTGGCTGGACGCCACGCACTTGGGTGAGGCCTTCCTCAAGGAGCATTTTCCGACCATCCATGCGCGCTGCCTGAGCTTGGGCATCGATATCGCGCGCCAGGCGATTCCGGTCGTGCCGGCAGTGCATTTCACTTGCGGTGGTGTCGTCACCGACCTGAAGGGCTGCAGCGATCTGCCGGGGCTTTATGCGGTCGGTGAGACCAGTTATACCGGCCTGCATGGCGCTAATCGCCTGGCCAGCAATTCGCTGCTGGAGTGCGTGGTGCTCGGTCAGACCTGCGCGGCCGACATTCTGGGCCTGGCAACACCTGGTCCGGCGCCACTACCGGCCTGGGACGAAAGCCAGGTCGAGGACGCCGACGAGCAAGTCGTGATTGCCCACAACTGGGACGAGTTGCGCCTGCTGATGTGGAACTACGTGGGCATCGTGCGGACCACCAAGCGGCTGGAGCGGGCGCTGCACCGCATCGATTTGCTGCGCGGCGAGATTGACGACTACTACGCCAACTTCCGCGTCACCCGCGATCTGCTTGAGCTGCGCAATCTGGTCGATTGCGCCGAACTTATCGTGCGCTCGGCGCTGCTGCGCCACGAGAGCCGTGGCCTGCATTTCAGCCGCGACTATCCGCGCACGCTGCCGGTCAGCTTCCCGACCGTGCTGATCGCCGAGCGGGGTCTGCGCGGAGGCTGAAAACGACATAAAGCCTTGGGGGTCAGGTCTTGATAGCTGGCGCTGCATGCGCTACAAGGCTTGGTCCCGTTGCACGCCGTGCTGAGCACCAGCCTTGTCTACAAATCCAACCGACCCATCCTGCAGGCGTCCGCCACGCGCTCATCTGCAAACCCTGGGCGCGTTCGGCAGGTCGCTCGGGCCGCTGAAGCTCGCGTTAGGATTGCTGCTGTGTCTGGGGAGCGTGGCTGCCGCTCTGGCGGCATTCGACGCTGACCGCTCGCTTGATCCGGTGGCACGGCTGGCGCTGGCCTGGGGCGCCGTGATGCTGCTGGCGAGCGGCCTGGGTCAAGCGCTGCTGGTGCGTGCTTGGGCGGTCGACCCTGTGCGCCGCGACGTGTGGGCAGGCTGGGGCATCGCCTACTGCCAGTTCTGGCGTTGCTATCCGGCCAGGCAGATCGACAGTGTCGAAGGGCGCCTGATTTCCCATCAGCGTCAGCGCGATGTTGTTGACGAAGGCAGCACGACGCGCTACGACGCGCAGGAAACTTACATCGCCTATCTGATCGTCGTGGCACCGGGCTCGCCACCCCAGCATCTGCACCTGGCTGTATTTCACGAGCGCGAGGAACTGCTCGCCGAACTCAAGGCGGCCAGCCGCTTGCTGGGCCGACCCTTGCGCGACCGCAGTGGCTCCGTGCAGCACGCGCCTGCCGGGCGGCCGTTCAGAGTGAGCTTGCTACTCGCGCTCTTGCTGGGGGCTGGCGCGATCAGCGTGCTGCTTTGGTTCGCCCTGGCCGGGCTTGCGCCCTGAAGGCTGGGGCTCAGCGCCGCGCGCGCAGCGCGGTGCGTGCCTGCACGAAGTTGAAGGCATAGGTGACCGCCTCGCTGATGGCGGCGTCGATCTCCAACCGCTCATGCTCGGTCAGGTAGAAGGAGAAATCCACCTCGTGGCGGATGTAGCGCGGCGGCAGGCGGTTCAGCGCCACACAGGCCACGTCGACCAGCAGATCGTTGCTGCTGATAGCCGGAAACTGAGGGGCCACCGTTGCGACGGCGTTGAACACCTCGCGTTCGTGGTGGTTGTAGAGCGAGCTGAAGTCGGTCATGAGGCGTCTCGTCTTTCTGTGGATCGCACAAGCGTATTCGCTTTATAGCGCTCCCTGCGGCCGAAAAACGGGCGCCATCCCCCCTTATTCAGGCTGCCCCGATGCCCGTCTTCATGCCGGCCGTCCGGGCTTTCAGTTCCGCAGTGAAGTCCAGCATGCGTGTGATGCAGCCCAGCGCCTTGACCCGCACTGGCTCGTCGATGTGGATTTCACCCTGGCCCAGCTCCAGGCAGTCGATCACACCCTGCAGCCCGTTCATCGCCATCCACGGGCAGTGCGCGCAGCTCTTGCAGGTAGCGCTGTTACCGGCGGTGGGCGCCTCGATCAGGGTCTTGCCGGGTGCCAGCTGGCGCATGCGGTGCAGGATGCCGTTGTCGGTGGCGACGATGTATTCTTTCGCTGTGCCTTCGACGACGGCCTTGATAAGTGCCGAAGTGGAACCCACGACGTGGGCCTTGTCGACCACGCTCTTGGGCGACTCGGGGTGGACCAGGATCATCGCGTGCGGATGCTGCTCGCTCAGCAGGTCGAGCTCCAGACCCTTGAACTCATCGTGCACGATGCAGGCGCCGTTCCACATCAGCATGTCGGCGCCGGTCTGCTCCTGGATGTAGCGACCCAGATGGCGGTCCGGCGCCCACAGGATCTTCTCGCCCTTTGCCTTAAGCTCGGCCACGATCTCCAGCGCGCAAGAGCTGGTGACCATCCAGTCGGCGCGCGCCTTCACGGCCGCGCTGGTGTTGGCGTAGACCACCACCTTGCGGTCCGGATGTGCGTCGCAAAAGGCCGCGAACTCATCGGCCGGGCAACCCAGGTCCAGCGAGCAGGTCGCGTCCAGGTCAGGCATCAGCACGCGCTTCTCTGGGGACAGGATCTTTGCACTTTCGCCCATGAAGCGCACCCCGGCGACGATCAGGGTCTGGGCCGCGTGGTCACGGCCGAAGCGGGCCATCTCCAGCGAGTCAGAGACGATGCCGCCGGTCTCCAGCGCCAAATCCTGCAGATCACCGTCCACGTAGTAATGCGCGACCAGCATCGCATTGCGGGCCTTCAGCAGCGCTGCGGCGCGGGCTTTGAGCGTGACACGCTGGCTGGGTGTCAAGGGCGCCGGCACCTTGGCCCAGGCATGGGCGGTGCAGCTGGCGCCTTCGGCGTCCTGGCGGGTGTAGTCGAATAAAACCTGTTCCATGGGGAAATGGTATCCCAGCGGCACCGCCAGATCCGGCGCAGGGGCATGCATGCCCTAGACTGCGATCTCATGCGAGGTGGATGGAGAAAGACGACAGCCGGGCTTGTCGCCGGCCTGCTGCTCGGTGCGCAGGCGGCACAGGCCGCGCCGCCCGGCCCAGTTTCTGTACCGGTACTGCGCTTTGCGCTGGGCCAGGCGTGGGCCATGCCGTTCGCGCATGTCGTCGCTGGACGCCTGCAAGGTGGGATTCTGTTCGAGATGATGAACCAGATTGCAGCCAATGCCGGGGCCGAGGCTCGCATCACGATCCTGCCGCCCAAGCGGGTCGATGCCGCGCTGGACAATGGCCAGGTCGACCTGCACTGCCTGCTGGCACCGGCATGGTTTGACAAGCCGGTGGTGGCCGAGCGCTGGAGCGTGCCGCTTCTGGTGCTGGACGATCTGCTGCTGGCCGGACCCGGATCGAAGGAGGCCGCCCCGATCGATCTGGACAGCGTCAAGGGTTTGAGCGTCGGCCTGGTGATCAGCTATCGTTATCCCGCGCTGGATGCTGCCTTGCGCAGCGGCCGCTTGCTTCGCGATGACGGCCCCAGCCAGCAGCGCGTGCTGGAGAAACTGGCGCTGGGCCGTACCGATCTGGCCGTGGCCAACAGCCTGATGGTCGACTGGTTCAACAAGAGCCAGCCGACGACGCAGCGGCTCAAGCCTCTTCAGACTGTGCATTCGGTGACAACGCATTGCTTGCTCTCGGCCAAGCCGGCGATGGCGCCCGCGCGCATCCATGCTGGCGTGCGCCAGTTGGTCCAGAGTGGCCAGCTCAAGACCATACTGGCTCGCTATCGCTGACAAGGCCTGCAGGCCTTGTCAGCGGCTTTAGGCTTCGGCGAAGAACCGGCTCGGCGGCATGCCCACAGTGCGCGTCACCATGGCGGTGAAGGCGCTGGCGCTGGCATAGCCCAGCTCAGCGGCGATATGGCTCATCGGCTTTTGCCGCGCGGCCATCGACAGCGCATGGGCCAGCAGCACCTGGCTGCGCCATTGGCCGTAGCCGCTGCCCAGTTGCTCGCGGAACAGCCGCGAGATCGTGCGCTCGCTGGCGCCGACTTCGGCGGCCCAGTCGGCCAGGCTCGCGTAGCGGGCCGGGTCTTCGATGATGGCCTGGCACAGACGCAACAGGCGTTTGTCCTGAGGCAGGGCCACGCCCAGGCGCAAGCTGCGCGCGCGGCCCAGCTCGTCGACGATCAGATGGGTAATGCAGCGCTCGCGTTCACGTTCGTTCGGGGTGTCGGGGGCGGCGTTGGGGTCGGTGGGCAGCTGTAGCACCAGCTCGCGCAGCAGCGGCGAGACTTCCAGCACCCGGCACTGCGCCCAGGCCGATGCACGCGTCAGGCTCTCATGGAGATAGAGCGTGCGCAGATCGGCCCGCTCAATGGCCGAGACGGCATGGACGATGCGCGGCGCTATCCAGACCGCTCGCGAGGGCGGCACGATGAAGGTGCTGGCACTGGTGCTGACGCGTACCGCCCCACCCACTGAGAACACCAGCTGGCCCCAGTCGTGCTGGTGTGGCTGAATATCCATTTGGTGCTCCATCAGCCGCGCCTTGCCGCGCAGCGGGCGCTCCGGGCTCGGCGCGTAGCGGCTGGGGTCGGCGGGCGGCAGGCTGCGGCGTGGAGAGGCCATTGGCGTAATTTCGATAAAGCTTGGCGATCTATCGTAACTCGGCCGCGCTTGCGGCGCCTACATTGACGCCATGACGACGAACACCGCCTCCCTCACCCTTGACGGCCGCGCCCAGGCCCGGCGCGACTACGGCACGATCAGTTTGATCGGCCTGGCTCATGGCACCTCGCACTTCTTTCACATGCTGCTGCCGCCGCTGTTTCCGGCCTTTATCAAGGACTTCGGGCTGAGCTATTCGGAGCTGGGGCTGTTGGTCACGACTTTTTTCGTGATCTCGGGCATCGGCCAGGCGCTGGCCGGTTTTCTGGTGGACAAGCGCGGTGCACGGCCGGTGCTGTTCGCGGCTTTGGCCTGCTTTGTGCTGGCCTCGGTCGCGGCTGGCATGGCGACGGGCTTTGGCGGGCTGATGCTGGCAGCGGCGCTGGCTGGGCTCGGCAATTCGCCCTTCCACCCGGTGGACTTCACGATTTTGAACAAGCGCGTCTCGCAGCCTCGCCTGGGCCATGCCTTCTCGGTGCATGGCATCACCGGCAATCTGGGTTGGGCGTTGGCGCCGGTGTTCTCGATCGGCATCGCCGAGGCCACCGGTAACTGGCGCTATGCCTATCTGGGCACCGGTCTGGTGGCGCTGGCGGTGATCGCGCTGCTGTTCTTCAAGCGAGAGGCCATCGACGACAGCCAGGGGTCCTGGGGCCATGCCAAGCCGGCAGCGGGTGTCAAAGCGGAACATCCGATGGCTTTTCTGCGCTTGCCCTCCGTCTGGCTGTGCTTCTCCTTCTTTTTCTTCACGACCGCCGCGCTGAGCGCGATCCAGAGTTTTGCCAGTCCGGCCCTGGGCCAGATGTATGGCCTGCCGCTGAGCCTGACCGCCTATGTGGTGACTGGCTACATGCTGTGCGGCGCTTTGGGTATGGTGATCGGCGGTTTTCTGGTCGCTAGGGTGCAGCGCCTGGAGCGCACGATCGCGATGGCGATGGCGCTGGCTGCTGGCCTGCTGCTGCTGGTCGCGGCCGGCTGGCTGCCACCGTTGGTGGCAGCGGCGGCCACCGCGCTGGCCGGATTCGGCACCGGCTTGGCCGGACCCTCGCGCGACATGTTGATCAAGCGCGCTGCGCCCCCAGGTGCCACCGGCCGGGTCTACGGCACGGTGTACTCGGGCTTGGATGTCGGCTTCGCGCTGGCTGCGCCGGTGTTCGGCGCCTTGCTGGACGGTGGCCATCCGGCCGGCGTGTTCGCCGGCTCGGCCGCCGCGCTGGGCCTGGGTATTGCGTCGGCCGGCCTAGTCGGTCTGCGCATCGCCCGCACGCGACTGGCCACCGCCTAGGTGCCGATAAGCGCCAATAGGCGCCGGCTCTAGCCGGCGCTACATTCGGCCTATGCAACAAAGTCCCGCTCTCACTTCATCACGTCTGGCCGGCCACCTGCTGGTCGAAGCCCTGGTCGCCCAGGGTATTGATACTGTCTTCGGCGTGCCAGGCGAGAGCTATCTGGCGGTGCTGGACGGCTTTCATGAGCACCGCGACAAAGGGATCCGCTTCATCGCATGCCGGCAAGAGGGCGGGGCGGCCTTCATGGCCGAGGCCCAGGGCAAGCTGACCGGCCGACCTGGCATCTGCTTCGTGACCCGCGGTCCCGGCGCCACCAATGCCAGCATCGGTCTGCACACCGCCTTCCAGGACAGCACGCCGATGATTCTCTTCATCGGTCAGGTGGCCAGCGACCAGCGCGACCGCGAGGCGTTTCAGGAGGTCGACTACCGCCAGATGTTCGGCCCCGGCACGCTGGGCATGGCCAAATGGGTCGGCGAGGTGCAGGACGCCGACCGCCTGCCCGAGTACATTGCGCGCGCCTTCCACACCGCGCTGCAGGGCCGGCCCGGGCCGGTCGTGCTGGTGCTGCCCGAGGACATGCTGACCCGGATGACGGCGGCGCCGGTGCTGCCGCGCGTCGCACCGGCCCAGGCTTGGCCGGTGCCGGCCGCGCTGTCCGATCTGCGCTCACGCTTGGCTGGGGCTCAGCGGCCCTTGGTGATCGTCGGAGGCGGTGGCTGGACGCCCGACAGCTGCGCGGCGCTGCAACGCTTTGCCGAGGCTTGGCAGCTGCCGGTCGGCTGTGCCTTCCGCTTCCAGGATCTGTTTGACAACCGCCATCCGCTCTATGCCGGCGATGTCGGCATCGGCATCAATCCAAAGCTGGCGCGGCGCGTGCAGGATGCCGACCTGATCCTCGCAGTCGGCCCGCGCCTTGGTGAGATGACCACCGGCGGCTATACCTTGCTGCAGGCACCGCGCCCCACCCAGCAACTGGTGCACATCCACGCCGGCGCCGAGGAGCTGGGCCGTGTCTATGCGGCCGATCTGATGATCAATGCAAGCATGAGTTGCGCGGCCCACGCACTGGAAAGCCTGGAGGCTCCGGGCAGCGTCGCCTGGACCGAATGGGCGCATCAGGCCCATGCCGACTACCAAGCGAATCTGGCCCCCCAGCCGGTCAGCCCGCTGGACATGGCCGAGGTCGTCAAGACCCTGAGCCGGGCGATGCCCGAGGGCACGATCTTCACCAATGGCGCTGGTAACTACAGCGGCTGGCTGCACCGCTTCCATCAATACACGGCGCTGCACCAGCATGGCCGCACCCAGCTGGCCCCGACGTCGGGCGCGATGGGTTACGGCGTGCCGGCGGCGGTGGCCGCCAGCCTGCTCGATCCCGAGCGCTGGGTCGTGAATATTGCCGGCGATGGCGATTTCCTGATGACCGGCCAGGAGCTGGCCACCGCCACCGGCTATGGCGCCAAGCGCCTGATCTCGGTAGTGGTCGACAACGGCACCTACGGCACGATCAGGATGCACCAGGAGCGCGAGTACCCGGGCCGGGTCTCCGGTAGCGATCTGTTCAACCCCGATTTCGTGCAACTGGCGTTGGCCTATGGCTGGGCTGCCCAGCGTGTCGATCACACAGAGGACTTCGCACCGGCGCTGCAGACCGTGCTGCGCGCCGGCAAGCCGACGCTGCTGCATTTGCGCCTGTCCACCGATGTCTCGACCAGTCGCAGCACGCTGACGGCAATCCGCGAGGCGGCCAAACAGCGTCTGGGACAATGAGGCGATGGAACACATCAACTTCGAACTGCGCGGCGAATTCATCGAGCTCGACAAGCTGCTCAAAGCCACCGGCCTGGCCGACAGCGGAGGCGTGGCCCGCATGATGATCACCGAGCAGCAGGTCCAGGTGGACGGCCAGACCGAGCTGCGCAAGACCGCCAAGATCCGCGCCGGCCAGGTCGTGAGCCTGCAGGGTGCGCGCATCAAGGTGCTGGCCGATCCGCTCCAAGACTGAGACGCAAGGAAAACTGCCGATGAACTTCTCGACCTGTGATTTCTGCGACGAGCACAAGAGCGATGACAGCGGCGAGGTCCGCGTCATCCCCGGCGGCCTCTACCGCAGCTATGGCGGCCTGGCGCGCTTTGCCGGCCCGGTCACGACGGTGCGCGCGTTGGAGGACAACAGCCTTCTCAAGAGCGCGGTCGAGAGCCCCGGTCAGGGCCGGGTGCTGGTGTTCGACGGCGGCGGTTCGATGCAGCGGGCGCTGATCGGCGGCAATCTGGCCGAGGCCGCCGCGAAGAACGGCTGGGCCGGCCTGCTGATCCATGGCTGCGTGCGCGACCTGGCCGAGCTGCGCGCCGCTCAGCTCGGCATCCTGGCGCTGGGCCATGTGCCCATGCCCACCGATCGACGCGGCCAGGGCCTGGCCGATGTGGCCCTGCAGCTGCATGGGCTGTGGATCAGGCCGGGCGACTGGCTGTACGCCGATGAGGACGGCGTGGTGATCGGCACCAAGCCCTTGCACACGTCCTGAGCCAGCCCCCCGACTCGGGGGCGAGCTGCCCAATCAGGGATTGCCTGCATAGACTGGCGATCCGGAAAACGAAACACTGTTCCAAGACCCTAAGGTCTGTCGCGCAAGAGCGGGATCTTCTCCCGGCAGCCCTGCTGCTGCCGCAGCCCCGCCGCGCAATGCGCCTGCCGCCATTGCCCGCCTGACGTTGTTGTGCCGCGCTTGCACCCTTCGTGTGCTGCCGGCGACTCGTCCCCTCGGCCTGCCGCCGAATCTCCGTCGTCCACCGGCTACCGTCCACCCGCCTGGCCGCAGGTGGCGCCGCTGCGTGCCCTGATTGCAAGACCGTATAGCGCGCCCTCGAGACGGCCCTGAGCCGCGGGTGCTGCAGGAGACTGGACATGCGCAAAGACAAGACTCCCCCCAGACCTGGAGGCCCGCGCCTGCTGGCCGCGTCGATCTCACTGGGCCTGCTGGCCTGCGGCGGCGGTGGCGAGCCTCAGAGCCAGGCGCTCAGCGCCGGCCTCGGTGCTGGGCCTACGGCCGGCATTGCCAGCGCCGATGCCGCGCAGGCCGACGGCCTGGCCAAGGCGGCCAATGCCCGCGTACCGCGCCCGAGCGCACCGCCGCCCGCTGCGGTGATCGACGCGCTGAGCCTGACCGACACCAGCGCAGCGCTGCTGCTCGATGTCGGCGACCGGACCTATGCAGCGCCGGTCAAGGTCGGCAATTTGCATGACCCGGCCAATTACCGCGCGGCACCGCGCCTGCCCCTCTGGCAGTTCGCTAGCAGTGACCCGAGCAATGGGGTGCTGACCTTCGAGCGCGAGGTCGCGCCCGATATCGGCTGGCACAGTTACTCGCGCCAGGGTCGGGTGCGGGTGAGCGGTGGCTCGTCCGCGGCCGCGAATCGCATCTACACGGTCTTCAACAAGGAGCAGTTGCTGGCCGCGATCCGCGAGGCCAGGAACGAGCCCAAGATCATCCGCATCGTCGGCCATATCGACTTCCGCTGGCGCGCCGGTAACACGGTGTTCGAGGAGTACACCGGCTACGAGGACCAGAAGAACGGCGGCAGTTTCGCGATCCCGTCCAACACCACGCTGGTGGGCATCAATGATGCGAATGGCCGGCCGGCCCGTATCACCGGCACCCAGATCCTGATCGGCCGCGAGGCCGCGACCACCGCTGCCGGCGCTGAGGCCGACTTCAAGAAATGGGTGGCCGAGGGCAAGGATCCCGAACGCTTCCCGACCTGGACGCGCAACATCATTCTGCGCAATCTGGCAATCGACACGCCCTGGGACGTCAACCCCGAGGACAGCGCCAACGCCTATATGGACGGCCTGGCGATCACCCGCGGCCAGCAGATCTGGATCGACCAGGTCTCGATCAGCGACGGCGACACGCCCGACTCGCTGGCCAGCGATACCCGCCATGACGGCGGCCTGGACATCGTGCGTGGCTCGGACTACATCACCGTCTCCAACAGCCATTTCAGCCGTCATGGCAAGCTGACCCTGGTGGGCAATGGCGACTCGGGCCGGGCCTGGAGCGACGCCGGCCGCCTGCATGTGACCTTCACCGGCAACTGGTGGGACAGCATCGGCAGCCGCCAGCCGCTGGTGCGCTTCGGCCAGGTCCATCTCTACAACAATCTGGTCAGCGGCTCGACCTCGACCAAGGACGATGATCTGAAGTTCGGCCAGGCCTTGGATGTGCGCTACCAGGCCGATGTGATTTCGGAGAACAATTTCTACGAATTCACCGGCCTCAAACCCAAGGAGATCTGCGGCAAGCTGGCCGGTGGCAAACAGGCCATCAGCTTTCGCAGCAGCGGCCATCGCTTCATCAGCGACAAGGACGATGACGGCAAGCCGATGAGCGCCGTGATCGACGCCCAGTTGCAGGGCTGCGACGGCCTGCCGGTGGCGCAGCTCTGGGTGCCGCCTTACCCCTACACGTTGCGCCCGGCCGACAGCCTGCGCGACGCGATCAAGCGCTCGGTGGGTGCCGGGCGCCTGGGCCTGTTCGCGCTGACGGGCCCGGCGCCCAGCCCCAGCCCGACGCCGGCCCCAACACCCACGCCAACGCCAACGCCGACACCGACACCGACACCGACACCGACACCGATCCCCACGCCGCCCGAAGGCAGCGGCTGCACCGTGATCCTGCCTTGCGCGGGCACCGGCGGCGAACAGTTGCTGAGCAGCCAGATCACCGTGCCGGTGCCGGCGGCCGGCTATGACGCGGCCAGCGGCACCTATGTACTCAGTGGTGCCGGCAAGATGGAGAACGCGAACAGCTACAACTTCAATTTCAAGTACATCACGCTGAGCGGCAATTTCACCTTCACTGCGCGGCTGCGCCAGCAGGGCGGCAGCGAGTCCTCGGCGCGGGCCGGGATTGTCGCGATCGAAGGGCTGAGCGGCGCCCCTGTCTATGCCTGGACCGCCCGCTACGCGTCGACCGGCGAGATCCGCGCCGCCGTCAACGCCAATGCCAAGTCCTCGATCAGCGGCTACAGCAGCTCGACCGTGCCGGTCTGGGTGCGGGTGCAGCGGCGTGGCAATGCGCTGTACTCGGCCGCCTCCACCGACGGGCTGAACTGGACCGAGCGCAGCAACACCACTGTCAGCGCGGCCGTGCTTCAGGTGGGCCTGGCGCTGTCCTCGGGCAGCAACACGGTGGTGACGACAGCGGCGTTCGACAACGTCAGCGTCGTTGGCGGCCAGTGAACAAGGAGACAAAAAAGTGATGAACAAGACACTGATGGCGCTGAGCCTGGGCGCCGCGCTGCTAGGCCCCGTCCAGGCCGCCGTGCACGGCACCGACTACGGCGCGCTGCAGGGCACGCGGGTGGACTTTGAGAGCCTGGTGGTCAGCGACCCGCTGGGCAGCCTGATCGAGGGCACGTTGACGCTGGCCGGCGTGCAGTTCGGCGAGCGCTTTGCCGGCCAGGAGCTGGGCGAGGGCAGGGCGCCGAGGCCCGGCGAGGTCGCGCAGGACTGGTTCGATGACCTGAGCTTCGGCGCGCCGCTGGCTGGCCTGAACCTGCTGGCCGGCGCGGCCGGCGCCAATCTGGGTGCCTACGACTATGGCGACGCCGACGGCATCGCGCTGGCCGGCATCGGCCCGCGGCACGAGGACGGCAGCGATCCCTTTGGCTTTGGCGCGATCTCGGCCCGTTTCGCGACAGGCCAGTCCGCGCTGGGCTTTCAGCTGCGCGAGGCCGATGGCGGGCCGGCGTGGCTGAGCCTGTACCGGGCCGACGGCAGCCTGATCGTCACCCAGGCCCTGGGCGCCGTGAGCAATGGCTATTACGCCTATGCCCGCGACGGCGGTGTGGCCGATATCGCCGGCTTCTCGCTCTATCACCGCGACAGCTACTACGGCATTGCGATCGACAAGCTGGTCTTGAGCAGCGTCAGCGCCGTGCCCGAACCGGCCTCGTTGCTGCTGATGCTGACCGGCCTGCTGGCCCTGGGCGGCGCCGTGCGGCGCGGCCGGTTCTGAATCACCACATCAATTTCAACGGAGACACCTCATGACAACACTGAACAAGACCCTGATCCTGAGTGCGCTGGCTGCGGCCTCCGCGATCGGTGGCGCGCAAGCCGCCACCACCCTGGGCCAGACCGACTTTGCCTTCACTGGCGTGAACGGAAACACCACGGTGGGCGGCTGGTCTTTCGTCAGCTTCGTCGACATCAGCGCCGGCACGACGATCTATTTCACCGACACCAATGTGCTGCAGACTTCCACCTCGTCGGGCGTGTTCTCGACCAGCGCCGAGACCTTCTGGTCCTGGACCGCCGCGGCCGATGTGGCCGCCGGTACCTCGGTGGCCCTGCTGGGCACCGGCGTCAACGGTCAGTACGCGGCCAGGTCCGGCGCGGCAGGTGGCGTCGCCAACGGCACGGTGAGCAATCTGAACGGCGGCGCGTCCAACATCTCCAGTGGCGGTGACATCCTCTATGCCTTCCAGGCCTCGTCCTATGCCAGCAATTACGCGCCCTCGGCCATCACCTTTCTGGGGGCCATTGCCAACCGCGCCACGCCTTACGCCAGCTCCGACAACCCCTTCTCGGCCACCGGCCTGAGTGGCATCCAGGTGCGCGAATACCGGATGAACAATGCCACCACCCGCTACACCCAGTTCACCGCACAGACCAGCAGCGCCGACACCCCGTTCGCTTCAATGGATGAGTTGAGGGCCGCGCTGGCCGAGGGGGCCAACTGGAGCACGATAGCCGAATCCAACAGCACGCCCATCGTCGCCGACGTGCTGGCGGTGACGACCGTGCCCGAGCCGTCCAGCTATGCCTTGCTGCTGGCCGGCCTGGGGGTGGTCGGTGCAATGGCGCAGCGCCGGCGCCGCTGAGCGGGCGGCGCTGACCCCGGGGCGGCTGCGGTCCGGTGCTTGAACGCATAAGCAGATGCGCAAAGCTTTGTTGGACGCGGCCGCTCGACCGCGTATGGTCAGCGGCCAGATCCTGCTGGAGGGGCGCGACCTGCTGTCGCCGCGCGGCAGCGCGGTCGCGATGATCTTGCAGGCGCCGATGGGTTCGCTGAATCCGGTGCTGAGTGTCGGCGACCAGGTGGTGGAGGCGCTGCGCCTGCACCAGCCGCTGTCGGCTGCGGCTGCCGCCGCGCGGTCTGTCGAGCTGCTGGACCTGGTCAAGCTGCCCGAGCCGCAGCGCCGCTTCCACGACTTCCCGCACCAGCTCAGCGGCGGCCAGCGCCAGCAGCGCGTGATGATCGCGATGGCGGTGGTCAGCCGGCCGCGCCTGTTGGTGGCCGAGGAACCGACCACCGCGCTGGACGTGACCATTTAGGCCGAGATCCTGGGCAAGCCTATGCGGCCGAGGCCGTGGTGCTGAAAGCGGCGGCGGCCATCGACGCGGCCTGGGCCGGCGATCTGAGCAGCGAGCTGCTGACCACCGCCCCGGTCGAGGTGGCGCAGACCCAGTTCTTCGTCGCGCAGGCGGCGCTGAGGGCGGCCGAGCTGGTGTTCGACGTCGGCAGCGCCTCGACCACCGCGCGCGAGCACAACCTGGATCGCCACTGGCGCAATGCCCGCACCGTGGCCAACCACAACCTACGCCACTGCAAGGCCGCCGCCACCGGCGCCTGGCACCTCAGCGGCACCGAGCCACCGACCAGCGGGCTGTTTTAGCCCCCCCGGATCAGCCCGCTGGTGGTGAAGAAATTGCCGGCGCCCAGGTGGTGCAGCGCGCGCTGCGCCTCGAGCAGGCCGTCGCGCCAATGGCCGTCGAAGGCCCAGTCCTCGGCCCAGGCGGCCACGACCTCGGCGAGGAAGAGGTCGTAGGTCTGCTGTATGTGGGGCTCGGGGTAGATGCGGCACTCCAGCCAGGCCAGGCAGCCCTCGATCAGCGGGGCCTGCACCCGCGATGCCGGCGTGCTGGCAATGCCGTAGCGGGCGAACTTGTCGATCTCGCGGCCCGAGCTATTGCCCACGCCCACCACCAGATCGGCCTGCGCCGCGCAGGGCACGGCCAGCACGAACTCGCCCGATGCCTCGATCAGGCCGCGGCTGTAGGTGTTCTTGTCGATCACCACCGCCACCTTGGGCGGCGCGAAGTCCAGCGGCATGTTCCAGGCCGCCGCCATCACATCGCGCTGATCACCGTGCGCGCTGACCACCAGCACGGTGGGGCCGTGGTTCAAGAGGCGGCTGGCCTTGGCCAGGTCGACCGCAACTCTCATGCGGCGAACACACTCAGCAGGCGGTCCAGCCCGCCTTCGTTGATCGCTACCATCGCCTGCTCGCGCACCTTGGGCTTGGCATGAAATGCGACGGACAGGCCGGCGGCGCCCATCATCGGCAGGTCGTTGGCGCCATCGCCGACGGCGATGGTCTGCGCCGGCATGGCGCCGATCTCGGCCGCGCATTGCAGCAGCATGCGGCGCTTCTCCTCGCCGTCGCAGATCTCGCCCCAGGCCTGCACACCCAAGCCGCCGGTCAGGGCGCCATCGACGATCTCAAGCTCATTGCTGCGCACGTAGTCCATGCCCAGCTCGGCCGCGACGTAACGGGTGAAAAAGGTGAAGCCGCCCGAGACCAGCACCAGCTTCAGCCCGCCGGCCTTGAGCGCGGCGCACAGCTCGCGGGCGCCGGGGTTGAACTGCAGACGCTCGCGCAAGACCTGCTCCAAGGCGCTGATTGGCACGCCCTTCAAGAGCGCGAGCCGACGGCGCAGGCTGTCCTTGAAATCGCTGATCTCGCCGCGCATTGCTGCTTCGGTGATCGCGGCCACCTCGGCTTTCTTGCCGGCCGCGTCGGCGATCTCGTCGATGCACTCGATATTGATCAGGGTCGAGTCCATGTCGAAGGCGGCGAGCTTGAAATCGCTCAGCCGCAGCGGGGGCGTGAAGCCTTGGGTGATGAGGTCTTGCATCGGCATAGATTGGGTTGAGATGGTCAGTTCAGCCAGTTTTCAAGGTTCAGTCCCGGCACACGCTGGAACTCCGCATCCGCGCTGACCAGGGTGGCCCCCAGTGCCAGCGCATGGGCGGCGATTAAGAGGTCGTTGGGGCCGATGGGGGTGCCAGCGGATTCAAGCTGGGCGCGCAGCGAGGCGTAAACCGGCACCACCTTGTCGTCCAGCGGCAGCAGCAGCAGTGGCCGCATGGCGATTTCGTACTGACGCTGCAGGCGAGGGGAGGGGCGTTTTTGCAGTCCGTAGAGCAGCTCGCATTGCACCACGGTGTTGGTGCAAAGTTGACAGGCGCCGAGGGTTTGGAGTCGATCCCCCAGGCGCTTGGCGGCGCTGCCCACCGCGTCCTGCATGAGGTGGCTGATGATGTTGGTGTCCAGCAGGTAGAGCATCTCGCGGCTCAGGAGTCCGGCGCTTCCAGCGCGATGTCATCCAGGGGGAGCAGCCCTGCATCCACGTCGGGGAATTCGTCGTCGATGCGGCCTTGCTTGGCCAGCTCTGCAAGGGCGGCCAACAGCGCCGCCGGTGATCCCTGCTCGTACTGCGGCTTGACGGGTTCGATGATCAGGCGCTCGCCCTCGCGCCGCATCACGGCCTCTTGGCCGGGCAACTCAAACTCCTTGGGGATGCGCACGGCCTGATTGGCACCGTTGCGGAACAGGCGCACATGCCGCGCGCCTGCTTCGGCATCGCACCGTGCATATGACGGCGTCTTTTCTCTGGCTTCTGGCATGGCGGACTCCCGGTGGGCAGGCGACTTTGAGTCTAGCCTATGCTGCGACATATGCTCGGTATTCTCGTGAGGGGCTTCCGGGCCAAGGCATGGTGCGCTAAGCCCCAGCCTGGCGTCACGTCGTGGCTGGCGGGCTAGGGCCGGCGTCTCCCGGCGGTCTCGATCAAGCCTGTGTCAATCCTGCCGTTGCGGCTGCCCCAGCAGGCGCAGCACCTCGCGGATCGCCTGCGCGCGGTCTTTGGGATCACTGAGTGCCTTGTCGATGCGCAGCTTGTCGTTGCCGACCAGCTTGATATTGCGATTTTTCTGCACCAGCTCGATGACGCGCATCGCGTCGATCGGCGGATTTGGGCGGAAGTTGATATTCATCACGCTGGGCGCCGCATCGATCTTGGCCACGCCGTAGGGCTTGGCCAGCACGCGCAGCCGGTGCGTGTCGAACAGGGTTTGGCCCTGGGCCGGCAGCTTGCCGAAGCGGTCGGTGACTTCCTCCAGCAGCTTGTCGATCTGCTCGCTCTTGTCGGCCGTCGCCAGGCGCTTGTACAGACTCAGGCGCACGTGGACATCGCCGCAATAGGCATCGGGCAGCAACGCCGGTGCATGCAGATTGATCTCGGTAACGGCCGCCAACGGGCTCAAGAGATCGGGTTCCTTGCCGGCCTTCAGCGAGCGCACCGCCTCGCTGAGCATCTCGTTGTAGAGCTGGAAGCCGACTTCCATCATGTTGCCGCTCTGGTTCTCGCCCAGCACCTCGCCGGCGCCGCGTATCTCCAGATCGTGCATGGCCAGATAAAAGCCAGAGCCCAGCTCCTCCATCGCCTGGATCGCGTCCAGACGCTGGGTAGCCTGCTTGGTCAGGCCCTGGATGTCGGGCACCATTAGATAGGCATAGGCTTGGTGGTGCGAGCGGCCGACGCGCCCGCGCAACTGGTGCAATTGGGCCAGGCCGAACTTGTCGGCGCGCGCGATGATGATGGTGTTGGCGCTCGGCACATCGATGCCGGTCTCGATGATGGTCGAGCACAGCAGGACGTTGTGCTTGCCGCCGACAAACTCGCGCATCACTCGCTCCAGCTCGCGCTCGGGCATCTGGCCATGGGCCACGATGATGCGGGCCTCGGGAACCAGCTCCTCGAGCTTTTGGCGCCGGTTCTCGATGGTGTCGACCTCGTTGTGCAGGAAGTAGACCTGACCGCCGCGCTTGAGCTCGCGCAGCATGGCTTCGCGTATCGTGCCGCTGCTCTCGGCACGCACGAAGGTCTTGATTGCTAATCGCCGCTGCGGGGCGGTCGCGATGACGCTAAGGTCGCGCAAGCCTTCCAGCGCCATGCCCAGCGTGCGCGGGATCGGCGTCGCGGTCAGCGTCAATACGTCGACTTCAGCGCGCATGGCCTTCATCGCCTCCTTGTGGCGCACGCCGAAGCGGTGTTCCTCGTCGATCACCAAGAGGCCCAGGCGGGCGAACTTGACCTCGGCGCTGAGCAGCTTGTGCGTGCCGATCACGATGTCGATGGTGCCGTCGGCCAGGCCTTCCATCGCGGCCTTGATCTCCTTGGTCGATCGGAAGCGGCTCATCTCGGCGACCTTGACCGGCCACTTGCCGAAGCGGTCGGCAATGTTCTGGAAATGCTGTTCGGCCAGCAGGGTGGTCGGCGCCAGCACCGCCACCTGCTTGCCGCCCATCACCGCGACAAAGGCCGCGCGCAGCGCCACCTCGGTCTTGCCGAAGCCCACATCGCCGCAGACCAGGCGGTCCATCGGCTTCGGGCTGATCATGTCCTGGATCACCGCATGGATCGCGGCGCGCTGGTCCGGCGTTTCCTCGAAGCCGAAGCTCGCAGCAAAGGCCTCGTAGTCATGGCCCGAGTAGCGGAAGGCATGTCCCTCGCGGGCAGCGCGGCGGGCATAGAGGTTCAAGAGCTCGGCGGCGGTGTCGCGCACCTGTTCGGCCGCCTTGCGCTTGGCCTTCTCCCACTGACCCGAACCCAGCCGGTGCAGCGGCGCCTCTTCGGCGGAGACGCCGGTATAGCGGCTGATCAGGTGCAGTTGGGCCACCGGCACGTACAGCGTGGCCTTGTCGGCGTATTCCAGGTGCAGGAACTCGCTGGCGCCGTCGCCGATGTCGATATTGATCAGGCCCTGATAGCGGCCGATGCCGTGGTTGCTGTGCACCACCGGGTCGCCGACCTTGAGCTCGCTGAGGTCCTTGATCAGCGCATTGACATCGCTGACCTGCTCCTGCTTGCGGCGCCGGCGCGTCGTCGGCGTGGTCGCGAACAGCTCGGTCTCAGTGAACAGCTGCAGCTCACGCCCGTCCTCGGGCTCGCGCCAGAAGAAACCCGCTGCGAGGGGCGCTGCGGTGATTGCGAACTTCTCATCACTGGCCTCGAACTCGGCCAGGTCCTTCACGGAAGGCGGCTCGATCTTGTTGTCGCGCAGCAGTTCTAAGAGGCTCTCACGCCGCCCCTCGCTCTCGGCCAGGATCAGCACGCGGTGCGGCGTGCTCTTCAGATGTGCGGCCAGCCGGGCCAGCGGTTCCTGCGCGCCGCGCTCGACCGAGACATCGGGCAGCGGCCGCGCGTAGTCGGCCACCTCATCGACGGATACGCTGCCGCGTACCGCCAGCACCGCATGGCTGTGGGTCAGCGCGAAGAACTCCTCGACCTTCAGGAACAGCTCCTCGGGCGGCAGGATGGGCCGATCGGGGTCGTGCTGCAGAAAGCGGTGGCGCTCTCGGGTGTCGGTCCAGAAGCGGTTCAGCGCCGCATCGATGTCGCCATGCAGCGCCAGGCCCAGCTCGGCGCCGACGAAATCGAACAGCGTCGCGGTCTGCTCAAAGAAAATCGGCAGGTAGTACTCGATGCCGCCGCTGGCAATGCCCTGGTCGATGTCCTTGTAGATGCGCGACTTGCTCGGGTCGCCCTCCATCTTCTCGCGCCAGCGCGAGCGGAAGGCCTTGCGCGAGGCCTCGTCCATCGGGAACTCGCGGCCTGGCAGAAGCCGTACCTCGGGCACCGGATAGAGGCTGCGCTGGCTGTCGGGATCGAAGGTGCGGATCGAGTCGACCTCGTCACCGAACAGATCGACCCGGTAAGGCACCAGTGAACCCATCGGGAACAGATCGATCAGGCCGCCGCGCACCGCGTACTCGCCCGGCGAGACGACCTGGCTGACGTGGGTGTAGCCGCCCAGGGTCAGCTGCGACTTCAGGCTGGCTTCGTCCAGGCGCTGTTTCTGCTTGAAATGGAAGGTGGTCGCGGCCAGGAAGCTGGGCGGCGCCAGCCTTGTGAGCGCGGTGGTGGCCGGCAGCAGCACGACGTCGACCGGGCGCTGGTCCACCGGCTTGCCCTGGCTTTGCAACAGGCTCCACAAGGTGGCCAACCGCTCCGAGATCAGGTCCTGGTGGGGCGAGAAGGTGTCATAGGGCAGGGTTTCCCAGTCGGGGAAAACGGCGACCCGCAGATCGGGCGCGAAGAACTTCAGCTCGTCCTCCAGGCGCTGCGTGTCGCCCGGCTCGGCCGTGACGATCAGGCTCAGCCGGCCGGCGTCGCGCTGCTGCAGCGCAAAGCGCGCCAGCAACAGGGCATCGGCCGAGCCGGTGGGGCGGGGCTGGTTAAACTTTTTTCCGGGGGCGATCAGGGGCAGCTGCATGGCGCACAAATAAGGACAGCCCCGACTGGGGCTGTCGCGATTGTAGGGAGGCTGCGCCGGCGCCGCCGATCAGGGCTGAATCTCGAACACCAGGATCTGGTTGCGGTCGGTCGCGGAGTCGGCCGTCGGGAAGTTGTCATCGGCCACCACCACCAGGCTGGACCGGCCATTGGCCAGCTTCGGGCCCAGACTCAGGCCTTCCAGATTGGCAATGCCGCCGAGCTGGGCCTTCAGCGTCTCGAAGTCCAGCACCAGGCGCTTCTTGACTGCGGCCGCGCCCTGCAGCGTGGCGTTGTTCAGCACATTGCTGGCGCCGCTGATGTCGATCTCGTAGAGTCGCACCTGGTTGCCGACCACGCCCACCGAGAAGCTTCGCTCCAGCACCAGAAAGCGAGTGGCGCTGAGAGCCAGGATCTCGGTGGCGCCGCTGACGCTGAAGCTCGTGGCCGGCACCGGCGTGGCCTGCACCTTCTCGACCGGGTAGGCGTACTGGGCTGTGGCCTGGCCGCTGGCGCGGTCAAACATCGTGATGCGCGACTGCGCGCCGGCCGTCAGGCTGGGTGCGGCGCCGTCCTGGATCAGCGGCCCTTCCATCAGCACGACGGCCGAACGGCCATCGGGCGTGAAGGCAAGGCCCTCGAACACTGCATTGCCACGCGGGCCGCTGTTGTCGGCACTGATCTGGAACATCGCCGGCAGCTGGTAGTCGCGCTGATGTTGGCCCTGCGCGTTGACCTCGCGGATGAAGGGCTGGATCAGCCGGTTCGGCGTGCCCAGCGTCCGCTCGCCCTCGCTGACCCAGACGTACATACCGCTGACAGGGTCGATGCGCACGGCCTCCGGATCGGCCACCTTGAGATCGGGGACCTTGGGGTAGTCGCTGCCATCGGGCTGCTTCAGCTTGATGGTTGAGAGCAGCTGCACACCGCTGAACTGGCTCGCGTCGAAGCTCAGCTTGGCGGTGTACAGGCGCGGCGCGTTCGGTGAGTCGGTGGTGGTGCGGTCGTCACTGATCAGGACATAGCTGTCACTCTTGGCGTCGTAGTCGATGCCCGACAGCCCGCCCACCACGGTGCCCTGGAACTCCATGCGGCGCGGCAGCAGTTGCTGGCCGATCAGGCGCAGGCTGCTGACGCTGATCTCGGTCGAGTTGCCGTCGTCGCTGCCGCCGCAGCCGGCCAGCAGGGCCAGAGGAAGCAGGCAGCACAGCAGGGCGCGGGGGGAGGGCATGGTAGACGTGAGGCTTGTATTCATGGCTGGCATTGTTTGCGCCGGCCGTGTCAGCGGCATGACCGCCGGTGGTGCGCACTGCGGCGCCCGTCCGGCCTGCGCACCGCCGCTCGTGGCATGCTTGCGCTTTATGACTGCAAAGGCGCACATGAAGCTCGGGATTTATCTGTTCGACGAGGTCGAGGTGCTGGACTTTGCCGGCCCCTTCGAGGTGTTTTCTACCGCCTCGCGCCTTGCCGCGCGCGACGGCGGCGAGCCGCCGTTCGAGGTGCTGACCCTAGGCCCCAGCCTCGACCCGGTGCGCGCCCGTGCCGGTCTCATGGTGACGCCGCAATACACACTGGACCAGCATCCCGAGCTGGATGTGCTGATCGTGCCCGGCGGCGTGGTCACGGCCGAGTTGCAGCGCCCGGGCCTGGACGACTGGCTGCTGGTGCAGAGCTGCCGGCTCAAGGTTCTGGCCTCGATCTGCACCGGCGCCTTCTTGCTCGAGAAAGCTGGGCTTTTGACCGAACGCGAGGCCATCACGCACTGGGAAGACCTGGACGATCTGCGCGCCGCCTCCCAGGCTTCCGGCTCGCTGCTGAAGGTGCTGGCCAAGCAGCGCTGGGTGGAGGCCAAGCCCTGGGTGCATCACGGCGGCACCTGCCGGCTTTTCACGTCGGCCGGCATTTCGGCTGGCATTGATCTGAGCCTGCATTTGGTGGCCGAGCTGGCCAGTCCCGACCTGGCGCGCCGCACCGCCCGCCAGATGGACTATGACTGGCGCGCGGCCAATGGCTCGGTATTGCAGGCGGCGCTGGGTCGCGAGGCTTGACGCTCAGCGCTCAGCTTGGTGTTCATGCCACAGCCGCGACAGGGTGGTGTTGCAGGCATCCACTGTGGCGATGCAGTCCAGGCCGCTGCGCTCGACCTCGGCCAGCAGTTGTAGCCAGGCCGGTGCGGCCTCCAGAATTAGCTTGGAGTGGCCGGTGCTGACCCAGCCTGCCTCGGCCAGCTGCTGCAGGTAAACCCAGGTCTGGCGCCGCGCCAGACCGGCAAACGATCCGATCAGGGCCTGGGCCATCGGCAGATGCAGGCCGCCGCTGCGCCGCGCTGCGGCCTGGCCGGCAGCGCCGGCCGCGGCCATCGCCAGGGTGGCCAGCACGCCGACCAGGCGCTGCAAGCCATTGCCCGACAGGCGCAGCGAGACCTGGTCCTGGATGCGGGTCGCAGTGGCGGCATAGAGCTGGAACACGTCGGCCTTGCACAGCTGTTCTGCCGAGCCGGTGATGCCGATCCCCTCTTTGGGAATGGTCAGGGTCGAAACTGCCGTAAGCGCGGTGACCTCGTAGCGGGCCAGCTCCTTGCCGACCGGCGATGTCCAGCCGATCACGTCGCCGAACCACAAAATGGCGACCGGCACGTCGTCGCCGTTCTCCCCACGACCATGAGGCCGCGAGCTCAGGCGAGTTGCCCCCTCGCGTATGGCCATCCATTGCTGCAGTGGCTGACCGGCCTCGATGATGGCCTGGCCACGGCCATAGTGCTGCACCGTGGCCAGCTTCAGCCAGCTCTGGGCCGACGTGCCGTCTGCTGCCCCACAGCTGCCGACTGCGCGCAGATTCGGCATGCCGACCACGCCAGCGGGCGCGACCGCCTTCTTGTCAATTGCCACCTCGATACCTCTGATTTCTTTGCTTCAGTGTCCATGGCCGCCGCGGCGTCAAAGCCCCGAAAAGCATGGCTTGCTGCGGGCGCCTGGCGCACACGCGACACACGCGGGAAACACTCTCGTCCGGTCTGCGGCGCGAGCAGCTACCAGATCGACAGACTGCGCGTGAGCAAGCGCTGGATCCAGCTGCGCGAGGCGGCCTCCGAGACCTCGCCGCGGCCCAGCGACTCCAAATTGGCGCTGGCCACATCTCGTGACTGCACGATATTGCCGGCCTTGATGTCGCGCGGGTCGACCACCCCAGAGAAGCGCAGGGTCTGAGCGCTACCGTTGAGCGCCATGCTGCGCTCGCCGGCCACCAGCAAATGACCGTTGGGCAGTACATTGATGACGGTCACTGCGAGCTGGCTGTTGAAACTGCTGCTGTTCTCGGTCTGGCCCGAGCCGCGGAAGGAGTCGCTGCCGGCGGCCGTCGCATTGGCGTTCAGCAGCGACTCGAAGAAGCCACCCGACTTGGCGTCGCCGCTGCCACTGCCGGGTCCCTTGATCGCGAATTTGTTGTCGCGGCTGGTGTCGGTGGCGTTCTTCTGGCTGGCCTGCAGGCTTTCGGCGATGTCGACTTTCAATGTGTCGCCGATGTGTTGCGGACGGCGTTCGCTGGAGAACAGCGAGGCCGTCGGCATATGGGCCTGGTAGATCGCGCCATTGGGCGTGCGTTCCAGATAGTGCGGTGCCGGCAGCGGGGGCGCGCTCAGCGGGCCCTGAACCAGACGGGGCGAAGGGCCGGCGCAGGCACTTAGCAGCAAGCCCAGAACGGGAAGAAGAGGGATGGCTTTCATCATGTGCTCAGCTCTCGAAACCGGTGATGACGGCCTTGACGACCGGGGCCAGCTTGCGTCGCGTGCTGGCCCATTTGCTGCTGCGCAGATCGCCGTCCAGGGCGTAGCTGCTGTGCGCGATCAGACGTCCACCCGGTTTGTGCAGGCTTACAGTGGCGGCCTTGACATAGGCTTGGTAGCCCTCGGCCAACGGCGGGATGTCCCACTGGATGCTGGCGGCGTAGCGCAGCCAGGTCTCGCAGTCGGGCGGCGCGGTGCCAGCCGCATAGACGCGGCTGCTGATGCGCAGCTCGCGCAGCTCGGCCTGCAGCGCCGGCACCAGGTCGGCCATCTGGACTTCGCGGTTGTACTCGATGCAGACGCTGCGCGGAGGCGCGTCGCCGTGATGCACGGTGTCGACAGCCCGACCCGGGCCGTAGGCGATGGCGGTGGAGGTGGCGGCGCCGGCTGCCTTGACCAGCTCCCAGGCGGGCAACGGGCTGACGAGCGCGCAGCCTGTTTGTGAGCCGGCTAGCAGCAACGCGATGCCGGTCGATGCGATGGCTCGCATCGCTCAGGCTCGCTCGCTCATCAGCTGGCCCAGCACCAACGCGCCGAGAGTCGCATACGGGGCTGCGCCCTCGACCAAGCTTTGTGCGCTTTCGCTTACCGCGCCGAGACCTTGCAGCAGCTGATCGCCGGTGTCCTGCGCCAGTTGCACCACCTGCTCAATGCCTTGTTCAAGGCCTTGCTGTGCCACCTCCGACAGTGCAGCCAGGCCGGCCGGACTGAAGGCACAAATCACATCGCCGGCGCTCTTGCCGGCCTGGTCTGCCGTTGGCTGTGCGGCCTCGGTCGCTGGCGTGCGGGCGCTGCCGCTCAGGGGCGCCGCACTCGCGGCAGGGGGCATTGCGCCTATCGTGTTCGTCATGCAGACCTCCGTTCTGGGATGTCTGCATCCTAGGGAGGCCCGCCCGCCCGAGGTCCGCGCTGAAGCGTCGTAAAGCGCCGGCTTGCCGCGCTGTTGGCGCCCTGTCGCTCAGCTGTGCAGCAGGACACAGAAGTGCACCGAGCTCAGCCGTTCATCCCTTCGAAGGGCATCACATCGACCAGCTCACCGACCGCCATATCGCCCTGCTCGTGGCCCAGCACCACCAGGCCGTTGGCCTGGCTCATGCTCGACAGAATGCCGGAGCCTTGGTTGCCGGTGATCTGCACCTGCCAGCCGCCATCGGGTGCACGGCTGACGATGCCGCGCTGGTACTCGGTGCGACCTGTCTTCTTGCGCAGCGGCTGCAGGCAAGCAGCGCGCAGCCAGGGCAGGGGATGGGGCGCTGCGCCGGCCATGGCCAGCAGGGCATCACGCACAAAGGCGTAGAAAGTCACCATCACGGCGACCGGATTGCCGGGCAGGCCGAACAGGATGGCCTCATTGATGCGGCCGATCGCCATCGGCCGGCCCGGACGCATCGCGATCTTCCAGAACAGCACCTCGCCGAGCTCCGCCATCACGCGCTTGGTGTGGTCGGCCTCGCCGACGCTGACGCCGCCGGTGCTGATGATGGCGTCGGCGCTGGCCGCAGCCGTCTCGAAAGCCGCGCGCAGTGCTCCCGGGTCGTCGCGTACGACGCCCAGGTCCAGCACGTCGACGCCGAGCTGGTGCAAAAGCGCCCACAAGGTGTAGCGGTTACTGTCGTAGACGCAGCCGGCGGACAGCGGCTCGCCAATCGAGCGCAGCTCGTCGCCGGTCGACAGCATGGCCACGCGCAAGCGCCGGCGCACCGGCACCTCGGCGCGGCCCAACGAGGCCAGCAGGCCAAGGTCGGCGGGGCGCAGGCGCTTTCCGGCGGCCAGCGCCACCTGGCCCAGCGCTAGATCCTCGCCGGCTAGGCGGCGGTTGTCGCCGGCCCTCAGCAGTCCAGCGGGGATCACCACCGTGTCGCCGTCGAGCCGGGTGAACTCCTGAGGCACTACGGTGTCCAGCCCCGGCGGCATCAGGGCGCCGGTCATGATGCGTTGGCACTGTCCCGGGGCCAGGTCGTGCCCGGCCGGCCCGCCGGCAAAACTGGTACCGGCCACCAGCAGCCGGGTCTCGCCCTCAGCGCTCAGATCGCTGCCGCGCAGTGCGTAGCCGTCCATCGCCGAGTTGTCGCCAGCCGGCACGTTGATCGTCGAGACAATGTCCTCGGCCAGCACCCGGCCCAGCGCGCTGCGTAGCGCCAGATGTTCGACGGCCGCCACCCGCGGCACCAGCCGGGCGATGAAGTCCTGTGCCAGCTCGACGCGCAGCGCCTGCGGGTCATAGCCAGACAGGCAGGAGGCGATCTCTTGGAGGCTTGTAGTCGTCATGGGCGGAGGCTGCGCAGGTCCAGGCGCATCAGGTCTTTGTCGAGGTAATCGCCCGATGGCAGCTTGATCGCACGGGGCAGGCAGCCATAGTGCTCGAAGCCCATGCGGGTGTAGAGAGTCACGGCGCGCTGGTTGCTGCGGGTCACCGACAAAGTCACCTGCTCGATGCCAAGCTCGGCCTGCAACAGGCGCAGCGCGCTGTAGAGCAGGGCACGCCCTATGCCCAGCCCCTGCACATCGTCGGCCACCATCATGCCGATCAGATGGGCCAAGTGCCGCACCTTCTCGCGTGGCTCGCGCTCGCAAGAGACGGCGCCCACCAGGCGCGGCCCCATCCAGGCGGTCAGCGTGAACAGATTGGCGCCACCGGCACCCAGGCTCAGCCGGCTGCGGTAGCTCTCTGCGCTGCGCGCCAGCTCGGTGGCGGCATCCGAGGTGAAGGCTTCTTCGTGGGCCGCCAGCATCGCGTCGCGCAGGCCTTTGTAGGCCTCCAGTTGCTCGGCCTTCAGCACGCGCAACTCGCAGCCCGGTGGCAGTCGTGGCACGGGCAGCACGCTCGGGGACTGGGCCTGCATGCCTCAGCCTCCGATGTAGTGCATCTCGACCCGCCGCCCGCCGCCGCTCGCCGCTTCAGGAGCTTGCGAGGCGCGCAGCTGCGAATAGCGGTCGCTGCGGCCGCCCCAAAGCGTCCCCAGTGCGCCGCTGATCTGGGCGTCGCTGTAGTCGCCGCGCAGCAGCGCGCGCAGGTCATGGCCGCTATGGGCGAACAAGCAGGTGTAGAGCTTTCCCTCGGTGGAAAGACGGGCGCGGTTGCAATCGCCGCAGAAAGCTTGCGTAACGCTGGAGATCAGGCCGATTTCTCCGCCGCCATCGGCATAGGCCCAGCGCTCTGCGGTCTCGCCCGGCGCGCTGGCCGACAGCGAGCTCAGCTCGAATTCACGGCCCAGCACTTCCAGCACCCGGCCTGATGGCAGCACCTCGTCCATGCGCCAGCCGTTGGTCGCACCGACATCCATGTATTCGATGAAGCGCAGCACGATGCCTGTGTTTCGGAAGTGGCGGGCCATCGGCAGGATCTGGTCTTCGTTGCTGCCACGTTTGACCACCATATTGACCTTGATTGGCCCCAGGCCAGCGGCCTGGGCGGCCTCAATGCCGCGCAGCACCTCGGCCACCGGGAAGCCGACATCGTTCATGCGCTGGAACACCGCGTCGTCCAAACCGTCCAGGCTGACGGTGACGCGCTGCAGGCCGGACTCCTTGAGCGCGCGGGCCTTCTTGGCCAACAGTGAGCCGTTGGTGGTCAGCGTCAGGTCCAGCGCCGCGCCCTCGGGCGTGCGCAGCTCGGCCAACATCTCAATCAGGCGCTCCACATGGCGGCGCAGCAGCGGCTCGCCGCCGGTCAGTCGCAGCTTGCTAACGCCATGGGCGACGAACAACCGGGTCAGGCGGGTGATCTCCTCGAAACTCAGCAGCTCGGCATGCGGCAGGAACTCGTGGTACTTGTCGAAAACCTCTTTGGGCATGCAGTAACTGCAGCGGAAATTGCAGCGGTCGGTGACCGAGATGCGCAGATCGCGTAGCGGGCGGCCCAGCGCATCGCTGAGCAGGCCGGTGGGGGCCAGCGGATGCTCAGGCACGGGGAGCCGGGGACTGGCGAAGCGCTGGTCCAGCAGTGGTATCACGCGGTCGGTCATATGGGTATTTTGCCCTGCACCCGACTCCGCTGTGTGTCGGGGTCTTGTCCGGGCTTGCGTTGGTGCAAGAACAGCAGGTGTAGGTCAGCCGTAGGAGTGGCGGCAGGGGCGGTGTAGGACAAGGCCGCGACGCAGCTGTGGCCGAGCAGCGCGGGGCCGCACGCGACCTACAGTGAGGCCTGTTGATTCGATGAGAGGAGGGCGCCATGCCTTTGCAAGACTTTGGTAGATCTCAGGCGCTCAGTCTGGGAGTGGAGCTGGAGCTGCAGTTGATCAATCCGGACGACGGTGACTTGATGCCGGCCGCCAACGACCTGCTGGCGCGGTTGGACAACGCCGGCCTGCCCGGCGCCGTGACGCCGGAGATCACGCTCTCGATGATCGAGGTCTGCACGGGTGTCTGCGCCAACCATGCCGAGCTGCTGCAGCAGCTGAGCTTCACCCGTGATGCGCTGCTGAAGGCGGCACAGCCGCTTGGCATCGCGATCTGCGGCGGCGGCACCCACCCATTTCAGCAATGGACCGAGCGGCAGATCTATGACAAACCCAGATTCGTACAGATCAGCGAGCTCTATGGCTATCTGGCCAAGCAATTCACGGTCTTCGGCCAGCACATTCACATTGGCTGCTCGGACGGCGATAGCGCGCTGTGGTTGTTGCAGGCGATGAGCCGTTATGTACCGCACTTCATCGCACTGGCCGCGTCCTCGCCCTATGTGCAAGGGGCGGACACGGCCTTCCAGTCGGCGCGGCTGAACACCGTTTTTGCGTTCCCGCTGTCGGGCACGGCGCCCTTCGAGCTGCGCTGGGAGGAGTTCGGCCGATACTTTACGCGCATGGAGCGCACGGGCATCGTCGCCAGCATGAAGGACTTCTATTGGGACATCCGGCCCAAGCCCGAGTTCGGCACCATCGAGATTCGGGTGCTTGACACGCCGCTGACGGTGCGCCGCGCGGCGGCACTGGCTGGCTTTGCCCAGTGTCTGGCAGCCTGGCTGCAAGAAGAGAAGCCGATCAAGCCGCATGCGGACGACCAGTTGGTCTATACCTACAACCGCTTTCAGGCCTGCCGCTTCGGGCTCGACGCCGTGCTGGTCTGCCCGCAGAGCGGCGCCCAGCAGCCGCTGGCAGAGAGCCTCGCGGCGCTGCTGCAGGCCCTGATGCCGACTGCCGAGCGATTGGGTGCGGTGGCCGCGCTAACCGAGCTGGCCGTGCTGGTGGCACAGCGTGGCGGCGATGCCCATTGGCTGCGTGGCCTGCATGCGGAGCAGGGGCTGGATCTGTCTGCTGTGGTGAACGCTTCTTGCGAGCGCTGGGCGCAGGACTAAGAGCCCTGCGCCGCGAGCGCAAGACGAGCAATTACTGTATATTTAAACAGTAATATCTCTTCGTGCCATGGACCTGAACCGCAAAATCGCCATCCTTGCCGACGCCGCCAAGTACGACGCATCCTGTGCCTCCAGTGGCAGCGACTCGCGCGACTCGCTGGGTGGGCGCGGTATCGGCTCGACCGAGGGCATGGGCATCTGTCACAGCTATGCGCCGGACGGTCGCTGCATCTCCTTGCTGAAGCTGCTGCTTACCAATCACTGTCAGTACGACTGCCTTTACTGCGTCAACCGCGCGTCCAGCAATGTGGCGCGGGCGCGCTTCCGGGTGGAGGAGGTGGTGGATCTGACGCTGGACTTCTACCGCCGCAACTGCATCGAAGGGCTGTTCCTGTCCAGCGGCATTATCAAAAGCCCTGACCACACGATGGAGCAGGTGGTCGAGGTGGCGCGCCGGCTGCGCGAAGAGCACGACTTTCGCGGCTACATCCACCTCAAAACCATTCCCGATGCCAGCGCCGAGCTGCTGGCGCGCGCCGGCCGCTATGCCGATCGGCTCAGCATCAATATCGAGATGCCCACCGAGCAGGGGCTTCAGGCCCTGGCGCCTGATAAGAATGGCGGTGCGATCCGCCGCTCGATGGGCCGGCTGAAGCTGCATATCGATCAGGCACGCGAGGAGGGTGCCAAACCGGCGCCGGTACGCGCGCTGCCAGGTGCCGCGCCGCGCGCGGCCAAGCCGCCGCGCTTTGCGCCGGCCGGCCAGAGCACGCAGATGATCGTGGGCGCTGACGCCAGTGACGACCGCAGCATCTTGGCCAGCAGCGCAGCGCTATACGGCCAGTACCGGATGCGGCGCGTCTACTACTCGGCGTTCAGCCCAATTCCTGATGCCGCGCGGGCCCTGCCCCTGACCGCGCCGCCGCTGATGCGTGAGCACCGGCTCTACCAGGCCGACTGGCTGATGCGCTTTTACGGTTTCGAGCACCGCGAGATCATCGCGGCCGATGACGGGCTGCTGCGCCTTGATGTCGATCCCAAGCTGGCCTGGGCGCAGGCGCATCCGGAGTGCTTCCCGGTTGACCTGAACGCCGCGCCGCGCGAGCTGTTGCTGCGCGTTCCGGGTCTGGGCGTCGGCTCGGTGGACAAGCTGCTGCAGGCTCGCCGCGTTCGTCGGCTGCGCGCTGAGGATCTGAAGGCGCTGCGGGTATCGGCGAGCAAGGTGCTTCCCTTTGTCTGCGTGGACGGACACAAACCCGGCACTGCGGCGCGGCCGGCGCCGCGCCAGCAGGCCTTGTTCTCATGATCGTCAGCCTTGCTGGGCCTACCGATATCGACGGTTTCAGGCGCGCGGCGCGCCAGCTGTTGACACAGTGTGTCGCCCCTGTTGAGGTGATCTGGCGGACCGACAGCGGCACACCGGGGCTGTGGGCGGATGCTGCTGTCGTCATCGACGACACTCCCGCAAAGCCTTTCAGCGTGCCGGCCTGGATGGCGCCGCTGTGCGAGTCCGCGCTGCTGCATCGCGACTCGAGCCGTTTCCATCTGCTCTACAGACTACTCTGGCGGCTCGTGAACGAGCGCGATGCGGTCTTGCGGCGGGATGAGCTCGACCCGGATCGCCGCGCCGCCGCCCAGCTGGCGCGCGAGGTGGGGCGCGAGATCCACAAGATGCGTGCCTTCGTGCGCTTCTTCCCCCACGGCGAGGGCGAGGCGCTGCGCCACATAGCCTGGTTCGAGCCCGAGCACCATGTGGTCGAGGCCAATGCCCCGTTCTTCGTGCGCCGCTTCGCGCAGATGCGCTGGTCCATCTTCACGCCCGGGCGCTCGATCGAATGGGATGGCGAGCGTCTGCATACCGGCCCCGGCGTGGACAGCAGCGGCCTGCCGCCGGCCGATCCGGGCTCCGCGCTATGGCTGACCTATTACGAGAATATTTTCAACCCGGCCCGGCTCAAGCTTGCAATGATGACCAAGGAGATGCCGCGCCGCTACTGGAAGAACTTGCCAGAGGCGGCGCTGATCGCACCGCTGGCCGCAGCGGCGCAGGCGCGCAGCGAGGCCATGGTGGACGCTCAGCCCACGCCGGCGCGGCGCATCAAGCCGATGCGTCGCCCTTGAGCGCCTGCAAGGTGCCGTAGTTCGAATCCGGCAGGCGCGGCCGGTCGGCTTCTTCGGACGTCAGGGGCTGGACCTCGACCAGGCTGGCCTGGCATCGTCGGGTCAGCTGCTGATAGGTCTGTGTGCCCTCCAGCTTCCAGCGTATCTCCTCCTCGCTCAGCGGCCGCATCACCTTGGCCGGCAGCCCTGCGATCAGCGACCTCTGCGGCAGTTTGAGCCCGGCGCGCACAAACGCGCAGGCCGCGACGATGCTCCAGGCCCCGACCTCGGCCTCGTCCATCACCACTGCATTCATGCCGACTAGCGCGTCATGCCTTACTACGCAGCCATGCAGCACCGCGCCATGGCCGATGTGGCCGTTGGCCTCGACGACGGTTTCCGACTTCGGGAAGCCATGGATCACGCACGTGTCCTGAACATTGGCGCCTTCCATCAGCACGATGCGGCCGAAATCGCCGCGCAAGGAGGCGCAGGGGCCGACATAGCAGCCAGGTCCGACGATCACATCGCCGATCAGTACGGCCGTCGGGTGGACATGGGCGCTGGGATGGACGACCGGGGTGACGCCGTCAATGGCATAGCAGGGCATGGGGTTTGTCTCCGGGCAGTAGGTCGGTGGGTTCGGGATAACCCTTGAATCTTGGGCTTGCGCCAAATCAAGCCGCACCTTACGATCTACCGACCGGTCGGTCAAGAGTGTTTGGCCGACAGCGATGGAGTGAGACAAACACGATGACAGTCACCACCGAGGCCTTGCTGCTGATCAGCCAAGAGGGCGCCGTGCGCACCCTGACGCTGAATCGCCCTGCGGCGCTGAATGCGTTCACCACCGCACTGCTGGTGCAGTTGCGCCAGGCCCTGGAGGCCGCCGCCGAGGACGGCACGGTGCGCTGCGTCGTGATCACCGGCGCGGGGCGCGGTTTCAGTGCCGGCCAGGACCTGTCTGACCCCTTGATCAAACCGCCGCTGGAACCGGGCGAGACACCCAAGGACATCGGCCATCTGCTCGATAACTACTACATCCCGCTGGCGCTGCGCTTGCGCAGCATGCCGATTCCGGTGATCGCCGCGGTCAACGGCGTGGCTGCCGGCGCGGGCGCCAGCCTGGCGCTGAGCTGCGATCTGGTGCTGGCGGGCGAGGGTGCGAGCTTCATCCAGGCTTTCTCAAAGATCGGCCTGGTACCAGACTGTGGTGGCACTTGGCTGCTGCCGCGTCTGGTTGGCCGCGCCAAGGCGCTGGAGCTGGCCTTGTTGGGAGACAAGCTGCCGGCCATCGAGGCGCAAGCGATGGGCCTGATCTACCGCGCCGTGCCCGACGCCGACTTGGCCGCCACGGCTCAGGCGCTGGCGCAGAAGCTCGCGCAGATGCCGGTCAAAGCCCTGGCCGCGACGCGTCGGGCCCTGGACGACAGCCTGCTGATGGACTACGAGTCTGCCCTGAAGAACGAGTCGCAGTTACAGAGCAGGCTGGGGTTCAGTCCCGACTACCTGGAAGGCACGGCCGCCTTTTTGCAAAAGCGCAAGCCCACGTTCACGGACCGCTGACAGCCCATGAATGCACAACAAGTTGCCGAAGCCGTCCGCGACGCGATGTTCGCGAACGACCGTGCCAGCAAGGCACTCGGGATGGAGATCCTGTCCATCGCTCCCGGTCGAGCCACGCTGGCCATGACGGTGCGCGAGGACATGCTCAACGGCTTTGAGATCTGCCACGGCGGGCTGATCACCACCTTGGCCGACTCGACCTTTGCCTTTGCCTGCAACTCGCACAATGAGCTCACCGTCGCCTCAGGCTTTACCGTCGACATCGTCGCGCCCGGCAGGCTGGGCGATCGGCTGACCGCCATCGGCGAAGAAGTGCATCTGGCCGGGCGCACCGGCGTCTACGACATCACCGTGCGCAACCAGCGCGAGGAGCTGGTGGCCGTGTTTCGCGGCAAGTCCTACAGGATCAAGGGCAAGCCCATCGTTCAAGGAGTCTCTGAATGACCGTCAAAATGCCAGCCCCCGGTGATCTGGAGCCTATCGAGCGTGCCAGCCTAGATGAGCTGCAAGCCCTGCAACTGCAGCGCCTGAAGTGGAGCCTGCAGCATGCCTACGAGAACGTGCCGCATTACAAGGACGCCTTCGATGCCCAGGGAGTGCACCCCTCGGATCTGAAGAGCCTGGCCGACATCGCCAAATTTCCGTTCACGACCAAGAAGGACCTGCGCGACAACTACCCCTTCGGCATGTTCGCCGTGCCGCGCCAGCAGGTCTCGCGCATCCACGCCTCATCGGGCACAACCGGCAAGCCTACCGTGGTCGGCTACACCGCCAAGGACATCGATACCTGGGCGAACTTGGTGGCCCGCTCGATCCGCGCCTCGGGCGGGCGACCCGGCGACATCATCCATATCGCCTACGGCTATGGCCTTTTCACCGGCGGCCTGGGCGCGCATTACGGCGCCGAGCGCGCTGGCTGCACCGTGATCCCGATGTCCGGTGGCCAGACTGAGAAGCAAGTCCAGCTGATCCAGGACTTCCGGCCCGACATCATCATGGTCACGCCCAGCTATATGCAGGTGATCATCGAGGAGTTCAATCGCCAGGGCCTGGACGCGCGCGAATCCTCGCTGAAGGTCGGCATCTTTGGTGCCGAGCCCTGGACCGAGGCGATGCGCCGCGAGATCGAGGCCAAGGCCGGAATCGACGCCGTGGACATCTACGGCTTGTCCGAGGTGATGGGGCCAGGTGTTGCCAACGAGTGCATCGAGTCCAAAGACGGCCCGGTGATCTGGGAAGATCACTTCTATCCCGAGATCATCAACCCCGAGACCGGCGAGCCGGTGGCCGACGGCGAGGAGGGCGAGCTGGTCTTCACCTCGCTCTCCAAGGAAGCCCTGCCCATCATCCGATACCGCACCCGCGACCTGACGCGGCTGCTGCCACCGACCTCGCGCAGCATGCGCCGCATGGGCAAGATCGTCGGCCGAAGCGACGATATGCTGATCATCCGCGGCGTCAATCTGTTCCCGACCCAGATCGAGGAGCTGGTGCTGCAGGAGGCTCAGCTCAGCGGCCAGTACCAAATCGTCGTCAGCCGCGAAGGCTTGCTCGATGCAGTCGAGGTGCGCTGCGAGTTGCAGCAGACGGCGGTCGGTGCGGCCGATGTCGGCGCCATTGCCAAATCGCTGCAGCACCGCATCAAAACCCTGATCGGCGTCAGCACCAAGGTTCATATCGGCGCCCCCGATTCGATCGAACGCACGCTGGTGGGCAAGGCTCGCCGCGTGATCGACCAGCGCCCGAAGTAAGGAGCTTCACTCATGTACACCCAAGCGATGTCCGTAGGCCCGCAAGACACGGGCTCCAGCAAGATCAAGAGCGCCGAGGAGATGCAGCGCGAGGCGGCCTTCGAGGCCCGCATCGACGCCGGCGACTTCATCGAGGCCAAGGATTGGATGCCGGACCACTACCGCAAGACCCTGGTGCGCCAGATCAGCCAGCATGCGCACAGCGAGATCGTCGGCATGCTGCCCGAGGGCAATTGGATCACGCGTGCACCGACCCTGAAGCGCAAGGCGATTCTGCTGGCCAAGGTGCAGGACGAGGCCGGCCACGGCCTGTATCTGTACTCGGCCGCCGAGACTCTGGGCACCAGTCGCGACCAGATGCTGGATGCGTTGCACTCGGGCAAGGCCAAGTACAGCTCGATCTTCAACTACCCCACCGTCACCTGGGCCGATATCGGCGTGATCGGCTGGCTGGTGGACGGCGCGGCCATCATGAACCAGGTGCCGCTGTGCCGCTGTTCCTATGCGCCGTATGCGCGGGCGATGATACGCGTCTGCCGCGAGGAGAGCTTCCACCAGCGCCAGGGCTACGAGAGTCTGCTAGTGATCATGCGCGAAGGCACGGCGCAGCAGAAGGCCATGGTGCAGGACGCGGTGAACCGCTGGTGGTGGCCCTCGCTGATGATGTTCGGCCCGGCCGACAAGGACTCGCCGAACTCCGAGCAGTCGATCCGCTGGGGTATTAAGCGCATCACCAATGACCAGCTGCGCCAGAAGTTTGTCGACGCCACGGTGCCGCAGGCGGAAATCCTCGGCGTCACCTTGCCTGACCCTGACCTGAGATGGAATGCCGAGCGCGGCGAGCACGACTTCGGTGCGATCGACTGGTCCGAGTTCTGGCGCGTTGTCAACGGCGACGGCCCGATGAACCGCGAGCGCCTGGGCGCCCGCGTCAAGGCCTGGGACGACGGTGCCTGGGTGCGCGAGGCCGCGCTGGCCCATGCGCGCAAGCAAGCAACCAAGGAACAAGCAGCATGACTAGCAATACCTCAACCCAGAACGAATGGCCGCTGTGGGAAGTGTTCGTGCGTAACAAGGCTGGCCTGGACCACAAGCACTGCGGCAGCCTGCACGCAGCCGACGCCAAGATGGCGCTGCAGATGGCGCGTGATGTCTATACCCGGCGCCAGGAAGGCACCAGCATCTGGGTGGTGCTGTCCAGCCAGATCGTGGCTAGCGACCCGGGGGAAAAGGGCATGTATTTCGACCCGATGGAAGACAAGGTGTACCGCCACCCGACCTTCTACGAGCTGCCCGAATCGCTGAACCACATGTAATGTCATGACTGCATCGATCCAAGTCGGGGCCAGTCCCCAAGTCCAGTACCTGCTCCGGCTGGGCGATAGCTGCCTGGTGCTGGCCCAGCGCATTTCAGAATGGTGCGGCCACGCGCCTATCCTTGAGGAAGACCTCGCGCTATCGAATATGGCGTTGGACCTCTTGGGTCAGGCCCGCGGTCTGCTGACACATGCCGCCAAGCTCGACGGCCAGGGTCATGACGAAGACCAGCTGGCCTTTCTTCGCGACGAGCGCCAGTACCTGAACCCGGTGCTGATGGAGCTGCCGCGCGGTGATTTCGCCTACACCCAGCTGCGCAACTTCGCAGTCGCGACCTGGCTGCTGCTGCTGTGGCAGCGTTTGCAGACCTCCAGCGATGCCGAGCTGGCGGCGATCGCCGGCAAGGCAGTCAAGGAAGCCGCCTATCACCAGCAGCATGCGGCCGATTGGGTCGTGCGCCTGGGCGACGGCACCCAGGAGTCCGCGGCCCGCATGCAGGCCGCGCTGGCCAGCCTCTGGCCCTACTTCAACGAGCTGTTCGACAGCGATGCGGTCGACGCTGCTGCGGCCGAGCAGGGCTTGGGCCCCGCATGGTCCGAGCTGAAGCCCGCATGGCAGGCCCAGATGGCTGAGGTGCTGGCCGATGCCGGCCTGGCCTGCCCCAAGGACAGCCCCTATCAGAGCCAGGGCCGTCGAGGCATCCACAGCGAGCATATGGGCCATATGCTCGCGACGATGCAGTATCTGCAGCGCGCCTACCCCGGAGGCCGTTGGTGATGGCAACCGCGCACGGCCCGGCCTGCGGTCGGCTGGAAGCCGCCTGGGAGGTACTGCGCCAAGTGCCGGACCCCGAGGTACCGGTGATCAGCCTGTGCGAGCTGGGCATCGTGCGCGATCTGAAGGAAACCGCCGGCGGCCTGGAGGTGGTGCTGACGCCCACCTACTCGGGCTGCCCGGCCACCGAGCTGATCCAGGACGATGTGCGCGCCGCGCTGGCCGCCTTCGGCGAGATCGAGATCACGATGCAGCGCGCCCCGGCCTGGACCACCGACTGGATCAGCGACGCTGGCCGCGAGAAGCTGCGCGCTTATGGCATTGCTCCGCCGGGTCCGGTCGCCGCCGGGCAGGGCCAGCCGATCCGGCTGGTGCACCGCGCCTCGCTGACCAAGCTGGCCTGCCCACGCTGCGGCAGCGAGCAGACCGAAAAACTCTCGGCCTTCGGCTCCACCGCCTGTAAGGCGCTGTACCGCTGCATGGCCTGCCGCGAACCTTTTGAGCATTTCAAACCGCTATGAGCCTCCACTTCCATCCGTTGCGCGTGCGCGAGGTCAAGGCCGACACTGATGAAGCCGTCATCGTCAGCTTCGAGGTGCCCTCTGCGCTGGCCGAGACCTTCCGCTTCACCCAGGGGCAGTACCTGACCCTGCGCCAGGAGGTCGCCGGCCAGGATCTGCGCCGCTCCTACTCGATCTGCGCCGGCGTCGATGACGGCGAGCTGCGTGTTGGCGTGCGCAAGGTCGACGGCGGAGTCTTCTCGTCTTGGGTCCACCAAGCCCTGAAGGCCGGCGACGAGATCCAGGTCTTTCCGCCGCAGGGCCGCTTTTTTGCGCCGCTGGACGCGGCCGTGCGCCGCCACTATGTCGGCATCGCCGCCGGCTCGGGCATCACGCCCATCCTGTCCATCATGAAGACGGTTCTGGCGCGTGAGCCTCTGTCGCGCTTCACGCTGATCTATGGCAACCGCCGCCAGGCCTCGACGATGTTCAAGGAAGAGATCGAGGACCTGAAGAACCAGTATCTGACCCGGCTGTCGCTGCACCATGTGTTCTCACGCGAGGCGGTCGATTCACCGCTGATGGCCGGCCGCATGGACCGCGCCAAGATCACCGAGTTCTTGCAGACCCTGGTGCCGGCTGCCAGCATCGACCAGGTCTTCGTCTGCGGCCCCTTCCAGATGAATGACGAGGTCGAGGCAGCGCTGCTTGGCGCCGGCGTTCCCGAGGAGCGTATCCATATCGAGCGCTTCGGAACGGTCGAGATGCAGACCGGCAAGCCGGCGCCGCATGAGGTGCGCGAGGGTGATGCCGACAGCGCCCGCATCACGGTGATCCGCGACGGCGTCAGCCGGGAAATCGAGTTCAGCAAGACCGACCCCAGCATTCTGGATGCTGCGGCTCGCGCCGGCATGGACGTGCCGTTTTCGTGCAAGAGCGGGGTTTGCTCGACCTGCCGTTGCAAGCTGATCGAGGGCGAGGTGCGCATGGACAAGAATTTCGCGCTCGACAAGAAAGAGCTGGCGGCCGGCTTTATCCTCAGCTGCCAAGCCCATGCGCTAACGTCGCGTGTGGTGATTTCATTCGACGAACGCTGAGCACACGAACACGCACATGGCCCGAGGACGCGCCCCAGGTTTTGAATCCACTCGCGAGGAAATCCTCGCCGCCGCCGCGCGACTGTTCGCGCGCAAGGGCTATCCTGGTACCTCAATGAACGAGGTGGCCGAGGCCTGCGAGGTTTCCAAGCCGACGCTCTATCACTACGTGCGCGACAAACATGAGCTCTTGATGCAGATCTGCGAGAGCCATGTGCAGAGCTTGGCCGGTCTGGTCGAGGAGGTGCGCGCGCAAGACCTGGCTCCTGAGCCGCATCTGCGTGCGCTGATTGCGCGCTTTGTGCGGGAGTATGGCGAGGCGCAGCACCAGCACCGAGTGCTGACCGAGGATGTGAAGTTCCTCGACGATGCCGACCGCGAGCGCCTGCTGCTCGTCGAGCGCCAGGTGGTGGCAGCGTTTGCAGAGGCGGTGGCCGCAGTTCGCCCGGAGCTGCAGGCCGCGCGCCTGCACAAGCCGTTGACCATGCTGCTGTTTGGCATGATCAACTGGACCTTCACCTGGCTGCGGCCCGACGGTGAATTGAGTTACGAATCGGTGGCGCCGATGGTGGCCGACCTGTTCTTTGGTGGATTGGGCGCGGTGCAGGCCAGCAAGCCGGCCGCTCTTGTTGAGTAGTTGAGTCAGTGCAAAACAAACCCTTGGAGACGATGACGATGAAGCGCAACAACATGATCAAGAATCTGGTGGCCCTGGCCGCTGCTGCCGTGGCCTTTGCCGCGCAGGCCGACATCAATGTCGGCGTGACGGTGTCGGCCACAGGTGCCGCCGCCTCGCTGGGCATCCCGGAGAAGAACACCATCACGCTGATGCCCACCACGATCGCGGGCCAGAAGATCAACTACATCGTGCTCGACGACTCGTCGGACACCACGGCGGCGGTCTCCAATACCCGCAAGCTGATCACCGAGCACAAGGTCGATGTGGTGGTGGGCTCCACCGTGACACCGAACTCGCTGGCGATGATCGACGCCGTCTCCGAGGCGAGCACGCCGATGATTTCGATGGCTGCCTCGGCCCGCATCGTCGAGCCGATGGATGCGAAGAAGAAGTGGGTTTTCAAGACGCCGCAGAATGACATCATGATGGCCCTGGCCATCGTTCAGCACATGGTGGATAACGGGGCCAAGACCGCCGCCTATATCGGCTTTGCCGATGCCTACGGCGAGGGCTGGTATCAGGAATTCGCCAAGATCGCCGCGATCAAGGGCCTGAAGATCGTTGCCAACGAGCGCTACAACCGCAACGACACCTCGGTCACCGGCCAGGTGCTGAAGCTGGTGGCGGCCAAGCCCGATGCAGTGCTGATCGGTGGCTCCGGCACGCCGGCCGCGCTGCCGCAGAAGGCGCTCAAGGAGCGCGGCTACAAGGGTCAGTACTACCAGACCCATGGTGTAGCCAATAATGACTTCCTGCGCGTCGGTGGTAAGGACGTTGAAGGCACCTTCTTGCCTTCTGGACCGGTGCTGGTTGCTGCCCAATTGCCGGCCAGCCACCCGGTAAAGAAGAGCGCGCTGGCCTATATCGCCAAGTACGAAGCGGCCTTTGGCAAGGGCAGCGTCTCGACCTTCGGCGGCCATGCCTGGGATGCCGGTCTGCTGCTGCAGGCCGCCGTTCCGGTTGCGCTGAAGAGCGGCGCCCAGCCTGGCACGCCGGCATTCCGTGCTGCGCTGCGCGACGCGCTTGAATCGGTTAAGGAGTTGCCCGGTGCGCATGGCGTGTTCAATATGTCGCCCACTGACCACCTGGGCCTGGATCAGCGCGCCCGCGTGATGGTCAAGATCGAGAACGGCGCCTGGAAATACCAGCCCTGATCGGACTGGCTTCTGACCGCTGAGCGGGCTGATCTCAGCCCGCTCTTGACGTCTTTTTCCGCCCGATATCCTGGTTCAAGTCTGCCTTATTTGCTGAGAACGTCATGAGTACTCCCATCCTCCAAAGCCTGATCGCCAACCGCTGGGTGGGGGTCGAGCAGGGCCGTAGCCTGCATAGCGCCATCAATGGCCGTGCCGTCGCCCACACCCATGCCGAGAGCCTGGACTTCGCCGAATCGCTGGCCTACGCCCGAGGTCACGCCTTGCCCGCGCTGCTGAAGCTGGACTTCCAGCAGCGCGCTGCCATCCTGAAGGCCCTGGCCGCCTATCTTGTGGAGCGCAAAGAGCAGCTGTACGCTGTCTCGGCGCATACCGGTGCCACCCGCGCGGACAGCTGGATCGATATCGAAGGCGGTACCGGCACCCTGTTTGCCTACGCCAGCACCGGACGGCGCGAGCTGCCCTCCAGCAATATCGTTCACGAAGGCCCAGCCGTGGCGCTGGGTCGCGAGGGCAGCTTCATCGGCTCCCATGTGCTGGTGCCCAAGCGCGGCGTGGCCGTGCATATCAATGCCTTCAATTTCCCAATGTGGGGCATGCTGGAAAAGTTCGCTCCCAGCTTTCTGGCGGGTATGCCTTGCATCGTGAAGCCGGCCACCGCCACCAGCTTTGTTGCCGAGGCCTGCGTGCGCCTGATCCATGAGTCGGGCCTGCTGCCGGCTGGCGCGCTGCAGCTGATCGTCGGCAGTTCCGGCGATTTGTTAGACCGCTTGAGCGAGACCGATGTGGTGACCTTCACCGGCTCGGCCGACACCGCCGCTATGCTCAAGGTCAACAAGAACATCGTGGCCCGCAGCATCCCCTTCAATGCCGAGGCTGACAGCCTGAACTGCGCCATCCTGGCGCCCGATGTGGAGCCGAGTGATCCGGAGTTCGAACTCTTCGTCAAGGAAGTGGCGCGTGAGATGAGCGCCAAGGCCGGCCAGAAGTGCACGGCAATCCGTCGCGCCATCGTGCCGGCCCGCCATATCGACGCCGTGGCGGCGATGCTGCGTGAACGTCTGGCCAAGATCCGGGTCGGCGACCCTGCCGTCGAGGGCGTGCGCATGGGTGCGCTGGCCTCCAAGGAGCAGCAGGCCGATGTGGCCGCACGCCTGGCCCAGCTGAGTGCTGGCAACGAGATCGTGTTCGGCGAGCGCGACGGCTTTGCGCCCATCGGCGAGGGCGTCGGCGATGGCGCCTTCTTTGCACCGACCCTGCTGCTGTGCCGCAATGCCTTCAGCAATCCAGCGGTGCATGAGCTCGAGGCCTTCGGCCCTGTCTCCACGCTGATGCCGTATGGCGATCTGGATGAGGCCCTGGTCCTGGCCGCCAAGGGCCGTGGCAGCCTGGTCGGCTCCGTCGTCACCAAGAGCCCGGCGATTGCGGCCCAGGCGGTCTATCACGCCGGCGCCTTCCATGGCCGCCTGCACATCCTCGACCGCGAGGCTGCCAAGGAATCCACCGGCCACGGCTCGCCGATGCCGGCGCTCAAGCATGGTGGTCCGGGCCGTGCTGGCGGCGGTGAGGAACTGGGTGGCATCCGAGCCGTCAAGCACTATCTGCAGCGCTGTGCGGTGCAGGGCTCGCCGACCATGTTGACCGCCATCACCGGGGAGTACCAGCGCGGTGCCCAGGTGCAGGAAGACGTCGTCCACCCCTTCCGCAAGTATTTCGAGGAGATTCGCGTTGGCGACTCGCTGCTAACGCACCGGCGCACCGTCAGCGAGGCCGACATCGTCAACTTCGGCGGCATCTCGGGCGATTTCTTTTATATGCATTTCGACGAGATCGCGGCCAAGGACACCCAGTTCGGCCAGCGGATCGCGCACGGCTACTTCGTGCTCAGCGCGGCGGCCGGGCTGTTCGTATCGCCGGCCCCGGGACCGGTGCTTGCCAACTACGGCCTTGACACGCTGCGTTTCGTCAACCCGGTGGCCATCGGCGACACCATCCAAGCCCGGCTAACCTGCAAGCGGCGCATCGACCGCGGCAATCGCGCGGACCAGCCGCCACAGGGCGTGGTGGCCTGGGATGTGCAGGTGATGAACCAGCGTGGCGAGTTGGTGGCCAGCTATGACATCCTGACACTCGTGGCGAAGAAACAGTCGGCTTGAGCGCGCGCTGCGGACCAGCTCATAACCGCCATGCATGGCCGGGGCACAGAATCTCAGCCATCCGGCGCGTCAGGCTGGGCACACTGCAGCCATGCCTGAGAACCCTCTACGCCCCGATGTGCGGCGCCGCCGTCTGCTGAAGACGGGAGCGTTGCTCTGTGCGATGCCCGGCTGTGCGACTGATCGCGGCAGTGACGCGTGGCTGTCTGCCCGGCTGCAAGACCTTCTCGATGATCCGCAGTACCCGCTGGCCAGCCTGTCGGTGCTGGTGATGCGCGCCGGACAGCCGGTCTTCGAAGGCCAGTTCGGTCGTCGCTGGGTCGCGCCGGGCGAGGACCGGGGTCAGGACTTGCCTGTCACCCGTGATACCTTGTTTCGCGTTGCCTCGGTCAGCAAGCTGGTCGTTGCGTTGGGTGTGATGCGCCTGGTCGAGGCCGGCGTTCTGGACCTGGATGCCGACATCGGTGACGCCTTGGGTTTTACGCTGCGCCATCCGGCGTTCCCGGCGCAGCGCCTGAGCCTGCGTCTGCTGCTGAGCCATCGCGCCGGCTTGCGCGATGCCGGCGGGGCCTACTTGACGGCAGGGCAGACGCTGACGTCCAAGCTGGTGTCGGGCGGTGCGCATTTCGGGCGCGGCGAGTCCTGGTCGCCGCCCGAACAAAAGCCGGGCGCGTACTTCGAATACTGCAATCTGAATTATGGCGTGATCGCCAGTGTGATGGAGCGCGCCGCCGGCCAGCGCTTCGATGCGCTGATGCGCGAGCAAGTGTTCTCGCCGCTGGAACTGGCCGGCGGTTTCGAGCCCAGCGAGTTGAGCGCGGCCGAGCTGGTGAATCTCGCCACTCTGTACCGCAAACGCGCCACCGATGACGAGGCGCGCTGGCACACCGCTGGTCATTGGGTCGTGCAGACCGATGACTTCCGCGGCCAGCGTCCGGCGACGCCTAGCGGACTGGAGGGCTATGTGCTCGGCAGCAATGGCTCGCTGTTCGGCCCGCAGGGGCGGCTGCGCACGCGGGTGGCCGATCTAGGCGCAGTCGCGGCGATGCTGGCCGCCGGCGGGCGCCACCAGGGACGGCGATTTCTGCAGCCTGCCTCGGTACAGGCCTTGTTCAGCGAGCAGTGGCGCTATGCGGCGGCGGCGCCCAATGGCGACTCGCTGGGTGGGCTGTTTCAGGCCTGGGGCCTGGGTGTCCAGCACTTCATTGATCGAAGCCAAGGCGGGCGCGGGGATCGGCTGGTTGAGACCGGCGGCCAGCAGGCCTGGGGTCATCTGGGCTTTGCCTACGGTTTGCATTCCGGCTTGCTGCTGGATCCGGCCACCGGCCATGGCATCACCTATGCGATCGGCGGCACCGGCGCCGATCCGGCCGCGCACCCCGGGCGCTACTCGAGTTTCCCGCTTTGGGAAGAACGTCTACAAGCGTTGCTCTGGGGTAGGGCCCGCTGACGATAGTCAGAAACGCGCCACCCACAGCGCGGTGATCGCCAGAGTCACCACCGTCACTGGCACGCCGGTGCGGGCATGGCGACGCCAGTCGATGTCGACGCCGCAGCGCCGCGCGGCATCGACGACGATGATGTTGGCGATCGAGCCGACGATCAGCAGATTGCCGGCCATGGTGCTGACCAGGGCCAGCGTGGCGCCGGCATGTGCACCCTCGGCGGCCGGCAGCAGCAGCATCACGGCCGGCACGTTAGAGACCAGATTGGACAGGCTCAGCGTCGCGATGAACAGCGCCAGCGGCTGACTCAGGTCTATGCCCTGCGCGGCCAGCCAGGCCACAGCCTGCTGGGTCAGCCCGGTCAGCTCCAGCGCATGATTGACGATAAACAGGCCCATGAACAGGATCAGCAGCTCCCAGTCGATCAGGCCCATCACCTTGGAGGAGTGAAAGCGCTGGCTCAACAGCAGCAGGCCGGCGCCGACCAAAGCCGCCACATCGCGCGGCCAGTCGGTGAACAGAAAGATCGCCACCAGTGCCAGCGCGACGATCAGGCCTTTGGCGGTCTGCCAGCGGTCCAGGGGCGCGGCTTCGGTCTGCAGCGCCTGCAGCTGGGCCGGGCTGGCTTGGAGCGGCGCGGCCGGGCGGCGTAGCGGCCAGGCCAGCAGCGCCCACAGCGCCAGCAGGCCGGCCACCACCGGCGGCAGGGCCTGCCATAGATAGGCCGCGAAAGGCAGGCGCAACACCTCGCCGATCAGCATGTTCTGTGGGTTGCCAATCAATGTGGCGGCCGAGCCGATATTGCTGGCGCAGGCCAGGCCCAGCAAAAAGGGAATCGGGTCGACCCGACGGCGTAGGCAGACCTCAGCCAGCACCGGCGCCATCGCCAGGCAAACGATATCGTTGGAGAACACCGCCGACAGCAGGGCCGAGACGGCGATGATCACGCCCATCAGCCCCATTGAGCCCAGCGGCAGCTCGGCGATGCGGCGCGTCACTGCATCGTAAAAGCCGCCCAGCCGCATCTGCGCCGAGATGACCATGAAGGAGAACAGCAGCAGGATGGTGGGCAGGTGGATGGACTGGGCGGCCTGCTCGGGCGTCATTACCTCGAAGCCGACGATGGCGATGGCGCCCAGCAAGGCCACACCGGTGCGGTCCAGATGCAGTCTGGGCAGGCCGCCCAGGATCATGCCCAGATAGACAATGAAAAAGACCGCCAGAACGATGGCGGTCTGCGGATGGAATTCAGACATCCGGCGATTCTAGGGTTGGGGAAAGGTACCGGGCAGCAGGATGTCGCGGCCCACCTGGCTGAGCTGCGTATGGCCGCAGAAGGCCATCGTGACATCCAGCTCCTTGTAAAGGATCTCCAACGCGCGGGTGACGCCGGCCTCGCCCATGGCGCCGAGCCCATACACCATCGCGCGGCCAATCATCGTGCCGCGGGCCCCCAGCGCCCAGGCCTTCAGCACATCCTGGCCGCCGCGTATGCCGCCGTCCATCCAGACCTCGATGCGCGAGCCCACGGCTGCGACGATGGCCGGCAGGGCCGCGATGCTGGAGGGCGCGCCGTCGAGCTGGCGGCCGCCATGGTTACTGACGACGATGGCGTCAGCGCCGCTGGCAACGGCCAACTCGGCGTCCTCCACGTCCATGATGCCCTTCAGTATCAGCTTGCCGCCCCAGCGTTCCTTGACCCAGGCCACATCGGCCCAGGACAGGCGCGGGTCGAACTGCTCATTGGTCCAGGCCGCCAGCGAACGCATATCGCTGACGCCCTTCACATGGCCGACCAGATTGCGGAAGGTGTGGCGGCGTGTGCCGGCCATGCCCAGGCACCAGCGCGGCTTGCTCGCCAGATTGATCAGATTGCGCAAGGTGGGCTTGGGCGGTGCGGTCAGGCCGTTCTTCAGGTCTTTGTGGCGCTGACCGATCACTTGCAGGTCCAGCGTCAGCACCAGGGCGCTGCAGCGTGCGACGCGGGCGCGTTCGATCATGCGGGCCATCGCCTCGCGGTCGCGCATCATGTAGAGCTGAAACCAGAAGGGCGCGCTGGTGTTCTCGGCGATGTCCTCGATAGAGCAGATGCTCATCGTCGACAAGGTAAAGGGAACGCCGAATTTTTCGGCCGCCCGCGCGGCCAGTATCTCGCCGTCGGCATGCTGCATGCCGGTCAGTCCCACCGGCGCGATGGCCACCGGCATCTTGACCGCCTGGCCCACCATGGTGGTGGCGCAGCTGCGGTTCTCCATGTTGACGGCGACGCGCTGGCGCAGCTTGATGGCCTGGAAGTCGGCGCTGTTGGCGCGGTAGGTGCTCTCGGTCCAGCTGCCCGAATCGGCATAGTCGTAGAACATGCGCGGTACCCGTTGCTGGGCCAGCGTGCGCAGGTCTTCGATGCAGGTGATCACGGGCATGGACGCTGTCTCCTTGATTTGATGGCGCATGCTAGACCAGCCGATGCAGGTGGCTGCGGAATCTTGTTCAGGCTAGCGCGGAAATTTCTTCAGCCAGCTGTCGGCAATGTGCGTGCAGCCAGGCGGCAAAGGACTCGGCGGCATCACTGTCGCTGTGCTGCAGCAGGCCGTAAGGCTTGTCGGCCGGCACGCTCAGCGGGAACAGGCGGATCAGCGCGCCGCTGCGCAAATAGGGTAGGGCCAAGCTGGGTCTGGCCAGCGCTACGCCCTGACCACAGACGGCGGCTTCCAGCGTCAGGCCCAGGTCGACAAAGCGTGTGCCCTGGCTCGGCTCCGGCCAGTCCAGACCGGCCGCGCGCAGCCAGGGCGCCCAGGGCTGCAAGGGCGTGCGCAGCAGCGGCGCGGCCGCCAGGTCGGCTGGCCGAGCCAGTGCCGGCAAGCGTTCGAGCAAGGCGGGGGCGGCCATCGGCGTGACGCTGTCCATCAGCAAAACCTGACCCACAGCGAGCTCGGCATTGCGGATCTCGACATCGGCTTCGGGTGCTGTCTCTTCCAGAAACGGGATGCTCAGCACCAGTTCGAGCTCCAGCTCGGGATGGGCAGCGCTGAAGCCGGGCAGTGCCGGCACCAAGATCTGGCGCGCGAAGGTTGGTGGCACGGTGATGCGCAGCCGCTGCTGGCGCTGTGCCGCGCGCTGGTGCAAGGGCATGGCGGCCAGCGCGGCCAGTACGCCACGCACCTGCTGCAGATACTCCTTTCCGGCGGGGCTGGGGCTGAGCTGCTTGCCGGCGCGCATCAGCAGCGGCATGCCCAGCAGCTCCTCCAGCGCCGTCAGGCGCTTGGACACCGCGCTGGCGCTGATGCACAAGGCCTCGGCGGCCCGCTCCAGACTGCCCAGCCGGGCGGCAGCCTCGAAGGCGCGCAGGGCGTCGATGGAGGGATAACGCAGGTCGGCGGGCTCGTTCATGGCTGCACTGTAGCCCTGTGCGAAGATTTGGCCGATGACCTCGACCGAGCTGGTACTGTCCCGACGCCCCACCTGGTTGCGCGCCCTGTGGCTGCTGGCCGGCGGCGTGTGCCTGCTGCTGGGCATCGTCGGCATTTTCCTGCCGCTGCTGCCGACCACGCCCTTCGTGCTGCTGGCCGCCTTCTGTTTCTCCCGCGGCAGCCGGCGCTGCGAAGACTGGCTGCTGAACCATCCGCGTCTGGGGCCAGTCGTGCGCGACTGGCGTGCCACCCGCGCCATCCCTTTGCGTGCCAAACAGTTCGCCACCGCGATGATGGCGCTGAGCTCGCTCTGGGCGGCCTATCTGCTACCGCTGGCCTGGTGCTGGGTACCCGGGGCCTGCTGCGCGGGGGTGGCGGCCTGGATGTGGTCCCTGCCTACTCGGCCTCGATCCCCGCCGCCTTGATGATGCGGCCCCATTTGAGGGCTTCCTCGCGCTGGAACTGGGCCAGGCCCTCGGGTGTGGTGGTGTAGGGCTCGGCGCCGCTACTCTCGAAGAAGCTCTTGGCGGCAGGACTCTGCACCGCCTTGGACAGCAGCTCCTGCAATCGCTGCACCACGGCCGGCGGCGTGCCGGCGGGCGTGTAGGCGGCAAACCAGTAGCCCATGTCATAGCCCGGAACGCCAGCCTCGGCAATCGTGGGCAGCTCGGGCAGCAGGGCCATGCGCTTGTTGATCGAGACGGCCAGGCCGCGCAGTTTGCCGCCCCGGATCTGGGGCAGGCCGGTGGCGGTATCGGTGATCATCAGATCAATCTGGCCGCCCAGCAGGTCGGTGACCGCCTGCGGATTGCTCTTGTACGGCACATGCAGCAGCTGAACACCGGCCAACTGTTGCAGCATCTCGCCGGCCACCCGGCTCGACGAGCTGCCGCTGCCGAAGCTGAGCTTGCCCGGCGTCTTGCGAGCCTGGGCTAGCAGCTCGGCCACGCTCTTGTAGGGCGAGGCGAGGTTGACGACCAGTACCTGCCCGCCCTTGCCCAGAGCGGTGATCGGCGCGAAGTCCTTAACCGGATCGTAGCCCAGCTTCTTGTACAGATGCTCATTGGCCGCGTGGGTGGTGTTGGTCGTGATCAGCACCGTGTAGCCGTCGGCCGGGGCGCGCGCCACCGCCTGCGCCGCCAACATGCCGCTGGCGCCGGCCTTGTTGTCGACTATCACGGTCTGCTTGCTTTGCTCGGTCAGGCTCTGGCCCAGCGCGCGGGCCAATTGATCGGTGGCGCTGCCTGCCGCAAAGGGCACGACAAAGGTAAGCGGCTTGGTCGGGTAGGTCTGGGCCAGCGCCGCAGAGCTCAGTGACAGAGCGGCCAGCATCAGGGCCAGGCGCTTGAAAGTTTTGATCGTCATCTCGCTTGTCTCCTTGTTGAAATTCTTCAAATCGGCTCGGGCAGCAGCAGCGGCTGCAGGGCCGCAGGCACTGTCAGCTCCATGTCTAGCAGCCAGTAGCTCAGCGCCTTGCCATGCGCATCGAGGTTGAGCGCACCGTTGACGCCGCCGTCCAGCACTTCGTCCAGCACCAGATTCATGGCCCAGAGCCGGGGCAGCAGATAGCGCTGCACGCCTTGAGGGCGGCGGTGCGCGAAATGCGCGGCGACTGCCTCGGGTGTTAGCTGCTCGACCAGCAGCGGCCACAGCTCTGCATGCCAGGCGATCACGCTGATATTGCTGCGGTTGCCCTTGTCTCCACTACGGCTGTGGGCCAGGCGGTAGAGCGGGACTTTGTGTTCATGGCTCATCGCTTCACCTCCCTCATTCCAGGAACTCAAACCAGGCCGGCGCGGCCTCGCGCGGCAGCAAGCAGGAGGCCAGCGCCAGGCGCTGGCGCAGCGCGGTGCGCACGCCGCCACCGCCCGCTGGGCCGCATGTGTAGAGGGCATTGAGCTCGCGGCACAGGCGCTCGGCCGTGGCCTTGTCGGCATGCTCGGCCGCGATGCGCAGGCGCACATCGCGTGCCGCACCCACCGGCTGTGCGTCCAGCCAGTTGCCGGCGTCATCACCCAGAAGGCTGGCCACGCCGATCAGATCGACCCTTAAGGCCAGCGCGGGCAGGCGTTCGCGCAGCACCTGGGCCGCAAGCCGTGCGCGGCCCTCGGCGCGCGGGCCGGCGTAGGAGATCTCGCCCTCGGCCAGCCACCCGCTGGGCTGGCAGACATTGACCTTGAGGCTGGCCGGCCGGGGGTGGCCGCGCACGCCGCTCAGGCGCACCCGGTCTGGCCCTTCCTCGTGCAGCTCGGCCTCGCTGACGTCTGCAATGACATCGGGCGTCAGATAGGCGGCCGGGTCGTGCAGCTCGTAGAGCAGCTGTTCGGTGACAGTGTGGCAGTCGATGCGGCCGCCGCTGCCGGGCGGCTTGGTGATTAGACAGCCGCCGTCGGCATCGATCTCGGCAATCGGGTAGCCCAGCTGGGCAAGACCTGGCACGTCCTTGTAGCCTGGGTCGGCGTAGTAGCCGCCGCTGACCTGGGCGCCGCATTCCAGCAGATGGCCGGCCATCGTGCCGCGCGCCAGCCGGTCCCAGTCATCCGGTGCCCAGCCGAAGTGAGCCATCGCCGGGCCTAGCACCAGCGCCGGGTCGGCGACCCGGCCGCAGACGACGATCTGCGCACCGGCCCGCAGCGCCTCAGCGATCTGCGCCGCGCCCTGGTAGGCATTGGCCGAAACCCAGGTCGAGCTGTCGGTCACGCCCAGCGCTTTCTCGAGCAGGGGGCGCTGGGCCGTGCCGCTCAGGTCATCACCGAGCACGATGGCGATGCGCGGCGGCGCCAGGCCAAGCTCGGCAGCCAGTGCGCGGATGCGCCGTGCCGCGCCGCGCGGATTGGCGGCGCCGAAATTGCTGACGATGGCGATGCCGCTGGCCAGGCAGTCGGCCAGCACGGGGCGCAGGAGTTCGTCGAGCAGTGGCTCATAGCCGCTCTCGGGGTCGGCGCGGCGCGCCAGCTGGGCCAGTGCCAGCGTGCGCTCGGCCAAGGTCTCGAAAATCAGCACGGCCGGCCCGCCGCGCGCCTGCAGCTCGCGCACCAGGGGCAGGGCCGCATCGCTGCGATCACCGGAAAAGCCGGCGGCCGAGGCCACGCGCAACACAGCGGTTTTTGTTGCATCCATGGAGCCGACTCTAGGCTCTGGCGTCTGAGCTGTGAATTCGATTGTTCAGATCGGTTATTCTGAAATTCAGATGAATGACGATTCCGCTTCTTCGACCAGCATCTCCAGCCGTCAGCTGCAGGCCTTCGTCGCTTTGGCGCGGCTGCGCAGCTTCACCCAGGCCGCCGTGCACTGTCATCTTTCGCAGCCGGCCTTCAGCGCGCTCATCCAGGGCCTGGAGGCGGCGGTCGGCGCGCGCCTGTTCGAGCGCAGCACCCGCCATGTCGCATTGACGGTGGAGGGTCAGGTGTTCGAGCGCAGCGCCGCGCCACTGCTGGCTCAGCTGAGTCAGGCGCTGTCCGAGGTGCGCGACCATGCCCAGCTGCGCCGCGGCCAGGTCTCGCTAGCCTTGTTGCCCTCGCTGGCAGCGGGCTGGTTGCCGGGCCTGCTCAGCGAGTTCCGCTCCGCCCATCAGGGTATCGCACTACAGGTGGCCGATGTGCTCAGCGAGCCCTGTTTGCAGCGGGTGCGCGAGGGCCAGGCCGATTTCGCGATCGCTGCAGTGCGGGCCGATACGCCCGAGCTGCGCGCCGAGCCTTTTGCCAGCGACCGCTTTCATCTGGTCTGTCCGCAGGGCCACGAGCTGTTGTCGCGCACCAGCCTGAAGCCGCGCGATCTGCTGCCCTTTGCGTTCATCCACTTGGCCCGCCATAGCAGCGTGCGCCAGCTGCTGGACGCGGCCGTCCATCCCTTGCAGCTGCAGACGCTGATGGAGGTTGAGCAACTGGCCACCGTGATGGGCATGGTGCGCGCTGGGCTGGGCCTGTCGGTGGTGCCGGCCTTCAGCCTGTTTCACTTCAGGCAGCCGGAGCTGACCACGCGTGAGCTGCGTTGGCGAGGGTTGGGCGACCGGCAGCTGTTCCTTGTGCGACGGCGAGACCGCGAACTGAGCACAGCGGCCCAGGCGCTCTACGAGCTGGTACTGCGACGCCGGCCTTAGAACAGCTCCAGGCTTTCCAGCCGAGGCTCGTTGTTGCGCCTGGCCGGTGCCGCGCCGGCTGCCTCGCCCGGCCGGGACAAGCTGCCAACGCGTACGCCGATCAGGCGCAGGCGCTTACTCAGGTCGACCCGCTTCAGGCAGGAGCCGGCCGCCTGCCGCAGCGCGGCGAAGTCGGCAATCGGCGCATCCAAGGTCAAATCGCGGGTGACGGTGACAAAGCCCTCAAAACGCAGCTTGATGCCCACGGTGCGCCCCAGATAGCCCTTGCGCAGCAGATCGCTGGCCAGTTGCTCGCATAGCCGGCTGAAGATGGCCGAAAGTTCGGCGCGGTCATGCACTGCATGCAGATCGCGCTCGAAGGTGGTTTCGCGGCTGATCGAGACCGGCTCGCTGTGGGTGACTACCGGACGTGCGTCGCGCCCGTGGGCGGCCTCGTGCAGCCAGCCGCCATAACTCTTGCCGAACTGCTGGACCAGCCAGGCCGGCTCGGCGGCAGCCAACTGGCCGACGGTCTCGATGCCCAGGCCCTGTAGCTTGGCGGCTGCCTTCGGGCCGATACCGTTGATCTTGCGCACGCCCAGGGGCCAGATGCGGGCCTGGATCTCCTCGGCCATCAAGATGGTGATGCCATCGGGCTTGTCCAGTTCCGAGGCGATCTTGGACAGTAGCTTGTTGGGGGTGATACCGATCGAGCAGCTCAGGCCGGTTGCCCGCTGCACAGAATTTTTGATGTCACGCGCCACCGCGCGCACGCCGCCCAAGGGGTCGTGCCCGACCGGCTCACGGATGCCAGCGACCTCGCTGAGGTCGATATAGATCTCGTCGATGCCGCGATCCTCGATCACCGGCGCGATTTCGGCCACGGCCGCCTTGAACAGGCGGGAGTATTTGCGATAGGCGTCGAAGTCCGTGGGCAGCAGGACAGCGTCGGGCGCTCGCAGCGCCGCCTTCATCAGGCCCATCGCGGAGAACACTCCCAGATCGCGCGCCGCATAGGTTGAGGTGGTGACCACGCCGCGGCCGGTGTAGTCGCGCAGCCTGGCGTACTGGCGCGTGCCGTCTGCCAAGGTCTTGGGCTCATGGGCACGACGGCCTCCGATCACTACGGCCTGCCCCTTCAGCTCGGGATAGCGCAGCAGCTCCACCGAAGCGTAGAAGGCATCCATGTCCAGATGCGCGATCAGGCGGTCGGGGAGGGCAGCGGAATCCGATGGGCGGGCCATGCAGCGATTGTGAGGCGGGCCTGCTGACAACGCGAAGTCAGCAGCAGGCGCGGCTCACAACCAGACCCAGAGGCTGCGCAGCCAGCGAGGAACACGCAACACGGGAGCCGGGCTGTAGGTCTGGCGATAGCAGGAACGCATGATGGACCCCTCGAATACTGTTGATGCATACAGTATACGGAGCCAGGTCCAGCTTGCCAAGCGTCTATGCGCAGCTGCTGTTGCCGCAGGAGCTGATGGTCGGGGTTGGCTGGAGCGGCGGCCGGCTCATCCGGCCCGTGCCGGTGTCGAAACCCAGCTGGCCCATGTGATAGACCAGGGCCGCGTCCATCATCTCGGCATGGGCGGGAAACCAGCTTATCAGCTCGGGCAGCAGGCGGCGTAGGGGTTCCAGGTCTTGCTGAGCATGGGCGTGGATCTGCACCTGGCGCATCAGGTCCAGCACCATCGCGTGCTGGCGGGCATGGCAGTTATCGGGCGCGAAGCCGGTGGCCGCCATCCAGCCCTCTTCCATCGCGAAATGGGCTTCAGTATGGGCCAGCAGCTGGGCATACAGGGGCAGGGGGTCGGCATTCCCCTGCACGAGCAGGTTAGCCAGGGCGTTCAGCAGTTCGACGAACTCTTGGTGGGTTCGATCCAGCTGGGGGTGGTCGAGAGCGAGGTCATCGCTCCAAGGCAGACTATTCATGCTCGCCAGCCTAGCCCGGCCCTGTTGGGTCGGGCTTGCGCTGGCTCAAGCTCAGGCGCCGAGCCGGGCGCGATGCCGCGCCACCTGGGCGCGCACCTGGGCCGGCGCGGTGCCGCCGAGGATATTGCGGGCGTTCAGCGAGCCGCGCAGCGACAGCACCTCGAACACATCGTCACCGATACGGGCATCGAACTTCTGCAGTTCGGCTAGCGGCAGCGCCGACAGGTCGACGCCCATGCCGATGGCTGTCTTGACCGCATGGGCGACGATCTCGTGCGCATCGCGGAAGGCCAGACCCTTCTTGACTAGGTAGTCGGCCAGATCGGTCGCAGTGGCGTAGCCCTTGAGCGCGGCACGCTCCATCGCCTCGGGCTTGACCGTGATGCCGCCGGCCATCTCGGCAAAGATGCGCAAGGTGTCCTTGAGCGTGTCGACGGTGTCGAATAGCGGCTCCTTGTCCTCCTGGTTGTCCTTGTTGTAGGCCAAGGGCTGGCCCTTCATCAAGGTGATCAGGCCCATCAGATGGCCGACTACGCGACCGGTTTTGCCGCGCGCCAGCTCCGGCACATCGGGGTTCTTCTTCTGCGGCATGATGGATGAACCAGTGCAGAAGCGGTCGGCCAGATCGATGAAACCAAAGCTCTGGCTCATCCACAGGATCAGCTCCTCCGACAGGCGCGAGATGTGCACCATGATCAGCGAGGCGGCGGCCGTGAACTCGATCGCGAAGTCGCGGTCCGAGACGGCGTCCAGGCTGTTCTGGCAGACCTCTTGCATGCCAAGAGTCTTGGCCACGCGCTCGCGATCCAGCGGGTAGCTGGTGCCCGCCAGCGCTGCCGCGCCCAGCGGCAGGCGGTTGACGCGACGGCGCGTGTCGGCCAGGCGCTCGGCATCGCGGGCGAACATCTCGACATAGGCAAGCAGATGATGGCCGAAGGCCACCGGCTGGGCTACCTGCAGGTGGGTGAAGCCGGGCAGGATGACCTCGGCATTTTTTTCGGCCACCTCGACCAGGGCCAGCTGTAGTGCGCTCAGCAGCGTGTTCAGCTCGTCGATCTCGCCGCGCAGCCACAGCCGCACATCGGTGGCGACCTGATCGTTACGGCTGCGCCCGGTGTGCAGTCGCTTGGCCGGAATTCCCACCAGCTCGGTCAGGCGCGCCTCGATGTTCAGATGCACATCCTCCAGGTCCAGCTTCCATTCGAAGCTGCCGGCCTCGATCTCGCCGCGGATCTGGGCCATGCCTCGTTCAATTGCAGCGTGGTCCTCGGCCGGCAAGATGCCCTGGGCCTTCAGCATCTCGGCATGGGCGAGACTGCCCTGGATGTCAGCGGCCCACAGGCGCTTGTCAAAGAAGACGCTGGCGGTGTAGCGCTTAACCAGCTCGCTCATCGGCTCGGAGAACAGTGCGGACCAGGCTTGGGCTTTGTTGGCGAGTTGGTTGTCTGCGGGCTGGGACATGGTGAGATGGCGGCAGGGCCGGCCCGCATGGACGCGAGATCGGCCTGGAGCAAAATAGGGAAAACGTGATTCTATCGAGGGGCTGGCAGACGATGGCAGGACGACGTGAGCATGACTGGTCCGACAGTCGTAACCTGACCAGCGTGCTGGGCCTGGCGCCGCAGCCGACCGAAGCCGAACAGTTCTCGCCGCTGTTCGACGCCCAACGGGTCTTCGATGTCTGCCATGTTGGCTTGGTGCTGCGTGCCGTGCTGGGCGTACAGCTGCTGTTGGCGTTGGGGCTTGCGCTGGGCGCTCGCGGCTTTTCTCAGTGGGCCTTATGGATGAGCAGCGGCACCGTGGTGACACTCAGCGGCGTGCTGCTGTGGCTGCTGCTGGTTTGCGGCCTGCGGCGCCTACTGGCGCGCTGGCGCGAGCCTTGGCAGTGGTTTGTGGTGCTGAGTCTGGGGGCGTTGTGCGCGCTGGGGGGCTGGCACCTGCTGAATCTGGCCAGTGACGAGGACGGCGGCTGGTTTCGCCTGTCCAGCGTGGCGATGGCCGGCGCCGCTACCGCTGCGCTGCTGCTGTATTGGTTGAAGCTGCGCGAGCGCACGCAGCGCCCGGCCGACGCTCTGGCCCGACTGGTCGAGCTGCAGTCGCGCATCCGGCCACATTTCCTGTTCAACACCCTGAACACCGCGATTGCCTTGGTGCGCATCGATCCGCAGCGCGCCGAGGGGGTGCTAGAGGACCTCAGCGAGCTGTTTCGTGTCGCGCTGGCCGAGGCCGACACCGTGGTCAGCCTGGAGGCCGAGGTCGAACTCGCGCGCCGCTATCTGGACATCGAACAGATCCGTTACGGCGAGCGCCTACGGGTGCAGTGGCAGCTCGATCCGGCGGCGGCCAATGCCCGGGTGCCGCCGCTGCTGCTGCAGCCGCTGGTCGAGAACGCGGTGCGCCATGGTATCGAACCCAATGACAGCGGCGGCGATGTCCAGGTGAGCACGCGTGCGCGCGGCGCCGAGGTCGAGATCCTCGTAGTCAACACAGTCGGCGCCAAGGCCAAGCAGGTCGGCCATGGCTTGGCGCTGCGTAATGTGCGCCAGCGTCTGCGCCTGATGCATGATGTGGCCGCCCGATTTGAGGTGAGTCAGGAGGCCCAGCGTTTCACGGTGCGTATCCTGCTGCCACGCTGAGCCCATTGCCATGCATGCACAGTCCGCTTTGAGAGTCCTGTTGGTTGATGATGAACCGCTGGCGCGGATGCGCCTGCGCGGCCTTCTGGATGCCTGCGATGAGCCGCGTGCCGAGGTGGTGGCCGAGGCCGGCACCGCCTCCCAGGCCCAGGCCTGGTTAAGAGATCATGGCTGCGATCTGGTGCTTCTTGACGTGCAGATGCCTGGCCCGGATGGACTGCAGCTGGCCGAGGCCTTGCGCGAGCTGCCAGTACGGCCGGCGGTGGTGTTCGTCACCGCCTATGCTGAGCATGCCCTGCGGGCCTTCGAGCTCGATGCGATCGACTACCTGACCAAGCCGGTGCGGCGCGATCGTCTGCAGGCCTCGCTGGCACGGGTGGCGCAGCGCCTCGCCGAGCGGGCTGCGGCCAGGCGCGAGCCCGGCGAAGGGGCTGCCGAGGCCGAAGTGATTTCCATCAATGATCGCGGCCGCCTGCTGCGTATCCCCCTGGCCGAGGTGCTGTACCTGAAGGCCGAGATGAAGTACCTGACCTTGCGCACCGCCAGCCAGAGTCTGGTGATGGACGGCAGTCTCTCGGAGCTGGAACAGCGCCTGGGCGAGCGCTTCCTGCGCGTGCATCGCAATGCGCTGGTGGCCAAGTCGGCGGTGCGTGAGCTGGAGCGCCACGCGGCGACCGACTTCGGCGAGCTCGATGGCGGCTCAGCGGATGGCGGTGAGGGGGCCGAGGGTTGGGCGGTGCGCATCGCCCATGTCAACGAGTGGCTGGCGGTCTCACGGCGCCAGGTGGCGGCGGTGCGCGAGGCGTTGGCGGGGCACAGGGACTGAGCCCGGCCAGCGCCCACCGGCCTGATCAGGCGTAGACGTTCAGCTTCGTACCCAGGTTGCCGCTGGTGGCCAGCGGGGGAGGCTGCACCGAGGCCAGCAGCTGCATGGCGCCCTGGCCTTGCAGGCTCATCGCCTTTTTCAGCACCAGCAGCTGGGCGCTGGCTTGCACCGAGCCGGCCTGCGAGCCGTGCAGATTGTTAATCAGGGATGTCGTGTTGATGTCCATGGCGCCTCCGAGCCCTGTTTATCGGCATCAGACCCGGCAACTTGAGGGGCCGTAATGCCGAAGACCTGGCGCAGATAGGCAAGAAATGTCTGGTCGTCGCACATCGTCTTGCCGGGGCTGTCGGACAGCTTGGCCACAGGCTGGCCATTGGCCTGGGTCAGCTTCATCACGATGTGCAGGGTGCGCAGGCCCATATCGTTGGACAGCGAGGTGCCGATGCCGAAGCCCAGCTGGGTGCGGTCGGCGAAATGGCGGTACAGCTCCAGCGCTTTGGTGATGTTGAGACTGTCGGAGAACACCAGGCGCTTTGTGTGCGCATCGATGCGCAGCTTGGCGTAGTGGGCCAGCGCCTTCTCGCCCCACACGACCGGTTCGCCCGAGTCGTGGCGCAGGCCGTCGAATAGCTTGGCGAAATAGAGGTCGAAATCGGCCAAAAAGGCATCCATGCCAACCACATCGGTCAGCGCCACGCCCAAATCGCCGCGGTACTCCTGTACCCAGGCCTCCAGTGCCGCCTTCTGGTGGTCGCGCAGGCGCACATCGAGGGCCTGGAAGGTCTGCAGATACTCGTGCGCCATGGTGCCGATCGGCACCAGGCCCAGGTCGCGGGCCAGCAGCACGTTCGAGGTGCCTTTGAAGTACTGCGGCACTTCGGCGGCCAACGTCGCGATCACCTCGCGATGCCAGTCACCCGAGAAGCGCCGGCGCAGGCCGAAATCGAAGAACTCGTAGGGGTGGCCGCGCATCGGCTCGGCGGCGAAGTCGCGCAGTTGGGCCAGCTTGCCCTGCAGTCGCTCGCGGCCGGTCCGCAGTGCCTCGGCGTGGTCGAAGCGGCGGAAGTAAAGCTCGTTGACGATGGCCAGCACATAGATCTCGAAGCCCATCACATGGACCTGCGGGCCGCGCGCGATGATCTCCAGGTGCGGACCGTCGGCGCGGGCCCGGATGAAATCGCGCTGGAAGCGGAAGATCCGCAGGAAGTCGACAAAGTCGGACTTGATGAAGCGCAGACCGCCCAGATAGGCCAGCTCGTCGGCCGCGAAGTTCAGCGCGCACAAGTGATCGAGCTCGCGATCGACATCGTCCAGCAGCTCGGCCAGGGGGTAGGCCGGCGCGTTGCGGCAGACAAAGCTGTATTCGGCCTGGGTCTGGGGGTGCCGATGCAGCATGGCCTGCCACATCGTGAACTTGTAGAGATCGGTCTCCAGCAGGCTAGAGATGACGGGTCTGCGCTCGCTGCTCATAAGCTCAACTCGCTGCTGCGGGCGATGCGCAGACCTTGGGCGCGCATGCGCGCCAAGAACTCGGCCGCCTGGGCCTCGAAGCCACTCACCGGGCTCATGCTGTCCTCGATCAGGACCAGCTTGCCCACGTTGCGGCTTGGTAGATGGGCCACCAGATCTTCCACCGTGGCCTTGACGCAGTGGCTGCTGGCCTCTCCAGCGATCCACAGCTCATCGCAGGCATCCAGGCGCTCGACCAGGCCCTGGTTGAGCTGGGTGCCGGGATCGGTCGGGTCGGGCACCTCGGCCTGCAGCGCGCTGTAGTGCTCGGTCCAGGGGTTCATGCCCTTGAGCACGAACTCGACATGGCGCTGGCGCTGCAACTGCCAGGCCACCACGGAGGCCTGGACTTGGGCATGGATGTTGTGGCCCCAGCTGCCCAGTTCGCAATGCACGGGCCAGACCATCAAGGTGTAGCGGCCGCGCGCCTCCAGTGCATCCAGGTACGCCTGGGCGCGGGGCAGCGCCGAAGCATCGCGCGGCCTGAAATCGCCGGCGCGCAGCTGGGCAGCTGTGATCTGGGTGAAGGGCGACACCGCCGCACCATCAGTCTTGAACCAGAAACCTGGATGGGCGATGTCCAGCCGGCGATGCGTGTCCAGCGTGACCGTGATGGCGTCCAGGCTGGCCGACTCGGCGCGGATCAGTGCGGCGAGTCGGTGCAGATCGGCATCGGCACCGGCCACTGGCAGGCTGGCGCCATGGATGTCGCAGAAGTCGTTCTGCGGATCGATGATCAACATATGGCGCGTCAATGCGAACTCCTCCAAGTCTCTCGATCAATCCACTATACGAGGCCTCAACCGGTGTTGCGCAGCCCCGCCGCAATGCCGTTGATAGACAGATGGATGCCGCGCTGCACCCGCTCCATCGTCGGGTCCTCGGCGCGCTTGTCGGGCGCGACCGCGCGGTAGCGTCGCATCAGTTCGACCTGCAGATGGTTCAGGGGGTCGATGTAGGGGAAACGGTGCTCGATCGAGCGGGCCAGTGCCGGGTTGGCGGCCAGGCGCTGCTTCTCGCCCGTGATCAGGGTCAGGGCCTCCTGCGTCCGGGCGAACTCGGCCTGAATGGCAGCGAAGATCTTTTTGCCCAGGCGCCGGTCCTCGACCAACTCCAAATAGCGCGCCGCGATGTCCAGATCGGTCTTGGCCAGCACCATGTCCAGATTGGACAAGAGGGTGCGGAAGAAGGGCCACTGCTTGACCATGCGGCGAAGCAGGGTCAGGTTTTGCGTACGCGCCTCTCCGTCGCCGAGGAAGGCGAGCACCCCCGAGCCGAAGCCGCACCAGCCAGGCAGCGCCACACGCGACTGGCCCCAGCTGAAGCCCCAAGGGATGGCGCGCAGGTCTTCGATCGCACGAGTGGCCTTGCGCGAGGCTGGACGCGAGCCGATGTTCAGCTCTGCGATCTCGCGGATCGGCGTGGCCGCGAAAAAATACTCGGCAAAGCCCGGCGTTTCATAGACCAAGCCGCGATAGGCCTTGAAACTGGAGTCGGAAAGGGCCTGAGCGGCGTCCAGAAAACTCTTCGGCGCGCTCTTGGTCGGGTGCAGCAGCGTGGCTTCCAACGTGGCGGCCACCAGGGTCTCCAGATTGCGCCGCCCGATCTCGGGGTTGGCGTACTTGGAGGCGATCACCTCGCCCTGCTCGGTCAGTCGGATCTGGCCGTTGACGGTGCCCGGGGGCTGGGCCAAGATGGCCTGGTAGCTGGGGCCGCCGCCGCGGCCGACAGTGCCGCCGCGGCCATGGAACAGGCGCAACGTCAGCGGGTTTTTCTTGCGCAGCTCGTCGAACAACTCGACCAGTGCGATCTCGGCGCGGTACAGCTCCCAGGAGCTGGTGAACATGCCGCCGTCCTTGTTGGAGTCGGAGTAGCCCAGCATGATGTCCTGCTCGGCACCGGAGCGCTGGATCAACGCGGCGATGCCTGGTAGCGCATAGAACTCGGCCATGATGCCGGGCGCCTCGCGCAGATCGCCAATGGTCTCGAACAGCGGGGAGACGATCAGGTCGCTGACCGCTTCGCCGTCCAGCGTGCCGCGCACCAGGCCGACTTCCTTCAAGAGCAGCAGCACCTCCAGCAGATCGCTGACCGACTCGGTGTGGGAGATGATGTAGTGGCGCAGTGACTCGCGGCCGTATCGCTGCAAGGCCTCGCGGGCTGCTTCGAAGATGGACAGCTCGCCGACGGTCTTGTCGCTGTAGGCTGCGCCGATAACGCGCAGCGGCCGGGCGTCTGCAAGCAGCTGCAGCAGCAGCGTGCGGCGCTGGGCCTCGTCAAGCGCGCTGTAGTCGGACGCGATGCGGGCGGTGGACAGTAATTCGGCGATCACCGCCTCGTGTTGATCCGAGCTCTGGCGCAGGTCCAGCGTGGCCAGATGAAAACCAAAGACCTGGACCGCGCGTATCAGCGGCTGCAGGCGCGGCGCGATCAGGGCCTCGGCATGGTGGCTGCGCAGCGAGTGTTCGATCACACGCAGATCGGCCAGCAGCTCGTCGGGCGAGTGGTACGGGTCCTGCGGCGCGACCGCATGACGCAGCGCCTCGGTGCCGGTCAGCTCCTGCAAGGTCGCGGCGGTGCGCGCATACATGCCCGTTAGCGCGCGGCGGTAGGGCTCGTCCAGACGATGTTCGTTGCGGTCCGGGCTGCGATCTGCCAGTGCCTGCATTTGCGGGCTGATGGTTGCCAGCAGGGCCGAGATTGACAGTTCGGCGCCGAGCTCGTGGATCTCGGTCAGATAGTGGCGCAGCGCCACCTCGCTCTGGCGCTTTAAGGCGTGGCGCAAGGTGGTGGCGGTGACATTGGGGTTGCCATCGCGGTCTCCGCCTATCCAGTGGCCCATGCGCAAAAAGCTGTTGAACTGGTGACCTGGCAGGGCCTCTTCCAGCTCGGCATACAGCTTTGGGATCTGGCGTAGAAAAGTCGAGTGGTAGTAGGACAGCGCGTTCTCTATCTCGTCGGCTACTGTCAGCTTGGAGTAGCGCAGCATGCGTGTCTGCCAGAGCTGGGTCACGCGGGCGCGGATCAGCACCTCGTTGTCGCGCTTTTCGCGCTCCGTGTGCAGGCCGTCACGCGCGCCGACCAGCTCGGCCACCGCGCGCTCGGCATCCAGAATGCTTTTGCGCTGCACCTCGGTCGGGTGGGCTGTCAAGACCGGAGAAATGAAGCCGTGCTGCAGGGTCTTGGCGATCTCGCTCGGTCGCACGCCTGCCTGGTGCAGACGCTCCAGCGCAAAGGCCAGCGAGCCCTCGGCCAGGCTGCCGGCACGGTCGTGGATCTCACGGCGGCGCACGTGGTGGCGGTCCTCGGCGATATTGGCCAGGTGCGAGAAATAGCTGAAGGCGCGGATCACGCTGACGGTCTGGTCGCCAGACAGGCTCTTGAGCAGCTTGTCGAAGGTCTTGCCGGCCTGGGCGTCGCGCTTCAGGCGAAACGCCACCGAGAGCTTACGCACGCGCTCGACCAGCTCATAGGCCTCGCGGCCCTCCTGCTCCCGTATCACCTCGCCAAGGATGCGACCCAGCAGCCGGATGTCCTCCATCAGCGGTTTGTTCTTATCGGCGGCGGGTGAGGGCTTGAGAGTCTTCGCTGAGCGGGAGGCGGGTCTTGCGGGCATGGCAGGGCTCGTCGTGGGTTGATGCGAAAAAGCAGGCGGGGTGATGTAACCAAGTTACCTCAATCTGACTTTAACAGTTTCTTCATCATTTTCCTGCTGCGCTAGCATGCCGGGCATGAGCGCATCAAACATAGTCAAGCCGGTGATCATCGCGACCCGGGAAAGCCGTCTCGCCCTGTGGCAGGCCGAGCATGTCAAGGCGCGGCTGGAGCAGGACCTGGGCCTGGTCGTCGAGCTGCTGGGCATGACGACCAAGGGCGACCAGATCCTGGACCGCGCGCTGTCCAAGATCGGCGGCAAGGGCCTCTTCGTCAAGGAGCTGGAGACCGCGCTGGAGGAAGGTCATGCCCACTTGGCCGTGCATTCGCTCAAGGATGTACCAATGGACCTGCCTGTGGGCTTCGATCTGGTTGCCATCATGGAGCGCGAGGATCCGCGCGACGCCTGGGTCTCGAACCGCTACGACAGCCTGGCCGCGCTGCCCACGGGCGGCGTGGTCGGCACCTCCAGCCTGCGCCGGGTCGTGCAGCTGAAGGCGCTGCGCCCGGATCTGCGCATCGAGCCGCTTCGCGGCAATTTGGACACCCGGCTTCGCAAGCTCGACGAAGGCGGCTTCGACGCCATCGTGCTGGCAGCGGCTGGGCTCAAACGCTTGGGCCTGGCTGCACGCATCCGCAGCGTCTTTAGCGTCGAGCAGATGATCCCCTGCGCCGGCCAGGGCGCGCTGGGCCTGGAGGTGCGCGCCGACGCGGTCGCGCTGAAGGACCGGTTGAACGCGCTCTCGCACATGCCGACCTGGCTGGCTACGCAGGCCGAGCGGGCGGTGTCGCGGGCACTGGGCGGCAGCTGCAGCATGCCGCTGGCGGCTCACGCGCAATGGCTGGACGGTCGTCTGACGCTGAACGCCGCGCTGGGCCACGCCGAGCAGCATGAGTTGCCGCTGCTGAAGGTTGAGCTGACAGGCTCGCCGCAAACGGAGGCCCAAGCCCGCCAGCTTGGCGAACAGGCCGCGACCCTGCTGCGCGAGCGCGGCGCGCGTGACTACCTGCCGGCGCCCTGAGTGACCAGGCCGCTGACGCTGCTGCTGACCCGGCCGCGCGAGCAGGCAGGCACCTGGCAAGCGCGCCTAGCGGCCCTCGGCGTTACGGTGCGAACGCTGCCGCTGATCGAGATCGCCGCAGCCACTGACCGAGAACCCGCCGCGCAGGCCTGGCGCGAGCTGCCGCAGGCGCGGCTGGCGATGTTCGTCAGCCCGAATGCGGTGACACATTTCTTCGCGGCCCGGCCGGCCGGTCAGGTCTGGCCCGAGTGCGCGCTGGCGGCCACTGTGGGGCCAGGCAGTGCTCAGGCCCTGCGGGAGGCCGGTGTGCCCGAGACACGCATCGTCCAGCCGCCGGTCGATGCCCCCAGCCTGGATTCGGAACATCTGTGGCCGATGCTGTCGGCGCAGGACTGGCAGGGGCGCTTGGCCCTGATACTGCGAGGCGACGGCGGACGCGACTGGCTGGCCCAGCGCCTGCGCGAGCGTGGTGCAAAGGTGTGTGAGTACGGCGTCTACCTGCGCCGCTGCCCTCGGCTGGATGCGCCTGAGCAGGCCACCCTGGAAGCGGCGCTAGCCGCGCCCGATCAGCACGTCTGGTTGTTCAGTAGCGCCGAAGCGATCGACCATCTGCAGACCCTGGCCGGCGCCGGCATCGACTGGTCCCGGGCAAGTGCCATCGCCACCCATCAGCGCATCGCTGAGCGCGCGCGTCGTCTGGGCCTGGTCCATGTGGTTTTGGCGCGACCCGATGCGGCGGCGGTTACCCAGGCCTTGGTGGCCCTGCAAGAGCGCCCCCTACAATCGTTTCGACCGTGAGCGACAATATTTCCTCCCCCTCCTCGATGCCCGAGGCGGCTGCCCCTGCGGCGCCGCCCCCCATCCCCGCAGCAGCGCCTGTAGCAGTGGCTGGCGCGAAGGCGCCCCCCTGGGTGCCGCCTTTGGCAGCCGGCCTGACCGTACTGTCGGTGGCAGCGCTGGGCTTGGCCTGGCAGGGCCAGACACGGCTCAAGGAGCTGGAGCAGGAACTGGTTCGGCGACAGGGTTTGAGCCAGGGCGAGGCCAGCGAGGCCCGCACGCTGGCGCGCCAGTCGCAGGAGCTGACCCGCGACACCGCTGCCAAGGTTGCATTGCTGGAGGCGCGGCTGGCCGAGGTCGCGCTGCAGCGCGGCCAGTTGGAGGAGCTGATCCAGTCGATGTCGCGCTCGCGCGACGAGAACGTTATCGTCGATATCGAATCGGCCTTGCGAGTCGCTTTGCAGCAGTCCGGCATCACTGGCAGTGCCGAGCCGCTCGTGGCGGCCCTGCGCCAGGCCGATGAGCGCCTGGCCCGTCACAAGCAGCCGCGCCTGGAAGGCGTGCGGCGCGCGGTGGCGCGCGATCTGGACCGCGTCAAGGCGGTGAGCGTGGTCGATGTCTCCACCTTGGCGATCAAGCTGGACGAGGTGGTGCGCTTGCTCGACGAGCTGCCGATGCTGTCGGCTGCGGACAAGACCAGTGAGGCCATGGCGGTTCGCCAGGCTCGCGTCGAACGGGCCGCAACCAAGCCTGCCAAGGCGGCTGCGGCGGCCTCAGCACCGGCCGACGAGGGCCTGATCGCGCATTGGATGAGCGTTGCCGAAGAGCGCTGGCGCGACCTGGCCGGCCATGTCTGGCTGGAAGCCAAGTCCTTGCTCCGGGTGACCCGTATCGATCATCCCGAGGCCATGTTGCTTGCGCCCGAACAAGCTTTCTTCCTGCGCGAGAACCTGAAGCTGCGCTTATTGAATGCGCGCCTGGCGCTGCTGAGCCGGCAGTTCGACACCGCCCAGGCCGATCTGCGCGACACCCAGTCGCTGCTGGATCGCTATTTCGACGGGCGCTCGCGCAAGGTGGCGTCCGCCTCCGAGCTGCTGCGTCAGGTAGCCGGTCAGGCGCGTCAGGTCAATGTGCCGCGTCCAGACGACACGCTGGCGGCCTTGATGGCCGCCGGTGGCCGTTGACGCGAAAGGCGACGCTTCCCTTATGCGCACAATGATCTGGTTGGTGCTGCTGTTCGCGGTGGCCGTGGTGGCCGCGCTGACCTTGGGCAGCAATGACGGCCTGGTAAGTTTTTACTGGAATGGCTGGCGGCTCGATGTCTCGCTGAACCTGTTCCTGCTGGTGTTGGTGGGCAGCTGCTTCGCGCTGGTCACGCTGATCCATACACTGAACGCCTTGACCAGCTTGCCACAGCGTGCCCGCGAATGGCGGCTGGCGCAGCGCGAGCGTACCGCCCAGCTGGCGCTGCGCGAGGCGCTGTCGGAGTTCTTTGGCGGCCGCTATGGCCGTGCCCAGAAGGCGGCCCAACGCGCGCTGACGATACAGGCGCAGACGGCCGAACTGCCGCAGGACGGTGCTTTCATGGCCTTGAGTCATTTGCTGGCCGCACACAGCGCGCACCGGCTGCAGGACCGGCGTCGCCGCGATGAGCAGTTGCAACAGGCGCTGGATCTGGCCCAGCGCGTGCCTCAAGCCAAAGCCTCGGAAGAGGGCGCGCGGCTGCTGGCGGCCGAATGGGCGCTTGACGATCGCGACGCGAGCCGGGCGCTGGATCTGCTGTCCGAGTTGGGGCCCGGTGTGGCGCGTCGTACCCAGGCCCTGCGGCTGAAATTGCAGGCCTCGCGTCTGGCCAAGCAGCCGCTGGAGGCGCTGCGCACCGCCCGGCTACTGGCCAAGCACCAGGGCTTTTCCAAGGTTGCCGCCCAGGGGCTGCTGCGCTCGCTGGCTTTCGAGGCGCTGGAAGGTGCGCGAGACGTCGATCAGTTGCGTCAGGTCTGGCTGCAACTCGACGGCTCAGATCGCCGTGATGTGTTTGTTGCCGGGCGAGCTGCTCAGTGCGCAGCCGGGCTAGGCGCACCGGAGGATGGGCGCGGCTGGCTGCGCCCGTTCTGGGAGCAGCTTGACGAACTGGGCAATGACGAGCGCGTCGTGCTGTCCGAGGCTCTGGTGCTGGCGGTGCCGGGCCTGGGTCCGGAGTGGTTGCAGCGTTTGGAGTCGGCGGTACAGCGCTTTCCGCGCGACAAGCATCTGGCCTATGCGCTGGGCCATGCGCTGGCCGAGCGCCAGCTATGGGGCAAGGCTCGTTTGATGCTGGAGCAGGCCGCCGAAGACCGCAGCCTGCCGGTGGCCGCGCGCCGCCGCAGCTGGCTGACCCTGGCGGCGCTGGCGACCCACGACGGCGACATGGAGCGCCGTGCCCGCTGCTTCGAAGCAGCTGCCACCGCTCAGTGAGAAAGATGCTGGGCAGTGGCAAACATTTGCCTGCCTTGCAAATACCGTGCTATAGTAGAGGGCTTGGAGCGGCTGTAGCTCAGTTGGATAGAGTACTTGGCTACGAACCAAGGGGTCGTGGGTTCGAATCCTGCCAGCCGCACCAAAAAAACATCGGATCCTGCCATCCCACGACGGGCGGGGTCGAGTGAGAAGAAGTAAGAACGTCGTGCGGCTGTAGCTCAGTTGGATAGAGTACTTGGCTACGAACCAAGGGGTCGTGGGTTCGAATCCTGCCAGCCGCACCACCTAATAAGAAGAAACGGACGAAGGCCTGTGAGCAATCACAGGCCTTTTGTTTTTTAGGTCATCAATTGCTCGATCTGCTGTGGCGCCAGCCCCAGCTCGAGTAACAACTCGCGGGTATGGGCCCCGGGCGCGGGGCCAGCCTGCGGAGTGCGGCCCGGCGTGCGCGAGAAGCGTGGCGATGCGGCCGGCTGCAGCTGTCCGTTAATGTCGGAAAAATTGCCGCGAGCCCGGTTGTGCGGATGCTCGGCGGCCTCTGTCAGACTCAACACCGGTGCCGCACAGGCATCGCTGCCTTCCAGCAACTGCGCCCATTCATCTCGTGTCTTGCTTCTGATGCGTTGGGCGACACGCACGCGTAGCGCCGGCCATAGGCTTCGGTCGTACTGCTGCGCGGGGTCGACATCGGCCAAGTCCAGGCGTTGCAACAGCTCGCGATAGAACTGCGGCTCGATTGCGCCCAGGGTCAGGTACTGCCCATCGGCACACTCGAAGCTGTCGTAGAAGGGGGAGCTGTGCAGGAAGAAGTTCTCGGCCGGCTGGTCGCTCCAAAGACCGCTGCCGCGCAGCGAATGGATCAGTGCGGTCAAGGTGCCGACGCCGTCTACCATCGCGGCATCGATCTGTTGGCCGCGCCCCGATGCCCTGGCCTCAAGCAGCGCACAGACGAGACCGAAGGCCAGGAACATCGCCCCGCCGGCCATATCGCCCAGCAATGTGGCGGGTAGGCTAGGCGGCACGCCGGCTCGCGTCGCGACCGACAGGGCACCAGTCAGCGCCACGTAGTTGATGTCATGTCCAGCTGCCTGCGCCAAGGGGCCGGTCTGGCCCCAGCCGGTGACGCGTCCATAGACCAGGCGTGGGTTGCTGTGCTCGAACACCGCCGGACCCAGACCCAGGCGCTCCATGACACCGGGCCGGTAGCCCTCGATCAGCGCATCGGCGCTGTTGACCAAGGATTGCACCGCTTGCAGCCCCAGCGGATGCTTCAAGTCGAGGCAGATCGAACGCTTGCCGCGGTTCATTGCCTCGCCGGCGCCTAGGGTGCGCAACGCCGCCGGGCGCTCGACCACGATCAGCTCGGCGCCCATATCGGCCAGCAGCATGCCGGCGAAGGGGCCGGGGCCGATGCCGGCGAACTCGATCACACGCAATCCGGTCAATGGCCCCTTGCTCATCTTGTTTCCTGATGTTCTTTTGCACTGGCGACACAATACACGCCATGAGCAAGGCATTCACCAAGGAAAGCACGCAGGACGAGGACGACGAGGAGTTGGCCCTCCCGTCGCTTCCACAGGGTACGCGCAACTACATGACCCCGGCCGGCTATGCGCGCCTGCGCGCCGAGTTCATGGCGCTGCTTGATGTGGAGCGGCCCAAGATCGTCGAGATCGTCTCTTGGGCGGCCAAGAATGGCGACCGCTCCGAGAATGGTGACTACCTTTACGGCAAAAAGCGCTTGCGCGAGATCGACCGCCGGCTGCGCTTCCTGACCAAGCGCCTCGACATCGCCGAGGTGGCTGATCCCAGCGCCCACCATGGCAGCGACCAGATCTTCTTCGGCGCTACCGTGACCTATGCCAATGCCAAGGGCGAAGAGCGCACGATCACGATCAAGGGCATCGACGAGAGCGACAGCCTGGCCGGCGAGGTGTCGTGGATCTCGCCGATTGCGCGCGCGCTGCTTAAGGCCCGCGAGGGCGACGAGGTACAGTTGATGACGCCCGGCGGCGTCGAGCGGCTGGAGGTGCTGGAGGTCAGCTACCCCGCGCCCGCTGCCTGATCAGGGCTTAATCCGCCAGGCCCGCAGCACCGAGGGCGAGCGCTTCAGGGTGCGCAGCACATCGGCCAAATGCAGCCGGTCACGCACGCTCAGCAGCAAGCTCATCTCGGCGGTTTCGCGCGCCTGCGACTCGTCGCTCATTGAAATGTGAGTGATGTCGGCCTCGGCGCTGCTGACGGCCTGGGCCACCTGGGCCAGAACGCCCTTGCCGTTGTTCAGAAGCACGGCCACACCGGCCTCGAAGGAGCGGGTCAACTCGTCGGCCCAGTTAACCGCGATCCAGTGTTCGGCATCGCGCTGGAACAGACGACGACCGACTTGGCACTCGGCCGTGTGCACCATCAGTCCCTCGCCGCGGCCCAAGTAACCCTTGATCTCGTCGCCTGGGATCGGTCGGCAGCAGGGAGCAAGGCGCACCGATGCGCCTTCGCTGCCGTCCAGCGTCACCTGCCCCTGGGCTGGCGCATCGTCACTGGCAAATCGGCCCATCGACAACATGACGGCATCCGGGCGCTGCCCCTGCTCGGCCAGCATGCGGGCCAGTTTCTTGGCAACGATGGTGGCGATCTTGCGGCCCAGGCCGACCTCGACCAGCAACTCGTCGACATGGCGGTTTCCGGCCCAGCGGGCCAATTGCTGCCAGAGCTGGGCGGCCTCGTTGTCGTCGTCATCCAGGCTGGGCAGGGCCAAGCCCTCGGCGCGCAGGGCCTGGGCCAGCATCTTCTCGCCAAGCTCGCGCGACTCGTCCTGCTCCAGGTTCTTCAGGAAATGGCGAATCTTCGAGCGCGCCCGGCCGGTACGCACAAAGCTGAGCCAGGCGGGGTTAGGGCGAGCACCTGCAGCGGTAACGATCTCGATCACATCGCCGCTGCGCAGTTCGGTGCGCAGCGGGACCGGCTCGCCGTTGATCTGAGCGGCTACGCAGTGGTCGCCGACATCCGAGTGGATCGCATAGGCGAAATCCACCGGCGTCGCACCTTTGGGCAGGGCCATGATCTTGGACTTGGGGGTGAAGACATAGACCGCATCGGGAAACAGGTCGATCTTGACGTGTTCGAGGAACTCGTTGGCATCGCGCGTCTCGTCCTGGATGTCGATCAGCGACTGCAGCCAGTGCGCGCCCAATTGCTGGGTGGCCTGGGCATCGCTGCGGCTCTTGTACATCCAGTGCGCGGCTACGCCCTTCTCAGCGACCAAATGCATGGCCTCGGTGCGGACCTGGAACTCCACCGGCGTTCCCAAAGGGCTCACCAGCGTGGTGTGCAGCGACTGGTACCCATTGGGTTTGGGGATCGCGATGTAGTCCTTGAAGCGGCCGGGCTGGGGCTTGTAGAGCTGGTGCAGCACGCCCAGGCTGAGGTAACAGGTCGGCAGCTCGTCGACGACGATGCGAAAGCCGAAGATGTCGCTGACCTGCGCAAAGCTGAGGTGCTTGTCCTTCATCTTCTTGTAGATCGAAAACAGGGTCTTCTCGCGGCCCTGGATCTCGACCTTGATGCCGGCCTCGGCAAAGGACTTCACGACATCGCGCTCAATGCGAGAGACGAGGTCGCGTCGATTGCCGCGCGCCTTGCCAATGGCCTTGGCCAGCGCGGCATGGCGCCAGGGGTTGATGAAGCTGAATGACAGCTCCTGCAGCTCGCGATAGATTTGGTTCAGGCCCAGGCGATGGGCGATCGGGGCATAGATGTCAAGCGTCTCGCGGGCTATGCGGCGGCGCTTGTCAGGCGCCATCGCCTGCATCGTGCGCATATTGTGCAGACGGTCGGCCAGCTTGATGAGGATGACCCGCACATCGCGCGCCATCGCCAGCAACATCTTGCGAAAACTCTCGGCCTGCGACTCTTCTTTGGTCGAGAACTGCAGCTTGTCCAGCTTGGTCAAACCGTCGACCAGCTCGGCCGTCGGTGCCTCAAAGCGCTCGATCAGCTCGGTCTTCGTGATGCCGCAATCCTCCATCGCGTCGTGCATCAGCGCGGCCATGATGGCCTGGGCGTCGAGCCGCCATTCGGCACAAATACCGGCTACGGCGATCGGATGGGTGATGTAGGGCTCGCCGCTGGCACGGAATTGCCCCAGATGGGCCTCGTCGGCGAATCTATAGGCCTCGCGGATGCGCTTGATGTCCGATTTCGGCAGGTAGGCCAGGCGGTGGACCAGCGCGTCGAACGACGCCGCCTCGGCCTCGGTCGGCTCGGGGGCGGGGCGTAAGCCTGACAAGCCGGTGAGGGCGGCGGGCAGGCGAGCGACGGCAAATGATCTGAAACCCATGCCCCGAATTTAACGCAAGGCCGTCCCCGCCACCGTGCGGCGGGCATTCGGAGCTGTCAGACGTCCTCGGATGGTATGTACGAATCCCAGAAACCAGCGGCGGGCTCGACCTGCTCACAGATGTCCAGCGCCAGGCCGGCAGGGTCCAGGCATTGGAAACGGATCTGGCCCCAGGGCTCGCGTCTGGCCTCGTAGCTGATCGTGACGCCGGCCGCGCGCAACTCGGCCTGGGCCGCCATTGCATCGGCCACCTGCAGCGTCATCAGAAGGCCTCGTCCATTGAACAGCTCGGGGCCGGGCGGCATCGACGGATGGTCGGTACTCATGAAGGCCAGCGTGATGGCGTGGCCCGATTCAGCGGGGCGTTGCACCATCACGAACCAGCTCGACGAAAACACGGTCTCGAAGCCGAAATAGCGCTGATAGAACTCGGCGCAGCTGTGCGGCTGGCTCGTCGTGATGAGGGGGTAGTGATCCAGAATCTGCATGGCCTTCACCTGCCCTTAAATGCATACTGTCTGTATGTGAAATTACTTTAATATACAGACAGTCTGTATGTCAATGACGGTGCCAAAGAAGAACATCCCCCCCGCTGCGCCCCCGGAGCCAGCCGCGCCGGCCGCCCCTTTGGGCAAAAAGGCACAGCAGGCGGCCGATTCGCGCGCGCGCCTGATTGCGCAAGCGCGCGCGCTTTTTCAGACCCAGGGCTATGCAGCGACGTCGACCGAGACGCTCCTGGCGGCCACCGGGTTGACTCGCGGCGCGCTCTATCACCACTTTCGCGACAAGAAGGATTTGTTCAAGGCGGTTTGCGAGCAGATGCATGGCGAACTGGCCCAGGCCATCGAGTTTGCTACGGCTGATGTGGCCGACGACCGCGAGGGCCTTCGACTGGGCTCGCTCGCCTGGATGACTGCGGTCGGCGAGCAGGGGCGCTGCCGGGTGCTGCTGATCGATGCACCGGCGGTGCTGGGCGAGGCGCAGTGGGAAGCGCTAGATGCGCGCCATGGCTATGCGGCGTTACAGCAGGGCCTGCGTCAGATGCGCCAGGCGCATACGGCGAGCTGCGTGCTGCAGTCCGATGCGTTGGCGGCGGCGCTTAATGGCGCGATGAACCAGCTGGCACGCTGGAGCGCCGAGCAGGGCAGCGAGGCGGCGCGGCAGGAGGCGACCCGCGTGGTTGAGCAGCTGCTCGTGGTGGCCACCAAGAAACAAGAAAAGGCGCCCTGAGGCGCCTTCTTGCGGGTGAAGCGAGGGGGATTAGACCGGCACTTTACGCAGCATCTCAATGCCCACTTCGCCTGCGGCGATCTCGCGCAGCGCGGTTACGCCGGGTTTGTTCTTGCTCTCGATTTTGGGCGTGTGACCCTGGCTCAGCATGCGAGCGCGGTAGGTTGCGGCAAGCACCAACTGGAAGCGGTTCGGGATCTTGGTCAGACAGTCTTCGACAGTGATGCGGGCCATTATGTTTCCAGTACGGGTGGTTCAGGGAAGATCAAGAGCGCGGAACACGGCGGAGCGATTTCGGCGCTGAGCCGCGTATTTTAACCTTTGTGCGTGGACGATGGCTTTCAGGTCGAAAACAGCGGTGTCAAACACCGCATTGACGACGACGAAATCGAAGCGGTGAGCCTGCGCGACCTCGATGCGCGCATTGGCCATGCGCCGCTCGATCACGGCGGCCTCGGTGTCGCCGCGGCGGTTCAGGCGCTGTTGCAACTCCTCCCAGGAGGGCGGCAGGATGAAGACCAGCACTGCATAGGGGAACAATTGCTTGATCTGCAGCGCACCCTGAAAGTCGATCTCCAGCACCACATCATCGCCAGCCGCCATGCGCGCTTCGATCGCTGCACGCGAGGTGCCATAGAGATTGCCGTGCACCTCGGCCCACTCGAAGAAGTCACCATGCTCGACCTTGGCGCGAAACTCCTCGGGAGCGATGAACCAGTACTCGCGGCCATGCTGCTCCTGGCCGCGCGGCGCACGCGAGGTGTGCGAGATCGAGACGGCCAGCTTGGCATCGAGCTCGAGCAAGGCCTTGACCAGGCTGGATTTGCCCGCACCGCTGGGCGCGGCGACGACGAAGAGATTGCCGGGATATTCCATATCAGCCTGCTTGCTAGTTCAATGTCTTAGACCGGGGCCGCGTGATGGACTCAAGAGACCAACGGTTAAAAGGTCGGCCCGGCAATTCAAACCGACTCCGGGCTCTTGTTCGCGTGATTGCGACTGCGCCCGGGGTTAGCGGTGGATTTTAGCAAGGGGTGGCGATGGCCCTGCGGGCCGGCCTACTCGGCCTCGATCTTTGCGTTCTTGATCACTTCGCCCCAGCGCTTGATGTCGCTGGCCAGCAAGGCCTGAGCCTGGGCTGGCGTGCCAGCCTGCAGCCGCATGCCCAGTTTCTCCAGCTTGGCGATCACCGGGGTAGACGTCATAGCCTCCCTGATAGCGCCGTTCAAACGTGCAACGATAGCGGGCGGGGTGCCAGCTGGCACCGCGATCGCGTTCCATGAGCTGACGTTGTAGTTGGCGATGCCGGCCTGTTGCATCGTCGGCACGTCGGACAGGGCCGGGTTGCGCTGGTTGCCGGTGACGGCCAGGGCCTTGACGACCCCGGCACCGAGATGCGGCAGCATCGGCCCGACGATCTCCAGCGCTAGATCGATCTCGCCGCCGCGCAGCGCCATCAGTACCGCCGGAGAGCCCTTGTAGGGTACCGTCAAGAACTCAGCGTCGCTGACCGTCTGAAACAGCTTGCCGGCCAGATGCTGGGTGCTTCCGGCCGAAATGGTGCCTACGGTGAGTTTGCCGGGATTGGCCTTGGCGTACTGCATGGCCTGCTGGAGCGAGCTGAAGCGCGAGTTGGACGGCACGAACACCGCCAGATCGAAGAAGCCCAAGGTCGAGACCGGGGTCAGGTCTCTCATCGTGTCGTAGGGCAGCTTCTTGAACAGGCCCACGCTGACCGCATTGCCATTGCTCATCAGCAGCAGTGTGTGGCCATCGGGTTTGGAGCTGGCCACCGCCTGGGTTGCGATGATGCTGCCGGCGCTGGGCCGGTTGTCCACTATCACCGGCTGCCCCAGTGTCTTGGCCATGGCCTCGGCCGCCGCGCGGGCCGTGACATCAGCGACGCCACCAGGCGCGAACGGCACGATCAGCGTGATCGCACGGCTCGGGTAGGTCTGGGCCTGCAAGGGCCCCGCCAGCCCGGCAAGCAGACCGGCGGCCAAAAGCACTCGGCGAACGCGGCCATTCTTGGTTTCTTGTTTCATCAGATCTATCTCCTGGCTGAATTATCAGAAGCGGTGGCGCAGACCGACCGTCAACGCGCTCTGGCTGCCCTTGGTGCCCATGAATGTTGGCTTGGCATAGCCGTCTTCGACTTGGTTGTTGTCGAGCACCGAATAGGCATCGGTACGGCGCGAGAAGGCATAGGCCACCTGCACATAGCTGACCTTGCGCGACCCCGCCAGTGCCGCACTGCCGCTTTGCTCGTCGGATAGATGGGCCGCGCTCAGCGTGATCTGCGGCGTCAATTGGTAGTTGGCGCCCAGGGTCCAGACTTTGTTGACCTGTGGGCTGAGCTCGTTGCTGCGGCGCATTGCGCCAGCGAACAAGGTCAGCGCCTCGTTGAGCTTGTAGTTGCCGCCCAGGCCGAGGATCTTGCGAGTCTCGGTGCCGGTCACGTTGTTCAACTGCTGGACGTAGGCACCGACGAAGATCGGCCCGCTGGCGTATGAGGCCGACAGTGCCCAGGAGCCGTTGTCATCGCTGCCGGCCACTTCACCAAAGGTCTTGGAAACAGTCAGGTCCACGCCGCCGAGCTTGGCATCGACTCGCAACATATTGTCCTGGCGGGCGATATGGTGGCTGCTAAAAACCGATAGGGCAAGGTTGTTCGGGTTGCCCTGGGGCTGGAAGCGTCCAGTCAAACTGTGGGCGACGGTGTATTGCCGACCGAGCTTGACGCCCCAGCTCTTGCCCACAAGACCCAGATGGATCTCGCGGCCCCAGAAGCGTGGCGAGGCCTGGGCCTGCCCGAAGTCGGCGGTTGGCGTGGCTTGCAGCGAGACCCCACTACTGGGATCGAAGCCGGACTCCATTGTCAGCACTGCGGCCAGGCCCTCGCCCAGGTCCTCGCGGGCCCGCAAGCCCAGGCGGCTGCCGGTGAAGATGCCGTCTTCCATCGTCGTGCGCGAGGCGCGGTCGGCGGTGACGTTGTTGGCGTGGCGGGTGGCGGCGTCGAAGATGCCGTATATCGTGACGCTGCTTTTACTGCCTTGTGCAGCGCTCGGTAGGGCCAGGCCTAGGCAGGCCAGGCCGGCTGCGCAGGCGGTGATGCGGGTCGTGTGTTTCATTGTGTCTCCTGTTGGTTTTTCAATGCGGCGGCCTGACCCGCTGTGCCAGGGCCTGTGGCGCGCTGTTCTTCTCTGGGAACTGGACGGGCGGCGCTGCGGCTCAGTCGGTCTTGACCTGGCCGGCCTTGACGACCTCCGCCCAGCGCGGAATCTCGCGGGCAATCAGCTCGGCATAGGCTTTGGGCGGAGTGGGAATGGGAATCGCGCCTTCGGTGGCGAGCTGCTTGGCGACATCGGGCAGCAGCAGGATCTTGTTGATCTCCGCGTTGAGCCGGGTCACGGCGGCGGCGGGCGTCCCTGCCGGGGCGACAAAGCCGTACCACTGGTCGGCGTCGAATCCGGGGAAGCCGCTCTCGGCCACCGTCGGCACCTCGGGCAGTGCAGCCAGGCGCTGGCTGCTGGAGACCGCAAGAGCACGCAGGCGGCCACTGCGCACATGGGGCAGCACCACCGGCGCGCCGGTGAATGTGGCATCCACCTGGCCGCCCATCAGGTCGTTGATCGAGGGCGCTGTACCGCGATAGGGGATGTGCAGCATGAAGAGCTTGGCGCGCAGCTTCAGGTATTCCATCGTGATGTGGGCCGCGCTGCCATTGCCGCCCGAGGAATAAGTCATTCGGCCCGGCTTAGCCTGCACTGCCGCGGTGAATTCGTGGAGCGACTTGATTGGTGAGCCAGCGCTGACCACCAGAATATTGGGCACACGGGCCACCCAGGCCACCGGCGCGAAGCTCTTGATCGGGTCGTAGGGCAGCTTCGGGTACAGCGCCGGGTTGACCGCCAGCGTGCCGATATGCCCCATCATCAAGGTGCTGCCATCGGCCTCGGCTCGGGCGGCTTCGGCGGCGCCGGTGGAGCCGCCGGCGCCGGGCTTGTTCTCAATCACCACGGTCTGTCCCAGTGCCACGCCCAGCTTGTTGCCGATGGCGCGGGCCAGAATGTCGGTAGACCCACCGGGCGGGAAGGGCACGATGATGCGCAAGGTCTTGCCAGATTGCGCCCGTGCGACGGGCAGCACGGCGGCACTGAGGCCTGCCATCAGCAGGCTGCGGCGGGCTATTGATGGGGTCATCTTGTCTCCTGTTGTTTTCTCAGTCAGCAGCTGGGATAGCTGCCGGGGCGCTTGCTCAATCGGGTGTGATGCGAGCCGTGCGGATCAGCTTCTCGTAGCGCTGCTTTTCGCTGTCCAGCAAGGCCGCGAGCATTGCGCTGGAACCTGGCGTGACCTCGCCGCCGGAGCTGGCTAGGCGCTCGCGCACGGCGGGCACTGCCAGCGCCCTTTGCACCTCCTGATGCAGGCGACCGGCGATGGTCGGCGATAGGTTCTTGGGCCCGATCAGGGCGTACCAGACCGAGGCTTCGAAGCCTGGGTAGCCCGACTCGGCGATCGTCGGCGCATCGGGGTAGATCGGCGAGCGCTTCGCACTCAGCGCGGCCAACACCTTGAGCTTGCCGGTCTTGGCATGGGGCAGCACCTCCAGCGCGTTGACCGCCACGGTTTGGATGTGGCCGGCGATCACGTCGTTCATTGCCTGCGATCCGCCTTTGTAGGGCACATGGGTGAAGCGCACGCCGGCCGCATGGGCAAACATCTCGATGCCTAGATGCGGGGTCGAGCCATTGCCAGGGGAGCCGTAGGTGATGGACTCGGGCTTGCTTTTGAGCTGGGCGACCAGGTCCTTGATCGAGGCAATCGGTGCCTGGGCATTGGCAGCCAGCACCACCGGAACCCGGCCAACCTGGGCAATCGGCGTGATGTCGCGGCCGAGCTCGTAGGGAGGCGGTTGATAAAGCGAGACATTGGCCGCCAGTGCATTGGCGGCGAGCATCAGTGTGTAGCCGTCGGCTGGGCTGTCGATCAGCAGCTTGTTGGCGATATTGGTGCCGCCGCCGGGCTTGTTCTCCACGATGACGGCCTGGCCCAGGCCCGCCTGCAGTTGTTCGGCGATCGTGCGGGCGATGATGTCCACCGCGCCCCCGGGACTGTAGCCGACGATGATCTTGATCGTGCGGTTGGGATAGTTCTGTTGTGCCTGTGCGGATCCGATGGCGGTCAAGGGCAGCAGACAGGCTACGACGATGCGACGGGTCAGGGAGGTTTTCATCATTTCGTGCTCTCTTCGGGCCAATAAAGCCGCATCGGGTTGTCGACCAGCAGGCGCTGCTGGAGTTCGGGGGTGCTCGCGATCTGGGCCACGAAGTCCACCAGCAAGCCGTCATCCGGCATGTGATCCTTCAGATTGGGATGTGGCCAGTCTGTGCCCCACAGCACACGATCCGGGAACTCGGCCAGCACGCGCTGCGCGAAGGGCAGCACATCGCGATAGGGCTTGGCCTGCCCGTGCAAGGCCGCAGGGCCGCTGAGACTCAAGCGCTCAGGGCAGCTGAGCTTGGTCCAGACATTGCTGTGCTCGCGCAGCAAGCGCAGGAACAGCGTGAATTCGGGCCCGTCGACCGGCTGGCTGACATTGGGGCGACCCATATGGTCGATAACGACCACCGTTGGCAGCGCGGTGAAGAAGTCCCACAGCTCGGGCAGATCGGCGGACTCGAAATAGACCACCACATGCCACCCCAGTTGGGCGATGCGCCTGGCGATGTCCACCAACTCGTCCTTGGGCGTGAAGTCCACCAGGCGGCGCACGAAGTTGAAGCGCACGCCGCGCACACCCAGCGCGTGCATGCGCTGCAGCTCGACGTCGCTGATGTCGCGCCGCACCGTGGCGACTCCGCGGGCACGCCCCTCGGAGCGGACCAGCGCGTCGAGCATGGCGCGGTTGTCCGCGCCATGGCATGTCGCTTGCACGACGACATTGCGACTGATGCCCAAATGGTCGCGCAGTGCGAACAACTGATCGGCGCTGGCGTCGCAGGGCGTGTACTTACGCTGCGGCGCGTAGGCGAATTCGGCGCCGGGGCCGAACACATGGCAATGCGCATCGACGGCGCCGGCCGGCAACTGCAAGCGCGGCTTGGACGGGCCGGCATGCCAGTCCAGCCAGCCGGGTGTTTTCTCGAAGCAACTACTCATGCCTTGTCTTTCAGATGCTGGAGCAGGTGGTCGGCCTCGACGCGCCAATCGCTGCTTTGTGCGAATCCGGAATTGCCACGGGGGCCGAACACGCCGATATCAGCCAGATCGGCAACCCAGGCCTGGCGTTCAGCGGTGCCGGCAGCACTCCAGGGGTCGAGTCCGGCCTCGCGCACGGTCTGCGCCACCTCGCGCAGCTCCTCGCTGCGGCGCCGGCCGTGCTCGATTGCGCGCTGGAAGAAGTAGCTGGCCTGCCGTTCCCAGTCGATGGCCGGGAAGGTCTCGTGCAGCGACGCGATCAGCGCATCCTCGACACCGTAGTGGCGTGCCGCAGAAAAGCTCTCGATCACCATCGCTTCCAGACCCTTGATCAGAACGCTTCGACACATCTTGGTGGCCGAGGCTACGCCCAGCTGCTCGCTGGCGACCTGGGCCGCGAAGCCCAGCTCATTCAGCGGCACCAGCAGCGCCTGCGCATGCGGGCCGCCCAGCAGCAGCGGCACTTTGATGCGGTAGGGCGGCACGCTCGTCATCACCGCACCTTCGACATAGCGGCCGCCAGCGGCGCTGACCAGCGCGGCTGCGCGGGCCTTGGCGCCGGGCGAGGCCGAGTTCATGTCGAGAAAGAAGCAGCCGGCTCTCAGGCCCGCGCTCGCCGCTTCGGCCACCGCGACGGTCTGGCTGGCTGTCACCGCACTGATCAGCAGATCGCTGCGCGCTGCAAGATCGGCCGCTGAGGCGGCCAGTTCGACGCCGTAGCTGTCGGCATGGTCCTGGATCGCCGATTTCAGGTCGTAGGCGCTGACGGTCTGGCCTTGGGCGCGCAGATCCTCCGCCAGGATGCGCCCGACCTCGCCATAGCCAATCAATCCAATCTGCATGTTCGCCATCCTGTCAATCGACATAGCGAAGCCCGGCCAGGGCCAGCAGCTCGCGCATCTTGTACATATCCAGGCCGAGCACGCCGGCGGCCAGTTGGTCGCGCTTGGCTGCCTCAAGGGCTTCGCGTGCGCTGGCGGCTTGCAGCGTCTGCGCGGCCCGCGCGGCCGGCACACAAACCACGCCGTCATCGTCGGCAA
>NZ_JAPFGP010000079.1 GCF_026241155.1 Paucibacter sp. PLA-PC-4
GTGGCCGAGATGATGAAGTCCGGCTTCACCCCCATCAGCCCCGCCACCCGCGGGTTCTCCGCGGTGGCCCGCATCGCGCGGCCCAGCTTGGTGTGATTGACCAGCCACAGCAGCGCCGCCAGGATCATCACCGTGCTCCCCAGAATCAGGCACTGCGTCACCGTGATCACCGGCCCGCCCAGGTCAAACGGCGTCGTCGGCAGCAGCAGCGGGAACGGCTTGGGGTTGGGCTTCCAGATGATCATCGCCAGCGTCTGCAGCAGCAAGCTCACCCCCATCGCCGTGATCAGCGGCGCCAGGCGCGGCGCATTGCGCAGCGGCCGGTACGCAATCTTCTCGATCACGAAGTTCAAGCTCGTGCACACGATCACCGCGCAGATCAGCGCCACCAGCATCAGCGCCCACCCCGGCAGGCCGCTGTCGACCAAAAAGGTCACCACCGTCCAGCTCACCAGCGCCCCCACCATCAACACCTCGCCGTGCGCGAAATTGATCAGGTTGATGATCCCGTACACCATCGTGTAGCCCAAGGCCACCAGCGCATACATGCTTCCGAGCACCAGCCCGTTGATGATTTGCTG
>NZ_JAPFGP010000080.1 GCF_026241155.1 Paucibacter sp. PLA-PC-4
CCTGACAAGCCGATGGAGGATGCGCTCCTCGCGCTGAATCACAAGCTGGCAGGCCAGTACCTGTGGGATCACCGTGAGTTGTCGATGGAGACGGTGTGCGCGATGCACGACCTCCTGACAGACGACCACGGGATCATGGCGGAGGGTGAGTCGGACCACTTCCTGCCTAAGGTGCAACGTGGGCGGCCTCGAGAGTTCGAAGACGTGAACCTGGCGAACTCCGCCTACATTCCGCCCTTCCGTCCTGGCACAGGTCACGCCCAGGCAGTGCTCCAGCAGATCATCGACACCTCCAAGGGGCTCCCGCCGGTGGAGGCTGCGGTGTACCTGCTGACGCGGATCGCCTACGTGCAGTCGTTCGCGAACGGCAACAAGCGCACCTCGCGCATCGCGGCCAATGCGCCACTGCTCGCGGCGGGTTTGGCGCCCTTCTCCTTCGTCGACATCAACAAGGCCAGCTACATCCGAGGCATGGCGGCCTTCTACGAACTGGGCTCCTTGCATGTCATCGAGCAGGCTTTCATTGAAGGCTACGCGCGATCGATCGTGCGTAGCAGCAACCTGCCGGCCGCACTGCGAA
>NZ_JAPFGP010000081.1 GCF_026241155.1 Paucibacter sp. PLA-PC-4
TCCAGGTCATCGTGCGCCGGGAGATCTGGGAGCGCCAGCGTGTCGTGGCGCTCAATGCCAAGCTGCTCGCGGTGAAGGGGACCTGGCAGCGTGAGGGGGAGGTGCGCAATATCGTGGCGGGCTACCTCGAAGACCTGACGCCGTTGCTTGGGGAGCTGAGGACGGCGAGCAGGGATTTTCATTGAGGGAGGCCGCTTGGATGACAAGACTGCAGCGTAAGGATCTGATCGCCGTCGGCACACGCACGTACGTACGCACGGTGATTGTCACCAAGCCGACCTTCAGTACGGCGGTCGGTGCCGCCATGATCGGAAGGAAAGCGACGGACAGCAGCCGTCCGCACACCCGCTGGGCGGTGCAACCCGATCTACGACCGGTTCCGGCCGGCGCGACGGGCTCGACTCGACCCAAAGCGGAAACCGGTCTCCGGGGCCGAGACGCCGAAGAGCCGCCACTCGAGAATTGGCCAACAAGAGATGGCGCGACTCACAAGTCGTTGATGTACATCCGGTTCCAGGTCGGACTGATCA
>NZ_JAPFGP010000082.1 GCF_026241155.1 Paucibacter sp. PLA-PC-4
TGCGTATTCCAGGCGATCGCGGACACCGTTCCGCTCTGATGGCGGACAGCATTCCGCCGTGATGGCGGACACCGTTCCACGCTGATGGCGGACGGCATTCCAAACTGATCGCGGACACCGGGAGGGTGTCCTGAGTGACCCAACGAGGCATAGGCTGCCCGGCTTTTGGCCGGGAGAGGCGATGCCCACACCAAGGGTCCTCATGAGCAAGATCAGACAAGCACTTCAACTGCTGGCCGACGCCAGCCTCAGCACCCGGCAGGTGGCTGCCGCTTTGGGCATCAGCAAGACCACCGTCAGCGAGATCGCGATGTATGCGCGCGATGCTGGCGTCGGGTGGCCGCAGGCGGCCACGCTCAGCGACGACGAGCTGCAGGCCCGGTTGTACCCGCCACCACGCCCACGCAGCAGCACCCGGCGCGAGCCCGACTACGCGGTGCTGCATCAAGAGCTCAAGCGCCCCGGCGTCACGCTGCAACTGCTGTGGGAGGAGTACAGCGCGGGC
>NZ_JAPFGP010000083.1 GCF_026241155.1 Paucibacter sp. PLA-PC-4
AGAAGCTCCACCCCATCCGCGCGCTCGCGCACGGCCAACCCATGCAGCTCGGCCACTGCCCGCGCGAAGCCGACGTTGTCGCCGGTCTTGAACACCCCGCTGACCCGCAGGCTGCCCACCGCGTCCGTACTGGCCACACGGATCGGCATCGCGGTATAGCGATTCATCTCGGCCACGGCCTCAAGCAGCGAGACATCGTCGAACATCGCCTCGCCGCGCTTCCAGGCCAGCACCTGGTCCACTTGCGGCCTGTCCATCTTCAGCTTGGGTAACGCTCCCGCCTGACCACGAGGTCGCCCGGCTACCCGCAAGCGCTGCCCCGGCACCATCTCCACGGCCGGCACGAACTCGGTAGAGGGTGAGCCTTCAGCCGCACCGCGCACCACCACCCTGCCCTCGACCAGCGTGATGTCCAAGGCATCTGGACGGCCCTCGATGGCCGGCGTATAGCGCACCACAAACGCCGTGCCCGTGGCCGTCACCTCCGAACCCGCAGCT
>NZ_JAPFGP010000008.1 GCF_026241155.1 Paucibacter sp. PLA-PC-4
CAGTCAAGCCTGATGACCATAGCGAGTTGGTCCCACTCCTTCCCATCCCGAACAGGACAGTGAAATGACTCAGCGCCGATGATAGTGCGGATTCCCGTGTGAAAGTAGGTCATCGTCAGGCTAATATCCCCAAAAACCCCCGTCTCCCACAGAGGCGGGGGTTTTTGCTTTGCGGCTGGTTTCAGTTAGCTCAGGACGGCTGCAGTTTCCCGTCATGTTGCCGTACAACGCCGCTCTTCAGTAGCTCATCGATCAACTCGATACTCCACCCCTGCAGGCTTTGTGATTTGAAATAGCCCTGCCATAGTTTGCGATGGATTGGCGTCACCATCAACCAGTCCAGCAAAAGCCCTGGAGCCTGGCTGCTTGCCTCCAGTAGGTGAAACATGATCAAGGCCTTCGCCGCATGGCGTGCATGGCGGTCGGGGCGTTGCCGGAAGAAGGCGAGGCGTGAACGTGCTTCACCCAGCGCGCTAGGGATGTCGTCGAATGGTGCGCCGTGACCCGGGACCACCAGTGCGGGATTCAAGGACTCGATCAGATGCAGCGTGGCTTCAACGTCGTCAAAGGCGTCCAAACCATCGATCTCTGGAAACACGATGCCGAAGCCCCTCTCCCATAGCGCATCGGCCGATATCAACAGTCGCGATTGCGGCTCGAACAGGATGATCGAGTGGCGGTCGTGACCGGGCGCGGCATGAGCTTCCCAGTCCCTCCCTGCCTGGCGAAGACGCTCGCCCGGCGCAAGGGGCTGGGTCGGTGTAAATCGGGGGCACTGTTGGCCCGTATCGCCGTAGCTGAGCTTGGCTTCATCCCAGTCTTTGGCCGCCTCAAAGTCACCGGGCGGAATCCAGATCGGGCATTGGTGTAGGGCCTGTAGATGCGCGTTGCCGCCACAGTGATCGGAATGGAGGTGGGTATTGACGATCAGGCGCAGGGCACTGCCGGGCGCATCGACCGCCAGGGCTGCGGCTAGCAAGGATGCCGTCTGTTGCGCATGCGTGCAATAGCCGCTGTCGATAAGGATGGCGCCGCGCTCGTCCCCGCCCAGCAGAACGGAGTTGGACGACAGCCAACCCCGCTCGATGACCTGCAGGCCTGGTGGCAGCGAGCGAGGGTTTCCGAGTTGTGGAGCCATCAGGCCGCGGTACGGAGCTCGCGCCGCAGGATCTTGCCGACATTGCTTTTCGGCAGCTCATCGCGGAACTCGATGTACTTGGGCCTCTTGTAGGCCGTCAGTTGCTGATGGCAGAAGGCGCTCAGATCCTCCTCGGCCAGCGCCGGGTCTTGCTTGACGACATACAGCTTGACCGTTTCTCCGGAGCGCGAATCTGGAATGCCGACTGCTGCGCATTCCAGCACGCCGGGATGCATATTGACGACCTGCTCAATCTCGGTCGGGTAGACATTGAAACCGGACACCAGAATCATGTCCTTCTTGCGGTCGACGATGCGGATATAGCCGTCGGCATCCATCACACCGATATCCCCACTCTTGAAGAAGCCGTCCGCGCACATCACGTTGGCGGTCTCGTCCGGGCGATTCCAATATCCGGCCATCACCTGCGGGCCTCGGATACAGATCTCGCCACGCTCGCCCAGTGGCATGTCCTGCCCGTTGTCATCGCGGATCGCGATCTCGGTCGACGGCACCGGCAAGCCGATCGAGCCATTGAATTCATGCACATCCATTCGGTTGATAGTTGCCACCGGCGCCGTTTCCGACAGGCCATAGCCCTCCACCACGGGACAGCCGGTGATCTGCAGCCATTTCTCGGCCGTGGCCTGCTGCACCGCCATGCCGCCGCCATTAGAGATCACCAGCTCGCTGAAATCCAGCCGGGCAAATGCCGGTTCATTGGCTAGCGCGTTGAACAAGGTGTTGACCGCCGGGAACATGTTCACCTTGTAGCTCTGCAGGGTGCGGATGAAGCCCGGGATGTCGCGCGGGTTGGGAATCAGCAGATTCGTCATCCCCAGGCGTGCACCGAGCATGTAGCAGGCCGTCAGTGCGAAGATGTGGTACAGCGGCAGCGCGCAGACCGTGGTCATTGGCTTGTTGCCGAGCTTGGCCATCATCGGTGCGAACCATGCCTCGGCTTGAAGGATATTGGCCACCACATTGCGGTGTAGCAGGGTCGCCCCTTTGGACAGGCCGGTCGTGCCGCCGGTGTACTGCAAAAAGGCGACGTCATCCGGCCCCACATCGACGCGCGACAGATTCATGCGCGAGCCTTCTTCCAGTGCGCGATTGAAGCGGGTCACGCTGCGTCCCTGCTCGGTGGGTAAGCGGAACTCGGGCACCATCTTCTTCACATGGCGTACTGCAAAGTTAATCAGCGGCCCGCGCCACCAGCTCAGCATATCGCCTAACCCGGTCAGCAGCACATGGCGCACCGGTGTGCGCTCGATGACTTCTTCCAAAGTCGTCGCGAAGTTCTCCAGGACGATGATGCCTTGTGCGCCCGAGTCCTTGAGCTGATGTTCGAGCTCGCGCGGCGTGTACAGCGGATTGATGTTCACCACCGCATAGCCCGCGCGCAGAATGGCTGCGATCGCCACCATGTACTGCAGCACATTGGGCATCATGATGGCGACGCGCGTGCCGCGCTGCAGGCCCTTGGACTGCAGCCAAGCCCCCAGCGCCTGAGACAACTCGTCGATTTCGCCAAAACGCAGGCGCTGATCCATGCAGACCGCCGCATCGCGACCGGCGTGTTTACGAAAAGCCTCTTCCAGCAGTTCCACCAGCGACTTGTACGCGTCCACACGGATGTCCGCCGGCACGCCCTCCGGGTAGCTCTTCAGCCAGGGCTTGGTCGCCAAATCTTGCACCGTTGTCTCCTTTGCGTCCCTGCGTGGGGACGGTCTTGTTTGCGGTGACTGATACTCGGCTGCGCAGGGGGGCGAGGGCTAGGGTAATTGCCCTAGTGACTCGTCACCTGGGGGACAAGCCGCCAGCCGCGCCAGCGCATCGGGCGCATGCAGCGCATCGGCGAGGGCTTGTTCGCGCCGGCGCACGATGTCCAAAAACTCTTGCGCGCCCTGCATTGCCTTGAAAGTGTCGAAGCCGATTTCGAGAAAGTGCTGCAACTCCGACAGGCCAGCCGCCGCCGCTGGCCCGCGCATCATGCGCAAGGCCTGGCGCAGCAGCGGCTTGCGTGTGAAGCCCTCCATGGCCCGTCCGATGGCCAGTGTCAGAGCGATCTGTTGCTCTCGCTCGGCCGGGCTGGCCACGGCCTGCCAGGCGCCGATATAGGCGGCCCGGTCTAGTGCCGGGCCGTCCAATTGCTGGGCCATCCGCGTGTCGAGCTGCTCGGACAAGCCGTGCAACTGCGCGAGTTTCTCCACCGTGCCGACGACCTCGGCCGGGAAAAGCCTGACAAGGGCCGGCACGACGCGCGCGAACTGCGCATCGCGGCGGCTGAAGTCGCCCGGGCCGTACAGCTCCTCCAAAAAGAAGCGGGCGGCGCCGGCATAGCGCGGGCTTTGCAGCAGATCCGCATAGCTGCGCTCGAAGCGTGCCTGTTGATAGCGCTTGAGCGCCTGAACCTTGGCCAGCAGCGGGGGCGAGGCTGCCCGCAAGGCCAGCTGTGCGCTGACGATCTGCAGATGGTTCAGGATCCGCTGGGCTTGGCTGGCGGTCTCGGTGGGCATGGCGGCTGGTGGCGTGATCTGGAGCAGTAAGCGGCAATTGTGCCGGGCTATGCATGCTTGCCCATCGGCGATGATGCCGAGATGAATGCTCGTATCCAACGTTTTCAAATGATGCTGCGCCTGCTGCTGGCCCTGGGCGCGCTGCTATGGCTGTGGCCACACGGGCCGGTGCTGGCGATCTCGACCGGCCTGCTTCTATTCTGGTTCTATGGCCTGGTGATGGCGTTGAATTTCGGCCTCTTGCTGCGCATCAACGCGAGTGCGACCACGGCGCCGGGCGCGCTGCAGCTGCTGCGCGCCTGGTGGACCGAGTTCTGGACCTGCGAGTGGGTGTTTGGTGTCCAGCAGCCCTTCGCGGAGCAGCGCCTGCCCGATCATCTGCCGCCGCCGAGCACATCGGTGCAGGCTCCGCGCGGCGTGCTGCTGTTGCATGGCTATACCTGCAACCGGGGGCTGTGGAATCATTGGTTGCCGCGGCTGCGTCAGCGCGGGCATGCCTATGTGGCGCTGAGCATGGAGCCCGCGTTCGGGTCGATCGACGCCTATGCGGACGCCATCGAGGCGGCGGTGCGCCGCCTGACGCAGGCGACCGGCCGGCCGCCGCTGATCGTCGCCCACAGCATGGGGGGACTGGCGGTGCGGGCCTGGTGGCGCAGCCATGGCGGCGATACCGCCCGCCTGCACCGTATCGTCACGCTGGGCAGTCCACATTCCGGCACATTGATGGCCAATTTCTCATCGGCCACCAACGCCCGTCAGATGCGGCGCGGTAGCGCCTGGCTGCAGGAACTGGCCGCGCAGGAATCGCCCGAATTCCGTCAGCGCTTCATCTGCTATTACAGCAACTGCGACCAGATCGTCTGCCCGGCCGGCACTGCAATGCTGCCCGACGCCGAGGCTCGCTACAAGCCTGGTGTCGGCCACCTCCGATTGGCTTTCGACAGCGTGGTGCTCGATGAGGTGCTGGGCGAGCTGAACGCCTCTGACTTCAGGCCTCGGCCTTGAGCACGCCGCGGCGGATCTGGTCCAGCTCGATGCTCTCGAACAAGGCCTTGAAGTTGCCCTCGCCGAAGCCCTCATTGCCCTTGCGCTGAATCAACTCGAAGAAGATCGGGCCGATCACCTCCTTGGTGAAGATCTGCAGCAGCAGCTCGTTGGGCGCGTCCAGATGGGCGGCGCCGTCGATCAGGATCTTCAGGCGACGCAGTTCCTCGACGTTCTCGCCATGGCCCGGCAGGCGCTTGTCGATCAGGTCGAAGTAGGTGCCAATGGTGTCCTGGAATTGCACGCCGGTGCCGCGCATGCCTTCGACGGTCTTGTAGATGTCGTCGCTGCCCATCGCGACGTGCTGGATGCCTTCGCCGTGGTAGAGGTCCAGATACTCGGCGATCTGGCTCTTGTCGTCGCTGCTCTCGTTGATCGGGATGCGGATCTTGCCGCAGGGGCTGGTCATGGCCTTGCTCTTCAGCCCGGTCAGCTTGCCCTCGATGTCGAAGTAGCGCACCTCGCGGAAATTGAAGAAGCGCTCGTAGAACTCGGCCCATTCCTTCATGCGGCCGCGGAACACATTGTGCGTCAGGTGGTCGATATAGGTCAGACCGTGGCCGACCGGGTTGGCATCGACCGGCAGGCCTTGCGCATCCAGCAGCGGCACGAAGTCGACGTCGTAGATGCTGATATTGCCGATCGCCCCGGTGGGCGCGCCGTTCTTACCCTGCCAGCGGTCGACGAAGTAGATCAGCGAGTCGCCGATGCCCTTGATCGCCGGGATGTTTAGCTCCATCGGGCCGGCCTTGTTGTCAAAGCCCCATGCGCCCAATTCCAGCGCACGCTTGTAGGCCTGGGCGGCGTCCTTGACGCGGAAGGCGATCGCGCAGATCGACGGGCCGTGCAGGCGCGCGAAGCGCTGGGCGAAGCTGTCGCTCTCGGCATTGATGATGAAGTTCACGCCACCCTGGCGGTACAGCGTGACGTTCTTGTGGCGGTGCTTGGCCACGGCGGTGAAGCCCATGGTCTCGAAGAGCTGGCCCAAAGCGGCCGGATCGGGGGCGGCGAACTCGATGAACTCGAAGCCGTCGGTGCCCATCGGGTTGTCCCAGGGGGTAAATGCTGCCATGGCGGGGTCTCCTGCGTATGCCTTGCGATGGATCAAGACTGTAGGCGCGAGCGGGCGCAGGAATCCTGCGAGTTTCGGCGCTGAACTCTTCCGGCGCGCAGAAATCCTGCAAAAATATCGGCTATGGAAAACGGATCCCAGCTCGATGCGATAGACCGGCGCATATTGCGGGCGCTGCAGCTCGATGGCCGCGTCACCTATGACGCGCTGGCCGCCCAGGTCAATCTGTCGGCCTCGGCCGTGCTGCGCCGGGTGCGGCGGCTGGAGGAGTCGGGGGCGATCTCTGCCTATGTGGCTCTGGTGCGGCCCGAGGCGGTGGGCCTGGCGCTGACCGCCTACATCAACGTCCGGCTGGAGAAACACACGGAGAGCCACAAGCGCAATCCGATGGATCTGTTCCGCGCGGCGGTGCAGACCTGGCCCGAGGTCGTTGAGTGTGCGGCCTTGACCGGCGAGATGGACTATCTGCTGCGCGTGCTCGTGCAGGACATGGCGCACTATGCGCGCTTCATCACCGAGACCCTGCTGAAGCATCCCAGCGTGCAGGACTGCAAGACCAGCTTTGTGCTGGACCGCGTCAAGAACACGACCGCGGTGCCGGTCTAAATCCTGGTGAGCACCACCGGCAGCTCGGACCAGCCCTGGCCGTGGGCGACCGCCGCATAGGGCGGTGTCGGCCAGCGCCAGCGCTCGGCCGGGAACAGCGCGCGCATCGCGTTGATATCGCCGTGATAGGGCGGACCCTCGACGAAACCCTGGGCCGCCGATTCGCGCCGTGCTTGCATGAACAGCGCAAGCAGCAGGCCGCCGGGCTTGAGCCAGCGCTGCAGCTGATCGGCATAGGCGCGCCATTGATCGGGATGCAGCGCGCACAAACAGGTCTGCTCATAGACTCGGTCCGCCGGTACGGCGGGCTGCCACTGCAGTACATCGGCCTGCTCGACTCGGCCCGGCAGCGTGCCCAGGCGCTCGCGCGCCAGTGACACGGCAGCGGGCGCATAGTCCAGCCCGGTGGCCGCGATACCGGCCTGGCCTAGCTGCAGCAGCTCATGGCCGCGTCCGCAGCCGGGCACCAGCACCGCGTGCTCAGGAGCCAGCAGGCCCTGATCCAGCCACAGCTGCAGCTGCGGATGCGGTGCCCCTCGGTCCCAGGGCGTCTGCCCGGATTCGAAGCGCTGCTGCCAGAAATCCTGCGTCGGGCCGGCCATCTCAATAGAGCTCGTGCAGCAGCTTTAGGGTCGGCTCCTGCCGCATATTCAGCAGCGCCGCGATTTCGCTGATGTCATCTGGAATGGCGGCGTCGTCCCAGCCATCGGCCGTGTGGCGTGCCAGCCGAACGGCCAGGCGCACGCACTGCACCTGCGGGTCAAGCAGGCGCTTGTCGTCGGTGATATGAGTCAGCAGCTCGGGCAGGTGCCAGGCCTTCATCAGCGACTGCTCCAGATCGGCCAGCTCGATGTTCAGTATCTCGCGCTGCACCGCCGCGCTGCGCAGATGGCGGTCGGCCTGCTGGCGTGCGCGGATTTGCAGCGCCAGCTCGGGCGCGTGACACCACAGCAGCATCTCGGCAAAGTCATGCAGCATCGCGGCACTGTGGATCACTGCCGCGTCCGGGTCCATGCGATGGGCGGCAAAGCCCAGTGCAAAGCGGGCCGCGCGTTCGGCCCGCTTCAGCACCCGCCGCAGGCCTTGCAGCGCCCCGGGCTGGCCGGCCAACCGGTCCTCCACAGTCGCTTGCGGGCCGAAGGCGGTGAAGAAGGGTGTGATGCCCATCAGCACCAGGGCCGCGGTGACGGTCTCGGCATCGGTCAGCAGCCGGCTGGAGCGATGCGAGGCCGCATAGGCCAGCACCTTCAAGGTCATCAGCGGGTCGGTCGCGACCATCTCACCGATGCTGTTGGCATCGAAGGCGTCCTCATTGGCCCGCATCAGCTCCAGCGACTCGGCAGTCGCTGCGAGCACGGGAATCTCCGCGTCGCGGAACACCGCTGTCCACCAGGACAGATCGGGCAGGGCCTTGCGCAGCGGAATGGGGCTGGTGGACGCGGGCATGGGTGCGGGTCGGGTTGCTGGTGCAGGGGGGGCGGTAATCGTATATCGGCATCCCTGCGTCCATCTTGACCCATACCGCCAGCGCCACCAGACCCAGCAGTGCTGGCATCACAGCCGTGTCACTCCGTGCAGCGTGCCGACCAGTCGGCCGTCCACATAGAGCGCCCCCTCGGGCGCGCCGGCCTCGGCGTAGAACTCCAGCTCCGGCGCGCGGCGCCTGCGGCCGTGAGCGCCGCTCAGGCGCTCGGCCAGGCGGGCCAAGCGGGCGCTGGCACTGCGCAGGCCGCCGGCCAGGCTATGCCGCCAGCCTTGCTGGCTGACCGCGGCCTCGGGCCAGCGACGCAGCGCATGAACTTGTTGCTGTCTCAGCATGATTCTTCTCCATCGGTGTCGCCGCCCGTCTCAGGGGCTGCGATCGCTGTCGCTGCGCCAGATTTGCTGGCGCAGTTCGAGATTGGCTTGTTGGCGCTGCGCCTTCGGCGCACTGCCGTGGCGCCCGGCCTGACGCATCAGGCTGGGCGCGACCAGAGGATTGCGCGGCTTGCGCAGATTCAGGATCTGCGGCCGGGGGGAGGTGAACTGAGTCATCAAAACACTCCTTGCGAACCGGGTTCGCGGCGAGATAAACAATGCGGCGGCGCCACTGCGGCGCGGGCAGCGTGAAACGTAGCGGGACCAGAAAAAACGGGACCAGATATGCAGAGCCGGCAGGGCGGGCTCTTGGAGCGGGAACGGCTGGCGCCGATCCGGGGCCAGGTTCGGACCCCAGGGATGGTGGGCGGCAGCGTCGCAAGCCGGGCAGGGCTTGCGGGTTGAAGTGTTGGCGTTACGGTGTCGCTGTGGTGAACCAGGCCACAACTTGCGCAAATGATAAACGATTGATTATCTTGCGCAAGTGCTTTTTATCGTGATTGATAAAGAAATTAGGGATCAGCGCTTCTTCGGCTTCAAGGGCGCGATGCCTTGCTGCAGCTTGCGCCAGGCATCGACATCGTCGGCCATCTGCGCCAGTGCCGCCGGCCGGGTGCTGCCGGCCGCGCTGCGCGTGGTGGCTGTGCCTGCGGCTGCCGGCTTGACCGCCGCTGCCTCGGCGGGCGGCGGCGTCAACACCTCGCCCAGCAGGTCCAGCAAACGGGTGCGGGCGCGCTGCGGGTGGCGGCGGTAATAGGTCAGCACCAGGCCGACGATGAAGCGCTCGTCATCGTCCTGCGGCACGCTGGGCGTGGCCTCCTGGACCGGGCTGGCCGCCGGCGTGGCCGGGTGGTCATGGTCCATCCAGCCCGGTGGCTTGTGGAACAGCTGCTCGAACTGGCGTGCCAGCCGCTCGCCGATCTGGCGAGAGCGGCCCTTGATCTGGCTCCAGTAGCTCGGTTGGATCTGCAAGCGCTCCGCGAAACGCCGCTCCAGCCCACGCAAGGTGGCAGCATCGGGGTGTTTGACGGTGGCGGCGACGAATTCTTCAAACAGGCGCATCGCATTGTCCAAACGGACTTGTGCGGTGTCCCGGGGTTCGGATGACATCTGCGTATGATAAAGCTCCCTTCATCCTGGGCCGCTGGCCCGGGGCTGGCCGAGGAGAGCGAGATGACTTTTTTCATGGCTTCTCTGCTGCGCGCTGGCGTCTTATGGGCGCTGTGCGTCGCGACTTTGCCGGCCGTGGCCGCTGAACGCAGTATTGATAAAGAAGTGATCATCAAGGCCAGCCTGGACCAAGCCTGGCAGAGCTGGACCACGCGCGAGGGCATCGTCGCCTTCTTCGCGCCCGATGCGAGGATCGAGCCGCGGGTCGGCGGCGCCTTCCAGATCTATATCGATCCCGGCGCCACGCCGGGCATGAAGGGCGCCGACGAGATGCGCTTTCTGGCGTTGCAGCCCAAGAAGATGCTCAGCTTCGACTGGAATGCGCCGCCGCATCTGCCCGAGGCGCGGGCCCAGCGCACCTTCGTGATCCTGCGTTTCGAGCCGGTCAGCGAGACCGAGACCCGGTTGCGCCTGCACCACACCGGCTGGGGTGAGGGCGGTGAATGGGACAAGGCCTATGCCTACTTCGACCGTGCCTGGGGCAATGTGCTGGCCAATCTGAAGAAGCGCTATGACAGCGGTCCGCAGGACTGGACCGCGTGGCTGGCCCAGCTGGCGCAGTGGCGCGCCCAGGCGGCGGCCTCGGCGCCGGCCAAGTAGTTAGTCGTCGTCCTTGACCTTGTAGGACGAGATCAGCGCTGTCTGGGTGTTGGGCGGCACCGCCTCGTAGTGCGACAGTGCCAGCGTGTAGCGGCCCTGGCCGCTGGTCATCGCATTGAGCCGGGTCTGGTAGCTGGCCAGCTCGGCCAGCGGTGCCAGGCCCTGCACCGTGATCACGCCGGGTACGGCCGAGCGCGTGCCGTTGACCTGGCCGCGCCGCGCCGCCAGATCGCCTGTGATATCGCCCATCGCCGCCTCGGGCGTGCTGATCTCGACATGGACGATGGGCTCCAGCACCAGGGGCCGGGCCTCGCGCACCGCCGCGATCAAGGCCTTGCGTCCGGCGGTGACGAAGGCGATCTCCTTGCTGTCGACCGAATGGTGTTTGCCGTCGAACACCGTGACCCGCAGATCGACCAGCGGATAGCCGGCGACGACGCCGCTGTCCAGCGCCGAGCGCACGCCTTTCTCGACCGCCGGCATGAACTGGCCCGGGATCGTGCCGCCCTTGACCGCGTCGACGAATTCGAAGCCGGCGCCGCGCGCCAGCGGCTCGACGCGCAGCCAGACCTCGCCGAACTGGCCGGCCCCGCCGCTCTGCTTCTTGTGCCGGTAGTGGCCCTCGGCTGGGCTTGAGACGGTCTCGCGGTAGGCGATGCGCGGCGGCTGGGTCAGCACCTCGAACTTGTAGGTCTCGCGCAGCCGCTCCAGCAGCATGCGCAGATGCAGCTCGCCCAGGCCGTAGACCAGGGTCTCGTTGGTTGCGCTGGCATGCTCGACCTTCAGGCAGGGGTCTTCGTCGATCAGGCGATTCAGGATCTCCCACAGCCGCTGCTCGTCGCCATGGCGGGCCGGGCTGATCGCCAGGCCGTGGACCGGCACCGGGAACTCCAGCGGCGCCAGGTGGATGTGCTCGTCCTCGGGCGCGTCATGCAGCACCGCGTCATAGTGCAGCTCCTCGACCTTGGCGATCGCGCAGATATCGCCCGGCAGGGCCTGCTCGATCTCGACATGCTCCTTTCCCTGTAGCAGGAATAGATGGCCGACACGAAAGGGCTTGCGCGCATGGCCGACAAAGAGCTGGCTGTTCTTCGTCAAGCTGCCCTGGTGCACGCGCAACACGCCCATCTTGCCCAGATAGGGGTCGGCATTGATCTTGAACACATGGGCCAGCACATGGGCGCCCGGCTCGGGCAGGGCCTGCAGCGGCAGCGCATCCGGCCCCTCTCCGCGCAGGAACAGCGGTGGATTGCCCTCGATCGGATTGGGCAGCAGGCGCTCGATCACATCGAGCAGCTCGGCCACGCCCGCGCCGGTTCGCGCCGAGGTGAAGCAGACCGGGATCAGATGGCCTTCGCGCAGCGCCTGCTCCAGCGGTGCATGCAACTCGCTGGCGTCGACATCGCCCTCGTTCAGATAGCGATCGACGAAAGCGGCGTCGACCTCGACAACCTGCTCCACCAAGGCACGGTGGGCCTCGGCCACCGATGAGAAATCGCTGGCCCCGCTGCTGCTGTAGAAGCAATCCTGCACCCGCGCGCCGCCGCCGGCCGGCAGATTCAGCGGCAGGCATTCGCGGCCAAAGCTCGCACGCAGCTGCTCCAGCAGCGCCGGCAGCTGCACACCGGGCGCATCGATGCGGTTGATCACGATCAGGCGACACAGCCCGCGCTGCGCGGCGGTCTCCATCATGCGCGAGGCCATCAGTTCAATGCCGTTGAGCGCATTGATCACGACGATGGCCGTGTCGGCCGCCTCCAGCGCCGGCAGCGACTGACCGATGAAGTCCGGCGCACCGGGCGTGTCGATCGCATGGATGCGCAGGCCGCCATGATTCATGTGCACGACCGAGGCATGCAGCGAATGCTGGGCGCGCTTTTCCAGCGGGTCGAAGTCGCTGACCGTGTTGCCGCGCTCCACCGAGCCGGCCGCGGTGATCGCGCCGGCCTGATGCAGCAAGGCCTCGAGCAGGCTGGTCTTGCCGGCGCCGGCCGGCCCGACCAGGGCCAGCGCGCGGATCTGGGCGATCTGCGCGAAGAGGCCCGGACTGCCCGGGGCGGCAGTCTCTGGGGCCTTGCTGTGGCTGGCGGGCATGGGCGCACTCCTTCGGTCATTGCATACGGATGACGGCTGAAGCGGTGCCGGGTCTTGAGCCCCGGCTTGGGCAGAGCCTAGGGCAAGCGCGGCTGCGGCACAAGAGGCCTGTTCCCTGGGCGCGCCGCCTCGCGGCTGGCCGCTGTGAAGGCGTAATCCAGCTCCGGCACGCGGCCGCCGACGATGTCGGCAATCGCCGCGCCCGAGCCGCAGCTGTGGGTCCACCCCAGGGTGCCATGGCCGGTGTTGAGAAAGAGGTTGCCGATCTTGCTGCGGCCGATATAGGGCAGATTGGACGGGGTGGCGGGGCGCAGACCGGTCCAGTACTGCGCGCCCGAGCCGTCGCTCATCTGCGGGAACAGCTCGCGGGTGCGCCGCACGATGGCCTCGCAGCGGGCCAGGTTCAAGCTCGTGTCATAGCCGTTGAGCTCGGCCGTGCCGGCGATGCGCAGCCGGTCGCCCAGGCGTGAGAACACCAGCTTGTACTCATCATCAGTCAGCGAGACCTGGTAGCTGTGCTCGGGGGCGGTGACCGGCAAGGTGACCGAGTAGCCCTTGGCCGGATAGATGTTCAGATCGACACCCAGTTCGCGCGCCAGGCCGCGGCTGAATGAGCCCAGGCACAGCACATGGGCGTCGGCCTGCAGGCGTTGCACCTCGCCGCGCGCATCGGCCACGACGAGCTGATCGATGCGGTCGCCGCTGCGCTCGAAGCCCAGGATGCGGGTCTCGTAGCGGAACTGCACGCCGGCCGCCGCGCACAGCCGCGCCAACTGCTGCGTGAACAGGTGCGCGTCGCCCGACTCGTCGCTGGGCGTCATGCTGCCGCCGACGATTTTTGAGCGGCACTGCGCCAGCGCCGGCTCGATGGCCACGCATTCATCCGGGCTCTTCATGTCCAGCTCGCAGCCCTGCTCTCGCATGAGGCGGGCCGGCTCCTGGGCCGCGTTGTACTCGGCCTCGCTGGTGTAGAAATGCAGAATGCCCTGGGTCCGCTGCGCGTACTCGATGCCGGTGGCCGCGCGCAGCGCCTGCAGCTTGGCGCGGCTGTACAGGCCCAGGCTGACGATGTTGCGGATATTGTGGGCGGTACGGCCCGGTGTGCATTCACGCAGGAACTGCAGGCCCCAGCGCCATTGCGCGGCATCGGCACGCAGGCGGAACAGCAGCGGCGCATCCTCGCGCATCAGCCATTTCAGCACCTTCAGCGGCGCGCCAGGATTGGCCCAGGGCTCGGCATGCGAGACCGAGATCTGGCCGCCGTTGGCGAAGCTGGTCTCCAGGCCGGCGGCCGGCTGGCGCTCGATGACGGTGACCTCGTGGCCGGCCTGGCGCAGATACCAGGCGGTGGTGATGCCAGTGACGCCGGCGCCGAGAACGATGACATGCATGCTGAACTCCAGGAGGAGCTGAGCGCCAGACGGACGTGGGTTATGGAGGGAAGAAACCCGGGCATGCGTGCGCCTGACGCGCGCCGCTCCCGCTGTCCCTGATACCTGAGAGATTCAGCGCCCATCACCCGATGCGCGCCTTGCTCCTTCGGTGGCGGTCCCTTGCGGACCGCGCTCTCCAGCATTCGGCTTGTGACGGATCCAGTACGGGGCCTGAGCGAGTATGGGAGCTTGCGCCTTCGGCGGCATGCGTTGCGGCATGCTCTCTCCTGAATCCGGGGACGAGTGTAGGCGGGGCCTGGTCGGGGCGTCAACCCTGCGCGGGCGGGGCGTCTGTCGCCTGCAGTAAGCTGGCGGGCCATCCCCGTGCGGGAGTTCACGATGCCTCTGGAATCCATGTCCAAACTGAGTCTTGCTGTTGCCAGTGTGTTTCTTGCCGTGGCCTGTGGCGGTGGCGGCGGCGGCGAGGTGGTCGCCGCGCCGACCCCGACACCGCCATCAACAGCGGCGCCGCAACTGACGACCCTGCACAGCGGCCTGTCCAACCCCTGGGGCCTGGCTCTGCTGCCCGATGGCCGCATGCTGGTGACGCAAAAGGCCGGCAGCCTGCTGCTGCTCAGCGCCGATGGCCGCAGCACGCTGGCCACGATCAGCGGCGTGCCGGCGGTGGTCTCGGCCGGCCAGGGCGGTCTGCTCGATGTCGCACTCGACCCGGACTTCGCTAGCACGCCCTGGGTCTATCTGTCCTATTCCGAGCCGGGCAGCGGTGCCGAAGCGGGCCGCAGCGGCACCGCCGTGGCGCGCGGCCGCCTGGTCGGCAATGCGCTGCAGGATGTCGCGGTGATCTTCCGCCAGGCACCCAAGGTCAGCGGGGGCGGGCATTTCGGCTCTCGCCTGGTGTTCTCGAACGACAAGACCCTGTTCATCACGCTGGGCGAACGCCAGCTCGGCAGTCCCGCGCAAGACCTGGCACAGACCCTGGGCAAGGTGGTGCGGATCAACCGCGACGGCAGCATCCCGGCCGGCAATCCGGCGCTGGGCGCCGGTGCGCGGCCCGGCATCTGGAGCTATGGCCACCGCAACCCGCAGGGCGCGGCCCTGCATCCGACCAGCGGCGAGCTCTGGCTCAGCGAGCATGGACCGCAGGGCGGCGACGAGATCAATATCGCCCGTGCCGGTGCCAACTACGGCTGGCCGGTCAAGAGCTATGGCTGCAACTATGGCTCGCCGATCAGCGAGGGCTGCAGGCTCGGCGGCGGTGTCCATGCGCCGGCCTTTATCGAACCGCTGACTTACTGGGTGCCGACCTCGGTGGCGCCGGCCGGCCTGGTCTTCTATACCGGCGCAATGTTCCCTGAGTGGCGCGGCCAGCTGTTCTCCGGCGCGCTGGCCGGCCAGGCCCTGTGGCGGCTGCAGCTCAGCGGCAACACGGTGGCCTCGCGCGAGGCGATGTTCGCGAGCCTCGGCGAGCGCTTCCGCGATGTGCGCCAGGCGCCGGACGGCGCGCTGCTGCTGCTGACCGACAGCGGCAAGCTGATACGGCTGGCGCGCTGAGGGCTTGATCGATGATGCGCCGGCTGCTGCTCGTCGTCGCGCTGGCGCTGCTGGTCTATGGCGCGCTGCTGGCCTGGTTGTACTGGCGCCAGGAGCGCCTGCTCTTCATGCCCCAGCCGCTGCCGGCCGCGCACCGCTTCGCACTGGGCGACGATGTCCATGAGCTGCAAATCGAGGTGCCCGGCGCCCGGCTCTCGGCCTTGCATCTGCGCCTGCCGGCGCCCCGGGGCCTGGTGTTCTTTCTGCACGGCAATGCCGGCAATCTGGACACGTGGTTCGTCAATGCCGACTTCTACCGCCGCGCCGGCTACGACCTCTTCATGCTGGACTACCGCGGCTATGGCAAGAGCAGCGGCCGGATCGACAGCGAGGCCCAACTGCGCGCCGATGTGCGGGCCGCCTGGGAGCAGGTCGCGCCGCGCTACCAGGGGCTGCGGCGCGTGATCTACGGCCGCTCGCTGGGCACGGCACTGGCGTCCGGTCTGGCGGCCGAGGTCCGCCCTGAGCTGACCGTGCTGGTCTCGCCGTATGCCAGCATGGCGGCGCTGATGCGCCTGCACTACCCCTGGGTGCCGGGGCGGCTGCTACGCTATCCGCTCGATACCGCCGCCGATGTCGCGCGCACCAAGGGCCCCGTGCTGCTGCTGCATGGCGAGCAGGATGCGCTGATCCCGCCGCAGCAGGCCGAGCAGTTGCTGGCCCACGCGCCGCAGGCCCGGCTGCTGCGCATCGCGGGCGCCGGCCACAATGATCTGCAGAATTTCGAGGCCTATCTGCAGGCCATGCGCGAGGCGCTGCGCGGACCCTAGAGGCGCTTCGCGTCGAGGCTGGCCGGCTCGTCCTCGTCCAGCAGCTTGTAGTAGAGCGCGGTGGCGGCCAGCTGGCCATCGGGGCTGGCGGCATAGCGCGGGATCTCGCCGGCCTTGAGCCAGCCCAGATGGCGGTAGACAGTCTCGGCAAGGGAGCCGGCCTCGGTGTCCAGCACCAGCAGGCTGCAACCTTCCAGCCGTGCGGCCCGCTCCAGCGCCTGCATCAGTACCGAGGCCAGGCCACGACCGCGCGCGCTGCTGTGCACCATGAGCTTCTGCACCTCGGCGCGGTGGCGGCCATTGGGCTTCTCGCACAGCGAGAGCTGGGCCGTGCCCAGCAATTGCCCGCCCTGGGACAAGATCCACAGCCTGTGGGTCGGGCCCAGCCTGGCCAGCACTGCCTGCCAGTAGGCGTCGGCCTCTGCCTCGTCCAGCGCGGCCAGAAAGCCCAGCGAGGCCTGATGCGCCACCGCATCGAGCAGCAGGGCCGCCAGTTGGGGCAGGGCGCGTGTGTCGCCGCGCGCGACGGTTTCAAGATGCAGTCCTTCGCTCATTGCTTGCAGTGTCCTGGTGTAGTCTTGCGGATTGAATATCCAATGACAAAATACTAACCAATGGTTAGCAAGATTGCAAATCCACATTTGAACCCGCCACCGCGCGCCAGCGGCGCCAAGGGGATGCACCGCGCCTCGGGGGTGGTCTCGCCGGCGCCCGACGCGCTGCAAAAGCCCCTGGCCAAGCCGCAGCCGCGCCAACGCGTCAAGACGCCCAAGCCCGAGGGGCCGCTCAAGAAAGCGACGGCCTCGGCCTTGCGCCGGGCCGCGCACAAAGAGGCGCTCGAGCAGGGCATCGTCGACGCGGCGCGGGCGCTGTTTGTCGCGCAGGGGCAGGAGGCGGTGACCTTGCGCGAGGTCGCGGCCGCAGTCGGCTATTCTCATGCCACGCTCTACAGCTTCTTCGCCGACAAGGCGGCGCTGCTGGCACGGCTGGGTGTCGAGGGCCGCGAGGGCCTGCGGGCGACGCTGGAAGGCCAGCTCTGCGGCCCCGGCGATGCGCGTGCCGCGCTGCGCCGCGTGGCCGCCGCCTACCTGCGCTGGGCCGTGGCCCATCCGCACCATTACCGGCTGCTGACCCTGGACCCGCTGCCGGCCGCGCCGGATGCCGCTAGCGAGCCCGACGCCTATGCTTTGCTGCGCGAGCTGCTGACGCGGCTGCCGGGCGGCGACGCCGATTTGCGCGCCCAGACGGTCTGGGCCGCGCTGCACGGTGCGGCCCTGCTGGAGATCGCGCTGGTGCCGGGCTCGGGCAAGACCTGGCCCTGGCGCGAGCTGCAGGCCCGCATCACGGCCGTCGCCGAACTGGTGGCGGCCGCCTGAGCGGGGCGTTTCAGCCCGGCATCTGCAGGCGCTTGTAGTAGCGCGCGGTGCTGTGCAGCCTGCCCTCGGCGCAGCTGTCGTAGTCGGGAATCTCGCCGGCGCGCTGCCAGCCGAGGTGGACATAGACGGCCTCGGCCTGGCTGCCGGCCGGGGTGTCTAGCACCAAAAGCGTGCGGCCTTGCTGCAAGGCGGCACATTCGACGCTGGTCATCAGCTGGCTGGCGATGCCGCGACCGCGCGACTGGCTGTGAACCATCAGGCCCTGCACCTCGCCGCGGTGGTGGGCATTGGCCTGCGGGCACAGCGATAGCTGGGCCGCGCCCTGCAGCTGGGCGGGCCGGTCGGCTTGGCCCTCGCAGGCGATCCACAGGCTGTGGTGCTGGCCCAGCTTGGCGAACACGCCGTGCCAGTAGTCCAGCGCCGCATAGCGCGACATCGGCGCCAGAAAGCCCAGTGAGGCGCCGTGATGCACGCTGTCGGTCAGCAGATCGCACAGCGCCGGCAGCCATTGCAGATCGCGCGAGCTCAGGCGCCGCACCGCCGGCAGGCTGGGTTCGTAGCGGGTCTGGCGCTGCGTGCTGAGCTCATACAGCTCGGCCTGGAAACCCAGGTCGCGGGCAGCGGGTGAGACGAGGGCGGACTTGGCTTGGCGGAGGAACATGGCGGGTGGTGGACTGCTGATCGGGCCGGGAACCCACCGCTTCTTCTGGAGGCGGCGGGGCCTGGTATTCCCTTATGCAAGCGGCGTGCCAGCCGGCTGCGACCGGGCTTGAGTCGCCCTAATCGGCGGCCACGATTTCCAGCGGTCCGCTGGCGCTCAGCCGGTACTGGCCGCGTCCGCTGCGCTCGATGCGCAGGCCGAAGTCGCGCTCGGCCAGCCGGCGCTCCAGCAGCAGCAGTCGCACGCCGAGGTTGTCCTGCACCTCGGGCAGACGCAGATCGTCGCCGGCCAGGCGCAGTTCGCGGGTGCTGAAACCGGCGCGGCCGCTGGCGATCTGGTCGCGCACCAGCTTGGCGATGATGGCGCCCGCCACGCCCTTGATCAGGTACTGATCGTTGACAAAGACGCTGTGGTCGCGCGGGTAGTGGCGGATGCGCAGCGCCGCACCACTGGTCGGCGTGCGCTCGGTGGGCGGCGCCGGCGCGTCGATCAGCTCGGCCTTGTGCAGCGCGGCCAGGCCCTGCGCCAGCTGCGCGCCGATGGCGGTCAGCGCGTCCTCGTCGTCGTAGCTGAAGAACTGGTCGTTCTCGCTCTCCACCAGCAAGGCGCCGACGCTGCGGCCGCGCGCGCGCAAGGGCACGGCGAGCTGGCTGCGCGGTGCCGCCAGCCCCGGTAGCGGGATGGTGTCGGCCATTGCGGCCTGCAAGCCGAGCTGCTCGGCTTTGGCGCGCCAGCTCATGCCATAGCTGTACATCTGGCTCATGTGGCCGATGCGGATGGGCACGTTCTCGCGCAGCGCGACCCCCGCCAGGCCGGCCTCGGCCAGCGGCAGCTCGGCGCCGCTGCCGGCCTGCTCGTAGCCGATGCTGGCCAGCGTGAACAGGCCCTGGCCGTGCTCGTCGAGCAGCCAGACGATGGCGTGGCTGATGCAGAGGTCCTGCTGCAGACCCTGGGTGAAGGCGTTCAGCAGGCTGCGCAGATCGGCAGCTTCCGCGAGCTGCTCGCTCAGGCGGCGCACGCCGGCCGCGAGATCGCAGCGCGGCGCCATCCCGGGCAGCGGGCGCACCGGATCAAGCTTGCGCAGCGACTCGACGCGGTAGAGGTCGGCGCCGCGCAGATGGAAAACCCTCTCCATGCCGGTCTGCGCGGCGATGCCGGCAAGCTTGGCGCGCAGGCGCTCGTACACCGGGCCCACGGTGTCGGTGCGCAGATAGCGCAGCTGTAGCAGCACCGAGACGCCGGACATCGGATCCTCGACGCTCAGCGCGACACGGCCGGTGGCCAGGATGTTGGCGCGGGCACGGTTGAGGAACTGGTAGGTCAGCGCGACATGCTCTTCGTCGATGTACTCGGCATGCGACAGATAGTTGACATGCGGCATGCCGTCGGTGCCCACCGAGCACATCGCCGGCGGGATCACGCCTTCGAGCAGGCGGCGCACATCGCGCAGCTTGAGGGCTCGGCGCTCGGTCTGTGGGGTTGTGCTCATGGCAGCAGGTCGATGGCCTGGCCCGCACCGGGGCCGGGGGTCTGGTCCCAGGCGCCCATCGGCGTGAAGCGCACGCAGCTGAGCTTGTCCAGCGACAGATCACCGAGCGTGGCATAGATCAGGCGGCGGTCGGCGCCGAAGGCCTCGATCTGCTGCAGCCAGGTTTCGAAGTAGGCGGCGAACACCGGGCCGTGCTCATCGCGCGGCGGCAGCACCTCGGCATCGGCGCCTTTGACATGCAGCACGCGGTAATTGCTCGGCAGGCCGGCGGATACAGCGACGCGGCGGCTGGCGCTGATGGCGGCCAGCAGTTCCGCAGCTTGCTGGCTGAGCGCCAGCAGCTCGATGCGGCCATCGGCCAGGACCCGGGCGGCATGGGCAAACGCCAGCTCGGGCTGACCTTGCGGCGTGACGCTGCCGACGCGCAGCGTCGGCCCCAGACTGAAGTGGTCGATCCAGTGGGCGGGAAGGCGGTGCATGGCGACTTGGCGTTGAGGCAGCGAATCTTAGATCAAGGGCCGGCGGCGGCTTAGCAAACACTTAACAAGCGCTTAAGCGATAACTAGCAGCGCGGGGCGCCCGCGGCGCCCACAGTAGAGCCCATGCCGGCAGCGCGCCGGCCCCGCCCCCGAATCGCCGTTGACCGGAGCCGCCCTGGCCTGGTCGGGGCGAAGCCTTGCCTATTGGAGATCGAATGAGACCCTGTCCTAGCCTGATAAGCACCCTGCTCGCCGCCACCCTGCTGCAAGCCTGTGGCGGCGGCGAGGGCGAAACGCCGACACCTACCCCCGCCCCGACGCAAGTGCCCGCTCCTGCACCCAGCCCGGCCCCAGCTCCCGGCCCCGCGCCCACCCCGACCCCGACCCCGACCCCGATGCCGGTGCCGATGCCGATGCCGGTGCCGGCCGTCACGGCGGTCGGTGCCCCGCTGGGTGCCGTGGTGGCCAGCGCCCGCATCGGTGCCGCTGGCGGCCGTCTGGATGCGCCTGACTATGGCCTGGCCATCATCGTGCCGCCGGACGCCTTCGACGCCGAGCAGTTGCTGACGCTGCAGCCCATCGAGAACAAGGCGCCGGGCGCGCGCGGCGCGGCCTGGCGCGTCGGCCCCGAGGGGCTGCAGGCCAAGCGGCCGATCGCCCTGGAGTGGCAGCCCAGTGCCGCCGAGCGCAACGGCGCCAGGCATCTGCGCATCGCCACGCAGGGGGCCGACGGTGTCTGGCGCAGCGCGGCTTCGAGCCGCGATGCCGACGGCCTGGTGCGCAGCACGAGCACGCATTTCAGCGACTGGTCGCTGGTCGCCGGTGCGCAGCTGCGTCCCGGCGCTGCCGAGCTCGGCTTGCAGCAGACCCAGCTGCTGACGGTGCAAATCTGCGGCCGTGGCGACGACGCTGCGCTGCCTGGCCAGCAATTGCACTTCGCCTGCCACGAGGACGGACGCATCCCGCTGGCCACTGAGGCCTGGTCGGTCAATGGCGTGGCCGGTGGCAACTCCGGTGTGGGCACGCTCAGCGGCAGCGATGATGGCCAGCGCTCGCAGCGAAGCTATCGGGCGCCGGCGGCGCTGCCTGCGCTGAACCCGGTGGCCGTCTCGGTGCGTTTCGATGACCCCTTCGACTCGGTCGATGGCCCCACCGAGCTGGTCGCCCATCTGACGGTGATCGATCCGCAGGCCGGCTGTGATTGGCTTCAGGGTGTGAACACCCTGTCGCTGGAGCTGCAGCAGGACTACCGCTGGGCCGGAGGCGATGCCGAAGGCAGCGCCCGCTACGAGCACCGCGCCCGTGTAGCCGGCACGCTGCGGCGCGACCCGCTGTCTCCTGTCGGCTCGGTGTGGTTTTCCGGCAGCGCGCAGACGGGTAGCGTCGGCGTTGACCAGTTCTACAGCAGTACCCATGCACCCGACACCATCCAGGTCATGGCCCTGGGCACGCCCTGGGTCGATCCGAACGTGCCGCTGCTGCGAGCCTTCTTCAATTTGCATACCTGCAAGATGGACTTCATCGGCTATGTGCCGGTGGCAGCTCGGCATCTGCGCACTTTCCAAGGCGTGACCCAAGAGATGGATGCCAAGCTCAGCGGCCTGTCGTTTCGCATCGCCGACTATGCGCTTGCCGGGCGGCGCGCCTTTGGCCAGGAGCGGCTGCTGCCGGCGCTGCTGGGCGAGCGCGACCGCGCCGAGTGGGTTGACCCCGAAAGCCATCGCGAGTTCCCCGGCGTGGTCGGCAGCGCGCGGCTTCGCTGGTCCTTGAGACCGCAATGAGGTGGGGACTGTGATGAAGCGACTTCTATTGATCTCCGCGCTGCTGATCGCCGGTGTCGTGCGGGCCGAACCGAACTGCTGGGCGGCCAACGTCGATGAGCCGATCAGCGCCGAGGACCGGCCGATCCACCATCCCGCCTACAAGCCAATACATGCGGCGATGGATGTCGTCGAGGCGATGGTCCGACCCAACCCTGGCCTGCTCGCCTTGCCTGAGGTGCGGCTGCGCCTGAAGCGCGCTGTGCTCGGCGCGATCGACCCACAGCGAATGCCGTACGAGGCGGTCATTCATGCCCACGGCTTCGGACCCAAGGCCTGGGGACGCGGGTCGTGCGAGGTGATCCCACAGGCCGAGCGCCTGGGCCCGCGCGCCGGCATCTCGGTCTTCATCAATGTGCCCACCGCGACGATGAACAGGTGGGAGCATGACGAGCAGCTCGTCACCTACCTGGAGGGCGAGCTCACGCCCTCGTTCCAGGGCTGGCCGACCTATCGCGAATGCGCAGTGCTAAGCAAGGAGCGTCGCCTGCCGTGGATCGCGGTGACGGTGGGCGAGATGCTGGCCTACTACGAGCGCGACCAGCAGCGCAAACTGGCCGATTGGGACCGCAGCCACGAGCGCACACTGCAGCCTTTCGATTTGGCCGCCGCCGAACGCGAGGCGGCCCGAATCAGCGCGCAAAACGCCCAGGCCGCTGCGCTGATGCTGAAGTTGGCGCGCCAGCGCAAAGAAGGCGAGGCAGGCTACCACGCACAGCTGCGCGCACAGCGGCAGCGGCAGGTCGATGAGCTGGAGCGGTTGCGTGCGGCGCTCGCGGCCATGAGCGCTGTCGAGTTGGCGCAGCCCTATTACCTAGGCACCGGCCCGCACCGCCTGCAAACGGCGGCGGAAGCCGCGCGACCGCCCAAGCGCATCGTCAAGCTCGACCCCAGCTTCCCCTGGGACGGCAAGCACCGAGGTCGCATCCAACTGATCACCGTTTGCGCCCCCCAACTGGAACGCAGCCCCAGCTACCACCCACCGATGCGCGACGCCATCGCCGCACTCGACTTCGCGCGCCTGGCCGCGCTCATCAACTGAAAGAAACCTTGGAGACCCTGATGAACCTCACTTCTATGCTGCCCCTTCTGGGCGCACTGCGTTCCCGCTTGGCGCGGCCCAAGCAGCCACGCCCAGCGTGGCTGCTTGGGCTGGCGACGCTTGCCCTTACCGCTGCAGTCCCGGCGTTGGCCGTGAATGTCGTGGAGCCCGCGGCCTCGCCCTTTAACGGCAACTTCGGCGCCTATGTGGGCGGCTCATCCGGCGGGTGGCGCGGTGGCAGCGGGCAGTTCAGTGCTAGCGTCGCCAGCCTTCCGAACCGCTACACGCAGAACTGGGCGCAGGCTTCGCTGGCCGATGGCAAGCTGCATGCGTCGGCCACTGCCACGCGCATGTCCTGCGGGCCGCGCGGCTGCCATACGAAGACAGGCGCCACCGCGACCGCGATCTACTGGGACACCATCAGCTTCGTCAACGGTCAGAACCTCGGTCTGGCCGATATCGAGCTGAGCATCGACGGCGTGATGAGCGAGCAGGGCAGCCGTGCCAGCGTGCGCTGGTACATCGGCGGCAAGCCTGGTGATTTCTGGAGCAATGTTGATCGCTACGCCGAAACCCGGGCATTGAGCAATGGCACCACGGTCCTCGATGACGGCCTGGCACTGCCGCTGGGAAGGTCGACCTTCTTTGTCTACGCCGAGCTGACGGTGTCGGCCTTGGCGGTAGGCAACTGGGAGGGCGGTGGCTGGGACGCGGTGGCCGACTTCGGCAACACCCTTCACTTCAACTGGACCCTGCCCGAGGGCGTCAGCTACAGCTCGGCCTCGGGACAGTTCATGACAGCAGTGCCCGAGCCTGCGGCCTGGCTGCTGATGAGCGGCGGGCTCGCGGGTCTGCCGTTATTGCGCCGCCGCCGCTCTTCTCAGCCGTCCAGCCCCGGCTCGGCCAGCAGCTGCCCGCGTCCGGCGCGCTTGGCTTCGTAGAGTGCGGCATCGGCGCGGCGCATCAGGTCGTCGATGTTGCGGTCGCCGTGGCGCAGTCGGGCCCAGCCTGCGCTGAAGTCGAGCGCGAAGCCCAGTTCCTTGGGGGCCGTCAGGGCAAGCGCGTCGCGCATGCGCTTGTCCAGCGCCTGCGGGCCTTGGGCGTCGCAGCGAGCCATCAGCACCGCGAATTCCTCGCCGCCGACCCGGCCGACCAGATCGCCGAGCCGCTGCTGCTCGCGCAGGCAGCGGGCGAACAGCTGCAGCGCCTTGTCGCCGACCTCGTGGCCGTGGCTGTCGTTGACGGCCTTGAAGAAGTCGATATCCAGCATCATCAGGGCCAGCGGCTCCTGGTAGCGCCGCGCCATCGAGATCATGTCGACCGCGCGGGCGCTGAAGGCGCGGCGGTTGTTCAGGCCGGTCAGTACATCGGTCTGGGCCAGGCGAAGAAAGGCGCCCTCGGTCTCGCCGCGCCAGGCCACCAGCACGGCCGCCAGGCTCAGCGTCACCGCGACATTGCTGAGCACGGCGGCCAACACATTGACCGGGTGCGGCGTGTAGAAGTCGGGGTAGCTAGCGGTGGCGAACACCGCCAGCCAGGCACGCCACAGGGTCAGCACCGCCAGTAGCAGCAGGCAGCCCAGCAGCAGGCCGCGCCAGCGTCGGCTGGGCCGCGCCAGCTCGGGCTCCAGGGCTTTGGGCGGCTGGGCCAGCGTGACACAGATCATCAAGAGCTGCAGCACGAAGACCAGATTGGACAAGCCGACCCGCCAAACATAGCTATCGAAGCTCAGCAGATAGAGCAGGGCCACTCCCGGCGGCAGCGCTAACATCAGGCGCCGGCCGCGGCGGGTGCCCAGCCAGGCGTTCATCGCCAGCCACAAGGCGCTCAGCGAAGCGCTGATCAGGCCCATCGCCAGCGTGCCCAGCGCCCGGTCCCACAGCACCGAGGCCAGCAGAAGGGCCAGCCAGCCGGCGCCCTGCAAACCCATGCCAACCTGGGCATGGCGGGCACCGGGGCTGGCGCTGCGCCAGCCCATCAGCACAGGCAGCACCAGGGCCAGGGCAAGGGCCTGGATCACGAGCAAACTGAAAAGCGTGGCGATGTCGAAGTGCATGGCGGTCTGAATGAGCAGGCCTGTGGCCCACGCATTGTGGTGGCATTTCGGGCCGCGCACCAATCTGTCGCGTGCGGTGCGCAATCTGGCGCGCGCGGGCTTGGCTTGATGCGCGGCAAATGCGACCATCGGTCGTCGGGCAGTGCAGGGAGCCAAAAATGCCAATGAGCCAGCGGCCGGTCGTCCTGATCGTGGACGACAACGCCGAGAACCTGACCGTGCTGGGTGAACTGTTGCAGCCGCTCTACCAAGTGCGGGCGGCCAACTCGGGCGAGCGGGCGCTGCGACTGATGCGGCTGGACCCGCTGCCCAGCCTGGTGTTGCTGGATGTGATGATGCCTGGCCTGGACGGCTATGCGGTTCTGGAGCGGCTGCGTGCCGAGCCGCGCAGCCGCAGCGTGCCGGTGATCTTCGTCACCGCGATGGGGGCTACCGAGGACGAGGAGCGCGGCCTGCTGCACGGCGCGGTGGACTACATCACCAAGCCGGTGCGGCCGACGGTGTTGCTGGCCCGGGTGGCCGCCCATGTTGAGCTGGGCCGCGCGCGCGAACGGCTGGCCGACCAGAACCATGATCTGGAACTTGAGATCGAGCGCCGCATGGCCGAAAACCAGCGCCTGCGCGATATCGGCATCCATGCGCTGGCCCGCCTAGCCGAGACCCGCGACAACGAAACTGGCAACCATCTGCGCCGCACCCGCGAGTATGTGCGTCAGCTGGGCACGCAGCTGATCGGCAAGCCGTGTTTCGCGCGGCGCCTTGACGTAAAAACAGTGGACCTGATGGCGCGTTCGGCCCCCTTGCACGATATCGGCAAGGTCGGCATACCGGATCGCATTCTGTGCAAGCCCGGCAAGCTCGACGCCGACGAGTGGCTCATCATGAAGACCCATGCCGCGATCGGTGCAGAGGCCATCGAGCTGGCAGAGCGCGATGCCGGGCCGGGCGGCGGTGTCGACTTTCTGCACTATGCCAAGGACATTGCGCGCAGCCATCACGAACGCTGGGATGGCGGCGGCTACCCGCAAGGTCTGGTGGGCGAGGCGATCCCGCTGGCGGCGCGGTTGATGGCGCTGGCCGATGTGTTCGACGCGCTGATCAGTCCGCGCGTCTACAAGAAGGCCTGGAGCTACGAGGCGGCGCGAGCCTACATCGTCGAGCAGCGCGGCAGCCATTTCGATCCGGATGTCGTCGAAGCCTTTGTCGCCAGCTTCGACGAGTTCTGCGCGATCGCACGGCGCCTGGCCGACCCCGGGCATCCACCCTCGGCCGCAGCGGTCGCCGAGCGCTAGATGCCAGGCGTTCGGCCCCAGCATGAGCCTGTGCCGGCGCGTCGTGGGCAATACCTGACCCTGCTGGCGACACTGCTGGGTCTGCTGCTGCTGGGCCTGCTGGCTATCGACTACTCGCGGCGTCAGCACCGCGCCCAGGAGGCGGCGCGGCTGGAGACTATTGCCGAACTGCGCGCCAGTCAGGTGCGGGCCTGGCTTGAGACGCAGTTGCGCGCCGCCAGCTTTGTTGCCGATCATGGCCAATTGGGCGAGTGGTACCAGGCCTGGACCGAGCGCTCCGACGCCGCCGCGCAGCAGCGCCTGATGCAGGAATTGACCCGCTTTGCCGGCGCCATGCAGATGCGCAGCGCACTGCTGCTCGATGCTCAGGCCCGTATCGTCTCGCGCGAGAACCCTGGTCCTGACGAGCCGCCCCCCGAGCTGCGCGCCGCCGTGCAGCAGGCGCTGGCCAGCGGCAAGACCGCGCGCACCGACATCTATGTGGTCGAGTCGGCCACGCTGCCGGAGCGGCTGGACATCGTCGTGCCGCTGCGAGCGCGCGCCGCTTCGGCACCGCCGGGCGCCGTGGCGCTGCGCATCAGCCCCTGGGACCAGCTCTACCCGCTGCTCGCTGCCTGGCCGTTGCCCAGCCAGAGCGGCGAGTCGGTGCTGTGGCAGCGCGTCGGCGACGAGGCGCTGGCGCTCAGCGAGCTGCGCCAGCAGCCAGGCTCGGCCGGCCGGCTGCGCCGGCCGCTGGACCGGCCCGAGCTGCTGGTGGGCCAGGCGCTGCGGGAGGGCGCGCTGCCGGGCCGGACCATCGCGGGCCTCGACTACGCCGGCGTACCCTCGCTGGGCGCGCTGCGTGCCGTGCCCGGCACCGATTGGCTGCTGGTCAGCAAGGTCGCGCGTGCCGAGATCGACGCCAAGGTCTGGAGCGAGGCGGGCTGGATCGGCGCGAGCACCTTGCTGGCCATGCTGATCGCCGCCGTGGTCTGGCGGCTGCGGCGGCAGCGCAGGGCCCAGGCGCTGCTGGCCGAAAGCGAGCTGCGCAGCCGCACGCTGCTGGAAGCGCTTGCGGACGGGGTCTTCGTGGCCCAGGATCTGCATTTCGTCTTCGCTAATCCGGCCCTGCCCAAGCTGCTGGGCTATACCGAGGACGAATTCGTCGGCCTGCCGTTCGCGGCGGTGGTGGCGCCCGAGTTCCTGGATCTGTGGACCGCGCGCTTCCTGGCGCGCACCGGCGCCGGCCCGGAGCCCCAGCGCCACTACGAGCTGTGCTGGTTCAACAAACAGGGCGGACGCGTCTGGATTGAGCTGCGCGCCAGCCGCATGAGTTACCAGGGCCGGCCTGCGGTGCTGGGTATCGTCAGCGACATCGGCGAGCGCCGCCGCATCGAGCAGGCGCTGCAGGAGTCGTCCGAGCTGCTGCGCTCGGACATCGACGAGCGCCAGCGCATCGAGCAGGCGCTGCAGGAGAGCGAGCGTCTGTACCGCTCGATGGTCTCGGCCCTCAGCGAGGGCGTGATCATCTTCGACATTGGTGGGCGCGTGCTGGCCAGTAACCCGGCCGCCGAACGCATCCTCGGCTACAGCCAGGCGCAGATGCAAGCGGTCGACTGGCAATGGCGCTCGCTCGAGATGTGCGACAACGAGGGCCAGCCGCTGGCACCCAGCGAGCTGCCGCTGAACCGCGTGCTGAGCACCGGCCATGGCCAGCAGGGCCTGCAGCTGGGCGTGCGCAGCCAGGCCGGCCTGCGGCGCTGGCTCAAGCTCAATGCTGAGCCTCTGCGCTCGACCGACGGCCAGCGCATCGTCAGCGTTGTCAGCTCATTCACCGACATCAGCGACCGGCGCTCCAGCGAACAGCTGCTGCGCAAGCTCTCACTGGCGGTCGAGCAAAGCCCGACCAGCATCCTGATCTCGGACCTGGCCGGGGCGATCGAATACGTCAACGCGGCCTTCACCCGCATCAACGGCTTCAGCCGCCAGGAGGTGCTGGGACGCACCCGGCTGGAGTTGCAGCCACAGCGCGGTCCGCGCGAGCGCGTGCAGCAGATGCGGCGGGCGGTGCAGCAGGGGCAGAACTGGTCGGGCGAGCTGCTGAACCATCGCAAGAACGGCGAGATCTTCCACGAGTTCGTCCATATGGCGCCGATCCGCCAGGCCGACGGGCGCGTCACCCATGTGCTGGCGATCGGCGAGGACATAAGCGCGCACAAGCGCCAGAGCGCCGAGCTCGACCAGCATCGCCACCATCTGCAGGACCTGGTGCAGGCGCGCACCGCCGAGCTGGCCGAGGCCACCCAGGCGGCCCAGGCCGCCAGCCTGGCCAAGAGCGCCTTCCTGGCCAACATGAGCCACGAGATCCGCACGCCGATGAATGCCATCATCGGCCTGACCCATCTGCTGCGGCGCGACAGCCGCGATGCGCAGGCCCAGGACCGGCTATCCAAGCTCGACGGCGCGGCCCAGCACCTCTTGCAGGTCATCAACGACATCCTGGATCTCTCGAAAATCGAGTCTGGCAAGCTTGAGATGGAGGATCAGCCCTTCGCGCTGCACGATCTGCTGACGCGATGCTGCGACCTGGTCGGCGAGCGCGCGCGCGACAAGGGGCTACAGCTGAGCCTGGTGGCCGACGCGCTGCCGGCCTGGGTGCGCGGCGACGCGACCCGCCTGTCGCAGGCGCTGCTGAACCTGCTCAGCAATGCGATCAAGTTCACCGAGCAGGGCTCGGTGCGGCTGCACGGCGAACCGCTGGGTCCGCAGCTGCTGCGCTTTGAGGTCAGCGACACCGGCATGGGCATCACTGCGGAGCAGCAGCAGCGCCTGTTCCGTGTGTTCGAACAAGGCGACAGCTCGACCACGCGTCGCTACGGCGGTACCGGTCTGGGGCTGGCCATTACCCGCCACCTGGCAGAGCTGATGGGCGGCGAAGTCGGTGTCGACAGCCAACCGGGGCGGGGCAGCCGCTTTTGGTTCACTGCGCGCTTGCCGGCCGCCGATGCGACCGCCGTGATGGCGTCGGCGGCGGGCAGCGAGCGCGAGGCGCTGGACCAGCTGGCCAGTCGGCATGGCGGCGCGCACATTCTGCTGGTCGAGGACAACCCGATCAACCAGGACGTGGCCCAGGAACTGCTGCACGCTGCCGGGCTGACGGTGGACCTGGCCTCAAATGGCCATCAGGCCATGCAGCTGGTACAGCGCAACGACTACCAGCTGGTGCTGATGGATATGCAGATGCCGGTGATGGACGGTTTGCAGGCGACCCGCGAGATCCGCCGCCTGCCGGGCATGGCGGCGCTGCCGATTGTTGCGATGACGGCGAATGCCTTTGGCGAGGACCGCGCCGCCTGCCTGGGCGCCGGCATGAACGACCATGTCGCCAAGCCGGTGGCGCCGGCCGAGCTCTATGCACGCCTGCTGCAGTGGCTGCCCGCGCGCACTCACACGGTCGAGGCGCTGCCGCCGCCACCCGAGCCGCTGTGCGATGTGGTGGCCAGCGAGACCGAGGTGCTGCCAGACTGGCTGACGCGGATCCCGAGCCTGGATGTGGTGCAGGGGCTGCGCTACACGGGCGGGCGGGCGGCCACCTACTGGCGTGTGCTGCAGCAGTTCGCCCACCACTTCCAGGACGGCATGCCGGCCCTGGCTGTCGGCGTTGAGGTCGGCGCTGGCGACACGCTGCGGCGCTTTGCACACTCGCTCAAGGGCGCTGCGGCGGCGGTCGGGGCTCAGCAGCTCAGCGAGTTGGCGGGCCGTATTGAGGCCGGCGACGAGCTGCCGGCGGCGCAGATGCGTTCGCTGGTCGAGCGCACCTCTGGGGCCTTGGATGCGCTCGTGCAAGATCTGCGGGCCGCACCGCTGATGGAGGAGACGCGACCGGCCGAGCTCGACGAACCGGCCCCCGACCCGGCCAAACTGGCCGGGCTGGCGGCGCTGCTGGCGGCCGGGGATTTTCGCGCCCTTGAGCGCTACCGCGAGCTGGCTTCGGCGCTAAGTGCCAGGCATGGGGCACCTGCCCACGAGCTCGGCGAGCGAATCCGCGCCTTCGATTTCGAGACCGCGCTGCGGCTGCTGCGCGGTCTGGGCTACTGAAACGCTACTTCGGCAAAGCTGCGCAGCTTGCGGCTGTGCAGCTGCGTCAGGTGGCGCTTGCGCAGCAGCTCGACCGCGCGCAGCCCGATGCGCAGATGCTGGTCAACCCGCTCGCGATAGAACTGGTTGGCCATGCCGGGCAGCTTGATCTCGCCATGCAGCGGCTTGTCGGAGACGCACAGCAGGGTGCCGTAGGGCACGCGGAAGCGGAAACCATTGGCCGCCAGTGTGGCGCTCTCCATGTCCAGTGCCACTGCGCGGCTCTGGCTGAAGCGGCGCTCGGGCCCCCCGTCGACATGGTTGGGCAGCAGCTCCCAGTTGCGGTTGTCGGTCGAGGCGACGGTGCCGGTGCGGAAGATCTGCTTGAGCGCCGGGCCGGTAAGACCTGTCACCTCGGCCACCGCTTCTTCGAGCGCCTGCTGGATCTCGGCCAGCGGCGGGATCGGCACCCACAGCGGCAGCTCCTCGTCGAGTACATGGTCTTCTCGCACATAGCCGTGGGCCAGCACATAGTCGCCGAGTGCCTGGCTGTTGCGCAGGCCAGCGCAGTGGCCCAGCATCAGCCATGCATGTGGGCGCAGCACCGCGATATGGTCGCTCATGGTCTTGGCATTGGCGGGGCCGACGCCGATGTTCACCATTGTGATGCCGCTGCGGTCCTGGCGAATCAAGTGATAGGCCGGCATCTGCGGCAGCCGGGGCAGGGCCTGGCCCAAAGCATCGGCCGCTTCCGCCGACAGGCCGACGCGGCGCGTGACGAGATTGCCGGGCTCGACGAAAGCGATGCAGTCGTCGTGCTCATGGGGATGGGCCGGGTCGGGCGTGCGCGCCATCAGCTCGTGACCCAGGCGCACGAACTCGTCGATATAGAACTGATAGTTGGTGAACAACACGAAGTTCTGGAAGTGATCGGTCGAGGTGCCGGTGTAGTGGCGCAGCCGGTGCAGCGAGTAGTCGACCCGCGGCGCGGTGAACAGGGCCAGTGGCGCCGGCGCGCCGGGCGCACCCTGGTGGGTGCCGTTGGCGATGCCGTCGTCCATCGCGGCCAGGTCGGGCAGGTCGAACAGGTCGCGCATCAGCAGGCGGCGCTCGGCGCTCAGCGCGCCTTCGACATGGTCGTGCTCGCCGAGCGCGAAATGCAGTGGGATCGGTTGGTTGCTGGTGCCCACCTCCAGGCTCACGCCGTGGTTGATCAGCAGCAGGCGGAACTGTTCCAGGTAGTAGTCGCCGAACAAATCGGGCCGGGTCAGCGTGGTCTCGTAGCTGCCGGGGCCGGCGACAAAGCCGTAGGCCAGGGTCGAGACCGCGCGTGCCACCGTGCGGGTGTGGATGCGCACAAAGGGGTAGCAGGCGCGTACCCGGCTGATCTCCTCGCCGGCGACGAAGCGCTGCAGCGCTTCGCGCAGGCTGGCGACGCTGGCGGCGTAGATTTCCTGGGCGCGCGCCAGCGCGGCCTCGGCCTGGTCAAACGCGATGGGGGCGAAGAAGGGCGGCTTGTTCATCATGGCGCCATTGTGGCGCGGCAGCGCAGGCCTCCAGCTCTCCTCGCCCCAATCCCAGGTCCAGCAGCTCACGCTCGCTCATCGCCAGCAGCTGGCGGCGTGCCGCGTGCCGGCGAAGCGCCGTATGCCAGCGCTGGCTGAGACATTGCAAAAGCGTCGGGGCATGATCGTCTGGCATGGCGGTTTCCGGTGGTGATGCTCGCCATGCTCGGTCCGCGACTAAGATTTGAAAAGTTGAATCATCTGACGACAGACCACAGGAAATCCTATGCGTAGTCTGAATCTTGACCAGTTGCGCAGCCTGGTGGCGATTGCCGACCTGGGCAGTTTTGCCGCCGCCGCCCAGGCCCTGCACCTGGCAGCGCCGACCATCAGCCTGCAGATCAGCGAGCTGGAGTCGCGCGTCGGCGCCCAGCTGTTGCAGCGTGGCCGGCGCGGCGCGCTGCCGACCTCGGCCGGCGCCCTGCTGGTTCAGCGCGCACGCGGCCTGCTGCGCGAGGCCGATGAAACACTGGCCGAGCTGGGTCGCCATGCCAAGGGCCTGGCCGGGCGGGTGCGGCTGGCTGCGCAGACCGGCGTGGCGGCCCATGTGCTGCCGCCGCTGCTGCTGCCGTTGGCGGCCGAGCGGCCCGCGATCGAGCTGGCGCTGAGTGTGCTGGGTACCCATCACACGCTGGCGGGCCTGCTGGCCGGCACGCTGGACATCGGCATCGTGACCCTGCCGATCGAACCTCAGCCGGGCCTGCAGTGCCGGCCGTGGCGCCGCGATCCGATGCTGGCCTGCTTGCCATCAGGCTGGTCGGCGCCGGCCCGGATCACGCCGGCCTGGCTGGCCGATCGGCCGATGATCGTCAACGACGCCAGCACCCAGATGCAGCGGCTCACGCTGGCCTGGTTTGGCGCGGCCGGCCAGGTGCCGCGGCCCGGCATCGAGCTCAATTACAACGAGGCGATGAAGAGCCTGGTGGCGGCCGGCTACGGCGCGGCCATCCTGCCGATCGAGGCCGAAGCCCCGGATCGACATGCGATGCAGCTGCGACCCCTATCGCCGCCGCTATGGCGCGAGCTGGGCCTGGTGCACCGGCCGCGCGAGCTGCTGGCGCCCGCGGTCTGGCCGGTGCTGGACGCGCTGCTGGGCGCCGTCAAGCCTCAGGCGGCCTCGAGAACGAAGCCGACGCCGCGCACCGTGCGCACATAGCCATCGCCGATCTTCTTGCGCAGATTGAAGATGTGCACATCCAGCGCATGGCTGTCCGAGTGGGGCAGGGCCTGCGCCTCCAGCTCGCGGCGTGTCACGACGTGGCCACTGCGCTTGATCAGGGTCAGCAGGATGCTGAACTCAGTGCGCGAGAGATTGATCGCCTGGTTGCCGCGCGTCAGCGCCATGCGGCCCTCGTCGAGCGACAGATCGCGGGCCTGCCATGCCAGTGGCTCATCGTGTGAGCCTTGCAGGCCCGAGCGCCGCGCCAGCGCGCGCAGCCGCGCCAGCAGCTCGGCGCTTGCAAAGGGCTTGACCAGATAGTCGTCCGCGCCGCTGTCCAGACCCTCCAGCCGGTCCTCGATGCCGTCGCGTGCGGTGATCACGATGACTGGCAGCTGTGGGTCCTGCTGGCGCAGCTTCAGCAGCAGCGCCAGCCCGCAGCCATCGGGTAAACCCAGGTCCAGCACCAGGGCACTGAAGCGCCGCTCCAGCAACTGCTGCTGGGCGTCGACCAGGCGCCGGACCCAGACCAATTCATGACCGCCCTCGCTCAGTAGCGCATGCAGTGAGCGTCCCAGCTCCAGGTCGTCCTCTACCAGGCAGATCTTCATCGCCGCGTCCTTCTGTGGCGTCGCATTGGTGCACTCTTAATCATCTCTTGAGCCACCGCGAGCGCTATCCATCGGATGATTCATACAACCAATAGCGTACCAGTGCCCCCTTGCACCGGACAGCGGGAAAAACCAGAGGAGTGTGGCGAGATGCGAGTGTTCAAGGGCCTTCTGGCCGTTTCTGCCGGTTCGGCAATCTGGGCCATGTCGGCCTTTGCTGCGCTTGCGACGGCGGCTCCGGCTGCGCAGATGCTACCCAGCAAGGCGCAGTTCGACACCCTGTTCCCGCAGCGCATTGCCTTCTACAGCTACGAGGGTTTTGTGGCCGCCGTGCGCCAAACCCCGGGTTTCGCCGCCTGGGGCAGCGACGAGCAGCGCAGCCAGGAGATGGCAGCTTTCCTGGGGCAGATCGCCCATGAGTCAGACGAGCTACGCGCCCAGCGCGAGTATCGTAAGGAGAACTGGGGCAACTACTGCCGCCAGGGCCCGGGCGAGTCCTGCGCGCCAGGCCAGCAGTATTACGGCCGCGGCCCGATTCAGCTGAGTTGGAACTACCAGTACAAGCGCGCGGGCGATTTCCTCGGTCTGGACCTGTGGTCCGACCCAGACCTGGTCGCGCGCGACGCCACCGTCGCCTGGCGCACCGCCCTCTGGTACTGGATGACTCAGCCCGGCGAGTCGGCGCGCTCACCGCACCAGGCGCTGCGCGACCAACTTGGTTTCGGTGCCACCACGCGTGCCATCAACGGCACGCTGGAGTGTGACAAGCCCGCCGACCCTGACGCGCTGCGCAAGAACCAGCGGCGCATTGATTTTTACAAACACGCCAGTCAGCTGTTTGGCGTTCCCCTTTTGCACCCGTTGGGGTGCTGATTACCGGAGTCCAAGACCATGCGAGAGAAGAAGACGATGCACAGACAGTCCGCCATCGCAGCCGCCGTGCTGCTGAGCCTGAGCCTGCCCGCCCAGGCACAGGAAACCCCCAAGCAGGACGGCGCCAAGAAGCTGGAGACTGTTGTTGTGACCGGCATCCGAGCCAGCCTCAAGAAGGCGCTGGACACCAAACGCGATGCCGAATCCATCATCGACGTCGTTACCGCCGAGGACGTGGGAAAGTTCCCGGCCACCAATGTGGCCGAGGCCATCACGGTGATTCCCGGCGTCACTATTGACAAGGCCTTCGGCCAGGGCGAGAAGATTTCCATCCTGGGCACCGACCCGGCACTCAACCGCACCTTGCTCAACGGTCAGGCGATCGCCTCGGGCGACTGGTTCATGGCTGAGCAGCAGGGCCGCAGCTTCAACTACACGCTGTTGGCCCCGCAGCTGGTGAACAAGGTCGAGGTGCACAAGTCGCCGGAGGCCTGGCTGGACGAAGGCTCGGTGGGCGGCACGGTCAATATCAGTACCCGCAAGCCGCTGGACATGAAGGGCTTGACCCTGGCCGGCTCGGTGAACTATCTCTACAACGATCGCGTCGGCAATGGCAAGCCTACGCTGTCGGGCCTGTTCGGCTGGAAGAACGAGGCCAATACGTTTGGCATGCTGGTGTCGGCGCAGCGCTCGGAGGAGCGCATCCGTCGTGACGGCGTTGAGTCCTACGGCACCGTGCGCGGCAGCGCCTACATCAACGGCGTGGGCGGCTCGCCCAATTCGGTCACCACCACCAGCACCGACTGGTCGCAGAACCCGCCGGCAACCATGCCCCCGAGCTGTGTCGGCAACTGCAAGACCACGCTGTTGGCCAACCCGAACGCCATCGCCCCGAACTCGATCAGCGCGCACTACTTCGACCAGACCCGTGATCGCGACACGCTGTCTCTGTCGCTGCAGGCCCGGCCGCACAAGAAGCTCGACGTCGAATTCAATCTGCTGGATGTCAAGGCAAAGTACGACAACATCACGCATTCAATGTTCGCCTTCAATGGCAATCCCTGGAACTCGCTGAACGCGTTGACCGATCTGAGCGTCGATGGCGGCGTCATCAACAAGGCATCATTCCGCAACGGCCTGACGGTCTATGACCTGATCAACCGCCGCGCCACGGTGAACACCGATTCACACGATCTGAAGCTGACCTGGAAGGAAGACCGCTGGTTCGCCTCGGCCCATGCCGGCAGTTCCAAGGCCACCGGCGGTACTGACCGCCAGGTGTTCGGTGAATTCCTCGGCAAGGCCAATTACAGCTATGACCTGAGCGGCTCGGTGCCCAAACTGAACTTCACCGGCTACCAGACCGCGCCAATCAGCGACATCGCCGTGCACATGCCGCCGGCCAAATCGGGCAGCCCCTTTAACGACGCCGAGGGCTTCCGTCTCGACGGAGGCGGACCTGCCGGTGGCTGGCACACCAATCCGCCGAACGCGACCAACTGGGGCGCGGGCTGGGGCGGCAATATCGTCGCCAAACCGACCAAAGACGAGGAGAAGTACTTCCAGCTCGACTTCGGCGTCAAGTTCGTCGACTCGCCGGTTCACCAGGTTCGCTTCGGCATCAAGCGCCGCGAGCACGAGACTGGGCAAACGATGTCCGGCGTGTCGCTGGCCTCGATCAAAGGCTATGGGGATCTAAGCGCCACCCAGTTCAGCCCGAAATCGGTGCCCAGCGGCTATCTGGCTGGGTTTGGCGATGTGGGCGACCTCAGCAAGCGCTTCATGATCGACGGCTGGGCCCTGGCTGACTACATCAACAGCGGCAAGTGGCTGGCGCCCTGGCAGACCATGCCTACGCCGAGTACCTTCAGCGATCCCTCCTATGCTGCCAACACTTGGGTGGTGAAGGAGAACGTCAATGCCGGCTATGTGCAGGCCGACTTCAGTCAGGACCGGCTGCGCGGCAATGTAGGTGTGCGTCTCGTGAAGACCGAGTCCAATAGCATGGGCTGGGCCTGTACCGTCAACACCAGCCCCTGCCCGGCTGACAAGTACGCCCCAACCAGCGTCAAGAAGAGCTACACCAACACCCTGCCGAGCCTGAACGTGGTCTATGACCTGAACGACAGTGTGGTGCTGCGAGGCTCGGCGGCCAAGGTCATGGCGCGCCCGAACTACGGCGATATGTCCAGCTATTTGTGGATCGCCGACGCGACCTTGACGGGCGGCGGCGGCAACCCCGACCTCAAGCCCTACAAGTCCACCAATCTGGACTTTTCGGCCGAGTGGTACTTTGCCAGCAACGCCATCCTGGCCGGCACCCTGTTCCACAAAAAGGTGGACGACTACATCCTGACCACCACTCGCAAGGAGACCCATTACAACCAGAACCGTCAGCGCAACGAGGAGTACGACATCTCGCGCCCCAGCAACGCGGGCAGCGCCACGATCAAGGGCTTCTCTCTGGCCTATCAGGCGACCTTTGGCAACGGCCTGGGCCTGCTGACCAACTACACCCATGCCGAGGCCAAGGCAGCGACGGGCGCCCGGTTGCCCTTCAACTCCAAGCATCAAGTGACCTTCAGCCCGTTCTATGAGACCGATCGCTGGAGTGCCCGCGCTACCTACTCCTGGCGCTCCAAGTACTACACGCAGGCCGACCGCGGCAACTTCCTGGTTACCGATGACTACGGCTCGCTGGAAGCCAATATCAACTTCAAAATCACCGACAAGCTGACCCTGGGGCTCGATGGCATGAATCTGCTGGACAGCGAGTACCGCTCCTACGCCGAAGTGGCCGGGGTGGCGGCCACCGAGAAGCTGACGCGCGGCATCTACAAGACAGGCCGCCGCTATATGGCCACGCTGCGCTTCACCTACTGATGCAGCGCCGGCAACACGCTGGTGTTGCCGCTCTCTGCCGCCTGCTCTGACCCCAACGGGCCTGGGATTTCCCGGCCCGTTTTTTCTGGGTGCGCCCAGGGCGCACCTACTTGGAGGTGAAAGTTCTCAACCGGCCCGGCAAGGAGATCCGCCGGATGCGGACTCGCATGTCCGGTGGTGTGAGAGGGCTGAGGGGTGACTCCTCACCCTACTCGATTCTCGAGCTAGGCTGCCGGAAAGCTCAGGCTGACGCACAGGCCGCGGCCATCGGGTCCGTCGTCCATGCGCAGCAGCGCGCCATGCTGGGCTGCTGCGCGCTCGACGATGGCTAGCCCCAGGCCGCTGCCGGGCTGCTCGCCGTCGTGCAGGCGGAAGAAGCGCTCGAACACCTTCTGGCGCAGCGCCACCGGTATGCCCGGGCCCTGGTCGCAGACCGACAGCCCCAGGCCGCCCCCGGGCTTCGGTGCCAGGCGCACCAGCACCTGGCTGCCGGGCGGTGAGTACTTGACGGCGTTGTCCACCAAGTTGTCGATCAACGAGCCCATGTTCTCGCGGTTCATGCGAATCCGGCATTCCTCGGGCGCGCTCAGTTCCACTTCGATGCCCCGCCGCAGCGCCAGCTGGCTGGCCAGCACGATGCGATCTCGCGTCAGCGTCACCAGGTCGTGCTCGCGCATGTCCATCGCGTCCAGATCGGCGCCCGAGCGCGCCAGCGCCAGCAATTGGTGCACCGTGTGTGTGGCTCGCCTGACGCCTTCGGTCAGGCGCTGCGCGGCCTCGGCCTGGCGCCCTGTCGCGGCGTTGCCCTCCAACTGCTCGGCATTCAGCTGTATCACCGCCAACGGCGTCTTGAGCTCGTGCGCGGCGTCGAGCAGGAACTCGCGCTCGCGCTCCAGGCGCTGCTGCAACCGGCTCATCAGCGCGTTAACCGAATTGACGACCGGTGCCAGCTCCACATAGGGCGAGCTGGGCAGTGGCGACAGGTCCTTGGCCGAGCGCTGCGAGATTTGTGCTCCGATGCGCCGCAGCGGCGCGAAGCCGCGCCGGAACAGCAGCCAGACCGGCAGCACGAGCAGAGGCAGGCCGTAGAGCAGCGGGCGGGCGTAGTAGCTGAATCCCTTGACGCTGAAGTGCCAGTCGCCCGGCATCTCCTGCCAGCGCCGCACGGTCAGGCCCTGTTCGGGTGCGCTGGCCTCGGTGTAGAGCCAGAGCTTGTCGCTCTCCAGCCGGTCCAGCTGGGGCGGCGGACGGTCCTTCGGATCGGGGGGCGCAAGCTGCTGGCGCAGTTGGCCGTGTTGCCAAACCTGCACCACGCTGTGCGGCGTCCGGTGGCCCTTCTGGCGCCATTCGGCGTTGCGCAGCTCCTCCAGATCGCCCAGCGCGGCATGGATGGCTTTGGGGTCATCAAGCTTGTCCTGCAGCTGCGCCCGCACCAGCTGAGCCCAGAGCTTGTTCTCTGCCTGGCCGTTGCGACTTTGCAGCAGGCTGATGTCAGCCAGCTCGCGCACGATCAGCCCGGCCCAGGTCAGGAAGATCACAGCGAACACCGCGCCCATGGTGCGGTTGAACAAGGATTGGTGCGCCGGCGGCGGGGCCATTAGGGTCTCGGTGCTCATGCGTGCTCCATCGGAAAACCACCTCGGGGATGGTTGGCCTCAATTGGAGCAGACCTGAACGGGCGGGAATCCTGCGCCTCTTAATCCAATATTGAGCCAGCTCGACGCGGATGCCTGCGACAGTTGCAACGGTCTCGGATGACCTACCCGCCGGCCCGCGCCGCCTTCCTTTCCTTTGCCGATCTCGTCTGCCCAGTGTTCCTGACCCCCGCGCTCCTGCCCCTGATGCCCTGGCCGCGCGAGCTCAAGCGCCTGGAGGGCCGGCTGGCCCGTGATGCTGGCTCGGCCGTGCCGGTCACCCGCGCGACGCTGCATCACCAGCCCGGCCTGACCCTGCTGCTCGACAGCCCCGACGACGGCGCGCCGCCACCACCCGGCATGGACGAGCGCTATCGCCTGGCGGTGCGCGAGAACGGCATCGTGCTGCATGCGGCCACGGCGTTCGGCGCGCTCCGAGGCCTGCAGACGCTGAGTCAGCTGCGCGCAGCTGACGGCAAGACCTGCCCCTGCGTCGAGATCATCGATGCGCCGACCTATCCCTGGCGTGGTCTCTTGATCGATGTGGCGCGGCGTTGGCTGCCGCTTGCGGTTCTCAAGCGCCAGATCGACGGCATGGCCGCCGCCAAGCTCAATGTGCTGCACTGGCATCTGACCGACGATCAGGGCTGGCGCCTCGCCTCCGCGCGATTCACTCGCCTGCAGACCCATGCCAGCGGTGGCCGGTGCTACAGCCTCTCCGAGGCCCGAGAGCTGGTGGCCTATGCGAGCGAGCGCGGCATCCGAGTAGTGCCCGAGCTCGATGTGCCTGGCCATACGACCGCGCTGGCGGCCGCCTATCCCGAGCTGTTCAGCGCGCCGGGACCCTATCAGATCGAACGAGGCTTCGGCGTCTTCAAGCCCTGTCTCGATCCGCGCAAGCCTGAGGTCTACGAGTTCCTCGATCACATCATGGCCGAGTGGTCCACGGTCTTCCCCGATCCCTTTGTGCATATCGGCGGTGACGAGGTCGAGGGCAGCCATTGGCAGGCTTTGGGCCTGTCGCCGCGCGCCACCCAGGCCTTGTTCAATCGCCGGTTGTTGGAGATCCTGGCCCGCCACGGCAAACGCATGCTGGGCTGGGACGAGCTTGGCGAAGACGAGGCGCTGCCAGCCGAGGTGATGGTCCAGTCCTGGCGAGGACCTGACAGCCTGGTGCGGCTAGCGCGGCGCGGCCATGCGGTGCTGCTGTCGGCCGGTTTTTATCTTGACCAGCCCCATGCCAGCGCCTACCACTGGCGCCGACCCGTGCTGCCGCCTCCCGCGCCCCAACTGCGCTGCCTGCCCGGCGAATTGGCACGCCACTGGCGTGTGCATCTGGACCTGGGCGTGCAGCAGCTGCGTGCTGAGCTGGGCCTGATCGAAGAAAAGGCCGGCCAATGGCGCGGCTGGATCGCCTTCGAGGGCCAGACGCCGCTGGCCCTGCAGACGCTGGCCTGGCGCGGCGCCGAGCTGCGCTTTCACCTCGATACCTGGATGGGTGAGCTCAGCGCGCGGCTGCATGAGGAACTGCCGTCGGCAGGGCTGCGGGGCGTGATGCGTATTGCCAATGTGCTTTACCCGGCTGAGGGCGAAGTCCTGTATGCGCCGGCCGAGCCGAGCGCTGCGCCGGCGCTGCTGGATGAGGTGGCGCTCGCGCGGGTGCGCGGGGCCGAGGCGGCGCTGTGGGGCGAGCTGGCAGACGTCCACAATATTGATCTGCGCCTGTGGCCGCGACTGTTCGCTGTGGCCGAGCGCTTCTGGTCGGCAGCGCCGCCGCCCGGCGAGGCGGCCATGCTGCAGCGCCTTGATGCGGTCTCGCTGTGGGCCGTGCGCGATCTCGGTCTGCAGCACGAGGCCCAGCATCGACGGGGCCTGCTGGCCCTGGTAGACGGCGACGAGCGCGCGCTGGCCGAGCTGCAGCGCCTGGTGCTCTTGCTAGAGCCGGCCGGCTACTACGCCCGCCAGCATCGCAAGAAGCAAAGCGGTAGCTACCACCTGGACGAGCCGCTGGACCGCCTGGCGGATGTGCTGCCGGCCGAGAACCGGCTGATGCAGGAGCTGGCGCGTGCACCCATCGATGCGGCGCGCTGGCGCGCGCTGCTGGCCGAGGACTGGCGGGGGCTGCCGGCCCTGCTGCGTGACTACGCCGGTCTGGCGGCGCTGCTGCCGCTTGCCGAGCGCCTGCCCGGGCTGCGCGCGCTGGGCCTGGAGTTGCTGGAGGCCATGACGCAGGGCCAGGTCTTGACAGAAGCGCGGCGACGTTCTGTTCAGGACCAGCTGGATTCCGCCGCGCCCATGGTCGACGAAGTGGTTCTGGCCCTGGTGCCGGCGCTGGAAAGCTTGCTGGAGGCCTGCTCTTGAGATTGACTCTGCTGATGATGGGCTTGCTTGGCGGTAGCGGGGCCTGGGCCCAGCCGCTGGATCTGCTGCACTGGTGGACCTCGGGCAGCGAGGCCCAAACCCTGGCCGAAATGCGCCAGACCGCGAGGGCCGCCGGGGTGGACTGGCGCGAGTCTTCGGTAGCCGGGGCCGGCAATGCCAACACCCTGTTGAAGACCCGCTTCCTGTCCGGACACCCGCCGGCGCTGGCACAGCTCGACAAGGCCGTCTGGGTGTGGGGCGAGGCCGTGGCGCTGGCCGACCTGACTGCGGTTGCGCAGGCCCAGCGTTGGGGCCAGGTCTTGCCCGCGGCCATTTACACCGAGCTGCATTACCAGGACAAGGCGGTGGCGGTGCCCATCAATGTGCATCGCCTTAACAGCCTGTGGAGCAACACGGCTCTGCTCAAGCGCCATGGCCTGGCCGTGCCGCGTAGCTGGCCCGAGTTCTTCGCGGTCGCCGAGGCGCTGCAGGCGGGCGGCGTGATTCCGCTGGCCATAGGCGGCACGGTCGGCCAGCAGTTCAGCGTGTTCGCCAATGTCGTGCTAGGGCAGGGTGGGCCGGGCTTCTTCCGCCAGGCCCTAGTCAAGGGTGATGTCGCGCTGCTGGGCGGGCCGCAGATGCTCGCGATGCTGCGCGACTTCAAGCGCGTCAAGCGCTACACCGATGCCGGCCAGGTCGGACGCGACTGGGCCGTGGCCACCAGCCTGCTGATACAGGGCAGGGCCGCGATGCAGTTTACCGGCGACTGGGCCAATGGCGAGTTCCTGAAGGCCGGCTGGGTGGCCGGGCGCGACTATGACTGCACGGCCGCGCCGGGCCATGGCGATCTGCACTACTTCGAGTTCGACCGCATCCTGTTCTTCAAGCCCGCCAGCGCTGCCCAGGCGCGCCAGCAGGCGCGCCTCGCCGAGGCCTTGCTGCAGCCCGAAGCGTCGACCCGTTTTGCGCGCAGCAAGGGCGGAATCCCGGTGCGGGTTGATGCCGACTTGGCCGGCTTCAACGTCTGCGCCCAGCGCTCCTATGCCGACTTCAAGCGCAGCGGCGCCGACGGCCGCCTGACCCTTGCCCTGGGTGCTCAGCTGCCCGAGGCCACCCACGGCGCCTACCGCGATGTGGTCGCGGCCTTCTGGGCCAGCGATCGAATGACGGCCGAGCAGGCGCAGGCGCGTCTCGTGAAAGCGGCCCGGGTGGTCGATTGATGATGACGATGAAGTCCTGGTTGCAACGCCACCTGCCGCCGCTGCTGATCGCGCCCTCGGTGATCGTCTGCCTGCTGTTCTTCTACGGCTTCATGGCCTGGACCGGCTGGATCTCGGTGACGCGCTCGGGCCTGTTGCCCAGCAACGAGTTCGTCGGCGGAATGCAGTACCAGCGCCTGTTTGCTGATGAACGCTGGCTGGTCGCGTTGGCCAATCTGGCCCGTTTCGCCGGCCTCTTCATAGTGATCCCGCTGGCCCTGGGCTTACTGCTGGCGGTGCTGCTTGACCAGAAGCTGCGCGCCGAGGGCGCGCTGCGCCTGATCTATCTGCACCCGATGGCGTTGTCGCTGATCGTCACCGGCACGGTCTGGCGCTGGCTACTGGACCCCGAGCTGGGTCTGCCCCAGGGCGTGCGTCAGCTGGGCTTCAGCGACTTCCGCTTCGATTGGCTGGCCGACGAGGAGAAGGCGCTCTTCGCGCTGGTGATCGCGGCGGTCTGGCAGATCACCGGCTTTGTAATGGCGGTGTTCCTGGCCGGCCTGCGCGGCGTGGACGACGCGGTGGTCAATGCCGCCCGGCTCGACGGCGCGCGCGGCTTCACGCTGTACCGCCGCATCCTGCTGCCGACCCTGGGCCCAAGCCTTTTCTCGGCCCTGCTGGTGCTGCTGCCGGCGTCGATCAAGAGTTTCGATTTGGTCGTGGCGCTGACCGACGGCGGGCCTGGTCACGCCAGCGAGCTGCCGGCCCTGTATATGTTCCAGATGGCCTTCGAGCGCAGCCGGCTGGGCCTGGGCGCGGCCAGTGCGATGGTGATGATGATGATGGTGCTGTCGATTGCCTTGCCGTATGCCTATGCACGCGGACGCGCGCATTCGGCCTCTGCACTTGGCCTACGGGGAGCCGAGCATGCTTAAGCGCAGTCTGGCTTACGCGCTGGCGGCGCTGTTCGCGATCTATTTCATCCTGCCACTGGCCTTCATGCTCTTGAACTCCTTCAAGAGCGCAGCCGAGCTGCAGCAGGGCGGCTTTTTGGGCTGGCCCCAGGTGCCGGGTCTTGACGGCTGGCGCCAGGCCTGGGCCGCCTTGGGCGGCAGTTTCGGCAACAGCCTGCTGCTGGCCGTGCCGGTGGTGGCGGCGTCCAGCCTCCTGGCGGCGCTGAACGGCTTCATCCTTTGCAAGTGTCGCTTTCGCGGCAGCGACGCGGTATTCCTGCTCTTGCTGGTGGCGCTGTTCCTGCCGATCAAGGTCTATCTGCTGCCGCTGGCCATCAGCCTAGCCAAGCTGGGCCTGGACAAGTCGTTGGGCGTCCTGATCGCCATTCATGTCATCTACAGCCTGCCGCTGGCGCTGTTCTTCCGCAATCATTACCTGGGCTTTCCGGACGAACTGCTGCGCGCCGCCCGGATCGACGGTGCCGGCTTCTGGGCCGGGTTCACCCGCATTGTGCTGCCGTTGTCCAAGCCGGTGTTCGTCGTCGTCGTGATCCTGCAGTTCACGACGATCTGGAACGAATACCTGTTTGGTCTGGTCTTCACCGGCGACGGCGACCGGCCGATCACCGCCGCGCTTGCGCAGCTCGGCGCGGCCGGCGAGGGCGGGGTCAAGCAATACAACGTCGAGATGGCCGGAGCGTTGCTGGCGGCCTTGCCGACCCTGGCCGTCTACCTGGTGGCCGGTCGGCATTTCACCCGCGGCCTGGTGGCCGGTGCAGTAAAAGGTTGAGTACAGATGACTGGGCTTGCGATCAAGAGTTTGAGCAAGGGCTTCGGTGCCCAGGCGGTGTTGAAGAACATCGAGCTGGAGATTGCCGAGGGCGAGTTCCTGATACTGGTCGGGCCCTCGGGTTGTGGCAAGTCCACGCTGTTGAACCTGATCGCCGGGCTGGAGACGCCGGATGCCGGCGAGATCCATATCGGCGGCCGGCGCGTTGAACAGCTGAGTCCGCAGGACCGCGATATCGCGATGGTGTTCCAGAGCTATGCCCTCTACCCGAACATGACGGTGGCGCAGAACCTTGGCTTCGGCCTGGAGATGCGCAAGGTGCCCAAGTCCGAGCGCGAGGCCACTGTCGCCCGCGTGGCCGAGATGCTGCAGCTGCAGACCCTGCTGGCGCGCCGGCCCGGCCAGCTCTCGGGCGGCCAGCGCCAGCGCGTCGCGATGGGGCGGGCGCTGGCCCGCTCGCCCAAGGTATTTCTGTTTGACGAGCCGCTGTCCAATCTCGATGCGAAGCTGCGCGTGGAGATGCGCGCCGAGATCAAGCTGCTGCAGCAGCGCCTGGGCACGACGTCCGTCTATGTCACGCATGACCAAGTTGAGGCGATGACGCTGGGACAGAAGATCGCGGTGATGAAGGACGGCCAGATCCAGCAGTTCGGCACGCCGGTCGAGATCTACGCTCGCCCGGCCAATGTCTTTGTTGCCGGCTTCATGGGCGCGCCGGCCATCAACTGGTTGCGCGTGCGCGTTGATGTCGAAGACGGCGCGCCTTTGCTGCGGCTGGCCGACGCCGGCAGCCGCATGGGCCTGGCGCTCGCCAACCCGCGGCTGGCCGCCTGGGCCGGCCGCGAGCTGCTGCTGGGCCTGCGGCCCGAGCTGATCGTCAATGCCCAGGGCGAGACGCCGCCGGGCGGCCATCACTTCGAGGCGGTGGTCGAGTTGGTCGAGCCCACCGGTGCCGACACGTATGTGATGGTCGCGCTGGATGGCCAGCGGCTGTGCTGCCGCATCCAGCCCAGCTGCCGGGCAATGGCCGGTGTCTCGCTGGCGCTGGACATCCTCCCCCACGAGTGTCTGCTGTTCGATCCGGACAGCGGTCTGCAGGTCGGCTAGGCTCTCTGACCATGCCCAATCGTCGCCACACCCTGCTGTTGACTCTTGCCGCCCTGCCGATCATGAGCGCTGCGACCACCCTCGCCACGAGCCATCAGGCCCTGACCGTTTATATCGGCGGCTATGCCCCGAAGTCCAGGGGCATCCATCGCTTTGGCCTCGACCCGGTCAGCGGCGCGCTGACACTGCAAGACCTGACTCCTAATGAACAAAGCCCCAGCTGGCTGGCGCTAGACGCCGGTCGTCGGCTGCTCTACAGTGCCAACGAGGGTGCTGCCTCGGTCGGTTCCTATGCGCTGGCGGCGAATGGCGCGCTGCGCCCGCTGGGCTCGACCGAGTCGGGCGGGGCCGGCCCGGTGCATCTGAGCCTGCATCCGGCGGGCCGCCATCTCTTCGTCGCCAACTATGGCGGGGCCACGGTGGCCGTGCTGCCGCTGCTGGACGATGGCCGGCCGGGTGCGATCCTCGATGTGCGGCCCACTGCTTTCGCACCGGCGCTGCGGCCCGGGCCGCAGCGCGCCGCACGCGCCCCCGAGGGCAGTTTTGCGATCAGCGGCCACGATGCTGCCCATGCCCATATGGTGGCCAGCGATCCCAGCGGTCGCTTCGTGATCGCCTGCGATCTGGGCCTGGACCTGCTGATCGTCTGGCGCTTCGACGCCGCCACCGGCCGCCTGAGCTCGCCCCAGGCCACGCCGGTCTCGCCGGGTGCCGGGCCGCGTCATTTCGTCTTTCATCCGCAGCGACCCGAGCTCGTCTATGTACTCAACGAGGAGGCGTCGACTTTGAGCTGGCTGCGCCTCGACGCGGTCGCGGGCGGGCTCGTGCCGCTGGGCGAGGTCAGCGCTTTGCCGGCCGGCTTCATGGGCACCAGCTTCGCGTCTGGCCTGCTCGTCTCGCCCGACGCCCGCCAGATCTACAGCTTGAACCGCCTGCATGACAGCATTGCCATCTTCGATTTGCTGGCCGATGGCGCGCCGCGCCTGCGCGGCCTGGAGTGGACGCGCGGCAGCTATCCACGCAGCGCCGCGCTGGATCCGGGCGGCCGCTGGCTGCTGGTGTGCAACCAGAACAGCGACCATGTGGCGGTGTTTGCGCGCAGCCGCGCCGACGGCGGGCTGCGCTTTGCCGAACAGTACGCTGCGGTGGGCAGCCCCGCGGCGGCCGTGTTCGGCTGAGCCCCTGTTCAGCCTTTCTTCTTGAGCATGCCCCAGACAAAGAGCAGCACGGCGGCGCCGACCACCGAAGCGATGAAGCCCGCGCCGTGGCCAGCGGTAGACCAGCCCAGCGCTTGTCCCAGAAAGGTGGCGGCCAAGGCGCCGCCATGCCGATCAGCGTGGTCACGATGTAGCCGGCCGAGTCGTCGCCCGGCTTAACGGCACGCGCACCAGCCCCGCAAGAAACCCGATCAAGATGGTCCAGCCGATGCCCATGGCTGCTCTTTCCTTCAAGGGTTGACGCCAGTAGGTGCGGCGTGGCCGGTGGATGATGGCCGCCTCGCAGTACATTCAGGCCACGGTAAAACGGATGCCCAGATGCAGACCGAGGAACACTGGGAGCAGGTGTACGCGACGAAGACCACGACTGGAGTCAGTTGGTTTCAAGAGCATCCGCGGCAGTCAGTCCAGCTGATTGGAAAAACAGGTGTGGCGTCAAACGCGAGAGTCATCGATGTGGGCGGCGGTGCTTCGACGCTTGTTGATGATCTGCTTGCCGAGGGCTACTCTGATCTCACCGTGCTAGTCCTTTCGCAGGCCGCGCCTGGGTGCGCTGGCGGCGCGTGTTGATTGGCTGGTCGGCGACATCACGCGGATCGAACTTCCGCAGCACAGCCATGACGTCCGGCACAACCGAGCGGTGTTTCACTTCCACACCTCTCGCCAGGAGCGCGAGGCCTATGTCAGTGCCGTGCTGCACGCCGTCCGGCCGGGCGGTCATGTCATCGTGGCGACCTTTGCGGAGGATGGCCCAGAGAAATGCAGTGGACGGCCGGTCGTGCGTTACAGCGCTGGCGGTCGGCTCGCGGAGTCTGGCGCACCCTTCGTGTTGCTGCAGCAGGAGCGGGAGGAGCACCTCACGCCGTTGGTCGCGGTTCAGAAGCTCACCTACAGTTTATGTCGCAAGCAAGAAGCGCAGGCCTGGGGGTGGAGCGGGCGAGCTTGCTGGCCGATGCTCTCCATTCGAGTTTCCGCATTCAAGCCGTAAACCCCCGGCAGACCCAATTCGGGCCTTCACTTGAGCTTGGTGTCCTCACGTTTCGCTTCCTCCATCGCCTCCGGCTCGAGTTCCTCGGCGTGGCGGTTCATGCGGATGAAGAAACCCCAGCCCGCTAGTAAAGCGCCGGCCGACAGCACGATGCAGGCGGCGTAGAGCATGTGCGCGGGATCTTCGTGCGCGGCTTTGAAGGTGGCCACCAGGCCCTCGATGGCCAGCGCCACGACCACGACAACGAGGAACCTCGACAGGAAACGACGCACGCGGGTCGGCCCGCTGATGTGTGCGTCGCGCACGACCTCCTCCTCGGCAATGGTCTGCGCAATCTGCAGTGCAACCACAGCGGCGGCAAGCAAGCCAACCGCTTCAATGATCTGCAGGGCGGCCCCGCGGTTCAGCCCGCCCTCGAATGCCAGCCAGCCCACCTTGGCGGCAATCAGGGTGAGCATCAGAGCAGCGCAGGCAAAGAGGATTGCCATCAGGCCGTGGATGACAGGAAACGCGCGCAGCAGGGTTTTCATCGGCAGATCGTGACACAGAAGCGGGAGGAGTCTCGTGTCGATCTGGCTATTCAACCTTGCGGACAGGATGCTTGGCGTTGGAGCCTCATCAGGCGTGGCGGCGACGCCGCGCCAGCACGGCCAGCACCGCCAGGCCGCCCAGCATCAGCGCGTAAGTGCCGGGCTCGGGCACGGCGGCCGTCGGTGCGACCATCGCGATGCCGCCGCCGAAGCTCAGGCCGTTGCGGCCCACCGGCAGGTCGGGGTCGCCGATCTGCGGCGGCAGCGGGTTGACGATGATGTTGTCGGTGCCCATGCGTGTCACCAGGGTCCAGGCTGCCTGGTCCGGGCCCAGCATCTCGCCGGCCTCGGCCTCGAAGCCGAAACCCAGCCCGGCGCAGCCTTCGTTCCACAGTAGCAGCCCGCAGCCGGTGCCGCCGAACTTGGCGCTCGCGTCGGGGTTGGCCATGTTCTCGATCAGCGAGTCGCGGTTCAACCAGGTGGTCGGCGCGATCGCGCTATTGGCCATGTGCTCGGCCGGGTCGGCCACTCCGTCGGTGTTCACATACCACTGCAGAATGCGGTAGGGCGAGTCGAAGGCGGCGTCGCCGGTGGTGTTGACCCACGCGCCGGGCTGTTGGCTGGGATCGATGAAGCGGTAGGACCAGCCGTCCGGCTGGAAGATGGTGTCCTGTTTGATCGCGCTCAGGGCGAACGGGGTCAGGATGGGCGCCTCATAGGTGCGCAGCATCGGCATGTCGCTGCGCCAGTCGCGCTTCCAGCTGTTGGGGCCGGTCTGGCTCCGTTGCTCCTGGAGGGCTTCTGTGCCCAGATTGATCACCGCGTACTGGAACAACTTGGTGCTGGCGCTCAGGTCTTCGGTGAACCAGGCGGTGGCGTAGTCCTGGGTGTAGGCGCCGGGGGTGGGGAAGAGTTCGGCCGGGTTGGCCAGCGCGGTGCCGCAGCAGACACTCAGGCCGAGCACGGCCGTCTTCATGAAGAAGGTTTTCATTGGATGGGGGCAAGATTTGACCCCCGGCATTCTGTCCGGCCCGGCTTCGCTTGCCGCCCCCCACTCTTGGGGGTGTCAGCGCATCGGTATCGGCGTGGCGCGATCCACCGGCACGGCAGTGACGCTGTTCTGCGGTGAGCCCTCGATGACCCGGTCCGAGTAGGTCAGATAGACCAGGGTGTTGCGTTTGACGTCGACCATGCGGACGATACGTAGCTTCTTGAATACCAGCGAGATCCGCTCGTTGAACACTTCCTCCTGCTGCGCCAGCGGCTTGGCGATGCTGATCGGGCCGACCTGGCGGCAGGCGATCGAGGCCTCGGCCTTGTCCTCGGCCAGGCCCAGCGCTCCCTTGATGCCACCGGTCTTGGCGCGCGAGACATAGCAGGCGACACCTGACACCTTGGGGTCGTCATAGGCATCGACGACGATCTTGTGGTCCGGCCCGAGGAACTTGAACACCGTGTCCACCTCGCCCACCGGTTCAGCCTGCACGCAGGCAGCCAGCGCCGCCAGTCCCAGCAGGGACAGCCATGTTTTTTTCATCTCGGAAGCTCCTTGTGATCAAGACGTTCTTCAGTGGGCCAGGCCCGGGCCCTTGAGTTCGATCTGATTGTCGTCAGGGTCGGCCAGATAGAGCGAGGGGCCGTTGCCCTCGGCGCCGAAGTTGACTTGGGCCGCTGCGCTGCGCGGCAAACCGTGGGCGAGCAGGTGCTCGATGATGGCCGCTTCGTCGAAGGGCTCGATGCGCAGGCAGACATGGTCCATATTGCGGCCTTGCTCGCCGGCGGCGCCGCCGCCCTTGCGGCCGAGTGGGCCGTTGACCGAGACCAGATCGATCAACGAGCTGCCTGCACGCAGATGCACCAGGCCCAGGTCGTCGCGGCGTCGGACCAACTCGCAACCCAGCAGCTCGGCATAGAAGCGGATCGAGCGTTCCAGGTCCTGGACACGCAGCACGATATGGTCGATGCATTGCACGGAAAACGGCGGCACGGGGGCTCCCTTGGTGGTGGGCAATGGAGCCATTGTGGACGAGGCCTGGCCCTTGGCTGACGGACTGAACGCACGGCGCTCGCTTACAAAGCGTCACGATCTTCGCCTACACAGGATACGGGTTCCCGCGCTAAATTTGGGATGCGGCGACCTGCCGCACCGGGTCGACGCGCCCTGGCAGCGTCCCGCAAGGAGCTTGGCCATGGCCGTTGGCTTTTCTGGCAAGTGGATGATGGTGCGGGCCTTGCTGCCCGGTCTGTTGTGGCTGGCGACCGGTGCCGCTCAAGCGTTGGGCGGGCAGGTTGTGGTCGCCAACGGGCTGAATCAGCCCTTGCTGCTGAGCGCGCCCGACGGCGATGCTCGCTTGTTCGTCGTCGAGAAGGGCGGGCTAATCCGCACGATATCTGGCGGCGTGCTTCAGGCCGCGCCCTTTCTCGACCTGTCTAGTCAGGTGGCTACCGGTGGCGAGCGCGGCCTGCTTGGACTGGCCTTCGACCCCGGTTTTGTAGACAACGGCCGCTTCTATGTGAACTATGTGGACAAGACCACGCTGAACACCGTGGTGGCGCGCTACCAGGTGGCCGGAGGCGTCGTCGACGTGGGCTTGGCCCAACCTATTCTGAGCATCGCCCAGCCCGGCTTTGACAACCACAAGGGCGGCTGGATAGGTTTTCGCCCCGGTGATGCGAACAACCTCTACATCGCCACCGGTGACGGCGGCAGCGGCAACGATCCCGGCAACAACGCGCAAAATCCGCAAAGCCTGCTCGGCAAGATGCTGCGCATCGATGTCCGCGGCAACACGGCCGGCTATGCGATCTCGGGCGACAACCCCTTCGCCGGCCGCAGCGATGTGGCCCCCGAGATCTGGGCCCTGGGCCTGCGCAACCCGTTTCGCAACAGCTTCGATCGCCAGACCGGCGACTTCTGGATCGCCGATGTGGGCCAGGGCCGACGCGAGGAGATCAACCTCGAGGTCAGCGGCGATGCCGGCGGTCACAACTATGGCTGGCGCCTGCGCGAAGGCACGATCGCGACTCCCGGTGTCGGCGGTACCGCGCCCGGGCTGACCGATCCGGTGTTCGACTACGGCCATCTGGGCAGCCCCGGTGGGCTCGGCAACTCGATCACCGGCGGCTATGTCTACCGGGGCCCCAGCATTGCCGATGCCGACGGTCGCTACTTCTTTGGCGACTTCGTCAGCAACCGCATCTTCTCCTTTGCGATCGGCGTTGGCGGGGCGCCCAGCGATCTGCGCGACGACACCGAGGCCTTTATCGGCGGCAGCGGCCTGAGCGGGCTGGCCTCCTTCGGCGAGGACGGCAATGGCGGGCTCTATGCCGTGGGCATCAACGGCGTGGTGGTGCGTCTGGTGCCCGAGCCGGCGTCCTACGCAATGCTGCTGCTGGGCCTGGCCGGCCTGGCCTGGCTGCGCCGGCGCGGCGGTCCTGTATGAAATTGCAAATGGGTTCTAGTCCTACAGCCGCCCCCTGGGGCGAACGCCATACTGGCGGCCATCGAATGGAGTTTTGTGATGGAGTTTGACGAGAGCTTGATGGAGCGATATCGACGGCTGCAGCAAGACCTGGCACGCGCCTACCGCGACCTGCCATGGCAGAGCAGCCAGATCGACCGCATCGCCGACGAACTACAGGCCACCGAGCAGGCCCTGGCGCAGCAGTCCTGCGCCCGCCTGCCGCCGCCCGACACCCACAAATTCAGCACCCGGAGCCATTGCCAATGAAGTCCATCCCCCGTCCCTCGGTCCGCCGCCCCGCCCTGATCGTGGCCACCGTTTCCCTTGCCTTGCTGGCCGCCGGCTGCGCGTCGATGAGCGAGCGTGAGCAGGGCACGGCCAAGGGGGCGGCGGTCGGCGCCGTGGCCGGTGCCATCCTGGGCTCGGCCACCGGAGGCAAGGCCGGGCAGAGCGCGGTGATCGGCGGCGCCATCGGCGCGGTGGCCGGCAACCTCTGGTCCAAGCATCTCGAAGACAAGCGCAAGGCCCTGGCCACTGCAAGCGCCGGCACCGGCATCGAGGTCGACCGCACCGCCGACAACCAGCTCAAGCTGAACGTGCCCAGCGACTTCTCCTTCGATGTCGGCCGCGCCGACATCAAGCCGCAGATGCGCCCGGTGCTCGATGAGATCGGCCGCAACCTTGACCCCAAGGTGCGGGTGACCGTGGTCGGCCATACCGACAGCACCGGCAATGACGCGATCAACGAGCCCTTGGCTATGGACCGTGCCGAATCGGTGCGCGACTACCTGGCCAACCGCGGCGTCAGCCGCAGCCGCATGGCGGTCGAAGGTCGGGGCGCGCGCGAGCCGGTCGCCAGCAATGCCAACGACGCCGGTCGCGCGCAGAACCGCCGCGTCGAGATCTTCCTGGCCGAGCCGGCAGGCTGAGGGGCAGCGGGCTTCAGCGCCCGGGCTCGGCTGTCGACAGCCACCAGCCTGGCCCGACGCACCAGGCGCTGGCGTCAGGTCTGCTGTCGCGCTGCAGCGAGCGCACCGCGCCCAGCGACTGCCGCTCCAGCGCCGCCGCCAGCGACTGCGAGGCGGCCTGGTCGCGCGCCGATGCAGGGAATGAAGGCGACGCGCATCAGGGCCGTGGCCGCATAACTGCGTTCGCCCAGCCTGGTGACGCGCAGCATGCAGCCCATGCCCGTATCGGGCGTCAGCGGGATGATCAGACGGCCGCCGATCTTGAGCGCGTCCAGCCAGGCGGCGAGCGGATGGGTGGCGCCGGCATTCACATAGATCACATCGCTGGCTGGCAGTGGCCCGGCGCTGGCCGAGGCGGCGACCACCTCGACCCGTTCGCCCGCCCAGCTCAGGTTCTGGCGCGCCCGCGCGGCCAGATCGGCTTCGATCTCGTAGGCCGGCACGCTGCCATCCGGGCCGACCAGATTCGCCAGCACTGCCGTGTAATAGCCGGTGTCGGTGCCGGCGCCGATATGAAGCACGGTCTCGCCGGATGCCGGTGCCGCCAAGCAGCGTGCATGCAAGCTCGGCTGGCCGTTGCTGATGCCACGCTCCGGCGCCAGGCCGATCAACACATCCTGGTAGAGCAGGCCCGGATCATTGGAGATCGTCGGCAGATAGCCGGAGCCGATGAACACCGGCCACGGCCCCGGCCCGAGATAGTCCTCTGTGGGCACCGTCTCGAAGGCCGCAGCCAGGCGCTCATCGCTGGCTCCGCTGCTCGCGGCGATGAAAGCGGGCGTAGAGGCGGCGGTGGGCAGTCAGCGTGTTCATGACGCTGGGGCTCCGGTCTGCGGTGGGCGTGGAGTTTAAGACGCGCTCCGCCTCAATCCAGCGGATGGCTGTCGACCTCGCTGAGATGCAACTCGGGCCGGATGTTGGTGTAGTTCGGCAGATCGGCCAGCAGGGCGGCGCCGGCCTGTTGCAGCGCGGCCTGGGCGGCGGCGAGCGTCGCGAACCAGGCGTTGGAGGTGGCGATGATCTGGCCCGGTGCCGGCGGGTGGGTGGACAGGGTTCTATCGCTCTCCAGTCGCTGCAGGCCCAGCGGCCGCAGCAGTTCGCGGGTGAGTCGCATATGTTCGGCCCGATAGTAGGCGTGATCGAAACGCGCACCCTCGAACCATCGGTAGTTGCCATTGATCTTGACCATCGGTGCTGTCCTCGCGGTTGTATCCCGGCCGGGCGCATCGACACCAGCCGGCGCTGAGGCTAGCAGCCGACGAAGCGAGCGCCTGGCGCCCAGGTGACAGCGCTGGCCATCGGGGCCGGGCTCAGGCCAGGTGCTGCCGCAGTTGCAGCACATTGCCCTCGGGGTCGAGGCCGTCGCAGACGCGGGCGCCGCGAATCAGCCAGCCTTGCTCGTCCGCAACGATGTCGCCACCCAGGCGCTGGGCGGATTCCCGGGCGACCTGCAGGCTCGCGATGTTGAAGAACAGCTTGATCGGCGTCTCGCTACGCCGCTCGGGCGGCGTCGTGATCACGATATCAGCCGCGATGCGGGCCGGTATTGCGTGTATCACCAGCTCGAAGCCAGACCCTGCCAGCAGCACATGGTCGGCCGCCTCCTGCTGCCGGCTCAACCCTATCACCTGCTCGTAAAACCGCGCCAGGCGCTGCAGGTCTTTGGCGAAGATCACGGCGCCGAAGAGTGCCTTGGGTTCGGACATGGTGAGCTCCAGTCTGTGAAAGGAACGTGGATCAATCGTAACCCGCATGCAGGCGGCGCAGGCACAGGACGGCGATGCCCAGCACGGCAAGCCCCAGGCACAGCAGATATAGCTCGGCCAGGCTGAGCAGGCCCAGCAGGGCGTTGGCATCGCTGATGGGCGCGAGCGGCCGCATATCGGCATGCATGATGCTGTCGAACAGGATATGTGAGAAGGCCCCCAGCGCGGCGCCGATGGCGACCGCCATGGGTGTCAGGTCTTGCCAGCGCAGCGGATTCGGCAACCAGAACCGCGCAGCGAACTCGCGCAGCGCGAGGAAGAGGGCGAGCGTTGCGCCGACCATCAGTGCGGCGCCGACATAGCTGTGCAGAAAGGCATGAACCGGCTGGCGGTGCCGGATCAGATTGACCAGCGACTCGATATCGATCAAGACGTTGGCCGCGCAGAAGGCCAGAAAGCTGATGCGGTGAGGCGCGGCGGCGTGCAGGGCGCCGCCGAGGCCGAAATGTAAGGGGGGTGATGGGCATGTCAGTGCTCGGGCCGGGCGACAGTGTTCATCGCTGTTCGGCGCCCCGGGCCCCGACCATATACAGCGCCGGCCCATCCGGCGCCGTGACGAGCTCGACCGCGCGAAACCCGGCCCTCTCGTAGCTGCGGATCGCGCGATGATTGCCCGGGTCGAGATCGGTCTGAATCAGGGTCACCGCCGGGTCGCGGAACAGCAGCTCGACCAGGGCCTCGACCATCTGCGTGCCGAGCCCCCGGCCAAGATCCTCGCCGTGCGCGAGGAACTGGTCGATGCCGCGCACGCCGGGGTCGGTCACGAAGTCTCACCAGCCGTCGCCGCTGCCCATCGCGATATAGGACTGGGCGAAGCCGATGGCGCGCTCGCCCTGCATCGCGACATAGGGCGTGTGCTGGTCGGCCGCCAACACCGCAGGCGAACAGCTGTCCTGGGTCTCGGCCAGCGTGAGCCCCGCGTCACCCCACCATGGAGCGAGGTGCGGGTCTTGCAGCCAGCGATGGATCAGCGGTACGTCGTGCTCCGTCATCGGACGAAGCACGACGCCGCGAGGCGCCTCAGCCAACCTATTTGCCCCGCGCCGTGATGATGGCGTCGGCGACGTTCTTTGGCGCCTCGCTGTAGTGCTTGAACTCCATCGTGTAGGTGGCGCGGCCCTGGGTGGCGGAACGCAGCGTGGTCGAGTAGCCGAACATCTCGGACAGCGGCACCTCGGCCTTGATGACCTTGCCGCCGCCCACCATATCGTCCATGCCCTGCACCATGCCGCGGCGGCTGGACAGATCGCCCATCACCGTGCCGGCATAGTCCTCGGGCGTCTCGACCTCGACCGCCATCATCGGCTCCAGGATCACCGGGCTGGCCTTGCGGCAAGCCTCCTTGAAGCCCATGCTGGCGGCCATCTTGAAGGCGTTCTCGTTCGAGTCGACCTCGTGGTAGGAGCCGAAGGTCAGCGTGACCTTGACGTCCACCACCGGATAGCCGGCCAGCACGCCGTTGGGCAAGGTGTCGCGCACCCCCTTCTCGACCGCCGGGATGAACTCGCGCGGCACGACACCGCCCTTGATCGCATCGATGAACTCGAAGCCCTTGCCCGGCTCCTGCGGCTCGACGCTCAGCACCACATGGCCGTACTGGCCCTTGCCGCCCGACTGGCGCACGAACTTGCCCTCGACATCGCTGACCGATTTGCGGATTGTCTCTCTGTAGGCCACTTGCGGCTTGCCGACGTTGGCTTCCACGCCGAACTCACGCTTCATGCGGTCGACGATGATTTCCAGGTGCAGCTCGCCCATGCCCGAGATGATGGTCTGGCCCGACTCTTCATCGGTGCGCAGACGGAAGGACGGATCTTCCTTGGCCAAGCGGCCCAGCGCGATACCCATCTTTTCCTGATCGGCCTTGGTCTTGGGCTCAACGGCCTGCGAGATCACCGGCTCCGGGAACACCATCTTTTCCAAGGTGATGATCGATTCCGGATCGCACAACGTCTCGCCGGTCGTCACATCCTTCAGGCCCACGCAGGCGGCGATGTCGCCGGCCAGGATCTCCGAGATTTCTTCACGCTGGTTGGCGTGCATCTGCAGAATACGGCCGATACGCTCCTTCTTGCCGCGGATCGGGTTGAACACCGAGTCGCCCGACTTCAGCACGCCCGAATAGACGCGCACGAAAGTCAGCTGGCCGACATAGGGGTCGGTCATCAGCTTGAAGGCCAGGGCCGAGAACTTGGCATCGTCGGAGGCATCGCGCGTCGTCGGCTTGTCGTCCTCATCGGTGCCCGGCACCGGCGGCACGTCGATGGGCGAGGGCATCAGCTCGATGACGGCATCCAGCATGCGCTGCACGCCCTTGTTCTTGAAGGCCGAGCCGCACAGCATCGGCTGGATCTCGCCGGCGATGGTGCGCTTGCGCAGACCCAGCTTGATGTCGTCCTCGCTGAGCTCGCCGGCCTCCAGGTATTTGTTCATCAAGGCCTCGTCGGCCTCGGCAGCAGACTCGACCATCTTCTCGCGCCAGGTCTTGCAGGTCTCCAGCAGCTCGGCCGGGATCTCTTCGTATGTGAACTTCATGCCCTGCGAAGCCTCGTCCCAGAGGATGGCCTTCATCTTCAGCAGGTCGACGACGCCGCGGAAATGGTCCTCGGCGCCGATAGGCACGACGATGGGCACTGGATTGGCCTTCAGCCGATCCACCATCATCTGGCGCACGCGGAAGAAGTCCGCCCCGACGCGGTCCATCTTGTTGACGAAGGCAAGACGTGGCACCTTGTACTTGTTGGCCTGGCGCCAGACGGTCTCGCTCTGCGGCTGCACACCGCCGACCGAGTCGTAGACCATCACCGCGCCGTCCAGCACCCGCATCGAGCGCTCGACCTCGATCGTGAAGTCGACGTGGCCGGGGGTGTCGATGATGTTGATGCGGTGCTCGGGCAGCGATAGGTCCATGCCCTTCCAGAAGCAGGTGGTGGCCGCCGAGGTGATGGTGATGCCGCGCTCCTGCTCCTGCTCCATCCAGTCCATCGTGGCCGCGCCATCGTGCACTTCACCGATCTTGTGATTCACACCGGTATAGAACAGGATGCGCTCGGTGGTGGTGGTCTTGCCAGCGTCGATATGGGCGGAGATGCCGATATTGCGATAGCGCTCGATGGGGGTCTTGCGGGACATGATGTCACTCCAGTGAGGGGAAGAAGCGGAGCTTGGGTGGGCCAGCATAAGGCCGGTCCTCAAGTTCGGCTACCGTCAGGGCTTCTGACTGGCATCATCTGTGGGGTGAGGGTCGAAGTTCAAGTCGCGTTTGGGCGCTCCTCAGTCATGGTGGCAGCGGCTGTCTGCCGGCGCCTGCTCGCGCTGATGCAGGCCGTAGTCGCGCAGCACCGCCGCCACCCGCAGCCGGTAATCTGCAAATACCCCGGCCCGGCCCTCGCTCTGGGCCGCCCGGTGCGCCTCCAGCCGGCGCCAGCCCTGTACGGCGCCCTCGTCGCGCCAGAACGACAGCGACAGCAGTTTGTCTGGATCGTTCAGGCTCTGGAAGCGCTCGATGCTGATGAAGCCGTCCATCTGTTCCAGCACCGGTTTCAGCTCGGCGGCCAGATCCAGATAGCGCTGACGGCCCTCGGGCCGGGGTTGGACTTCGAAAATGATGGCGATCATGGGGTGGCGTGTTCCTGTGGGTCGATGAAGGCCGGGATGTAGGCATTGGCCAGGGTCACGCCTTGCGTGGGTGTCGGCCAGCGCCGGCCGTCCTGATAAGCGAGCAGCAGCTCCAGCGCAGCCGCGGCCGTCTCCAGAGCCAGGTCTTGCCCAGGGCAGCGGTGGGCGCCAGCGCCGAAGCCCACATCATCGGCTTCGGTGGTCTTGCCGGCCAGGTTCAGAAGCAAGGCGTCGCCTGGCCGCAGCCGTACCCCACCGATCTCCAGCGATTCCAGTGCGAAGCGGCGGGTGTTGCGCACGCCACCGCCCTCGCGCAGCAGGGTCGGCAGCCAATCCAGCATCCGGCCGGGCCGGCGCAGCGCCGGTTCCGTGGCCAGCCTCGCCAGTGCGTTGCCGAGCAGCGCGGCGCCGGCCTCATGACTCTGCCATAGCAGGGCCAGGCGGTTGGCCTCGAATTCTTCGACGCCGCCCGGCCAATGCTGCGCCGGCCCAAGCCGGTGCAGGCAGGCCTGCAGGGGTGCCGCCGCCGCTGCTGGCGTAGCCAGGGATTGCAGCAGGGCCGCACAAGCCGGGTCAGCGGCTCCCGCCTGTCCGTCCTGCAGGGCGCCGGCAATCGCCCGCAACTGCTCGTGCAGCCAGCGCTGATCGGACAGGCTGTCCAGGGGCAGTCCCAGTACAGCGGCGATGCTGGCCGACGGTGTGGCCCAGACCCAGTGGTTCCAGCCTCCGGTCAAGGCCAGTGCGGCCTGGCGCCGTGCCTGCGCCCGCAGCTCTGCGGCAGGCAGAGCCTTCAGCGCCCTGACCAGGGCCTGCTTGGGCGTGCTGCGTGAGGCGTCGTCACGTTGGCGCAGCCACAGCCCGAACAGCCGGCCTAGCCGGCTGCCCTCGAGATGGGCCGGCAGTGGCTTGCCGGGCGGGCGCACCCCCAGCTCGGGGCGCTGCAGCAGCGCAGCACTCAGTGCTGGATGTTCGGCCTGCCACAGGCGCAGCTCCGGGCGGTGTTGCAAAGCATGGGGGCAGGGCATGGGGTTCTCCGAGTGCGACTGTGGCTTCACGCGGCGGCGCCGGTGGCCTGCTGCGGGGGCAGCGCGGTCTCTGCCCGGAAATTTGCCCCTCGCGGTGTGCCAGTGCCGCAGTAGTGGCGGAAGACATAGAGCAGAGGCTGCCAGCGCAAGGTGTCGATGTGGTGGCTGCCGGCGTGGGTGATGTCTTCGTGCGCATGCACGCGCAAGACCTGCAACTCCGCAATGGCGAAGCCGCGCGCCGTGGCGCCGGCCTCGTCGAGCGAGCCTTGCAAGCGGGCCTCGATTTGCAGCGGGCAGTCGAGCACCCGTGCCGCCCGGACCAGCTCGCCCGGCAGTCGTTGCAGGCCGGCGAGTGCGAACTTATCGGCCACATGGCGGTATCCCATGGCCCGCTTGCGCGGCGGCACCTCGCTGCGACCGGTGGCGCGTGCCAGAGATTCGACCTGGGGCCATTGCGCAGCAGACGGGAGGTTGACCACACAGTCGCCGTCACGCCGCAGGTTCTCAAGACCCTGGCCGCCCAGACCCAGCCCGATGACCAGTCGGTCACCGAGCGCCCAGACGGAGGAATTCGGCGAGAGATTGCTGCTGCCGTCCGGGTTGACGGTGGAGAGCAGCGCGACCGGCGTGCCGAAGTACAGCACCGACGGCGTGATGACGCGTTGTGCAGGCGCTTGATGATGAAGGGCTTGAGTCATGGCGACAGTCTCGCCATCGACGCCTTGCAATGCTTCGTCTACCATCGAAGCATGACTGTCATAACGCCGCCGGCCGGCCCGGCCGATCAGAGACTGGCGCAGGTGGCCGCCCTAATGGCCGACCCGGCGCGGGCGCGCATCTTGTGCTGCCTGCTCGACGGCCATGCGCGCACGGCCACCGAGTTGGCGGCGGTGGGAGAGATCGGCGCGTCGACCGCCAGTGCGCATCTGTCAAAGCTGCTCGCCCAGGGCCTTCTGGAGTGTCTGGCCCAGGGCAAGCATCGTTACTATCGGCTGGCCTGCAACGAGGTGGGCCAGGCGCTGGAGGCCCTGCTGGTGCTGGCCGGCGGCAAGGTCGATGCCTTCCAACCCAGCACGCCAGATGGCCTGCGGCAGGCGCGGCGCTGCTATGACCATCTGGCCGGCGAGTGGGGTGTGCGCCTGCACGACCATGCGCTGCGCCGCGACTGGATCCGGGCCGTGCCCAGCGAGGCACGCGGCTATGCGCTGACCGAGGCCGGCACGAAAGCCCTGGCTGGCCTGGGCGTCGATGTCCTGGCGGCGCAGGCCGCGCGGCGCCGCCGCCTGGCCTGCGCCTGCATGGATTGGAGCGAGCGTCGTCCGCACCTGGGCGGCGCGCTGGGCGCTGCCTGGCTGCAAGCCCTGCTGGCACGGGGCTGGCTCAAGCCCGAGCTGGACAGCCGCGCGCTGCGACCGACCCGGCGCGGTCGGCTTGGCCTGGAACAACTGCTGGAGGGGGTGAGCACATGAGCACAGGCATTTACGTCGGCATCGGTGGCTGGAACTTCGAGCCCTGGCGCCAGACCTTCTACCCGCCTGGCCTGCCGGCTGCGCGCGAGCTGGAGTACGCCAGCCGCCAGCTGAGCGCGATCGAGGTCAACGGCACCTACTACAGCACCTTCAAGCCGCCCACCTTCGCCAAGTGGCGCGACGCGACGCCGCCGGGCTTTGTGTTCGCGTTGAAAGCGAATCGCTTCGCGACCAACCGCCGCGTGCTGGCCGAGGCCGGCGAGTCGGTGCGGCGCTTCGTCGACAGCGGCATTGCCGAGCTGGGTCCCAAGCTTGGGCCTATCGTCTGGCAGTTTGCGCCAGCCAAGCGCTTCGATCCGGTCGACTTCGAGGCCTTTCTGCAGCTGCTGCCGGCCCAGGTCGGAGGCCTGGCCCTGCGCCATGCGCTCGATGTGCGGCACGAGAGCTTCCGCACACCCGAGTACCTGGCGCTGGCGCGCCGCTATGGCGCGTCCACCGTGTTGACCGAATCCGACGACTATCCGGCCATCGCCGACCTGACCGGCGGCTTCGTCTACAGCCGCATCATGCGCACCGAATCGGCCCTGCCCGAGGGCTGCCCGCCGGCCACGCTGGACCAGCTGGCCGCCTGCGCGCGGCGCTGGGGCGACGGCGGGCAGCCGAGCGGGCTGCCGCTGGTCGAACCGGCCTCCGCGCCACCGGCAGCGCCGCGCGATGTTTTCATGTTCTTCATCAGCGGCGCCAAGGAGCGCGCGCCGGCGGCGGCCCAGGCCCTGATCCGGCGCCTGGCCTGAGTCATTCTTGACGCCGGCCAGCAGCCTGCGGTATACCCGGGGGTCAGCTCTTGCCTCATTTAGCGGTGCGGCGAGGGCGAAATCAGGGAGCGTCCATGAAGAATCGCGCGTTGTCGCGAACATGGTTCGTAGGCGGCTTTTGCATGCTGGTGCTGCTTGGCGCCTGGTGGGCCTTGCAGGGCGACGGTTCGCTGGCGCGCGTGCAGCGCGCAGGCGTGTTGCGCATCGGTTATGCGGTCGAGGCCCCCTATGCGATGCTGGGCGACGATGGCGCGGTGCTGGGCGAGGCGCCGACGGTGGCGCGGCTGGTCGCCCAGGATCTGGGCCTGCCGCGTATCGAATGGGTGCGCAGCAGCTTCGACGAGCTGATCCCGGGCCTGCAGGCACGGCGCTTCGACGTGGTGGCGGCGGGCATGTTTGTGACGCCTGAGCGTGCCCGCCGGGTGCTTTACTCCGACCCAAGCGTGCGGGTGCTGCCTGGCCTGCTGGTGCGCCGAGGCAATCCGCATGGCCTGCGCAGCGAGGCCGATCTGCGCGACAGCCGCAGCGCCAGGGTGGCCGTCCTGCAGGGCTCGGTGGAGGCGGCGCGTTTGCGCCAACTGGGTCTGACGGCGACGCGGCTGATCGAGTACGACACGGCTTCGGCCGCCCATGCGGCATTGCTGGCTGATCGGGTTCAGGCCCTTTGCCTGTCCTTTCCGACTGTGCGCCATCTGGCGGCCCAGCGGCCCGAGGACCTGCAGGCGTTGCGCCTTCGCCAGGAGCCGGGCGCGCCTGCCCTGGCCTATGCGGCGTTTCAGTTTCATCTGCAAGACCTGACCCTGCAGCAGAACTGGATGGCAGCCCAGGCCGCACTGATGGGCTCGCCTCGCCATCTGCGGGCGATCGAGCCCTATGGATTCTCGGCCGAGGACCTTCCCGGCGCGGTGCGCAGCGCCCATCTGACCAACCCCTGAGCCAAGACTTGATGCAAGATAGGCGCTTAGCCCCGGGAGCCCTGCATGAGTGAGCCTGTCGCGACGACCGCCAAGCAGGTCCGGCGCCTGCACCAGATCTTGCTGTGGCCGCTGCGCCTGATGCCCATCGGCGCCGCGCCCGGCGCCCCGCGCCGTCCCTGGGAGCTGCTGCTGGCCCAGGGCGATCAGCCCTGGCGCGAGGTTGTGGACGAGTACACCGGCGACGCGGCGCGTTTTCACGAGCGCCACTACCAGGAGTTCGTCACCTTCCTGCCCTATGTGCAGCGCTTTCTCTATGGCGAGGGGCGCTCACGGCCCGACGATGCGCTGGGCGAATCAGGCATGAAGGTGCTGCGCCGCGACGATGTGGCGAGCCTGCGGCTGCGCAGCCGGCCGGGCGAGGCGCAGCTGTGCCTGGACGTTATCCATGTCGATCTGTATTTCTTCTTCGATGTCGATGTGGTACTGCTGAACGTGGAACTGGCGGCCAGCGATCTGGAGCTGCGCCAGGCCCAGGACCTGCTGTACCGGCTGGGCCGCGCCTACCCCTCGGGCTGGGACGCGCAGGGTCTGCCACTGCACACGCTGGCCGAGGCCGAGTGGCTGGGGCACGGGGGCCAGGTCTTGGCCGCCTCGGATGCGGGACAGCGCGAGCGCTTCATAGCCCATGTGGCCGAGCACCGTGCGCCGCGGCTGTCGGCGCATTGGGACTGGCTGCTGCGGCCTCTGGTCAGCGACCAGTCGCAGGCGCCCGGCGTGCTGCGTTTTCGCCAGATCGAGTACTACCGAATGCCGATGATGGCCTATCTGGCGCTGGACGATCCCGCTGCACTGTCGCGTAGCGACTTCGTGCGCCTGGGCCTGGTGACCGGTGCGGCGGCCGATGACAGCGGCCTGCCCTTCAGCGAGCCCTATCTGCAGGACTTCGAGCAGCGCTATTGCTACGACCGTTTCTGGAGCGCCGCCGGCGCGGCGCCGCAGACCCGTTATCTGTGCAGCGGCCATGCGTTGATCGTGATCGGCCGCGCCGACGCCGAGTTCTTCTGCTGCCGCGACCGCGGCGTCCTGGCCCAGTTCCGCCACCAGCATTTCCTGGTCTTTCTGATCGCACATTTCCAGAAGGCTGCGCTCTTGATGTTCTCGGACCGCCTGGTCGAAGCGTTGCGCCGGCTCAATGTCAACGACGCCGACAATGTGAGGCGCTTCAAACGCGCGATCCGTGCCAGCTTCGAGGGCTTTCTGCGCTTCTCGCACCGCTACTGGTTTCACGCGGTGGCCGAGCAGGCACAGACCCGCGCGCTATACCGCATGAGCGCCCAGCATCTGGAGCTCGACTCGCTCTATGCCGAGGTCAAGTCGCGCATCAGCGATATGAGCGACTACCTGGAAACCGACAGCGTGCGCCGCCAGGCCAATACCGTCGTACGCTTGACCGTGGTGACCATCTTCGGCCTGATCGGCACCATCACCACCGGCTTTCTTGGCATGAATCTGCTGGCCGAGTCGGAGGCGCCGCTGTGGTATCGGCTGCTGGTGTTCGGCCTGACCCTGGGCGCGACGGTGGCGCTGACGATCTACACCATGGTCAAGTCCAAGCGCCTGTCGGACTTCCTCGATGTGCTGTCCGACGAGCGCCTGCCCGGCATGGCCAAGCTGCGGGCCTTTGCGGCGGTCTGGCGCTCGGGCCCCTGAGTCACCAAGTCACCAGCGCTGCTTGACGCCGGTGACCATGGCACGGATCAGCCGCGTGCGTTCCAGTCGCCCCATCAGCAGTGCGGCCGCCACATGCACGCCGACCAGGCCCAGCAAGGTGTTGGCCAGGCCCTCGTGCAGTTCTTCCAGCCACTCCTCGCCCCAGAAGGCATCGAGACCCTGCATCCAGCCGCTCAGTCCGAGCAACAGCACCAGGGCCAGCAGCGCCAGCATCATCAGCGCGCCCAGCGGGTTGTGGCCGCGCTGGGGCGGCAGCTCGCCGGAGCGCAGCGCGCGCAGATGGGCAGCCAGGCGCGCCGGCGTCGGGAAGAAGTCGGCGAAGCGGGCATGCCGGCTGCCGACGAAGCCCCAGACGATGCGGGCCAGCACCAGGGCGCTGGCCAGATAGCCGGACCAGCGATGCAGCGGCTCGCCGTCGTCGAGCACTAAGAGATTGAACATCACGCAGGCCACCAGGCTCCAGTGGAACAGGCGCACGAAGCGGTCCCAGACCGGCGCCTCGGCCCCTGTCTGCATGGGACCTTGCGGCCCGGAGGTGCGGCTCACTTGCGCTCCAGCACGGCGGCGCTGGCCGGGTCGAAGTAGATCTCTACCTTGCGGCCGTCCTTGTCCTGGCCGTAGATCTCGTAGCAGCGGCCCTTGCTGAGCTTGAAGGTCTTGATCTGGTAGCCCTGGGCTTCGACGGTCTTGCGGAAGTCGGCTTCCTTCATCCACTGGCTTTCGGGTACCTGGCAGCTCGGGCCGGCCAGGGCCGTGGCGGACAGGGCGATCAACAGCGGGGCGATCAGAACAGTCTTCATGGCGGGTTTCCTGAGGGTTGAGTGATCCCGGCATCTGCCGGTAGCCCTATTTCAGATGGCGCCGATGAAGCCCAGCTGAAGATCAGAACTGCAGTTTCAGACCCAGGCTGTAGAGCGTGCTGCCGCCGCTGCGGCCGAGGCTGCCGTCGAGCTGCAGGTCCTTGAAGACCTCACGGCGTAGGCCCAGGCCGAACAGCGGCTTGGACTGGCGCTGGCCCAGCCATTCCAGATGCCCGGTCGCCGTGCCCAAGGCCTGCTCCCAGGCCAGGCCCAGCGCCGGCAGTGTCGGGCCGCCGGGCGTGCGGCTGGCCCCGAGATTGATGTGCAGCGCACCCGCTGGGAACTCGCGGCTGGCAATCAGCGTGGCATAGCGCGTGGCGCCGTGCTGAAACCGGGTGTGCGTCAGGCCCAGCACGGCGGCATGGTGCCAGCGGCCCTCGTGGGGTGCGCTCAGCTGAATCTTGCTCTGCAGACTCGTGCTGCTGAGCGCGCTGCCATGCTCGCGAGACCAGGCGGCGCCGAGTTCGATGCCTTGCCAGGGGGCATAGGCGGGGGCCACGGTCCACAGCCGCGCATCGCCGGGCTGGCGCGCATACCAGGCCTCCAGATGGCCGGCGCCGGCCTCGTTGACATTGGCGTCATCGATATTGAGCGGCCGGCCGGCATGAACCGGGTTCAGCAGCAGCGCCGCCAGCAGCGTGGTGAAGATGGCGTGTGGCAGGTCGGACATCGTGAGGCCTCTCCGAGGGCAGCGCGAATCCCTCGCACTTTTTTTCGGCCTCCTGAAGCCCAGCTTAAGCTGCGCTTCATCGCTGCCGGGTCTGATGCGAGCATGAAGCGTCGCTGCCGATCATGAGAGTTCTGCTTGTCGAAGATGATGCCGCGCTGGCCGAGGCCATGTCCGCCTATCTGGAATGCAAGGGCTTTGCCGTGGACCGCGTGGCCAGTCTGGCGGCGGCACGCGCGGCCTTGCCTCTGGCGCCCTGGCATGCGGTGCTGCTGGATCTGCATCTGCCCGATGGCGATGGTCTGGAGCTGATCCCGGCGATACGCCACCGCGCACCGGCGCTGCCCATCGTCGTGCTGACCGCGCGTGATCAGGTGAGTGACCGCATTCGCGGCCTCGATGCCGGCGCCGATGACTACCTGGTCAAGCCCTTCGATCCCGACGAACTGCTGGCGCGGCTGCGCGCGGTTGAGCGGCGCGGTCGCGGCGGTGCGGACTCTGCCCTGGTGCAGGCCGGCGCGCTGCAGATCGACCTGAGCCGCATGGCGGTCTGCCGCGATGGCGAGCCGGTGACTCTGACCGCCAAGGAGTGGAGCCTGCTGCGCGTGCTGGCTTTGCGGCTGGATCGCATCCACCTGAAAAGCGCCTTGGTGGAGGCGCTGTACGGTTTCGATGACGAGGTGGGCAGCAACACCGTCGAGGTCTTCATCCACAACCTGCGCCGCAAGCTCGGCACGGACAGCATCCAGACCGTGCGCGGCCTGGGCTACCGGCTCAGCGGCGGCACCCGATGAGCGAGGCGCCCGCCGTGCCGACCAGCCTGACCGGCCAGTTGACGCGCAGCCTGTTGTGCCTGGTCTGCTGTGCCTGGCTGTTGACGGCGGCGCTGGGAGCCTGGCATGCGCGCGCCGAGATCAGCGAGGGCATGGACAGCACCCTGATGGACAGTGCCGCGCGTCTGCTGCTGATGGCCGGGCCGGCGGCGGAGCTTCCCTGGGCGCCGGCGGGGCCGGACGATCACCATTTCTACCAGCTGGTGGACCTGTATGGCCGGGTGCTACAGCGCTCGCCGGACGCACCCGCGCAGGCGCTGGCGGTGCCGCTGGCTGCGGGCTTTGTCGACTTGCCGGGCTGGCGCGTCTACAGCCAGCGCCATGCCACGCTGCCGCTGTGGATCCATGTGGCCGACGACCTGGACCATCGTCGCGAGGCCATGCTGGAGAACGCACTGAGCTTTGTGCTGCCGCTGCTGGCCATGCTGCCGGCGCTGGCTCTGCTGATCCGCTGGCGGGTGCGGCGCGGCCTGGCGCCGCTGCGCCAGCTGGCCGCCGAGATCGGACGGCGTAGCGGCCAGGACCTCAGCCCCATAACCGACACAGCCGTGCTGCCTGCCGAGCTGCAGCAGATCGGCGCCAGCACCAACCATCTGCTGCTGCGCCTGTCCGAGGCGCTGGACACCGAGAAGGCGCTGGCCGCCAACGCCGCCCACGAGCTTCGCACCCCGCTGGCCACCGTTCGCCTGCGCCTGCACCAGCTGCTTGATATGGGGTTGGCACCGGCCGCACGCGCCCAGGCCCTCAGCGCCGAGCAAGCGCTGCTGCGACTCGGCCGACGCGCCGAGAAGCTGCTGCAACTCTCGCGTGCCGAGTCCGGCGCCGCGCTGAGCAGCGCGCCGGTCAATCTGGCCGGGCTGGCCGGCGGCGTGGCCCAGGAGTTCTGGGCCGATGCCGATCTGTTGGAGCGATTGCGCCTGCAGGTGCCCGAGGACTGCGATGTGCTGGCGCTGGGCGACTTTGATGCGCTGGCCATCGTGCTGCGCAATCTGATCGAGAACGCCCAGCGCCATGCGCCTGGCAGCCTAATCGAGCTCAGCGTCGAGGCACCGGCGACCTTGCGGGTGCGCGACCACGGCCCAGGCGTTCCGGCTGCGGCGCTGGCCTGCATCCCGCAGCGGCACCAGCGACGGGTCGGCGTAGGCTATGGGCTGGGCCTGTCCATCGTCGCCACCATCATCGAACGCCACGGCGGCCGGCTGCTGCTTCAGGCGCCGCATGCGGGCAGGGGGCTGGAGGTCCGTATCGACCTGCGGCCGGCCGGGGCTCTTGGCCCTGGCTAAACTGAGGGTTCCGCTGATCTCCTTCCTCTTGCCGTGCGCTTGCAACCCCTGTCAATGCTGAGGCTGTCCACGCTGCTGCTGGCTTGTGCCGGGGCCGCGCATGCCCAGCTGCCGCCCTCGGCCCTGCCGACCCTTGACGGCCTGCCCCGGCCCACGACACCGCCGCCCGAGATCGGGCCGGTGGTGCCGCCCCAGGTGCAGCGCTGGCGCCGCGAGGGCGAGGCCTACGAGCATGGCGACGGCGTGCCGCGCGATCCGGTGATGGCGGCTCAGCTCTATTGCCGAGCCGCCCGCTATGGCGACGCCGCCGCGCAGTACAACCTGGCCTGGATGCTGACCAACGCGCGCGGCATCGAGCGCGACGATGCCCAGGCCGCCCATCTGTTCGCCGCCGCTGCCGAGCAGGGCCTGCAGCAGGCGGAGAATATGCTCAAGGCCATGGGTACGCCGCGCGGCGCGCCGCCAGCCTGCCTGCGCCCGCCCGACACCGACCCTGCGCCGCTCAAGCCCGGCCAGGCGGCCAAGCTCCCGCCGTTGCCGCCCCCACCCCCGCCGGCCAATGCGCCAGAGCCCATCGTGCGCTTCGTCAATCTGGTGGCGCCCGACTACCAGCTGGCCCCGCATCTGGTGCTGGCCGTGATGGCCACCGAGTCGAACTTCGACCCGCTGGCCGAATCGCCGAAGAAGGCCCAGGGCCTGATGCAGCTTATCCCCGACACGGCGGCCCGCTTCAAGGTCAGGAAGATGACCGACCCGGTGCAGAACATCCGCGGCGGCATGGCCTATCTGCGCTGGCTGCTGGCCTATTTCGAGGGTGATCTGTCCCTGGTGCTGGCGGCCTACAACGCCGGCGAGGGCGCGGTGGACCGCTACCGCGGCGTGCCGCCCTACGCCGAGACGCGGATGTATGTGCGGCGCATCCTGGCCGCGATCGGCGGCCAGCGCAGCCACCCATTCGATCCGAGCGTGACCGCGCCTTCGCCGGTGCTCGGCTCGCGCCGCGTGCCCGGCTGAGCCCTCAGCCCGCCTTCTTGCGCGCGGCTGGCTTGAGCTTCATCTCGACGAAGAAGTCATAGAGCTGCTGGGCCGCCGGCGACAGGCTGCGGCCTTTGCGCCGTATCAGCCCGACATGGCGGCTCACTGCCGGCTCGACCAGCGGCACGCTGACCAGCAGCGGATGGCTCTTGTCCGGCATCGCCAGCGAGGGCACCGCCGCCACGCCCAGCCCGGCCTCGACCAGACCCAGGGTGGTGGTCACATGCTGGGTCTCGTAGACGGCCTCCGGCAGGCCGGCCACACCGGCCAGCGCCTGGTCCAGCAGCAGCCGGTTACCCGAGTTCTTGGCCACCGCGATGTAGTCGTAGGCGGCCAGCTCGTGCCAGGCCACCTGGCGCTTGCGGGCCAGCGGATGGTCGCGCCGACAGGCAGCGACGAAGCGCTCCTCCAGCAGCGCATGGAACTCGATATCGGGCTCCTGGCTGCCGATGAAGTTCAGGCCGAAATCGACCTCGCCGCGTGCCACCGCGTCCAGCACCGCGCCGGCGCCGGCGTCGAAGACCTTGAGTCGTATCTTCGGATAGCGCTCGCGGTAGCGGCCGATCACGCGCGACAGGTAGTAGTAGACGGTCGACGGCACGCAGGCGATGCTGACCTCGCCCATGCGGGTGGCCGATACCCCGCGTATGCCCAGCAAGGTGTTGTCCAGCTCGTCGAGCAGCTGCTGTACCTTGCGGGCGAAATCGCGGCCCACCGCGGTCAGGCTGACGCGGCGCGTCGTGCGGTCCAGCAGCTTGACGCCCAGCGCCTGCTCCAGCTTGTCGATGCGGCGGCTGAAGGCTGGCTGCGAGATGTGAACGGCCTCGGCCGCGCGCCGGAAGTTGCCCAGCTCGGCCACCGCGCGAAAGGCCAGAAGATCGTTCAGGTCGAAATTGATAGCCATGTTGACTGATGCGTGTGGTGGATCAATCGATCATAACTATGCAATTCACATGCATGAGTGGATCGCCCAAGATCCGTCCCATGCAAGCCCTGACCATTCCCTGTTTCCTGATGCGAGCTGGCACCTCGCGCGGCCCTTTCTTCCTTCGCGAATGGCTGCCCGAGAACGAGGACCTGCGCGACCAGGCCCTGATCGGCGCGATCGGCGCGTCCGACCTGCTTCAGGTCGACGGCGTCGGCGGCGGCAGCTCGCTGACCAGCAAGGTGGCCATCGTCTCGCGATCCCGCGAGCCGGGCTGCGCGCTCGACTACCTGTTCGCTCAGGTCGGCGTCGGCCAGCGCTCGGTCGACACCCGGCCCAACTGCGGAAACATGCTGGCGGGCGTCGTGCCCTTCGCGCTGGAGCAAGGCCTGATCGAGGCCGACGAGGGCGAGACCACGGTGCGGGTCTTCAATGTCAACACCCGCTCACGCATCGATGTCACGGTGCAGACGCCGCAGCGGCGCATCCGCTACGAGGGTCTGACCAGCATTGACGGCGTGGCCGGAACGGCTGCACCGATCAAGCTGGAGTTCCTGGACGCCTGGGGTGCCGTGACCGGCGCGGTGTTCCCGAGCGGCCGCCGCATCGACCGCATCGACGGCATCGAGATGACCTGCATTGACGCGGCGATGCCGCTGATGCTGGTACGTGCCGCCGACCTGGGCCTGAGCGGCCGTGAGTCGCCCGCCGAGCTGGACGCTGACCTGCCGCTGTTGGAGCGCCTGGAGGCGCTGCGCCGCGCCGCCGGTGAACTGATGGGGCTGGGCGATGTATCGACCAGCGTGATCCCGAAGCCGGTAATCGTCAGCCCCGGCGATGACGAGCACAGCATCCGCTCGCGCTACTTCACGCCGCGCCGCTGCCATGCCTCGCATGCGGTGACTGGCGCCATTGGTGTGGCCGCCGCCTTCGCGCTGCCCGGCACGGTGGCCAGCGGTGCACTGCAGCGCAGCGGCAGCCGCGGCATTGCGGTGCTGCATCCCCAGGGCCGCATCGAGGTCGAGGTCGAGCTGGCCGGCAGCGGCGAGCTCGCCCAGATCCAGCGTGCGGCCCTGCTGCGCACGGCCCGCAAGATTCTGCAGGGCCAGCTGCACATCCCGGACTATGTTTTTTCAAGACCTACACAAGGAGACGATCCGATGTTCAAGCAAGCAATCGCCCCGGCGCTCAAGGCCGTGACCCTGGCCGCCACGCTGGCGACGGCCGCGCCCGCCGCGCAGGCCTATCCGGACAAGACCATCACCATCGTCGTGCCGACTGCGGCCGGCGGCGGCAACGATGCGATGGCACGCAGCATCGCGCAGAAGCTCGGCACGCTGCTGGGCCAGACCATCATCATCGACAACCGCGCCGGCGCCACCGGTTCTATCGCCAGCGAGTATGTGGCCCGTGCGACGCCGGACGGCTACACCCTGTTCTTCGGCTATATCGCCACCCATGGCATGAACCCGGTGCTGCAGAAGCTGCGCTACGACCCGGTGGCCGACTTCGAACCGATAGGCCTGGTCGGCTACTCGCCGACCCTGCTGGTGGCCAATCCCAAGCTGCCGATCAAGGACGTCAAGGAGATGCTGGCTCAGCTGAAGGCCAAGCCCGAGGCCTACTTCTACGCTTCGGCCGGCAACGGCACGGCGCCGCATTTCGCCGCCGAGCTCTTCAAGCTCAATGCCGGCGTCTCGATGGCCGGCGTGCCCTACAAGGGCTCGGCCCCGGCGGTCACCGACACGGTGGCCGGCCAGACCCAGTTCATGTTCCCCAGCGTCTTCACCGCCTACCCCCATGTCAAGTCCGGCAAGCTGCGCGCGCTGGCCGTCGCCGGTCCGAAGCGCCTGGCCGCCCTGCCCGATGTGCCGACGCTGAAGGAGTCCGGCATCGACGGGGTCGAGGTGCAGCAGTGGTACGGTTTCTTCGCGCCGGCCAAGACACCCAGGCCCATCATCGAGCAGCTCAACAAGGCGCTCAACCAGGTGCTGGCCGACAAAGACACGATCAAGCGCATCGAGGACCACGGCGCCGATGTCGAAACCAGCACGCCCGAGCAATTCGGCGCCCTGGTCAAGAGCGAGCTGGCCAAGTGGAAGCGCGTCGTCGTGCAGGCCAAGCTGAGCGCCGATTGAGCCGCCGCGATCAAGCCCCGATAACAACAGGAGACAAACCGGTATGCAACACAATTTCAAGGCGACTATGGTGGCACTGCTCGGCGCTAGCGCCGCGCTGGCGGCAGGCGCGCAGAACGTGACCTTGGGTGGCATCGCCGATGCGGCCGTGCGCCATGTCAGCAACCAAGGCCGTGGTGGCGTCAGCTCCCTGGTCAGCGGCGGCAATTCGACCAGCCGCATCATCATCCGCGGCAGCGAAGACCTGGGCGGCGGCCTCGCGGCCGGCTTCCATCTGGAGCACGGCATCTTGCTGGACAGCGGCACCCAAGCCAACGCCACGATGTTCTGGGACCGCAGATCCACCGTCAGCCTGATCAGCAAGCAGTGGGGCGAGCTGCGCGCCGGCCGAGACTTCGTGCCAAGTTACAGCAACTGGAGTCGCTACGACCCCTTCAGCTATGTCGGTGTCGCGGGTTCCAATAACTTCGTCTCGGCCTCGCCGGTCGGCCCGCTGCGCTCGGCCTTTGGCTCGGGTGCCAACACCACGGTTCGGTCCAGCAACGCTCTCCAGTACCTACTGCCCGGCGGTCTGGGCGGCTGGGAGGGTGGATTGATGGCGGCCGCCGGTGAGGGCGGCACGGCGGCTGCCGGCCAGCACAAGGTCCTCGGCGCGCGTTTGGGCTACGCAACCAAGACCTTCAACATCGCCGCCGCGCTGACCCGCAGCGAGAACAATCTGACCGGCTCGAACCAGCTCGACGATCTGGCCCTGGGCGGCAGCTATGACTTGGGCATCATCAAGTTGTCGGCCGCCTGGCGCCGTTTCGAGATCGGCGATGCGCGCCAGACCCACACCCTGCTGGGTGCCTGGCTGCCGGCGGGCACGAACGGGCAGTTCAAGCTGAGCTGGAACCAGGTGGATCTGGCCGGCCGTGTCGGCAGCACCGCAATCGGCGCCAATGGGGCCAGCCAGCTGGGCCTGGGCTATGTGCACGAGCTGTCCAAGCGCAGTGTGCTCTACGGCACGGTTTCACGCGTCGACAACAAGGGGGCGTCAACCTATGTGATCCCCGGCGGTGCCAGCGGCCTCGCCGGCAGTGGCAATTCCAGCGGCGTTGAGCTCGGGATGCGCCACAGCTTCTGAGCGCCGCCCCGCCCCGCTGCGCCAGCGGGCAAGGCCTTTATCATTCCCCTTGAAACTCGGGTGATGCGCATCAAGGCCTGTGCCTTTGCATGAGCCTAAGATTAGCCGGGTAACAGGGGGCTGGGCGAATGTCTGAGGCGGAGCGTACCGGCGATCAGCCGGCCGATCATCAGTTGCTGCTGCAGACGCTGGATCGCGTCATGAGCATTGCAGAGTTCGATGCTTCAGGCCGGCTGCTGCGCGCCAACGCCAATTGCCTGGCGATGCTGGGTCACAGCGCGGCGCAAGCGCTGGGTCAACCCCATGCCAGCTTTTGCCCGCCCGACTATGCCGCCTCGGCCGACTACCAGCAGTTTTGGCGCGGCTTGATCGGCGGAGCCGAGTTTTCCGGAGTTTGTGAGCGCCGCCGTCGTGATGGCAGCCCCTGCTGGCTTGAGGCAAGTTACGCCCCGCTGCGTGACGAGGCGGGGCGGGTCTGTGGCGTGCTCGAGATCGCCACCGATGTCAGTGCCCGGGTACGGCGTGAGCGCGATCAGCATGAACATATGCGACGCCTGTCCCTCGTGGCGGACGCTACCGACAGCGCGGTCGTGATCACCGATGGCGACTGGGGCACCCTGCATGTGAACGCCGGCTTCAGCCGTCTGTTTGGCTGGGGTCTGGATGAGTTGCAAGGCCGCTCGCCACTGCAGTTGCTGGCGCCGCTGGCGTCGCCGGATGAACTTGAGGACTACCGGGGCGCGCTGCGTGTTGGCCGTACGGTGCGGCGCGAGGCCATCCTGAGCGGCAGGGATGGTCGGCGCTACTGGGTCAATGCGGTCAGCAATGCGGTGTTGGACCCGGATGGCCGGCTGCTCAATACCGTCACCGTGCTGACCGACATCACCCGCGCCAAAATGCATGAGGTGCTGCAGCAGCGTGTGCTGGAAGCGATGGCCCGTGATCAGCCACTGGCCGATGTACTTGAGCTGGTGTGCCGTGAGGTCGAACGCATTGCGCCCGAGGTGACGGCGACCATTCTCGAAGTCGACGAACGGGGCTTGCTCCACCCACTGGCTGCACCGAGCCTGCCGCCCGACTATTCGCAGGCGCTGAACGGCCTGGCGATCGGACCGCAGGCCGGCTCCTGCGGCACGGCGGCCTTTCGCAAAGAGTCCGTTCTGGTCAGCGACATCGCCAGCGATCCGCTATGGGCCGACTACAAGCACATGATTCTGCCGCTGGGCTATGCCGCCTGCTGGTCTACCCCGATACGTAACAGCCAGGACCGGGTCGTCGGCACCTTTGCTTTCTATTACCGGAGACCAGGCGGCCCTGACCCCTTCCACCAGCAACTGGTCGAGGCCTGCGTTCATCTGTGCGCGCTGGCGCTGGAGCGCGAAAGCTCGCGCTTGAGAATCCGCCAGCTGGCCTTCTATGACGGGCTGACCGGCCTGCCCAACCGCAGTTTGCTGCATGCCAAGGCGGACCAGGTGATTGCGGGCGCAACACGCCATGGTGAAGAGCTCGCTGTACTCTTCATTGATCTCGACCGCTTCAAGCGGGTCAACGACTCGTTGGGTCACCCTGCCGGCGACGAGCTGCTGCGCCTTGTGGCGCGGCGCATCGAGACCGAGGTGCGTGTCTCGGACATTGCAGCGCGTCTGTCGGGCGATGAGTTCATCGTGGTGCTGCCGCAGTGCGATGCCGATCAGGCGGCCGATACCGTCGAGCGACTGCAGGCGGCGCTTGGCCGCCCTTGTGTGGTGGCCGGCGCCACGCTGAGCCCGTCGGCCAGCGTCGGTATCGCGATGTTTCCGGCCGACGGCCGCGACATGGCGACCCTGTTGCACCGTGCCGATGTGGCCATGTACCAGGCCAAGACCGGCGGCCGCAGCCGCTTCCGCTTCTTCAGCAATGAAATGAACCAGCTCGCCCAAGAGCGGCTGGCGCTGGAGTCGGCCTTGCGCGCGGCGCTGCGAGACGGTGGCTTGTATCTGCACTACCAGCCGCAGATCGATCTGCGCGACGGACGACTTTATGGTGTCGAAGCCCTGGCACGCTGGCGTCATGCCGAGCTCGGTGAGATCTCGCCGGCGCGCTTCATCCCGCTGGCCGAGGAATGTGGCTTGATCGGCGAGCTCGGGCATTGGGCGCTGCGCGAAGCCTGCCGCCAGCTCAGTGACTGGCGGGGGCGCGATCTGGCCGTGCCTGCGATAGCCGTCAATCTGTCGGCCACCAGTTTTCACGACCTCGCGCTGCCGCGCATGATTGCCGACACGCTGCAGCATCATCGGCTGTTGCCGCAAGACCTGACCCTGGAAATCACCGAGAGTGTGCTGATGGATACCCATCCGAGCACGCTCAAGACCATCGAGGCCGTGCATGCGCTGGGCGTGCGTCTATCAATGGATGACTTCGGCACCGGCTATTCCAGCCTCGGCTATCTGCGCCGGCTGCCGGTCAGCGAGCTCAAGCTGGACCGCAGCTTTGTCGCCGATCTGGCGCATGACGAGGCCGCGCAGGCGCTCAGCAGCGCCATCCTGGGCATTGGCCAGAGCCTGCGCATGACGGTGGTGGCCGAGGGCGTCGAAACCCCTGGCCAGCAGCAGATACTGCAGCAACAGGGCTACCCGGTTGCCCAAGGCTATCTGTTTGCACGACCGTTGGCGCCACAGGATCTAGAGCTCTGGTTGCACAATGTGCTTGGGTCGCACAATTGAGCGCTGATTGCGGTATTTTTGCCGCTTGCATTTGCGTGTTGAGAGGCAAGATCCACGACCGACGGAGGCGACTGATGGCCGGGGCAATCGATATCTTCAAACGCAATAACGTGGTGCAGCGCGGACAGGGCCAGCCGACGCTTGTGTTCGCCCATGGCTTCGGCTGTGACCAGCAGATGTGGCGCTTTGTCGCTCCACAATTCGAGGCCGATCATCAGGTGCTGCTGTTCGACCATATCGGCTGCGGCCGCTCGGACACGGCCGCCTATGAGCCGGGTCGCCACTCGAGTTTGCGCGGCTATGCGCAGGATGTGGTGGAGATCATGGCGGCCGCCGAGCTCAGCGATGCAGTGTTTGTCGGCCACTCCGTCAGCGCGATGATCGGCTTGCTAGCCGCGATTGCTGCGCCTCAACACTTTTCGCGGCTGGTGATGATCGGGCCGTCGCCGCGTTATCTGAACGAGCCGCCGACCGGCTACATCGGAGGCTTCGAGCGTGAAGACATCGATGGCTTGATCGATATGATGGAGAGCAATATGGTGGGCTGGGCCAGTTTCCTTGCGCCTCAGGTGATGGGGGCTGGCAGCTCGGCCGAAATGACCCGAGAGCTGCGTGAGAGCTTTTGCGCCTCCGACCCCTATATCGCGCACCGCTTTGCGATCGCGACCTTTTTTGCCGACAACCGGGCCGATCTGACGCTGGCGCCGGTGCCGTCGCTGGTGATCCAGTGCTCGGACGACGCGATCGCGCCGCGTGCCGTCGGCGAGTATGTGCATAGCCATCTGCCGGCCAGCACGCTGGCCGTGATCGAGGCCTCGGGGCACTGCCCCCACATGACTCACCCGCAGGAAACGGCCGAGCTGATTCGCCGCTACCTGGCGGAGCACTAGACCGTGCAGTCAGGCGCTCCGTCCCTGCCGGTGGAGGCTGCCGAGTTGGCCACGTGGCCCTGCGGCTGCCTCAGCCTGGATGCGCGCGGCATCGTGCTGACGGTGAACCGGGCGCTGTGCCGCCTGGTGCAACTGTCGGCCGAGCAGATCGTCGGTCAGCCTTTCGACCGGCTGCTCAGCAATGCCTCCCGGGTGCTCTACCAGAGCTACCTCCAACCACTGTTGCAGCTGCACGGCCATGTCGAGGAATTCGCGCTGACGCTGCGCCAGTCGGAAGGCGGCAGTCCGGATGTGCTGGTCTACACCGGTAGGCGAGAGGCCGATGACAGCGCCGTGCTCGACATGGTGCTGGCGCCGATACGCCAGCGCCGGCGCATCGAGGACGAGATGCTGCGCATCAAGCGTGCCGCCGACCAGGCGCCTGGCCTGGTGTTCCAGTTGCTGCAACTGGCCGATGGGGGTCTGCACTTTCCGTATGCCAGTGAGGCGATACGTCGGCTCTACGCAGTCACGCCGGACCAGGCGCGGGCCTCGGCCGATCAAGTGTTTCGTCAGCTCCATGCCGACGACCGGCAGGCGCTGCAGGTTGCGATGCGACAGGCCGCCCGCGAGGGCAGCGATTTGCACTGCATCTATCGCCTGCGCGCGCCGGATGGCAGTCCGCGCTGGCATGAGCTGCAGGCCACCCAGCGTCATCTGGCCCATGGCTCCATACTCTGGCATGGGCATATCGCTGACATCACCGAGCGCAAGCAAATGCAGGCGGCGGTGGCTGAGCAGCAGACGCTTGAGCGGGTGCATCGTGCGCGCAACGAGTTCCTGTCGCGCGTCAGCCACGAGCTGCGCACGCCGCTGAATGGCATCCTGGGCTTTGCCCAACTGCTGGAGAGCGATAAGGCCGACAACCTCAGCATTGAGCAGCAGGAGCGGCTGCGCCTGTTGCGCAGCTCCGGCCAGCATCTGCTGCAGTTGATCAATCAGGTGCTGGAAGTGACGCGGCTGGAGGCGGGGCAGATGGAGGTTCAGATGCAGACGCTGGAATTGGCGCCGCAGCTGGAGTTGGCGTTAAGCCAGATGCAGCCGCAGGCAGGTTCAGCCGGCGTGGCCTTGCTACCACTGGAGGTGGCGGCCGGGCTGGCCGTGCAGGCCGATGCGCTGCGTTTGCAGCAGGTACTGCTGAACCTGCTGTCTAACGCCATCAAGTACAACCGCCCCGGCGGCCATGTACGCCTGAGCGTCCAGGAGCTCGACGGCGGGCTGTGCATCGCGGTGTCCGACACCGGACCAGGACTGTCGGCGCGACAGCAGGCCGAGCTGTTTCAACCCTTCCAGCGATTGGGCGCCGAAAAGACCACCGTGGAGGGCTATGGCCTGGGGCTGGTGATCTCGCGGCATCTGGTCACATTGATGGGTGGCCGTCTGACCCTGCACAGCGAGCCCGGTGCCGGTTGCCGCTTCGAGGTCCATCTGGCGATGCCGGTCGGCCTGGGTGCAGCGTTCGACCGGCCCGGCGACCACCCGGCGGCTGCGCTCGACGCAGGGGCCGGCGGCGCGTGTGGCACGGTACTCTATGTCGAGGACAATCCGGTCAACGCGATGCTGATGGAGGCCATTGTCGGTATGCGACCAGGTCTGCGACTGAGCTTGGCCACCGATGGTGCCAGCGCCTTGGCGGCCGCCCGAGCGGCGCCTCCCGAGTTGCTGCTGCTCGATATGCACCTGCCCGATATCAGCGGCATGGCGCTGCTGCCGGCCTTGCGTCGCATCGAGGCCATGGCCGACGTGCCTGCCATCATGGTGTCGGCGGCGGCGGCGGAAGAGGATGTGGCGGCCGCGCGGGCGCAGGGCTTTGTCGGCTACTGGACCAAGCCGCTCGACGTGGACCAGACGCTGCGCGAGTTCGACCGCTTGCTGCCGCCTCGCCCGCGCTCCGATCCGCCATCGCCGCAGGTCGCGACCCGCGCGGATCCGACACCTTAGCCGGCACACCCACGGCGGGGTTCGGTCTTGCCTTTATGCTCGAACCATGCCAAATCCACTGAAGAAACTCCCCCTCGCCCTGCCCCTGTGGAGCCTGCTGTCGCCGCTGGCGGCAGTGGCCCTATTGCTGCTGCTGGGTGGCGCGGCCTTGTCGGGACTGCTGATCGCGCTGGTGTCGCTGTGCCTGATCGCTGCGGTGCTGGCCGCAGTCCACCATGCCGAGGTGGTGGCCCACCGTGTCGGCGAGCCCTATGGATCGCTGGTGCTGGCGGTGGCGGTCACCATTATCGAGGTGGCGCTGATCGTGTCGCTGATGCTGGCCGGCGGCGAGAGTGCCAATGCGCTGGCGCGCGACACGGTGTTCTCGGCCATCATGATCGTCTGCAACGGTGTGGTGGGTCTGTGCATCTTGGTCGGCGGCATGCGTCACCGGGTGCTGGCCTTCCGCATCGAGGGCACGAGCCCGACGCTGGCGGTGCTGGCCGCGCTGTCGACCTTGACCCTGGTGTTGCCGGCCTTTACGACCAGCACACGCGGCCCCACCTTCTCGCAGAGCCAGCTGATGTTTGCCGGCGTCGTCTCGTTGGTGCTGTACGCGGCCTTTGTGTTCGTGCAGGCGGTGCGTCATCGCGACTACTTCCTGCCGGCCGAGGGGGTGGACGATCACCACGCCCATGCCGCGCCGCCCGGCAACAAGATCGCGCTGGCCAGCCTAGCGCTGCTGATGGTCTGCCTGGTCGGCGTTGTCGGTCTGGCCAAGCTGCTGGCGCCCAGCATCGAGAACGCGGTGCGCAGCATCGGCGCGCCGAGCGCGCTGGTGGGGGTGATCGTGGCCCTGCTGGTGCTGGCCCCGGAGACGCTGGCCGCGGTACGCGCGGCGATGCACAACCGGCTGCAGACCAGTCTGAACCTGGCGCTGGGCTCCGGCCTTGCCAGCATCGGACTGACGATTCCGGCGGTGGCCGTGCTCTCGCTGTTCTTCCCGCATGCGCTGGTGCTGGGGCTGGAGCCGGTCAGCATGGTGTTGCTGCTGCTGACCTTTGTCGTCGGCACGCTGACCCTGGGCGCCGGCCGTGCGACGGTGCTGCAGGGCGCGGTACACCTGGTGCTGTTCGCGGTGTTTCTGTTCCTGGCGGTCGTGCCCTGAGCGAAGGATCAGAGCATGCGGCCTGTGGCTTGGTAGACCGTGCCCATGCAGTGGTAGCGCAGGTCCAGCTCGCCGGTCAGCTCCAGCAGCCCGGCCCAGGGGTGGTCCAGGCCGGCCAGTGAGGCCATTGAATGCAGGGCCGCGCCGAGCACGAAGAGATTGCTGAGCACCGCCCAGGGCGGCGCCCACACCAGGCCGGTGGCCGCGAGCGCCGCTCCCGGCTTGAGGTGCGCGGCCACATGCCGCAGCGCCTGCGGCTGCTGCAGGATGTCGTGCGTGAAATGGAAAAGCGCGGCGTCGCAGCGCCCGCTCAGCGGTGCCTCGGCCACCCCGGCGGCCAGCAGCGAGACATTGCGCCAGCCCTGGGCGGCGACCCGACGGCGGGCCTGCTCCAGCATCTCCGGGCATTGCTCGATCGCTGTGACATGGCCGCGGGGCCCGACCTGCTGCAGCAGGCCCGGCAGGCTCAGGCCGGTGCCGCAACCCAGGTCCAGCACGCGCTGGCCGGGCTGCAGGCAGAGACTGGCAATGGCGCTGCGCCGCAGCGGCTCGAAGGGCGCCAGCTCCAGATCGTAGAAGGGGGCACGCCGGCGGTACTGGGCCAGCGTGCTCACAGGCCCCGCTCCAGCGGACATCGCAGCCGCTCAGCCAGCTGCACGGCGCCGCCGCCGTTATAGGCCTCGGTATAGCCCTGCTGCTGCAGCAGGCCCAGGGCCTGCTCGGAGCGCGCCCCGGAGGCGCAGTACAGGATGATGGGCGTGGCCCGATCCGGCGCCAGATGGGCAATCTGCTCGGCCAGCTGCGGCAGCGGGATGCAGCGCGCGCCGGGCACATGGCCGGACATGTACTCACTGTAGGAGCGCACATCGATCAGCAGCGCCTGCTCGGGCAGCGGTGCAAGGGACGGCAGGGTGGGCGAGAGAGAACTCATGGGCAGCCTCCGTGATCGGGCGTCGGGACCTCTGTTTTACACCCTTGGCGGCCCGGCGGCGAGGTATGCTGCGCGCCCGCCCTGAATGAAGCCGCCATGTCCGACGCCGACAACACCGAACGCCCCGATATCCAGGAGCCGCGCCTGTGGCAGGACGCCCGCTGGACCGCCCGCGTGATCAAGAACGAGGACGACGAGGGCTGGGCCGTCGCGATGATTCTGGCAGGCCAGAGCGAGCCGGCCCTGGTTGGCCCCTGGACCATGGGGCGCGACAAGAAGAATCCCAAGCCGCTGGACGTCAACGCCTTCAACACACTGGTGAAGACCGCCTCCGAGGTCTTGCGCCGCCATGAGCAGCAGCTGCATGCTCAGCTGCATCAGAGCCTGCGCATCACCACCGACAGCGCCCAGATCGAGGTGCGGCTGGACATCGTGCCCGACGAGGACGAGCCCTATGCGCTGCTGAGCGCGCATGATGAGATGGGCACGCAGCTGGCCGAGGTGAAGGTGCGGCCGAGCTTTAAGCTCAGCCGCGCCAGCGCCAGCGCCTGGATCGCGGCGGAGTTCCAGAAGCCGGGCTGAGAGCCTGAGGATTTTTCTGCTGCGCCGCCGCGATGTGCCGTCGGGCGGTGCTCGGAATCCTCACGTACCCAAGTACGCACCGGTTCGTGTGTTGCGTCCGCCTAGTCTGGCAACGGCTCGCTCCGAAAAATTTTCAGCCTCCGAGGCCCTGCTCAACGTGCCAGCTGGAACACCCCGACCAGACGCGCGAGCTCGGCGGCCTGGTGCTGCAGGCTTTCGGCAGCGGCGGTGCTTTCCTCGACCAGGGCGGCGTTCTGTTGCGTGACCTGATCGAGCTGGTTGACTGCGTCGCCGATCTGGCCGATGCCCTTGCTTTGCTCGCTGCTGGCGCCGGCGATCTCGGCGATCAGCTGGCTGACCTGGCGCACCTGCTCGACGATGCCACCCATCGCGCTGCCGGCATTGTCAGCCAGGCGCGAGCCCGACTCGACCTGGCTGACACTGTCATTGATCAGCACCTTGATCTCGCGCGCCGCCTGGGCCGAGCGCTGGGCCAGCGCGCGCACCTCGGCGGCGACGACCGCGAAGCCGCGGCCCTGCTCGCCGGCCCGAGCCGCTTCCACCGCCGCGTTCAGCGCCAGGATGTTGGTCTGGAAGGCGATGCCGTCAATGGTGCCGATGATGTCGGCGATGCGCTTGGAGGCCTCGGCAATGCCTTGCATGGTGTTGACGACCTGGGCCACCACCGTGCCGCCCTGGCCGGCGGCAGCAGCGGCGGCCGAGGCCAGCGCATTGGCTTGGGCGGCGGTGTCGGCGTTGTTGCGCACCGTGCTGGAGAGTTCTTCCATCGAGGCGGCTGTCTGCTGCAGATTGCTGGCCTGCTCTTCGGTGCGCTGGGACAGGTCGATGCTGCCGCTGGCGATCTCGCGCGAGCCGGTGGCGATACTCTCGCTGCTGTCGCGCACCTGGGAGACGATCTGCACCAGCGAGCCGTTCATCTGGTTCAGCGCGGTCATCAGCTGGGCCGCCTCGTCGCGGCCCTGGACGGCGGCTGCGGCGCGCAGATCACCGCTGGCCACGGTCTGCGCGAAGCTCACCGCCTCCCGCATCGGGCCGGTGATCGAGCGGGTGCTCATCAGGCCGGCCACCACCGCGATCAGCGCCGCGGCCAGGCTGACACCAAAACTCCAGGCGCGCACGCTGTCGCGGGTGGCCTGGGCCTGGCTGTAGCTGGCGGCGGCCACTTCGATCTGCAGCTTGATCAGCGCGTCGATGCCGTCCTTGGCCTGCTGGCCCAGTGGCACGATGCGTTCGCCGTACAGGGTCTGGGCGCGCTCCACCTCGCCGGCCTTCAGCGCGTCGCGGGCAGCCAGCAGGCCATCGCGCACATAGCTGCCGCGCACCTGGGTGAAGGCCTCGGCCAGCTGTTTTTCCTGCGGCGTCAGATAGCTGTCCATATAAGCCTTCCAGGTCTTGCTGACCTGGGCGATATTGGCTTGCAGCTGGCTGTCCAGCGCCGGCAGCGCGGCCGGGTCGCGCAGCATCTCCATCACCAGGATGCGGTTGCGCAGCATCAGCCCGTCGACCTCGCCGATCTGTTTGAGCGGAATCGTGCGGTCCTCGTAAATCGTCTTCAGGTCCGCAAAGACGCGCGTGCTGCCTTGCACGCCGACCCAGCTGACGACGGCCAGCAAGAGCAGGACCAGTCCGAATGCCAGGCCCAGACGCCGGCCGATACGCAGATTCCGCAGCAGTTCCATTGGACGCTCCCTGGCGCTTTGTCGCACTGATTCTGCATCAGCAGGATGCATGCCAGCGAGAAGTTCAGCGCGGCGGCGCGATGTCCTCGCCGCGCAGGCGGCGCCACAGCCAGGCCAGACCCGCCTGCAGATCGCCGCGCGAGCCGGCCAGCTGCGGGCGGGCCAGCGGCCGCAAGGGCGAGTGCTGCTCGGCGACGACAAAGCTGAAGGTGTAGTTCGGTTCCTGGCCCATGCGCAGATCGGTAATCAGCACCTGGTCGGCCCTGCGCTCCAGCTTGAAGAAGCCGTCGCTGAAGTCGGCCAGGGTCGCGACCGGCGGGTGGGTCTTCAAGGCCTCGTAGAGCGCTTCGCCACGCTCAAAGCGCTCGAAGCGTATCGTCGCGCCGGCATCCAGCAGCGAGTAGAAGCCTTCACGATAGCCATCGGGAGTGATCGCGACGATGCGCCACAGCACCGTGTTGAAGGGGCTGGGCGTGACCAGCAGCCGCTGCACAGGCTGACCGGTCAGACTCTGACGCGCCAGCTGCTCGACATGCTGCTGGGCCAGTGCGCTCCAGCCCAGATAGGCGGTCGAGAGCAGCAGGCCGGCCGCGTTCCAGCGCAGCGACCGCGCGCCGCCGGCCAGGGCAGCGCCGGTGCCGATCAGCAGTGGTAGCGTGTAGAGCGGGTCGATGATGAAGATGCTGCCCAGGCCCAGCGGCTCGCTGCTGAAGGGGCGCAGCAGCTGAGTACCGTATATCGTCATGTAGTCCAGCAGCGGATGCGTGATCAGGGCGAGCCAGACCGCCAATAGCCAGCGCCCGAACAGCGCGCGTTCGCGCTGCAGCACGGCAATGCCGGCCGCGATCGGCACGGCGGCCATGCTCAGCCAGAACAGCGCATGGCTATTTCCCCGGTGCAGCACCATATTGCTGAGCGCATCGCCGTGGTCGATGAATGCGTCCAGATCGGGCAGGGTGCCGCAAACGGCACCCCAAGCCGCTGCCTTCCACAAGGCCGTTCGGCGGCCCATCACAGCGACGCCGACGGCGGCGCCCAGCGCGATTTGCGAGAGTGAATCCATGGGGGCGGATTCTGGCCGCTTCTCGTTTAACCTGTCCTAGGGGCGGATATCGGGCGCGGCGATGGGCGAGATGCCCTGGGCCTGGGCGGCCTCAGTCTGCACGGCCAACGCGCGGCGCCAGCCGTCGCGCTGCTGCAGCCGCGCCCAGTATGCGGCCACGGCCGGCGAGAACTGCGCATCCAGCCCCAGATGGCTGGCCAGCATCAGTGCATAGCCCACCGAGATGTCGGCCGCCGTGAATCGTCCGGCGCAGAGCCAGTCCTGCTCAGCCAGGCGCGGCTCCAGCGTGCGCAGCCGGGCCAGAAACCATTTGGCATAGTCCTCGGCCACCTGGGGCTGGCGGCGCTCGGCCGGCTCGAAGAAGCGGTAGCGCAGCAGCAGGGTCTGCGGAAAGGTCAACGTGGCTTCGCCGAAGTGCAGCAGGTTCAGATAGGCACCGTAATCGGCCTCGGACATGCCCACATCAAGACCGCCGGGGTCATGTCTTGCTGCCAGATACTGGCAGATCGCAGCGGATTCGGTCATGCGCGTCTCGCCGTCCAGCAGCAGCGGCACCGTGCCCAGCGGGTTCAATGCCAGATAGCCCTTGTCGTGCACGCGCGGCGGGAAGGGCAGGACGATCAGCTGGTAGTTCAGGCCAAGCTCTTCAAGCGCCCACAATGGGCGGAAGGAGCGGGCGCTGAGGCAGTGGTGCAGGGTCAGCAAGGGCCTGGGTCGCTAGATGGCGAGTCGGTAGACCTTGGCGGCCGCGCGCTCGTCGGCGCTGTGGCCGGCCAGCGCTCGGTCCCATTGCGCGCCACCGGCGCCCTGGGTTGCTTCGGCACCGCTGATCATGGAGGCCATCTCCTCGGTGCTGGCATCGAACTCGGCGATCTGCTCGCGTGTCTCCAGAAACAGCCGCGCCAGCATCACGCCGCCGGACTCGATCACCACCAGATAGCGGGCAGCCTGGCGCAGCGCGCCGGGATGGTGCTTGGCGGGTGTCTCCATTCCGAAGCCTTGGCCCATAAGGTCTCCTCGCGTGGCTGACTTAGCACCAAGACTATCACTGTGCGGGGATGCTCAGCCGAGCCAACTGCTGGACGGCGTTGCGGAGTTCGGTCGGCGTCAAGGCCGCATAGCCCAGCAGCCAGCCGTCCTGGCGCGGCGCCGAGAGGTAGAGCCGGCTTAGCGAAGGCGTGACCAAGCCCTGTAACGCGGCGGCGCGGCTGAGCTCGGCCTCGCTGCCCTCGGGCAGCAGGGCCGCCAGCTGCAGTCCGCCGGCGCTGGGCTGGGGCCGCAGCCAGGCCTGCAGCGGCCCCAGCGCCTCCAGCAGGACTTCACGGCGCTGCCGGTAGAGGCTGCGCATCAGGCGCAGATGGGCGGCGAAATGACCTTGGCCGATGAAGTCGGCGGTGACTGCCTGCGCCAGCTGAGCGCTATGGCCGTCCTGGATGCTACGTGCCGCCGCCAGCGGCGCGACCAGGGCCGCAGGCAGCACCATATAGGCCAGGCGCAGCGACGGAAACAGCACCTTCGAGAAGGTGCCCAGATAGATCACCCGGCTGGGGTCGTCCGCCTCCTCCAGGCCTTGCAGCGCCGGCATCGGCCTGCCCTCGTAGTGGAACTCGCTGTCGTAGTCGTCTTCGACAATCCAGGCCTGCTGCCGCCGCGCCAGCGCCAGCAGGGCCAGGCGGCGCTCCAGGCTCAGGGCCATGCCGCATGGGTATTGGTGCGACGGGGTCAGATAGATCAGGCGCGGCGCGGGCAGGGTGGCGTCCTCGGGGTTCAGGCCCTGGGTATCCAGTCGCACTGGCTGCAGGCGGGCGCCTGCGGCGGCAAAGGCCGTGCTGGCGCCGCGATAGCCGGGTTCTTCCATCCACACCGTGTCGCCGGCATCCAGCAGCATCGACGCCGCGAGTTGCAGGCCCTGCTGCGAGCTGGTCAGCACCAGCACCTGTTCGGCGCTGCAGCGCAGGCCGCGCGACTGGCGCAGATAGCCGGCGATGGCGGCGCACAGATCCTCATGACCTTGCGGGTCGCCATAGCCCAGCAGCGCCGGCTCGCGGCGCAGGCGCTGGTTGATCAGCCGGCGCCAAGTTTCCAGCGGAAAGGCGCGCAAATCAGGGCTGCCGGCCGCGAAGGCGCGCGGGCTGCGCGGGTCCTCGCAGCCCCCCGTCGCCGCAATCGCCTGGCCGCGCTGCGACAGCGTCTGCCCAGCGGCCTGCGGCGCCAGGTTGCGCCGCGCCATCGGTCGAGGTTGGGCCTCGATGGCGACAAAGCTGCCGCGCCCGGTCTGGCGCCGCAGATAGCCCTCGGCCTCCAACTGGACATAGGCCGCCTCCACGGTGACTCGCGACAGACCCAGATCGGCCGCAAGGACCCGGCTGGCGGGCAACCGCTCCTCATGAGCCAGCTCGCCGCCCAGCATGGCCTGGCGCAGGCTGGCGCAGAGCTGCTCGCGACGACCCAGTCCTCGGCCTGACTGGCGCTCGAACAACTGAAGCCATAGGCGGGTGGGTGACATTGGCCTTATCTCATGAAATAAATCGGTCTCAATGCTAAGTCCAATCCGCTCGACACTGGCGCTGCTCCCCATCACCACTTCAGACGGAATCCACCATGTCACTGCAAGTCTTCGAGTCCATCGTCCTGTCCTATCCTGCACCGGCGCCCGATCAAAGCCGCGACTTCATGCTGGCCAAGCTGCACTACCACGCCGACGCCTGGGATGTGGCGGAGGACCTGCGCGCCGGCGTTCGCTCCCTGGTGGTGGTCGACACCCGCTCGGCCGAGGCCTATGCCGCCGGCCATGTGCCCGGCGCCATCTCCTTCCCGCATCGCAAGATGGATGCGTCCAGCACCGCGCAGCTGGATCGCAGCAAGACCTATGTTTGCTACTGCGACGGCATCGGCTGCAATGGTTCGACCAAGGGCGCCTACAAGCTGGCCGCGCAAGGCTTCTCGGTGAAGGAGCTGCTGGGCGGACTGGACTTCTGGAAGCGCGACGGCCATCCGGTCGCGACCGGCGCGCAGCCCGGCAGCATGGACCCGGCGGCCATCAATTGTGAGTGCTGAGTTGATCGCGGAACTGGGCGCCGCTGGGCCTGGCGATGCCCCAGCACTGGCAACGCTGTGCCGCGAGCATGCGGCCTATGAGCGCCTCGCAACCTGTGTCGATGATGTCGGTTTCGAGGCGAGGCTGGCGGCGGCGCTGGCCGCGCGGCGGCTGCACACCTGGCTGGCCTGGCGTGAAGGTCAGGCCCTGGGCTATGTCAGCCTGACGCTGGACTTCGCGACTTTGGGCGCGCAGCCCTTCGCCCATATGGATTGTCTGTATCTGCGGCCAGCGGCGCGCGGCCAGGGTCTGGGCGCTAAGCTGCTGCGCCAGGCCCTGGACTTTGCGGCTGCGCAGGGATGCGCCGAGCTGCAATGGCAGACGCCGGACTGGAACGAGGGCGCGCAGCGCTTTTACTTGCGCGCCGGCGCGACCGCGCTGGACAAAAAGCGCTTTGTGCTGGCGTTGCCGCCCGGACTCACATACTGCGCCGGTACTGCCCGCCCACCTCGAACAGCGCGCTGGTGATCTGGCCCAGTGAGCAGACGCGCACGGCCTCCATCAGCACCTCGAAGACATTGCGGTTCTCGATCACGGCTTGCTGAAGACGGGCCAGCATGGCCGGCGCTTGGGCCGCGTTGCGGGCATGGAAGTCGGCCAGCCGTGCCAGCTGCGACTGCTTTTCCTCGTCGGTCGAGCGGGCCAGCTCGATGGTCTCCGGCACGGTCTCGCCATGCGGGTTGCGGAAGGTGTTGACGCCGATGATGGGGTACTCGCCGGTGTGCTTGAGCATCTCGTAGTGCATGCTCTCTTCCTGGATCTTGCTGCGCTGGTAGCCGGTCTCCATCGCGCCCAATACGCCGCCTCGCTCGGCGATCTTCTCGAACTCGGCCAGCACCGCTTCCTCGACCAGCTCGGTCAGCTCCTCGATGATGAAGGCGCCCTGGCTGGGGTTCTCGTTCTTGGCCAGGCCCCATTCGCGGTTGATCACCAACTGGATGGCCATCGCACGGCGCACGCTTTCCTCGGTGGGCGTCGTGATCGCCTCGTCGTAGGCATTGGTGTGCAGGCTATTGCAGTTGTCGTAGATCGCGATCAGCGCCTGCAAGGTGGTGCGGATGTCGTTGAAGGCGATCTCTTGCGCGTGCAGTGAGCGGCCCGAGGTCTGGATGTGGTACTTGAGCTTTTGCGAGCGCTCGTTGGCGCCGTACTTGTCGCGCATCGCGACGGCCCAGATGCGGCGCGCGACGCGGCCCAGCACCGTGTACTCGGGGTCCATGCCATTGGAAAAGAAGAAGCTCAGGTTCGGCGCGAAGTCGTCGATGTGCATGCCGCGCGCCAGATAGGCCTCGACAAAGGTCAGGCCGTTCGACAGGGTCAGCGCTAGCTGGCTGATCGGATTCGCGCCGGCCTCGGCGATGTGATAACCGCTGATCGAGACCGAGTAGAAGTTGCGCACATTGTGGTGGACGAAGTACTCGGCGATATCGCCCATCACCTTCAGCGAGAACTCTGTCGAGAAGATGCAGGTGTTCTGGCCCTGGTCTTCCTTCAAGATGTCGGCCTGCACCGTGCCGCGCACATTCGCCAGCACCCAGTCCTTGATCTTTGCGGCTTCATCGGCCGTTGGCTCGCGGCCGTTGTCGCTCCTGAACTTGGCGAGGTTCTGGTCGATGGCGGTGTTCATGAACATCGCCAGGATCGAGGGTGCAGGCCCATTGATCGTCATCGAGACGGAAGTCGTGGGGCTGCACAAGTCGAAACCGTCGTAGAGCACCTTCATATCGTCCAGCGTCGCGATGCTGACGCCGGAGTTGCCGACCTTGCCGTAGATGTCGGGGCGCGGATCGGGGTCGGCGCCATACAAGGTCACCGAGTCGAAGGCGGTCGACAGCCGCTTGGCGGGCATGCCCTCGGAGACCAACTTGAAGCGTCGGTTCGTGCGGAAGGCATCACCTTCGCCGGCGAACATCCGGGTCGGGTCCTCGCCCTCGCGCTTGAAGGCGAAAACGCCTGCGGTGTAGGGAAAACTTCCGGGCACGTTCTCCAGCAGCAGCCACTTCAACAGTTCGCCATGATCCTCATAAGTCGGCAGCACGACCTTGCGAATCTTGGTGCCGGACAGGCTGGTCGAGACCAGGGCGGTGCGGATCTCCTTGTCACGGATCTTGACGACGTATTCGTCGCCGGCATAGGCCTTCTGCATGTCCGGCCATTGGGCGATCAGCTGGGCGGCGGCCTTATCCAGTGCGGTCTCGCGCTTCTCGGCCAGCTCGTTCAAGGCATCCATCGCGCGGTGCTTGTCCGGGTTGGCGGCCTTGAGCATCGCCATTGAGGCGCGCAGCTGCTGGGCCTCGCGGGCGATGCGGGCCTGCTCCCGGGCGGCCTTTTTGTAGCCGCGTACCGTGTCGGCGATCTCGGCCAGATAGCGCGAACGCGCGGCCGGCACGATGGGAGTCTGGTGCGTGCTGTGGCGGGTGTCGACGATGGGCAACCTTGCCTCGCCGAACTGCAGGCCCAGCTCGGCCAGCCGACCCTTGAGCGCCTGGTACAGCGCGGTGACGCCGTCGTCGTTGAAACGGCTGGCCATGGTGCCGAAGACCGGCATCTCATCGGGCTTCTTGCCCCAGGCCTCTTTGTTGCGCTGCACCTGCTTGGCGACATCGCGCAGCGCATCCAGCGAGCCTTTGCGGTCGAATTTGTTGATCGCGACGAACTCGGCGAAGTCCAGCATGTCGATCTTTTCGAGTTGGCTGGCCGCGCCGAACTCGGGCGTCATCACATACATCGGCACGTCGACATGGGGCACGATGGCCGCGTCCCCTTGGCCGATGCCCGAGGTCTCGACGATGACCAGATCGAAGCCGGCCAGCTTGGCCGCTGCGATGACATCGGGCAGGGCCTTGGAAATCTCGGAACCGAAGTCGCGCGTCGCGAGCGAACGCATGAACACGCGCGGACCTTGGCTCCAGGGGCTGATCGCGTTCATCCGGATGCGGTCACCCAGCAGCGCGCCGCCGCTCTTGCGGCGTGAGGGGTCGATCGAGATCACGGCCACGCGCAGCGCATCGCTCTGGTCCAGGCGCAAGCGGCGTATCAACTCGTCGGTCAGGCTGCTCTTGCCGGCGCCGCCGGTGCCGGTGATGCCCAGCACGGGGGTCTTGATGGTCTTGGCCGCAGCCTGCAGTTCGGCCACGATGGCCGCATCGGCCTTGCCGTTTTCCAGCGCCGTGATCAGCTGCGCCAGCGCACGCCAGGCGCCTTCGCCATGGCCCTGGATCGCGGACAGCGACTTCGGCGCATGGACCGTGAAGTCCTGGTCGCTCTTCATCACCATCTCGCCGATCATGCCGGCCAGGCCCATGCGCTGGCCGTCCTCGGGGCTGAAGATGCGCACGCCGTGGGCTGCCAGATCGCGGATCTCAGCGGGCACGATGACGCCGCCGCCACCGCCAAACACCTGGATATGCTCGCCGCCGCGCGCCTTCAGGAGCTCGACCATGTACTTGAAATACTCGACATGGCCGCCCTGGTAGGAGCTGATCGCAATGCCCTGCGCATCTTCCTGCAGCGCCGCGTTGACGACCTCGTCGACCGAACGGTTGTGGCCCAGATGGATGACCTCGGCGCCCATGCTCTGCAGAATGCGCCGCATGATGTTGATCGCGGCGTCATGGCCGTCGAACAGGCTGGCGGCGGTGACGAAGCGCACCTTGTGCGTGGGGCGGTACTCGGCCAGGGCCTTGTACTCGGCGGACAGATCGGTCATCTGGATGTCTCCTGCGCGGTGTTGGCTCGGCCGGGCCGGGCTTCGTCCCCGCGTTTTAGCAGCATGGGTGGCTGGATTCTAGGGCTTGATTGACGTTTACGTAAACGTTAAGTTACTGTGGCGCTCGCGGCATAGATATTGCAGCGCAGCAATATCCACCCCGCCCATCATGAGCCCCCCGCCCGACACCCCCACCCCAGGCCTGCGCGTGCTGCTGATCGATGACGGCGCGCACCGGGTCGATCTGATCCAGCAGGAGCTGGCGCGGCAGGGCTGTGATGTTGTTGGTGTGATCGATTCGGCGACCTTGATCCATGACTGCGTGCTGCGGCTCAAGCCCGATGTGGTGATCGTCGACAGCGAGTCGCCGACCCGCGACACGATGGAGAACCTGGCCACCTTGAATGCGCAGATGCCACGGCCGGTGGTGGTGTTCTCCGAGGACGGCAGCGATGACCCGATGCGCCGGGCGCTGAAGGCCGGGGTCAGCGCCTATGTGGTGGCGGGGCTGCGCCCGGACCGCCTGGCGCCTGTGCTGCAGGTGGCGATCGCCCGCTTTGAGCAGGACCTGGCGCTGCGCCAGGAGTTGGACAAGGCCCATGCCCAACTCAGCGCGCGCAAGCTGATCGAGCGTGCCAAAGGCATTCTGATGAGCGAGGCGGGCCTGGACGAGGACGCCGCCTACAAGCGCCTGCGCCGCCTGGCGATGGATCGCGGCGTGCCGCTGGCCGAAGTCGCGGAGCGTGTTATCGATGCTCAGAACCTGCTGCGGCCGACATGAGGCCCGACATGAGGCCCGATCGCACCAGGCTGGCGCATCGCGCCGGCAATCGGTGCGCTTTTCGCGCAGCTGCTTGCGTCGCTCCCTGGGCATACCGCTGGCACGGCTCCTGCTAGACAGACCACGAGGCCCGCAACGGCGTGGGCCCCGCTCTCAACAAGGTTCTAGGACAAAGGCGTCCGATCTCCTCCGCTCGTCGCACGAGTGGTCGGTGATCGTGACGCCTTTTTTCATTTCTGGTTTGTCTCGGAGGTCTTCTCAATGCGTTTCAGCAATACGTCGAAGGATGGTGGTGGGCTCATGAGTGAAGAGCGACGCAAGCTCCTAGTGGGTGGTGCTAGCGCCACGATGACGGCGGCCGTCGGCGGCCTGAGCCCGACGGTCTGGGCGGCCGGTTCCGACAAGCCGGAGAAGGAAGAGGTCCGCATCGGCTTCATCCCGCTGACCGACTGCGCCTCGGTGGTGATGGCCTCGGTGCTGGGATTCGACAAGAAGTACGGCATCAAGATCATCCCGACCAAGGAAGCCTCCTGGGCCGGCGTGCGCGACAAGCTGGTCAACGGCGAGCTGGACATGGCCCATGTGCTTTACGGCCTGATCTACGGTGTGCATCTGGGTGTCAGCGGTCCGAAGAAGGACATGGCTGTGCTGATGACACTCAACAATAACGGCCAGGCGATCACCTTGTCGAAGAAGCTGGCCGACAAGGGCGCGGTCGACGGTGCCAGCTTGGCTTCGCTGATGGGCAAGGAAAAGCGCGAATACACCTTCGCGCAGACCTTTCCGACCGGCACCCACGCGATGTGGCTGTACTACTGGCTGGCCAGCGTCGGCGTCAACCCGATGAAGGATGCGAAAGTCATCACCGTGCCGCCGCCGCAAATGGTGGCGAATATGCGGGTCGGCAATATGGACGGCTTCTGCGTCGGCGAGCCCTGGAACCACCGCGCCATCGTCGACAACATCGGCATCACCGCAGTCACCACCCAGGACGTCTGGAAGGACCATCCCGAGAAGGTCTTGGGCACCACCGGCGACTTCGTCAAGAAGTACCCGAACACCGCACGCGCCGTCATCATGGCCGTGCTGGAAGCCAGCCGCTGGATCGACGCCGGCCTGCAGAACAAGCTGAAGATGGCCGAGACGATTGCCGAGAAGAGCTATGTCAACACCGGCGTCGACGCGATCAATCAACGCATTCTGGGCCGCTACCAGAACGGTATGGGCAAGACCTGGGACGACCCCAATCACATGAAGTTCTTCAACGACGGCGCGGTGAACTTCCCGTGGCTCTCGGACGGCATGTGGTTCCTGACCCAGCACAAGCGCTGGGGCCTGATCAAGGAGCACCCGGACTATCTGGGCGTGGCCAAGCAAATCAACCAGGTGGAACTCTACAAGCAGGCCGCCAGCCAACTGAAGATCAGCGTGCCCAAGGAGTTGATGCGCAGCTCCAAGCTGATCGACGGCGTGGTCTGGGACGGCAAGGACCCCGCCAAATATGCCGATGGATTCCGCGTCAAAGCCTGAGGAGCTCCCCATGGTCAGTGCCGTCTTTCATTCTCCCCGTGAGCACAGCGCAGCGATTGCGGTGTCTCTGCCCACGCCTGATGCCCCGCCGGTGGCTGTGCCCCTTGTGCCCAGGCCGCGCCGGCGCATCGACCTGAACAGCCTGTGGATGCGCGTGCTGCCGCCGGTGCTGGGCATGGCGCTGCTGATCGGCATCTGGGGGCTGCTGACGCAAAAGGGCGGTAGCTTCCCCACGCCGGGCACCACCTTCGACGCCGCCGTCAAGCTGTTCGCCGACCCCTTCTACAGCAATGGGCCGAACGACCAGGGCATAGGCTGGAACATCCTCTTCTCGCTGCAGCGCGTGGCGGTGGGCTTCGGCCTGGCCGCAGCGGTAGGCATTCCGCTGGGCTTCATCATCGGCCGCTTCGAGTTCGCCAACCGCATGTGCTCGCCGCTGATCAGCTTGCTCAAGCCGGTCTCGCCGCTGGCCTGGCTGCCGATCGGCCTGCTGGTCTTCAAGAGCGCCAATCCGGCCGCGATCTGGACCATCTTCATCTGCTCGATCTGGCCGATGGTGGTCAACACTGCGGTGGGCGTGCAGCGGGTACCCGAGGACTATCTGAACGTCGCGCGGGTGCTCAAGCTCAGCGAGTGGAAGATCATCAGCAAGATCCTGTTCCCGGCCGTGCTGCCTTATATGCTCACTGGCGTTCGCCTCTCGGTCGGCACGGCCTGGCTGGTGATCGTCGCGGCCGAGATGCTGACCGGCGGCGTCGGCATCGGTTTCTGGGTCTGGGACGAGTGGAACAACCTCAATGTCCAGCACATCATCATCGCGATCTTCGTGATCGGCATCGTCGGCCTGGCCCTCGAATGGCTGCTGATGGCGGTGGCCAAGCACTTCTCCTACAACGACTGACGGAGCCGAGCCATGAGCGCAAACAAAGCCTTTATCGAAGTGCAGTCGGCCGAGATGGTGTTCAACACCCGCAAGGGCCAGTTCCACGCGCTGCGCGACATCCATCTGCAGGTTCAGAAGGGCGAGTTCATCACGCTGATCGGCCACTCGGGCTGCGGCAAGAGCACCTTGCTAAACCTGATCGCCGGCCTGCTGCGGCCCACGTCCGGCGTGCTGCTGTGCGACAACCGCGAGATCACCGAGCCCGGCCCGGAGCGCGCGGTGGTATTCCAGAACCATTCGCTGCTACCCTGGCTGACCTGCTTCGAGAACGTCTATCTGGGCGTCGAGTCGGTGTTTGGCGGGCGCGAGTTGAAGCGTCAGTTGGCCGAGCGCACCGATGCGGCGCTGGAGCTGGTGGGAATGAGCCATGCGATGTTCAAGCGCCCGCACGAGATCTCCGGCGGCATGAAGCAGCGGGTTGGCATCGCCCGTGCGCTGGCGATGGAGCCCAAGGTGCTCTTGATGGACGAGCCCTTCGGCGCGCTCGATGCGCTGACCCGCGCTCATCTGCAGGACGAGCTCTTGAAGATCGTCGCGCGCACGCACAGCACCGTGGTGATGGTGACGCACGATGTCGACGAGGCCGTGCTGCTCTCCGACCGCATCGTGATGATGACCAACGGACCTGCCGCCACCATCGGCGAGATCTATGCGGTCGACATCCCTCGCCCGCGCAGCCGGGTCGAGCTGGTCGAGGACCCGGTCTATGTGCATGCGCGCAAGGCGGTGATCGATTTCCTCTACACGCGCCACGCCGCGCCGGTCGAGAAAAAAGCCGCCTGATTGATTCTTCGTGGTGCCGCTGCTCGCTAGCTCCACTGGGGCTGGGCGGGGCGGCGCTCAGCCTGGAGCTGCTGTGATGATGACGAACGACAAGAAACTGAAGCTGGTGATGGTGGGCAACGGCATGGCCGGCGTGCGCACCCTGGAAGAGCTCCTGAAGATCGCCCCCGATCTCTATGACATCACGGTGTTCGGCGCCGAGCCGCACCCGAACTACAACCGCATCCTCTTGAGCCCAGTGCTTGCGGGCGAACAGACGATCGACGAGATCATCCTGAATCCGCTGTCCTGGTATGCCGAGCAGGGCATCACCCTGCATCTGGGCAAGACGGTCACGCAGATCGATCGCATCCGCCGCAAGGTGGTTGCCGAGGACCCGAAAGGTGAGTCCATCGAAGCCGAGTACGACCGCCTCTTGATCGCCACCGGCTCCAGCCCCTTCATCCTGCCGGTGCCGGGCAAGGAGCTGGGCGGCGTGATCGCCTACCGCGATATCGCCGACACCAACGAGATGATTGACGCGGCGACCAAGTACCAGCATGCGGTCGTGATCGGTGGCGGCCTCTTGGGCCTGGAGGCGGCCAACGGCCTGATGCTGCGCGGCATGCAGGTCACCGTCGTGCACATCGGCGACTGGCTGATGGAGCGCCAGCTCGACGACCAGGCCGGCGAGCTGCTGCGCAAGTCGCTGCAGGCGCGGGGGTTGAGGTTCATGCTGGGCGCGCAGACTCAGGCGCTGATCGGCGGCAAGGACGGGAGAGTGATGGCGGTCCAGTTCAAGGACGGCAAGGAGATCCCCGCCGACCTGGTCGTGATGGCCGCCGGCATCCGACCCAATACCGCGCTGGCCGAGTCCGCCGGCATCCACTGCAGCCGCGGCATTGTCGTCAGCGACACGATGCAGACGGTGACCGATCCGCGCATCTACTCGGTCGGTGAATGCGCCGCGCATCGCGGCATCGCCTACGGCCTGGTGGCGCCGCTGTTCGAGCAGGGCAAGGTCTGCGCCACCCATCTGGCCCAGTTCGGCATCGGCCGCTATCTGGGCAGCCAGACATCGACCAAGCTCAAGGTCACCGGTATCGACCTGTTCTCGGCCGGCGATTTCATGGGGGGCGAGGGCTGCGAAGAAGTTGTGATGAGCGACCCCTTCGCTGGCGTCTACAAGAAGCTGGTGATACGCGACGACAAGCTGGTCGGCGCCTGCCTCTACGGCGACACAGTCGACGGCAGCTGGTATTTCAAGCTGCTGCGCGAGGGCCGCAAGATCCACGACATCCGCGACAAGCTGATGTTCGGCGAGAGCAATATCGGCGATGTGGGCCATCAGGGCGTCAGCAAAGCGATGGCCATGGCTGACAGCGACGAGGTCTGCGGCTGCAACGGCATCAGCAAGGGCGCGATCTGCAAGACCATCAAGGACAAGGGCCTGTTCACCTTGGAGGAGGTGCGCAAGCACACCAAGGCCAGCGCCAGCTGTGGCTCCTGCACCGGCCTGGTCGAGCAGTTGCTGATGTTCACCGCCGGCGGCGACTACTCGGCCACGCCGAAGAAGAAGGCGATCTGCGGCTGCACCGAGCTGAGCCACCAGGACGTGCGCGATGCGATCTTTGACCAGCACCTGACCAGTCTTGACGCCGTCTACAAGGCGCTGACCTGGAAGACACCCAACGGCTGTTCGAGCTGCCGACCGGCGCTGAACTACTACCTGATCTCCTCATGGCCCAAGGAGGCGCAGGACGACCCGCAAAGCCGCTTCGTCAATGAGCGTGCCCACGCCAATATCCAGAAGGACGGCACGTACTCGGTGATCCCGCGCATGTGGGGCGGCGAGACGACGAGCTCGGAGCTGCGCCGCATTGCCGACGCGGTGGATAAGTACCAGATCCCCACCGTCAAGGTCACCGGCGGCCAGCGCATCGACCTGCTGGGCGTGAAGAAGGAAGACCTGGTCAATGTCTGGAAGGACATCGGCATGCCCTCGGGCCACGCCTATGCGAAGGCGCTGCGCACCGTGAAGACCTGCGTGGGCTCCGAGTGGTGCCGCATGGGCACGCAGGACTCGACGCAGATGGGCAAGGATCTGGAGCGTGCGATGTGGCGAATGTATGCGCCGCACAAGGTCAAGTTCGCGGTGTCGGGCTGCCCGCGCAACTGTGCCGAGGCGGGCATCAAGGACGTCGGCATCATTGGCGTCGACAGCGGCTGGGAGATGTATGTGGCCGGCAATGGCGGCATCAAGACCGAGGTGGCGCACTTCTTCACCAAGCTCAAGACCGCCGCCGAGGTGCTGGAGTACACCGGTGCCTTCATGCAGCTCTACCGCAAGGAGGGCTGGTATCTGGAGCGCACCGTGCATTACGTCAGCCGCGTGGGCCTGGACTATGTGAAGGCCAGGATCCTCGACGACCACGAGCTGCGCCGCACGCTGTGGGCCGAGCTGCAGCACGCGCTCGACGGCGAGCCCGACCCCTGGTTCGATTTCGACAAGGCCAAGGTCGATCTGCGTCAGTTCGACGCGCTGCAAGGAGCTTGAGCGATGAGCGAGATCTGGAAGGAAATCTGTGCCCTGACCGACATCCCGGTGCTGGGCTCGCGCCGCGTGAAGCGCGCCCAGGGGCCGCAAGTGGCGCTGTTCCGCACCGCCGACGATCAGGTCTATGCCCTGCTGGACCGCTGCCCGCACAAGGCCGGGCCGCTGAGCCAGGGCATCGTGTTCGGCAAGGCCGTGGCCTGCCCGCTGCACAACTGGACCATTGCGCTGGACACCGGTTGCGCACGCGAGCCCGACGAGGGCAGCACGCCCCGCTTCAGCGTGCGCATCGAAGGGGGCCAGGTCTTGCTGAACCGGACCGAGCTGGACACGCTGGGCATCGAGCTGGCGCCGGTCAAGGCCGGCCCCTGCACACGGGCCTGCTGAGATCATGCGGCAAGAGACCCGCAGCACCTGCCCCTACTGCGGCGTCGGCTGCGGCGTGATCATCGCGAGCGAGGGCACGCAGATCACCGGCGTGCGCGGCGATCCCGATCACCCGGCCAATTTCGGCCGCCTGTGCAGCAAGGGCTCGACCCTGCACCTGACCGCCACGCCCATGGCGCTTCAGACCCGGCGCCTCTTGCAGCCGGCCCTGCGCGCCGTGCGAGGGGCTGCGGCCGAGGCCGTCGGCTGGGCTCAGGCCAACACGCATATCGCCGAGCGGCTCGCCGCGATCCGCGCCGAACATGGCCCCGATGCGATCGGCTTCTACATCTCCGGCCAGTTGCTGACCGAGGACTATCACGCCTTCAACAAGCTGGCCCGCGCGCTGATCGGCACCAACAATATCGACAGCAACTCGCGCCTGTGCATGAGCTCGGCCGTGGTCGGCTACAAGCAAAGCCTTGGTGCCGACGCGCCGCCGGCCTGCTACGAAGACCTGGAGCACAGCGACTGCATCTTCATCGCCGGCGCTAACCCGGCCTGGGCCCATCCGATCCTGTTTCGCCGCATCGAGGATGCACGGCTGAAGCGGCCGCAGATGAAGATCATCGTCGTCGACCCGCGCCGAACCGAGAGCGCCGAGTTTGCCGACCTGCATTTGCAGATTCAGCCAGGCAGCGATGTCGCGCTGTTCCAGGGCCTATTGCACGCCTGCATCTGGGAGGGCTGGATAGACCAGGGCTTCATCGCCGCCCATACCGAGGGCTTTGCCGAGCTCAAGGCCCTGGTGCGGGCGATGACGCCCGCCGCCGCCGCCAGGATCTGCGGCATCCAGGAGGCCGATCTGCTGCAGGCCGCGCAGTGGTTTGCCCAGTCGCCGGCCAGCCTGTCGCTCTACTGCATGGGCCTGAACCAGAGCACGAGCGGCACGGCTAAGAACACCGCGTTGATCAATCTGCATCTGGCCACCGGCCAGATCGGCCGGCCCGGCGCCGGCCCCTTCTCGCTGACCGGCCAGCCCAATGCGATGGGCGGGCGCGAGACCGGCGGCATGGCCACCTTGCTGCCCGGACACCGCGACCCCGCCAACGCCGCCCACCGGGCCGAGATCGCCAAGCTCTGGCAGGTCGACTCGCTGCCCGAGGCGCCCGGCAAGACGGCCATCGAGCTGTTCGAGGCCGCCGCGCGTGGCGAGATCAAAGCCTTGTGGATCGCTTGCACCAACCCGGCCCAGTCGTTGCCGGAGCAGGCCCTGGTGCGCCGGGCGCTGGAGCGCTGCGAGCTGGTGATACTGCAGGAGGCTTTTGCCGACACCGCCACCGCCGCTTATGCCGATGTGCTGCTGCCGGCCGCCACCTGGGGCGAGAAGGAGGGCACGGTGACGAACAGCGAGCGCCGCATCAGCCGGGTGCGCGCTGCCGTGCCGCCGCCCGGCAGCGCGCACGCCGACTGGGAAATCGTCCGGGACGTTGCACAGCTGCTGGAAAAACGCCTGGGCGCACCGCGCCGCTTTGGCTACGAGCGGCCCGAGCAGCTGTGGCTCGAGCACCGCGAGGCCACGCGCGGCCGCGACCTCGACATCACCGGCCTCAGCTATGGTCTGCTGGATAGCGCCGGCCCCCAGCAATGGCCCTTCCCCGAGGGCGCCGGCGTCGGCCAGGCGCGGCTCTACCAGGACCGGCGCTTTGCCACCCCCGACGGCCGTGCCCGCTTCATCAGCCAGCCCTTCAGGCCGGCGCGCGAGCGCGCCGATGCCAAACATCCCTTTGTGCTGAGCACCGGCCGACTGCGCGACCAGTGGCACGGCATGAGCCGCAGCGGCGTTGTGCCCCGGCTGTTCGGGCACGAGGGCACACCGCTGCTGCGCATGAACCCGCAGGACATGCCGCGCCGCAGCCTCAAGGACGGCGATCTGGTGAGTGTGCGCTCGGCCCGCGGCGCGCTGACCCTGCCGCTGCTGGGCGATGCCGCGATCGGGCCGGCCCAGGCCTATGTGGCGATGCACTGGGGCCAGGAGTTCGTCTCCGGCCGCGACGCCGAGGGCCGGACCTTGCTGGGCATCAATGCCATCACTCAGCCGGCTTTCTGCCCCGACTCGCGCCAGCCCGAGCTGAAGTTCGCTGCGGTCGACATTCTGCGCCTGGAGCTGCCCTGGCGGCTCTCGGGCGCGGTCTGGGACGATCAGGCAGGCGCCGCGCTGCGCGCGCTGCTGGGCGAGCTGGACTATGGGCACTGTGTCCCGGTCGCTGGCCCCGAGGGGCGCCAGGGCTGGTGTTTCGAGGGCGCCAGCGCCGCCCCGCTGGCGTCGCCGCAGATTGAGCGCTTCGCCGCTGCGCTGGGCTTGCGGGGGCCTTCGGTGCTGCGCTATGCCGACACGCGCCGCGGCCGCGCCCGCCTGCTCAAGCTCGATGACGGCGGCCAGACCCTGCATGGTCTGCTGCGCGTCGGCGAGGCGGGCGAGGGCGCCTGGCTGCAGGCGCTGTGGCGCGAGGCCGGCGCCGTGGCGCCGCATGGACGCCGCCTGCTGGCCCCCGAGGCAGGTCCGGCGCAAGACCTGGCCCCGCGCAGCCCGCAGGTCTGCAACTGTTTCGATGTTTCCGAAGCCTGCATCCGGGGCCAGCTGGCGCAATGCGCCGGTGCCGATCCGGCTGAGCGTCTGCGCGCCCTGCAGGGCGCACTGCGCTGCGGCACCCAATGCGGTTCCTGCCTGCCGGCCTTGCGCCGGCTGGTCGATGCCACCCCTTGCGAGCTGACAGCATGAACACCACCCCAAGCTATCCCATCGCCCTTGTCGGTGCCGGTCCCGGCGACCCGGAGCTGCTGACCGTCAAGGCGCTCAAGCGCCTGCAGGCGGCCGATGTCGTGCTGGTCGACGATCTGGTTGATGCCCGCGCGCTGGCGCTGCTGCGGCCAGACACAAGAGTTTTGAAGGTGGGGAAACGGGGCGGATGTGTGTCCACCGAGCAACGCTTCATCCACGAGCTGATGATCCGCGAGGCGCGCAACGGCGCGCGCGTTGTGCGGCTCAAGGGCGGCGATCCCTTCGTCTTCGGCCGTGGCGGCGAGGAGGTCGACGCCTTGCGCGCCGCCGGCCTGGAGGTCGAGATCGTCAACGGCCTGACCGCCGGCCTGGCCGGGCCGGCCAGTATCGGCATCCCGGTGACCGACCGCCGCTGCACGCCGGGCGTGGCCCTGGTGACTGGCCATAGCGCAGAGGGCAGCGGCGACGGCGGCCGCGCGCCCGACTGGGCGGCGCTGGCCAGGAGCGGCCTGACCCTGGTGATCTATATGGGCGTGGCCCGCTGCGCCGAGATCGTGGCCCAGCTGCGCGCCGCCGGCATGCGCGGCGACATGCCGGCCGCGGTGATTGCTGCAGCGCATACCGAGCGGCAGCGCCAGGCGCTGACAACCCTGGACGAACTGGGCGAGACGATACGCACGCAAGGGCTGGGCAGCCCGGCTATTCTGGTGATCGGGGAGGTGGTCGATCTGGCGGCGGTCGTGCCGCAGCAGATCGGTGGCGAGGTGCAGGCCTTCGGCTGAACAGGCTTGCTGATCACAGTTGAGCCCGCCCCGGCCTCATCCCAACCTGAATCTGCTCATCAGTCCCGCCAGCTTCACCGCCTGATCCTGCAGTGAGGCGGCGGCGGCCGCGCTTTCTTCGACCAGGGCTGCGTTTTGCTGCGTCATCTGGTCGAGCTCGCCGACCGCGCCGCTGATGCGGGTGATGCCGCCGCTCTGCTCGCTGGCGGCGCTGCTGATCTCGCTGATGATGTCGCTGACCCGGCCGACGCTGGAGACGATCTCGTCCATCGTGCTGCCGGCGTCCTGCACCAGGCGGGCGCCGGTCTCGACCTTGTCGACGCTGGCGCCGATCAGGCCCTTGATCTCGCGGGCGGCCTGGGCGCTGCGCTGCGCCAGGCTGCGCACCTCGGCGGCCACGACCGCGAAACCGCGGCCCTGCTCGCCAGCTCTGGCCGCTTCAACGGCGGCGTTCAAGGCGAGGATATTGGTTTGGAAAGCGATGCCGTCGATCACGCCGATGATGTCGGCGATCTTCTTCGAGCTGCTGTTGATCTCGTCCATCGTCGCGACCACCTGGCCGACCACGGCGCCGCCGCGCTGCGCGACCTCGGCGGCGGTGCCGGCGAGTTGCTTGGCGGTGGCGGCGGCGCTGGCGCTGTGGCTGATGGTGCCGCTGAGCTCGCTCATCGCGCTGGCGCTTTGCTGCAGATTCGAGGCGGTGTGCTCGGTGCGGGTCGACAGGTCGAGATTGCCGCTTGCCACCTCGCTGCTGGCCACCTGGATGCTCTCTGAGGCCTGGCGCACCTGACCGACGATATCGGCCAGCGACTGCTGCATCTGGCCGAGTGCCGCCATCATCGCGCTGGCTTCATCGCGGCCCTGGGCGGCCGGGGCGCGCCCGAGGTCGCCGGCGGCGATGCGGCTGGCCACCTGCTGCGCCTCGGTCAGCGGCGCGACGATGGACAGCGCGATGCGCCAGGCCAGCAGCAGGGCCACTGCGACAAAGACTGCGAAAGCCAGAAGAAAGCCGACAAAGATGCTTTGCACCATGCCGTCGACCTTGCTAAATACCGCCTCGGCGGTCTTATTCAAAGTGGCTTCGATATCGGCCAGCATCGCAGCGGCCGGTTGATAGCCGGCGTCGGCGGCCTTCATCGCGGCCTGGGCTTCCTGGGCGTCGGCATAGCCGCTGGCCAGGAGCTGGGCGGCCACCGGCACGACCGCCTGGCGATAGATCGCAATATGGCCGCGAAAGCGCTGCAGATTGTCCTGCGATTGCTGCGTGGCGGCGAGTTTGCCGAAGTCCTCCATCGCCTGATCCAGCCCCTGCTGAGCCTTGTCCCAGGCCGCCTTGGCAGCCTTGGTCTCGGTGTCCTGGAAGATCGATGCCACCATGGTCGCGGTGGCGGCCTGGCTTTCCAGCAGCTTGCTGCGTGCCGCCACGGTGGCGTTGTTGACAGGTATGAGCTGCTGAGTGATGCCGGCCAGGCCTTGTTGGGCCACATGCATGCCGAAGCCGCCGATGGCTACCAGCAGAGCCGTCATGAGCACCAGCAGGCCGAAACTCAGCAGCAGGCGGGGGCGGATCTTGAAATTGCGCAACATCGATGGGGACCTTTGAAAGCGGAAGGAAGTTCAGAGCTTGAAGCTGCTGACCAACTCGGCCAGCTTGAGCGCCTGCTCGCTCAGCGACTCGGCCGCTGCCGCGCTTTCTTCTACCAGCGCGGCGTTCTGCTGCGTCATCTGATCGAGTTGACCGACCGAAGCATTGACCGTGCCAAGGCCCTGACTTTGCTCGACGGTGCTTGCGCTGATCTCGGCAATGATGTCGGTGACGCGACCCACGCTGGCGACGATCTCGTCCATTGTGCTGCCGGCGTCCTGCACCAGGCGGGCGCCGGTCTCGACCTTGTCGACGCTGGTGCCAATCAGGCCCTTGATCTCGCGCGCAGCCTCGGCCGAGCGCTGCGCCAGCGAGCGCACCTCGCTGGCCACCACCGCGAAGCCGCGACCTTGCTCGCCAGCTCGAGCGGCTTCAACGGCAGCATTCAAGGCCAGGATATTGGTCTGGAAGGCGATGCCGTCGATCACGCCGATGATGTCGGCGATCTTCTTCGAGCTGCTGTTGATTTCGTCCATCGTCGCGACCACCTGGCCCACCACGGTGCCGCCGCGCTGCGCCACCTGGGCGGCACTGTGGGCCAGCTGGTTGGCGGTGCTGGCGGCGTCGGCGCTCTGGCGCACGGTGCCGGTCAGTTCGCTCATGGAGCTGGCTGCCTGCTGCAGATTCGATGCGGTCTGCTCGGTGCGTTGGCTCAGGTCGGTGTTGCCGGTGGCGATCTCGCGGCTGGCAGTCTGGATGCTGTCGGCGCTGTGGCGCACCTCGCCGACCACACGGTTCAGCGCCTCGCGCATCGCGCCCAGTGCGCGTTGCAGGTCACCGATTTCGTCGTCCCGCGGCTGCGCGGCGATGCGCTGACTGAGGTCCCCCTGGCCGATGCGCTCGGCCTGGCCCACCAGCTCGCGCAGCGGCGTCGAGATCGAGCGTACCAGGTAGAAGGTCGCCACGGCCAGGCCCAGCACGATCAGGCCCATCACCAGCGCGACGATCCATACCGTGCGCATGCGCTCGGCGCCGGCCTGCTCGCGCAGTGCGTCGGAGCGCTGCTGCTGCAGCTTGACGAAGTCGGCCTGCGCCTCCAGATAGGTCGCAATGGCCGGCAGCATTTTGCCCTGCAGTGCCGCCACTGAGGCCTCGGCCTGACCTTCGATCTTGAGCTTGCCAGCCTCGTTGCGGCTAGCGATATAGATCTTGCGGGTGTCGGCGATACGGGCCATCGCGGCCTTCTCTTCATCCGAGGTGGCCAGGGCTTCGAGCTCTTTTTGCATCTCGGAGATGGTGGCCGTGGTTGCATCGATTTGTGGCTTGAAGGTCGAGGCCACAGCCACATCGCTGCTTAGAAGCCCAGCGGCGGCGCGCGCCGCATTGGCCTCGGTCAGGCCCCGCCAACGCAGCGACAGTTCGAACTTGCGCTGCTGGGCCTGCTGGGTCTGCTGAGCCTGGGTTTGCAGCTTGGCGGTGCGGGTGGCCGAGGCTACCGTCATCAGCACCACCGTCGCAGCCAGCGCAATGACGGGCAGCCACAGCTTGGTGGCGATTGAGAGGGACTTCATGTGGAACGGTCTCCTTGTCGTTGTCCGGAGCCACGGCGAGGCCATGCCCTATCGATGCTTATCGGCGTGCCTCTCCAGACCTTGAGCACTATGCGCTCTGTTAGGCTGGCGACTGCATCGGACCAACCCCCACCTATTCCGCCATGAGCTTTCTGGCCATCGACATCGGCAACACCCGTCTCAAGTGGGCGCTCTACGCCTCGCCCCAGCCCGGCGCGGTGCTGCTGGCCCATGGCGCGGTGTTTCTGGAGAACATCGACCGCCTGGCCGAGGCCGAGTGGCGCGAGCTTGCGCTGCCGCACAGCGTGCTGGGCTGCAATGTGGCCGGTGACGCGGTGCGTCGCCGGGTCGAAGAGCAGTTGGAGCTGTGGGATATCGAACCGCGCTGGGTCGTGTCATCGGCCCATGCCGGAGGCATCACGAATGGCTATGACCACCCCGGCCGCCTCGGCACCGACCGTTTCGTCGCGCTGATCGGCGGCCGTCATCATGTGCTAGCGCGCGGCCCGGCCCGGGCCGCGCTGGTCGTGATGGTGGGCACGGCCGTTACGGTGGATGCCATCGACGCCCAGGGCCACTTCCTCGGCGGCCTGATCCTGCCGGGCCACGGCATCATGCTGCGCGCGTTGGAGGGCGGCACGGCGGGCCTGCGTGTGCCGACCGGCGAGGTGCGCGAGTTTCCAACCAATACCTCGGATGCGTTGACCAGCGGTGGCAATTACGCCATCACCGGCGCCATCGAGCGCATGCATCGCCACCTGAAGCAGCGTGCCGGCCATGAGCCGCTGACCCTGATGACCGGCGGTGCCGGCTGGAAGGTCTCACCGGCGCTGGATATCGAGCATGAACTGATCGAAAGTTTGATCTTCGACGGGATTCTGACCCTGCAGGCGCACCGCCTGGCGCTTTAGAGAATGAAGCGGCTGAGGTCCTCGTTGCGCGCTAGCTCGCCCAGCTTAGCGTCCACCGCCGCGCCGTCCAGGGTTACGGTCTGGCCTGCGAGCTTGTGGGCGTCGAAGCTGATCTCGTCGAGCAGGCGCTCCATCACGGTGGCCAGGCGGCGCGCGCCGATGTTCTCGGTACGCTCGTTGACCTCGTAGGCGATCTGGGCGAGGCGGCGGATGCCGTCGTCGCTGAGTTCCAACGTCAGACCCTCGGTGGCCAACAGGGCCTGGTACTGCTTCACCAGGCTGGCATGGGTGCTCTTCAGGATGGCCTCGAAATCTTCCACCGACAGCGACCCCAGCTCGACGCGGATCGGGAAACGGCCCTGCAGCTCTGGAATCAGGTCGCTGGGCTTGCTCAGGTGGAAGGCTCCGGAGGCGATGAAGAGGATGTGGTCGGTCTTGACCATGCCGTACTTGGTGTTGACCGTTGTGCCCTCTACCAGTGGCAGCAGGTCGCGCTGCACGCCCTGACGCGAGACATCGGCGCCGCCATGCTCGGCGCGACTGGCCACCTTGTCGATCTCGTCGATGAAGACGATGCCGTTCTCCTGTGCATTGGCCAGGGCGGCGGCCTTGATCTCGTCCTCATTGAGCAGCTTGGCGGCCTCTTCCTCGACCAGCAGCTTGATCGCCTCGGCGATCTTGAGCTTTCTGGTCTTGCGCTTGCCGGCCCCGAGCTGTGAGAACATGCCCTTGAGTTGTTCTGCCATCTCTTCCATGCCCTGGCCGCCCATCGGGCCGAGGATTTCCATCGTCGGTTTTGCGTCGAGCAGGTCGACCTCGATGTCCTTGTCGTCCATCAGTCCTTCGCGAAGGCGCTTGCGCATCACCTGGCGCGTGCTGTTGTCGGGCTCACTGCCGGGCACCAGGATGTCCAGCACGCGGTCCTCGGCAGCATCCTCGGCGCGGGTGCGTTGGCGCCGCATCTGAAGCTCGCGTTCCTGCTTGATCGCCATGTCCACCAGGTCACGGATGATGGAGTCTACGTCCTTACCCACGTAGCCGACCTCGGTGAACTTGGTGGCCTCGACCTTGATGAAGGGCGCATCGGCTAGCTTGGCCAGGCGGCGTGCGATCTCGGTTTTGCCCACACCGGTGGGGCCAATCATCAGGATGTTCTTCGGCGTGATCTCGCCACGCAACTTCTCGTCGACTTGCTGGCGGCGCCAGCGGTTGCGCATCGCGATCGCGACGGCGCGCTTGGCGGCATTCTGGCCGACGATGTGGCGGTCCAGCTCGGAGACGATTTCCTGGGGGGTCATGCTGCTCATGGTTTCAGTCCAGCGTCTCGATCGTGTGGTTCAGATTGGTGTAAATGCAGATCTCGCCGGCGATCACCAGCGACTGCTTGACGATGTCGGCGGCGCTCAGCTCGCTGTGGTTGAGCAGCGCCTTGGCGGCGGCCTGGGCATAGGCACCGCCCGAGCCGATTGCGACGATGCCCTGCTCGGGCTCCAGCACATCCCCGTTGCCGGTGATGATCAGCGAGGCCGTGCGGTCGGCCACGGCCAGCATGGCTTCGAGCCGGCGCAGCACGCGGTCGGTGCGCCAGTCGCGCGTCAGCTCGACGGCGGCGCGTACGAGATGGCCCTGGTGCTTCTCCAGCTTCGCCTCGAAGCGCTCGAACAGCGTGAAAGCGTCGGCGGTGGCCCCGGCGAAACCGGCTAGCACCTTGTCGTGATGCAGTTTGCGCACCTTGCGGGCGCTGGCCTTGACGATGATGTGGCCCAGCGTCACCTGGCCGTCGCCGCCAATGGCAACCTGGTTGCCGCGGCGCACGCTGACGATGGTCGTGCCGTGATAAGCGGGATGTTGTTGTTGGTCCATAGGATTCTCAGGTGGTGCCGCCGCCGATGTATTCAAGCGTCGGTGCGCACAATGCCCGGCGAAGCCGGTACTGGCTAGACGTCGGGCCGAAGACAATAGCGAGGGTACGGCGAGGCCGGGCAAGGACGCCAGAAAGGCATTTCGCGCGCCGTCAGGCCTGGCGGACCTTGACCTTGGCGTGCTCGTTGATCCCCATCGCGCCGAAGAACAGCGCAACCAAGCGGTGCGCCTCGCTGAACACCACCGCACGGTTCTCGCTGCGCCGGCTCAGCACCCAGTTCAGCAGATCGCCGGCGGCCATGAAGTCCAGGCGTATCAGCTTGGGGCAGGCGATGGTCACCAGCGTGGCCGCGCCGAGCTCGGCCGTCATCAGCTGCAGGGTCTCGCTGATGTCGCCACTGAGCTGGCCGGACAACTCCAACTGCACGGCCGAGGGCATGCGGGTCTGTTCGGTGATGGTCGATTCCAGGAAGCTGGTGGTTACCGCGACCGAATCGGGATGGGCATTGCTGCTGGGCGGGCTGCTGGTGGACAGGGTCAGACCGCTGACCCGCACACGGCAGACCGAACGCTCCCAAGACGGCGGCGAAACCTCGTAGGTCACGCAGTAGTCAATTGCGGCCTCGTCGAACTGGTCGGGCCGGTTGACCAGACGCAGTGTTTCCAGGCGCAGCATCCAGATGGCGGGGTCAACATCGCGGGCGCCGACCGGCGCCAGCTCGCGCAGCTGCTGCAGGAATTGGTCGCCGGCCAGCCAGCGCATATCGACCTGCTGGCCAGCCCAGCGCCTAAACAGCTCGCGCAGCTTGGCGCATCCCTCGGTGTCGAGGCGGCGCAGCGCGGCCCAGTCCAGCACCCAGGGCATGGGCAGGTTCTCACAGCGCTTTTGCAGCTGGGCCACCGACTCGGCGTCGAGATACTCGGGGGCGGCCCAGCAGACGCCGCCGGCCGCGCCCATGGGTGCGCGCTCCTTGCTGAGGCTTTCTGCCACCAGCTTGGGCAGCGAGAACCACTGAGGTGGCGACAGGCCGAACAGGTGCACATAGTCCAGCGCCAGCGACTCGAACTTGGCCTGTTGGGCGGTAGCCCGGTAGAGATCGAAGGCAACCAGCCAGGTTTCGGCATGCTGATGGCGGGACCCCCCGGGCTTGATGAGGGCCGTCAGACCCTGCTCGCAGCTCGCGTAGTCGGCGTTGGCAAATGCGATCACCATCTCGTCGAGCTCGGGGTCGTGCACCATCTCGTTGACCGCCAGGGCGCCCGGGTCTACCGCTCGGAAACTCAGCGGCGCTGCGCTGGGCGGCAGTGCGAAGGAGCGGCTGTCCTTGCTGAAGCTCAGCGGTTGCAACGAGGGCAACACGCTGGGCTTGGCATCCGATAGCGGCGGCAGGCCCGCGCCCATCACGGCAGCGGCCGGTGGTGGCACCGACTCCAGCCGTTCGACCTCCTCGGGTGTGGCGAATTGGCTAACGCGTGCCGGCGGCGCAGCGGTGGTCGTTGTGGCGGAGAAATGCACCGGCCGGGTGCTGGTCTCGAAAAAGCCCGGCGGATGGTTGCCGGCGATTTGTGTCGGTGCGAAGCTCTCGCCGACCATCTGCTGCTCGATCTCGTCGATCTTTGCCTTGACGCCCAAGTCGATCTTGGAGTTCAGATCGCTGCTGCGCTCGATCTCGTCGATGCGAGAGCTGCTGCTGCCCAGGGCGGCGAGCTGCTCGGGGCTGAGCCCTTCGCGGCGCACGCGGCGCAGCATGTCGAGTTCGCGCTTGCGCACGAAATCATTGCGGCGCTTGCGCTCCACCATCGCACGCAACTCGGCCTTGGCGAGATCGCCCTCGGGGTCGTCCTGGCGCGAATTGATCTCGGCCCAGTCGGTCGTCGGGTTGGCCACAAAGCGCGCGACCTTGCGGAAGAAACTCTCGCCGTCTTTCGGTTCTGTCATGCGCGCCGGACCTTGGCTGGGGGGTGAGAGGACAGGACGGGCTCAGTCCCCGAACATCTTCTGCTTCAGCTCACGCCGCTGCTGGGCTTCCAGGGAGAGATTGGCGGTCGGGCGGGCGATCAGCCGGCCCAGGCCGATGGGCTCGCCGGTCTCGTCGCAATAGCCGTACTCGCCGGTATCCAGGCGTGCCAGCGACTGCATGATCTTCTTCAGCAGCTTGCGCTCGCGGTCGCGGGTACGCAACTCCAGCGCGTGTTCTTCCTCGATGGTGGCACGGTCGGCCGGATCCGGGACGATGGAGGTGTCTTCGCGCAGATGCTCGGTGGTCTCACCGGCGTTCGACAGCACGCCGTCCTTCAGCGCCGTCAGCTTGGCGCGGAAGAACTCGATCTGCTTGTCGTTCATGTACTCGGCTTCGGGCATGGCCATGACTTCGGCGTCGGTCAGTTCATGACCGGCCTTGGTCTTCCAGGCGTTGACGAGTTTGGGGTCGGCCTTGGCGGCGCTCTTGGGACTTTCAATCACGGGCGTACTCATTTGTCGCGTCGGCGGCTTCGGTGGCGCAAAACGATCTGCAAACCGGCTGCTGCCGAGGGGTGGTGCTGCCGCCTCAAGTGTGGCTACCGAGGCGGAGGAGGAGGAATCCAGTGCGGCGGCCTTGGCCTTCGCGCTGCTGCCGCTTGGGCTGCTTTTGCCAGCCTTGACGGCCGGCCGCCCTTCGTCTGCCTGGGCAGTGGTCGGGGTGGGTTTGGGGGCCGGGGTCTTGCTCACGTTGAATCTCCTCACTGCTGGGCTTTATACCTGCTCTGAAGGGCTAGATGGCAAAGCTGACCAGCTTTCCTGGGGCGATGTCGCCGGGGTCGGGCGGGGCGCATTGTAGCCATGATGAATCCCCAGCATGCTGACACCTCCTCGGGAGCTCAGGCCAGGCAACCTTCCAGCCCTTGCATCAGAATGTCTTTGGGCAGGTCGATGCCGATGAAAACCATTTTGCTCGTCTTTTTCTCGCCCGGCAGCCATTTCGGGCCTAGATCCGAGCCCATCAGCTGGTGTACACCCTGGAAGATCACCTTCTTGTCGGTGCCCTTCATATTTAGCACGCCCTTGTAGCGCAGCATCTTGGGGCCATAGACCTGGACGATGGCGCCCAGGAAATCTTCCAGCTTCGCGGGGTTGAAGGGCTTGTCGGAGCGAAACACAAAGGACTTCACATCGTCGTCATGCGCATGGTGGTGCGGGTGATCGCAGTGCTCGTCGTGCACGTGATCGTGATCGTGATGGTGGTGATCGTGGTCGTGGTCGTCGACTGTCAGGAAGCTGGGATCGATCTCCAGCTTGGCATTCAGGTTGAAGCCGCGCAAATCGAAGACCTGGGCCAACGCCACCTCGCCGAAATGGGCGGTTTGCACAGGCGCGCGCGGGTTCATGTGCTTGATTCGGTGCGTCAGCGCCTCGACCGCGGCCGGATCGACCAGGTCGGACTTGCTGATGAAGATCTGGTCGGCGAAGCCGATCTGGCGGCGCGCCTCCTGGCGGCTGTTGAGCTGCTCCTCGGCATGCTTGGCATCGACCAGGGTCAGGATCGAGTCGAGCAGATAGCTCTCGGCGATCTCGTCATCCATGAAGAAGGTCTGCGCCACCGGGCCCGGGTCAGCCAGGCCGGTGGTCTCGATGACGACGCGCTCGAAATCCAGCTCGCCCTTGCGGCGCTTCTCGGCCAGATCGCTCAGCGTGGTGCGCAGATCCTCGCGGATCGTGCAGCAGACGCAGCCATTGCTCATCTGGATGATCTGCTCGGTCGTCTCGGCCACCAGGATGTCGGTGTCGATGTTTTCCTCGCCGAACTCGTTCTCGATCACGGCGATCTTCTGCCCATGCGCCTCGGACAGGATGCGCTTGAGCAGGGTGGTTTTTCCAGAGCCCAGAAAACCGGTCAGTATGGTGGCGGGGATGAGACCTTGGGACATGGTGATGAAGCGCTGAGAGCAGTAAGGAAGCAGCCCCGAATATGGGGGCGGCTGACTGTGGTGCAAGAGGGGTGCAATGTCAATGGGTTATTCTGTGGGCCTTGCAACTGCCCGACGCACCAGTGTCTGAGCCTCAGCCTAGTCGGCCCTCTCATCGAGGGGGCCACAAATCCACTGCCGCAGCCGAGCCGCGCGGCCTGCTGATACGCCTGCTGGAGTTCCTCCACCCCGGGCCCGACTCCAAGAGCGAACTGATAGAGACGCTGGCCGATGCCGAGCAGCGCGAGTTGATCGAGCCCGAATCGCGCCAGATGCTGGAGGGCGTGCTGCGCATGGCCGAGCTCAGCGCCGGCGATGTGATGGTGGCCGCGCCGCGCATGGACCTGCTGGACATCGAGGCGCCTTATGACGAACTGCTGGGCCTGGTGATACGCGGCGGGCATTCGCGCTTCCCGGTCTTCGAGGGCCAGCGCGACAACATCATCGGCATCTTGCTGGCCAAGGACCTGCTGAAGATGCAGCGCTCACCCGAACTCAATCTGCGCGCGCTGCTGCGGCCGACCGTGTTCGTGCCCGAGAGCAAGGGCCTCAACGAGTTGCTGCGCGACTTCCGCTCCAACCGCAACCATCTGGCCATCGTGATCGACGAGTTCGGCAACACCGCCGGCCTGATCACGATCGAGGATGTGCTGGAGGAGATCGTCGGTGAGATCGAGGACGAGTTCGACGACAAGGACGGCGAGTCCAGCATCTACACCCTGGCCGACGGCAGTCAGCGCGTCGCTGGCGACGCCGACATTGCGGCTGTCAACGAGGCCTTTACCGTGACCCTGCCCGAGGCCGAGTTCGACACCATCGGCGGCCTGGTCGCCCATGAGCATGGCCGCGTGCCGCGGCGCGGCGAGGCGGTTGATATCGGCGGCCTGCGCTTTGCCGTGATGCTGACGCGTGGCGGCTCGGTGCGTTGGTTCAAAGTCACGCGCGCGCCCGCAGAGAGTCTGGACGGTTGATGCGGGGCCGCTACGCGATGCTGGCCGCTGCGGCGGCCGGTGTGCTGCACACCGCCTCCTTCGCCCCGCTTGAAGCCTGGTGGCTGCAGATCCTTGCGCTGGCTTGGCTGGCCCATCTGTCCTGGAGCGCCAGTCCGAGCCGCGCGGCGGCGCTGGGTGCGGCCTTCGGCATCGCTTGGCTGGCCTCCGGCCTGTGGTGGCTACATATCAGCATGCACCAGTTCGGCCATATCCCCTGGCTGCTGGCGGCGCTGGCGGTGCTGTTGCTGTCGGCCTTTCTGAGTCTTTATTACGCCGGCGCGCTTGCTCTGGCGGCCTGGCTGCGCAAGGGTGGCAGCCCCGGCTGGCATGCGCTGACCTGGGCGCTGTGCTGGCTGTTGGCCGAGCTGGGCCGGGCCACGCTGTTCACCGGCTTCCCGTGGATCGCCAGCGGCTATGCGCACAGCGTTGGCCTGCTGGCTGACTGGGCGCCGTGGATCGGCGTCTACGGCATCACGCTGCTGGCGGCCGGCGGCGCCGCCGCGTTTGCTGCGCTGGGCCGGCACAGCTGGCAGCCGGCCGCCGTGGTGCTTGGGCTGCTCGCGCTGGGTCAGGTGCTGCCGCACGATTTCACACAAAGCACAGGCCGCTTGCGCGTCTCTTTGCTGCAACCCAATGTGCCACAGGATCAGAAGTTTGACCGCGCGCTGATGGAGGCCAATCTTGACCGCCTGGCGCAGCAGATCGAGGCCTCGCAAGGCCAGATCGTCGTGACGCCGGAGTCGGTTGTGCCGCTGCCTCTGGACTATCTGGCCCCAGACTATATGCAGCGCCTGCAGCGCAGCGCAATGCGCCGGCCGCTGCTGCTGGGCACCTTTCTGGGCAATGAGCAGGATGGCTATGTCAACTCGCTGATAGCGATTGGCGTGCATGCGAACTACAGCTATGGCAAGCGCCATCTGCTGCCCTTCGGCGAGTTCATCCCGCCGGGTTTTCACTGGTTTGTGCGAGCGATGGGCATCCCAATGGACGACCAGGCGCGCGGCCAGCACCAGCGATCCTTCGCGGTGGCCGGCCAGCGCCTGCGCCCCCTGATCTGCTACGAAGACCTGTTCGGCGAAGACTTTGTCGGCAGCGTGGTCGGCACCGAGGCGGCCACCGTGCTGGTCAATGTCAGCAATCTGGCCTGGTTCGGCACCTTGATGGTGCAGGATCAGCATCTGCAGTTCTCGCAGATGCGCGCACTGGAGTTCCAGCGCCCCTTCATCCGCTCGACCAATACCGGCGCCACCGCCGTGCTGGATCATCGCGGTCGTATCACCGCCGCCGCGCCGCAGGCGCGCAGCGTGGTGCTGGAGGCTTCGGTCGAGGGGCGCAGCGGCAGCACGCCTTATGCGCGCTGGCTGGCCGCCTGCGGGCTCTGGCCCCTGGTTTTTGTCGCCTTCGCCGGCTTGGGGCTGGCGTGGCTGCGCCGCCGTGCCTCGTAGAATCCAGGGCGATCGCTTGTTTGCCCCTCCCTCACTTCAGACACCGACATCTCCATGCTGAGCTTCCAGCAAATCATCCTGACCCTGCAAGACTACTGGTCCAAGCAGGGCTGCGCCCTGCTGCAACCCTATGACATGGAGGTGGGTGCGGGCACCAGCCACACCGCCACCTTTTTGCGCGCCCTGGGTCCCGAGCCCTGGAAGGCCGCCTATGTGCAGCCCAGCCGTCGCCCCAAGGATGGCCGATACGGCGAGAACCCGAACCGGCTGCAGCACTATTACCAGTACCAGGTCGTGCTCAAGCCCGCGCCGGCCAATATCCTGGAGCTCTACCTGGGTTCGTTGGAGGCGCTGGGCTTCGATCTGAAGAAGAACGATGTGCGCTTTGTCGAGGATGATTGGGAAAACCCGACGCTCGGCTGCTGGGGCCTGGGCTGGGAGGTCTGGCTCAACGGCATGGAGGTGACCCAGTTCACCTATTTCCAGCAGGTCGGCGGCATCGACTGCAAGCCCATCACCGGCGAGATCACCTACGGCCTCGAGCGCCTGGCCATGTACCTGCAGGGCGTGGAGTCGGTCTATGACCTGGTCTATGTCCAAGGTCAGGACGGCGCGCCGGACATCAAGTACGGCGATGTCTTCCACCAAAACGAGGTCGAGCAGTCGACCTATAACTTCGAACACAGTGACGTCGAGTTCCTCCTGACCGCTTTCGCCGCGCACGAGAAGCAGTCCAAGCACCTGATGGAGCAGCAACTGGCGCTGCCGGCCTACGAGCAGTTGCTCAAGGCCGGCCACAGCTTCAATCTGTTGGACGCGCGCGGCGCCATCAGCGTGACTGAGCGCGCCGCCTACATCGGCCGCATCCGCAATCTGGCTCGCGCCGTCGCACAGAGCTATCTGGAGAGCCGCGCACGCCTGGGCTTCCCCATGGCACCGAAGGAATGGGCCGATCAAGTCATCGCCCAGATTGAAAAGAAGAAGGCGGCCTGAGCCATGACGACTGCTGAGAAGAATCTGCTGATCGAACTGTTTGTGGAAGAGTTGCCGCCCAAGGCGCTCAAGAAGCTGGGCGAGGCCTTCGCCGCTGTACTGGTGGACAGCCTCAGGACCCAAGGCCTGGTGGGCGAAGGCGCGCAGGCGACCGCCATCGCCACACCGCGCCGCCTCGGCCTGCACCTGACGAAGGTGGCACTTAAGGCTGCCGACCGCGCCGTGCAGCAGAAGTTGATGCCGGTGGCCGTGGCGCTGACGGCCGAGGGCCAGGCCACGCCGGCCCTGCTGAAGAAACTGGCCAGCGTCGGTGCCGACGCCTCCGTGCTGCCCCAACTCAAGCGCTTGCCCGATGGCAAGGCCGATGCCCTGTTTCTGGATCAACTGGTACCAGGTGCCACCCTGGCTGAGGGCCTGCAAAAAGCTCTGGACGAAAGCCTTGCCAAGCTTCCCATCCCCAAGGTCATGACCTACCAGCTGAAAGATGGCTGGACCGATGTGAAGTTCGTGCGCCCAGCCCATGGCATCGTCGCCCTGCATGGCGCCGATCTGGTGGATGTCTCGGCCCTCGGCCTGCAATCGGGCCGCATCACACGCGGCCATCGTTTCGAGGCCAGCGCGCCCGAGTTGACGATTGAAAGCGCCGACAGCTACGCCGCGCAGATGCGCGAGCAGGGCGCCGTGGTCGCTGGCTTTGCCGAGCGCCGCGCCGAGATCGCGCGTCAGTTGCAGGCCGCCGCCGGTGGCCTGACGCCAATCGACGACGAAGACTTGCTGGACGAGGTCACTGCCCTGGTCGAGCGTCCAAATGTGCTGAGCTGCAAGTTCGAGCCAGAGTTCCTGGCCGTGCCGCAGGAATGCCTGATCCTGACCATGAAGGCCAATCAGAAGTACTTCCCGCTGCTCGATGCCGCCGGAAAGCTGACGAACCACTTCCTTGTCGTCAGTGCCATCCGCCCGGCCGACGCCAGCGCGGTGATCCAGGGCAATGAGCGCGTCGTGCGCCCGCGCCTGGCCGATGCGAAATTCTTCTTCGACCAGGACCGCAAGAAGAGTCTGGCAGAGCGGGTGCCGGGTCTTGCCAAGGTGGTCTATCACGGCAAGCTGGGTACTCAGGGCGAGCGCGTCGAGCGAGTGCGCGCCATTGCCAAGGCGATTGCCGGCATGCTGGGCGGCGCCGCACTGGCGGCTGATGCCGACCAGGCCGCGCGTTTGGCCAAGGCCGATCTGCTGACAGATATGGTCGGCGAATTCCCCGAGTTGCAGGGCATCATGGGGGGCTACTACGCCCGTCACGATGGCCTCAGCGAGGCCGTGGCCTTCGCCGTCGAAGACCATTACAAGCCGCGTTTCGCGGGCGACACGCTGCCGCGTAACGATGCCGGCGTGGTAGTCGCACTGGCCGACAAGCTGGAGACCCTGGTGGGACTGTTCGGCATCGGCCAGCTGCCCACCGGCGACAAAGATCCATTTGCGCTGCGGCGTCATGCGCTGGGTGTGGTGCGCATGCTGTCGGAGTCGTCGCTGACGCGACAACTCAGTCTTGACGAGGTCATCGCTGCCGCCGTGCCGGCCTTCGGTCGCCTGATCGAGGATCCCAGCGCCAAGCTCGTGGACTTTGTCTTTGATCGTGTCGCGGTGAGCTGGCGTGAGGTCTACACGGCCCAGGAAGTCGATGCCGTGCTGGCCCTGCGTCCGCTGCGCTTGTCCGAGGTGACGAAGCGCCTGGAAGCCGTCCGCGCCTTCGCGGCCCTGCCCGAGGCCGCCTCGCTGGCCGCAGCCAACAAGCGCATCGGCAACATCCTGAAGAAGAGCGAGACGGCGGTCGACGCCAAGATTGATGCGGCGCTGCTGCAGGAGGCTGCCGAGCAGCATCTGGCGGCCGCGCTGGACGGCATCGCGCCCAAGGCCGATGCGCTGTTCCAGCAAGGCGAGTACGCGGCATCGCTGCGCGAACTGGCGGCGCTGAAGGCGCCAGTCGATGCCTTCTTCGACGGCGTGATGGTCAATGCCGACGATCCAGCGCTGCGTGCCAACCGCCTGGGCCTGCTGAAGACTCTGCATGAAGCGATGAACCGCGTCGCCGATCTGTCTCGACTGGCCAGCTGATACGAGCACACGAGGTATGCCGATGCGACCCGACCACAGCCACAGCATGAAGCTCGTCATCCTGGGCCGTGACGGGACCATCAATCATTACCGCGACGACCATGTGAAGTCAGTCGACGAGCTGCAGCCCCTGCCCGGTGCGCTGGAGGCCGTGGCCCGGCTCAATCATGCCGGCTGGCACACGGTGATGGCCACCAACCAGCCCGGCATCGGCCGCGGTCTGCTGGACATGGCCTCGCTCAACACCATCCATATGCGCCTCAGTCAGCTATTGGCCGAGAAGGGCGGGCGGCTGGATGCGGCCTTCTTCTGCCCGCACACGCCCGAGGAAGGCTGCAGCTGCCGCAAGCCGCTGCCGGGCCTGATCCAGCAGATCGGCGAGCGCTTCGGTGCCGATCTGTCCCTGGTCCATATGGTGGGCGCCTCGCTGCGCGATCTGCAGACCGCGCAGGCTGCCGGTTGCATCCCGCATCTGCTGCGCAGCGATCGGCTCGGCGCGCTCGACGAGGCGCAGCTGGCGGCCCTGGTGGCCCAGGTGCCCGGCACTACCGTGCATGCGAATCTGGGGGCGTTCGCCGAATACTTGATCCAGCGCGATCGTCGCGCCAAGGCCGATGCGCGCGGCGAGCAGATGGCGCCCGACACCAGCCCCGGAGCGCTGGCTTGAGCAGCTGAGCGCGATGTCGATGCTGAAGCGCCTGGCCAGCCTGCTTCAAGTGGATCAGCTCTCGCTGTTCGAGGCGGAGGCGCCGCCGCCAATGCCCGTCGTCGCAGCGCCTGCCGTGCTGCCCCAGACGCGCTCGCATCGGGCCCTGCTGCTGGACGGCCACAGCGTCGGCTACGAACTCAGGCGCGCACGCCGGCGCAGCATCGGCTTCACCGTCAGTGCCGATGGGCTGAAGGTCAGCGCGCCGCGCTGGGTCAGTGTGGCCGATATTGAGCAGGCTCTGCGCGACAAGCAGGCTTGGATCCTGCGCAAGCTTGTCGAGCAGCGTGAACGCGCGAAAGCACTGCAAGCGGCGCGTGTGGTCTGGGCCGATGGCGCCAGCCTGCCCTACCTGGGCGCGCCGTTGCGCCTGCGGCTTGGCGGTCTGGCGCGCTATGACGCCGAGGGTCGGGTCTTGCACCTGGGCCTGCCATCAAACGTCACGCCTGATCAGATGCGCGACGCGGTCCAGGCGTGGCTGCAGCGCCAGGCACGGGCCTTGTTCGAGCGACGCTGCACCCATTTCGCCGCCGCGCTGGGCGTGCGCTACACCCGGCTGTCGCTGAGCTCTGCCCAGACCCGCTGGGGCAGCGCCAGCGCCAGCGGCGCGATCCGCCTGAACTGGCGGCTGATCCATTTCGCGCCGGCCATCATCGACTATGTGGTCGCCCACGAGCTGGCCCATCTGCGCGAGATGAACCACAGCGCGCGTTTCTGGGAGGTGGTGCGCTCGGTTGTGCCCGACTATGAGCAGGCCCGTGAGCGGCTGCGCGACGAGGCTGTTCCCCAACTGGGCGATTGACGACTTGCCGGGCGTCTCCCTCTTCAGGGGGGCTTGTGGCGCGGCGGTCCGGCAAGCACACTGCGTTCCACAAGCTGTCATCACGAAGCATCTGAGTTCGGCGTCAGTCTTTGCCGTTCTCCCGGTGGCACCACGGCCCCCAGGTTTTCTGGGTAGACCCTGGCAGCTGCACCGAAAAGTGGATGCGTCGTCAAAGATCAGACCGCCGCCGCCCGCTCACGCGGTCGGCGGCGGCCACTGACTCTTACCGCTCCTCACACCGTCGAGAAGCGGTACACCCCGTCCTCACCCAGCCGCCGCAGCAGCAGACCAGCCAACCACAGTGCGTTCAGATGCGCGACCGACTCGCCCATCGCGAAGGTGGTCTGGTGCAGGTCCAACTTGCGCTTGAACAGCACATCCAGCAGCTCGGCCGCATGGCAGGGCTTGGCCGCGCAGGCCTCGGCCACCTCGGCCAGGCGCTCGTCATGGTGCTCGCGCAGCTGGTCCACGCGGGCATGCAGGCCGCGGAAGGGCTTGCCATGCGAGGGCAGCACCAAGGTGTCGGTGGGCAGATCCAGCATGTGCTGCAGCGATGCCAGGTACAGGCTTAGCGGGTCGGCCTCGGGCTCGACATCGACTACCGAGACATTGGTCGAGATGCGCGGCAACACCATATCGCCGGAGATCAGCAAGCCCAGCGTCTCGCAGTGCAGGCTGATGTGCTCGGGCGCATGGCCGAAGCCGGCAATGCAGGTCCAGTCGTGGCCGCCGATGCGCAGCCGGGCGCCGCCCATCAGGCGGCGAAAGCTGCTTGGCACGGCCGGCACCATGCTAGGGTAGTAGCTGGCGCGGCCGCGAATCTTGGCCAGAGCCTGCGGGTCGCTCAGGCCGTGGCTGGCGAAGAAGGCCGCGGCCGCCTCACCACCCATGCCCACCGTCGAGGCGCTGGCCAGTCGCGCCAGATGGAAGTCGGTCGCGCTGATCCACAGGCGGCAGTTCCACTTCTCGGTCAGCCAATAGGCCAGGCCCATATGGTCGGGATGGAAGTGCGTGACGATCACCCTCAGCACCGGTAGGCCATCCAGATGCTCGGCAAACACCTGTTCCCAGTTTGCCTTGGTGGCGTCGCTGCTGATGCCGCAATCGACGATGCTCCAACCTGCTTGACCGTCGATCTCGTCACGCAGCAGCCAGAGATTGATATGGTCCAGCGCGAACGGCAGGCCCATGCGCAGCCAGCGCACGCCCGGGCCGATCTCCAGCGCTGTGCCGGGCTCGGGCAGGGCGTCGCCCAGGGGGTAGGAAAGTTCGGATTCGCGTGGGTTCGCCATGGTGTGCTCGTGCCTTAGACTTCCGTTTACGTTAACGTCATCCTTCAGCGCCAGTGTAGCCATGAGCCTTGCCCCCCGCTCGACCCCCTCCGCCGAGAGCTCCGGCCGCCTTTTCACCATTACCGAGCTGGCCGCCGAGTTCGACATCACTCCGCGCGCGATCCGCTTTTACGAGGACATGGGCCTGCTCGAACCCAGTCGCGACGGCCGCAACCGCGTCTACACCCACCGCGACCGCACCCGCCTGAAGCTGACCCTGCGCGGCAAGCGCCTCGGCCTTAGTCTGCAGGAGGTCAAGCAACTGGTGGACATGTATGACTCCGAGTCCGATGCCGCGCCGCAGCTGACGGCCTTTCTCGAAGTGCTGCGCCAGCACCGCCGCCAGCTGGAGCAGCAGCTCGACGATATCGAGGTCACCCTGGCCGAGATCAGCCAGCACGAGGAGCGCTGCGAAGCGCTGCTGGCCGAGAGTAAGCGTCAGAACACCTGACGCATGCCCATCGCCAGGCCGCTCTGCGTCATGCCCATGCCCACGGTAGCGCCGGCGCTGAGTGACAACGCCGAGCGGCCGCGGTTACGCATCTGGCCAGCCATCGCGTAGACCGCGCTGCGCTTGGACAGCGCGTAGACCAGTCGGGCGGCCAGCAGCTGGGCATCGTCGGCGCTGCTCTTGACATCTAGCCGGCTCAGTTGGGCGTCCAATGTCAGCTGCGGGCTCAGCGGGTGACTGGCGCCGGCGAACAGTAAGGTCGACTCGAAGGTCGTGGCAGTGCGGCGTTCGCGCAGCAGCGCGCCGGCCGTCAGCTTGGTCTGGCCCAGCATCAGATAGCCGTTGATGGTCTTGCGCGTGTCGGTGTAGGCGCTGCTCCCCAGGCCCATGGTGGCGCCGGGGCCACCATGCATCCGGTCGTGCACCAGGGCCAGACCATATGGCTTGCTGTCGTAGCGGACCATCACCGTCCATTGCCGGCAGGCCTTGCTGTCGGCCGACTCGCCGGCACAGTTGGTGGCCGCCGGGCCCAGGCCGTTGACCGTGTCGCGACCCAGGCTGTAGGTCGCGCCAAGGCTGAAGGCGCCAAGCTGGCCTTGGTAGCCGATGCTGTTGTCGCTGCGCGCGTTCGGGATGTAGGGGTCCAACGACGCGTTAGAGTACAGATTGCCGCCCAGCGTTTCGATGCCGGCGGCGGCGAAGGTCATGTTGGCCATGCGGCCCACGCTCAGCGTGCCCCATGGGCCGCTGAGACCGACAAAAGCCATACGGCCCCAGAAGCGGCCGCCGTTGCCGAGGCCGCCGGTGTCCATGCCGATGCCGCTTTCGAGCTGGAAGATCGCCCGCAGGCCGCCACCCAGGTCTTCGCTGCCGCGCAGGCCCAGGCGCGAGGGCACCGAGCCACTCAAATTGGGCATTCGCTGGATCGAGTCGCCGGCGGCATTGACGCGGGTCAGGTGCTCGACCGCCAGATCGGCAATGCCGTAGATCGTGACGCTTTGCGCCTGCGCACTGCCGGCGGCCAGCAGCAGGGCGATGAGGGCGAGGTGATGGGGTGCGTGCATGGCGTGGGTGGCTGCGTTGGGAGGTATGGCGGCCGATTCTGCGCAGCGAGCAGGGCAGCCGCTAGCCGCTTTTTGCAGCGCCTGCCCTAGGGCAAATCCAGTTCTTGCAGCGGCCACTCTGGCCTATAAACGTGCATGCTTCCGACCCCAGCTCTCGATCTGGCCCCGTTATACCGGCGTTGCGTGCTGCGTTCGCCGGCGCGGGTGGCCAGCCATGCGCTGATGGCGCGCGAGCTCTGCGCCCACGATCTGCACTGGCGTGGCGGCGCGGCCGACACGGCCCTGTTCAAGCTGCAGTCGCCGCAGTTGGAGCTCTACGGCTTGCGCTACGGCGCCGCGGTCGAGATCGACTCGGCCCCCTTCGACGACTTTGCCCTGGTGCATCTGGTGCTGCGCGGCCATACCGAGATCGAGGTCGACGGCAGGATGCTGGGGTTGCGTGCCGGCCAGGCCGCCGTGTTGGCGCCGCGCCGGCGCGTGCGGCTGCGCTGCTCGGCCGGGGCCGAGCGCCTGATCCTGAAGCTGCCCGGCGCGCTGCTGCGCAGCATTGCTGGCGCGCAAGACCTGACCCCGCTGCAAGGCTGGGTGGCGCCGCTGAATGCCCAATGGACCTTGCTGCTGCAAGGCCTGCTGGGCGCGCTGGACATGGGCGAGCAGGCGGATGCCGGCTGGCTGAACCACTACGAGCGAACGCTGGCGTTGTTCGTGCAGGCGCATCGCGGCCCCTCTGCACTGCTCGGGATCGAGCGGGTCGAGGCCGACAGCGACGGCACGCGCCTGGCCGCGCTGCAGCGCCATATTCGTGCCCATCTGGCCGAGCCGCTGAGCCTGACGGAGCTGGCCGCGGCGGCCGGCCTGGGCCAGCGCTCGCTGAACCTGCTGTGCCACCGCACGCTGGGCATGGCGCCGATGGCGGTCCTGCGCCAACTGCGGCTGGAGGCAGCGCGGGCACGCCTGCTGACCGATCCGGAACTCAGCGTCACCGAGGTGGCACTGGGCTGCGGCTTCGCCCATCTGGGCCGCTTCGCGGCCTATTACCGTCAGCGCTACGGCGAGCTGCCGGGGCGCCGCTCAGGCCGGGGCTAGCACCCGCAGCAGCCAAGCGTTCAGATCCGCGACCTCCTCGTTGCACAGCGAGTGCTCCATCGGATAGTCGTGCCACTCTAGCGCATAGCCCAGGCGCTGCAGCTCAGCGCGTGCCGCGTGGGCGCGGGCCAGCGGCACGACCGGGTCCTGTAGGCCGTGGGCCAGGAAGATCGGCAGATCGGCATTGGCCGCGTGGCGCTCGGCCTGCGTGCTGGGCAGCAGCGGCAGATAGCCGGACAGGCCGATGATGCCGGCCAAGCGCTGCGGGTGGCGCAGCCCCGTCATCAAGGCCATCGCGCAGCCCTGCGAGAAGCCCATCAGCACGATGCGCGAGGCCGGGATGCCTCGCTCGACCTCGCGCGCGATCAGGGCTTCGATGGCCTGTTGCGAGGCGCGCAGGCCGGCCTCGTCCTCCTGGCGATCCAGCGCCGTGCCGCGAATGTCGTACCAGGCCGGCATCCGGTAGCCGCCGTTGATGGTTACCGGCATCACCGGCGCGTTCGGCAGCACGCAGCGCAGGCCGCCGCCCTGCGCCAGCAGCGGACTCAGGTCCAAGGCCTCGCAGACCGGCACGAAGTCGCTGCCATCGGCGCCCAAGCCGTGCAGCACGATCAGGCTGGCGCTTGGTTCGACGGGTGTTTGCAGTTCAAGGGTTTCTAGCGTCATGGGTGGGATGCTACGCAATTTAGAATACTGTAAAAATAAACAGTTTTGGGGCTGTCCGCCATGGCCAAAAAAGCGATCACGCTGGACGATCTGCGCCGCCACGCGGTGGCGCGCAGCCTGTTCAAACCGACCAGCCTTCCTCAGGCGATCCGGCGCCTTGGCTTTGTGCAGGCGGACCCTATCCGCGCGCCGGCCCGTGCGCAAGACCTTACCCTGCGGTTGCGGGTGCGTGACTACCGGGTCGGCGATCTTGAGCGGCGCTATGCGCGACTCCAGATCGAGGAGGACTGCCTCGTCAACTACGGCTTTCTGCCGCGCGAGCATCTGCGCCTGATGCACCCGCGGCAGGCCGAGCGCCGCTGGGATGGCGAGACCGAACGCCGCGCCGCCGCGGTGCTGGACTTTGTGCGCGCCTGTGGCGAGGCCCACCCGCGCCAGGTGCAGGCTGAGTTCGACCATGGCAGCACTCGCAACGCCTGGGGCGGCAGTTCGAACGCGGTGACCCAATTGCTGGACGGCATGCATTACCGCGGCCTGCTGCGGGTGGTGCGGCGCGAGCAGGGCCTGCGCGTGTATGCCGCCGCGGCGCATGCGCCCGATCCGCGCGAGCCGGCCGAGAAGGCCCAGGCTTTGATCGACCTGGTGCTGGCCAAGTACGCGCCACTGCCCTCGCGCAGCTTGGGCCAGCTGTGCAGCCATCTGGGCTACGGCGCCCCGCATCTGCATGCCGAGATCAGGCAGGCCCTGTCGCACACGCGTGAGCGGCTGCCCAGCGTCGAGCTGGACGGCCAGGCCTGGCTCTGGCCCGAGGGCGAGGATCCGCGCGCGCGGCGCTGGCAGTTCGATGAGGAGTTGCGCCTGCTGGCGCCCTTCGACCCCATCGTCTGGGACCGTGTGCGCTTCGAGCGTTTCTGGGGCTGGGCTTACCGTTTTGAGGCCTACACACCGGCGCCCAAGCGCAAGCTCGGCTATTACGCGCTGCCGCTGCTGTGGCGCGGTCAGGTGCTGGGCTGGGGTAATCTGTCGGCCATGGAGGGGCGGCTGCAAGCCCAGATCGCCTATGTCGCCGGCAGGCCGCCGCGCGAGGCCGGCCACGCCCGAGCGCTGCACGCCGAACTGGCCCGCATGGCTGAATTCTTGGGGCTGGCGCCGCCGTGATCGGGTGTCTTATGGCGCTGTGGCACTTGTAAGCGCCGCCACCCTCGCAACCAACTCGGCAGGTGCGAACGGTTTTTCAAGCACCGCGCAGCCGGCCTCACGCAGGAATTCGGCCGCCCCAGGGCTCAGAGTGTCGCCGGTGACGAAGAGCATGCGGGTGGCCAGCTGTGGCTGGCGCTCGCGCACCGAGCGCCACAGCGCCGCGCCGTCCATGCCGGGCATGCGCAGATCGCTGACAATGGCTTCGAAGCGAGCTTCCTCCAGCAGCTCCAGCGCCACCAGGCCGGACTCGGCTGTCATCACGTCGTAGCCGGCGCCCTCAAGTGCCTCGCGCATCAGCGCGGCCAGCTCGGTCTCGTCGTCCACCACCAGGATGCGCAGCTGCTGGGGTGCGTCGGCGATCGGCGCCGGTGCGGCGGCGGCTGGCTGGGTGCCTCCGGCCAGCGGCAGGCGCAGCAGAAAGCTGGCGCCGCCGGCCGCTTCCTCCAGCAGCAGCTCGCCGCCATGTTCGCGCGCCACGCCGCGCGCCACCGCCAGCCCGAGGCCGGTGCCCTGCAGCTCTCCGGCGCCCTTGGTCGTGAAGAAGGGCGTGAAGATGCGCTCGCGCAGGCCCGGCGCGATGCCGGGACCGTTGTCGGCGACGCGCAGCCAGACGCGCTGACTGTCCGCATCGAGTCCGCTGTCGATGCGGATGCGGCGCTCACCGTCCTGACTGCTTAACGCCTGCTGGGCATTGACGATCAGATTCATCACCAACTGGCCCAACCGGTCGGGATCGGCCGGCAGCTCGGGCAGGTCGGCGGCCAGCGCCAGCTCCAGCGTGATGCCGCCGGAGCGCAGGCTGTAGCCGAGCAGCTCGACGGCGGCGCGCACCAGCTCGTTGAGCGGCACGGCGGCGCGGGTCTCGGGCTTGGCGCGTGCCATGTTCAGAAAGGTGCGCACGATGCGGCCGCAGCGCTCGGCGGCCTCGCGGATGCGTCGCGCGTCGTCGCCCAGCGCACCACCGGAGGCCTTGCCTTCGAGCAGCGCGGCCCGGCCCAGTACGATGGACAGTGGGTTGTTCAGCTCATGGGCGACGCCGGCCAGCAGGCTGCCCATCGCGGTCAGCTTCTCGCTCTGGCGCAAGGCCTCGCGCTGGCGCTCGATCTCCTGCGCGGCTTGCTGGCGCTCGCTGACGTCGTTGATGAAGGCGGTGTAGTGGTGGCTGCCTGCCACATCGGTGCGGGCCAGCACCATCTCGATCGGGAACTCGCTGCCGTCGGCGCGCCGCCCGCTCATCTCCAGGCGCTTGCCGGCCAACATCATCGCGCCGCTGCCGCGCACCCGGGCCATGCCGGCCTCGTGCGCCGCGCGCAGCCGATCGGGAATGATCAACTCGCCGACCGCGCGGCCCAGCACCGCGTTGCGCGGGTGGCCGAACATCGCGGTCGCCGCCGGGTTCCATTCGACCACCCGGCCGCTCTCGTCGGTGCTGATGATGGCGGCCAGCGCATGGTCGACGATGGCGGACTTGTAGGCCTCGCTGCGGCGCTCGCGCTCGCGTGCCTCCTGCTGCGCGGCAAAGGTGGTACTGACCATGTCGACCCAGGGCTGCCAGCGCGCGTTCAACTGCGGCTCTGGCGTGGCGGCATCGCGCGAGCGCTCGAACAGATAGCGCATCACCGCCAGGGCCGGCTCGATCACGCGCCGGCGCAGCAGCCACTGGCCCAGCAGGATCAGGGCCAGCAGCCCGCAGGCGATCAGGCCGAAGGGTAGCAGCTCGGGGGCGATGCGGGTCAGTAGGGCGGCCTCCGACTGCGTGGCCACCAGGGTCCACGGCGCACTGCGCAGCGGCAGCGCCAGCAGGCGCTGGCCGTGGTCGGCCAGAGCGCGGCCCTCCAGCCCCAGGGCCCGCTCCAGCACCTCGGGGCCATGTGGCAACGCGCCGGGCCGGTCTTGCAGAATCGTCCGGCCGTCCTCGCCAAGCAGCCACCAGCGCCAGCCGCCGTCCACCAGCTTGGCGGCGCGGCTCAGATCGCTCAGGCGCAGCTCGGTGGCCACCAGGCCGCGGAATTCCTCGCCGGCATAGACCGGCGCGCCGTGCATCAGCCGGCCTTCGGCCGTGCGGCTCAGCCAGAAGCTGCGCTGCGCGTTGTTACGCTCCGGTGTGGCGGCGACGAACTCGGCCTGCGCATACCAGGCGTCCAGCGCGCCGCCCAGCTCGGGCCGGCCCAGGCCCAGCAACACATTGCCACTGGGCAGCCAGGGGTAGAGCAGGGCATGTCGCTGCGGCCAGGCCAGCCAGTAGGAGCGGGCCAGATCGGCATGGCGGTTGTGGGCGGCCTCGGCCAGCGTCGCAAATGCCTGCAGCCGCCACAGCGCGGCCATGTCCGGCCGCTCGGCGCCGGGCCACAGTAGTTGGGCCAGGCCCGGCTGTAGCAGTTGCGGCAGCTCGTCCAAGGTGAAGCCGCCGTCGCGCGCGCGCAGCGCCTCGGCCAGCAGCGCGTCGGGGGCGCGCGCCGGCGTGATCAGCTCACGCTCGGCGAAGCGCCGCAGGTCCTGCACATGGTCCTCGGCCGCGCGCGCCAACGCCTGCAGCGCCGCGCGCTGGCGCGCCGCGCCGCGCTCCAATTCGCCGACTGCATTGCGGTGCGCTGCCAGGCCCTGGCCGATGCCCAACAGCAGCACCAGCAGCAGCAGCGGTAGGCTGACGAGCCACAGCAGGCGGTGATAGCGTTGCACCAGCCGGGCGGCGCTGCTGGCGTGCAGATCGGTAGGCGGGGTCATGGCAGTGGCTCCAGGCGGCGCACGGCGGCCAGCAGGTCGTCGGGCTGGAAGGGCTTTTCAAGGGCGGGGCAGCCGCATTCCTTCAAGAACTCGGCGGCGGCTGGCGAGAGGATGTCGCCGGTGACGAACAGCATGCGCGCCGCCAGGTCGGGCTGCAGGGCCTGGACCGCGCGCCACAGCTCGGCGCCGTCGACCTCGGGCATGCGCAGATCGCTGACGATCGCGTCGAAGCGCGCCTCCATCAGCAAGGCCAGTGCGACCGCGCCGTCCTCGGCAGTGGCGACCTCGTAGCCAGCGCCCTCCAGGGTTTCGCGCATCAATGAGGCCAGCTCGGGCTCATCGTCGACCACCAGCAGGCGCAGTGCCTGGCTGTCCGTGCCGGCCGGTGCCTCGGCGGTCTCGCCGTCCGACTCGGGCGCGCCGCTGATCGGCAGGCTCAGACGGAAGCTGGCGCCTGGCTGGCCGTTGTGCTCGAGCAGCAGATCGCCGCCATGCTCGCGCAGCAGCGAGCGCGAGACCGACAGCCCCAGGCCGGTGCCCAGGCCCTCCCCCTTTGTCGTGAAGAAGGGCTGAAACAAGCGCTCGCGTACCTGGGGCGGCACACCCGGGCCGTTGTCCTGCACGCGCAGCCAGATGCGTGGCGCGCGGCCCGCGCGGCGCGCCTCGACCCCGGTGCTGACCGTGATGCGGCGCGCCTCGTCCTGGCCGGCCAGCGCATGTTGCGCATTGATCAGCAGGTTCAGCAGCGCCTGCCCCAACTGGTCGGCGTCACCCATCAGTTGTGGCAACTGCGGATCGAGGCGCAGCTCCAGCGTGATGCCGTGGCTGCGCAGCGTGTAGCCCAGCATGTCGGCCGCGGCGTGGACGATGTCGTTGAGCGCCACGGGCGCGCGGCGCGCCGGCTTGGCTCGCGCCATGTTCAGAAAGGTGCGCACGATGCGGCCGCAGCGCTCGGCGGCCTCGCGGATGCGCTGGGCATCGTCCTGCAGCGGGCTGCCGGCCAGCTTGTCCTCCAGCAGATTGGCCCGGCCCATCACGATGGCCAGCGGGTTGTTCAGCTCATGGGCAACACCGGCCAGCAGGCTGCCCATCGCGCCGAGCTTCTCGGTCTGGCGCAGCGACTCGCGCTGGCGCTCGATCTCCTGGCGCGCCTGCAGCCGCTCCGACACGTCGACCAGCGAGGCGGTGTAGTGCTCCTGACCCTCCAGCTCGCTGCGCCACAGCACCATCTCGACCGCGAACTCGCTGCCGTCGCGGCGCAGCGCCTGCATGTCCAGGCGACGGCCCAGCAGGGCCGGGCTGCCGCCGGTGCGCAGCCGCGCCATGCCGGTGCGGTGACGTTCGCGATGGCGTTCGGGGATGATGATGTCGGCCACATCGGCGCCGCGCACCTCGGCCAGGCTGCGGCCGAACATGGCCTCAGCGGCCGGGTTGAACTCGAGGATGCGGCCCTGCTCGTCGGTCGATACCATGGCCTCGAGCGCATGGTCGAGGATGGCTGACTTGCGGGCCTCGCTGCCGCGCTCGCGGCGCATCAACTCATGCTGACGACGCACAAAGTGGCGTGCCAGCAGCCATTGGCCGATCAGCAGGCTTGCCAGCAGGGCTAGGGCTAGCGCGGCATGCGGTAGCAAGCTGGGCAGGATGCGCTGGCGCAGCTCAGCCACTGGCGTGGCCGAGACATAGAGCCAGGGCGAGTCCGGCCGGCCGGCTGCTACCAGCGCCCAGTCATCGGCCCGGACGCGACCACCGGCCGCCTCCAGCGCGGCCTGCAGTTGGGCCTCGCCCAGCCCGGCCGGCGCACGCTCGGCCCAAGCGGTCTTGACGTGCTGGTCGCCTTGGCCCGGACCGCTGGGCCCGAGCAGGGGCTGCTGCGAATCGGCCAGCACATAGCCTGCCTTGTCGACGATCCAGGCGCGCTCCTGAGGCTGTGCCCATTGCCTTACGCTGGCCTGCAAAGCGTCGAGCCGGAAGTCCAGTGAGACCTCGCCGACCAGCTCGCCGCCGGCATGCACCGGTGCGGTGTGTGAGACCACCAGATGGCCGGCCAGCTGGCTGGCGTAGGGCGGGCCCCAGTGCGAATCGGCCGGCTGGCGCGCCAGCCGCGCGCGGGTGCGCTGCGCCGCCAGCGCGCGCAGCGCGGCGATCTCCCGCATGCGGCTCATTCCCAGACTTTGCAGAATGCTGTCGGTCGAGATCCAGGGGTAGCCAAATGAGGTGTTGACATCAATGCCAGCAAACCAGGTGGCCTCAAAGCCCGGGGTGCGGGCATGGGCGATGCGGGCCTGGCTCACGAACGCGGCAGCGCGGCGAAGCCACAGCGGCTCGACGGGCCGCCCGTCGGGCGCCGACCACCAGACCTGACCCCATTGCAGGCCGGCGCTGTGGCCGGTGATCGCGACGCCGTCCGGCTGGCCGGCCCGCTGCTGCGGCTGCAGCGCCTGGGCCAGTGCCGGCCCGGGGTCTGGTGGTTGCTCCCAGACGGCCTCCATCAGCCGGCGCAGGTCCTGCACATGGTCCATCGCAGGGCGCGCCAGCAGCTGCAGGTCTTGCGCATGCTGCTGTGCGGCGCGTTCCAGCGCGGCTTCGGCCTCGGCCATGCGCTGCTGGTATTGGAGAGCGCTGAGCACCAGCAGCAGCAGGGCCATCGGCGCGACGAACCAGGCCATCAGGCGGCGCGTGGCCGCCAGCTGCTGCAGGGCCGGTTCTTGCGCCGCGGGCATCAAGTGCTGACGAAGACGTAGCCGACGTTACGGACGGTTTTTAGGACTTCGGGCTTGTCGGGATTACGCTCGACCTTGCGGCGCAACCGCATGATGCGCAGATCGATGGAGCGGTCGAACACGTCCCAGCCGCGGTTGTGGGCCTGCTCCATGATCTGGTCGCGGTTCAGCGGCCGGTTCGGGTGGCGCGCGAACAGCGCCAGCAGATCGAATTCGGCGGCGGTAATTGTGACCTCCTGGCCCTGCGCATCCCATAGCTTGCGCTCATCCAGGTCCAGCGCACAGGCGCCAAAGGCGACTCGGCGGCCGCTGCTGGCGGGCGCCGTGGCCGGGGTGGCGGGGGGCGCCGCGACGGCCTGGGTGCGGCGCAGCACTGCGCGCACCCTTGCCAGCAGCTCGCGCAGATCGAAGGGCTTGGCCACATAGTCGTCGGCGCCCAGCTCCAGGCCGACCACACGGTCCACCGCGTCGCTGGCCGTGGTCAGCATCAGGATGGCCACCTGCGGATGGGCCTCGCGCAGCCAGCGCGCCAGCGATAAGCCGTTCTCGCCGGGCATGTTCAGGTCCAGCAGGGCCATCTCGGGGCGGGCCTCAGCCAGCAGGCGGCGGGCCTCGACCGCGTCGGCGGCGCAGCGGACCGCAAAACCCTGGCGCGTGAAATACTCGGCCAGCAGCTCGCGGAGCTCGGCTTCGTCATCAACCAGCAGCAAGGAGGTCGGAGGGCTCATGGGCGGGCCAGAGTGCGTGGCGACCGGGCGATCATGCCAGCCGGCGGCCCAGCGCAACACCGGCCAAACCCCGCATCAGCGCGCGTCCGACGCCCGATTCATGGATCGGCGTCGTCAGCTCCATCAGGTCTTCGGCAAACGCCTCGCTGCGGGTGAGGGCCGGGCGGGTGTCGACGAAGCTGAGGCTCTTGAGCCGCTCGCGGGTGCGCTCCTCGGCGCGCTGCAGCGCGGCATGCCTTTCGATGCGGGCCGTGATCTGGCCTGCCAGCAGGCGCTCACAGGCGGGCCAGACGGGATTGCTGAGGGCTTGCGGCATGGAGGTGCTCCCGGGAGTGAATGACAGGACTTTCGGCGGGGCCGGTATCAGCCGGATTTCCAACAACTGGGGCTTTGTTTCAAATGTTTCCTGCCCCTGGCCTCGGCTTCGTCTGGATCAAGAGGATCGCCATCTCACTTCGCTAAGATGGCTTGAGGTTCCGGAGATCAGCATGGCCCAGCACAGTCCTACCCAGTCCGACATCTTTCTCGCCCCTACGCCGCAGGCGCCGGTGGCCTCGCTGCCGGCCCAGGACATCAGCGCCGAGGTGCTGCAGGAAAAATATGCTAAGGGCGAGGAGCGTACGCTGGACGAGCTGCGCCAGCGAGTCGCCCGTGCGCTGGCCGAGGCCGAGGAGCCGGCTCAGCGGGAGGGCTGGACGGCACGCTTTTTCGAGGCCCAGAAGCGAGGCTTCATTCCGGCCGGGCGCATCCTCTCGGCTGCCGGTACCGAGCTCTCGGCCACGCTGATCAATTGTTTTGTGCAACCGGTCGGCGACTCGATCGCCTCGGTGGAGGATGGTCATCCTGGCATCTACACCGCGCTGACCGAGGCCGCCGAGACCATGCGCCGTGGCGGCGGAGTCGGCTACGACTTCTCGCGCATCCGCCCCAAGGGTGCCTGGGTCGGTTCGACGCAAAGCCATGCCTCGGGTCCGGTCAGCTATATGCGGGTGTTCGACCGCAGCTGCGAGACGGTCGAGAGCGCCGGCAGCCGGCGCGGCGCGCAGATGGGCGTGCTGCGCTGCGACCATCCGGACATCGTCGACTTCATCCGCGCCAAGGACCAGGGCGACCTGAAGAACTTCAATATCTCGATCGGCGTCACCGATGCCTTCATGGAGGCGGTGCTGGCGCGCGGCCTGGTGGAGCTGGTGCACAGGGCCGAGCCCGGCCCCGCGCAAAAGGAGGAGGGCGCCTACCAGCGCGATGATGGCCTGTGGGTCTACCGCAAGCTGGCCGCTGCCGAGCTGTGGGACCAGGTGATGCGCTCGACCTATGACCATGCCGAGCCCGGCGTGCTGTTCCTGGACCGCATCAATGCCGACAACAATCTGCACTACTGCGAGTCGATCGCGGCGACCAATCCCTGCGTGACGGCTGATACCTGGGTGATGACGGCCGACGGCCCGCGTCAGGTGCATCAGCTGCTCGGCCGGCGCTTCACGGCGGTGGTCGATGGCAAGCCCTATGCCAGCGAATCCGAGGGATTTTTCCCGACCGGCCAGAAGCCGGTGTTCAAACTCGGCCTGGCCGAGGGTCAGGTCTTGCGATTGACGGCCGATCACCCGGTTCGCAAGGTCATGCGCAAGACCCGCTACCTGGTCGAGAGCGCCTGGGTGCCGGCCGGCGAGCTGCAGCCCGGTGACGAGGTGGTGCTGCATGACCACCGAGCGCTGGAGGGTTGGGACGGGCGCGGCACGGCGGCTGAGGGCTATTTGCTGGGCCTATTGATCGGCGATGGCACGCTCAAGACCGACAAGGCGGTGCTGTCGGTGTGGGCACCGGAGCTGAAAGTGGTGGGCAGCGATGTCGCCCCCAGTGAGCACCGCCCGCGCAGTGTGGGCGCTGTGATGGCGGCGGCGGAGGCGGCTGCCGCCACGCTGGTGCATCGCAGCGATTTCAAGGGCTGGCAACGGCCGATTGCCGGCCGTGGGGAGTTCCGCATGGCCTCGACCGCGCTGCGCGATCTGGCGCTGCAGATGGGGGCTGCGCCGTGCCACAAGTGCATCACGCCTTCGATGGAGGCCACGTCCTCCGACTTCCATCGTGCACTGCTGCGTGGCCTGTTTGATGCAGATGGCTCGGTGCAGGGCAACCGGGTCAAGGGCGTCAGCGTGCGTCTGAGTCAGGCCGATCTGGCGAACTTGAGGGCGGCGCAGCGCATGCTGCAGCGCCTGGGTATTTCCTCCTCCATCTACCGTGGGCGCCGGCCGGCCGGCCGGCTTCCGCTGCCAGATGGGCTGGGCGGCCGGCGCGACTATCCGACTCAGGCCATGCATGAGTTGATCATTAGCGGCGTCAATCTGCTGCGCTATGCCGAGCTGGTGGGCTTCGAGGATCTGGCCAAGCGCGAACGACTGGAACAGCTGCTGGGCAGCTACCGGCGCGAGCTCAATCGCGAGCGCTTCGTCGCCACCGTCGAGTCGCTAACGCCGGACGGCAGCGAGGATGTGTTCGACGTCACGATCGAACACATCCATGCCTTTGACGCCAACGGGCTCTATGTCCACAACTGTGCTGAACAGCCCCTGCCCCCCTACGGCTGCTGCTGCCTGGGCTCGATCGACCTGACCCGCTTCGTGCGCGAGCCCTTCGGCGCCAAGGCGGCCTTCGACGAGGCCGGCTTTGCCGAGGTCTGCGCGCTGGCCACCCGAATGCTGGACAACGTGCTCGACGTGACGCCCTGGCCGCTGCCGGCCCAGGCCCAGGAGGCCGCCAACAAGCGCCGCATCGGCCTGGGCTTCACCGGCCTCGGCGATGCACTGGTAATGCTGAATCTGCGTTACGACAGCGAGGCCGCGCGCGAACAGGCCCGCCGCATCAGCGAGCTGATGCGTGACGCGGCCTATGGTGCGTCCGCTGATCTGGCGGCCGAGAAGGGGCCGTTCAAGCTCTTCAATGCCGATCTCTATCTGTCCGGCGGCAGCTTCGCGACACGCCTGCCGCAGACGCTGAAGGACAAGATCCGCGCCCAGGGCCTGCGCAACTCGCACCTGCTGTCGATCGCGCCGACCGGCACCATCAGCCTGGCCTTTGCCGACAATGCCAGCAACGGCATTGAGCCGGCCTTCAGCTGGGCCTACACACGCAAGAAGCGTCTGGGCCAGGCCGAGGGCGGCGGCTTCAAGGAATACCAGGTCGAGGACCATGCCTGGCGGCTCTACCGCCATCTGTTTGGCACCGAGGCGGCGCTGTCGCCGGCCTTTGTCACCGCGCTGGAGCTCAGCGCGGCCGACCATGCGGCGATGGTGGCCGCGGTCGCGCCCTATATCGACACCTCGATCTCGAAGACTGTCAATGTGCCGGCCGACTATCCCTATATCGACTTCCAGGACCTCTACACCCAGGCCTGGAAGAGCGGTCTCAAGGGCTTGGCGACCTACCGGCCCAACAGCATCCTCGGCTCGGTGCTGAGCGTCGAGCCTACGGTGACGGCGCCCGAGCCGCTGAAGCCGGTGGTGGCCGAGGACGGCAGCAACCAGCGCCTGCGTGTCGAGCGCCTGCCCAAGCAGGTGCTGGCCTCGCTGCGCTGGCCCAGCCGACCCGAGCTGCCCGGCGGCAACCCGGCCTGGAGCTACATGATCCGCCACCCGCATGGCGACTTCGCGCTCTTCGTCGGCGAACTGCCGGCCGAGGGGCCGGATGCCGGCCTGTTCGGCAAGACCCTGCCCTTCGAGGTCTGGATCAACGGCGCCGAGCAGCCGCGCGGCCTGGCCGCGCTGGCCAAGACCCTGTCGATGGACTTGCGCACCAATGACGCCGCCTGGCTGCGTCTGAAGCTCGACGCGCTGGCGACCGTGGCCGAGGAGCGTGCCTTCGAGATGCCGATGCCGCCGGGCGGCGACAAGCGCTTGTTCCCCGGCGTTGTGGCCGCGACTGCGGCCGTGATCCGCTGGCGCTGCGAGCAGCTCGGCGCGCTGCAAGAGGGCGGCCCGACCCCCGTGATCGACGCGATGTTCAGCCGCGAGGAGCCGCGCACCAGCACCATGGGCACGCTGGCCTGGGCGGTCGACGTCGACAACCCCGCCACTGGCGAGCAGTTCACGCTGACGCTCAAGGAGGTCAGCCTACCGACCCCCGAGGGCGGCCATCACATCACCCGGCCCTGCGCCATGGGCTTCTCGGGCAACTACCCGAAGGCGCTGGACGGCATGGCGCGGCTGCTGTCGCTGGACATGCGGGTGATGGACCCGGCCTGGATAGGCATGAAGCTGCGCAAGCTGCTGAACGTCGGCGAGCCGCTGGGTCATTTCATGGCGCCTGTTCCCACGCTCTCAGGCGAGCGCCGCCAGCAGATCTGGCCCTCGACAGTGGCCTATGTGGCCCGGCTGATCATTCACCGCTATGCGATGCTGGGCGTGCTCGACGAGCAAGGTCAGCCCCTGGTCGAGATGGGCCTGCTGCAGGCCCCGGTCGCCAAAGCCGCCGTCGGCCTTAGCGTCCGGCCCCAGGCCGGCAAACCCTGCCCGGAATGCGGCAATGCGACCATGATCCACAAGGACGGCTGCGACTTCTGCACGGCTTGTGGTTATGTGGGGCAGTGTGGGTAGAGAAGACTCAAGGCGATGCTACTGACGTGGCAGGACAAAAGCTCGCTCATGGCGAGCCTTTGTCGACCAGGGTCGAGAAGACATAGCCCTCGCTGCGTACCGTCTTGATGTAGCGTGGCTCGCGCGCGTCGTCGCGCAGGCGCTGCCTGAGGCGACTGATCAGCAGGTCGATCGAGCGCTCGAACAACTCGGCCTCGCGGCCCTGGGTCAGACTCAGCAGCTGGTCGCGGCTGAGCACCTTTTGCGGGTGATCCAGGAAGACGCGCAGGAGCCGGTACTCGGCGCCGCTGAGCGGCACCACCACATCCTGGGCGTCGACGAGATGACGCGCGATGGTGTCCAGCTGCCATTCGCCGAAGGCGAGCACGGATGTGTTCTCAGCCTCCCGCATATTGGGTGGCAGCATGCGTGTGCGCCGCAGCACCGAACGCAGTCGGGCGAGCAGTTCGCGGGGTGCGAAGGGCTTGACCAGATAGTCGTCGGCGCCCATCTCCAGGCCGAGGATGCGGTCCGCCTCCTCCCCTCGAGCGGTCAGCATCAGGATGGGGATGGCCTTGTGCTTGCCGCTGCGCAGATCCCGGCACAGCGTTAGGCCGTCTTCGCCGGGCAGCATCAGGTCGAGGATGATCAGATCGAACGGCCCCGACTCTTCCAACGCGGCACGCATATGCCGCCCGGTCGGTACCGCCGCCACGCGCACACCGTTGCGGCTCAGGTACTCGGTAAGCAGGCTGCGGATCTCCCGGTCGTCGTCGACCAGCAGCACATGATCGCTTGGCTTCACTTGCATCAGACGTTCTCCCACTGAGCGTTTCTCTCAACCAAATGTGAAGGCGTAGGCGCGTGCGCCGGGATCGAGGAACTCGATCTCGAACAGTCGTTCGCCGAGCTGCTGCCGATGTCGCAGCAACTGGTAGAGCCGGTGCCCGGTGATGGTGCCCTGGCCTTCCCGGTCGATGTCGGTGCCGTGGTCGTCTAGCGGCGGCTTGCCGTCGATGCGGACGCGGAATCGCACCGGCTGGCCGTCGTCGGCTGATCCCAGCACCATATGCAGATCGCGGGCCCGAAAGCGCAGCATGGCACGGCCGCCGCCGGCAAGTCCGAGCGCGCTCTCATCCTCCACTTGCCAGCGGCCGTCCAGCGCCCATTGCTGCCCGCGCAGCGGCGATGCCCCGCGATAGTCATGGGCCCGCCCGCGAACCAGACCTCCGGCCGGCGCAAAGCCCTGCGCCTGGGCGAAGCCGAGATAGGTCTCGTGCGAGGCGGCGCGTGTGTCCGGCGGTGCGGCCTGGGTGCCGCTGCCCTGGGGCGCGGCCAGTTCCTCGGAGAGCTGGGTTTGGCCCGCCTCGCGCAGCAGTTGCTGGATCACGCGCTCCGACCGTGCATAGCTGCCCTCGCCGAACTGGTGGTGGCGGATACGCCCCTGCGCGTCGACGAAGTACAGGGCCGGCCAGTACTGGTTGCGGAAGGCCCGCCAGATCTTGTAGTCGCTGTCGACGGCGACGGGAAAGTTCACGCCCAGGTCCTGGGTGGCACGCTGCACATTGCTGAGCTTGCGCTCAAAGGCAAACTCGGGCGTGTGCACGCCCAGCACCACAAGTCCGGCGCTGCGGTATTTGTCGGCCCAGGCGCGCACATAGGGCAGGGTGCGCAGGCAGTTGATGCAGGAGTAGGTCCAGAAGTCGACCAGCACCACCTTGCCGCGTAGCGAGGCCGTGGTCAGCGCCGGCGAATTGATCCAGCCGACGGCGCCGTCCAGCGTCGGCATCAGGCCTTCGACCGGCAAGGCGGGGGACAGCGCGCGCGGCGTGTCGGCCTGCGGGCCCGCCGAGCCCGACTCCGTGGCGCCACCCAGCCGCTGCAGCAGTAGGTTCTCCAGTGCTGCCGTCGGTCCCGAGGACAGGCGTGCGAGCAGCCCGGTGTCGGCACCCAGCGCGATGCCGCTGACGGAGGCCAGCACCGCAACACCGGCGATGCGTCGCATCAGCGCGCCGCCAAGCAAGGACAGCGGCGCCGCTACGCCGATGCGGCGTCCCAGCAGCAGTACGACGGCCAGGGCGCTGCAGGCGCCGGCCGCATAAGCCAGCAGCAGCAGCGCACTACCGACGCTGGCACCATGCAAGGCGGCGCCTGTCAGTATCAGGCCCAGGATCGGACCGGCGCAGGGTGTCCACAGCAGCCCGGTACCGACGCCTTGCACCAGCGCGGCCCATCGCGAGTGGCTGCCGTTGCCGGCGGGGCTGGCGGCGACGAGGCGGCCGCCCAGCGCTACCCATGGCCGGCTCAGCCAAGCGGCCAGCGAGGGCCACAACAGGCTCATCCCAAACAGCGCGAAGGCCGCGAGCGCCAGCCAACGCATGGTCTCGTGGGTCGCCACGACCCATCCTCCGCCCACGGCAGCCAGCGACGCGACAGCAGCGAAAGCCAGCGCCATGCCGGTCAGCAGCGGCAGGCCGTGCGAGCCGAAGGGGCGGTCGGCCCGACTGAGAACAAAGGGCAGCGCCGGCAAGATGCAGGGGCTGAGGAGGGTGAAGACGCCGCCCAGATAGGCGGCCAGCAGGATCAGCATCGGAGGTTCTCGGTTCTTTGGGGGGACGACGCCGGCTTGCGTCGCTGTGTCGTGAGGCGCTTGCTAGAGGCTCAGCGTGAGGCGTGCTTCGAGACCGCCATCGGGGCGATTGACCAGTGCCAGCTGGGCCCCCATCGCCATGGCCAGCTGATTCGCGATTGCCAGGCCCAGGCCGGTGCCACCGGTGCTGCGGTTGCGCGAACCCTCCAGCCGGTAGAAGGGTTGCAGCACCGCGTCGAGCTGCTCGGCCGGAATCCCCGGGCCATCGTCAAGCACCGCGATGACCAGACCCTCTGGTTCCGTGCGCACCTGCACCCGGACCTCGCGTCCGAACTTCAGCGCGTTGTCGATCAGATTCATCAGGATGCGGCGAAGCGCATGCGGCCGCGTCAGCACAGGCTCGCCGACCCGCCCCTCCAGCTGGACCGCCTGGCCGCAGTCCTCATAGTCGGCGCTCATGCTGGCCAGCAGCGCGTCGATGTCCAGGCGCCGTGGTGTCTCGGTGTCGCCATGCAGGGTGCGTGCATAGCTGACGCCCTCCCTGACGAGCGCGTCCATCGACTCCAGGTCCTGTCGGAACTTCTCCCGGTCGGTCTCGTCGCCCAGCATGTCGGCGCGCAAGCGCATCCGCGTGATGGGCGTCTGCAGATCATGCGAGATGGCCGCGAGGATCTCGACCCGCTCGTTCGTGTAGAGGGTGATGCGGCGCTGCATCGCGTTGAATGCGCGTGCGGCCCGAGCCACCTCGCTGGGCCCGGCCTCGTCCAGCGTCACCCCTTTCAGGTCGGGACCTAGCGCATCGGCCGCCGCCGCCAGTTGCTGCAGCGGGCGCGTGATCAGCCGCACTGCAAGCCAGGCGCAGCAAGCCAACACCACCAGCTGCAAGGCCAGCGCCCACAGCACCCAGGCTGAGATGGGCCGCTCGACGCGCCGGGCATGCACGATCAGATCGCTGCCATCGCTCAGCCGGATTTGCAATTGCAGGCTCTGATGCAGCTCGGGCGGCTGCACGACCTCGATCACCGGGAACGGCCGCACCGCCTCGGTGATCGCTGCGGCAAAACTGCGCATCAATGACGAGGCAGGCGCGGCACCCTGCACTGTGCCCGTGAGAGCAAAGCGGTAGTTGGGGCGTTCGAGCCGGTCCAGCCAGTCGGCGCGCTCGGCGGCCGGCAGCCGGTTCAGGATCGCCACCGAACTGGCGATGTCCATCTCGATGCCGCTCATCATCAGCGCGCGCATCGCAAGGCCGCGCTCGTAGCGGATCGACGCGAAGGCCAGCAGCTGCGCGATCGCCAGCCCGATGACGATGATCAGCGCGACACGCGCGAACAACGTGCTCGGCATCCAGCGGCGCCAGCCGCTGGCGCTCGGAACGCCGGGTGGGTCAGTGCGGGTCTGCATGCCAGGTCCTTTGCGGCCGAGCCAACGGTGCGAGCTCACACCAGTTCGGTCGCGACGTCGATATTGCCACGCAAGGCCTTGGAGTACGGGCAGGTCTGGTGGGCGGCATCGATCAAGGCCTGGGCCGCGTCGCGCGGCAGGCCGGGCAGGCTGACCTGCAGGCGCGCCTGCAGGAAGAAGCCGCCCTCACCGGTGCCGAGATCTATCTCGGCCGTCACTGCCACATCGCCGGGAAGGTTCACGTTCAGCTGCCGTGCCGCGTGGCCCATGGCGCCGATGAAGCAGGCCGACCAGCCGGCACCGAGCAATTGCTCTGGATTCGTGCCGGGGCCGCTGCTGCCGGGGCGGGACAGCTGGACATCCAGGCGGCCGTCGGCACTACGCGCCGCGCCCTCGCGGCCCCCGGTGGTGTGGGTGCAGCCGGTGTAGATGACTTGATCGATCTTGGACATGAGAATGCTCCTGAACTGAGGTGGAGCCTTCATTGTTTGGGCGCGGCCGCCTTTTTGCGCGGTTCTCGTGTGCCTGTGTAGCGCTTGTGGCAAGGCCATACAGTACGTTACACAAGCCCTCAAAGCAAAGACGTTTCAGGGTCAGGTCTTGCTGCTCGGTGCTCGAAACAGCAAGAAGTCCTTGCGGGCCAGACCATGCTTCCTGCTATCCCGCTCCGCTTCGTTCAGGCGGCCTGATGGCTCCCGCAGCCGTGATCCGCAGGCGCTGCGAGCAGCCCAGTGCGCTGTAGGAGGATGGACCGGCCCCGGTGATCGACGCGATGTTCAGCCGCGAGGAGCCGCGTACCGGCACCAGACCGGCAAACCCTGCCCGGAATGCGGCAACGCGGCCATGTTTAACAAGGACGGCTGCGATTTCTGCACGGCTTGTGGGTATGCGGGGCAGTGTGGGTAGAGAAGACTCAATGCGATCTGGTTCAGGCTGCAGGGAAGGCCAGCAAGAGGCTAGGCCTCCCCGCTCTTGTGAAAGATGTCCTTGATGATGGCCACGCCCGCTTTGCGCGGGTGTACCAGGACTTGTACGTCCTGGCCGGTTTCAAGTGCGAGCACCCGCCTGGTTCGATGAACCGGCTGCCAGCATCGGTGGGTCGCGCCGTTGAGCTCATACGAGAAATCAATGCGCCCCCGATCTTTCACCAGCTGGATCTGCGTGATATGCCCAGCGGATGGAATGCCGCTGCGAAACAGTTCAAGAACACGCAGACAGCGCCACGCGAGGAGGCCGGCACACGCCGCAGCAAGAGGCAGTCCGACCTCCAGCAGCAGCGCCCACTTGGAGCCGGCGACCGGAAAGCCATGCGGATACAGCGCCGCAATCACAAGAATCATCGGCAGGCCTATCGCGGCAAAGAGCGCCGGCCAGTCTGTGTTCACGATGCCAAGGAGGCTGGGTCGCATGGTGGTGGTGTTGGTGCGTAGGATTTGAGTTAGGGCCCGCGTTGCGGGCCGCGAGTCCGATGGACGCGCGCGTGCCGCCGATTGGATGCAAGCGCGTGTCGCCCGTCAATCATCCCTGTGGGGGGCTCGGTCCTGGCGGCGCACCTGTCACACTGTGTATAGCAAAACCTGACCCCACCCTTGCTATCTTGCCCCGATGCTGAACTTTCCCGCCCCGCTTCGCCCTGGCGACCTGATCGCGGTCACCGCGCCTTCGTCGGGCGTGCCTGCGCCGCTGCATGCGCGGCTGGACCTGGTGATCGCGCACCTGCGGGCGCAGGGCTATCGAGTGATCGAGGGCGCTTGTCTACGTGCCGAGCACAAGGATGCCAGCGCACCAGCGGCTGAGCGGGCGGCCGAGCTGATGCGCTTTCTGACCGACCCCTCCGTCGCGGCGGTGCTGCCGCCCTGGGGCGGCGAACTGGCCACCGAGCTGCTGGACCGGCTGGACTTCGAGGCGCTGCGCGGGCTGCCGCCGAAATGGCTGCTGGGCTTCTCGGACCTGAGCACGCTGCAGCTGCCGCTGGCCCTGTGCAGCGGCTGGGCCTCGGCCCATGGTGCCAATCTGATGGACCTGGTGCCCAGCCAGACCGATCCGCTGACCACCCAGGTGATGGCGGTGCTGGCGGCCGACTGGCGCGAACCGGTGCTGCAGCGGCCGGGCCCGCTCTATCAAGGCCGCTGGGGTGACTTCGCGGCACGGCCCGATGTGCCGCTGCTGCTCAGCGAGCCTGTGGCATGGCAGCGGCTGGACGGCGGTACGGCGCGCTGAGCCTGCAGGGCCATCTGATCGGCGGCTGCATCGACACCATCGCCTGGCTGGCCGGCACGCGCTATGGCGCGGTGCCGAACTTCATCCGCGCTTGCGGCACTGCGGGCACGCTGCTGTATCTGGAGAACTGCGAGCTGAACCCGCCGACGCTGGCGCGTGCGCTGTGGAGCCTGCGCCGCCAGGGCTGGTTCGACGGCCTGACCGGGCTGCTGGTCGGCCGCAACAGCGGGCCTGAGGCGCTCCAAGCCGATGGCCTTGCCTACCGGGACGCGCTGGACTCGGTGCTGGGCGAGCTGGCCTGCCCGGTGCTGATCGACCTGGACATCGGCCACAAGATGCCGCAGTTCACACTGATCAATGGCGCGCTGGCGACTATCAGCTTCGCGGACGGGCGCGGCGTGCTGTTGCAGCGGCGCTAGACCCGGCGTCTGGCGCGGTGCCGGTCTGTTCTCGCACGGCGGCACGCAGGCCCTGGCGCTGCCGGTCCAGCGCGCCGGATGCGGCCGCCTTCAGAAGGCCCTGGAAGGTCGGGCATTGCGCGTGGCTGGGCGCGCTGCAGGCGGCGGCGTGCCTCAGGCCGCGGCTGATGGCCCGCAGCTGCCGGATGGTCTGGTCGATATCCTCCGCCTTGGCCGCGAGTAGCTCGCGGTCGATGCGGGGCGGGCCGCTCGGGGTCAGCATGGCGCCAATCTCGTCCAGCGACAGCCCGCCCGCCTGCCCCAGCGCGATCAGCGCCAGCTGCTCCAGCACTGCGGGCGCGAAGCGGCGTCGCGTGCCCTCCGGCCCCAGCGAAGCGATCAGCCCGCGCTTCTCGTAGTAGCGCAGCGTGGAGGCGGCCAGGCCTGAGCGTTTGGCGACTTCAGAGATGTCCATGCGTTTTGAGTCCAGGCAATCACCGCTTGACTTGAAGTTGACTTTAACTTCTATCCTGAGCACAAGTCGCAATCAAGTCAACCGCAAAGGCATACCTCGCATGACATCGCTCCAGGACATTTCTCGTGTCGTCCTCATCGGCGCCGGCGCCACCCTTGTGATGGACGGCTGGCTTTGGCTGCTGCGCCGCCTGGGTTTGCCGACGCTGAACTTCGCGCTGATCGGGCGCTGGATCGGGCATCTGCCGCGCGGCCGCTTCCGCCACGCACCGATCGGCGCCGCTGCGGCCGTGCCCGGTGAGCGGGCACTGGGCTGGCTGACGCACTACGGGACGGGTGTCGTGTTTGCGGCCTTGCTGGTGGGTGTGCAGGGCCTGGGCTGGGCCCGGCAGCCCACGCTGGTGCCGGCGCTGGTCTGGGGGGCGGCGACCGTGCTGGCACCGCTGTTCGTGATGCAGCCGGCCATGGGCGCGGGCATCGCATCGTCGAAGACGCCGACGCCGCTGAAGAACTGCCTGCGCAGTCTGGCCAACCATCTGGTCTTCGGCCTGGGGCTTTACCTGTCGGCCGCCGTGCTGAGCCGTCTCTGATGGCGTCTGCCTGAGCGGAATTTCACGGCACTCCACAGCATTTCACCCGGACCCACGAGCGGGTCTGTTTTTTCACTTCATCCGGAGATTCTGATGATTCCCAAGCAATACGCCCCCCTGCTGTTCGGCCTGATCCTGTCCGGCCTGATGTCCCTGCTGGTCTCGGGCATCGCGACCTGGCGCTCCCTCGGGCTGTCGCCCGACTTCGCCGGCCTGTGGATCGCCGCCTGGCTGACTGCCTGGCTGGTGGCCTTTCCCGCCGTGCTGCTGGTCGCGCCGCTGGCGAGGAAGGCGGTCGAGCGCATGACGACCAAAGCCTGAGGGACTCGCGGCCGGGCCGCGAGGTTTTCTGCGCGCATGTCGATCCCCAAGTTTGGCGCTTTGGCCCGCAAGATCCGGCCCGGGCTTGATGTGATACTGGGCTCAGCATGGACCGCCCGCCGCCCCCCGAGTCGCTGACCGCCCTCCTGCGCGCCGCCCATGGCGGCGACCGGGCCGCAGCCGACCGGGCCTTTGCCGAGCTCTATCCTGACCTGCTGCGCATCGCCCGCGCGCGCCTGCGCAGCAGCCACCGGCCCGACACCCTGCTTAACACCCAGGCTCTGGTACACGAGAGCTTTCTGCATTTCGTCCAGGGCGCCCGGCTGACGATAGCGGACCGCAAGCATTTCTTTGCTTACGCCGCCAAGACCATGCGCCACATCGTCATCGACTTCGCTCGCCACCGCAACGCGGCCCGGCGTGGCGGCGGTGGGCAAGACCTAACTCTCGATACCCAGCGCGCGTCCGATGTGGGCGCGGGGCAGGGCGCTGATGCCGCCGCCGTACTCGATGTCGAACGCGTGCTCAACGAGCTGGAGCTGCTCGATGCCAAGCTGGCCCAGGTGGTCGAGATGCGATATTTCGGCGGCTGCACTGATGCCGAGATCGCGCTGGCCATGGACATCACCGACCGCAGCGTGCGCCGCTACTGGGACAAGGCGCGCGCCTTCATGCGGCTGCGGCTGCAGGGCAACGCCTGATGCGCGCGCCGGTCGATGCCGCCGCATGGGCCCGGATCTCGCGACGCTTCGACGAGGCATTGGATCTGGCGCCGACGCTGCGCGCGGCCTGGCTGGTGGCGTTGGAGTCCAGCGAGCCGGAGATCGGGGCTGCGCTGCGCGGCCTGCTTGCTGCCCATGAGCAGGCCGATGACGGCAGTTTGGCGGCCGCGCCCGCGGGCTTGGTGGCCCAAGCCCTGGTCGAGCGGGCCGGCGCGGCGCTGGTGCCGGGTGCGATGGTCGATTGCTACCGGTTGATCGAGCCGCTAGGCCAAGGCGGTATGGCCAGTGTCTGGCTGGCCGAGCAGACCGAGCATGTGCTGCGCCGTGTCGCGCTGAAACTGCCGCATCGCGGCCTAGGCCCTGAGACGGAGGAGGCCGCTGCCGCGAGCGTCTCCAGGCGCTTCATCCAGGAGCGCGATCTGCTAGCGGGGCTGGAGCACCCGCATATCGCGCGCCTGTATGACGCCGGCTTCGCCATCGACGGCCAGCCCTATCTGGCGATGGAATGGGTGCGCGGGCAGACGCTCACGCGCTATGCCGATCAGAACCGCCTTGACCTGGCAGCAAGACTGCGGCTGTTTCTACAAGTGCTCAGCGCGGTCGGCCATGCGCATTCGGCCCTGGTCATCCACCGCGACCTGAAGCCGTCCAATATCCTGGTGACGCCCGATGGCCATGTCAAGCTGCTGGACTTTGGTATCGCCCATCTGCTGGGCACGGCTCTGCCGCTGGACGGGCACACATTCACGCCCGACGCGGCCGCGCCCGAGCAACTGGCCGGGCGCAGCCTGGGCACCGCCTCGGATATTTACTCGCTGGGTGTGGTGCTTTACGAGCTACTCAGCGGCCGGCGGCCCTACCGACTGCCGGCCGGCTCGGCCGAGGCGATGGGGGCTGCGCTGGCGGGCTTGGGCATCAGGCCGCCGAGCAGTTGGCGCCGCGTGTTGGCCGGTGATCTGGATGCGCTGGTGATGTGCTGCCTAAACCAGGATCCGGCTGCTCGCTATGCCAGCGTCGATGCCCTGGCCAAGGACATCGAGCGCCATCTGGCCCGCGCGCCGTTAGCGGTGCGCGGCCGCTCGGGTGGCTATCTGCTGGGCCGTTTTCTGAGTCGCTACCGTTGGTGGGTGGCCGGCGGCGGCCTGTTGTTCACGTCGCTGGCCGGCGGCTTGGGGCTGAGCCTGTGGCAGATGCAGCGGGCCGAGCTGCAGCGCGCGGTGGCCGAGCGGGCGGCGGCGCGCGAGGAGGCGCTGCGCTACCAGCTGATCGGCCTATTCCGCAGCGCGATAGCCGATCCCAGCGCGGCGATGGCCGCCGGCCCGCTGACCGCCAAGGCGATGTTGGACCGCAGCGCCGCACGGGTGATCGCCGAGTATCGCGACGACCCGCAGCGCGCCGGCAAGCTGACCATCACGCTGGCTGATCTGTATGGGGCGCTGGGCGATGTCGAGGGCCAGCTGCCGCTGCTCGAAGGTTTTCTGGCGGCGGCCGGGCCTCAGGCCGATGCACAGGATCTGGCCCTGGTGCGGCAGAAGCTGGCCAATGTCGAGCTGCTGCGCGGCCGCGTGGCGGCGGCTGCGCATCAGCTGGCCAAGGCCGAGGCGTTCTGGGCGACTGCGCCCGCAGTCCATCGCGAGCCGCTGCTGGAGGGTCTTCTGATACGGGGCAGCTTGCAGCGGGCGCAGGGCGATCTGGAGGGCTCCCTGGCGACGTTTCGCGGCGCCATCGCCCAGCGGCAGGCGCTCTCGGGCGAGCGGCACCGCGAAACGGCCCTGCTCTACAACTCGATGGCCATCACGCTGACGGTGGCCAACCGGCTCGACGAGGCCCTGGCCGCTTACCGCCGCACGCTGGTCATCTTCGAGCAACTGGGCCGCGCCGAGGACCTGGACGCGCTAGTGATACGCGGCAACACCGGCACCTTGGCGCTGCGCCTGGGGCGGCTGGCCGAGGCCGAGCCGGTGCTGAAGACCGCCTTCGAGGCGCAGCGCCGGCGCGGCGGCGATTCGGCGGCCGTAGCTGCCGCGATGGGCATGTACGGCGCGGCGCTGAGCCAGCGCGAGCGCTGGGGCGAGGCCCTGCCCGTGCTGCGCGAGGCCCTGGCCCTGGCCGAGCGCTTTGCCGGCCCGGCCAGCCCGCTGGCGCTGCGCGGCCGGCTGATTCTTGCCGAGGCGCAAATGGGCTCAGGTGATCTGGCCGGGGCCACCGCCAGCCTGGATGCGGCCCAGGCTCGGCTGGTCGAGCGCCTGGGGCCTGGCCATCTGCTGGCCCTGCGCCTGGGCCTGCTACGGGCCCGGCTGGCGGCGCAGCGCGGCGACCATGCCAGTGCTCAGCGGCGGTACGAGGCCTTGCTGGCACCGCTGGAGGCGCTGGGCGCGCCGGCGCTGACCGCGCTGGCCGAGGCCCGGTTGGGCCTGGGCGAGGCCTTGCTGGCCCAGGGCCGGGCATCGGAGGCGGTGGTGCCGCTGCGCGCCGCGCTGGGGCTGCGCGAGCAGCTGCTGTGGGCGCAGTCCTGGGAGCTGGCCCTGGCCCGCCTGCGCCTGGGCCAGGCGCTGCAGCGCAGCGGTGGCCCTGGTGCCGCCGAACTGCTGAGCGAGGGCCGGGCCGGCCTGCTGACCCAGCTCGGGCCGACGCACTCCCTGACCCGCTCGACCCCCTAATTTGTGTTGGACGGGCCTGTCCGCGTTGGCGGCGTTTTGGCGTATGCCCCTGCGACAAGGAATTTTCCTGTCGTTTCCCCAGGGAGCTCATCATGAAGTCAAGATCGTCGCCATTGCTGCTGGCCCTGCCGTGGGCGTTTGCGGCCCTGGCCGCCCAGGCCTCCACCCAGAAAGTTCTGACGGTAGGCGGTCCGGGCGCGGGCACGCCGGGCTACACCTACACCTACGGCGGCCAGCCCTATGGCAGCAGCAACCGTTTCAACCCGCTGCCCGGCAAGGTGCTGCAGATGACCTGGCAGAACGATGCGACCAACACCAGCGGCCTGGTCTCGGCCGAGCTGGGCCGCTTGCGCGTGGCCGAGTTCGGCTCGGGCCGGGCCTTCGCGACGGATGGCAGCCGCTTTGGCATCGGTGGCAGTGGGCGCTCGGCCTCCTTCGAGGACATGGTGGGCTTGGACGGCGCGGGGATCAAGGAGGGCGCGGTGGTGCGCATTGACTACCACTTCGGCGGCCAGGCTGGCGGGCGCATCGAGACCAATACCGAGTACGGCAACGAGCTGGACATCGTGGCCGAGCTGCGCATGCGGTTCGGTCCCGAGGGAATGAGCGTGACCGAGCGCACCTGGGCCACGCACGATGTGTTGGCCGGCGGCCAGACGCGCACGACGCTGGCCAGTAGCGGCCTCTTCGATGTCACGGCCACCGGCTTCAGCATGAGGCTTGGCCCGAAACCGCAGTTCGGGACCTACCGTTTCGATGTGGATTGGACGCTGGATCTGCGGGCGCAATGCCTGTTCACGCTCTCGGCCCTGCCGCCTCATCTGCCGGCCCCGTCGGGTGGTTGCAGCTACAGCGCCGACTATGGCAACACCGCCAGTTTCATAGGGCTGAAGGTGTACGACGGCGTCAGCGGTGCCCTGCTCGACCCGTCCACCTACTACCTGCGCTCGGACAGCGGCTTTGACTATGGCGAGGGCTTCGGCAACACGGCGCCGGTGCCCGAGCCGCAGAGCTGGGCCTTGCTGGCCCTGGGCCTCACTCTGCTAGGCTGGCGCCGGGCGCGCCAGGCAGCAGCAGTGAGCTGAGTCAGTCGCGGGCGTTGCGCAGGCGGTTGGCGCGCAGCGCCAGCAGCGTGCAGGCTACGCCCGACAGCAGATAGAGCGTGACGGCGCCGAGGCCGAAGCGGGCCGACAGGCCCAGCGCCACCAGTGGCGCAAAGGCGGCGCCAATCAACCAGGCCAGATCCGCCGTCAGCGCTGCGCCGGTGTAGCGCATGCGTGGCAGGAAGTTGGCCGTCACCGCGCCGGCCGCTTGGCCATAGCTCAGGCCCAGCAGCACGAAGCCGAGCAAGATGAAGGCATCCTGGCCCGCCTGACCGCCATCCAGCAGCAGCGGCACGAACAGACTGAACACGCCAATGGCCGTCGCAAGCATGCCCAAGGTGCGGCGCCGGCCGATGCGGTCGGCCAGCAGTCCCGACAGCGGCATTGCGCCAGCCGCCAGCAGCGCACCGATCACCTGCACGACCAGCACCTCGCTGACCGGGCGCTCCGAGAACAACATGATCCAGGACAGCGGGAACACCGTGACGATGTGGAACAGCGCATAGCTGGCCAGCGCGGCGAAGGCGCCGATCAGCACATTACTGCCCTGGCTGCGCAGCAACTCGCCAACATCGCAGGGCTCCAGTTCCTTGGCATCGAGCTCGCGCTCGTACTCATGAGTGACCACCAGACGCAGCCGCGCGAACAGCGCCACGACATTGATTGCGAAGGCAGCAAAGAAGGGGAAGCGCCAACCCCAGTCCAGGAAATCGTGCTCGGACATATTGCCCCACAGGTAGGCAAACAGTCCGCAGGCGATCAGAAATCCTAGCGGCGCGCCGAGCTGGCCCAGCATCGCGTACCAGCCTCGGCGGTTTTCCGGAGCGTTCAGCGCCAGCAGCGAAGGCAGGCCGTCCCAGGAACCGCCAAGGGCCAGGCCCTGGCCGATGCGGAACAGAGCCAGCAGTGCGATGGCGCCCAGGCCTAGGCTGTGATAGCCGGGCAGCAGGGCCATGCCGGCAGTCGAGCAGCCCAGCAGGAACAGCGCTGAGGCCAGCTTGGCGCTGCGGCCCCAGCGACGCTGGATGGCCATGCCGGCCACCGTGCCGATCGGCCGCACGACAAAGGCAAAGGCGAACAGCGCGAATGCGTACAGCGTGCCCTCCAGCCGGTCGGCGAAGGGGAAGAAAACCGCCGGAAATACCAGCACCGAGGCGATGCCGTAGACGAAAAAGTCGAAATACTCGGAGGCTCGGCCGATCACGACGCCGACGGCGATATCGCCGGGCGCCAGACTGTGCTCGGGCTGAGAGCCCTGGATGCCGGGATGGGTGAGGGTGCTACTGCTGGCCATGTCTCGCTTGCCTTGGACAAAATGTCCTATCGTTGATTTGGGTCAATCAAGATACATTTCTGACCGATGCGCAACTAGCGTTTTCCCGCCGGCCTGGTATTCCCGATGTCCCCAAAACCTTTAGTCGATACCACCTTAGCACGACTGGGCCTGCTGGCCCTAGCCCTGCCGCTGGGCGCTTGCAATATGGTGGTCATGAAACCCTCGGGCGATATCGCCCAGCAGCAGGCGCAGTTGATCGTCACCTCGACGATTCTGATGCTGCTGATCATCGTGCCGGTGATCGCGCTGACCCTGTTGTTCGCCTGGCGCTACCGCCAGAACAACAAGTCCGCCACCTACAGTCCCGACTGGGATCACTCGACCCGGCTGGAGCTGGTGATTTGGGGCGCGCCGCTCTTGATCATCATCGCGCTTGGCGCGATCACCTGGATCAGCACCCACAAGCTCGACCCTTACCGCCCGCTGGACCGCATCGCGGAAGGCCGGCCGGTGCCCCAGGGGCAGGCGCCGCTGGTGGTCGAGGTCGTGGCGTTGGACTGGAAGTGGCTGTTCCTCTACCCCGAGCAGGGTATCGCGACGGTCAACGAGCTGGCCGCGCCGGTGGACCGGCCCATCCAGTTCAAGATCACCGCGTCCACGGTGATGAACTCCTTCTACATCCCGGCGCTGGCCGGCCAGATCTATGCGATGCCCGGCATGCAAACCATGCTGCATGCGGTGATCAACAAGCCCGGCGCGTTTGATGGTTTCTCTGCCAATTTCAGCGGCGATGGCTTCTCGCACATGCGCTTCAAGTTCCACGGCTTGTCCGAGGCCGACTTTGATCAGTGGGTGCAGAAGAACAAGGCCGAGGGTCTGGCCTTGACCCGCGCCGACTATATGCAGCTGGAGCAGCCCAGCGCGCGCGAGCCGGTGCGCCGCTATGCGACGGTGGCACCTGGCCTGTACGACGCGATCCTGAACCGCTGCGTCGACGGCAGCAAGATGTGCATGGCCCAGATGATGGCCATTGACGCCGCCGGCGGCCTGGGCAAGGGCAGCATCGACGGCCTGTCGACCAAGCCCTGGCGGAGCGTCGAGCGCAGCTATGTGGCTGCGCTGTGCACGCCCGAGAACGCTGGCGATTTCAGCCTCGCACGCAGCCAGCCCTGACGCGAACCGGATACAGAGCGAGACCCTCTCCATGCAAGATTTCAACACGCTCCTGTTCGGCCGCCTTGGTCCGGATGCGATTCCCCATGACCCCATCATCTGGGCCACCTTCGCGATGGTGCTGCTGGGCGGCACGGCGCTGCTGGCAGTGATGACCAAGTACCGGGTCTGGGGCCCGCTGTGGCGCGACTGGATCACCAGCATCGACCACAAAAAGATCGGCATCATGTACATGGTGCTGGGCATTGTGATGCTGCTGCGCGGCTTTGCCGATGCGCTGATGATGCGTGCCCATCAGGCCATGGCCTTTGGCGACAACGCGGGCTTCCTGCCGCCCCACCATTACGACCAGATCTTCACGGCGCACGGCGTGATCATGATCTTCTTCGTCGCGATGCCGCTGGTGACCGGCTTCATGAACTACCTCATCCCGCTGCAGATCGGCGCGCGCGATGTGGCCTTCCCCTTCCTGAATAACTTCAGCTTCTGGATGACCACCAGCGGCGCGGTGTTGATGATGATCTCGCTGTTCGTGGGCGAGTTCGCGCGCACCGGCTGGCTGGCCTATCCGCCGCTGTCGGGCATTTTGCAAAGCCCTGGCGTCGGGGTGGATTACTACATCTGGTCCCTGCAGATCGCCGGCGTCGGCACCTCGCTATCGGGCATCAACCTGATCGCCACCATCATCAAGATGCGTGCGCCGGGCATGACGATGATGAAGATGCCGGTGTTCACCTGGACCTCGCTGTGCACCAATGTGCTGATCGTCGCCGCCTTCCCGGTGCTGACTGCCGTGCTGGTGCTCTTGAGCCTGGACCGCTACGTCGGCACCAACTTCTTCACCAACGATCTTGGCGGCAACGCCATGATGTATGTGAACCTGATCTGGATCTGGGGCCACCCCGAGGTCTACATCCTGATACTGCCGGTGTTCGGCATCTTCTCCGAGGTGGTCTCCACCTTCAGCCGCAAGAAGCTGTTCGGCTATGCCTCGATGGTCTACGCGACGGTGGTGATCACCATCCTGTCCTACCTTGTGTGGCTGCACCACTTCTTCACGATGGGCTCGGGGGCCAGCGTCAACAGCTTCTTCGGCATCACGACGATGATCATCTCGATCCCGACCGGGGCCAAGATCTTCAACTGGCTGTTCACGATGTACCGCGGCCGCATCGAGTTCGAAGTGCCGATGCTGTGGACCATAGGCTTTATGGTGACCTTCGTGATCGGTGGCATGACGGGCGTGCTGCTGGCCGTGCCGCCGGCCGACTTCGTGCTGCACAACAGCCTGTTCTTGATTGCCCACTTCCACAACGTCATCATCGGCGGCGTGCTGTTCGGCCTGTTCGCCGGCATTAGCTTCTGGTTCCCCAAGGCCTTCGGCTACAAACTCGACCCGTTCTGGGGCAAGACATCGTTCTGGCTCTGGCTGGTTGGTTTCTGGATGGCCTTCATGCCGCTGTATGTGCTGGGCCTGATGGGCGTGACCCGCCGCATGAGCCACTTCGAAGACACCTCGCTGCAGATCTGGTTCCAGATCGCCGCTTTCGGTGCGGTGCTGATCGCGCTGGGCATTGCTGCCTTCTTGATCCAGCTGGTGGTCAGCTATATGCGTCGCGAGCAACTGCGCGACCACACGGGTGACCCCTGGGGTGGTCGCACGCTGGAGTGGTCGACGTCGTCGCCGCCGCCTGACTACAACTTCGCATTCACACCGGTCGTGCACGAGCTCGACGCCTGGCACGATATGAAGCAGCGCGGCGCGCAGCGTCCGACTGCCGGTTTCAAGGCTATCCACATGCCCAAGAACACTGCGGCCGGCTTCGTGATCGCGGCGCTGTGCACGGTGTTCGGCTTCGCGATGGTTTGGCATATGTGGCTGTTGGCCGGGCTGAGCTTCGCGCTGACCGTGATCGCCTCCATCGCCCACACGTTCAATTACAAGCGCGACTTCTACATCCCTGCCGATGCTGTAACGCGCAGCGAAGACGCCCGCACAAAGGCCCTGGCGGCCCTTGCCTGAGAGCGACCCCGACCATGCAAACCTCTCCCACGCTCACCGCCGGCCCTAACCACGGATCCCCGGTGTTCTACGACAACGGCGATCACCACCCGCAGCAAGGCACGCTCCTGGGCTTCTGGCTCTATCTGATGAGCGACTGCCTGATCTTCGCGGTGCTGTTCGCGGTCTATGCAGTGCTGGGCCGCAGCTATGCGGCCGGCCCCTCCGGCGCCGATCTGTTCGACTTGCAGCTGGTCGCGATCAACACCGCGATGCTGCTGTTCTCGTCCATCACCTACGGTCTGGCGATGATCGCAATGCAGCATGGCCGCAAGCAGGGCGTGCTGACCTGGCTTGCGATCACCGGCCTGTTCGGCCTGGCCTTTTTGGGCCTGGAGCTCTATGAGTTCCACCACCTGATCGCGCAGGGTGCCACGCCGCAGCGCAGCGCCTTCCTGTCGGCCTTCTTCACCCTGGTCGGCACCCACGGTCTGCACGTCACCTTCGGCATCATCTGGCTGCTCGTGCTGATGGTGCAGGTCAACAAGCTGGGCCTGACGGTTGAGAACAAGCGCCGCCTGATGTGCCTGTCGATGTTCTGGCACTTCCTGGACGTTGTCTGGATCGGTGTCTTCACCTTTGTCTATCTGATGGGAGTGCTGCCATGAGTCAGCAAAACGGCCAGCAACACGGCGGCGACCACCACGACGATCATCACGATGACGGCGCGGCCTATCACGCCACCGTCAAGGGCTATGTGATTGGCTTCGTGCTGTCGGTGGTGTTGACGGCCATCCCCTTCTGGCTGGTGATGGGCAAGGTTCTGCCTTCGTCGAGCCTGACGGCCTTCGTGATCCTCGGCTTCGCGGCCGTGCAGATCGTCGTCCACATGATCTACTTCCTGCACATGAATGCCAAGATCGAGGGCGGTTGGTCCATGCTCGCGCTGATCTTCACCATCGTGTTGGTCGTCATCATGCTGGCCGGTTCGATCTGGGTGATGTTCCACCTCAATGAGAACATGATGCCCGTGCACGATATGCGCAACATGCCCTGATCCGTGACGGCATTCGTTGCTGCTCCTGGGCCGCGTCGGCGCGGCGCCCTCGTGGCGCTGCTGCTGCTCGCGGCCTTGTTGTTTGCCGGGCTGCTGGCCCTGGGCGTCTGGCAGTTGCAGCGCCTGGCATGGAAGCAGGACCTGATCGCTCGCGTCGAGGAGCGCCTGGGCGCCGAGCCTGTGGGCGCGCCCTCTCCGTTGTCCGATGGCAAGACCTGGCCCTCGATGAATCGCGCAGAACATGAGTATCGCCGCCTGCGCGTGCAGGGCCGCTTCGACCACACACGCGAGGTCCAGGTCTGGGCCAGCACCGCATTGGGCAGCGGCTACTGGGTGCTGACGCCGCTGTGGGTCGTTGAACAGCAGGCCGCCGGAGCGGGCTTTTGGCTGCTGGTCAACCGCGGCTTTGTGCCGCCCGAGCAGCGCGATCCGGCCGGCCGCGCGCAGCCGCAAGGCCCGCAGCAGATCACCGGCCTGCTGCGCCTGAGTGAGCCGGGCGGCAGCCTGCTGCGCCGCAACGACGCGTCCGCCGGCCGATGGTACTCGCGTGATGTGGCGGCCGTTGCCGCCGCGCAGGGCCTGAAGGGCCCGGTCGCCCCCTATTTCATCGATGCCGGTGCCGACGACCCTGCCACCGCCGTGGCCTGGCCGCGGCCCGGCCTGACAGTGCTGCAGTTCAGCAACAATCACTTCGTCTACGCGCTGACTTGGTTTGCGCTGGCGGTCATGGTGGGCGGCGCAGCCGTCTTGCTGTGGCGCCATCATGCCGCTGGAGAACCGACGCTTGTCCCCCACCGAGACTGAAGCACGGCCGATGCCCTCCGCAGAGAGCGGCCAGGCCCCCGAGCACCAGGCCGGCCGCAACAATCTGCTGCAGCTGGTGCAGTTGCGCTGGCTGGCGGTGGCCGGGCAGCTGGCCACCATTCTCTGCGTGCATTTCGCGCTCGATGTACAGCTGCCGCTGCTGGAGATGCTGACCCTGCTGGCGGCGCTGGCGCTTTTCAACGTGGCGAGCTGGCTGCGCAGCCGGGTTGCGACCGGCGTCGGCAGCCGTGTGCTCAACGGCGAGCTGTTCGCTGGCCTGCTGGTCGATGTGGGCGTGCTCAGCGGCCAGCTGTTCTACAGCGGCGGCATCACCAACCCCTTCATCTTCCTGTTCCTGCTGCAAGTGGCGGTCGGCGCGGTGCTGCTGCGACCCCGCTACATCTGGGCGATGGTTGCACTGACGAGTCTGTGCTTTATCGTGTTGACCCAGTGGCACCGGCCGCTTCGCCTGCCCGATCTGAGCATCCCGGCGTTGTCCACGCACTACGTCGGTGGCCTCTTGTTGTGCTTCACGCTGAACGCGGCCCTGCTGGTGATCTTCATCACTCGCATCGGCCGCAATCTGCGCCAGCGCGATGCCCGGCTGGCGGATCTGCGCCAGCGCGCGGCCGAGGAGGAGCACATCGTGCGCATGGGCCTGCTGGCCTCGGGCGCGGCCCATGAGCTGGGCACGCCGCTGGCCACCTTGTCGGTGATCCTGGGCGACTGGTCGCGCATGGCGCCGTTTGCCGGCGACCCCGAGCTGCGCGAGGAGATCGAGGAGATGCAGGTGCAGCTCAAGCGCTGCAAGACCATCGTCAGCGGCATCCTGCTGTCGGCCGGCGAGGCGCGCGGCGAGGCGCCGATCGAGCGCGGCCTGCACGATTTCCTCGACGAGCTGGTGGCCGAGTGGCGCAGCACCCGGCCGGGCCAGCAGCTTCACTACGAGCGCGACGGCCTGCCCGATCTGCCCATCATCTCCGACTTCGCGCTCAAGCAGATGGTCGGCAATGTGCTGGACAACGCGCTGGAGGCCGCGCCGCAGGCGCCGCTGCGCCTGCTGGCCTTCTGCGAGGACGAGACCCTGGTGCTGCGCGTGCTGGACCGGGGGCCAGGTTTTGCTCCGGCGATGCTGGAGCGTTTCGGCAAACCCTACCAGTCCAGCAAGGGCAAGCCCGGCGGCGGGCTGGGCTTGTTTCTGTCGGTCAACGTGGCCCGCACCCTGGGTGGGCGCATCGAGGCGCGCAACCGCCCCGACGGTGGCGCCGAGGTCAGCATGCGGCTGCCGCTGGCCGCGCTGAGCCCGCATCAGAAAGAGCACGACGAATGAGTCACGACGACGAACGCCTGCTGCTGATCGTCGAGGACGACGACGCATTCGCCCGCACCCTGCTGCGCTCCTTCGAGCGGCGCGGCTACCGCGTGCTGCGCGCCACCCAGCTCGGCGAGGTCCAGGCCCTGCTGAGCACCCACAACCCCGGCTATGCGGTGGTTGACCTTAAACTCGCCGGCGGCGATTCGGGTCTAGCCTGCGTGCAGACCCTGTATGCCCATGACGAGCAGATGCTGATTGTTGTGCTGACCGGCTACGCCAGCATCGCCACCGCCGTCGAAGCCATCAAGCTCGGCGCCCGTCATTACCTGGCCAAGCCCGCCAACACCGACGATATCGAAGCCGCCTTCGCCCGCGCTCAGGGCGACGCCGAAGTCGAGCTGACCGAGCGCACCACCTCGATCAAGACCCTGGAGTGGGAGCACATCCACGAAACCCTGGCCGCCACCGGCTTCAATATCTCCGAGACCGCGCGGCGCCTGGGCATGCACCGGCGCACGCTGGCGAGGAAGTTGGAGAAGCAGCGGGTGAAGTAGGGGAGGTTCGCGCGAGGTCGGATCAGTGCATGGCAGGCGCCGGACCTGCTGGCGCGTACACTGGGCGCGAGCCTGGCAAGGCCGTCCCACGCAGGCTGCTGTGAAGGAGGACGCCCCATGACTGCCATCGTGATCGAGCATGTGCCCGTGGCTGACTTGCCCCCGGCCTGGCGCGCTCAACGGGCCCAGACAGCGGACACCCTGGGCACTGTGCGCATCGAAAAGGAAGAGCAAGCCAAAGCCAAAGCCAAAGCCACCGCGCCGGCCGCAGAGTTTGTGAGCGACGATCCCGCCTTCGGCATCTGGCGCGACCGCGAGGACCTCGCCGATATTCAGGCCTCTGTGCGTCAGCTGCGTGCCCCACGCTACGGCCGCGATGGCGCGCGCATGGAGTCGACCTGACGCGCGACCATGCTGGTCAATACCGATGTGCTGGTCTGGCATTTGCGCGGCTACGCACAGACCACGCGCCAGCTTGATGCGCTGGACGCACTCACACTGTAGGCGGTCAGCTATCTTGAGCTGCTGCAGGGCATGCGCAACAAAGCCGAGCTCGCGGCGCTGACAGAGATGTTAGAGCGGCGCGGCGCCACCGTCCTGACGCTGACCGAAGCCATCACAAGCCAGGCCACCGGCTTGATGGAAGCGCTGACCTTGAGCCATGGCCTGCAGATGGGCGATGCGCTGATCGCCGCCACAGCCCAGGAGCATCGACTGCCGCTGCTGACTGGCAACATCAAGTATTTCGCGGCCATTGAAGGCCTGATCATTCACGGGATCTCGATTTAGGGCGAGGGCGAGTCAAAGGGGCCGAACGCATTCTTGGACCTAGACCCTGGAGCGGGGATATATCCACGAAATCCGGGCCGCCACCGGCTTCAACATCTCCGAGACTGCGCGGTCAGTTGGCCTGACTGCTGATTTCTTGACTGTAGTTGGCCCCGGTTTCGGCTGCTATGTCACAGCCGAAGCAGCAGCCTTTGCCATGCTGCATGGACAATCGCTCCCAGCCTCTCCAGCAAGGACGCCCGCCATGAGCAGTAGCAGCGAAATCAGCAGATCTGTCGCCCCCGCCGACCGCTTCGCCGGCGCCGTGCTGGCCCTGGTGGCGCAGACACCCGGCTCAACCCAGCGCCTGAGTTCGCGCCCAGCCGAGGAGGCGCGCGGTTTGGCGCGGCTGGCGGCGTCGAAGGCGGCGTTGGCGGCCGGCGCGTTGGCGCTGCCGCCGGGGCCCCTGGGCTGGCTGACGGTGGTGCCGGAGATGATGACGGTGTGGCGCATCCAGGCGCAGCTGGTGGCCGATGTGGCCGCGCTGTATGGGCGCAGCGCCGAGCTGGGGCAGGCGCAGATGCTGTACTGCCTGTTTCGCCACACGGCGGCGCAGGCGCTGCGCGATCTGGCGGTGCGGGTCGGCGAGCGCTTGCTCGTGCGACCGCTCGCCGCAGCCAGCCTGAGCCGTGTCGCGGCAGCGCTGGGCCTGCAGCTGAGCCAGCGCGCAGTGACCAAATCGGTCGGGCGCTGGGTGCCTCTGCTGGGCGCGGCCGGGGTCAGCGCCTATGCCTATTACGACACGCTGAAGGTGGCGCAGGCGGCTCAGGAGCTGTTCGAAAGCGAAGCGGTGATTGAGAACCCGGCCTAAGTTACTGCTGAGTGGCGATGCGGTTGAACTCGGCCCAAGTCTGACACTCATCGAGCTGCTTCTTGCGGTTCTCGCTGACCAGGGTTTGCAGCCGGCTGAGCAGCGCGTTTTTGCGCTCGAGCTCGCGCGGGTTAGGTGCCGGCAGTTGGCGTGCCATCTCTAGGCCTGTGTCCACGGCTTGGCGGCATTGCGCCGGCTTGGCGCCGCCGCCCGCGGGGACTTGAGCCGCCGCGAGCAGGCTGGACAGGCTCAGGGCCAGTGACAGGATTAGGGCATTGTTCTTGCACATCGCGGTTCCTATGTTTGTCCATCAATGCAGATAGGGCTCGGCCTCGACGAGCATCCAGCCGGGCTGCTCCAGCACGCATTGGCGCAGAAGATGGCTGTGGCCGGCACCGAACAGCAGCAGCACCCGGTCGCCGGGCCGCGCCGACTGGCGCAGGCGGGCGCAGATCGCGGTGTTACGTGCCTGCCAGCGGCCGAGCAGCTCGGCGCCGGGCTGCTCGGCCCCGGCGCCATAGCCGAGCACGCCAACATACCAAGCATGGTCGGCCCGGATCGCCTCGGGGCGGTTGATCTCGCGCAGCAGCGCGGCCACGCTGGCGCTGCGCGCACGCTGCTCGAAGGCTCGGGTGCGCGCGCCGATCTCGTCCACCGAGCGCTGCAGCTCGGCGGCGCGGCCGATCTTGGCGGCAAAAGCCTGCAGCGCCGCGAAGGGGAACTCGCCCGGCGCGTCCACGCCCAGCACCTGTGCCAGTCCCATGCGGCGCGCAAGTCGGTAGCCGATCTGCTCGATCTCGTTGCGATCGGGCGAGCCCACGTCACTCAGATAGCGCCGATAGCCCGGCACAGCCCGGCCCGGCAAGGCATCGGCGCGGGCTTCGACCGCCACCATGGTGGGCCGGAACGAGGCCAGGCGCTCGGTCAGCTCGACCAGCTCGGCCTGGCGTTGGGGTGACAGCACATCGTCGAGCTGGGCGTTGTGCAGGTCCAGCCCCGGGTTGGCGAAGTGGTAGCTGCCCAGCACCATCACCTGCACCTCGGCCATGCCCAGCAGCGGCGCCAGCAGCAGTGCGGCGATCAACGCCGTGGCGCGCAGCCGCCTTTTCATGGTCGCTGCCCCAGCGGCGCATCGCCCGGGCAATGCTGGCGCGGCGCGGTGGCCGCTGCCGCGTCGGCCGCCACCTGTCGCAGCAGGGCCTGCTGTTCGGCGGGCACGCCATTGTTGGCCAGCGCGGGCAGGGCCAGTGGCGAGGCCCCGGTGAGGGTGGTGTACAGCATCAGGGCGGTCAGATAGGCGCCAGCCGGGGAGGAGTGGTTACCGTCGCCGGCGTACAGGCCCAGCCCCGGGTGGCGCTGCAGGGCCAGCTCCCAGGCCTGGCCGATCGGGGCCACGCAAGCCGGCTGCTGGCCGGCGATGGCGGCGTGCAGCGAGTAGATGCGCTCAGTCTCGGCCACACCCAGGCGCGGCCATTCCGGGAACATCACCGGCATCGCGCCGAGCTCGCGCGCCACACGGATCAGGCTTTGAGCCTCGCTGGTCGAGTAGCTGTACTGCCCGGTGGTACTGTACTTCTGGGCCTGCAGCACGAGTACGGTCCATCGCCTGCCGCGCAGCAAGGCCATCGAGCCGGCATCGGCCAGGCGCTCGTCGAGGAACATCCAGCCCGGTGCCTCGGTGGCGGCCACGCGTTTGCCGGGCAGGCCGGCGCTCAGCAGGGCCTCCAGCTGCCGAGGCAGGGCGTTGAGCGAAGTGTGGCTGTTGCCCATCATCAGCAGCGTGATGTCGGCATCGGCGGGTGCCGTTTGCGTCGGCTGCTCCGCCGAGTCGGCCGGCGCCGGGCTGCTGCCGCCGCCACAGGCCAGCGCCCCCAGCGTCACGACCGCCAAGCTCAGCCTGAGGCACCAACGGCGTGAACCGTCAACGTTGTCGTCCAGCACCACGGCCTCCTGCAAGCGGCCGCCGAGCCCGTCCCGGCAGCAAGCCCGCAGTAGGCCGCGAGCCGGGCCTGACCCACAAGCCCGGTCCGCTCCAAACCCTGTCCAAAAAATATTTCTTAAGGCCTGACAAGCACTTGCGTGCACCACCGGGCTTAGCGCGCCTGCATCAGATCTGCCACGGCGGTATTGGCCAGCTCCACCCAGGCGCTGCCATCGGCGTCCAGCGCGAAGCTGGCCCGCTCCGGAAAGCTGCCCAGCGCATGACTGCTGAGCAGCTCGGTCGGGTGCTCGCCGGCCAGATCGAGGCGGCGGAAATACTCACCCTGGCTGCCGCGGGTCAGTAGCACCAGCCCCTGCGGGCCCAGCCGCCAGTCCAGCAGGGTTTCGCCCTCAGGCAGGGCGGTTGCGATCAGCTGCTCGGGCCCGCCTGCCAGCGGGTGCCGGCGCAGCTCGTCGCTGAAGCGGGCCTGGTAGAACAGGGCGCTGCCGTCGACTGCCCACTGCAGCGCCTGGCCTGGCGGCCGCTCGGTGTCCAGCGGCGTGGCGGCCGGGCTACCGGCCAGGCCAAAGCGCCAGAGCTGCCAGCGCCCACCGCGGTCGCTTGCAACCCAGACCTCGCTGCCGCTGGGGTGCCAGCTGGGCCGGCCGTACTGGGCCGCATCGGCCGTCAGCGGCCGAACCTGCCCGCTCGCCACATCGAGCAGGCACAGGCCGACTCGCTTGCCGGGCCCGCAATTGCCAAGAAAGGCCAGCCACTCGCCGCTTGGCGAGGCCGCCGGCGCGGCGGGCTGAAGGTCCAGCGCGGTTAGCGCCCGAGTCCGGCCGTCTTGGCCGCTGCGGGGCTCGGAGCGCCACAGCTCGGCGCGGCCGGAGCGTGCCGAGACAAAGAACAGGCCGCCGGTCGCCGGATCGGACGTCGGGGCGCGGTCGTTGACCACCGCGCCGGGCAGGCGTTGCGGCTGCGCACCGGCGCCCCAGGCCAGCCGCGCGATGCCGATATGCGAGCGCATCAGCGCGTAGACGAGCGGGCCGTCGGCGCTGCGCAGGGGCGCACTGCCCTCCAGACCCAGCGGAATGCTCTGCCCGGTCTCGCGCTGCCAGCGCATCAGCACCCGGCTGTCTTGCCGGGTGGTCGAGAAGATCAGGTCGCGGCCGTTCTCAGCATGGGTCAGGCCGTGCAACCGGTACAGGCGCATCTGGCTCAGGCGCTGCACCTGGCCGTCCAGGCCGGCCTCATAAAAGTCGCGGCTGCCGTCGGCCGGGTCCTGGCGCGCAAACACCAGGCGCCGGCCGTCCAGCGACCAACTCGGCTGGTGGTCAGGCATCGCGGCCGGCGGGGCGCTGCTCAAGCGTCGCAGGCCGCTGCCATCGGGGGCCACCAGGAACAGGCCGCCGACTCCGTCGGCCTCGGCACTGAAGGCGATGTTGCTGCCATCAGGCGACCAGGCGACGCTGGGCGTGAACAGCGCGCTGCAGCGCGCCAGTGCCTGCTGCTGAGCAGGCTCGCTCAGCCGGTACACCCAGAGCTGGCACTGCCCGTCGGCGGTCGCGGCGATGTAGGCGATGGCGTTGCCGTCGGGCGACCAGCTCAGGCCCTGCACATCCATGCCCTCGGGGCTGAGGGCTTGGGGCACGGCGTCCAGTTCGGCGGCTGGGCGCAGATGGAGCCGGCCCCCACCCTTGCCCTGCCACCAGGCGAAGGCCAGCAGCCTGCCGTCGGGCGAGAGCTGCCCCAGGTATTCATGGCCGGGCTGGTGCGTCAGCGGCCTGACCTCGGGCAAGGTCGCTGGCGCCGTGCCGCCCGGCCGCAGCCACCAGACGGCGAGGAGGGCGGCCAGCACCAGCAGGCCGGCCAGCAGCGGCCAGCGCGGCGGGGGCAGCGCTGGCGTCGGCGCGGGTGCTGTGATCGGTGGCACCGTGATCTGCGGTTGCGTTGGTGGCGGCGGCGCCAGCGCACGCACCGGCGCGATCAGCCGGTAGCCCTTCTTCGCGATGGTCTCCAGATAGCGCGGCGCCTCTGGGTCGTCGCCGAGGGCTTGGCGAATCGTCCAGACGGCGGTGTTGATGGCCTTGGGGGCGACAAAACGGTTGCCCTGCCAGATCGTGTCGATGATCTCCTCGCGGCTCACGGTCTCGCCGGGCCGGCCGGCAAGCAATACCAGCAGAGCCATGGCCTTGTTGCGTAGCGGCCGGATTTCGGCGCCGCGCTGTAGGCGGTTGCCGGCGGCATCGACCCGCCACTCGCCGAGTTCAAAGATCTCGCGGGCTGGGTCCATGGGCAAGGGCAGCAGGCGTCATGGGCGAATCAGCGCTGGCGCTTCGTTAGCCGGCGCAGCGCCAGCCAGGCCGCCAGCGCGGTGAAGGTGGCGATCAACAGCAGCATCAGCCAGAAGCCATACGAGTGATTGGCCAGCGGGATGCCGCCGACATTCATGCCCATCAGGCCGGCGAACAGATTGATGGGCAGGGCCAGCACGGTGACCATGGTCAGCGTGAACAGACTGCGGTTGTTCTGCTCGGCCACATGAGAGGCTGACTCGTCCTGCAGAAGCTTGACCCGCTCATGCAGCGAGACGATGTCGCGCAGTGCCACCGCGAACTCGTCGTTGACGCGGCGCAGCCGGTCGCGCTCCTCGGCATTGAGCCAGGCCGGCGGGTTGGCCAGCAGGCGCAGCAGCGCGCCCGGCTCGGGCGCCAGCAGGCGCTGCAGCCGCACCGAGAGGCGGCGCAGCCGCGCCAGCTCGTCGCCACCCTCCAATCTGTTGCGGCGCGCCAGCATCGCGTCCTCGATATCGTCGACCTTGTCGCTGGCGCTGCGCACGATGTGCTGCAGCTCGTCGGCCTGGTCGCTGAGCAGATGCTCCAGCAGGGCCACCGGGCTGGCGATCACATCGCCGGCGCCGACTGCGCGGCGCAGCCGGTCCACCGAGCGCAGCGGCTGCACCCGGGCGCTGACGACCAGCCCGGGCTCCAGGCTCAGCCACAGGGTTGCAACGTTCTCGGGGTCGAAGGAGAAATCGAAGGTCACATCGTTGATCACTGCCATCAGCCGCTCGCCCAGCCGTGTGATGCGGGTCGAGCGCGAACCCTCGCGCAGCGACTGGTGGAAGTCGTGCGGCAGGCTGGTGTGGGCGCGCAGCCAGCCATGGGCGCTGGTGTGGGTCAGATTGAAGTGCAGCCAGATGAAGTCGGCCTCGCTGTCGGCCTGAGCCGTCTTGGCGTCGCGGTGCAGCCAATGCTGGGCGGCATCGGTGGCGATGGATCGAGCCGGCTGGCCCGCCTGGAACAGATAGCCGCAGATCAGGCCGTGGTCGTCGGCCGGGCTGGCGAGCGTGGCGGTGGGCGTCGTGTTCATTGTCGGAGCCGGTGCAGGGTGTCGGCGCATCATAGTGACAGGTCTTACCGGTCGATCTGGCCGCGAGGCCGTCGCGAAAGCGTCACGTCGGCGTCATCGCCCTGGCATCTGTGTCAGCGCCAATGGTGGCCATGCGCATGCCGCCGGGTTTTCATCTGCTGATCGCCGCGCAGTTCGCCTCGGCGCTTGCCGACAACGCGCTGCTGATCGTCACGATCGCGCTGCTGCACGAGCAGGGCCTGCCCGCCTGGTGGGCGCCGCTCTTGAAGTTCTCGTTCACGATTTCCTATGTACTGCTGGCGCCCTGGGTCGGGCCGCTGGCCGATGCGCTGCCGAAGGCGCGGCTGATGGCCTGGATGAATGGGGTCAAGATGCTGGGTCTGGTGGCACTGCTGGCCGGCCTGCATCCGGTGGCGGCCTATGCGGTGGTCGGCCTGGGCGCGGCCTGCTATGCGCCGGCCAAGTACGGGCTGGTGACCGAGCTGGTGGCACCGCGACAGCTGGTGGCGGCGAATAGCTGGCTGGAGGTGTCCATCGTTGGCGCGGCGCTGCTGGGCACGGTGCTGGGTGGGGTGCTGGTCAGCGACGGGCTGCGTGCGATGCTGGCTTCGCTGGTGTCGCTGCCCGGGTTGTTGTCCAGCCTGAGCCCCTCGCTGGCGTTGCTTTTGCTGCTCTACGGTCTGGCCGCCGTGGCGCAGCTGGGTGTGCCGGACAGCGGCGCGCGCTATGCCCGCAGCGCCAGCCTGCGACCCGGGGCGCTGCTGCGCGACTTCCTGCGTGCCAACCGCGCGCTTTGGCGCGATGCCGAGGGTGGCGTGTCGTTGGCGGTGACGACATTATTCTGGGGTGTCGGTGCGACGCTGCAGTTCGCGGTGCTGCGCTGGGCCCAGCAGGTCTTGCAGCTAGGGCTGGACCGCAGCGCCTATCTGCAGGCGGTGGTGGCTGTGGGCGTGGTGCTCGGCGCCGCTGCGGCCGGGCGCTGGGTTCCGCTGACGAGGGCGCTGCGGGTGCTGCCGCTGGGTGTGCTGCTGGGCTTGCTGATGGCGGGGCTGGCCTGGGTCGATTCCTTTGCGCTGGCCCTACCCCTGCTGGCCCTTGTAGGAGCGGTCGGCGGCCTGCTGGTGGTGCCAATGAACGCACTGCTGCAGCATCGCGGCTACCAGCTGCTGACGGCCGGGCGCTCCATCGCCGTTCAGGGCTTCAATGAGAACCTGAGCATCCTGGGCATGCTGGCGCTGTATGCCGGCGCGCTGGCGCTGGACGCGCCTTTGCTGCCGCTGATGACGGTGTTCGGCAGCCTGATCGCGTTGGTGATGCTCGCGCTGATGCGCTGGCGCCGAGCCTCAATCGGAATTCAGCAACCGGGTTGAGCTGCCGCGATGTCGGCGCGCGCCGGCGTGGCGGGCAGGGCCCGGCCGTCGATCACCGCCGCGTAGATGGTCTCGACATTGGCGACGATACCGGCCCAGCTCTGCGCCTCGGCGGTCAGTCGCGCGGCCTGGCCCATCGCGCGCAGGGCCGCCGGCGCGCGCGCCAGCAGCGTGGCCTGTTTCAGGAACTCGGGGCCGTTGCCGAAGGGCGCTAGCAGACCATTGTGGCCGGGCTTGATCAGCTGGGACGCGGCCGCATAGTCATAGGCCAGCACTGCCAGGCCGCTGGCCATGGCTTCGGGCGTAACGTTGCCGAAAGTCTCGGTGATGCTGGGGAAGATAAAGGCATCGGCACTGGCATAGTGGGCGGCCAGGTCCTCGCCATGGCGCATGCCGGCGAAGATCGCCTCGGGTAGGCGCTCCTGCAGCTGCTTGCGTGCCGGCCCGTCGCCGACCAGCACCAGGCGTGCGTGCGGCTGCACCTGGCGAAAGGCCTCGAAGGCGTCGGCCAGCGTGGCAAGGTTCTTCTCTGACGCGAGCCGGCCCACATGGATGACCACCGGATCGTCGGCGCCTGCACCCCAGCCCTCACGTAGTGCGGCGCTGCGCCGCAGGGGGTTGAACAGCGCGGTATCGACGCCGCGCGCCACCACGCTGACGCCCTTGAAGCCCAGCTCGTCGAGCTGCTGGCGCAGGCCGGCGTCCGGCACCATCGTGCACTGCGTCTTGTTATGGAATTTGCGCAGATAGACCATGATGGGCTTGTGCAGCCAGCCCACGCCGTAGTGCTTGCTGTAGGCGTGGAAATTGGTGCGAAAGTCCGAGCAGATCGGCAGTTTGAGGTAGCTGGCGGCCTGCAGCGCCGACCAGCCCATCGGGCCCTCGGTAGCGATGTGGACGATGTCGGGGCGGCGCAGCGTCCACAGATTGACCAGGCTTTTCTTCGAGGCCACGCCCATGCGCAGATGCGGGTATCGCGGGATCGGCAGGCCGCGCATCAGCACCTCGTGGAAGCGCTCGTCGTCGTCATCCGACTGCTCACCCTTTAACTGGCGTGGCCGCACCAGCTGCACCGCGTGGTTGCGCGCACGCAGGCCTTCCACTAGGCAGGCGATGGTGCGGGCCACGCCGTTGACCTCGGGGGGATAGGTTTCGGTGACGATGGCCACGCGCAGAAAACGCTGCAGCGGCGGGGCCTCGTCGACCTCGATATCGGTGTGCGCGGGCAGCCTCATGCTGTGCATCATGGGCCGGGATTGCGGCGCTTCGATGACGGCGAGATGACGGTTCAGCGCGGCATCGCTGCCGCCGGCCTTTCGTAGAGCACATCCGGGCAGCGCTCCTCGTTGCCGCTGCCGTCGCTGAACGCGATGGCCACGAAGCCGAAACGCTCGTAGAAGCGCCGCGCGCCGAGGTTTTGCTGGAAGGTGTAGAGCCGTAGTTCCCGGGTCTGGCCGGCGATGATGGGTTGCAGTAGGGCCGAGCCTATGCCCAGGCCGACCGAGGCGGGGCGCAGATAGAGGTGGTCGACCCACTGGCACGCATCGCCCTTGGTGCTTGCGATAAAGCCAAGAAGTTCGCCGCCGTCCAGCGCCAGCGTGACCTGTGCCGAGGGCAGCAAGTGCTCGCGGATCCAGGTGTGCACGTCCGCGTCGCTGTGCGCGAGCGGCGCATAGGGCAGGAAGTGTCGACGCGAGCCCAGATAGAGCTGGGCTATCTTGGCGGCGTCGGCCGGCGTGGCGGCGCGCAGCGCGGTGCGACCGTTCATTCAGTCCGGCGGTGCGAAACGTGCATCGACATAAACCCAGGCCTGCCGCCCCGACGAGAGCTTGGCCAGCACCCGCTTGTAGGCCGCGACCTCGTAGCGGTCGGCGCTGGCCAGTTCGGCCTCGCTGATCTCGAACACCGTGCCCGGCACCCGGCTGGCCGCATCGCCGTTGAACTTGACGATGGGGTGGTGCGTCTTGCCGCTGGTTGCTATGACGTCCGGATCCTCGATGCGCAGCATCGCCATCTCGAACTCGACCAGGTCATCCGCCCGCCCGCCCAGCAGCCGGCCGAAGGTGGACAGCTGGACGTTGTCTTGCTGCAGCGTGCCGTAGGAGAAGAGCAGGGGCATGGTGGGTGCTTGTGATTGCTGGCCAGATGATGCCTTGAACTGCGGGCATCGGAAAGTGCCGCTGGTGCGCAGCGCGCCGTCCGGACCGTCACCCACATTTCACAAAGCATCGTCACCATCCCGCCACGCACGCGCTTGGCGCGCGGGTTCAACAGGAGCGACGGTGAAAGACTTTTTGAAGGCACTCGAGATCCAGCGCTGGGATGACCACCGCTACTACCACCACAGCCGCATCAACCAGTCGCTGCACCTGCTCAGCGCGCTGAGCTTTGTGCTGGCCTATCTGATGCTGTTCAAGGACCCGGCGGTGGCCGCGCTGATCGGCTGGCTGGTCTCGATGACCAGCCGCCAGGCTGGCCATTTCTTCTTCGAGCCCAAAGGCTACGACCATGTGAACAAGGCTACGCACGAGCACAAGGAAGAAATCAAGGTCGGCTACAACCTGCAGCGCAAGGTGGTGCTGATGGCGCTGTGGGCCGCCTCGCCGCTGCTGCTCTATATCGACCCGACCCTGCTGGGTGCATTCGAGCCGGCCGAGGCGCCGCTGGAGTTTGTGCGCCAGGTCGGGATGATGTGGTTGTGGCTGGGTGTGGCCGGCCTGCTGTTCCGCACCCTGCACCTTTTCATCATCAAGGATGTGCAGACCGGCCTGGTGTGGATGAGCAAGATACTGACCGACCCCTTCCACGACATCATGCTCTACCGCAAGGCGCCGCTGCACCTGCTGCGCGGCGAACTGATCGATCCGATGGGACATGCCGCCGAGCGAGGCTGATGCTTATCGTGCGCAACGCACACGGCCGCTTGCCGGGCGTATCGGGAGCGGACTCCTTCACCCGATGCGCCCGGCATTCCGCTTGACCTGCCCTGCCTTCAGAACCGCTCGGCCAGCATCTCCCTGAGGATCTGGCGCTTGATGGTCTTGTTGCTGAGCCCTTCGCCCTGCCACCACCAGCCGTCTTGCTGCATGCGCCGGGCGGCGGCCAGGCAGCGGCGGCAGACCTCGTCGAAGTCGGCCTCGCTGTAGTCCAGGCTGAAGATCAGCCGGCCGCTGCCGACCCAGGACAGCCACAGCCCCTGCTCACGCAGATAGAACTGCAGCATCCAGTTGTAGCGCGAGGGCAGCTCGAAGGTCAGAGTCCAGATCGAGGACAGGTGGGCGGCACGCAGCGGCAGCCCGGCCTCGCTCATCAGGCGGTTGAAGCGCGCGGCGCGCGCGTCCTGCTGCGCATCCAGATTGCGGTAGAGGACCCGCACCTCGGGCTGCTCCAGATGATTGAGAAAGACCGCCATCGCGCCCATCACATAGGGGTGGGCGTTGAAGGTGCCGCGCGCAAAGCAGATGTCTGCCGGCCGCTCCTCGCGCCAGCGTTTCATCAGCGCGGCTTTGCCGCAGACCACGCCCACCGGCAGGCCGCCACCCAGGCTCTTGCCATAGGTGACCATATCGGCCTGGACACCGAAGTACTCTTGCGCGCCGCCCCGCGCGAGCCGGAAGCCGACAAAGACCTCGTCGAAGATCAAGACGATGCCGCGCTCGCTGCAGACCTGGCGCAGCTGCTGCAGCCAGGCGGTGTAGGCGGCGCGGTCGAAACCGGCGCTGCGCGAACTGTCCACCAGGGTCGAGTCGCCCGGCGCGCCGCGATTCGGATGCAGGGCCTGCAGCGGGTTGACCAGCACGCAGGCGATGTCGCGCCGCGTGCGCAACACCTGCAGGCTCTTCTCGTCCATGTCCTTCAGCGTGTAGGTGTCGCGCGGCGGCTGCGGGTTGCCGGGGCCGGGCTGCACGTCCTCCCACCAACCGTGATAGGCGCCGCAAAAGCGCACCAGATGGCTGCGTCGCGTGTGATAGCGAGCCAAGCGCACCGCCTGCATGACCGCCTCGGTGCCCGACATATGAAAGCTCACCTCATCCAGGCCCGAGATCTCGCGCAGCCGCGCGACGTTGTCGGCCACCACCGGGTGGTAGGCACCCAGCAGCGGCCCGAGCTGGGCCACCCGCGCGCTGCCCTCGGCGATGCTGCGCTTGTAGAACTCGTGACCGAACAGATTGACGCCGTAGCTGCCGCTTAGGTCCCAATAGTTATGGCCGTCCAGATCGGTCAGGCGCGGACCGTCGCTGGCCTGCATGAAGCTGCCCAGTTTCAGGTGCTCGCGCAGATAGGGACTGAACTGGAAGGGCACGCGGTAGGCGCCGGTGAACTGCAGATCTGAGATGGCCTCGCGGGCCTCGGCCGTCAGCGCGATGCTCCGGGTATGGCGGCTGTTGAGTTCGGCAGCCAGCGCGGCGAAGCCGGCGCGGCGCCGCTCCTGCACGTCGGCGGGGGCGGCATCGGCGCTGAAGAAGCGTGCTTCGTCATAGGCATAGCCGGGCAGCAAGCCGGCCACCCGCTTGGCCATGCGCGAATGGCCGGCCAACGAGCGGTGCTTGGCGCGTGAGAGCTGCAGGCGCTGGCGCGCGCGTGGCAACGCAGCGAGCAGGGCGGCAGCAGCAGCGGCAATCAGGGTCAGCTGAAGAACAGGCAGGGTCTCAATCATCACGGCTCACCATCGAGATGTCACAGAGGACGGGCAGACTGCATCTGTAACCCAGGCTCTTGACTCCTTGATGAAAGCCATTCAAGCCGCCGCCACCCGCTGGCGCGACCGCCTGCTGCTGCAGGAGGATCTGAACTTCTTGCTGACCAACCGGATTCCCCGTATCGCGGTCAGCCGCTGGATGGGGCGCTTCAGCCGCATCGAAAGCCCGCTGCTAGCGCGTTTGTCGATCGCTGTTTGGCGGCTTTTCACCGAGCTGGACCTCAGCGACGCGAAGCACAGCCGCTTTCGCAGCCTGCACGACTGTTTCATCCGTGAGCTCAAGCCCGGTGCACGGCCATTAGACACCGAGCCCGGCGCCCTCTTGAGCCCTTGCGATGCCATCGTCGGCGCCTGCGGCCGTGTCGAGGCCGGCCAGCTCTACCAGGCCAAGGGCTTTGCGTACCGTATCGAGGACTTGTTCGGCGATGCCGCGCGCGCCGCGCCCTATCTCGAGGGTAGCTTCGTCACCTTGCGCCTGACATCGGCGATGTACCACCGCTTCCATGCGCCAGCCGATCTGCGCGTTGAGCATGTGACTCACATCGCCGGCGACACCTGGAACGTCAACCCAATTGCGCTCAAGCGCATCGAGCGCCTGTTCTGCCGCAACGAGCGTGCCGCGCTGCATGCCCGCCTGGCCGATGGTCGGCCGATTGCGCTGGTGCCGGTGGCGGCCATCCTGGTGTCCAGCCTGCGTTTGCATGCGCTGGACCTGTTGCTGCACACCGGCTATGCCGGCCCGCATGAGCTGCCCTGCGATGCTAGCTATCGCAAGGGCCAGGAGATGGGCTGGTTCCAGCATGGCTCGACCATCCTCGTCTTCCTGCCGCCGGGCCTGGCGCTACAGGTGGGCAGCGGCCAGCGCCTGCGCATGGGCCAGTTGCTTGCCGCTTGAAGCCCGGGGCATCCCCCGGAAAACAAGGCTTGATTCTTGCGGCGAGGCATAGCATGCTCGGGCCGAGGTCCTACACCCCCACCATGCTGCCGCCCACAGTTCTCGATGTTGAAGCCTCCGGATTCGGCCGCGGCAGCTATCCAATCGAAGTCGGTTTCGTCGAGCCCGAGGGGGCGCTGTTCTGCAGCCTGATTCAGCCGCTGCCTGACTGGCAGCACTGGGACGAGCAGGCCGAGGCCTTGCACGGCATCAGCCGCGATGTGTTGCACAGCCGCGGCAAGCCGGCCGACTGGGTGGCCCAACAGATCAACCGTCGCCTGCATGGCCAGACCGTCTATTGCGACGGCTGGGGCCATGACTATCCCTGGCTGGCGCGGCTGTTCGAGAGCACCGGCCAAGTGCCGGGTTTCAAGCTGCAGGATCTGCGCATGCTGCTCAGCGAAGCTGAGGCGGCGCGCTGGCACGAGACGACCCTGCAGGTGCGGGCTGAGCAGAACCTGCGCCGTCATCGCGCCAGCAGTGACGCGCGGGTACTGCAGTTGGCGCTGCAAAGAGTCAAACGGGTGGCGGCGCTGCTGTAGTTGGGCCGCCCCGATAGCAGCCACGCCCGGCTCGTTTGGCCTCGTAGAGCCGGGCGTCGGCCTCGGCCACCATGGTGTCCAGATCGGCCGAGCCGCCGGCGGCCACGCAAAAGCCGATGCTCACGCCTATGCTGAGCTCCAGCGCCTCGATGCTGAATGGCTGGGCGAAAACTCGCAGCAGCTTGGCTGCCACCGCCTCGGCATCCCTTGCCGAGGGCAGGGCCGGCAGCAGCACCGAAAATTCGTCGCCGCCCAGCCGAGCCACCAGATCCTGCGGCCGCAGCGCATGGCGCAGCCGGCCCGCCACCGCCTTCAGCAAGGCATCTCCCACGGGATGGCCGTGCTGGTCATTGATTGGCTTGAAGCGGTCCAGGTCCAGATAGAGCAGGGTCAGCAGGCTGTTGTGCTGACGCGCATGGGCGAGCTGCTCATCGGCGCGTAGCGCGAAGCCGCTGCGGTTGAGCAGCTGGGTCAGAGGGTCGGTCTGCGAGGCGTCGCGCAGCCGCGCCTCTTCGGTGCGGACTTCGGTGATGTCGCGGGCAATGCTGATCACGCCCTCGATCTCGCCGCTCTCAAGCTGCAACGGCGCATAGTGCAGCTCGATGACCAGCGGTGGGTCGGTATAGCGCTTCTCCAGATAGGCGACGCGGCCGGCCAGTGCGGCCTCGATCAGCGGCCTGCTCAGTGCATAGTCGGCCTCGCCCAGCAGCTCGCTCAGGGGGCGGCCCAGCCAGGGGGCCCGCTCGATCTGGAAGCGCTGAGCGAAGGCGCGGTTGAAGAACAGCAGGCGCTGCTCGCAGTCCAGCACGGCAATCATCGTTGCCGCGGCCTCGGCCACAGCCTTCAGCATCGCCTCGCTGCGCTCCCGTTCGTGCTGGGCCTGCACCTGCGTCGAGATGTCGCGCAGCAGCACCGAGACAGTCTCGATCTGCTGGCGCTCGTCGCGATGCACCAGCACTGTGTTGGCCACCGGCACACTCCGGCCCTGAAGGTCCAGAACCTCGCTGCGGCCCTGCCAATAGCCCTGCTGCAAGGCATCGGTCGGTATCGCGTCGAGAAAGCCGCGCTGCTCGATGCTGCGCATGAAGCGCCGAAAGTCCAGCCCGTCCAGCGCAGCATCCGGCGACAGACCCAGGCGCTGCCGGCCGGCCGGGTTCAGATAGCGCAGCCGGCCCTCAGTGTCGAACTGGCAGACATAGTCCGGCGTGCGGTCGAAGATCGCGCCCAGGGTCAGCTCGGCCTGGCGCTGCGCGACCCGCTCGGTGACATCGTCGACCGTGCCGGCTGCGCCGACCACCCGGCCGTTGACTCGCAGCGGCGCCGTGCGCACCGAGAATAGGCGTTGGTGGCCGTCGGGTCTTAGCAACTGGCGCATCGCATTGATGGCCTCGCCCTGGCCGATGCGCTCGCGCCAGCGCTCTCGCACCTGGGCCCGTTCGGCCTCGGGCACCATCTCCAGCCAGCCCCATTCCTGCCGCTCGGCGCCAAAGCCATGCAGGCGCAGATAGGTCTCGTTGGCGTAGACGATGCGGCCCTGGGCGTCGCAGCGAAACAGGCCAAGCGGCGAGGCATTGCTGGTGGCAAGCAGTGCGGCGTCGCGCTCGCGCGCGGCCCGCTGCATGCGGGCCAGCATCAGCGTGATCAGCAAAGCCGCGACCGAGATGACCGCGCTCAGTGTCAGCAGCAGGTTGCGCTGCTCGGCATGGTTGCCCAGGGTCGCGCTGAGGCCCTGGGCCAGCAGCACCTGGATGCCGAAGTCTTCCAGCGTCTCGAAACTGACCAGCCGGGCCAGGCCGTCGGTGGCGGCACCGCTGCTGACAAAACTGCCGCTGGCGCCCGCCAGCGATTGGCGGCGCTTGGGCTCACCGGCAAACAGATCGCGCCCCACGAAACCGACCAGCTCGGGCACGCGCAGCAGGCCCAGACCGTCGCGGCGCAGCAGTGCCACTGCACTCTCGTCACCACGCGAGTAAGGCCGCAGCAGCTCGGTCAGGCGCCGGGTGTCGATCATGGCCACCAGGCTGTGCAGCTCGCCGATCGGCGCGCTCATGCGCATCGCCAGCGGTAGATAGATCGGGCCGCCAGCGCGCAGCTGTAGCGGCGCTCCCAACATCGACCCCTCGGCCTCGGGCGAGGCCAGCAAGGTAATGAAGTCGGCCTCGGGCAGGGTCGCAAAGGGCTGGTCCGGCTGGGCCGGCAGGCGGTAGATGCGACCATCGGCGCTGGCCAGCATCACGTCGACAAGCTCGCGCGAGGTGCCGCGCAGGGTTTCGGCAAGCTGGATGAGCGAGGCATCATTGAGCGGGTCGCCGCGGCTGCGGGTCAGCAGCCACAGATCGAGGGTGCGCAGATTGCCCTCGGCATCGCGCAGCACCGCCTCGGTCTGGGCGGACGCGGCGGCGGTTTGGCTGGCTAACTCGCGCTTGTACTCGTCCATCAGCCGCTGCGGGTAGGCGATGGAGAACCAGGCCACCACGCCCCACAGCATCAGCAGCACCAGGCCCAGCGCGACAAAAGGCCCGGCCGCGAGCAGGCGTTGGCCGGCCCGCGAATCGAGCCAGCGGCCGGGCGCTGACTGGGATGCCGCGCGAGCTGCTGTATCGAGGGTTGAGCTCATCGTGCGCCCATTGTGCCAAGCATGGCAAAAGGCCCGCAGCCTGTTACAGCTGCGGGCCTGGTGTCAGGTCTTGCCAGGACCTTGCCCGGCAGGACGCCAACGATCAGAAGCGGAAGTCGATACCGGCCGAGAAGACCTTGACATCGCTATGGGGCTTTTGGAACTCAACGCGCAGGCCGACTTGCTGGTTCAGCGCGTAGCGACCACCGATACCGAAGAAGGCCTTGGTTTCGCTGTCCTTGATGCTATTGCCGGCGGCCGAAGCCTTGAGTTCGACGCGATTGACACCCAGGCGACCGAACAGGCTGAAGTCGGTGCTCAGCGGAGCCAGGAACAGGGCCGAGGCTTGCACGGCCGAGCCCTTGATCTTGACGCCCTGGACGGTGTCGCTGCCCAGATTGCGATAGCCGGCTTCGAACGCGACACTGGGGGTCAGCTGGTAGCCGCCATAGACATTGATGCCGGTGCTCTTGACCTTGACACCTTCTTCGTGGATTCGAGTCTGGCCGACATCGGTGCCGATGTAGAAGTCGGAAGCGGCAAAAGCCGGCGCTGCCAGGGTGGCGGCCAGGGCCAGGGCGATGATGTTCTTCATGAGAGGATTCCTCCGAGGGATTGTTTTGGACTGCTTAAACGAAAAAACGCCCCCTTTGTGGGAGGCGTGCGGCATTCTCGTAAACCCTAGTATTTTCGGCAAGGCGTTCTGGCGCTTTGGCGCCACACCCTCAGGAGGGATGCAGCACCGACGCGCCTTCCTGCAAGGCCTTCAGGCAGGCAATGCACAGGCAGCGCTGGTAGCTGGCGCGCAGCTGGCTCATCAGCTCCGGCGAGAGGCGCAGATCGAAGCAGTCGCACCTCGCCTCGCCGGCGCCGCAGTGGAAAGGCCCGCCGCAGCGCGGACAGGTCTCGTTGAGGGCAGCGGCGGGTGACGGCGTCGGGTCCATCAGGCAAAGAGCGTCTTGTGCTGCTCGCGCAGTTGGTTCTTCAGCACTTTGCCCATGGTGTTGCGCGGCAGCTCGGCAACGACGAAGACCTTTTTCGGGATCTTGAAGTTGGCTATTTTGCTTTTCAGCGCCGCGATGATGGCTTCGCCGTCCAGCTGCGCCCCGGGCTTGGCCACAACCACGGCCACAGCGCCCTCGCCGAAGTCAGGGTGGGGGAGGCCGATCACCGCCGATTCGGCGATGCCGGCCATCTCGTTGATGTAGCCTTCGATCTCGGCCGGGTAGACGTTGTAGCCGCCCGAGATGATCAGGTCCTTGCTGCGGCCGACGATCGTGAAATAGCCGCGTGCGTCGCGTTTGCCGACGTCGCCGGTCTTGAACCAGCCATCGGCCGTGAACTCTTCCTTGGTCTTTTCGGGCATGCGCCAGTAGCCCGAGAAGACATTGGGGCCGCTGACCTCGATATTGCCGATCTCCTCGTGTCCGCAGTCGCGGCCCTGCTCGTCGCGCACCCGCACGCCGACACCCGGCAGCGCGAAGCCGACCGTGCCGCCCAAGCGATCTCCATCCTCGGCGCGGTAAGGGTTGGAGGTGAGCATCACGGTCTCGCTCATGCCGTAGCGCTCCAGAATGGTGTGGCCCGTGCGGGTCTGCCAGTCCTTGAAGGTCTCCAAGAGCAGCGGCGCCGAGCCGGCGATGAACAGGCGCATAGACTTGCAGGCCGCCTGCGTTAGCGCGGCCTCACCCAGCATGCGCACGTACAGCGTCGGCACGCCCATGAAGACCGTGGCCTCGGAAAAGCGCGCAATCACCGCTCTGGGGTCGAACCTGCTGAACCAGATCATCTTGCTGCCATTGAGCAGCGCGCCATGCGAGGCGACGAAGAGGCCGTGCACATGGAAGATCGGCAGCGCATGGATCAGCACATCGCCCGGTCGCCACCCCCAGTAGTCCTTCAGCGTCTGCGCATTGCTCAGCAGATTGCCGTGGCTGAGCATCGCACCCTTGGAGCGGCCGGTCGTACCGCTGGTGTAGAGGATGGCGGCCAGCTCATCGGCGCGCTTGATTGCCGGCTGGTGCTGGTCGCTCATTGCGGCGGCGCGGTCCAACAGGGTGCCAGTGCGGTCCTCATTGAGCGTGAAGACGTTCTGCGTGCCGGCCTTGAAAGCGATTTTCGACACCCAGCCGAAGTTCTTGCCGGCACAAACCACCACGGCCGGCTCGGCATTGGCGATGAAATACTCGATTTCGGCGGCCTGGTAGGCGGTGTTGAGCGGCAGGAACACGTAGCCGGCGCGCAACACCGCCAGGTACAGCATCAGCGCCTCGACGCTCTTCTCCGTCTGCACAGCGATCCGGCTGCCCGGCGGCAGGTCCAGCGAGGCCAGCAAATTGGCCATCATCGCCGTGGCGCGCTCGATGTCGCGCCAGCTGTAGCTCAGGCCGTGGCCATCAGCGCATTCGACGGCCACGGCATCCAGAGCAGCCGGGAAAGCCGCGCGAAGCGCGGCGAAGACGTTGGCATTCTTCATCTGACTCAGTCCAGCTTCGCTCCAGAGCTTTTCACGACCTCGGCCCAGCGCTTGACTTCGCTGCTGACGAAGTTCCCGAAGGCATCGCCGTACATGCTGGGCACCTCTGTACCCAGCCCATTCCAGGCCGATTTGATGGCCTCGTCGGCAAAGGCCTTGCGCAGCTCGCCCTGCATCGCGGTGATCACGTCCTTGGGCGTACCCTTGGGTGCCCACAGTCCGTACCAGGTGGCAACCTGGTAGGTCGGCACGCCGCCCTCGACACTGGTCGGCACATCGGGGAAGCCGGGCGCACGCTTGTTGGCCGCCACGGCAAGGGCTTTGATGCGGCCGCTCTTGATGTGCGTGGCGGACGAGCCGAGGCCGTCGAACATCATGTCCACCTGGCCGGCGATCAGGTCCTGCAGGGCCGGGCCGGCGCCGCGGTAGGGGATGTGGGTGATGAAGGTCTTGGTCTGCAGCTTGAAGAGCTCGCCGGCCAGATGGTGTGAGGTGCCGTTGCCGGCCGAGCCGTAGTTCAGCTTGCCCGGGTTCTTGCGGATGAATTCCAGCAGGCCCTTCAAATCGGTGGCCGGCACCTTGGCCGGGTTGACGACGATGACTTGGGGCACGCTGGAGATCAGGGCCACCGGCACGAAGTCCTCCTCCAGCTTGTACTCGAGCTTGGGATACATGGACGGTGCGATCGCGTGATGCACCGCGCCCATAAAGAAGGTGTAGCCATCGGGAGCGGCCTTGGAGGCGATGCCGGCGCCGACGGTGCCGCCTGCACCGCCCTTGTTGTCGATGATGAACTGCTTTCCGGTCTGCTTGCTGAGCACGGCGGTAAGCGGGCGGGCGAAGGCATCGGTGCCGCCGCCGGCCGGGAAGGGCACGACCCAGGTGACGGGCTTGCTGGGCCAGCTCTGGGCCTGGACGCCTGTGGCGGCCAAGATGGCGGCGGCGGCCAGCAAGCAGCGGCGTGTCATGGTTTGCTTCATCGGTCTGTCTCCTGTAATTGCCGCGTGTGACGGCTTGTGGATAGGGATCAAAGCAGCGCGGCGACGCCGCGCGAGTAGGCGATCTCGCCCTGAGTGAAAGCCTCGTGATAGCCCTCGATCTTGCCGAGGTCGTACAGATAGTTGACCATCATGCCGCAGCTTTGCTTCAGTCCCTTGGCGGCGCGATTGCCCATCGGGTTGAGCCGCTCCAGTCGGGCGCCGTTGTCCAGATGAAAGCGCGCCACGGGATCGCCCTGCACTCCGGTGGTTTGGCCGACCAGATAGACCGCAGCCAGGCGCTGCAGCGCCTGCTGTGCGGCGCTGTCCAGGCGCGCCAGCGTGTCGGCCTGGCTCAGCTTGGCGAGATCGCCGCCGCTGGCCTGCAGCAGCAGTTCGCGGGCTTCGCGGGCGCGCTCAAGCTGCGGCTTCTTCAGCTGGTTCAGATCGGCTCCAAAGTTGGAAGAAGTGCCGCTGCGCTGCAGCCACGCGGCAAACCCGGGGATCGGCGACAGGGTGCAGAAAGTCTTGAGCTTCGGATGCTCGCGCTGCAGATGCTCGGCCACCCGCTTGATCAGAAAGTTCCCCAGCGACACGCCCTTGAGCCCGGGTTCGCAGTTGCTGATCGAGTAAAACACCGCGACCTTGAACTTGTCCGGCGCCGCGGTCTCGGCCTTCTTGTCGATCAGCGGCCCGATCGCGGCCGGCATCTGCGGCAGCAACGCTACCTCCACAAAGATCAGCGGCTCGTCCGGCAGTTGCGGGTGAAAGAAGGCAAACAGGCGTCGGTCCGGCTGCAGGCGGCGCCGCAGATCGTCCCAACCGTCGATCTCATGCACCGCCTCGTGGCGGATGATTTGTTCCAGCAACTGGGCCGGCGAGTTCCAATCGACCTGTCGCATCTGCAAAAAGCCCGGGTTGAACCAGGAGCCGAACAGATGCAGCAGATCGGACTCTACGCTGCGCCACTCCGGATGTTTGGCCAAGCCGCTGAGCAGATTGCGGCGCAGCCGCACCAGCACACCGGTGGCGCCGGGCGCACGGTTGAGGCGGCGAAACAGTTCCTGGCGCGGCGGCTCGCTGGCACGAGTCAGTGCCAGCAAGTGGGCGGCATTGGGCTGCTCGGCATAGGCCTGGGCCGCCACCAGGACGGCCTGCGGATCGGGGTTGAAGTCCAGGCTCAGGCGCTCGAACAGCTCATCCAGCCCCTCGGGGGGCAGCTTGGCGATCTTGTCGAGAAGCTCGCGCGCCTGGCCCAGGCTGTTGGCCTCGCCGCGTTCGGACAGCAGGCGGTGTGCATCGATCAGCACCTGACGCTGCTGGCGTCTGAGCCCTCGCAGCGCCGAGGCCTGTCTGAGCTCATCCAACATGGTTCACCTCCGCGGGAGCCGTGTGGCTCATCGCCTGCAAGGCGCTCAGCTGGGCTAGCAGATGGGCTTGCATCTCGGCCTCGGCGCGGGCTGCGTCGCCGGCCAGCAGTGCGGCCAGCAGGCGGCGGTGCTCGGCCAGCGAGGCCTGCAGCCGGCCCGGCGACTTCAATTGTCGGCCGCGCAGCAAGCGCAGGAACTTGCGCAGGTCGCCGGTGGCGCGTTCCAGCCAGCGATTCGCCGCCAAGGTCTGCAGCAGGCTGTGAAAAACATGGTTGACGCGGTAGTAGCCGTCGATGTCACCGACCTGCGCGGCCAGCTCCAGCTGGTCGTGCAGTTGTTGCAACTGCAGCAGTTGGGCCGGCGTGGCCTTGCGCGTGGCCTCGAAGGCGCAGCGCCCTTCCAGCATCGCCATCACCGGGAACAGATCGTTGGCGTCGGCGTCGTGCATCTCGATCACGCGGCAGCCCTGGCGCGGTACAAGCTCCAGCAGCCCCTCGGCCACCAGCACCTTCAGCGCCTCGCGCAGCGGCGTGCGGCTGATCGCCCATTGCTCGGCCAGCGCCCTCTCGTCGACCAGCGCGCCCGGCGCCAGCTCGCGCTCGAAGATCATCGCGCGCAGGCGCGCCGCCACCGCATCGTGCATCGAGCTGCCGCGCAGGGGAAGATCGGAGCTGTTCATGGGCTAAGGCAAATTGGTGATTACATAATTACAGCCTTGTGCAGACCCCGCATCGGGGTAGACCCGAGGGGGCTCCGAGCCGCGATATCGGCGGCGCTTGTGACTTAAAACCGAGCCAAGGGGCGACCCGACCCGAGATCAGTTGTTTGTGCGCGTCTCGCCCTTGCGCCGGGCCGACGCTTACACGCATAGTGGCTGCGCGGTGATCGCGACGATGAGAAGGGGACAGTCATGGGCAATCTGATGTTGGCCACCCGTTTGCGCCTGGCGGTGCTGGTGGTGGTGCTCGGCTTCGTGGCCCTGGTGCTGCTGCTGACCTACCGGGCTTCGAGCAGTCTGTTGGGTGTGAAGATGCTGACCACGGTGGATCAGGTCAAGCTTGGCGAGAAGATCGCCCGCGAACATTACGACAAGGCCAAGTCCGGCGCGATGCCCGAGGCCGAGGCCAAGGCCGCCGCGGCGGCCGCGATTGGCAAGATCCGCTACTCGGGCAGCGAGTACCTGTGGATCAATGACATGAGCCCGCGCATGGTGATGCACCCGATCAACACCAAGCTCGATGGCCAGGACCTGAGTCAGAACAAGGACCCGAACGGCAAGCGCCTGTTCATCGAGTTTGTCGAAGTGGTCAAGGCCAGCGGCTCCGGCTATGTCGACTATCTGTGGCCCAAGCCCGGCGCCAAGGACCCTGAGCCCAAGCGCAGCTATGTGCTCGGTTTCGAGCCCTGGGGCTGGGTGATTGGCTCGGGTGTCTATGTCGACGACGTCAAGGCCGTGGCGCGCCAGGACGCGGTGTTCACGCTGGTGCTGGTGCTGCTGGCCGGCGGCCTTGCGCTGGGAGGGGTGGAGCTGTTCGTGCGCGGCTTGCGCAAGCGCCTTTCCAGCATGCAGGCCTTGATGCACGCGGTGGCCGGTGGCGATCTGCGTGCTGACATCCAACCCGGCCGGCCCGATGAGCTGGGCCTGGTGCTGCGCGAGGTGGTGGCCATGCAAAAGCGCTTGACCGAGCTGGTGGGGGCGATCCGTGAGGCCACCGAGTCGATCGGCCATGCCTCCAGCGAGGTGGCGCTGGGCAGCCAGGATCTGTCGTCGCGCACCGAGCAGGCTGCCTCGAATCTGCAGCAGACGGCGGCCTCGATGCAGGAGCTGACTCAGCAGGTGCGCCACTCGGCCCAGGCTGCCGACCAAACCAATGCACTGGCCGACACGGCCGCCGGCCAGGCCCGCGCCGGCGCGGCGGCGATGCAGGAGGTGGTGCGGACGATGGACGGCATCTCGGACGCAAGCCGCAAGATCACCGACATCATCAGTGTGATCGACGGCGTGGCCTTCCAGACCAATATCCTGGCGCTGAACGCCGCTGTCGAGGCGGCCCGGGCCGGCGAACAGGGACGGGGCTTCGCGGTGGTCGCGGCCGAGGTGCGCAGCTTGGCTCAGCGCTCGGCCCAGGCGGCCAAGGAGATCAAGGCCCTGATCACCGATTCGACCGAGCGAGTCTCGGCCGGCAGTCAGCAGGTCAGCCGTGCTGGCGACACCATGGGCGACATCCTTGGCGCGGTGCAGCGGGTCACGACCACCGTCAGCGAGATCAGCCAGGCCAGCACCGGTCAGTCCGAGGGCATTGCGCAGATCAACCAGGCGGTGGCCCAGCTCGACGACATGACCCAGCAAAACGCCGCCCTGGTCGAGCAAACCGCGGCGGCTGCTGAGTCGCTGAAACAGCAGGCCCAGCAGCTGACGGCGACGGTGGCGGTGTTCAAGATCTAGATGGTGGCGCCGGCGTGACTGTCTGGATGGCTGGCGCGCTGATGCGCAATAACGCCGTCTGACCGAGGCTTCGGTGCGGCGTCTGCCCGACGGCTGCGTCAGCCCGCATCACGGCCCGGCCATGGTCCAGCTGTTCAGCCATCACCCGCAGGACTACGAGCTTGGGGGCGCCTGGGACAGCCTCGAACTGCCGTTGCAGTGCCCGCGCGGCGAAGGCCGTGAGCTGCCCACGGCCGGAACCGGCGAAGCGATTCGCACCCGCTGCCCCGCGCGGTGATCGCGACGATTGCCGGCTGCGGCCACGCGCTGACGCCCGATTCTCCAGAGCAGTTCGCGCTGGCGGAGCGGCTTTTCTGTGGGATGTGAGGCGGCAGTCGAGCGGGTGTCAAGTCGGGCCGCATCGCCTATAAATGCAAGGCGGCTGCGCTGGGGGCGAGCCGGTCGAAGCAGGAGGCTGGCGATATGGTCAAAGCGAAGCAGCAAGCGATCGGCAAGATGCCCGTGGCCCAAGCGCTCTGGCCTGCCGAGGAAGTGGCGCCACCCCGCAAGGGTACGCCCGCTGCGCAGCCTGCTGCCTCCAAGAAGGTCTGGGGCTACATCAAGAAAACCGATCTTCAAGACAGGTTCAAGAGATGATGTCAGGACTGTGTTGAGTCCCTGACATCTTGGCGACGTTGGAACCGCGCCCGGATCCCTTGATCAATTCAACCCCGGCAACTTCAGCCACCGATGCAGCCGGGTGCGAAGCGCGACGAAGTCCAGCGGCTTGGTCAGGTGCTCGTCCATGCCGGCGTCCATGCTCGCCAGCACATCGGCTTCCAACGCGTGGGCGGTCAGGGCCAGGATGGGGAAGGCGGGCAGCTGGCCTTCGCGCTGCAGCTCGCGCAGACGGCGGGCGCATTCGAGACCGTCCATGCCCGGCATCTGGATGTCCATCAGTACCAGATCGGGCGGCGATTCCAGGCACAGCGACACGGCTTCCAGGCCGTTCTTCGCCAGCCGGCTCTGGACCCCCATCAAGGCAAGGAACTCCAGCGCGACGACCTGGTTGATGTGGTTGTCCTCGACGAGCAGCACGGTGGGCAGCGCAGTGGCTTGTTGCGGCCGTGAGGCGTCGTTGTGCTCGCCCGGGCTCAGCGGTCCCGACTCATGGCCCGGCTGCGCCAGCAGCGGCGCCATCAGGCCCGGCCTGTGGATATTGATGAGGGTTGTTGTTTGCATTGATTGATAAGCCTCGAAGCTTCCCATCCATCCCGTCGCTGAACTCCCGGCACCTGCGGTGCATCCCGCCGGCGATGTGGCTCCCAAGCCTATCGCCACCGGGCCCCCGGCGCCTCCTTGGATTTAAGGGTTATCCCTTATTTCTTGGGTGGAGGTCCGGGCGTGGGGTCAATTGTTGCCTGTCGAGCGTCCCAGCGCAACGCCCAGGGGCCCTGCACTGCGGGCCTTGACATCGGCCCTCCTGACAGGATTGTGCCGCTCGCTCCCTAGAATGTCCGGTCTCCTCCCTGCCAAGGCTGCCAAGCAATGTCCGAAGGTCTGATCCGCATACGCGGCGCGCGTCAACACAATCTGAAGAATCTGGATCTGGACATTCGCACGGCGGAGCTGACGGTTGTCACCGGCCCGAGCGGCTCGGGCAAGTCCAGTCTGGTGTTCGACACCCTCTATGCCGAGGGCCAGCGCCGCTATGTCGAGACCTTCAGCGCCTATGCGCGCCAATTCCTGGACAGGATGGACCGCCCGGCAGTGGACAAGGTGGACGGCGTGCCGCCGGCCATTGCGATCGACCAGACCAACCCGGTACGGACCTCGCGCTCAACGGTCGGCACGATGACCGAGTTGAACGACCATCTGAAGCTGCTTTATGCCCGTGCTGCTGAGTTGTTCGATAAGCAGACGGCGCAGGGTGTGCGGCATGACACGGCGCAGACGATATACGCCGAACTGCTGGCGCGAACAGCTGCAACTGATCCCAGACTGATACTGACCTTCCCGGTCGAGTTGCCCGGAAACACCACGCCCGAGCAGATCGAGCAGTGGCTGTCGGCCAGCGGTTTCACGCGTGTGCAGGCCGAACGGGAGGTGGGCACGCCGACCGGGCCGCGCAAGGTGCTCGACGTTGTGGCGGACCGCTTCCGCATTCAGGGCGCCGACAAGCAGCGCGCGATGGAGGCGATCGAGCTGAGCCTCAAGCGCGGCAGCGGCCGCATGAATATCTACGCGGTCTCGGCCGAGGAGGGGGCCGAGACCGAGCTGTGGCGCTATTCGACCGGCCTGCATTGCCCTGACAGCGACCTGCGTTATCAGGACCCGCAGCCGCCGCTGTTCTCCTTCAACTCGGCGATGGGCGCCTGCGAGACCTGCCGCGGCTTCGGCCGCGTGATCGGCGTCGACATGGGCCTGGTGATCCCGGACGAGAAGAAGACGCTACGCGGCGGCGCGATCAAACCGATGCAGACGCCGGCCTGGGAAAGCTGCCAGGCCGACCTGATGAAGTACGCCGGCGAGGCCGGCATCCCGCGCGACACTGCCTGGATGCAGCTCAGCGCGGCCCAGCGCGACTGGGTGGTCGAGGGCTCGCCGAACTGGAGCGGCAACTGGAACAAGCAGTGGTACGGAGTCAAGCGCTTCTTCGAGTACCTGGAGAGCAAGGCTTACAAGATGCACATCCGCGTGCTCTTGTCCAAGTACCGCAGCTACACGCCCTGCGGCACCTGCGGCGGCGCGCGGCTCAAGACCGAGGCGCTGTTGTGGCGTGTCGGCTCCAAAGCCCTGGCCGATAGGGTGCTGCCTGCCAAGCAGCGCATCATGCCAATGGGTGTCGCTTGGCAGCGCGACCAGCTCGAAGCCCTGCCGGGCCTGAACCTGCACGACCTGATGCAGCTGCCGATCCACCGGCTGCGCGCCTTCATGGACGAGTTGCAGCTGCCCAGCACCCTGCTGGACGATGCGCTTAAGCTCTTGCTCGACGAGATCCGCAACCGGCTCAAATATCTGGTCGATGTCGGCATCGGCTACCTGACGCTGGACCGCCAGAGCCGCACCTTGAGTGGTGGCGAGGTGCAGCGCATCAACCTGACGACGGCGCTGGGCACCTCGTTGGTCAATACCTTGTTCGTGCTGGACGAGCCCAGCATCGGCCTGCACCCGCGCGATATGAATCGCATCGTGCAGGCGATGCACCGACTGCGCGATGCCGGCAACACCCTGGTGGTGGTCGAACATGACCCGGCCGTGATGCTGGCGGCCGACCGCCTGATCGATATGGGCCCTGGCCCCGGAGAGAAGGGCGGCGAGATCGTGTTTGACGGCACGCCCGAGGCTATACGTGCCGCTGACACCTTGACCGGCGCCTATCTGGGCGGGCGCAAGCATGTGGGCATGGGGTTGAAGCGCTTGGTAGAGGCCAGCACGCCGAGGCTGATCCTTGAGGGCGCGCGCGAACACAACCTGCGCAATGTCACGGTCGAGTTCCCACTGCAACGCATGGTGGTGGTTACCGGCGTCTCGGGCTCGGGCAAGAGCACTTTGATGCAGGACGTGCTGTACCCGGCGCTGGCCCGCCATTTCGGCCTGGCCACCGAGACGCCCGGCACCCATGACCGGCTGCTGGGCGCCGACTGGCTGTCCGGCGCGGTCTTCGTCGACCAGTCGCCGATCGGCAAGACTGCGCGCTCGAACCCGGCCTCCTACGTCGGTGCCTTCGACGAATTGCGCAAGCTGTTTGCCGATGCGCCGATGGCGCGCGAGCGCAGCTACACGGCCGGCATGTTCAGCTTCAATGCCGGCGACGGCCGCTGCCCGACATGTGGCGGTTCGGGCTTCGAGCATGTCGAGATGCAGTTTTTGTCTGATGTCTATCTGCGCTGCCCCGACTGCGATGGCCGCCGTTACCGCGGCGAGATGCTGGATGTGAAGCTCTTGCGCGGCCCGCGCGAGTTGAGCGTGGCCGATGTGTTGGACTTGACCGTCAGCGAGGCGGTGGGCCTGTTCAAGGACGACCGCGAGGTCGTCGCCAAACTGCAGCCCATCGTCGATGTGGGCCTGGAATACATCAAGCTGGGCCAGCCGGTGCCCACGCTGTCGGGCGGCGAAGCCCAGCGCCTGAAGCTGGCTGGGTTTCTGGCCGAAGCCGCCAGCACCGCCAGCAAGACTCGACAGGCCGTTGCGAAGAAAGGCACGCTGTTCCTGTTCGATGAACCGACCACCGGCCTGCATTTCGACGATATCGCGAAGCTGATGCGGGCGATGCGAAAGCTTCTGAGCGCAGGTCATTCGCTGATTCTGATCGAGCACAACCTCGATGTGATACGCGCTGCGGATTGGTTGATCGACCTCGGACCCGAGGGCGGCGAGCAGGGCGGCGAGCTGGTCTGCCAGGGCACGCCTGAGGAGGTCAAGGACCACCCGACATCGCACACCGCGCTGGCGCTGCGCGAGTACGCCGCGCACATGGACCGGCCGGCACTCGCGTTGGAGGAGGGGGTGCCGCTGCAGACCGTGGTGCGGGCGCGCCGCAAGGCTCAGGACGAATCCATCCGTATCGTCAATGCGCGCGAGCACAACTTGAAGTCGGTGGATGTGTCTATCCCGCGCGGCAAGTTCAATGTGATCACGGGCGTCTCTGGCTCGGGCAAGTCGACGCTGGCCTTCGACATTCTGTTCAACGAGGGCCAGCGCCGCTACCTGGAGTCGCTGAACGCCTATGCCCGCTCCATCGTGCAGCCTGCCGGCCGGCCCGAGGTGGACGCGGTCTGGGGCATTCCGCCCACCGTCGCAATCGAGCAGCGCCTCTCGCGCGGCGGTCGCAAGAGCACGGTGGCCACCACCACCGAGGTCTGGCACTTCCTGCGACTGCTCTATGTGAAGCTGGGTGTCCAACACTGCGTCCACGACGGCACGCCGGTCAAGCCACAAAGCGTCGAGTCTATTGCTGCCCAGCTGCTGCGCGATCACAGGGGCCAGCATGTGGGCCTTTTGGCGCCGCTGGTCGTCAATCGCAAGGGCCTGTACACGGATCTTGCCAAATGGGCCAAGGCGCGCGGCCACACCCATCTGCGTGTCGACGGAGAGTTCCTGCCGACGGCGCCCTGGCCGCGCCTGGATCGCTTCAAGGAACATACGCTGGAGCTGCCGGTCGGCGATCTGGTGATACGCCCCGACAACGAGGCCCAGCTGCGCGAGCTGCTGGCGAAAGCGTTGGACCTGGGCAAAGGCGTGCTGCACCTGTTGAGCCCGCTGGACGGCCTGCACGCGGCGATTGCCGACGGCCAGAGCACAACCCAGATCGGCAGCGTCAAGGTGTTCTCGACCAAGCGTGCCTGCCCGAGCTGCGGCACCAGCTATGGCGAGCTTGACCCGCGCATGTTCAGCTACAACAGCAAGCACGGCTGGTGCACCAGCTGCGTGGGGACAGGTCTTGCCCTGACCCGCGAGCAGCGTAAGGCGCTGGATGATTCGGTTCAGGACAAGGACAACAAGGGCCGCGAGCAGAGCTTCCCGTCCGAGGAGGCCGAGGTCGAGGGCCTGGTGGATCAGCCTTGCCCGGATTGCCAGGGCTCGCGCTTGAACCCGTCCGCCCGCGCTGTGACCTTCGAGGATCAGGCCATCAGCACGGTGGCCGGCTGGAGCGTCAAGGATGCACGTGCCTGGGTCGAGGCGCTGGAACTGAGCGGCCGCGATGCCGACATCGCCCGCGATGTGGTGATCGAGATCAAGGGCCGGCTCGAGTTCCTCGAAGAGGTGGGTCTGGGCTACCTGACGCTGGACCGCGCCGCGCCGACCCTGAGCGGTGGGGAAGCCCAGCGCATCCGCTTAGCCGCCCAGTTGGGCAGTAATCTGCAGGGCGTCTGCTACATCCTCGACGAGCCGACCATAGGCCTGCACCCGCGCGACAATCAGATCTTGCTGAAGGCGCTCGGCACGCTGGGCGACAAGGGCAACACCCTCGTGGTCGTCGAACACGACGAGGACACGATACGCCGGGCTGACCACATCATCGACATCGGTCCCGGTGCCGGCAAGCGCGGCGGCCGCGTTGTCGCCGAGGGCACGGCGGCCGACCTTGCGCTGCAGCCCGACTCGATCACCGGCCGCTTCCTCGCCCATCCGCTGCTTCACCCGTTGCAGGCGCGGCGCGAGATGGTCAATGGGGCGCCGAAGCTGCGCGTGCTCGACGCGACCCTGCACAATCTTCAGCAAGTCAGCATCGATGTGCCGCTGCATCGCCTGGTCGCGATCACCGGCGTATCCGGCTCAGGCAAGAGTACGTTGGCGCGCGATGTGCTGCTGGCCAATATGGCCCAGGCCGTGCCGCTGCGTCGCGCCCCCAACCCATGGATTGGCTGCGCCGGCATCGAGGGTCACGAGCAGGTGGACCGGGTGTTGGAAGTCGACCAGACACCGATCGGCAAGACGCCGCGCTCCTGCCCGGCCACCTATATCGGCTTCTGGGATGCGATCCGCAAGCTCTTCGCCGAGACGCTGGAGGCCAAGGCACGTGGCTATGCGCCTGCGCGCTTTTCTTTCAATACCGGGGAGGGTCGCTGCCCCGGCTGCGAGGGACAGGGCATGCGCACCATCGAGATGAGTTTCCTGCCCGATGTGAAGGTGCTCTGCGACCAGTGCCACGGCCAGCGCTTCAATCCCGAGACCCTGGGCGTCAGCTGGCGCGGCAAGAGCATCGGCGACGTTTTGGCGATGGAGGTCGATGAGGCGGTTGAGTTCTTCGCGGCCATGCCCAATATCGCGCACCCGCTGCAATTGCTGAAGGATGTGGGCCTCGGTTATCTGACCCTGGGCCAGCCTTCGCCGACCCTGTCGGGCGGGGAGGCGCAGCGTATCAAGTTGGTGTCCGAGTTGGTCAAGGTGCGCGACGACGTCACGCGCCGCGGCCAGAAGGCGCCGCACACCTTGTATGTGCTGGACGAGCCGACCGTGGGCCTGCATATGGCCGATGTCGAGAAACTGATCCGTGTGCTGCACCGGTTGGTGGCCGGCGGGCATTCGGTGGTAGTGATCGAGCATGACCTTGATGTGATCGCTGAAGCCGACTGGGTCATCGACCTGGGCCCTGAGGGTGGCACGGCCGGTGGGCGCATCGTCGTGGCCGGCACGCCGGAGCAGGTGGTGGCGTCGGGCTCGCATTCGGGCCGCGCGCTGGCGCCGGTCTTGCTGCGGGGGCAAGCCGCCTGAAGCGCTAATGCGGTTTGCGCGGTTTGTCGAACTGCTTGGGGCGGTAGACGTTGCCGTCCCACTGGCCGCGGTCGGTGTCGGGGGCGCTGCGCTTGGCGCGGCTGATGGCTTCCATCGCGGCTTCGTGCGCGGCACGGCGGCGTTCGCGGGCATCGAAAGGGCTGATGGCGCGTTTTGAGATCCAGCGCCAGCTCTTGGCCCACCAGGCTTCCATGCGCAGCTGATGGCGCCGGCTCAAGCACATGTGCAAGGTCAGCACGAGGCAGATCGCGAGGCCGAGGCTGGCAAAGATCTTGACGAGCATGAGGCGGGCGGGTGGACCCAAGACGGGTAGTGCGGATATTAACTGAGAGACCTGCTGCCGCGCGCGCTTTGTCGATGTCTGGCGGCGGCAGCCGGGCCGCGCAACCCTAGAATCCCCCCCGCCCGAAGCACGGGCTGGTCGGAGTTAACGATTTGGCACGCTGGAAGTTCCTCTCTGTGGCTGCCGCCTTGCTGGCCGCGCTGTCCCTTAGCGCCAGCCCGCAGCCGGTGCTGGCCCAGAACCCGTCGGTGTTGACGCTGGAGTCGCTGTTTCGCGACAAGCCCTACCGGGGCGAGCCGGCCCGCGAGCTGGCCTTCAGCCGCAGCGGCCGCTATCTGGCGTATCTGTGGAATCCGCATGGCGAGCCCGGTAGCGATCTTTATGTGCATGACACGCGCAGCGGCAAGACGCTGCGCCTGACCTCGCCGGCGCTGATGCGGGACTACGAGGCGCCAGAGGATTTGGAACGATTCGAGAAGAAGCGCCTGCAGCGCGAGCGCGAGCAGGCCGAGCGCCAGGCCCGCGAGGAAGCCCAGTCTGCCTACCTGCGCGGCGAGGCGGTCGACCTGGCGCAGTGGGAAGTCGAGCAGATCGCGGCCCTGAAGCTGGAATTCGCCGAGAAGAACAAACGCGAGGACGCGCAGAAGTCCGCCGAAAAGGCCGAGGCCGACGCCGAGAAGCGCGCCGCCGAGGCCCTGGCCGCGCGGCGTGCCGGCAAGCCGGTGACGACCGCGCCGGCCGCCGCGCCGGCCAGTGCCGCGGCCTCGGCGCCTGAGAAGGAAAAGGAACTCTGGGAATGGCGCGACGAGCTGAAGAAGAAGCTCGCCAAGGACAAGCTCAAGCCGACTGACCTTTATCCCGGCGTCAGCGAGCTCGTCTGGGCGCGTCAGCGCGATGAGCTGATCTTCCAGTACCGCGGCGGCTTGTTCCGCTGGCAGGCCAACGGCAACCGCGTCACGTCCTTGCTGGGCACGCAGCGCCAGCTGCGCATCGTGGCCTACACGCCCGACGACCAGGGTTTTGTCTATATGGACGAGAGCCGGGTGCTGCGTGCGCGCTTTGCCGGCATGGCTGTGCAGGTGATCAACCGCGAACTGATCCATGCTGATGAGGACGAGGCGGCAAAGAAATACCGCATTGAGTCCACCGTGCTCAGCGAGGATGGCCGCTGGATGTCGCTCTTGGCGCGCGCGCCGCTGGTGCCGCCTGCCGGCGGCAGCGGCCCGGCGCCCAAACCCGGCCGCCAAGTTGAGATCATGAATTACGGCGAGCGCTTCGCGTCGGCCAAGAAAGTCGACCGCGAGGTCTCGGACAACAAGCGCATGCAGCAGCCGCTGGCGCTCTACGTCCGCCGGGTGCCGGGTCTTGACGGCGCACCGGCGCGCCAGCCGGCACCTGTCTTCACCCAGGCCGGCGGCGACGGCTGGTTTGAGATCAGCCCGGTGGCCTGGTCCCGCGACGGCAGCCACTACGCCTTCGCTACATGGGAGCGCGAGAAAGAGCTGCTGCGCGTCTACCTGGGCCGCGCCGAAGAGGGTACCAAGCCGGACATCGTGATCGAGCGGCGCGGCGACGTGCACCATGAGCTGGTCAATGTGTTCTCACCGCGCTTCACGCCGGACGGCAAGCGGCTGATCGCGCTGCTGTCCGACAATGACTTCCGCCAGCCCTGGGCCTGGGACATCGCGTCGCGCCAGCTCAAACCCCTGCTCAAGGGCGAGTTCGAGGCGCATCAGGTGCTGGGTTTCACGCCGGACAGCCGCGCGATGTTTGTCGCGGCCAACCGCGACGATGCGGCCGCGATGAACCTCTACAAAGTCGAGTTGGCCGACGGCGCAATGCAAGCGCTGGGTGCAGCGCCCGACTATCACCGCAATGCCGTGGTCTCGCAGGACGGCCGCTGGCTGGCCGCCAACGCCGGTCACTGGGCTCAGCGTCCCGAACTGAAGCTGATCTCCACGTTTCAGGGCCAGCCATCGCGAGTGCTGACCCAGAGCCATGACCCGGCTTGGGCCCAGGTGGACCGCTTGCGGCCCGAGCGTTTGAGCTTCAAGAATCGCTATGGCGACAGCATTGCGGCTTATGTGTTCAAGCCGTCTGGGTGGCAGGGCAGCGATCGCCGCCCGGCCGTGATCTACACCTATGGCGGCCCGCTGAACGATCGCCATTTGGTCGAGACCGACAGCTTCCAGCCGACAGGTTATCTGTTCGCGATGTACATGGCTGTGCGCCACGGCTATGTAATGGTGACGGTGGACCCACGCGGCCATTCCAACTACGGCGGCCGCTTCGCCGGCGCCAACTGGGAGCAGCCGGGCCAGCCTCAGACCGAGGACCTGGAGGACCTGCACCGCCATATGGTTGCGAAGCTTGGCGTCGATCCGGCGCGCGTGGGCTTGAACGGCTGGAGCTTTGGCGGCTTCCAGACCCAGTACACGATGTACACCAAGCCTGACTTGTTCGCCGCTGGCATTGCCGGCGCCGGTCCGACCGAATGGGAGAACTACAACAGCTGGTACAGCGGTCGCACCATCGGCCCGGTGGACCGCAAGAAGCCGGTGCTGCGCAAGTACTCGCTGCTGCCACTGGCCAAGGGTCTGAAGAAACCGCTGCTGCTGGTGCACGGTATGCTGGACCCGAATGTGCTGTACCAGGACACAGTCAATGTCTACCGAGCCCTGATGGAGGCCGGCAAGCAGCCCCTGGTCGATCTTTTCCTTGACCCCGATGGCGAGCACGCCATGGGCGGCGCGGTCAAGACCGTCGGCTTGCACCGCAAGTACGAGGCCTTCTGGCTGCAGCAGCTGGGCCGCGCCCAGCCCTGAGCATGGCTCAGGAGGCCTGTCGCGAGGCCAGCAGCTGTAGAACGTTGTCCGGCACCGCGCGGCTCAGCGCGTCGCGCTGCTGCGGGTCGGCCAGGCGGGCGGCGTCGAGTTCGCTGAGTTGCGATTCCTCGCTGCCCAGCAGCGTGACGGGCTCCAGCAGCGCAGCGGTCTCGGCGTTCTCGAACAATGGCTTCCAGGCGCCGGGCGCCAGGTCGACCGCGCTGAGAAAGCCCAGCGACCAGTCGCCGGCATCGGTCAGGTCCTGCTCATCCACTTCGGCGATGCTGAAGATCGGCTCCCAGGCCTCGGGGCGCGTGGCGGCCAGCTCCCACTGATGGGCGATGGCGCGCAGATGTCGCAGCACGAGCAGCATCACACGTTTTTTCTGCTTGCCGCTGACGAAGGGCCAGGTGTCGGGCTGGCCTTCCTCGCCGTCGCCGCCCCAGACCAGGGGCAGCCAGTCTGAGCCGGGCAGCTCGGCCAGTGGCTGCGGGCTCAGCAGCAGGCCGGACAGGTAGCCGTCCAGCGCCTCGATATTCATCGCGCCGTCGCTTGGCAGCCGGGACAGCATGTCATCCAGCGTCGACAGCTCCTCGTCGGAGAGGGGCAGGTTGTCGGACTGGGGGTTGTATTGGGGGTATTCCATCGCCCGATTGTCGCCGTTGTGGTTCAGAAGCGGCTCTTGGCCTTCTTGCCGTCGAATTCGGCCAGCTGGGCCTTCAGCAAGGCCATCAGCACTCGGGCGTTGGCCTCGGTCATGCTGATCAGGCTGCTGGGCTCGATCCCGTCGACCGGGGCTTTGGGCGTCACCAGTGCATCGACCTTGAACACCATCAGGCCGTTGATGGTGTTGGAGGCGGCTTTGAACTTCTGGATCTCGACATTGTGGATTTTCATGCGGCCATCCTCGTGAATCTGCAAAAACGCGGACCGGTATTAGACCTCAGCGCTTGCCGCTACATTCCAACAGCTATGCGAACCGATAACAACAGCCTGCGATCACCGCTTCAGCAACAACAGGCGGATCGCCTGGGTCGGCCGCTGTCGGGCTGGCGCCTGAAGGTCTACACCGTCATCTTCGAGGCCGATACGCGCGCCGGCCGTGCCTTCGACATGGCGCTGATCGCGCTGGTGCTGGCCAGCATCGCGGTGGTGATGCTGGAGAGCGTCGCGCCGATCAAGGCGCGCTGGGGTGGACTGTTCCGTGTGCTGGAGTTCGTCTTCACCGCGCTGTTCACGATCGAGTATGTGCTGCGTCTGGTCTGCGTGCGCCATCCTTGGCGCTATGCGCGCAGCTTCTACGGCATTGTCGATCTGCTGGCCGTGCTGCCCACCTATTTGGCGCTGTTCGCGCCGCAGCTGTACTTCTTGGTCGATGTGCGGGTGCTGCGCCTGCTGCGGGTGTTCCGAATTTTCAAGCTGGGTGCCTATGTGGCCGAGTATGCGATGCTGGCCCATGCACTGCGCGCCAGCGCGCGCAAGATCCTGGTGTTCCTGTCAGTGGTGCTGATGGTGGTGCTGATACTCGGCACAGTGATGTATGTGGTCGAGGGCCCGGGAAACGGCTTCACCAGCATCCCGACCAGCCTCTACTGGGCCATCTCCACCATCACGACGGTGGGCTTCGGCGACATCACGCCCAAGACCGATCTGGGCCGCGCGATCGCCTCGCTGATGATGCTACTGGGCTGGGGCGTGCTGGCCGTGCCGACCGGCATCGTCACCGCCGAGATGACGGCCCAGCGCCACGGCCGGCCGACGACGACGCGCAGCTGCCATGACTGCCTCAGCGAGGGACATCTGCCCGAGGCGCGCTTTTGCCGCGATTGCGGCGCCGAGCTGCCGCCCTACCTGCACGATGTGCCGGGCGGCAGCGAACTCAAGACTTGACCCCGCGCCAGAGTTTCTGAACGCCACTGACCAGACCCAGCGCGACCAGGCCGGCGACGATGCCCACGACGGCATCGGCCAGCAGACCCAGCAGGCCCTGGATGAAGCCGTTGCCGCTGATGCCTTGCACCGCATGATGGATCAGGTCGTGGGCACCCGGGATGCCGTGCGTCAGGATGCCGCCGCCGACCAGGAACATCGCCGCCGTGCCGGCCACCGACAAGGCCTTCATCAGCCAGGGCGCAGCCGCCAGTATCAGCGCGCCCAGCCGCTGCTGCAAGGCACCGGCCTGACGGCTCAGATAGAGCCCGGCATCATCGAGCTTGACGATGCCGGCCACTAAGCCGTAGACGCCCACCGTCATGAGCACGGCGATGGTGCTGAGCACCAGCACCCGGGTCGTGAAGTCGCTGGCCGCGACCGTGCCCAGCGTGATTGCGATGATCTCGGCCGACAGAATGAAGTCGGTGCGCACGGCCCCCTTGATCTTGTCGCGCTCTAGTGCCACCAGGTCGATGGCCGGGTTCTTGACGGCCTCGCTGAGCGCTTGCTCGTGAGCGGCATCCTCGGCACTGTGCAGAAACTTGTGGGCCAGTTTTTCGACCCCCTCGAAGCACAGAAAGGCACCGCCCAGCATCAGCAGTGGCGTCACGGCCCATGGTGCCCAGGCGCTGATGGCCAGCGCCGCCGGTACCAGGATCAGCTTGTTGATGAAGCTGCCCTTGGCGACGGCCCAGACCACCGGGAGCTCGCGCTCCGCAGCAACACCTGTCACCTGCTGGGCATTCAGCGCCAGATCGTCGCCAAGCACGCCGCTGGTCTTCTTGGCGGCGAGCTTGCTGAGCACGGCCACATCGTCGAGCACCGTGGTGATGTCATCGAGCAGGGCAAGCAGACTGGAGGCCATAGGTGGGTTCGGTCGCGGTGGTCAGGCCGAGTTTGTACCTCAAACAACGGACGTGCCGGTCGGCGGCGGGCCTCGACAACGGGGTCAGGCCTTGCCTTTTGGGGTTTGATGGCCTAAGTTCCCTCATGGCCAGACCCCCTCGCATCGAATTTGCCGGCGCAGTCTACCTGCTGAGCTCTCATGGCGAGCAGGGCGCGGCGATCTTTCGCGACGACGCCGACCGCAGCACCTTGCTGGCGGTGATGGCCCAGGCGGCCCAGCGCTTCGACGCCCAGGTGCTGGCCTACAGCTTTGCGGGCGATGCCTACCAACTGCTGATCTACACCCGTCAAGCCAATCTCTCGCGCCTGATGCGCCATCTCAACGGTGTCTACACGCAGAGCTTCAACCGCCGCCACGGCGGCACCGGCCCCTTGTTCCAGGGCCGCTTCAAGGCGGTGCTGGTGGACCGGGAGAGGCTGTTGCTCGATGCCTGCCGCTATGTCGATCTGAGCGTTGAGCGCCTTGGGTTGGTGCGGCGCGGCGTAGACTGGCCCTGGCACAGCCTGGGCGCGCACCTGGGCCAGCAGCTGGCGCCGGAATGGCTTGATGTGCAAGGTCTGTTCAGCCATGTGCTCGGCCGCGAGGCCCGGGGCGTGGCCGACCGCAAGCGAGCCGCCGAGCGCTACGCCAAGTTGTTGGCGGCCGAGCCTGGGCTGGACATCTGGGTCCATCTGCGCCACCAGATCTTTCTAGGCGACGAGGCCTTTGCCCAGCGCATGCTGGCCCAGGTCGGCGGCGCGGGCCGGGTGGCCAGGTCACCGCGCAAGGCTTTGGCGCCCAAGGCCTTTGCGCAGTGGCGGCGAGACAGTGCCTCGCGCGAGCAGGCCTTGTACCGCGCCCATACCGAGGGCGGCCTGTCGATGACGGTGCTGGCCGGCGAGCTGGGTCTTTCGGTGTCGCGCATCAGCCGGCTGATCGCCGGTCACGAGCGCAGTCTGAGTGCATCGTGAGCTAGTCTTGAGTGCTTCACGCTACAGCGCCTGCGTGCTCGCCTCGCTGGCCTTTTGGGGCTGCGCTACGCAGGCCGCGCCTTACGAGGGCCCGCTGTTCGATGCCCATCTGCACTACAACGACGAGGCCCAGGGCCCGCATCCGCTGCCTGATATGCTGGGCCGGATACAGCGCAGCGGCGTGCGCGCCATCGTCGCGAACAGCCGGCCCAACACCGGCACGCTGAGCCTGGCCGGGGCTGGCGAGGCGACCCGCGCGGCCGGCCTGCGGGTCGTGCCCTTTGTGCGTCTGTACCGCAACCGCGCCGACTACAGCGGCTGGTTTGCCGACCCGAGCATCTACCAGATGGTGCTGGATGAGCTCAAGCGCGGCACGCCGGCCGGTCCCTATCGCGGCCTGGGCGAGTTCCATCTCTACGACAGCGCCAATGCCGATGGCCCGGTGGCACGTCAGTTGATGCAGTTGGCGGGCGAGCGAGGGTTGGTGGTCTTGGCCCATGTCGACGATGCCGCGATCGAAAAGCTGATGGTCCATGCACCGAAGGCGCGGCTGATCTGGGCCCATACCGGCATTGGCGGCGTGCCGATCACGCGGGTGCGCGAGCTGCTCAAGCGCTACCCGAGCCTGCTGGGCGAACTGTCCTACCGGCCCGGCCTGACCGAGAACGGCCGCCTCAGCGCGGACTGGCGGGCCCTGCTGAGCGAGCAGCCCGAGCGCTTCCTGATCGGCTCGGACACCTGGGTCAACCAGCGCTGGCAGCATTACGAAGCCCTGATGAGCGAGGCCCGCCAATGGCTGGGCGAGCTGCCGATCGAAGCTGCGCGCAAGATCGCCTGGGGCAATGGCGCGGCACTGTTCGGGCTGGAGTAGCTGGGGCTAGCTGCCTTGCGCGAGCAGCCATTGGCGCAAGCTGCGCAGCGCTCGCTGCGACTGACTGGCGCGGCGGGTGCAGAGCATGTAGCCGCGGCTGATTTGCACCGGCTGCTCAAACGGAACGACGATGCGGCCGGCGGCCAGCTCATCGTCGATCAGGCAGCGCTGCACGACGGCCACGCCCAGGCCGGAGACGACCGCCTGCACCAGCATCGCCACCTGCTCGAAATCGGCGCTGGGCTTGAGCTGAGCGCCCAGCACACCGACCGCTTCCAGCCATTGCCGCCAGTTGTCCGGATAGTTGCTGTGATAGAGCAGGGGCCGGCTTAGCAGATCGGCCGGCTCGCGCAGCGCCTGGCGGCCACGCAGCTCCTGCGGGCGGCAGATCGGAACAATGTCGCGACCGACGATGTACTCGGCCGTGACTGCGGCCGGCCACAGGTCCTCGCCTGGGCGCAGCCAGGCGTCGACATCGGGGTCGCCGAAGTCCTCGTCGCGCCGGTAGGGCGCCAGGCTCAAGGCAATCTGCGGATGCAAGGCCTGCCAGTCGGGCAGGCGCGGGATCAGCCATTTGGTCGCCAGTGTCGGGGCCACCGAGATGCGCAGCCGTGTCGGCCCCTCGGCTGCGCGCTGCGCCACCGCTGCCGACTCCAGCGTTTGCAGCGCCGGCTCAATCAGTTCCAGATAGCTACGGCCCACCGGCGTCAGCTCGTTGCCGCGCGGCTGGCGTAGCAGCAGGCTTTGCCCCAGATGCTCTTCGAGCCGGGCGACGGCGCGGCTGACCGCACCCTGGGTCACGCACAGCAGCTCGGCCGCCTTCGAGAAACTGCCGAGCCGGGCGGTCGCGGCAAAGGCATGCAGTTCATGCAAAGAGGGGGAGCGGATGCGCATGGCCGGATTTTGCTATGAGTGTTGCGCATGCCTGCGTGAGAAATTGTCGCCTCATGCGCAGATCGCAGGTCAGAGAATCGCGGCTCTTGTTCAACACCTCAGCCCCTCCCATGCGCCCTCACCGCCGCCCCCTGCTGGCCCTTTGTGCTGCTCTGCTGCTCGTCTCGCCGCTGGCGGCTCTGGCTGAGTATCCGGACAAGCCGGTCAAGCTGATCGTGCCCTTCGCGGCAGGTGGCTCCACCGATATGGTGGCGCGTCTGCTCGCCGAGAAGATGGGCCCTTTTCTGGGTAAGACCGTGGTGGTCGAAAACCGCGGAGGTGGTGGCGGTACCTTGGGCACCGATGCGGTGGCCAAGGCCGCGCCGGACGGCTACACCATCGGTATGGCGACGCAAAGCACCCACGGCGCGAACCCGGCCGTCTACACCAAGCTGCCCTATGACGCCGTGAAGGATTTCGCCCCCATCACCAACGTGCTGGCCGTACCCAGCGTCTTCGTCGTTCACCCCAGCGTGCCTGCCAAGACCATGAAGGAGTTCATTGCGCTGGCCAAGGCCTCGCCGGGCAAGTACAGCTTCGCCTCGCCGGGCAATGGCTCGCTGGGACATGTGAACATCGAGCAGTTCATGGACCTGGCCGGCATTGAGCTGCTGCACATCCCCTACAAGGGCGCGGGCCAGGCCTCGACCGATGCTCTGGCCGGTGTCGTCAATGCGATGACCGACAACCTGCCCTCGACCCTACCCCATATCAAGGCCGGTAGGCTGCGCGCGCTGGCCGTGCTGGCGCCTCAGCGGGCGGCGGTGCTGCTTGAGGTGCCGACCTACAAGGAGCTGGGCTTTGCCGAGATGGCCGAGGGCGGTTGGTTCGGCTTGGTAGCGCCGGCGGGCACGCCGCCGGCGGTGCTGAAGAAGCTGCACGAGGCGGCCCACAAGGCGATGCAGACGCCGGAGTTCAAGGAGAAGGCCGCGTCGATCTCCGGCATCCCGATGGCCAACAGCCCCGAGCAGTTTGCCGTGCAGATCCGCGCCGCGCTGGACAAATATCAGCGTATCGTCACCAAGGCCAAGATCCGCCTGGACTGATCACGATGCGCTTTACGCCCGACACCGCGTTCCGCCTGCAGATGCCCGAGGGGCAAGAGCTGCCTTTGGTCTGCGACTCGCCGCACAGCGGCATCGACTACCCGGATGACTTCGGCAGCTGCCTGCCGCCGCTGACGCTGCGCCGCGGCGAGGACACCCATGTGGACGTGCTCTGGCAGGCCGCGCCGGCTCAAGGCGCGACGCTGCTGGCGGCACGCTTTCCGCGCAGCTACATCGACCCCAACCGTGAGCTCGCCGACCTTGATCCGGCGCTGCTGGCGCAGCCCTGGCCCGAGCCGCTGGCGCCCGGCGAGAAGACCCGGCTGGGCTATGGCCTGATCTGGCGCCAAGTGGCCAAAGACCGGCTGATCTACGCGCGCAAGCTCTCGGTGGCCGAGGTGCAGGCCCGCATCGACAATTGCTGGAAGCCCTATCATGCGGCGCTTGACGCGGCGGTCGAGCGCGCCCATGCCCGCTTCGGCGCGGTCTGGCATCTGAACCTGCACTCGATGCCCAACAATGCATTTGAACGCCTGGGCCTGGCGCGCAGCGATGCGCTGGCCGACTTCGTGCTGGGCGACCGCGACGGCACGACCTGCGAGCCGGCCCTGCTGGATGTGATCGAGGCCAGCCTGCGCAGCCACGGCTACAGCGTCGCGCGCAACGATCCCTACAAGGGCGTGGCCCTGATCGGGCGCATCGGCCGGCCGGCCGAGCGGCGCCACAGCCTGCAGATCGAGATCCGCCGCCCGCTGTATATGGACGAGCTCAGCCGCGAGCGCAACGCCGGCTTCGAGCCGCTGCGGCAATGCCTGACGGCGACGCTGGCCGCAGTGGCCACCCATGTGCGCAGCCAGGTGCGAAGCCACCTGCGCTGAACTGTCCCCGCCCGCTGTGGACAAGTTCGTGGGCAAGCTGCCCACAGCGGCGTCAAGTGATTGATTCCTAAGGGGATTGCTTGGTCTGCTGCAATATGAGGCAGGCTAGGTTTTCTCGGCCAGCGCCTTCAGATTGGCCAGGCCTGCTTCAAAGTCGGGGCCGACCATACGGTCGCCGAACAGAGCCAGCCAGCGGAACAGCGGGTTGGCGCCCATATCGCCGTTCATCACCCAACTGATCCGCGTGCCCGTGCCACTGGGCTCTAGGCGCAGTTCGCCCTGCGAGGTGGTGCCGAAATCGGGGAAGAACAGCTCGTAGCCCAGGCGCTTGCCGGGTTCGGCGGTGGTGAAAGTCATGCGGCCGTCGCCCTCGCTCTTGCTTTTCCAGGCCCACACGGCGCCGCTGCCCGACTCCGGGCCGCTGTACTCGATCTGCATCGCAGGGTCGCGCTGGTTCCACACCGACCATTGCTTCCAGTGGCGCGGGTTGGCCACCAGCACATAGATCTTGTCCGGCGCGGCCTGGATCTGTGCCGTGCGCGTCACAGTGAACTTGGACGACAGCAGCAGGCCGCCCAGCAGCAGCACCGCGAACAGACCCATCAGCAAAACAGCGAGTGCTTTCAGCAGTTTCATGTTGATCTCCTGGCTGGCCAGCTGGCGACTTTGCCACGCCGGCGGCAAGGGGGACAGGCCCTAAACTGCAGTCCACCAGGAGTGAACCATGCTGAGCCAAGAACAGAAAACTAAGTTTGACGAACAGGGCTTCCTGATACTGCCCCATTTCAAGAATGCCGCCCAGATCGCCGCGCTGCGTGAGCGCGCCGAGGCCCTGGTCGAGGCCTTCGACCCTGCCGCGCAGCGCGCCATCTTCACGACGCAGGAGCAGGAGCGCAACGTCGACGACTACTTCCTCGACTCCGACGACAAGATGCGCTGCTTTTTCGAGGAGGAGGCCTTCGATGCCCAGGGCCGGCTGCGCCAGGCTAAAGCCTTGTCGATCAACAAGATCGGCCATGCGATGCATGACCTGGACCCGGTGTTCCGGGAGTTTTCCAGCGGCCCGGCGCTGGCGGCCGTGGCCCGCGATGTGGGCCTGAGCCGGCCACAGGTCTGGCAGTCCATGTATATCTTCAAGCAGCCGGGAATAGGTGGCGAGGTGCGCTGGCACCAGGACGCCAGCTTCTTCGACAGCGACCCCATCACCGTGACGACCTTCTGGTTCGCGCTGGAGGATGCGACGCGCGACAACGGCTGCCTGTGGGCCGAGCCGGGGGGCCATCGCGGGCCTCGTGGCGTTTTGCGCGAGCGCTTTGTGCGCGAAGGCCGGCGGGCCTGGATGGAGACGCTGGACGAAACGCCCTGGCCCTCGGTTGATGCGCTGGCCGAGCCGCTGGAGGTCGAGGCCGGCGCACTGGTGCTGTTTCATGGCCTGTTGCCGCACTACAGCGCGCCGAACCGCTCGGCGCACTCACGCCATGCCTACACATTGCATGTGACCGATGCGGCCAGCACCTATTCGCCGCGCAACTGGCTGCAGCGCGGGCCGCAGTTGCCGGTTCGAGGTTTCTGACGCTGACTCAGTGAAGCAGAGTCGCAGGTCGGTCCGGATCGGAGCGCTCGCGCCAGGCTTCCTGGGTTTGCTCGCGGGCGGCTTGCAACTGCTGGCATAGCTCGAACACGCCCAGGCCATCGGCCTCACCGGCCACCGCATCCGGTGTGGCGACGGTAGCCAGCGCCGGCAGATCGGCCAGCGCGCCCAGCAGTTCGAAAAGCAGCTCCAGACCCGGCTCGCCGCCAGGCTCCAGCTGGCGCGCCGCGCCCAGGCTGCGACACAGATACCAACAGGCGCTGGCGGCGTCGTCGCAGCGGGCATGCTCCAGCGCCAATTGCTCCAGCGCCGCGCTGCGCTCGGCCGAATCCTCATCGACCTCGGCCCGGCACTCATCCAGGCCTTGCCAGGTGGAGTCGTGTTCAGACTGCACGGAGGTGCCAGCTCGTTGTCGGTTCGGGATCGCCATGACTGCAGGCCTTGAAGAAGGAGAAACTGCTGCCAATGCTAGGCATCGGACTGTCCTGCAGCTGTCCCTTGTTCATGGTTGTTGAGGGTTATTGGCGAGCATGGCCATGGATTCTCGTGCATTTGTCACGGCTTAGCGCTTTTTGCTCGGGCGAGTCCAGCCGGCGATGCCGACTTGTTTGCCGCGCGCAACAGCCAGCTCGCCGGCTGCCACCGGCTTGGTGATCGTGGAGCCGCCGCCAATCGTCGCGCCGGCGCCTATCTCGACGGGAGCTACCAGCACACAGTTGCTGCCCACATGCACATCGGCGCCGATCACCGTGCGGTGCTTGTTGGCGCCGTCGTAATTGGCGGTGATGGAGCCGGCACCGTAGTTGACCCGCTCTCCCACGGTGGCGTCGCCCAGATAGGCCAAGTGGTTGGCCTTGGCCCCCTTGGCCAGGGTCGAATTCTTGACCTCGACAAAGTTGCCGATATGGACCTCGGCGCCCAGCTCGGCGCCGGGGCGCAGCCGTGCGAACGGGCCAATCAGCGCGCCCTCGCCGACTGTGACGCCCTGAGTCTCGCCGTCGATATGGGTGAACTCATGGATGCGGGCGCCAGCCGCGATGCGGGCATTGCGGATCACGCAGTTGGCGCCGATGCGTACGCCGTCGCCGAGCACGACCTGACCCTCGAAGACGCAGTTGACATCAATCTCGACATCCTGGCCGCAGCTCAGCGAGCCGCGCAGATCGAAACGCGCCGGATCGGCCAGGCGCACGCCGGCCTCTAGCAGCGCACCGGCCTGCAGATGCTGGAAGCGGCGCTCCAGATCGGCCAGCTGCAAGGGGCTGTTGACGCCCAGCACCTCGGTCTCGCTGCCGGTCTTGACGCTGACCACGGGCACGCCCTCGGCCACGGCCATTGCGACGATGTCAGTCAGGTAGTACTCGCCCTGGACGTTGTCGTTCGTCAAGGCCCCGACCCAGCGCTTGAGCGCCGCCGTCGGCGCGGCCATCATGCCGGTGTAACACTCGCGGATCTGGCGCTGCTCGGGCGTGGCGTCTTTGTGCTCGACGATGGCCTTGACCTTCTCACCCTCGCGCACGATGCGGCCATAGCCGCTCGGGTCGCTGTACTCGATGGTCAGCAGCACCAGCTTCTCGCCGGCGCAGGCCTCGACCAGCTGGCGCGTCGTCGCGGCACTGATCAGGGGCGTGTCGCCGTTGAGTATCAAGGTGCTGCCGCTGTCGGGCAAATGGGGTACGACCTGCTGAATCGCATGGCCGGTGCCGAGCTGGGGCATCTGGCGCACAAAGCCGATGTCAGGACCGGCAACCGCCGCCTCGACCTGCTCGGCGCCATGGCCGGTGATCACAAGGCGCTGGGCAGCGCCCAGCTCGGCCGTCGTGTCCAGCACATGCCTCAGCAGAGGGCGCCCCGCCAGCTTGTGCAGGACCTTGGGCAGGGTGGACTTCATGCGGGTGCCCTTGCCCGCGGCCATGATGACCAAGTTCAACGTCATAGCGATCAGCGCGGTTTGAGAAGCCGCGATTATCGACGACGCTGCTTACCGAACTCTTTGCACCGCGATCGCGTGCGGCTCGGGGCGTGTGTTCGGGAAGTCGCTCATCGCGGCCTCGAACATCGCGCTGATCAGGTCGGCATCGCCCTGGGTCAGCCCGTCATTGCTGGCGCGGGCCTCGTACAGCGGCTCGCTGCTGCCACGGTCGCGCAGCAGCAGAGCCACCTCGCGGTCGTAGCGGCGGTCCCCCGGGTAGTGCATCGGGTAGTAGTAGCGCCCCATGCGGCCATAGCGCCAGGCGTTGATATTGCCGTGCCAGCGCCACCACAGCGGGTCGTCCCAGGGCGCGCGCTCCTGTGCGCTGACCCGCACGCCCAGTGCCACCAGCACATCGGCACTCTTGGCATCGGCGGCGGGCCTGAAGCCGGCTTTCTCCAGCGCCACGCGGGCGGCATCTTCAAGCTCGGTTTGGCGCGAGCCTTCTTGCTGCTGCGAGGGCAGGCGCTCGAAGGCATAGCTGCCGGGCGCTCGTCCTGCCGGCCAGGTGCCGAAGGTGCTGACCTCGGAGCGTATCGTGTAGGGGCCGCTGCAGGCACTCAGGGCCGCCAGGGCCACAGCGCTCAACAAGAGGTGACGTCGCTTCATGATGATTCTTGCCTCCTTGGTAAGCGCCTATTCTGAACCGCTCTTGTTAGCCGCGTGTAAAGCTCAGTCTTCTTCGCGGTGAAGCTTGATCACAGAGGCTGGCGCGGCCGGGCTTGCGCAGGCTTCGTCCTCGTCGAAGGCGATGTCGCCGTCGGGCTCGGGTTGGCCGCTGGCCTTGATGGTTTCAAAGGGGAAGAGCTTGCGGTCCATCATGTGTGAGGGCACGATATTGCTCATTGCGGTGAACATGTTCTCGACCCGTCCCGGGAAGCGGCGGTCCCAGTCATTGAGCATGGCTTTGACCTGCACGCGCTGCAGATTTTCCTGACTGCCGCAGAGATTGCACGGGATGATGGGGAACTCGCGGTGCTCGGCCCAGCGCACCAGGTCCGGCTCGCGCACATAGGCCAGCGGCCGTATCACAACGTTCCTGCCGTCATCGCTGACCAGCTTGGGTGGCATGCCCTTCATTCGGCTGCCGAAGAACATATTCAGGAACAAGGTCGTGACGATGTCGTCGCGGTGGTGGCCCAGCGCGATCTTGGTGGCGCCGATTTCCTCCGCCACGCGGTAGAGAATGCCGCGACGCAGCCGCGAGCACAGGCTGCAGGTGGTCTTGCCTTCCGGGATCAGGCGCTTGACGATGGAGTAGGTGTCCTGCTCCTCGATATGGAAGTCCACACCGCGGCTTTTGAGATAGACCGGCAGGATGTCTTCCGGGAAGCCAGGCTGCTTCTGGTCGAGGTTGACCGCGACGATGTCGAACTTGATTGGCGCGCGCTGTTTCAGGTTGATCAGGATGTCCAGCAGCGAATAGCTGTCCTTGCCGCCCGACACGCAGACCATGACCTTGTCACCGTCTTCGATCATATTGAAGTCGGTGATGGCCTGGCCGACCTGTCGATGCAGGCGCTTGGAGAGCTTGTTGATCTCCAGCGCGGCCTTCTTGTCGGCCTCGTTGCTGGTAGTCGGTGCTTCGGCTTGGGCGAGCAGGGTGTCGCTCATGGCTTGATCCTTACGATTGCTTGAGGCCGAAGACCTCGACGCCGACCGCGTCGCAGTCGGGGTAGACATCGGGCTTTTCTGTGGAGACGCGGGCCGCCTTGACTCGCGGATGCGCGAGCATCAGGGCCAGGATGTCGTCGCACAACGTCTCCTGCAGATGGATATGGCCGCGGCCGACGCGCTCGGCGATGGTGCGGCGCATGAAGTCATAGTCGACCACCTCGTGCAGCTCGTCAGCGGTCGGTGTCGACTGGGCCAGCGGGATGTAGAGATCGACATTGATCAGCACCCGCTGCTCGCCCTTCTTCTCGAAGTCGTGCACGCCGATGTTGATCCAGACCTCGTAGTCGCGCAGAAACAGGCGGCGGCAGTCGAGCAGGGCCGGGTGGGCAAGAGGGCTGTGCATATCAAAGGCCTTGTTCGGTCTTGGGGGTCAGGAACATCACGTCGCGGGCCTGGGCCGCAAGATGCTGGCCGCCATCGACCAGCAGCGTCGTGCCGGTGATGGCCGGCGATTCCAGCAGAAAGCGCACGCTGCGCGCTATGTCGGTGGGGGTGGAGGAGTAGTGCAGCGGCGTCAGTCGGTGGGCGGCGCTGAACTCGGCCTCGTTCATCGGGCCCGAGGCCAGCGTCACGCCCGGCGCGATGCCGCAGACCCGCAGCCTTGGCGCCAGAGCCTGTGCCAGCAAGGTGTTGCAGGTTTCCAGTGCGGCCTTGGACAGGGTGTAGGAAAGATAGTCCGGATTCGGGTTCCAGAGCTTCTGATCCAACACATTGACGACGCAGGCCTGGCTTTGCTGAGTGGCCGCCTGGCGATGCAGCGCGCGTGCCAGCACGATCGCTGGTGCGGTATTGGCGCGCCAGTGTGCGTCCATGCGGGCATAGCTGAAGCTCTCGACGTCGTCATACTCGAACAGCGAGGCATTGTTGACGACGGCGTCGAGCCGGCCGAAGTGAGTGCTCACGGCTGGCACCAGGGCCTCACACTGTGCTTCATCTGCCAGGTCGGCGCAGAAGGCCTGGGCTGTTGCGCCAGCGGCTCGCAACTCCACCAGCAGATGGTGAGCCTCGTCAGCCGATTGGCGGTAGTGCACGGCGATGTGGTAGCCCGCGGCGGCCAATTCCATGGCCATAGCACGCCCAAGGCGGCGGGCGCCGCCGGTGATCAGGACAACAGAGCGAGGACTCATGCAAGGCAATTCTGGTGGGTGTGGGCGGGCGCAGGCTGTTGGACAATCGGCTCGGCTTCACTCTCGCCCCGATCATCGCCATCATGACCAACGTTGCCGAAGCTCCGAAAACCCACCTCACCGAACCGCTATTGAGCACGGTGCGCCAGCTTTACGGAGAGGCACAGCAATGGACGCGCCATTACGAGCAATTGATTGTCAACGCCAACACGCTGATTATCTCAGCTGCGGCGATTTTTGTCGGCCAGTCACTGGGCGAGCACCTTTCTGCGATGCAGTCGCGCCTGCTGCTGCTGGTGCCGTTGGCCATCGCGCTGGTTGGCGTGGTGCTGACCCAGACGCTATTCAGGCTCTATGCGCAGTGCATTGAGCGTTTGATTCGCTACGAAGGCTTGCTGGGCTGTTTCGATGTACAGCTTGGCCAGTCGCTTGACGGCCAAGGCTCGCTGATCGCATCGTCCTTGCAGCAAAAGCCCGTGCGACGTCCAACGTCGGTGAGGTTCTTTCTCTGGCTGCACGGGTTGCTGGCCCTGAGTTACTTGGTGCTCATGTGGTTCAGACAGCTTTGAGCCGGCTCTTGAGCGTCCGCCAGGCCCGCCAGCCCAGCAGCAGGGTCAACACGGCCAGATAGACCAGCGGTTCGGTGAAGTTGTTCTTGCCGGCGCGTAGCCACAGAAAGTGCGCGACCGCCACCAGGCTCAGCAGGTAGATGGCCTTGTGCAGCGCCTGCCAGCGCTTGGCGCCGAGCGTCTTGATCGCGCGGTTGAACGAGGTCAGCGCCAGCGGCAGCATCAGCAGCCAGGTCGTGAACCCCAGGAGTATGAAGGGCCTCTTGGCGATGTCGAGGGCGATCTCGCCCAGATCCAGGCCCTGGTCTAGCCAGCCGTATGCCAGCAGATGCAGGCTGGCATAGAAGAAGGCAAACAGGCCCAGCATGCGCCGAAAGCGCGCCAGCGCCGGCTGGCCGCTGATCACCCGCAGCGGCGTGATCGCCAGCGTGATGCAGATGAAGCGCAGCGCCCAGTCGCCCAGGCCGCGTATCAGCGCCTCGGCCGGGTTCGCGCCCAGGGTGTTGGCGATGGCGCCCCATAGCAGGTCTGCGAAGGGCAGCAGGCAGAGCAGGAACAGCAGGGGCTTGGCTGCAGGGTGCAGCCACCACGAGCGTCGTGCCACGTCAGTAGAACTTCTTCAGATCCATGCCCGCATAGAGTTGGCCGACCTGAGCCTCGTAGCCGTTGAACATCAGCGTCGGGCGCTTCTTCGCGAACAGCCCGTCCTCGCCGATGCGGCGTTCGGTGGCCTGGCTCCAGCGCGGGTGGTCGACCTTGGGGTTCACGTTCGAGAAGAAGCCGTATTCCTGGGCCGCTGCGCGGGTCCAGCTGGACACTGGCTGCTTCTCGACAAACCGGATCTTGACGATGGACTTTGCGGACTTGAAGCCGTACTTCCAGGGTACGACCAGTCGCACCGGCGCGCCGTTCTGGTTCGGCAGCACCTCGCCATACATGCCGAAGGCCAGCATCGCCAGTGGCTGCATGGCCTCGTCGATGCGCAGGCCCTCGGTATAGGGCCAGTCCAGCACGCCCGAGCGCAGGCCCGGCATCTGGGCCTTGTCGGCCAGGGTGACGAACTCGACGTACTTGGCCTTGGAGGTAGGCTCCACCTTCTTGATCAGCTCGGCCAGCGAATAGCCGACCCAGGGGATCACCATGGACCAGCCCTCGACGCAGCGCAGCCGGTAAATACGCTCCTCCATCGGGCTGAGCTTGAGCAGCGCGTCGAGGTCAAATAGGCCGGGCTTGCCGACCTCTCCCTCGACCGCCACGGTCCAGGGCCGGGTCTTCAGCGTGCCGGCAGCGCGCGCGGGGTCGGCCTTGTCGGTGCCGAACTCGTAGAAGTTGTTGTAGGTGCTGGCATCCTTGAAACTGGTGGGCTTCTCCATGGTCAGTGCGCCGGGGAGGGCGCTCTTGGCGCCAGGCAGCTTGGCTGCAGACTGGGCCAGCGCCTCACGCCCGGCCCAGCCGGCCAGTGCCGCTCCGGCCGCACCGCCGGCCATCAGGCGCAGCCAGTCGCGCCGGCTCTCGTAGACGGCTTGCGGGGTGATCTCGGTGGGCGCAATGCGCCCGAAACGGTCGGAATGGAAATGCATGGCGGCTCTTTCGGTGCGGGAATGCACCTTCAGTCGGACAGATGGCGCAAAGCTTACGCTGTGCGCCATCTCTTCGCTGCCGCCGGGGATTACAGCTCGCCGTAGGAGTGCAGGCCCGACAGGAACATATTGACGCCCAGGAAGGCGAAGGTCGTGACCACCAGGCCCACCAGGGCCCACCAGGAGGCGACGACGCCGCGCAGGCCCTTCATCAGCCGCATATGCAGCCAGGCCGCGTAGTTGAGCCAGACGATCAGGGCCCAGGTCTCTTTCGGGTCCCAGCTCCAGTAGCCGCCCCAGGCCTCGGCAGCCCAGAAGGCGCCCAGAATGGTGGCGATCGTGAAGAAGGCAAAGCCCAGCGCAATGGCCTTGTACATCAGGTCGTCGAGCAGGGTCAGCGAGGGCAGGCGGGCGGTCAGCTTGTCGCGCAGCAGCACACAGACCACGAAGAAGCCCAGCACGCCTCCCATCTTGCGGGCCCAGCCGTCAAGGCCGCTGATGGTCTCGGCCGGCAGCGCCGCGCCGAAGCGCACTGCCAATATCAGCGCGATCAGTGCGGCTGGCACGCCAATCAGGCCGATGATCAGCGCGCGCTGGGTGGCGGTCTTCAGCAAGTAGGCCAGGGCTACCATCGCGGCCAGCGCGAAGGTGCCGTAGCCGACGAAGTTGGCCGGCACGTGGATCTTCATCCACCAGCTCTGCAGCGCCGGCACCAGCGGCTGGATCTCATGCGCCTCGCGGCTGACCGTGTACCAGAGCAGGAAGCTGACGGCCGCGCTGATCACCAGCAGCACATAGGCGCCCAGCGCCCGGGTCTTGAAGCGCTCTTCGTAGTAGAGATAGAACAGCGCCGTCATCCAGCAAAACAGTACGAATACTTCGTAGAGATTGCTGACCGGGATGTGGCCGATGTCCGGTGCGATCTGGTGGCTCTCGAACCAGCGCACCATGGTGCCGACCAGGGCCATGAAGACGGCACCCCAGGTCAGCCGGGTGCCGATGGCCTCGGCGGCGCTGGTCTGGCCGCTCTTCGTGAAGAAGCCGCCCCAGTAGAACAGGGTGGCCATGAAGAACAGCAGGCTCATCCACAGGATCGCGCTCTGGCTGGACAGCATGTACTTCAGCAGGAAGACCTGCTCGGCGGCGGCCAGGTCGGCGCCGAAGCTGTCGGGCGTGCGGTTGTAGAGATTGATCGCCAGCAGGGCGGCCGCGCCGACCAGCACGCAAAGCAGGCGCAAGGGCTTCCAAAACCAGCCCAAGGCGATCAGCGAGGGGATCGCGAAGGCCAGGATGCCCTTCTCGTAGCCGTCCATCGAGGCGCCGTAGCGCACGAAGGCGAAGGCCCCGCCGCAGACCACCATCAAGGCGAAGATCCAGTCCTGCCAGTCGCGCCTGGCGATCAGGCCGCGTCGTCCCAAGGGCAGTGATGCGCTGGCAGTATTCATGCTTGCTCCTTCAACAAGGCCTGTCTCAGGGCCTCAAATTCGCTATCGGTGTCGGGCGAGTTGCGCGTGCAGGACAGCGCCATACGCACCCGCGTCGTGCCATTTTGAACCGGCTCCAGCCAGATCCAAAGCCGGCGTTCCTTGATGTAGAGCATCGCAAACACACCGATGATCAGCAAGATGGCGCCGAGATAGACCAGCTTCTGGCCCGGCGCGCGCGCCACCTGGAACACGCTGGCCTGCACTTGCTTGAAGTCGGCCAGCTGCAGCAGCACCGGGGCCGGGTAGAACATGCTGTCGGACAGTGCCAGCACCGCCTGGGTCATGAAGGCCTGGGTGTTGTCGCCGGCCTCGGGCGTGGGCTGACCGGCCTGGATGCGGACGATCTTGTAGAGCTCGAACAGGCTGCCATTGAGGATGCGCAGCAGCACCTCGGAGACGCGGCTGCGTTCGGCCTCGGGCACCTCGCTGTCGATGAAGGCCGACAGCGCCGGCAGGCCGCCGACCGCCGGGCCGGGCGCCGCGCCCGGCTTGATGCCCTCGGCGCCGGCAAACAGCGCCAGCGCGCGCCGCGCGGTGGCCTCCAGCTGTGGGGTCATCTGCGGCTTGTCGCTGGGCGTCGCGCCCTCGGCGTAGCGGCGCGCGGCGCGCTCACGCAGGTCCGTATCGGCAAGTCCGCGGCGCAGCGCCAGCCAGCCGGCCATCTCACCTTGCTCGTCTACCGGGATGCGCAGATATCGGAAGGCTTCGGCCGGCGTGTCTCGCACACCCGCCAGGTAGACCTTGTGGCCGTCCAGATCGACCGGCAGCATGTAGTTGTTGTACTCGCGGGCCTGGCCGGCGGCGTCGCGCAGCTTGTAGCTGAACGAAGGCCCGACGTTTTGCAAGGCCTTCTCGGTCTTGACCTTGGCGCCGCTGCCCAGATGGGCCTGGACCGAGCTGACCAGATCGACCTTGCGCACATCGGTGCCGCCCTGGCTGGGCGCACTCATATTCTCGACGTTGATGACCCGCAGGCCGCTGAACTCCAGCCCTAGCTTGTCGTCGCCATTGCTCAGCGAGGTGCTGCTGCCCACCGTGCCTTCGATCTCGAAGGAGGCCGCCGCGCTGCTCAGCGGCTGGGCGCGCAGGGTCAGGTGCGAGCCACCGTCGTCAAAGCTGCTCTGGTAGATGGCCACGCCGCGGTGATAGGCCGGCTCGTTGACCTTGACCAAGGCCTCGTGGGTGGCACCGGTCTCGTGGTCGCGTATCGTGATTTCGCTAGCGAACAACTTGGGCATACCGGTAGCGTAGTACTCGACGATGAACTTCTTCAGCTCCACGTCGAAGGGCAGGTCCTGCAGCACCACCCCATTGGGCATGGACAGGATGGCCGTCGTGGCGCGGCCGCCCTCGGGCACCATCAGATTGCCACGAAAGCTCGGGTTGCTGCTAGCCAAGCGATGCTGCGGCTCGACATTCATGATCAACCCGCCACCCTGGTAGATGGTCTTGCCCTGGGCCCACATCATGGCCCGCACGATCAGGTCGCCGTCGAACAAGCCGCCCAGGCAGATCAGCACGATCGCGCTGTGCGCGGCCAGGTAGCCGATCTTGTTGGCCGCGCCCTTGCGCGCCGCCACCATCGTGCCCTTGTCGCGGACCTGGGCCCGCGCCTTCCAACCCTCGGCGTCCAGCAGTGCCGAGACCTGGGCGTAGGCCTGCTCGGCCGGTACCGGCAGGCTGCCAATGGCCTTGTGCGGGAAGGCTTGGAGCGACTGCTCGCGGATGTGCTCCTTGTAGCTGCGAAGGTCGGCAATGATCTTGGGCGTGTTGCGGGCGATGCAAAGGCTGGTTGACAGCACCAAAAAGGCCAGGATCAGCAGAAACCACCAGGCGCTGTAGACCGTGTAGATGTCCAGCTTGGCAAAAACCTCGGACCAGAAGGGGCCGAACTGGTTGACATAATTGGTCAACGGCTCGCGCTGCTTGACCACCGTGCCGATCACCGAGGCGATGCAGATCACCGTTAGCAGCGCGATCGCGAAACGCATCGAGGACAGCAGATCGAAGAGATCGCGACCCAGGCGGGAACTGGGCGGGGGGGCGGTGGTGGTGGACTCGGACATGGCGGGGATTGTGGCGGCTGACCGTGGATGCGGAACTCGCCATGAAAAAAGGCCGGAGCTGGGCGCCGGCCTTTGCTTTCAGAAAGCGGGGGAAGTGAAGCGGCGCCGGGCGTTCAGCGCAGGCCGGCGATGTAGTCGGACACGGCCTTGATCTCGCGGTCGTTCATCTTGGCCGCGATAGCCGTCATCTGGGCGCTGTTGGCACGGGTGTTGACGCGGAAGTTCGTCAGCTGCAACTCGGTGTAGTCGCTGTGCTGGCCCGAGAGGCGCGGGTACTGGGCCGGGATGCCGGCGCCGTTGGGGCTGTGACAGCCCGCGCAGGCGGGAATCTGGCGGTCGGCGATGCCACCGCGATAAATCTTCTCGCCCAGGCTCACCAGCTCCTTGTTCTTCGCAAAGCCGGGTTTGGCTTGCTTGCTGGCGTAGAAGGCGGCGACATTCTTCATGTCCTCATCGCTCAAGGTGGCGGCGAAGCCCTTCATGATGGCGTTATTGCGCTTGCCTTCCTTGAACTCCAGCAACTGCTTGACCAGGTAGTCTGGGTGCTGGCCCTGCAGGATGGGGTTGGCGGGGCTGCCGCGTGAACCGTCGGCTGTGTGGCAGGCGGCACAGACCTGGGTGGCGATGGCCTGACCCTTGGCCAGATCAGGCTTGGCTTGCACCGGGGCACCGCTCGCAAAGGCTGCGGCAGCAAACGTCAAACCAGACAACAGGATAGCGGCAGTCTTCATGAGTTTTATCGAGGTTCGGTAAGCGCAACTGCGGGATTTTACAATGGCAATCCAACAAGCCCGGTATCTTCATGACCAACACCACCCCGAACCCACCGCAAACCGACGCCGCAGAGGCGGGTTTGCTCACTGACAAGATGGTGTTGGGCTGGACCCACACCGCCCGTTTTCTGACCACCGCCAGCGAGCTGGTCCACCTGCCGCCCAATGAGCTGCCTGAGATCGCCTTCGTCGGCCGCTCCAACGCCGGCAAGTCGACCGCGATCAACACGCTGGCCCAGCAAAAGCGCCTGGCTTTCGCATCCAAGACGCCTGGGCGCACACAGCACATCAATTTGTTCGAGCTCGGCCCCAAGGACGAGGCCAATGCATGGTTCGCCGATCTGCCCGGCTACGGCTATGCGGCGGTGGCCCGCTCGGCCAAGCTGCGCTGGCAAAAGGTGATGGCCGACTATCTGGAGGTGCGGCGCAGCTTGTCGGGCGTCGTGCTGATGGTGGATTCGCGCCTTGGTCTGACCGACCTGGACAAGCAGCTGCTGGAGTTCGTCGCGCCGCGCGTGGGCAACGGCGAGGTCAAGCTGCTGGTGCTCTTGACCAAGTCCGACAAGCTCAATCGCAAGGAGGCCAATGCTGCGCTGGCCGCCTGTCAGGCCTTCCTGGGCGAGCTGGCCACCGAGGAGTCGGATGTGGCGGTGACGCTGTTCTCGGCGCTCAAGAAGCAGGGCGTGGCCGATGTGGCGCGAATCCTCTACGAATGGGTGCAGGCCGCACCCAAAATCAGCGACAACCCCGAAGCGGCGCTGTCGCCGGAATGACAAGCCGGCGTCGCCGCCCGGGCAGATACTGTCCTGCTGAGGAGGCGCCCGCCGATGATTGAGACCTTCGAGCTGCCGCTGCCGCACGGCATCACTTTGTCATGCCGCGCCTGCGGGCCGCGCGATGCGCCGCGGCTGGTGTTCCTGCACGGCTTTCCCGAGGCGGCCTTTGTCTGGGACGAGTTGATGCAGATGCTCTCGCCGCGATTTCGCTGCATCGCCCCGAATCTGCGTGGCTACGAGCGCTCCAGTAGCCCGGCCGAGGTCGAGGCCTACCGGGCCAAGCATCTGATGGCCGATATCAAGGCCCTGATCGCGGCCACAGGGAGCGCTGCGCAGCCGCTGGCGGCCCTGGTCGCGCATGACTGGGGTGGGGCGGTGGCCTGGAATCTGGCGGTGCAAGCTCCGGCATTGATGCACCAGCTGATCATCATCAACTCGCCGCACCCAGGCACCTTTTTACGCGAGCTGCAGCTCAATGCGGCGCAGCGCGAGGCCAGCGCCTATATGAATTGGCTGTGCCGGCCCGATGCCGAGGCCTTGCTGGCTGCGGACGACTATGCGCGGATGTGGCCCTTTTTCACCGAGATGGGCGGCGCGGCATGGCTCAGCGATGCGCTGCGCCAGCGCTACCGCGAGGTCTGGGATCAGGGCCTGAGCGGGCCGCTGAACTACTACCGCGCCTCGCCGATGCGTCCGCCGACACCCGAGGACCCCGGCGCGATGGCGCTGAGCTTTGCGCCCGAGTTCGTCACGGTCAGGCTGCCGACCCTGGTGATCTGGGGCGAGGAAGATCGCGCGCTGCCGCCCGGCATGCTTGACGGACTGGCGCAGTTCGTACCGCTGCTGCAATTGCAGCGGGTGGCCGGTGCCGGCCACTGGATCGTCCACGAGCGGCCCGCGCTGCTGGCCGAGGCGATTCTCAGGGTCTGCCGATGAAGAGGTAGATGGCTGTGCTGCCGCGCGGCGCATGCCCCAGGGCCAGGTAGAGCGGGCCCAGGCCGGTGTCGGCGCCGACGAAGACGCTCATGGCCTTGCGCAGATCGCGTAACGAGGCTTCGTGTCGGCTGGCCCAGGCATTGCCGACCTCCAGCGAGCCGCCGACGAAGAAGCCCCGCGTCAGCAGCGGCGTCTCGCGCAAACGCATGTAGTAGGTAGCGCGACCGAACACCAGGCTCTGGCCGACCAACTGATCGGGCTGGTAGCCGGAGAGCTGTTGGAAGCCGCCCAGGGCATAAGGCCCTTGGGTCGAGTCCTCGCGCTGCTTGGCGTCGAAGATGCGGGTGTGCAGGTTCAGCGTGTGGGCGCCCCAGCTCTTGACGCCGGTGGCCTGCAGCTCCAGGCGCTGGAAATGGGCGCGTCTGACATCCGGCCCCGACTGGCGTCCGCCTGCCAGTTCGGCCAGCAGGCGGTAGCCGTTCTGCGGAAAGTTGGCGAAGTCCAGCTGGTCGACCACCGCTTTGATGCGCACGCCGCGCTCGCGCCAGGTCTGGTTCAGGATGCCGTCGGGCACGTCGATGGTCAGCAAGTCGGGGCTGATGCGCCAGTTCTGCTGCATCAGGCCCAGGCGCAGCTCGCCGAGCCGGCCCCAGGGCTGGCCGATGTCCAGGCCCAGCGTGGCGCTGCGCCGGCCCAGACGGGCACGGCCCTGGCCGCTGTCTTCGTCGTAGAGTGTGATCGAGCGCCGCTCCAGTTCACCCCAGCCGGAGACAAACCAGTCGTTCGATGTGCCCAGCTTGGCGATCAGCGGGTGGTAGATCTCGCTGTACAGGCGCGGCGTCTGGCCCAGCGTCAGCTGGTTGCGCCACTCGGTGCCCTGGGGCGTTAGCCAATGGCGGTTGTGGCTGATGCGGATATTGAAGGCGCTTTCGCCGGAGAAGTCGGTGCTGAGGTCCAGACCAATGCGGAAGTAGTTAGGGCCCCAGGACTTGTCCTCCATCGCGAATACCAGCGCATCGCCCTCGGCACGGGCAGCGACATGGAAGTCGACTCGCTCATAGTCGCCCGAGGAGGCCAACAGCTGGGCATCGCGCTCGGCCCGCGCGGCATCGAAAACCTGGCCGGGCTGGCTGGCCAGTTGGGCGGCAAAGCGCTCGGGATGGCTGCGCTCACTGCCCTCGAATTCGATGGCGCTGAGCCGCGCACTGGGCGTGCCGCCTGGCGTGCGGGCCAGCCGCCACTGTGCATAGGCCTCGGGGCTGACCGCCAGCGGCCGCAGCTGGGTCAGCATCGCTTCGGCAGCGCGTTCGCCCTGCTGTATTAGATCGCGGGCGCGGTCGAAGTCGCCCGAGCCCAGCTTGCCCAGCTCGGGCGTGATCAGCACATCCTCGGCCCACAGGCTGGCGATGCTGCGCTGCACGTTCTGCTCGGTCAGGATGTTGATCATCTGCGCGGTCACGCCGACCAGCGAGGACAGGGTCTCGCGCGCGGCCAGCGGCGTGCCGACATTGACCGCGATCAGGCGCTCGGCGCCCTGGCGGCGCGCCACATCGACCGGCAGGTTGTTGACCAAGCCGCCATCGCCGAGGATGCGGCCCTTGGTCTCGACCGGCGCGAACACGCCCGGCACGCTCATGCTGGAGCGCATCGCCAGGGCCAGATCGCCCTGGTCCGACACCACCTGGCTGCCGCTCTCCATATCGGTGGAGATGGCGCGAAACGGGGTCGGCAGCGCGTCGAACTGCTCGATATTGCGCACCGGCTGGGTGTAGCGGCGCAGCAAGATCTCCAGGCCGCGGCTGGACAGCGTGCCCTGCGGCGCGCGGAACTCGCCGTCGCGCATGCCCAGCTCCAGCACGGCGGAGAACTCGAAGTCCTCTTCCTTGCGGCGCTGCGACAAGTTTTGGCGTTCAACCCGACTGGCGAACACCCGGTCCCAAGCCAGCGGCAGCAGCTCGCGCTCCAGGTCGGCGGCGCTCATGCCGCTGGCGTAGAGCCCGCCAATGATGGCTCCCATCGAGGTGCCGGTGATCAGATCGACCGGGATGCGCTCGCGCTCCAGCACCTTGAGCACGCCCACATGCGCCAGGCCGCGGGCACCGCCGCCCGAGAGCACCAGGCCCAGCTTGGGGCGGGGGGCCGTGGCCGAGGGGCTTGCAGAAGTCGGGTCTTGCGCCCAGGTGTTGCTGGCGCAGATCAGCAGCAGGGCCAGGGTCAGGGCGGGTCTTCTCATCAGGCCTCGTCGTTCAGGTCTTGCATCAGCGTCGCGACGGCGCGCTGCACCAGGTCGTCCTCTTCAAGCACCGCGATCAAGCCATGGGCAAGCAGCTGCTCCAGTGCGCCGCGGGTCAGAGAGTGGCGTTCGTCAGCGTCCTGGCCGACGAAGAGGAAAAACTGTCGGCTGTCGCTGACCCAGGCCAGCTGGGCCGTCAGCCACTGGCTCTGCACAAACATGTGGTACCAGGCGCCGATGCGCAGACTCTCGATCCAGGTCTGCAAGGCCAGCTTCGGATCGGCACCCAACTGATGGTCGTACAAGGTGACCGGCACGGTCGGCAGGCGGCCACGGTCGACCGCCTCATGAGCCCAGCGCGAGGGCATCTGCGATTCGCGCTCGCTGAGCAGTTGGCGCAGCCGCGCCTCGGGGTCGGCGTCGGGCTTGGGACCCTGCTCGGGCTGCGGCGCGGCCACCTGATGGCCCAGCAACAGCCGGCCATGCAGGCGCATCAGCTCGTCGAACAGGCTCTGGCGCTGCGGGGGCGGCAACGCCACGCTATCGCAGCCGGCCTGCAGCCGCTGGATCAGCGCCGGCAGCTCGGCGCGGCGGCGCAGGCGCTGGGCCTCGTCGGCCGGCAGGCGCAGGCTGTCGAGCAACTGGTCGACCAGTGCGATCTGGGCATGGGCCTGAGGAGCGTCCTGGCCGTGCTCCACCATGGCTTGGACGATGACGCGGGTCCAGACCTTGTCCAGAAACTGGCGCAGCAGCGGCGTGGTCTGCGCGTCCGGCGCATCGTCGAGCTGGGCCTGGACCTGCTCGCGCAGCAGGGCCAGCCAGGGCTGGCGCCGCTGCTCGCGCTCCAGAAGTGCCAGCGCGCTGGCGCTGCTCTCGCTGCGCTGGCGGGCCTGGGCGCCGATATGAGCATCGACCTCACCGAGCAGCTGCAGGAACTGCGCCGCGCTGGGTTGAGGCTGGTTCAGCAGCGAGCTGATGTGCTGATCCATGAACTGCAGGAATTGCTGGAGCCCGGCATCGTCGGCGCGCTCAAAAGCCGCGCCATGGGCGGCGACTCGGTTTAGCAGTTGCCAGGCCGGATGGTCCTGGCGGCGCAAGAGGCTGATGTCGCTCATTGCCAGTCGGGCCACGGCGACCTGCAGCCGCGCCAGCAAAGCCTTGACCGGGGGCAGCAGTTCGGGATCGGCCAGGATCTGGTCATACAGGCGCGACAACATGTCCTTGCCGGTGGCGCCGCTGGCCACGGCGGGGCCCAGGCGCTGCGGTCGCGAGTTGTAGGCGTCGACGCGGCGCGCCAGGCTGTCTAGCGTGACCGGCTCGGCGGTCGCTGGGCCTGAGTCCACAAAGATGCTGGCAGCGCGGCGCAGGCGCTGCTGATCACTTTGCTGCATCGCCGTGCTGCCGGCGATCAGCGGGGTCAGCTCGGCCGCGCGCAGCTGCGCGCAGAGCTGGCCGTAGAGCCTGCCCAGGCCCTGGGCCAGCGGCTGGGCGGCCGCACGCATCAGCGCGTACTGGCCTTCGGCATCGAGTTGCACCGGTCGCAGGGCCTGCAGCAGAGCCTGGGCAAACAGCGCGGGTCGCAATGGGTTGTCTTGCTTGCGAGGACGGGCCGTGCCGCGCAGCGCGGCAAAGAAGTTGCCAAGCTGGTGAAGCTCGGCGCGGCAGTGGTCATCGACCGCCTGGATCACATGAGCCACGGCCACGTCCTGCAGCGCCTGCTGCTCGTCCACCAGGCTCAGCGTGTCGATGCTGACCGGCTTGCGGTGCAGAGGGTCTTCGCCTCGGGCAGCGGCCTCGAGCAAGGGGGTCAGGGCTTGCTCGAAGCGCTCGGCGAAACGCAGGCGCTGGCGCTGCCAGGCGTCCAGCAGCGCATGCTGCTGCGGGCGGCCGCCGAGCTCGTCCTGTATCCGGTCCAGCAGATGGCGGCTGAGCAGACCCAACTGGGCGTGGGCATCTTGGACGAGGGCGGCGAGGGTGGGTGCGGGCATGGAGAGGCGGGACCGATTCTTGACCGGATTATGCGGCGGGGCCCGGACGAAAAAAGGGGCCGCGTTCGCGGCCCCTTTCGAGACGGTCAGACTTGTTGCACGGGTGCAGCAGGCACCCGGCGCGGTCTTACATGTCCATGCCCATGCCGCCCATGCCGCCCATGCCACCAGGCATGCCGCCGGCCGGAGCGTCGTCCTTCGGGGACTCAGCCACCATGGCTTCGGTGGTCAGCATCAGCGAAGCGACCGATGCTGCGTTCTGCAGAGCAGTGCGCGTCACCTTGGTCGGGTCCAGGATGCCCATTTCGATCATGTCGCCATAGGTGTCGTTGGCGGCGTTGAAGCCGTAGTTGCCCTTGCCGGCCAGCACGGCGTTCACGACGACGGAGGCTTCGCCACCGGCGTTGTAGACGATCTCGCGCAGCGGGGCTTCGATGGCCTTGAGCACCAGCTTGATACCGGCGTCTTGATCGGCGTTGTCGCCCTTGATCTCGCCAGCGGCTTGCTTGGCGCGCAGCAGGGCCACGCCACCACCGGCCACGATGCCTTCTTCAACGGCGGCACGGGTCGCGTGCAGCGCGTCTTCGACACGGGCCTTCTTTTCCTTCATCTCGACTTCGGTGGCTGCGCCGACCTTGATCACGGCAACACCGCCGGCCAGCTTGGCCACGCGCTCTTGCAGCTTCTCACGGTCGTAGTCGCTGGTGGCTTCCTCGATCTGGATGCGCACTTGCTTCACACGAGCTTCGATGTCGGCAGCAGCACCAGCACCGTCGATGATGGTGGTGTTTTCCTTGCCCACTTCGACGCGCTTGGCTTGGCCCAGATCGGCCAGCGTGACCTTCTCCAGCGTCAGGCCGACTTCTTCGGCGATGACCTTGCCGCCGGTCAGGATGGCGATGTCTTCCAGCATGGCCTTGCGACGGTCGCCGAAGCCCGGAGCCTTGACGGCCACAACCTTCAGGATGCCGCGGATGGTGTTGACCACCAGGGTCGCCAGCGCTTCGCCTTCGACTTCTTCAGCGATGATCAGCAGCGGACGGCCGGCCTTGGCCACTTGCTCCAGCGTGGGCAGCAGGTCGCGGATGTTCGAGATCTTCTTGTCGAACAGCAGGACGAAGGGGTTGTCCAGCAGCGCGGCTTGCTTCTCGGGGTTGTTGATGAAGTAGGGCGACAGGTAGCCGCGGTCGAACTGCATGCCTTCGACGACGTCCAGCTCGCTGTCCAGGCTCTTGCCGTCTTCAACGGTGATGACGCCTTCCTTGCCGACCTTGTCCATCGCCTCGGCGATGATGCGGCCCACTTCCACATCGCTATTGGCCGAGATCGTGCCAACTTGAGCGATTTCCTTGGAGGTGGTGGTGGCCTTCGAGGCGGCCTTCAGCTGGGCGACCAGGGCCGTGACGGCCTTGTCGATACCACGCTTGAGGTCCATCGGGTTCATGCCAGCGGCCACGTACTTCATGCCTTCGCGCACGATGGCTTGGGCCAGCACGGTGGCGGTGGTGGTGCCGTCACCGGCGTTGTCAGAAGTCTTGGAAGCAACTTCCTTGACCATCTGAGCGCCCATGTTCTGCAGCTTGTCCTTCAGCTCGATTTCCTTGGCCACGGACACACCGTCCTTGGTCACGGTGGGGGCGCCGAAGGAGCGCTCGAGCACCACGTTGCGGCCCTTGGGGCCCAGGGTCACCTTGACCGCGTTGGCCAGGATGTTCACGCCTTCAACCATGCGAGCACGAGCTTCGCCGCCAAAGATCACGTCTTTTGCTGCCATATGTATTTCTCCGAATTCTTTAAGGTGTCAGATCTTGTGGTGCGCCGACTTACTTGGCGACGACCGCAAACAGATCTTCTTCGCGCATCACCAGCAGTTCGTCGCCGTCGACCTTGACGGTCTGGCCGCTGTACTTGCCGAACAGAACGCGGTCGCCGACGGCCACGTTCAGGGCGATGAAGTCGCCCTTCTCATTGCGCTTGCCCGGGCCCACGGCCAGGACTTCGCCCTGATCGGGCTTCTCTGCGGCGTTGTCGGGGATGACGATGCCAGAGGCGGTCTTGGTTTCTTGTTCCAGACGCTTGACGATCACACGATCGTGCAGAGGACGCAGTTTCATTTCATCTCCTTGAGATTGGTGCTGGATCTTTGGGTGCACTGTGAATCGAGCACCCATTCACATGCGAAGACCCGTCATGGCGAAGCCGTTTCGGATCGTTAGCACTCGATCTTGGTGAGTGCTAGCAGATGGATTATAGGGTTGGTTTGCAGGCTTTCAAGAGGGGCGGACGGCAGCGTCATGAATTCCCCTGCCTGTCGACTTTTCGCGACTCAACGCCGCCCTGTTGGCCAACGCTTTTGCGCGACTGGCGAAAGACCGCGGCAATGGGCCGGTCGTCGCGGGCGGCCTTGCGCCAGGTCAAGGAGCCCGTGCGAGGACCGAAAAACGATCCGGCTATGTGCCGCAGCGTACATAAGAACTGCTGGTGACCCCCTATTCTGAATCGCGATGACGACACCCATGACGCAGGCCGAAGCCCTCGATCTTCAAGGGATGAGCATCTCGAGCACTTCACTGACGCCGCGGGCCAAGCAGCACTGCTCCGACGCCAGCGCGCCGCGGCGGACATCGTCCTCTGCCAAACAGCCAGTGTCACACCGCCAGGAGATCCAGATGCAGTCGTTCCCGATCAACGGTCATGGAATCAAGGCCGGCGATTCCCAACCCTTGCCGAATGCATTGGCGACCGTACGGCGAACGGGGCTGTGGTGTCCGCGCCCGGGCTTGAGCGCGGACCCGCATGAACATCGCCTGCGCATTGGCGTTCTGGATACGGTGGCCCACGAACTGCGCAACGCGTTGATGCCGATCCGCCTCGCTGCAGCGCAGCTCGGCGCAGTTCATGGCGACGAGTCGCGTCTGCCTCGCCTGCGAGTGACGATCGAGCAGCAACTCGATCTCATGTCGCGCCTGATCGGCGATCTGGTTGACAACGCCCGAGCCGGCAACGGCAAGCTTCGGCTGCAATGCACCGATACGGACGTGGCCGATGTCCTGGCCCGGACGATTGCGGCTTGTCGGCCCGGCATGGTCGCACGCGAGCAGCACCTCGTCCTGGATATTCCGGCAACGCCCGCGCTTCGGTGTTACGGCGACCCGCTACGCCTCGTGCAGATCCTCGGCAATCTGCTGGACAACGCATCCAAGTACACACCCTGCGGCGGCAGAATCACGTTGTCGGTGAGGCAAAACAACGAGCGCATCGCGATGACGGTCTCCGACAACGGCATCGGCATCGCAGCAGCGGGGCTTGTCCACATCTTTGAGCCGTTCGTGCAGACCGATGAAGCCGTGCGATTCAACGACAGCGGGTTGGGAATCGGCCTGTCCCTGGTGCGAAATCTGGTCGAGGCTCACGGAGGACGCGTGGTCGCGCGCAGCGCGGGAATCGGATTTGGCAGCCAGTTCACGGTCACGCTACCTATCGGCAGTTCGGCAAAGCCCCGCCGCCGTGGGCATCCGGCCAAGTCGTCTTGACGCAGCGCAAGTGGCGGGCCCGGCGCATCACCAAGAATGAGGGTTCCCTCACCGGGCGCGCCAGCCACTGGAGTCATTCATGTACAAGCTGATCCTCGTGCCGCTGGACGGCAGCGCTACCGCCGAGCGCGGACTTCATGAGGCCGTCCACTTAGCCGAGGCCGTGGGTGCCCGGTTGAGTCTGTTGCATGTGATCGATGCGTACCCGATGTTTGCCGAGCACGCCAGCGCAACTGCTTTCCAGCACTCCATGGAACTGCTGCGCGCCCACGGCGAGGATTTACTGGACAAGGCTGCCCTGCAGGCCCTTGAGCATGGGGTGCAGACGACGCGCCGAGTTCGCGAGGCGGTGGGTGAACGTGCCGCCAACGTGATCGTCGATGAGGCCGGCGCGCAGGGATGCGATCTGATTGTGATGGGCACGCATGGTCGGCGCGGACTCAGCCGATTGCTGATGGGCAGCGATGCCGAATTGGTGTTGCGCACCAGCCCGGCGCCCGTGCTCATGCTGCGCGGGCGTGGTGCCAGCGCTGCCTAGTTGCGCGGGTCCTGCACCTCGGCCGCGGCCCCGCCGAGCAGTTCGAACCGATCCGCAAGGTGGTCGCAGAGCTCGGGGTGCGGCCCTGCACGCAACGCTGGCGGGCATTGGTGTGACGATGGCCGCGCCGCACTCCTGGCCGATCGTCGGTCCGGGTCGCGCTCCCAGGGCTGCATGCCGCCAAGTTTTTCGGCCATGATGTCGACGAAGGCCCGCACGCGCGGCGGCACCAGGCGGCGTTGCGGCATCAGTGCGTGGATGCCCGTGTCGGGCAAGACGTCGTCGGAAAGCACGACCTGCAGGCGGCCGCTGCGCCGGTCATCGCAGATATGCCAGGTCGAGTGCATCGCGATGCCCAGGCCTGCGACGGCGGCGTCGCGCAGCAACTCGCCCTGATGGCAGTCGATGCGGCTGTCGACCTGCACGCTGATCTCCCGCCCATCGGCCGCGGTGAAGCGCCACAGATTGTTGCGGCCCGACCTGATTGCCAGCAGCAGGCATTGGCGGCGGCTCAGCACCCGCGGGTTGCTGCTCAGGCGTCGGGCGACCAGACTGGAGTCGTCCAGTGCCCCGATGCGTATCGACAGACCAAAGCCTGCGGCCACCGACTCCTGCCGCTGATCGCTCAGGTCCACGCTGATCTTCAGCTTCGGATGATGCCTCCGGAACTCGGGCAGCAGCGGCGAGGCGTACTGGCGACCCAAGGTGGCCGACGTGGTCAGGCGCAGGGTGCCGGCGATGTCCGTGCCGGCCTCGCGCAGCTTGCCGGTCAGGGCTTGCAGATCGCCAATCAGCGCGCGTCCCTGCTCGGCCAGGGTCAGCCTTCGGGCGTGGGATTGGCGGCTGGGTCGTCGCGCGCGGGCCGAGCATCGAAGCCCTGCCCTGGATGGCCGCACTGTTGACGGCGTCGGGCGGTCTGTTGGCCGGGCTGAGCGTCTGGCTCGACCGACCGATACCCGCACATTCAAAGGGGGCAACGGCCCTGGCCGGTGCCGGGACTAGACTCGGCCGCCGGGCTTGACCCGTTTCCCCCATCGACTGGAGATCAGCATGACGCTACGTTCCTACCTCGCTGCGGCTGCCTTGATGGCTTCGAGTGCGGCGTTTGCCTTCCATTGCCCCGCCGACATGAAAAAGATCGACGAGGCGCTGGCCAAGAGCCCCAAGCTCAGTGCCGAACAGATGAGTGATGTGAAGAAGCTGCGCGCCGACGGCGAAGCCTTGCACAAGGCCGGCAAGCACCAGGAGTCCGTGGACACGCTGGCCAAGGCGATGAAGGTGCTTGAGATCAAGTAGCGCCCCCTGTCCACACATCAGGGGTCGGGGCGTGCCTCTAGCTTTTCGGCGCAGCGGGCTCGTCATGCGCTTTGTCCGACTTGGTGTCCCCCAGCTCCGGATGGCTGCGATTGACGTCGCCCGGCGCCTCCGGACCGGTCTGCCCCGTCTCGCCCAGGCGATGGTCTTCGTTGTCGTGCTCGAGCCCGCCCTGCAGGCCGGGCGGAAAGTCCTGCTGTCTGCTTCCACTCATGATGCAAGCTCCTCGAAAGTCCATGTTTGGCGACTGGCCCAGTATGGATGGATATGACAATCGAGCAAACCATCCCGCCACAAGCCATGCAAAAAGATCCCTGCCAAGCCCTGCGCATCGCGCTCCTCGACCTGCACCGCGTGCTGGTCGAGTTGGAGCGGCGCCAGTACGAGAAACAGCACGGCCGGCAATCGTCGGGCGACTTCCTGCAGGTGATGGCATACGCCGATGAGATGCGCTGGCTCGAGCCGCTGAGCCGCCTGATCGTGATGCTGGACGAAGCGCTGGACGGCGACGGCGACGCCCTCTCGGCCCCGGCGACCGTGGCCCAGCGCGCCCGCGAGCTGTTGAGCTTGGACCGACACAGCAGCGAGCCGTTCACGACGCGCTATTTGTGGCATTTCGATGCGTCGGCGGAACTGGTGCCGGCCCATTCGCGGGCGCTGGCCGCGCTCAAGGTTGCGGGGACGTCGGCCCCTCAGGCGCGGATCTGAGCGCAGGAGATCGCTGCCGTCAACAGGCTTCGACGGTTCAGGCGCTGACCGGCCGGCTGGTCGAGCCGCGCGCTGCGCGCAACCGGCGCAGCTGTAGCGTCGTGCCGATCAGGAACAGCAAGAAAATCACGCCGACCACCTTTTCTAGCTTCGGGTCCTCCGGGCTGCTGAACAGTGGCGCGCCGCTGGGCAGGCGGGTGAAGGTCTCGGTGACGCCGGGGATCATGTGGAAGAACACCGTCAGCGAGTAGCTGACCGTCTCCACATAGGGCGCAGCACGGCCCAGCAGCCGGCTTTTGCCGGCCCAGGCCGCCAGGCCAAGCACCAGCAGGGTCACAATGCCCAGCACATGGGGCTTGCCGAAGCCGCCGTGCTCGAAAATGCCGAAGCCGGTCAGGCAGGTCAGTACCGTGGCCCAGATGTAGAGCTTGCCGACCGTCCGGTTCGGCAGGATGGCCTTGTCTCGCAGCAGTGCGACCAGAGCGGCGGCGAGGGCCACCAGGCTGATCAGGGTGTGGATGAAGCCGAGCGTCGTCAGTCCGAACATGGGGTTCTCCTTGCGGCCCTGAGCTTGAGCGCCGAGCTCGGGTTGCCGTGAGCTGACCATGCCCCAGTCGCGCTTTCTTCGGATCCGCCCTCTGGTCTGTGTCCGGCTCTGCCGGAAGAGGTAGAAGGGTGTTTGCAGTCTGTGTAGGACACCAACCCGCCCGCGACCCTCCGCCCGACTACGCCTGGTGGCGGGTCCGGACTACCTGCGGCCGGCCGGATCGGCCCTACTGTCGAGGTCTTCATAGGGAGACCACCATGGCACTCAGCACCATCCTGCTCATCGTCCTCATCCTGTTCCTGATCGGTGCGCTGCCGTCCTGGCCGCACAGCCGCAACTGGGGCTATGGGCCTAGCGGCGGCCTCGGCCTGATCGTCGTGATCCTGATCGTCCTGCTGCTGCTCGGACGGATCTAGGCGCTGCACTCAGGCTGTCGCTGTCGGCTTGGTATTGACCGCCAGGCACAGCAGGCCAGTCAGCAGGGCCAGGCCCACATGCACGGCGTAGACCGCGTCGAAGTCGGCCCGCTGCAGCTGCACGTGGCCGAGCAGCAGCACGGTGAGCGCCACACCCAGCACCGCGCCAATCTGGCGGGTGGCCTGGTTGACGGCGCTGCCGACCGCGTAATGCTGGGCCGGCAAGCCCATCACCGCCGCGCCCGACAGCGAGGGCAGCACCATGCCGACGCCGATGCCGCTGAGCAGCAGGCCCGGTAGCCATTGCGTCAGATAGGCCGGCTCAACGCCCGGCACCAGCAAAAACCACAGGCCGCTGCAGGCATAGACCAGTGCACCGCCGACCAGGAAGGGCCGGTGGCCATGCCGGGCCGCGAGCCGGCCGGTCAGGATGGCCGAGGGCATCACCAGCAGCGGCCCCGGTGTCACGGCCAGGCCGGCCTGCGGCAGGCTGTAGTGCCAGATCTGCGCCATGTAGAAGAAGAAGGTGAAGAACATCATCGCGAACGCGGTGCCGAAGGCCAGCGTCGCCAGGTTCACGTAGCGGTAGGTTCGGCTGCGAAACAGCGCCAGGTCCAGCAGCGGCGCCGGCGCATGGCGGGCCCACAACACAAAGCCGATCAGCGAGACCAGGCCCAGCGCGCCGGCCATCAGCAGCTCGTCGCGCCGCCAGTTCGGCGACTCCGACTGCACGATGGCCAGCGTGACCGCGCCAACGCCCACGATCAGCAGGCTCATGCCAACCAGATCCAGCGGTCGCCGCGCCTCGGGCCGGCGCGCCTCGCCGAGCAGCCGGGCGCCGAACCACAGCGACAGCGCGCCCAGCGGCAGGTTCAGGTAGAAGGCCCAGGGCCAGCCGATGCTGTCGACCACCAGTGAACCGAGGCTGGGCCCGACCGCGGCTGCCAGCGCGCCGACCGCCCCCCACAAGCTCACGGCCACCGCGCGCCGCGAGGCCGGAAATGCCGCCAGCACCAGGGACAGCGAGGCGGGCGTCAGCAGCGCCGCGCCGATGGCCTGCAGCACCCGCGCCGCGATCAGCCAGCCGACGCTGCCGGCCAGACCGCAGGCTGCCGAGGCTGCCAGGAACAGCACGACGCCGATCATGAACACGCGCTTGCGGCCGTGCGCATCGGCCAGGCCACCGGACGGGATCAGCATCGCCGCATAGACCACTGTGTAGGCATTCAGCACCCAGGACATATCGGCAGCCGTCGCCGCCGGAAAGGCGGCGCGCAAGCTCGCGAAGGCGGCGAACAGCAAGGTGCTGTCCAGCGAGACCAGAAAGACGGCGACGCTGGCGACCCAGAACACCGGCCAGGGTGAGCGGTTGCCGCCGGCGTCAGCGGGCGGGGTGGCGGTGGCGGCGATGCTGCTCATGGCTTGCGCCGCTCAGTGCGCCAGCGCCTGCAGATACACACCGGCCGCCAGGCCTTGCTTGACGTGGCGTGTCAGCTCGTCGGCCAGCACCTCGGTGGCGCCGCCAGCCAGGCCGTCGAAGGCCTGGGTAACCACGGCCTCGGGCGTGGTCTTGGGCACATCGAGGCCCTGGGTCAGGTCGGTGTCGACAAAGCCCATGTGCAGGCCGGTCACCAGCGTACCCTGGCCGCTGAGCTCCTGGCGCAGCCCATTGGTCAGCGCCCAGGCGGCCGATTTGGTCGCGCCATAGGTGGCCAGCAGGGGGCCGTTGATCCAGCTGGCGATCGACAGCACGTTCAGCAAGGCGCCGCCGCCGTTGGCGGCCAGCACCGGCGCGAAGGCGCGCGCCATGCGCAGCGGGCCGAAGTAGTTGGTCTCCATCTGGCGCTGCGCGGCCTCGATCGCATCGGGTGCGAGGAAGCCGCCCAAGGTGGCAATGCCGGCGTTGTTGATCAATATGCTGACATCGCCGCATTGCGCCGCGACCGCCGCGATGTTCTCGGCGTTGCTGACATCGAGCTGGATCGGCACGACGCCGGGCAGCGTGATGCTGTCCGGGTTGCGGGCGGCTGCATAGACCTTGCGCGCGCCGCGGGCCAGGGCTTCGCGGGCAAAGGCCAGGCCGAGGCCACGATTGGCGCCGGTGATCAGAACGACGGAGTTTTCGAGCTTCATGGTGGGGCTTTCTGGCAAGGAGGTTTGAGGGGGAAATATGACGATCGTCATAATTTGAGGCGAAGGCAAGTCTCTGATGGTGTGGCTTGCTCTGGTTCTAAGGGGAGAGGGCGGACCGACCCTTTTTCCCGTGGCGGGCCAGCAAGGCCTGGCGATTGGCAGCCAGCAACGCATGGCCCTGCTCGTTGTCGCCCAGCGCACGGGCCAGTTGCAGCGCGCCGACCAGGCTGCTGACGATGACACGGGCTTCGTCGGCATCGGCCGAGGGCAGCACTTGCTGCACCCGCGTCATCAAAGCCTGCACGCGGCTGCGTCCGGCCTCTAGCACCTCGGCTGACTGGCGCGGCATCTCCGAGGCCAGCGCCGCCACCGGGCAGCCTGCCTCGGGGCCGGCCAGATGAGCGAGTGACAGATAGCCCTCGACGAGGGCGACGAAGGGGTCGCTGCCGTGCTGCTCGGCCTTGGCTAAGCGTGAAGAGAGTCTGCGCTCACTGTCCCGGCCAGCCCATTCCATGGCTTCGGCCAGCATCGCGTCACGGGATGAGAAGTGGGCATAGAAGCCACCATGAGTCAGGCCGGCCTGCTTCATCAGATCGGCCACGCCGATGCCGCCATAGCCGACGCGCCGGATCGCGCGCGCCGCCGTCTCGAGGATGCGCTCGTGGGTCAGTTCCTTGCGGCTGGGCGTGGTGGCGGTCACGGGGCTTTGCTGATAAATATGATGATCGTCATATTAAGCCGCGCCGACCGGCGGCGTCAACCGCCTTGTCGGGTTCAGGGGTTCTGCCGGCCACTCAGCAACGAGCGGCGGTGCGGCGCGCCCGGCGCAACTGCTGGTCTGAGCTGAATCCGGCTTGCAGTGCCGCCTGGCTGGCGGCGAGGCCGCTGGCCTGCGCCTGGCGGGCACGTTCGAGCCGGATCGCCTGCAGATAGCGCATCGGCGTTATGCCGGCATGGGCGGCGAACAGTCGACTCAGATGGCGCGGCGTCACATGGGCGGCCTCGGCCATGCGGGTCAGGGTCCAGTCCTCGGTCGGGTCGGTGCAGATCGCGTCCTGTACGCGGTGCAGGGCCGGGTGCAGATGGTGGCGGTGCGCCAGCATGGGTGAGAGCTCGGGGTCTGCCGGGCTGCGGCGCAGGTAGACCACCATGGTCTGCGCGACCGTCGCGGCCATCGCCGCGCCGCAGTGCTGGGCGATCAGGTGAAGGGCCAGGTCGATGCCGGCGGTGATGCCTGCGCTGCTGGCCAGCGGGCCGTCTAGCACGAACACGCGGTTGTCTACCACCTGGGCTCGTGGCTCGGCCCGGCGCAGCGCGTCTAGCAGTTCGTGATGGGTGGTGCAGCGTCGCCCAGCCAGTAGGCCGGCCTGGGCCGCCAGCAGCGCGCCGGAGCAGACCGTCAGCAGCCGACCACCGCCGCCCAGCAAGAGCTGACCCTGCTTCGCGAGCCAGCGCAGGCCCGCGAGCTCGGCCGCCAGCTCGGCAATGTCGGGCGGCGGCTCGCCGGGCAGCTCGTTTCGGCAGCCAACCAGCACCAGCCAGCTGCCGCTGGCCAGCGCCGCCGGCAGCGGCTCCAGCCCAGCTAGCGCCAGGCCCACCGAGCTTACACACTGCGGCTGTGCCGCGATGAAGCGCAGCCGAAAGGCTGGTGGTCGGCCCCGCCCGGCCAGGGCCTGGTTGGCCAGCCGCAAAGCCTCGGCCGGACCTGCCAGGTCCAGCAGCAGCGCACGCGGCTGCACCAGCATCAATACATCAATTGCGGACATGACCGCCAGCTTAACGCCCGAGCGCCTGCCGGGCCCGCTGCAGCGCTTGCTCGGCCGTGCACACCTGTGCGAAGCGGTCCTGCAGCACGGTCTCGGTGCGCAGCTTCAGCTCGGCCGCGCTGAGCGTGGTACCGCTGGCGTGTGTCATTGCGAAGGTCAGCGTCGCCTCGCTCACATAGTCGACCAGCCAGCCCTCGTCGCTGGCATGGCGGGTGGTGGTCTCGCAGCACTGCTCGCTGCGGATACCGGTGACGATCAGGCGCTGGACGCCTTGCTGGTGCAGCCAGACGGCCAGGCCGGTGCCGACCAGGGCGCTGTGCCGGTGCTTGATGAACTCGGCGGCCGCCTCGTAGCGCGGCAGCTCCTCCAGCGGCGTGACCAGGCCTGAGGCCAGCGCGAAGGCGTTGTTGGCCTGCTCCGGGCCGTCGCTGTGCAGGATGCGGACGATGGGCAGGCCCAGGGCCTGTGCGCCCTCTATCAGGCGGGCGTTGGCGGCCAGGAAGTCGGGCAGATCGGCCCCGCTCCAGTAGGGGCGGTGGCGAAAGGATTCCTGGATGTCGATCAGCAGCAGGGCGGTTTTCATGACGGCACTCCGATGGGTTTGAGTGCGTCGATCTTGCTGCCGCAAGCCCGCCGCGTCGCGCCGGGTCTGGACCGCCTGCGATCAAATCAGGACATTGTGATCAGGGCTTCAGCCCGAGCGCTTTCCAACCGTCCAAGCCGAGCTTTTCCAAGGTCGCCATATTGGCTTCGTAGATCGCGTCGGTATCGGCCATGGTCTCGACGGCGCGCTCGATGCTGCTCTCGCGCAGGATGTGCAGGGTGGGGTAGGGCGAGCGGTTGCTGTAGTTGCTGATATCGTCCGCCGCGGTGCCATCGAATTGGTACTGGGGATGGAAGCTGGCGATCTGCAGCTCGCCGTCCAGCTCCAGGTCTTCGACCAGGGCGTCGGCGGCGCCGATGAAGTCGTTGAAGTCCAGGAAGTCCTGTAGCACCTGCGGATGGATCACCAGCGTGGTCTCGATCTCGTCAGGGTCGCTGCGGCGCAGCAGCAGCAGCTCCTTGGCCAGTTCCTTGAGCAGCTCCTCGGGCGAAGTCGCGCCGCTGACCACATAGCGCAGCCGATTGTTGACATGCACGCTCTTGGCGAAGGGGCAGAGGTTCAAGCCGATCACCGCCTTCTCCAGCCAGGCGCGGGTGTCGGCTTCGATCTGTTCGGCGGGCGTCATGCGCTCAGTCCCAAGACCGCCTGGCGCGCGGCTTGTTGGGCCTGGTCCAGGATCTGTTGTTTCCACTCGTCGGTATCGATGTAGAAGGCGTCGCGGATCTGGCGCTTGATCTGGTCAGCCTGCTCGGCCGGCGCCTCGGGATGCGCTTCCAGCCAATGATCGGCGCGCAGGGCACCGATCATCTGATCCAGCGCCACGGTGCCGTATTCCAGCGCGATGCCGGTGTAGGCCGCATCGGGGCAGGCGTCGGCGACGGCGGTCCACATCAGGCCCACCAGCGGGGCCGAACTGGAGCTGCCGTCATAGATCGAGGTCACCTCGGTGCCCCACCAGGCGCGAGCCCGCGCGAGTGCCGCCGCATCGTTCTTGCAAGCAAAGATGCGCTCGCCATGGCCGCTGGGACCCAGGCCTGTATGCAGATCGACCCAGCCGATAGCCTCGGCAGCGTGGCCCTGTTCTTCGAGCACATGGCGCAAGGTGACATTGCTCCAGGTCGGCGCATGGCCACCGTAGAACAAGCCCAGCTCATGGGTGTACTGGCCGCTGGTGATCGCGGTCTGCAGCCCGCGCTCGCCGTGCCGTGCGGCATAGTCGGACAGCAGGGCCTCGTCGGCCGGCGTCGGTGGCCATTGCGCGGGGATTAGCGCGGCGGCGATCTCGTCGTAGCCGGCGTTGCGCGGCAGCGCTTGGTGGAAGTCGTGGAAGTTGCGGTTCAGGTCCACCCCCTCCTGCGTGACGCGGCGCCACCAGGAGAAGCCATGCGGGTTCAGCGCGTGAATATAGAGCACGGCCACACCGCTGGCCTTGACGGCTTCATGCCAGCCCGGATCGGACAGCAGGCCGGTCTGCACGCCGGAGCCGCAAAAGCCCTCGACGCCGTGACAGGCGCTGCTGATGATCAGCAGCCGCTTTGCATCGCGCGGGCCCTGGCGCACCACATCCATCGCCAGACGCTCACCGTCGCGACCCAAGAGTGGATGCCAGTGCGGCTCATTGTCCAGCCCGGCGGCCTCGACGGCGGCCAGGAACTTGCCGCGCGCCTCGGCGTAGCTCTGCGAAAAGAAGGGGGCAGCGGACATCAGGGCTTGGGCGAGTTCAACCAGGTTTCGGCCATGCGGACCCACATCGAGCCGCCCAGCGGGATCAGCTCGTCGTTGAAGTCATAGCTGGGGTTGTGCAGCATGCAGGGGCCCAGGCCATGGCCGCCCTCGCGGTGCGTGCCGTCGCCATTGCCGATCAAGAAATAGCAGCCTGGCTTTTCGAGCAGGAAGAAGCTGAAGTCCTCGGCGCCCATGGTCGGCTCAAACTCCTGCACGTTTTGCGCGCCGACCACATCGCCCAGCACCGCGCGCACGAAATCCGTTTCCTTCGCGTGGTTGATCGTCGGCGGATAGTTGCGGTGGAAACTGAATTCGCAAGTGGCTTCGAAGGCCTGGCAGGTGGCTTCGGCAACCGCCTTCATGCGGCGCTCGATCAGGTCCAGCACCTCCAAGGTGAAGGTACGCACGGTGCCCTGGATTTCGCAGCTGTCGGGCACGACATTGGTGGCCTCGCCGGTGTGTATCATCGTTACCGAGATGACGCCCGCGTCGATGGGACGCTTGTTGCGGGTGATGATGGTCTGGAAGGCCTGCACCATCTGGCAGGCCACCGGCACCGGGTCGATGCCGTTGTGCGGCAGAGCGGCGTGCGAGCCCTTGCCGCGGATCACGATCTTGAATTCGTTGCTGGACGCGAACACTGGGCCACTCTTGACGGCGAACTGGCCCGCCGCCATGCCTGGCCAGTTGTGCGCACCGAACATGGCCTCCATCGGGAACTTGTCGAACAGCCCGTCCTTGATCATCTCGCGCGCGCCGCCGCCGCCCTCCTCGGCGGGCTGGAAGACCAGGTAGACGGTGCCATCGAAATTGCGGTGCTTGGCCAGATGCTTGGCGGCAGCCAGCAGCATCGCGGTGTGGCCGTCATGGCCGCAGGCGTGCATCTTGCCGGGGTGCTTGCTGGCGTGGGCAAACTGGTTGTGCTCGGTCATAGGCAGCGCATCGATATCGGCGCGCAGGCCCACCGCGCGGTCGCTGGTGCCATTCTTGACGATGCCGACGACCCCGGTCTTGCCCAGGCCCCGATGCACGGGAATACCCCATTCGGTCAGCGCACGCGCGATCACATCGGCGGTGCGCTCTTCCTGGAAACAGAGCTCTGGGTGGGCGTGAATATCTCGTCGCAGGGTCGCGATGCTTGGCGCATCGGCCAGGATTGAGTCGATCAACTTCATGGCGGCACTCCGTAGTATGGGAGGCGCGCGGCGGCAGGCCGGCGCCGGTGTCGGGTCAGTTTACCCGGGGGTGGCGCCGTTTGCAGCGGGGGCTCAGCGCCTGACCTTGCCGTCTCCGGTCAGCATCGACAGCTCGACAAAGCTGGATCCCACATGCTTGCCGGGGCCGAACTTCACCGTGAAGCCGCCGGCGTTGTAGTTCTGCATGCCCTCCAGCGCGGCTACCAGGCCCTCGCGGCTGGGCCGCCCCATGCGGCGCAGGCCTTCGCTGAACACCTTGGCGGCCAGAAAGCCCTCCATGCCGGTGTAGTTGGGGCGCAGATCGCCCCCGGCGCGTTGCACCGCCGTCTGGTATTCCTCGACGATGCCGATGGCGGAGCCGAAGGGGTAGGGCATGACTTGGCTGACGACCACGCCCAGCGCCTGCTTGCCCAGCTCGTCGGACAGCGACTGGGTGCCGACGAAGGAGACGTTGTAGAACACGCCGCCGTAGCCGGCCTTGCGGGCCTCTCGGATGAAGGCGGCGCAGCTCTTGTAGGCGCTGATCATCACGATGGCCTCAGGCGCGCCCGGCACCAGGGCCTTGACGGCTGCGGCCACATCGACGCTGTTGCGCTCCACCGTGCCGATGGCCTGGGGTTTCAGCAAACGGGATTGCATCGCGCGCTGCACGCCCTCCAGGCCGGCCCGTCCATAGGCGTCATTCTGGTGGAACACGGCGATCTTGTTCAGACTGAGCTGGGTCAGCTGCTTGACGATCAGTGCGGTCTCGTCGAAGTAGGAGGCGCGTACATGGAAGACCCAGCGGCTGGCCGGATCGCGCAGTGCCTCCGCGCCGGTGAAGGGCGCGAAGAAGGGGATCTTGTGTTGATTCACGAGCGGCAGCGCCGCCAGCGAGGTCGGCGTGCCGACATAGCCGAACAGCGCGAACGCGTCCTCGGCAATGAATTTTTCGGTATTGGCCTTGCAGCGCTCGGGCTCGTAGCCATCGTCCAGGGTGCGCAGCTCGACGGGCAGGCCGTTGATGCCGCCGGCCGCATTGACGGCGTCGAAGTGCAGCTTGGCGCCGGCCTGCATCTGCAGGCCTAGCTGGGCGGCGGGGCCGGTCAGCGGGGCCGATTGGCCGAGCACGATGCGGCGGCGCTCCTGGGCTTGCAGCCAGGCCGGCAGGGTCAGTGCGGCCAGGCCGGTGAGGCAGTGACGTCGTTGCAAATCGGCTCTCCTGAGGGGGATGAAAGGGTCAAAAATGGCAGGGCTCAAGGGTAGCGCCCATGGGGCTATCGGCTCTGTGCAATAGTTCGCGGATGAACTCGATTGCCGCTGCCTTGTCACCATCAGATACGACTACCGTGAAAGGTGCCTGCCCTCACGACTGCCCGGACACTTGCGCGCTGCGCATCACGGTCGAGGCCGGACGTGTCATCAAGGTGCAGGGTCAGACCGACCATCCCAGCACCCATGGTGCGCTGTGCACCAAGGTCTCGCGCTATCCCGAGCGCACTTACCACGCAGAGAGGGTGCTGCGGCCGCTGAAGCGGGTCAGCGCCAAGCATGAGGCGCCGCGCTTCGAGCCGGTCGAGTGGGGTCAGGCCTTGACCGACATTGCCGCGCGGCTCAAGGCTGTGCCCCCGCAGTCCGTGCTGCCCTACAGCTATGCCGGCACCATGGGCCTGCTGCAGGGCGAGGCGATGGCGGGACGCTTCTTCAATAAGTTGGGCGCCTCCTGCCTGGACCGCACCATCTGCGCCTCGGCCGGCGCGGCCGCGCTGAGCGCGACCTATGGCCACAAGCTGGGCATGCACCTGCCCTATTTCGCGGAGAGCCGCTTGATCCTGATCTGGGGCAGCAACTCGATCGCATCAAATCTGCATTTCTGGACCTATGCAATGAAGGCCAAGCGCGAGGGCGCCAAGCTGATCTGCATCGACCCGCGCAAGACCGAGACGGCCGACAAATGTCACCAGCACATCGCCTTGCTGCCCGGCACCGACGGTGCGCTGGCACTGGGGCTGATGCATGAGCTGATTGCCCATGACTGGCTGGACCATGACTATCTGAGCGCCCATGTCGAGGGCTGGGACGAGTTGCGCGGCAAGGCCCTGGCCTGGCCGCCCGAGCGTACGGCTGAGGTCTGCGGCATCGGCGCGGACGAGGTGCGCGGCCTGGCGCGCGACTACGGACATCGGAATATGGTCGAGGCTCCGGCCGCCATCCGGCTGAACTACGGCATGCAGCGCGTGCGCGGCGGCGGCAATGCGGTGCGGCTGATCGCCTTGCTGCCCTGCCTGACCGGGGCTTGGCGGCACCGTGCCGGCGGCATGCTGCTGTCGAGTTCGGGCTGGTTCGCACCCTTCAAGAATCCGGCCCTTGAAGCGCCCGAGCTGCGTGCAAACGCGCCGACGCGGTTGATCAATATGAGCACGATAGGCGACGATTTGCTGCGCGAAGCGTCTGATGAATTCGGCCCGAAGATCCAGGCTCTGATCGTCTACAACAGCAACCCGGTCGCGGTCGCACCTGAGTCGCCCAAAGTGGTGGCAGGCTTTGCGCGGGCCGATCTGTTCACTGTGGTGCTGGAGCATTTCATGACCGACACGGCTGATCTGGCCGACTATGTCTTGCCCGCTACCACTCAGCTGGAGCATCTGGATGTGCACACCAGCTACGGCCACACCGATGTGCTGATCAATGAGCCGGCCATCGCGCCGCTGGGCGAGGCCAAGCCGAACACGCAGATCTTCCGCGAGCTGGCGGCGGCGATGGGCTACACCGAAGCTTGCTTCCTAGACAGCGACGAGGACCTTGCCCGCCAGGCTTTCACCGATGCGATCGACTTCGAGGCCTTGCGCGAGCAGGGCTGGCAATCGCTGCCGGTGGCCGAGGCACCCTTTGCGCAGGGGCAGTTCTTGACCCCCAGCGGCCGCGCACAGGCCGGCGGGGCCGACTATCTGCCCAATTACGAGAGCGCCGCGTCGACGCCCGAGCTGGCCGCGCGCTTCCCGTTGGCGATGATCTCGCCGCCGGCGCGCAACTTCCTCAATAGCAGCTTCGTCAACGTCAAGAGCCTGCGCGATATCGAAGGCGAGCCGCTGCTGGAGATCCATGCCGACGATGCCGCCGCGCGCGGCCTGGCCGATGGCGCCGAGGTGCGGGTGTTCAACGAGCGCGGCAGTTACCACTGCATCGCCCGTATCAGCGCGCGGGCCCGCCCCGGTGTCGTCAACGGCCTGGGCGTCTGGTGGCGCAAGTTGGGACTGCGCGGCAGCAATGTCAACGAAGTGACGCACCAGCGCCTGACCGATCTGGGCCGGGCGCCGAGTTTTTACGACTGCCTGGTCGAGGTGGAAGCGGCGCGGTGAGGGCGGCGACCGGCCTGTGCTTGATGGCCGCAGCGCTGCTGAGCGGCTGCGCGCAGATCGGGTATCTGAGTCAGGCGGTTGACGGGCATCTGCGCCTGGTCTGGGCTGCCAGGCCCGTGCCAGAGTTGGTGGCCGATGCGTCGCTTGACGAGCGGCTGCGCGAGCGCCTGGCGCTGAGCCAGCGCATCCGCGATTTCGCGAGCCGCGAGCTGGCCCTTCCCGATAACGCAAGCTACCGTCGCTACGCCGATCTGCGGCGCGGCGCGGCGGTCTGGAATGTGGTTGCGACGCCGGAGCTGAGCTTGCGCCTGAAGACCTGGTGCTATCCGGTGATGGGCTGCGCCGGCTACCGCGGCTTCTTCGACCGGGCCGAGGCCGAGGCCTATGCGCAGCGGCTGCGCGACGATGAGGGGCTTGAGGTGCTGGTCTATGGCGTGCCGGCCTATTCGACGCTGGGCTGGAGCCGCTTGTTCGGCGGCGATCCGTTGCTCAATACCTTCATTACCTATCCCGAGGGCGAGCTGGCGCGCATGATCTTTCACGAGCTGGCGCATCAGGTGGCTTATGCGCCCGACGATACCGAGTTCAACGAGTCGTTTGCCACCACGGTGGAGCGTCTGGGCGTGTTGACGTGGCTGGCTGGTCCCGAACGGGCGGCGGCCCGCGAGCAGTATCTGCAGGGCGACGAGCGGCGCCGGCGTTTCCAGACCGAAGCGATGGCCTGGCGGCTCAAGCTGGAGAGCGTGTATGCGGGCCCGCTGGACGAGGCGGCCAAGCGCGCCGCCAAAGCCGAGCTGCAGCGGCAGATGCGGGCCGCGCCGCCGCCGGGCTATGAGGCTTGGTATGCGCGCGCCAACAACGCCAGCCTGGCCCTGCTGGCGAGCTACAACCAGCTGAGCCCGGCCTTTGAGGCGCTGTTCGAGCGCCAGGGGCGCGACTGGCCGACCTTCTATGCCGAGGTGCGGCGTCTGGCAGACTTGCCGAAGGCGCAGCGGCGCCAACAACTACTGATGAATCCCTAGGAGACCACGATGGCCGAAATCCGCATCCACCGCGACCATGAGCTGGGCCTGAAGCGCGCCCGCGAGATCGCCTGGGCTTGGGCCGAGCAGGTCGAGGCCAAGTTCGATATGGAGTGCGCGGTGCTGGAGGGCAAGACCAGCGACACGGTCACCTTTACGCGCTCGGGCGTCAAGGGAGAGCTGATCGTCGCGGCCGACCATTTTGATCTGCATGCCAAGTTGGGCCTGCTGCTCGGGGCCTTCAAGTCCACCATCGAGGGCGAGATCCAGAAGGAGCTCGATGGCCTGCTGGCCGCTGGCGCTGCGGCGAAGACGGCAGCCAAAAAGAAGAAAGCGACCTGAGCGGTCGCTTGGCAATCGAGGTCTGCGGTCGGGGCGTTACTTCAGCGACTCGATCAGGTCGATGTACTGCTGCATGGCCTCTTCGGTGGCCGTGCCCTTGAGCTCGTTCCAGGCGTCCCATTTGGCGCGGCCGACCATATCGGTGAAGCCCGGGCGCGAGCCCTCGACATCGCCGCTGCTACCTTGCTTGTATAGCGCGTAGAGCTTCAGCAGGGTCATATTGTCGGGGCGCTCGGGCAGGCTCTTGGATCCGGCTACGGCGGCTTCGAACTGGTCTTTCAGGCTCATCTTGAATGTCTCCTGCTTGGTGTTGATCGGGATGGACGCTGGCGATGTTAACCAGCATTGTCTGGGCACAGAACTCTAGAACATCAAGGAGACGGACTTGGCACAGCTGCATGAACGCATGTCGCGGGTGGACACCGCCTGGCTGCGCATGGATACCGACGCCAATCTGATGATGATTGTCGGCGTCTGGTACATCAGGCCCGGCATCACATTGGCAGCGCTGCGCGAGCGAGTCGAGGCCAGGCTGCTGCAGTACACGCGATTTCGCCAGAAAGTGGTCGAGGACGCGCTGGGGGCGCAATGGGTGGAGGATGAGGACTTCGACATCGCCAACCATGTGCAGGCTGAGATTTTGCTGCCGCTGCGCGGCCAGAGCGCTGAGGCCGCGCTGCAGGCCCGTGTCGGCGAGCTCGCGGCCACGCCCTTGGACGCCGCCCGGCCGCTGTGGCAGTTCCAGCTGATTGAGGATTTCGAGGACGGGCAGAGCGTGCTGCTGGCGCGCATACACCACTGCATTGCCGACGGCATTGCGCTGATCGCGGTGATGCTGTCCATCACCGATGGCGGCAAGGCGCCGCCCAAGCGTCAGCAGCAGCCGCGCGACGACCAGGACTGGCTGACCGACACCTTGCTGCGCCCGCTCAGCGATATGAGCATCAAGGCGATCCGTATGGCCGGTGCGGGCGCAGCCAAGGGTGTCGATGCCTGGATAGACCCGCCGCACCCGGTCGACAGCTCGATGGAGATGGCGCGTATCGGCTATCAGGCGGTCAGCGATATCGCGGCCTTTGCGCTGATGCCGGATGATTCGCCGACCCGGCTCAAGGGCAAGCCTGGCGGTGCCAAGCGCGTGTCCTGGGCCGACGGCCTGCCGCTGGATGCGGTCAAGGCGGTCGGCAAGGCGATGAATGCCTCGATCAATGATGTGTTGCTGTCCTGCGTGGCCGGGGCCATCGGCGGCTATTTGGCTGAGCGCGGCGAGGACCCGGCGGGCAAGGAGATCCGCACCATGGTGCCGGTCAATCTGCGGCCGCTGGAGAAGGCCTACCAGCTCGGCAACCGCTTCGGCCTGGTGCCGCTTGTGCTGCCGATCGGCATCGCCAATCCGGTCGAGCGGCTGTATGCGGTGAAGGCGCGGATGCAAGAGCTCAAGGGCAGCTTCCAGCCCGTGCTGGCCTTCGGCCTGCTGTCGGTCGCCGGGCTGCTGATCAAGCCGGTGCAACACGCGATGCTGAACATCTTCGCGAAGAAGACCACGGCCGTCGTCACCAATGTGCCGGGGCCGGCCCAGGCTCTGAGTTTTTGCGGCTCGACGGTGACGCGCGTCATGTTCTGGGTTCCGCAGTCCGGCGATGTCGGCATGGGGGTCAGCATCTTGACCTATGCAGGCCAGGTGCAATTCGGCCTGATCACCGACAGCACCCTGTGCCCCGATCCCGAGGCCATCGTCGAGCGCTTTGCGCCCGAGTTCAACAAGCTCTTGTTGCTGGCGCTGATGCTGCCTTGGGGCGACTGCGACTGAGGCTTACTTGGCCTTGGGTCGGCCGGCGGCGCTGGGGTAGGCCATCATCACGCGGCCCGGGTCGGCCTTGTCCAAAAAGGCGACGTACTGCGACTCGGTGCAGGCCAGGTTCTGGCCGGCTCGGTGCTCGCCCTTGTACTGACCCTTGTCGTAGACGAAGTGGTGCTCGTCGGCGGCCGGCGTGCCGAGCTTGACGCTATAGCTGCTGGCGCAGTCGGCGCGCAGGGCCTGGATCTCGGGGCTGGAGGCGGAGGCCCAGCAGGTGGCTGCCAGCGGGGTCAGCAGCAGGGCGAGCAGGGTGTTCTTCATCTTTGCGCTTGGGTGGTGGTGACGTGGCTTCAGCTTAGCTGCAGCAGCCCGCTTCGGCCTCACCCTGCTTGCGGGGCGGGAAAGCCCTGGTTTCTCACTCGTCCAACTCTTCCCGCGCCAGCTCCACGTCCAGGCACTCCATCGCATCCAGCGGTTCGCAGGCCGCCGCATCGGCATATAGCGTCTCGGCCTCCTTCATGCGCTTGTCGCCCTCCAGCATCACCAGGCCGTTGGCCCGCTCGATCATCGCGATCGCGCTGGTGGGATTGAGTTTGACGGCCTGGGCAAACATTGCCAGGCCGGTCGCGAGATCGGCGCCCTGGGTCTTGCCCAGGAGTTTGCCGACCTTGTCGATCACCTCGGCATGGAAAGCGCCCAAGGCGATATGGGCATCGGCATGCTTGGGCGCGAGCTTGATGGTGGTCTCCAGTGCGCCCTTGATCTTGCCGCCCAGTCCTTGGGCTAGGGCCTTCGTGACGCTGATGCCTTGGCCATAGCGGCCCAGGGCGTAGGCCTGCCAGTACCAGGCGTTGGGATTCTTGGGGTCGTCGGCCTGCTGGGTCTCGGCCCGGCCCGCCACCTCCAGGAACATTTCCAGCTTGGTCTGTTCCTTCTTCTCCAGATAGTTGGCGTAGATGGCCTGGGCCTTGTTGGCGACCGTGGTGCCGGCAGCGCCCGCAGCGAGCCCTGCTTCGTAGGCCTTGTGGAACTCGCCGGCATGGAAATGGATCCAGGCCTGGACCACGGCCGCCTCCTTGGGCCAGGGCTCGGCATCGCCGGCATGCAGGCGCGCCCAATGCTTCTTCAGCGCGGCCACGTCGTACTGGTAGGCGGTGTTGTCATAGGGGAAGGCGGTCCACTTGGCCATCATCAGCTCCTAGCTATCCATCTCTTGATACTTGCCCGCCAGGGCAAACAGATGCTCGCGCGAGTTGCTTTCCAGGTAGGGCAGCAACAGGCTCAGCACATGGAATGCGCCGCGCATCAGCGCTGCTCCGGCCTGGGCCGGCTCCAGCGCGTTGCGCGGGTTGCGCACATATTCGTAGCTCAGCCAGTAACTCATCAGCACCACCATCGAGTTGGCTACCGGCGCGGCCTCGCGGGCTTGCATCTTCAGCGCGCCGCCGAACTGCAGCCCCGCCAGCACCGCGCGCATGGCCCGTGCCTTGCTCTCCAGCACGCTCTGGAAATGCGTCTCCAGTTTGCGATTCTTGCTCAGCAGGTCGTTCAGGTCACGATAAAGAAAGCGGTGCTTCCAGATCAGCTCGATCAACATGTGGAAGAACAACCACGCGTCCTCGACATTGCGCACGTTGTCGGCTGCGCCCAGCAACTCGCCGAGCTCGCGCTCGTAGTTGCCGAACAGCGAGTTGATCAGCTCGTCCTTAGCCGGGTAGTGGTAGTAAAGATTGCCAGGGCTGATATTGAGCTCGGCCGAGATCAGTGTGGTCGAGACATTGGGCTCGCCGAAGCGGTTGAACAAGTCCAGCGTGACTTCGAGGATGCGTTCCGCGGTACGGCGCGGTTTTTTGGTGACCATGTCGCCGATTCTGGCATCAAGGCTTGTGCGCTTTGCCAAGCCTTGCTCCGGGCAAACCCTTTGCCGAGCGGGATTGGTGGGCGCTCCCTACAATGCCCGCCCATGCCTATCCAGCCACAGCCGGCCGACCAGCCCGCCATCAGTTTCCAGAACGTCAGCAAAACATACCGGGGAGGGCAGGTCAGGGCCCTTGATGGCGTGTCCTTTGACATCCAGCCCGGCGAGTTCTTCGGCCTGCTAGGCCCGAATGGCGCCGGCAAGACCAGCCTGATCAGCATCCTGGCCGGGCTGTCGCAGGCCAGCGGCGGCGCGGTCAAGGTGCATGGTCACGACGTGGTTGGCGACTATGCTGCGGCGCGCAAGGCCCTTGGCATCGTGCCGCAGGAACTGGTCTTCGATCCCTTCTTCAGCGTCCGGGAGTCGCTGAAAATCCAGAGCGGCTATTTCGGTGTGAAGGGCAACGAGGCCTGGATCGACGAGCTGCTGGAGAACCTCGGCCTGGCCGACAAGGCCAACGCGAATATGCGCCAGCTCAGCGGCGGCATGAAGCGCCGGGTGCTGGTAGCCCAGGCCCTGGTGCACCGTCCGCCGGTCATCGTGCTGGACGAGCCGACCGCCGGCGTCGACGTCGAACTGCGCCAGACCCTGTGGGCCTTCATCGCGCGCCTGAACCGCGAAGGCCACACGGTGTTGCTGACCACGCACTATTTGGAAGAAGCCGAGGCCCTGTGCCAGCGTATTGCGATGCTCAAGCAAGGCCGTATCGTCGCGCTGGACAGCACTTCTGCGCTTCTCAAGGGCAAGGCCTCGACGATGCTGCGCTTCAAGACCGATGCGTCGCTGCCGACTGCACTGCTCGATCAGTCGCGCGTCACCGGGCGCATCGTGCAGATCAAGGCCCATGACGCGGCCGAGGTCGAGACCATTCTGGCCAGCCTGCGTGCGGCGGGCTGCCCCATCGAAGACCTGGAGATCGGCCGCGCCGATCTGGAGGACGTGTTTCTGGAAATCATGCAGGGAGCCCATCAATGAGCGCCATTCGTTTGCAAGGCGCTCGGACGCTGTTTTACAAGGAAGTGCTGCGCTTCTGGAAGGTCAGCTTCCAGACCGTCGCCGCGCCGGTGCTGACCGCTGTGCTGTACCTGCTGATCTTCGGCCACGTGCTGGAGGATCATGTGAAGGTTTACGACTCCGTCGGCTACACCAGCTTCCTGATCCCGGGCCTGGTGATGATGAGCGTGCTGCAGAACAGCTTTGCCAACAGCTCCTCGTCCTTGATACAGAGCAAGATCACCGGCAATTTGGTCTTCCTGCTGGTGACGCCGTTGTCGCACTGGGCCTGGTTCGTCGCCTACGTCGGCGCGTCCATCGTGCGCGGCTTGGTCGTTGGGCTGGGCGTGATCCTCGTGACCTTCTGGTTTGCACCGCCGGGTCTGGCCAATCCGCTGTGGATCATCAGCTTCGCCCTGCTCGGCGCCGCCATCATGGGCACTTTGGGTCTGATCGCGGGACTGTGGGCCGAAAAATTCGACCAGATCGCCGCGTTCCAGAACTTCATCATCATGCCGATGACCTTTCTGTCCGGCGTGTTCTATTCGATCAAGTCCTTGCCTCCGTTCTGGCAAGGCGTCAGCCATCTGAACCCCTTCTTCTACATGATCGACGGCTTCCGGCGCGGCTTTTTCGGCGTCAGCGATGTCTCGCCCTGGATCAGCCTGGGCTTGGTTGGCGTGAGCTTCCTGCTGCTTGCCGCCTTGGCGCTCGAATTGCTGCGCCGCGGCTACAAGATCCGGTCTTAGTAGAATCACGTCCACCATGGCCGATCCCACTCCCCAAGAAGTTCAGCAATTCATCGCCAACGGCCTGCCCTGCCAAACGCTGCAGGTGGAAGGCGATGGCCGGCATTTCTTCGCCACCATCGTCTCCACCGAGTTCGAAGGCCTGTCCCGTGTGCGCCGCCATCAGCGCGTGTACCAGGCCCTGGGTGACCGTATGCGCGAGCAAATCCACGCGCTGTCCATGAAAACGCTAACGCCGGCCGAGCATGCTGCGGCCCCGGCCGAGCACCATCATTCCTGAGCGCCATCCGCTTTTCTGCAAGCGGGTGGCGGCGAGGCGCCGCTAGGTGAACCCGCTGCCGTCCCGCTGAACCCGATTCACAAGGACGACAGACGCACCATGATCACCCTGGCTCTCTCCAAAGGCCGCATCTTCGACGACACCCTGCCGCTGCTGCGCGCGGCCGGCATTGAGGTGCTGGAAGACCCTGAAACCTCGCGCAAGCTGATTCTTGCGACCAGCAATCCCGAAGTCCGCATCGTGATGGTGCGTGCGTCCGACGTGCCGACTTATGTCCAGCATGGCGGTGCCGATCTGGGCGTGGCCGGCAAGGACATCTTGATCGAGCATGGCGGTGCGGGCCTCTACCAGCCCTTGGACCTGAACATCGCGAAGTGCCGCGTGAGCGTGGCGGTGCGCCAGGGCTTTGACTACGCGGGGGCCGTCAGGCAGGGTTCGCGCATCCGCGTGGCCACCAAGTACACCGAGATCGCACGCCAGCACTTCGCCGAGAAAGGCGTGCACGTCGATCTGATCAAGCTCTACGGCTCGATGGAGCTGGCACCGCTGACGGGCCTGGCCGATGCCATCGTCGATATGGTCTCCACCGGCAACACCCTGCGCGCCAACCACCTGAGCGAGGTCGAATTCATCATGGACATCTCGGCCCGTCTGGTCGTCAATCAGGCCGCGCTGAAGCTCAAGCGCGAACCCTTGCGACGCCTGATTGACGCCTTTGCCTCCGCCATCCCGAAATGAGCCACATGATGTCCTTGACGCTCCGCCAACTGAACACCGCCAGCCCCGAGTTCGAAGCCGAGTTCCAGCGCGTGTTGCACTGGTCGGCCGAGACAGATTCGGCCATCGAGACTCGCGTGGCCGAGATCTTGGCCGATGTGCGCGAGCGCGGCGATGCGGCCGTGCTGGAGTACACGGCCCGCTTTGACGGCCTGCAGGCCGCCAGCGTGGCCGTGCTGGAATTGACGCGCGAGGAACTGAAGGCTGCATTCGAGGCCATCACCCCGGCCCAGCGCGGCGCGCTGCAGGCCGCTGCCGAGCGCGTGCGCAGCTATCACGAGCGCCAGAAGCAGGCCTGCGGCCTGAGTTGGAGCTACCGCGACGAAGACGGCAGCCTGCTGGGGCAAAAAGTGACCCCGCTGGACCGCGTGGGCATCTATGTGCCGGGAGGCAAGGCGGCCTATCCGAGCAGCGTACTGATGAATGCCATTCCTGCCCATGTGGCCGGCGTGCCCGAGATCATCATGGTGGTGCCGACGCCCAAGGGCGAGAAGAACCCGCTGGTGCTGGCCGCCGCCTATGTGGCCGGCGTGCACCGCGCCTTCACGATAGGCGGCGCCCAAGCGGTCGCAGCGCTGGCCTATGGCACGGCGACAGTGCCGCGCGTCGACAAGATCACAGGCCCCGGCAACGCCTATGTGGCGAGCGCGAAGAAGCATGTGTTCGGTCAGGTCGGCATCGACATGATCGCCGGCCCCAGTGAGATCCTGGTGCTGGCCGATGGCACGACCCCGCCGGACTGGGTGGCGATGGACCTGTTCAGCCAGGCCGAGCACGACGAACTGGCGCAGAGCATCCTGCTGTGTCCCGATGCGGGCTATATCGATAAGGTCCGCGAGGCTATCGAGCGCCTGTTGCCGACCATGCCCCGCGCCGCAGTGATCCGAGCCTCGCTGGAGGGCCGTGGTGCCCTGATCGAGACCCGTTCGATGGACGAGGCGTGCGAGATCAGCAATCGCATCGCGCCGGAGCATCTGGAGGTGTCCAGCGCCGATCCGCACAGCTGGGAGCCGCTGCTGCGCCATGCCGGCGCGATCTTCCTGGGCGCCTACACGAGTGAGTCGCTGGGCGACTACTGCGCAGGGCCCAACCATGTTCTGCCGACTTCGGGCACCGCGCGCTTTTCGTCGCCGCTGGGGGTTTATGACTTCCAAAAGCGCAGCAGCCTGATCGAGGTCAGCGAGGCCGGCGCCCAGAAGCTGGGGCCGATTGCTGCCGAACTGGCATATGGCGAAGGCCTGCAAGGGCATGCCAGGGCTGCTGAGATGCGCTTGAAAAATTGAGTTAGCCGCCATGAACTACGCAATAGCCTTGCTCGCTGCTGCCTCAATATTGCCTTTGACCGTTTGGGCCGCTGATCCGTGCCAGACGCAGAGCAACACCATGGAGACTAATGCCTGTGCGAAGCTTCAGTTCGACGAGCAAGACAGACTGCTGAACGTTGCGTACCAAGCCTTGCTAAAGGCCGTTCCGGCAGCTAACGACCCTGGAATTACTGGTGATAGTCCTAGAGCGCTACTGGTCAAAGCCCAGCGACGTTGGGTCGATTTCCGCGACGCTGATTGCAAGGCCAAATATCAGCTCTATGCAGGCGGCACCATAAAAAATGTGATCTACCTCGGGTGCATGCGTGAGCGAACGCAGCAGCGCATCAAGGATCTCGCTTCCTCGGAGTGGCAAGGTGGCTAGCCCCTTTTTGGGACTTACGCCCCCAGCCGCTGCTCGCGTCTCAGCTTGATCGATGAAATAGACACGAAGTTCGTGCAACACGAACTTCGTGTTAAATTTCGGGCTATGAAGAATGTGACCGTCAGCATGGAGGACAGCGTCGCCGAATGGGCCCGGCTGGAGGCTGCGCGACGCAATACCAGCGTGTCCCGCCTGCTCGGCGAGATGCTGGCCGAGAAGATGCGGCATGACGACGCCTATCAGCGCGCGCTCCAGGATTGGCTGCACCGGGAGCGTTCCTGGGTTTCGAACGGTGCGGCCTATCCGGCGCGCAGCGCTGAAGCATGAAGCCGGTCTTTGTGGACACCTCGGTGCTGATCCTCAGCGAGGACGGTGCCGATCCCATTGCCCGGGCCAAGGCCTTGGCCTGGTTGATGTTGTTGTGGCAGCAGCGCGCTGGCCGGGTCTCGACCCAGGTGCTGAACGACTTCTACCGCATGGTCACGACCCGCATTCAGCCGCCCATGCCCAATGGCGATGCCCGCGCCGAGGTGCGGCGCTACCAGCGCTGGAACCCCTGGGCCATCGACCATACGACGGTTGAGAGCGCCTGGTCGATCGAGAGCCGCTTCGGCCTGGCCTATGCCGACGCACTGATTGTTGCGGCCGCCAAGGCCCAGGGCTGTGAGCTGCTCTTGAGCCTGGAACTGCCGCACGAGCAGCAGTTCGACAGCGTGCGAACCCTCAACCCCTTGCTGAGCGAGCCCACCGCATGGACCGACTGACGCAGAGCCTGGCCCTCATCCGCGACGATGTGCGCGCCACCCAGGCCTATCCGGTGCAAAGCGCCGCCGGCCTGATCAAGCTGGACACGATGGAGAACCCGTTCCGGCTGCCCGAGGCGCTGCAGCGCGAGCTGGGCGAACGCCTGGGCCGGGTCGCGATCAACCGCTACCCTGCGGCGCGCACCGGCGTGCTGGCCGCGGCGCTGGCCGCGCATGCCGGCATGCCGCCGGGCTGCGCCATCACGCTGGGCAATGGCTCGGACGAGATCATCACGATGCTGTCCATGGCGATCAGCCGCCCGGGCGCGAAGATCCTGTCGCCGCTACCCAGCTTCGTGATGTACGAGATCTCGGCGCGCTACCAGGGCCTTGGCTTCGTCGGCGTGACGCTGACGGCCGATTTCGAACTCGACGAGGCGGCCATGCTGGCCGCGATTGCTCAGCATCAGCCGGCCCTGATCTATCTGGCCTATCCGAACAACCCGACCGCCAACCTGTGGGACGCGGGCGCGATCGAGCGCATCGTCGAGGCAGCCCCCGGTCTGGTGGTGATGGACGAGGCCTACCAGCCCTTTGCGGCGCGCGATTGCATGGAGTTGCTGTCGCGCTTTGCGAATGTCCTGGTGATGCGCACCATGAGCAAGTTCGGCCTGGCCGGCGTGCGCATCGGCTATTTGATCGGCCAGCAGGCGCTGATCAAGGAAATTGACAAGGTCCGCCCGCCGTTCAATATCGGCGTGCTCAATGCCGAGGCCGGGCTGTTCGCGCTGGAGCATGCCGAGGTCTATGCCGCTCAGGCCGAGATCCTGCGCGCCGAGCGCGACCGTCTGCTGGCCGAGCTGGCGCAAATACCCGGTATCCACCCTTATCCGAGCCAGGGCAATATGATTCTGGCCAGGGTGTGCGACGCGGCACGCAGCTTCGACGCGATGAAGGGCCGGGGCGTGCTGATCAAAAATGTTTCGGCCATGCACCCGCTGCTGGCCAATTGCCTGCGAATCACGGTGGGCACGCCTGAGGAAAACGCGGCGATGCTGGCCGCACTGAAAGAGAGTCTGTCATGAGCGCCCCACGCATTGCCGAAGTCAGCCGCAACACCAAGGAAACCCAGATCAGGGTGCGCGTCAATCTGGACGGCAGTGGCGAGGCCAGGCTCAACACCGGCATCGGTTTCTTCGACCACATGCTCGACCAGATCGCCCGCCACGGCTTGATTGACCTGGATATAGAGGCCAAAGGCGACCTGCACATCGACGGCCACCACACGGTCGAGGACGTGGGCATCACTTTGGGGCTGGCCGTGGCTCAAGCCATCGGCGACAAGAAGGGCATCACTCGCTACGGGCACAGCTATGTGCCGCTGGACGAGGCGCTATCGCGTGTGGTGGTCGATTTCTCCGGCCGCCCGGGTCTGCAGATGGACTGCAAGTTCACCGCCGGCAGCATCGGTGCCTTCGATACCCAGCTGACTTTCGAGTTCTTCCAGGGCTTTGTCAACCACGCCCTGGTCAGTCTGCATGTCGACAATCTGAAGGGCCATAACGCCCACCACCAGGCCGAGACCATGTTCAAGGCTTTCGGCCGCGCGCTGCGCATGGCGATGACCTTGGATCCGCGCAGCGCCGGCGTGATTCCTTCGACCAAGGGAAGTCTTTGAGATGAGCCGTACCGTTGCGGTCGTCGATTACGGCATGGGCAATCTGCGCTCGGTGTCGCAGGCCGTGCTGCATGTGGCGCAGGATTCGGGCCTGGATGTGGTGATCACGGCCAAGCCCGAGGAGGTCTATGCCGCCGAGCGGGTCGTGCTGCCGGGCCAGGGCGCGATGCGTGACTGCATGCGTGAACTGGCCGATTCGGGTCTGAAGGAGGCCGTGCTCGACGCCGCCGCGAACAAACCGCTCATGGGCGTCTGCGTCGGCATGCAGATGCTCTTGGACCACAGCGAGGAACAGGACACGCCAGGTCTAGGCCTGATCCCGGGCCAGGTCAGGCGTTTTCGGCTCGAAGGCCAGATCCAGCCTGATGGCAGCCGCTACAAGGTGCCACAGATGGGCTGGAACCGTGTGCGCCAGAGCCGGCCCCACCCGATATGGGCCGGTGTACCCGACGAATCCTGGTTTTATTTCGTGCACAGTTTTTATGCACAGCCGTTAGATGCGCACCACAGCGCGGGGGAAACCGAGTACGGCCTGCGCTTTACCTGTGCGGTGGCCCGGGATAATATTTTTGCTACCCAATTCCACCCTGAGAAAAGTGCCGCGCTCGGGCTCGCCCTGTACCGCAACTTCCTGCTTTGGAAGCCTTGAGGACATCCACGTCTTCTTCCCCTGCACTTGTTCTCGTCCTTCTTCTCCCATTTCTCACCACTTCTGCCTCGGCCATGCTGCTGATCCCTGCGATTGACCTGAAAGACGGCAAGTGTGTTCGCCTTGAACAAGGCGACATGAATGTCTCCACCACCTTTGGCGAAGATCCCGCCGCGATGGCCCGAAGATGGGTGGACGCCGGCGCGCGCCGTCTGCATCTGGTGGACCTGAACGGGGCCTTTGCCGGCAAACCGGTCAACGAACCGGCCATCAAGGCCATCCTGCGCGAGGTCGGCAGCGAGATCCCGGTGCAGCTGGGTGGCGGCATCCGCGACCTCGACACCATCGAGCGCTATCTCGATGACGGCCTTAGCTACATCATCATCGGCACGGCCGCCGTCAAGAACCCCGGCTTTTTGCAGGACGCGGCCACCGCGTTTGGCGGCCACATCATCGTCGGCCTCGATGCCAAAGACGGCAAGGTCGCGACCGACGGCTGGAGCAAGCTGACCGGTCATGAGGTGATCGATCTGGCCAAGAAGTTCCAGGACTACGGCATCGAGGGCGTGATCTATACCGACATCGGCCGCGACGGCATGCTGACTGGCATCAATATCGAGGCCACTGTCAAGCTGGCGAGGGCGCTGACGATTCCAGTGATCGCCTCCGGCGGCCTGTCGAATATGGCTGACATCGAGGCGCTGTGCGCGGTCGAGGACGAGGGCGTCGAGGGCGTGATTTGCGGCCGCGCCATCTACACCGGCGCGCTCGACCTGGCCGCCGCTCAGGTGCGTGCTGACGAGTTGAGCCGGGGCTGATCGAGCGATGCTGGCCAAGCGCATCATTCCCTGCCTGGATGTGACCGGCGGTCGCGTCGTCAAGGGCATCAACTTTCTGGAACTGCGCGACGCTGGTGATCCGGTCGAGATCGCCGCCCGCTATAACGAGCAGGGCGCCGATGAGCTGACGTTTCTGGACATCACCGCGACCAGCGATGGCCGCGATCTGATCCTGCACATCATCGAAGCCGTCGCCAGCCAAGTCTTCATTCCGCTGACGGTGGGTGGCGGCGTGCGCGAGGTGGCCGATGTTCGGCGCCTGCTGAACGCCGGCGCCGACAAGGTCAGCTTCAACTCGGCCGCGATCGCCAATCCGCAAGTCATCCGCGATGCGTCCGAGAAGTACGGCGCCCAGTGCATCGTTGTCGCAATCGATGCCAAGCGCCGCGCTGATGGTGACTCACGTGGCCACGGCTGGGATGTCTACAGCCATGGTGGCCGCAAGAACACCGGCCTGGATGTCGTGAGCTGGGCCAAGCAGATGGCCGAGCATGGCGCCGGCGAGATCCTCTTGACCAGCATGGATCGTGATGGCACCAAAAGCGGCTTCGACCTGGCGCTGACCCGCGCCGTCAGCGACGCGATCAATGTGCCGGTGATCGCCTCCGGCGGTGTCGGCTCCTTGGACGACCTGGCCGACGGCGTACAGCAAGGCGGCGCCGACGCGGTGCTGGCCGCCAGCATCTTTCACTATGGTCAGCACACGGTCGGCGAGGCCAAGGCCTTGATGGCGGCGCGTGGGATTCCTGTTCGTCAATGAGCAAGGTCCAGGCTAGAGAGGTTCGCATCATCGGCGGACAGTGGAAACGCTCGAAATTGCCGGTGGCCGACAAGCCCGGTCTGCGCCCAACCCCCGACCGCGTGCGCGAAACCCTGTTCAACTGGCTGGGCCAAGACCTCGACGGCTGGCGCGTGCTGGACGCGTTCGCCGGGAGCGGCGCACTGGGCTTTGAGGCCGCCTCGCGAGGGGCCTCGGAAGTGCTGCTGGTCGAGCGCGACGCCGAGCTGTGCCGCAGCCTCAACAGCAGCCGTGCGCGGCTCAAGGCCGAGACGTTGCGCGTCGAATGCGCCGATGCGCTGGCCTGGATGGCCCGCTGTGCGCCGGCGCGCTTCGAGCTGGTGCTGCTTGATCCGCCCTTTCAGCAGGACCTGTTCGATGCAGCGCTGCGTGCCGCGGCGCCCCTGGTGGCGACCGGTGGCTATGTCTACCTGGAAGCCCCGCAAAACCTGAGCCCCCCGCCCGAGCTGGGCCTTAGCCCCAAGCGCACGGGCCGGGCCGGCGCGGTCCACTACCATTTGCTGCAGCGCAGCGGATAATCCCGCCCACAGCCCAGCCAAGGAGTGCTCTGTTGACCTCTGTGACCGTCCTGACCGCCGTCTATCCCGGCACCTTCGATCCGATGACGCTCGGTCATGAGGATCTGATCCGCCGTGCCAGCCGGTTGTTCGAGCGCTTGATCATCGCGGTCGCCGCCGGTCATCACAAGCGCACGATGTTCACGATTGAGGAGCGCCTGGCGATGGCCCAGGAGCTGTCGTCCAAGTACCCGAACATCGAGGTGATCCCCTTCCGCGGCCTGCTGCGCGACTTCGTCATCGAAAACGGCGGCAAGGTGGTGGTACGCGGCCTGCGCGCCGTCAGCGATTTCGAGTATGAGTTCCAGATGGCCGGCATGAACCGCCAGCTGATGCCCGATGTCGAGACCGTCTTCCTGACCCCCTCAGACCATTACCAGTTCATCTCCAGCACCTTCGTCCGCGAGATTGCCACCTTAGGCGGTGATGTTTCCAAATTCGTGTCACCCTCGGTGCGCGCGCGTTTGGAAGAGCGCATCAAGAGAGGGTAGGCAGCCATGGCTTTGATGATTACCGACGAATGCATCAACTGCGATGTCTGCGAACCCGAGTGCCCGAACAACGCAATCTCGATGGGCGAGGAGTTCTATCAGATCGCTCATGACAAGTGCACCGAATGCGTCGGCCATCATGAAGAGCCGCAGTGCGTGGCGCTGTGCCCGGTGGCCTGCATCCCAGTCAACCCGGCCCATATCGAAAGCCGCGAAACCCTGATGCAGAAGTATCTGCGTCTGACGGCCCAGGCCGCCTGATCAGAGCCGCCAGAGCTCGCCGTAGCGCGGCGCGGTCGGCCAGTCTGCGGCCGAAGCTGGTGGCGGCCTGGCCTGCGACACCCAGCGTCTGGCCAGCATCCAGCCACCGTGGCTGACGACCAGCGCCGGTTTGTGCACCGACCACTCCCCGGCCCTGGCCAGCAGCGCATTCAGCGCCTCGCCGCCGCCCGGCGCATAAGCACTGAAGTCCGCGCACCAAGCATCGACTTCGGCCCGGCCGATGGCGTGCCAGGTCTTGCCCTCCCAGTTGCCGAAGTCCAGTTCCAGGAGAGCCGCATCGACCCGGTGGGTCCAGCCCCAGCGCCGCAGCCAGGCGCCGACGTCGCGGCAGCGGCGCAGCGGCGAGCTGTGGATGCAGTGCGGCAGGCGCTCGCGCCGGGCAGTGGCCTGGATGCGGCGGGCCAAGCGCTTGGCGCGGCGCCAATGCACCGGCAGATCGGTGCTGGCGCCGATGCAGCGTCCGGCCGCCCCCTCGGGCCGCGGATGGCGCCAGGCCCAGACTCGTTGATCTTCAGACATGGGCCAGCCAGGCCAGCAGCGCGGCCAGCTCCACCACCTGTTGGGTCGCGCCCAAGTTGTCGCCGGTATAGCCGCCCAGGCGCCGGTTCAGCCATGCCTGCATAACCCGGGTCGCGGCGGCGGCCGCCAGCACGGCCAGTCCCAGCTGCAACAGCCACTGTGGCTGTTGCCAGGCGATCAGCAGGCTCAGCAGCAGCACCCAGAGCAAGGCCGTGAGCAGCGTTGGGATGCTGGCCTGGGTGGCCAGAGGCTTGGCCTTGGCGTGATCCGCATCACCGGCATAGGGCAAGGAGCGAATCAGCCAGACCGGCGCGGCCCGCGAGGCACAGTGAGCCCAGATCAGGGCCGTCATCGCAAGCAGCCAGTCCCGCTCCACGAGAGAAACCAGCAGGGCCGCTTTGAGCCCCAGCATCAGGATCAGCCCCAGCGCGCCATAGCTGCCGATGCGCGAGTCCTTCATGATCAGCAAGGCCTTGTCGCGGCTGACCGCACCGCCCAGGCCGTCACAGGTGTCGGCCCAGCCGTCCTCGTGGAATCCGCCGGTCAGCCAAACGCTGGCGGCCATCGCCAGGCCTACCGCGACACCGGCCGGCCATAGCCATAGTGCGGCCCAAAGCACAAGCGCGCTGAAGGTACCGACCAACAGGCCCACGAGCGGGAAGTGACGCGCGCAGTGCTGAAGCCACAGCGGCTCGAAACCCACCCAGCGCGGGATCGGCACCCGGGTGAAGAACTGCAGTGCGATGAAGAACAGACGGAGTTCGTGGAGGACGAGACGCATGCGCGGGCGAGAGCGGGGAGCGCGCCGATTATCGTCGGTGCGCCTGGCGAGCCACGGCGGCTTCGTTTCTCGGGATTGATGCTGGGCGGGCTCTTGGATAAGGTGGCGGCCGCAATCAAGTCTTGTCCATCTGCATCCTCATGCCGGAGAACCCTATGAAGCCGACCATTCTCAAATCAAGCCTTCGTCTGGCCGCCGCTGCCGCACTCGCTGTGGCGCAGGTTGCCAGCTGGGCTGCCGACGGCTACGTGACGACCAATGAGGCCAAGTTGGACGCAATCTTCTCGCAGGCCGGTTTCGCCGCTGCCGACAAGATAGACATTCGTTTCAACAGCCAGACAAGCATCATCGATGCCAGTCTGACCTCGATCGACAGCTTTGCCGAATGGGACAAGATGGCCGGGCTGGCTGTCAACTTCGACGCGCCCGTCGTCAATATGTTCTTTGTTGACAAGGTGCGCTGGTGCGGCGATCCGGGCACCAATATCGTCGGCTGCGCGGACACGCCCGGCAACCTGATGGCGCTCGACTCCAGCTGGGCGGCCCATGCGAGCCTTGGCGGTAATCTGCTCGGTCATGAACTGGCCCATAACTTGGGGCTGGGTCATGTGCTGCCCAACAACGGCAGCAATCTGATGAATCCCACGCTGTCGACCAGCTTCGCGCTGACCGCCGCCCAGATCACGACCATCCTGAGCAGCGCCCTGGTGCAAAGCGATGCGCAGGGCAAGTTCATTACGATCCAGCCAATCGCCGTGCTGGCCGCCGCGCCGGTGCCCGAGCCCTCCACCTGGGCCATGCTGTTGCTAGGCGGTGTGCTGCTGGCCGGCGCGACACGCGGGCGCCGTAGCGGCCTGGGCCAGGCCTGATGGGGTTGGCCCGCCGGCTGAGCTGGCTTTGCCTGTCGCTGTTGTGGGGAGTCACCCTGGTCGCCGCTGAGCCGCTGCCGCGTCGCGATCTTGGCGGCTTTTCGCTGAAGCTGCCGGCGACGTTGGTGCAGCACACTGGCAGCGTCGACTCGAAGGCAGGCCGGCTGCATGGCGCGGGCTTGCTGATCGACTACGACCTGGGCCTGTACAGCGATCCCCTGCACAGCCGCGAAGGCGTCAGCGGCTACGAGGAGAGGGCGGTGGTGGTTGACGGCCGACCGGCACGTCTGGTGCGCTGGCAGCAGCCGGACTTGACGCGCTATTTCATCGGCCTGCACTTGCCGGATCTGCGGGCGACGGCGATGGGCCCGATCCGGCTGACCTTGCTGGCTCAGACCGAGGATGCGACCAGGCTTGATGAGATCCAGACCTTGCTGCTGAGCCTGCGCCTGACCAAGCACTGATATCCCGCCATCGCGGCTGCATGGAGAATGCGCACTCCAAGGCTGATCCGTTGTGATCGGCTTGACCTGCGAAAGGCAAGAGATGGCGGCAGAGGGAAGTGCAGGGGACCTGATCAAGGTCGTAACGCTGCTGGGCGCGGCGGTGGTGGCGGTGCCGCTGTTCAAGCGATTGGGTCTGGGCTCGGTGCTGGGCTATTTGGCGGCCGGCCTGGCCATCGGGCCCTTTGGCCTGGGCCTGTTCAGCGACGCGCAGACGATTTTGCACGTCGCCGAACTGGGCGTCGTGATGTTCTTGTTCGTCATTGGCTTGGAGATGCGGCCCTCGCATTTGTGGGCCTTGCGCCGCGCCATCTTCGGCCTGGGCAGCCTGCAGGTGGTGGTCTGCGGCGCCTTGCTGACTGCAGTTGGCCTGGCCTTCGGCTTTGCGCTGGCCGTGTCTTTTGTCTGCGCGATGGGCTTTGTGCTGACCTCGACCGCCATCGTGATGCAGCTGCTCGGCGAGCGCGGTGATACCGCCGCGCCGCGCGGGCAGAAGATCGTCGCCATCCTGCTGTTCGAGGACCTGCTGATCGTGCCCTTGCTGGCCTTGGTGGCCTTTATCGCACCGACCTCGGCCCAGCCGGCGGCGGCCGGCTCGCGCTGGAGCGCGGTGCTGCTGGGCCTTGGGGCGCTGGCGGCGTTGGTGGCCGTTGGCCTGTGGCTGCTGAACCCGCTGTTCCGGGTACTGGCGCGCGCCAAGGCGCGCGAGGTGATGACGGCTGCCGCGCTGCTGGTGGTGTTGGGCGCGGCCCTGCTGATGCAGCTCGGGGGCTTGTCGATGGCGCTGGGCGCCTTCCTGGCCGGGGTACTGCTGTCGGAGTCGAGCTTTCGCCATCAGTTGGAGGCCGATATCGAGCCCTTCCGCGGCTTGCTGCTCGGGCTGTTCTTCATCGGCGTCGGCATGGCACTGGACCTCGCGGCGGTGGCTCAGAACTGGCAGCTGATCATCGCCGGCGTGCTGGCGATGATGGTGGTCAAGACGCTGTGCATCTATGCGGTGGCGCGTCTAGCGCGAGCCTCTCACGCCGATGCGATCGACCGCGCGGTGCTGATGGCCCAGGGCGGCGAGTTCGCCTTCGTGCTCTATGCGGCGGCGCTGGCGGCCGGTGTCATCGATGCACAAGTCAATGCGAACATGACGGCCATCGTCGTGCTGTCGATGGCACTGACCCCGCTGAGCGTGCTGGCGCTGCGCCGCTTCACCCCCAAGCTCGGGCCCTCGATGGAGGGTATCGAGCGGCCCGCGAACCTGGCTGCCAGCGTGCTGATCATCGGCTTCGGCCGGTTCGGCCAGGTGGCCAGCCAGGCGGTGCTGGCCCGTGGTGCCCAGATCACCATCATCGACAACGACACCGAGGTGATACGTGACGCCGCCGAATTCGGCTTCAAGGTCTATTACGGCGACGGTGACCGCGCCGACGTGCTGCATGCGGCCGGCGCTCACCATGCGCGCGTGATCCTGGTTTGCATCAATGACAAGGCCGCAGTCAATCGCATCGTCGAGCAGGCGCGCATGAGCTGCACTCAGGCCAAGCTGCTGGTGCGGGCCTATGACCGCGAGCATGCGCACGAGCTGCTGAAGTCCGACGTCGACTACCAGATTCGCGAGACCTTCGAGTCAGCTATGGCGCTGGGGCGCGAGGCGGCGCTGGCCACCGGCGCGACGCCGGACGAGGCCGACGAGGTGATGACCGAGGTACGTCGGCGCGATACCGAGCGCTTCGAGCTGGAGGCGGTCGGCGGTGTCTTCGCCGGTCGGGCGATGATTCTGGGCAATGTGGCGGCGAAGGACGCCTAAGACCGGCTTAGACGCTGTTGCGCGGCAGCCTGATCACAAAGCCCAGACCGGCACCCGGCGCCGTATCCAACTGCACCGAGCCGCCTAGGCGCTGGCAGAGGGTCTGCACGATGTGCAGGCCCAGGCCCGAGCCGCCATCGCCGCGCTTGGTGCTGAAGAAGGGCTCGAACAGGCGCGAGCGTATCTCGTCGGGCACGCCGTTGCCGTTGTCGCGCAGGCGCAGCTCGACACCGCTATCCCCTGCGGCTCGCAGTGCGATCATGATGTGCCGCTGCGACCGGCCTTCGAAGGCATGGGTGATGGCGTTGAGCAGCAGGTTGGAGATGATTTGCGACAGCGTGCCTCCGGCCATGCGCACTGGCAGCCGCTGCGGCGCTTCCAGCGCTACTTCGACCTGGGCCTTGCGCAGCACCGGCTCATGAGTGCGGATGATGGCGCGCACATAGTCGACCAGGTCCAGCGGCATGGCCAGCTCGCTGCTCTGGTCCACCGCCAGCGTCTTGAAATTGCCCACGAGCGTAGCGGCCCGGGCCAGATTGCTGCAAACCAGGCTGGCCGCGCTCTCGACGCGCCGCGCGAGGTTTTGCAGCTCGCTGCGGCTGACCTTGTCGCCGGCCAGCATGGCCAGCATCTCGCGCGCAAACTCCTCCATCCCTGAGGCCGCCGTCACTGCGATGCCGATCGGCGTATTGACCTCGTGTGCGACTCCCGCCACCAGACCACCCAGCGCGGCCAGCTTCTCTCGCTCCACCAGCGTGGCCGTGGCATGGCGCAGCTCCTCGGTGCGCGCCAGCACCAGGCCCTCCAGCTCGGCCTCGCGGTCCTGATGCTGCAGCTCCGCCGCACCGCGGGCCGCAAAGATCGAAAGCAGGGACAGGGCCAGCACATGCTTGTCGGCATCGATCTCGCGCTTGTCCAGCGCCACCAGAATGCCCAGGCTGGCTCCGGTCGTACCCACCATGGGCATGCCTACATAGCTTTGCGCGCCCATCTCGCCGAGCAGATGGTCGTCCGGATAGGCCTGCTGCACACCGCAGGGATAGAAGCACATGCTCTGGTCGGCCACATTGCTGCAGGGCGTGCCAGTCAGCGAATAGCTCATATTGGGCAACCAGTCGCTGCCGCCCCAGACGGCCAGGGTTTGTATGCCCTCGCCGCCCTCGAAGGGGATCAGTCGGCCGGCGATCACATAGGCCACGTCCAGCGCGGCGGCCAGGTCCTTGACCAGCACGCGGAAGAAGGCCTCGCCCTGCACGCGCGAGGTCGACAGGGTGATCGAGCGCAGCGCGGCCTCTGACAACCGGCGTTTCTCGGCTTCGCTGAAGCGTGGCGTCTCAGGCATCGGGATAGCGCTCGTAGATGTCGCGCAGCTCGGGCAGCCGCTCCAGCAGCAGGCTCACCAGCTTGGGATCGAACTGGCGGCCGGACTCGGCGCGCAGATAGTCGACGGCCTGCTCGAAGGGCCAGCGCTGCTTGTAGCAGCGGGTGCTGACCAGCGCATCCATCACATCGGCCAGCGCGACGATACGGCCGACAATATTGATTTGCTCGCCGGCTAGGCCGCGCGGATAGCCCTGGCCGTCCCAGCGCTCATGGTGTTCGTGGGCGATCGTCGCCCCCAGCTGCAGGATGCGCTTGTCACTTTTGCTGAGCAGCTCGTAGCCGATGCGGGCATGGGTCTTCATCACCTCCCATTCCTCCTCGTCGAGTTTGCCCGGCTTGTTCAGGACCCGGTCCGGGATGCCGATCTTGCCGACATCGTGCAGCGGCGCGGCCTGGCGCAGAAACTCCACATCCGAAGCGGCCAGACCCACCGCGTCGCCCAGCAGCGCCGACAGCTCGGCGACGCGGCGTACATGCGAGCCGGTTTCCTTGGAGCGCTTCTCGACCGCCTCGCCGAGGATGAAGACGGTGGAGCGCTGTGTTTCCTGGATCTCCTCGCGTAGCAGCAGGGTCTCGTAGGTGATCGCGACATTGGCGCAGAAGATCTCCAGCAGCTCGCGTGCCGTCTCGTCGACCGGTTCGGAAAACACCATATAGAGTAGGCTCTCGTTGCCAGTACTGCTGCGGTAGTAGCCGACGAAATGGTGGTCGTCGAAATGGCTTTGCTGGGTGCTCAGCGCAAGATTCAGCGCTTCGCGCACCTCGACAGGCAGGGCGTCGAGTTCCTCCTCCACCAGCAGGCGCGAGTACTCGGCCGTGGCCGCCAGCACCTTGAGCCGACCCTCGACATGTGAGGCCGCATAGGCCGACACCCGGCTGGCGCTGAAGCCCTGGGCATCCAGACCCAGCAGATGCGAGACCTGCTCCAGCACCGCTGAAGCGAAGCGGCGCAGGTTCTGCGAGTCGTAGACCTTGGTGATCGCATCGATCGAGCGGCGCAGCGCCTGGCGCGAGGCCTCGATGATCATGATGTCGCGGTAGCTGCGCAGCGCCGAGTAGAAGACTGTGATCAGCTTGCGCTTGGTCAGCTCGGTCTTTTCCTTGTAGTCGTTGATGTCATAGGTCTTGATGACATGTTCCTCGGGCGCCTGACCTGGCTGACCGGTGCGCAGCACGATGCGCACATGGTGGTTCTGCTGCACCTCTCGGATATGGCGGGCCAGATCCAGCCCGGCATGCTCGCTCTCCATCACGACGTCGAGCAGGATCAGCGCAATGTCCTGGCGATGCGCCAGCAGCTCGCGCGCCTCGATGCCGCTGTAGGCATCGAGGAATTGCAGGCGCCGTCCGCCGAACTCGAAGTCCGCCATCACCAGTTGGGTGACTTCGTGGACCGCGGGGTCGTCGTCGACAATCATCACCACCCAGGGGTCCAGCGAGCGGCTGTTCTGCGGTGGCCCCGGCGTTTCGTCCGCAAATACCAAGTCCGTCATGGATGGCCTTTTGAGAGTCTGCGTTCAGGAGATTATGAGCATGGCTCGTTGACTTGGGCAGCAGAAAAATTAAGGTAATCCAGCGATGACTGCGATTCTTGAACATGCCGACTTGTTGCGCGAGCTCGGCATCAATCTCGGCCTGCTAAGCCTGCTGGTGCTGGCCTACGCGCTGCTGGCGCCGGCCGGGCAGCCGCACGGGCGACGCTGGGACTGGCGGGAACTGGCTCAGGGCCTGCGGCTAGCGGCTGAGCTGCGGCCGGACCTGCTGCTGGACATGCGCCTGCCGGACATGGATGGCCTCTAGCTGCTGCGCCGACTGCATGCCGACCCGACCTGTGCTGGGCTGCGCGTGGTCGCGCTGTCGGCCAATGCGATGCCCGAGGAGGTGGCGCGGGCGCTTGCGGCCGGAGCCGAGGACTACTGGACCAAGCCGCTGCAGTTGGAGCGCTTTCGCGCTGAGCTGCAGCGCCTGCTGCTCAGGACTTCTGGCTGACGCCGGCCGATTCGAAGCTGGCCATCTCGGCCAGGATGCGGCAGGCGGACTCCAGCAGCGGCCAGGCCAGCGCCGCGCCCGAGCCCTCACCCAGACGCATGCCCAGGTCGATCAAGGGCTCGGCCCCCAATGCGTCCAGCATCAGCCGGTGTCCGCTCTCATTGGATGCATGGGCGAAAACACAGCGTTCCAGCACAGCCGGCTGCAGCTTGGCCGCCACCAGCACCGCCGCGCCGCAGATGAAACCGTCGACGACGATCACGCGCCGCTCCAGCGCCGCCTGCAGCACCGCGCCTACCATCATTGCGATCTCGAAGCCGCCGAACGCCGCCAGCGCCGCCAGCGGCGTGGCCACTTCGCCGTGGCGCTGCAGCACCTGGCGCAGGATGTCGGTCTTGTGCTGCAGCTGCGCATCGTCAAGACCTGTCCCCCGGCCGGTGCAGTCGGCAATCGGCACGCCCTGCAGCCGCGCCAGCAGCAAGGCCGCCGCCGATGTGTTGCCTATGCCCATCTCGCCCAGCAGCAGCACATTGCCCGGCTGCTTGTGCAGGAGGTTCTTGCCGGCGGCAATCGCGGTGGCGCACTGGTCGGCGCTCATCGCGGGCCCCTGCAACGCATCGGCCGTGCCCGGCGCGATCTTGGCGATGATCAGGCCCTCGCGCGGCGCGAAGTCGTGGGCCACGCCGGCATCCACCACGCTCAGGGCCAGGCCGTGCTGGCGGGCCAGGACGCTGACCGCCGCGCCGCCGGCCAGGAAGTTCTCGACCATCTGCCAGCTCACATCGCTAGGATAGGCCGACACGCCGCGCGCCGCCAGGCCGTGGTCGCCGGCGAACACCATCAGCTGCGGCTCGCGCAGTTGCGGTGTCTCGCTGCCGAGGATCAAACCCAGGCGCAGCATCAGCGACTCCAGGCGGCCGAGGGCGCCCAGCGGCTTGGTCTTGGCGTCGATGCGGCGCTGCAATGCGGCGGCGAGGGCGGCGTTGTGCAGCGGGGCGATGGCGGGGATCAGGTCTTGCATGCGAGGGCCTCGGCAGTGGTCTGAATGGCGGCCTGCAGTTGGCGGGCGCCGCGTTCGATGGCGGCCGGTCCTGGGGCCAGGATGTCGGCGGACTTGACTTCGACGAGCCGGGCGTTCAGCGCGGCAAAGCCAGGGCGGGCCAGGACCTTGTCGGGAACGAAGCGCTTGCCGCACCAGGAGCCCAGGATCAGCTGGGGTGCGGCAGCCAGCACCGTGCCGGCATCGACGATGCGTTCCCGCGCGAAACCGGCGCGCGAGCGTTCGGCGAACACGTCCTCGCCGCCGGCCAGAGCAATCAGCTCGCTGACCCAGCCGATGCCGCAGATCATGGGCTCGTCCCATTCTTCAAAATACACGCGCGGCCGGCAGGGCAGTGCGGCCGCAGCGGCGGCGATCTCGTCCTGGCAGGCCTGCAACTGCCGGTTCAGCGTCAGTGCCTGCTGCGGGCGGTCGACCAGTTCGCCCAGGCGCAGCACCATGGCATGGATGCCGGCAATGCTGCGCTGGTCGAACCACAGCGTGGGCAGTCCGGCGCGCTCGCATTCATCAAGCAGCGGGCGCTGCAGGTCCGAGAAGCCGATCACCAGATCCGGCTGCACCGCCAGCAGGCGTTCGACCTTCATGCTGGAAAAACCGCTGATCTTGGGCTTCTCGGCGCGCGCTGCGGGCGGGTGCACGGTGTAGCCGGAGATGCCGGCCACATGATCTTGGGCGCCGAGGCGGTACAGCACCTCCACGGCCTCGGTGGACAGGCAGGCGATGCGCTGAGGAATCGGGCCGTTCATCGGATCAGTGCCATCAGCCGGCCCGGCTCGAAATGCGCGTCGAGATAGTCGGCCAGGCCCTCGAACACGCTGTCCAGGGTCGGCAGGTTGTGACCGAACAGCGCGGCAATGACGGCCGGCTGCTCGAACAGGCCGTGGGCATAGCAGCCCAGCACCGAGCCTTGCTGCCAGCCTATGGCTTCGCCTGTGTCGCTGCGCACCGCCACGCGCGCCGTCGGCAGCGAGGGGTGCTGGGCCGTGCGGCCGTGGTGGATCTCGTAACCGTGGGCCTGAATGCCGCTGAGGGCCTGCCAGGACCCTTCGAGGCTTTCAAAGCGCAACTCGGCCGGGCGAAGCAGCTTCTCAAGCTCGAACTGGGTCACCAGCGGCAGCAGGCCCAGGCCTGGCGCATTGCCGTCCAGACCGTGCGGATCGATCAAGGCCTCGCCCAGCATCTGCAGGCCGCCGCAGATGCCCAGCAGCGGCTTGCCGGCTGCGGCGTGGCGGGCGATGGGGGCATCGAGCTGTTGTGCCCGCAGCCAGGCCAGATCGGCGGCCACGGCCTTGGAGCCTGGCAGGATGATCCAGTCGGCACCGGCCAGCTCGGCCGGCGTGCGGGCCCAGACCAGGCGCACGCCCGGCAGGCTGCGCAGCGGCTGGAACTCGTCGAGGTTGGACAGCCGCGGATAGGCGACTACGGCGATGTGCAGACCTGACCCCGATGGGCGGTCGTCGTACACACCGTCCTCCTCGGGCAGGCCGTGCCCACGCCACATCGGCAGCACGGCCACGGTAGGCACGCCGGTCAGCGCCTGCAGCTGCTCGGGCCCCGGCGCCAGCAGCGCGGCATCGCCGCGGAAGCGGTTCAGCACAAAGCCCTTGATCAGTGCGCGCTCGTTCGGCGGTAGCAGCTGATGGGTGCCGTACAGATGGGCAAAGGCGCCGCCGCGGTCGATATCGGTGACCAGCAAGCAGGCGGCCCTGGCCTCCAGCGCGGTGCGCATATTCACATAATCGCTGGCATGCAGATTGATCTCGGCCGGCGAGCCGGCGCCCTCGATCACGAGGACATCGTTTTCAGCCAGCAACTCGTGCAGTGCTGCCCTGGCGGTGGGCCAGATCTTCTCGCTGCGGCCGCGCCAGGGCATCGCGCCCAGCTCCGCACTCACCTCGCCCATCAGTACCACCTGGCTGCGCGTGTCGGCCTCAGGTTTCAGGAGCACCGGGTTCATGCGCACCTCGGGCGTGCGGCGCGCGGCCAGGGCCTGGAAATACTGGGCGCTGCCGATCTCGCCCATGCGCCCGTTCAGGCCGGGCACGACCCGCGCGTTGTTGCTCATGTTCTGCGCCTTGTAGGGCGCCACCCTCAGCCCCTGGCGGGCATACCAGCGGCACAACGCGGTGGCCAGCCAGCTCTTGCCGGCGCCACTGGTCGTGCCCAAAACCATCACAGCCTTGGCTGTCATTGCGTGATCACTTTCTTCAATGCCAGCTGCGATTGTGGCGGCAGGGTCGCGACACGCACCCAGCCGGGCAGGCCAAAGGAGCTGGCGTCTCGCAGCTTGATGCCATGGGCGCGCAGGGCCTCGTGGTTGAGCGGCGCGGGGGGGCGGGCCAGCCAGAAGGGCGTGCAGCTCTCGCGCTGCTGCCAGCTTGATCGCATCAGCATCTCGCGCTGCTGCACGCTCCAGCGCCGCAGCTGGGCGCGCGAGTCGGCCAGCCAGGTCTGGATTTCGGGGCGGTGCAGCTGCATCAGCAAGACCTGGCCCTCTGCCGACAGCACCCAGCTGGCCGCCAGCTCCTGCATGCGGTGGCGCAGAGCGTCGGCCTCGGGGGCGATCAGATAGGCGGCGCGCACGCCGGTGTGGCCCAGGGCCTTGTTGGGGCAGTGCAATGCCCAGCAGTTCGACGGCAGCTCCGGCGCTGTGCCGGCCAGGCGCAGCGGCTCGTAGGCGCGGTCCAGCACGGTGAGCGCGGCGCGCGCGGCGACGGCTGCGATCTGCGCGCTGGTCAGGCTCTCGCCGGTCGGGTTGCAGGGCTCGCAGATCCAGACCATGGCCGAGCCGCTGAGCTCTTGCAGCAGCTGCGTGACATCCGCATAGGAGCGCACGCGCAGGCCCAGCGCCTGGGCCGCCGCCGCATAGTCGCCAAAGCCGGGGGAGGGCACCCAGACTTCGCGCATCCCGTGCAGCAGCGCCGCCAGGCTCAGCCGGCGTATGGCCTCGGCGCCGCCGGAGGCCGGCAGTATGCGTTCGGGCGATACATCATGGGCGCGGCCTAGGTGCTCGCGCAGTGCAAGATATCGAGGATCCGGGTAGCGGCTCCGGTCGGCCGCTTGCAAGGCCGTGCTCAGCGATGCGGGCACCGGCAGCGGGTTCGCATTGGTCGAGAAGTCGTGCAGCAGGGTCGGGCCGCTGTCACTGCCGCCGTGGATGCTGCTCATAGGGGCAACCTCAGGCTCAGGGCCGCGAAGGCAAGCAGGAGCGCACAGCCGAGCATCGCACGTCGGGCCAGGCCGGCTGCACGCCGCAGATCGGCGCCCTGCGGCGCAGCGCCGCCGTCGTTGAGGCTGTAGACGCCCGGCTTGGCCAGGCGCAGATTCAAGCGCAGCGCCATCGCCGCCATCGGCCAGCCGCCATTGGGCGAGGGCGTGCGCGACGCCTCGCCGGCCAGACGCGGCAACAGCGCCGGGCGCAGACCCATCAGCGCCAGCGCGGTGATGCGGGCCGGAATCCAGCTCAACACATCGTCGGCGCGCGCGGCCCACTTGCCTGACCACTCCCGATGATCGCGATAGCCCCACATGGCATCGGCGGTGTTGGCGAAACGATAGACCGCAGCGCCGGGGAGGCCCGCGATCACGAACCAGAACAGCGGAGCGACGACGGAGTCGTTGAGGTTCTCGGCCAGGGTCTCGATCGCGGCCTCGCGCACCTCGGCCGCACTGAGCGCGGCGGTGTCGCGGCTGACCAGGCGCGAGAGCCGGGCCCGCCCGGCTTGCAGCGATTCACCCAGCGCGCGCTCCACCGCCAGCACCTCGTCGACCAGCATGGCCCAGGCCAGCAGCGGCTTCAGCAGCAGGCCCAGCCCCAGCGCGCTGCCCAGCAGGGCCGGCCAGGAGGTCCAGGGCTGCAGCCCCTGCATCAGCGCGATCTCCAGCCCCAGCGCCATCACCGAGACGAGCAGTGCGCCCAGCAGCCAGACCAGCGCACCCCCGGTGAAGGCCTGGGCCGGTGGCATCGCAGCCAACCGCGCTCCGAAGGCATTGAGATAGTGGCCAATGCCCACCACGGGATGTGCCCAGGTCGGTGGCTCACCCAGCAGGCGATCCACCAGCAGTGCGATGAGCATGGCCAGGGGCAGGAGCAGCGAGATCAATCTTCTATTCCGCGCTGGGCCGGCACGCCGGCCTTGAAGTGATGCTTGATCATGGCCATCTCTGTGACCGTGTCGGCCAAGTCGATCAGCTCCTGCGGCGCGCCGCGTCCGGTCAGCACCACATGCACATGGGCCGGCCGCTCCCGCAAAGCTTGCAGCACTGGCTCCAGCGCGACCCAGCCATAGCGCAGCGGATACATGATCTCGTCGAGCACGACCAGAAAGGTCTCGCCGGCGCGTATCGTCGCCTCGGCCTGCGCCCAACCATGGCGGGCCAGCTCGGCGCTGTGGTCCAGGTCCTTGCTCTTCCACGAAAAGCCGTCGCCCAGACCGACGATGGGCACGCCCAGCTGCTCGAATACACGGTGCTCGCCGAAGCGGGCGCTGGGCACTTTCATGAACTGGTAGATCTTGACCGTCTTCCCGCGGCCATGCGCGCGCAGCGCCAGGCCGAAGGCGGCTGTGCTCTTGCCCTTGCCGGGACCGGTGTGCACGAGGATCAAGCCGCGGCGCTCGGCCGTTGGAATGATGCGTTCGCGGTCGACCGGGGGCTTCTCAATTTCCATCTTGGTCACTCCAAAAATCGTTCATCAACAACTCGTCCAGCGGCCGGCGCCGGCGCCAGTCTTCGAGCTCCAGCATCGGCGCCTCGTAAAAGCTGTCGACCGGTCCCAGGCACAGCAGGCCCAGGGGCTGCGCGCCCTCGGGCAGGCGCAGGAGCGCGGCCAGCTGGCGCGGCTCGAACATCGAGACCCAGCCCAGGCCCAGGTTTTCGGCGCGCGCGGCCAGCCAGAGGTTCTGCACCGCGCAGCCCAGCGAGGCGATGGCCATCTCACGCGGCATGCTGCGCCGGCCGAAGACGGTGCCGTCATCTGGCGGCAGTACGATGGCCAGCAGCTCGGCACATTCGCGCAGGCCCTCGACCTTCAGGCGCAGGAACTCGTCGCTGCGTGCGCCCAGCGCAGCCGCCGTGGCCTGGCGCTCGGCCTCGACCACGCTGACGATCTGGGCGCGCAAACCGGGGGCGCGGATGCGCAGCAGCCGCCAGGGCTGCATCAGCCCGACCGACGGCGCTTGGTGCATGGCCTCCAGCAGACGCTGCAGCTGATCTTCCGGTAGTAGCTGGCCCGGCTTGAAATGCCGGGTGTCGCGGCGCAGTGCGATGGCGCGGTAGACCGCGTCGCGCTCGGCTGGCTTGAACTGGTGCTGGGTGTCGTGCGTCATGGCATCAGGCGGTTGCAGGCAAAGCCGGTCGTCGCGCCTGCCAGACCGCACCCAGGCTCATCAGCAAGGCCATCGCGACCCAGGCCAGGGCCTGCGAGAGCTGGTTCTGCAGCTGTGGTGCGACCAGGTCTTGCGGTGGCTGTTGCTGTTCCAGCAGCAGGCCGCGTGTGCTGGGCGGCGGGGGGGGTGCTGCCTCGGCAGTGGCCGGCGCGGCAGGCGAAGCCGTGGCCTGGGACACCGGCGTGTGCAGCTGGTCGGCAGCCCATTGCCGCACTGCCGCCAGCTCCTGATGCAGACCGGCCTCGCTGCTCAGGCTCTGATATGTAGCGGCCAGTTGCTCCCGGGTCGCCGCGTCGGGCTTCCAGTAGCCCAGGCGCTCGGCCTGAATCATCCGTTCCAGCGCCTGCGCATAAGCCTGCTTGTTCTGCTTCAGCCACTCGGGCAGACCGAGCTGCTGCTTGTCGCGCACCAGCGTGTCGTACAGGCTTTGCCAATGGTCGGGCCGCACGGTGCCCGGCGCGATGGCCTGCCAGCCGAAGGTGTATTGCACGGCCTTGAGTACCTGCAAGGCGCCGGCCCAGCCCTCGGCCTGCTGGGCCTTCAGCCATCCGGGGTGCAGATAGCGCGACTGCATCTCCATCGCCAGGCTGCTGGCCGCGCTCTCGGTGTGCAGCTCAGTGGCGTCCTGCAGCTGGCTGACATGCAGGCTCAAGCCGTCTTTGCGACCGGCCGCTTTGGCGGCGGCGGACAGGCCGCCGAGGTACTGAAAAGGGTCGTCCGAGCTCAGCATCGCATACAGATGCGAGCTGCGCGACATCAGCGCCGCATCGGTGTGCTTCAGATGCGCACCGAGGGCCTGCGCCGCGACGGCCGGCCGGCTCAGGCGCAGCGGCTCACCGTTGACATAAGGCTGGCTCATTCGCTGCAAAAAGAGCTGGCCCAGTCGCGCGTCGTCGGCCTTCAAGCCGTTGTCCTGGGCGGCTTCGGATATGCCGGTGCCGTAGTCGCCGCTGGCATTGCCAAACACGCGTGCCTGCGCCAGGGCCAGGGCCTCGGCCTTGCTCAGGCCCTGGCGACGTAGCTCGGCAGCCACGGTGGCGGTGTTGCGCGCGACGATGTTGCCGGGCTCTGCGGCCGCAGCGGCCGCGACGGCCTGGTCGAGCAGATTCATCAGCGCCGGGAATTGGTCGCGGTAAGAGCCGGTGATGCTCAAGAGCACATCGACCCGGGGTCTGCCCTTCAGTTCCGCCAGCGGCATCGGCTTGACGCCGGTGGGCCGGCCACTGTCGTCCCAGATGGGTTGCACGCCCAAAGCGGCCAGTGCCTGGGACTCCATCAGGCCTTGGTGTCTCAGCGTCTCGCCAGCCCACAGCGACAGCGCCAGACGCTGCGGGGGCTTGCCTGTTTTCGCCTGTTCCTCGTACCACTGCGCGAACAGGCGCTGCGCCACCTCATAGGCCTGCTTGGTCGGCAGCCGGCTCGGGTCCAGGCCTGTCAGGTTGCGGCCTGTTGGCAGGCTGTCGGGGTTGCGCAGTGGGTCGCCGCCGTAGGCCGCAGGCAGGAAGCGACCTTGCAGCGCGGCAAGCAGGCCTGGCATCTCACCCTCGGTGGACAGGCGACGCTCCAGCTCCTGGGCGCGCTCGGCCAACTGCAGCAACGCGGGGGTGTCGATGGCTTTGCGCGAGGCGCGGTTGGGCACATGGCTCTGAGGCTCGGGCGGGCGCAGATCCAAGGTGCTCGCAGCCTGGGCGTCCTTCAACGCGACATGGAGCCAGCGCGCCGGGCGCGACGTCGCGACGCTCTCGTGATTGATCAGAAAGGCCTCATCGATGTCCTCGCCCAGCGCTTCAATCAAGGGCTGGCGCAGCATCTGCAGAATCGTCGTGTGGCGGGCACTCTCGTGCGGCACCTGGCCAAACACCGCCAGGCCCTTGGGCTGGGAGCTTTGCGCCAGCCGGTCCAGCCAGGGGTGCAGCAGCTCTAGGAAACCGCTGAAATCGGCGGCGATCTGCTGGGCAGTCCAGCCCAGGTCGCGGTGCAACTGGTGCTCGACAAAAGCGCTGACCATCTGGCGCTCCAGCGCCTGGCGCGTCGGGCCGGCGTCCACCGTTTCCCACTCGTGCATCAGCTCGTGCATATGGGCCATGCGGGCATTGAAGCCGGCCGGCGCGAAGCTGGGGGTGCGGTGGCTGACCATCAGGGCACGGCCGCGGCGCTTGGCCGTTAGGCCTTCGCCGAGGTTGTCCACGATATAGGGGTAGATCACCGGCACATCGCCTAGTGGCAGCAGGGCTTCGTCATGGATGTCCAGTGCGCGTAGCTTGCCGGGCGCCCATTCCTGCGTGCCGTGGGTGCCGAAGTGGATCAAGGCGTCCGCCTGACGGGCCCATAGGTAAGTGGCTAGGTAGTGATGCGAGATCGGCGTCTTGTTCTTGTGCATGAAGGGGTCCTGGCCCCGCCTGAGCGTCTCCTCGCGCGGCGGCTGCGGCAGCACGCTCAAGCCCCCGCGCTGCAGGCGAGGGATTACGAAGACAGGGCGGCCTTCATGGCTGACGATGTAGCGGCTGCGGGCCGGCTCGCCCCACTGGCCATTGATGTGCTGCTGCAGCGCCGCCGGCAAGGTCTTGAACCAGGCCTCGTAGTCGGCCAGCGGGAGTGCGGCGGCTTGGTCGCGCGCCAGCAGGGCTTGCAGATCGGCGCTGGGATAGTAGGCCGCGATCAGGGGCTTGAGCTGCGCGATCCACTCGGCCTCGGGCAGCGGCTGCACGCCGTAGCCGGCCTCGCGCAAGCCCATGGAGACCCGCTCCAGGCTGCGCGGGACGTTCAGAAAACTTGCGCCGAAATGGTCGCCGCCCGGCGGGTAGTTGTAGACGAAGGCGACCAGGCGCTTGCTCGATGCGGGCTTGGTCTGCAGCACGATCAAACGTCTGGCCTTGGCGATCACGGCCTCGGCCTGGCGCCCGATCAGCTGCGGCCCTTCCTGGCCTTTAGACCCTTTGTTCGCATGGGCGACCACCATCAGCGGGTCGATCGCTCCGGCGCCCTCGGGTTGGGCAAAGTAAAAGGGCAGATCGCTCATGCTCAGACCGGTCTCGCTGGCCTCCCAGTCGGCCGTGCCGCCGCTGCGATAGGGGAGGGTCTGCAGCAGCGGGGCGCCCCACCGATTAAACAGCGGCTGCAGGCCGCCGGACTGGGGCAGCAGCGCGTGGTTGACGATCACCGAGGCGTGCAGCTTGCCATCTGGCAGTTCCATCAGCGGGGCCAGCGAATCGCCGGCCGTCCCTTCACTAAAGCGCGAGCTGAACACCGCATAGGCCAGCAGCCCCTGACGGTCGAAGCGCTGCAGCCAGTCGTCGATCCAGGCCGTGGCGCCCTGCACAAAGTGGTAGCGGTGCAGCAGCAGCGCGACGGCCGGGCGTTTGTCGCCTTGGGCTTCGGCCCAACGTGACAGGGCCTGCGCGTTTGCGAACAGGCCCGGCGCGCCCGGCAGATAGAGGCCGCGCTGCGGCAGCAGGGTCGGTAACGGCAGATCGGGCGCAGGCTGGCCGGTCAGCTGGGCCTTGACAAGGGCGAAGGCGTGACGGGTGTTGGCGATGCCGCCGGCCTGCAGATAGGCGCGCAGCGAGCGATCGCCGGCGGCAGGCTCGCCGGCCGCGATCCAGACTGGTGTGGCGATGGCATGTTGCTTGAGCGCCTGGCCCAGCATAGCTCGTAGCTTGGCCTCGACGCTGGGATGGGGCGCGTCTATCCAGACCAGCTGGGCCTGGCTCAGCGCCTGCGCCAGTTCGCGCGCTTGCGAGGCATCCAGCGCTGTGCTGCGCAGCGGGTAGTCCATCGCCTTGAATGCCAGGCCGGCGGCCGCCGCTTCACGCTCGATCAGCGCGCTGCGCGCGGCCGGCGTCACGTCCAGCGTGATCCACAGCAGCAGGCCCGTCTTGGCGCCGGCGGCCCACGCGGGAGCCAGCAGCAGTGACAGCATCAAGACCAGGCAGGCTTTGATCACGGCTTGTCGCCCTCGGGCACATAGATGATGTTGCCGTCCTTGAGCTTGTAGGCCACGCCCGCACGCACGCCCTGGCCCTCGCTGCTGCCGCCATTGCCCTTGTAGCGGATCTCCTTGCCGTTCTGGCGCACGACAATTTCCATGTCCGGCTCACCCGGCTTCTTGATGATGGTGACGTTCTCGTTCGCGTCCTCTTGCTGCTGCAGCGCGACCGCGGTCAGCAGCGCGACGACCAGCACTAAAAACACATCAACCAGATTGACAGCCGACAGCATTGGGTCGTCGTCTTCCTCACCGAGGATGGACAGATGCTTCATGCCTGGCCTCGCGCGCTACGGATAGCGACGAGTTCGCTCATCAGCCAGCGGCGGCGCACCGAGTAAGCGACCAGGCCGACTGCCGCAGCCGCCAGCGCGAGCACGACGCCGGCGAAAGCGCCGCTGAACACTGCCAGTGCCTGCTGGCCCTGGCCAGCGGCAACGCTTTGCAGCGCCGGGCCCAGCGGCACCATCGTCGCGATCAGGCCCAAGAGCGGGCTGACGCGGCCCAGCAGACGCAGCGGCTCCAACTGGCGCACGACCTGCAGCTCGATCTCTTCGAGCGGCTTGTCTGCATGGGCGTGCAGGGTCCGGTAGTTCGGTGATCGCCAGCGCTGCGCAGCCTCCATCAGCGTGGCGCCGGCCACCCACAGCGCGTAGATGAAGCCCAGGCCCACGAGCACGAGGACCGGCCACAGCAGGGCTTGGGCGATCTGGGCAAAACCTTGTTCGAGCATCATGAGGCGTGTTGGGTAAGGAAGAAGGCAGCGATGGCCTCGGGGTTGGACGGGAAGTAGTGGTGCACGTAGCTGGCGCGAAGACTGCCCTGTGCGTAAAGCGCCTCGGCTGCCTTGCCGCCATTGGGATTGGTGGCCCGCGCAATGGGCTCAAGCGACGTGGCCAGCAGCGAGTAATGGAAGGTGTGGCCGCGCAGCTCACCTTCAGGCCACTCGATCTTTTGCATGCCCAGAGCCGCCAGGCGCTTTTGCATCTGAGCGCGGCCGGGCATCAGGCAGGCCATTTCATGGTTCATGCCCTCGGTGTCTGTCAGACTCTCCGCCATCGCCAGCATGCCGCCGCATTCGGCCAGTAGCGGTTTTCCGGCCGCAAGATGAGCGGCAAGATCGGCGAAGAAGCTCGCATTGGCGCGCAAAGCCGGTGCATGCAGCTCTGGATATCCGCCGGGCAGCCATAGCGCGTCGCAGGGTGGCAAGACCTTACCCTCGATAGGCGCGAAAGTCAGGACCTCGGCGCCCAGGGCGCGCAGGCAGTCGAGATTGGCGGGGTAGATGAAGGAGAAGGCGGCGTCCTGGGCCACCGCGATGCGCCGGCCTTTTAACAGTGGCGGCAGGGCCGGCTCGGGCTCGAACTCGAAGCGAGTCGCCCGGAACTCGAAGCCGGCCGAGGCCTCGCCCCAAGCCTGGGCCCAGCTGTCCAGTTGTGCGTCGAGCCCGGGCATTTCGAGCGCCTGCACCAGGCCCAGATGCCGCTCTGGCAGGGCCAGGTCTTGCCTGCGATGGAGCGCCGCGACCAGGGGCAGATCCTCGGGTAGGCCTTCGGCCACCATGCGGGCATGGGCGGGGCTTCCGACCCGGTTCGCGACCACGCCGCACAGGCGGATATCGCGGCGGAAGGTCTGCATCCCGACGGCCAGCGCCGCAAAGGTCTGGGCCATCGCCGAGGCGTCGATCACTGCGAGCACCGGCAACTTGAGCGCCGCGGCCAGATCGGCGCTGCTGGGCGTGCCGTCGAACAGGCCCATCACGCCCTCGACCAGGATCAGGTCGGACTCTGACGCAGCCTGGGCCAGCAGGCCCTGACAGTGCGCGAGCCCGCCCATGAATAGATCCAGCTGATAGACCGGGTGGCCGCTGGCGCGCTCCAGCACCATGGGGTCCAGATAGTCGGGGCCGGTCTTGAAGACGCGCACCCGCTTGCCCGCATTGCGGGCATGGCGTGCGATCGCGGCGGTGACGCTGGTCTTGCCCGATCCGGAGGACGGGGCGCTGATCATCAGGGCGGGGCAGGTGTTCATCGTTGTCATGCGTTCAAGGCCAGCCAGCGGCCCTGCACCTGCAGGATCAGCAGGCGCTGCTGAAAAACCTGCTGCAGCGCGGCGTGGGTGGCGCAGGCCGCGGGCGGGCCCTGGTGGACGATGCGGCCGGCGTCCATCACGACGACGCTGTCGGCCTGCAGTGCGATATTGAGTTCATGCAGCACCGAGACCACGGTCACGCCCTCGGTGACGAGGCCGCGCACGATCTGCACCCAGTCGCTCTGGTGCGGCGGGTCAAGATGGGCCAGTGGCTCGTCCATCAGCAAGGCTTGAGCCCGCACGGCCAGCGCACGCGCCAGCAGCACGCGCTGGCGCTCGCCGCCGGAGAGCTGGCCCAGCGGGCGCTCGCGCCAGTCCCAGCTCTGTGTCATGCGCATCGCCTGCTCTACCGCCGCGTGGTCGGCGCTGCTAGCTGGTGCAAGCCAGGGTTGGTGTGGCAGGCGGCCCAGCATCACGACGTCCATCGCGCTGAGCTCGTCGGCGCTGGCCTCGTTCTGGCCCAGCCAGGCGACCTGGCGGGCGCGCTCGCGCGCCGGCCAGCTGTGCCAGGGCTGGTTTTGCAGCTGCAGCGTGCCGTCGAAGGGCAGCAGACCGGTCAGCGCGCGCAGCATGGTCGACTTGCCGGCGCCGTTGGGTCCCACGACGGCGGTCCAGGCGCGCGCCTGTGGCGCGAAGCGCAGCGGCTGCAAGATGGTGCTGCCGCCGAGCTTCAGCGAGCGTAGCTCCAGGCTCAGCAAGGGCGCAGCGCTCATGGCCGCTTCCCCAGTCCCGAGGAACGCCGGTGCATCAGGTATAGCAGATAGCTGCCGCCCAGCAGCGCGGTGATGATGCCCACCGGCAGCTCCTGCGGCGCGATCACCCAGCGCGCTCCGATATCGGCCGCCAGCAGCAGCATGCCGCCGGCCAGTGGGCTCAGTAGCAGCAAGTCGCGGTGCGTCACCGGCCCCCAGCTGCGCACCAGATGGGGAGCTACCAGGCCGACAAAGGCGATCAGGCCGCATTGCGCAACAGCAGCCGCCGTGGCCAGGGCCAGCACGGCGATCAGCAGCACCCGCACCAGGGCCAGACGCACGCCCAGCGAATGCGCGGTCGCCTCGCCCAGGCTCAGCGCGTCGAGGCTGCGGCTGCAGCCAAGGGCCACCAGCAGGCAGGCCAGCAGGGTCGCTGCCATGATCATCACTGCGTTCCAGCCGACAAAGCCTGTGCTGCCCAGCATGAAGGCCTGCATGGCTCGCATGATGTCGGGATTCATCAGGGTCAGCAGGGCCGAGCCCGAGCCCAGCACCACGCCGACGACGACGCCAGCCAGCAGCAGCCGCAGCGTCTGCTCGACGCCGCGCGCCAGCAGCAGGGTCAGCAGCACCGCGCCCACCGCGCCGACAAAAGCTGCGCCTGTCATGCCCACACGCAGGGCCAGCGCGGTGGCGGCCGGCGAGAAACCGACCATGAAGAGCAGCACGGCCACGCCCAGCGAGGCGCCGGCAGAGCAGCCCAGGAGATAGGGGTCAGCCAGCGGATTGCGGAACAGGCCTTGCGCCACCGCGCCGGCCAGCGCCAGCAGCGCCCCGGCCAGCCAGGCACCCAAGGAGCGGGGCGCACGGATGTCCCAGAGGATTTGCTGCATCACCGGATCCTTGTCGACCCAGGGGCTCCAGCCGGTGCTGCCTATGGCCAGGCCCAGTGCCAGCAGCGCGGTGCTGCCGAGCAGCAGGATCAGCAACCACAGGCCATGGCGAGCGCTCATCAGCGCATGCCCCCCGGCGGCGCATTGAAGGGCACGGTGGGCAGCGCTACCGGGCCGGCGGCGGCCTCGCGCAGACAGCGCGCCATCAGCGCGGCTGCCTCGTCCATTCGCGGGCCGGGGCGCACCAGCACATCCGATTCGGCCGGCACCCAAACGCAGATTTTCTTGTTCCTGACCGCCTGGATCGCGCCCCAGCCGGGGCGCTGTGGCAGGCCCGACGCACTGCGCTGGCCCACCATGATGACTTGCGGATCGGCGCGCACGACGAACTCGGGATTGAGCTTCGGGAAGGGTCCCAGCTCGGCAGGCACGATATTGCGGCCGTGCAGCCGGCTCAGGATCTCGCCCATGAAGGACGCGGTGCCGGCGGCATAGGGTGCGGCATCGACCTCGTAGTAGATGCGCAGACCGCGCGCGGCCGGCGGCAGGTTGGCCGCGCTGTGCGTGATGGCGCCGTCGATGCGGTTCCAGATACGGCGCGCCTCGTCCGGCTTGCCCAGCAACTGGGCCAGCTTGCCCAGTACGCGCTGCACATCGCCCAGGGTTTTGGGCTCCAGCGCAATGACCTTGATGCCCAGCGCCTCCAGCCGGTCCATCAGGCGAGAGGACATGCCCAGCAGCACGACATCGGGCTTTAACGCCACCACAGCCTCGATGCTGGTGTCGTCCAGTCCGCCCAGTTTGGGCAAGGCGCGGGCTGTGGCCGGGTAGTTGGAGAAACGGTCGGTGCCGACCAGCCGGGCGCAGTCGCCCAGCTCGCAGACCGTCTCGGTCAGCGAGGGCAGCAGACTGACGATGCGCCTGGGTACCTCGGGTAGCGTGACGGTATGGCCGCGGTCGTCTTTGACGTTGACTGCAGCCTGAGCGAGTCCCGCCAGCACCATCAGCATGCTTGCCAACAGATGTTTCATCGCTTTTCTTTCTCCACCGCTCGGGTCCAAGCCTGGCCTGCCACCATCAGTGTCAGGTCTTGACAGCGCCTGGCCACGGCCTGGTTCAGTCGGCCCAGCTCGTCAACATAAAAGCGCGCCGCACTGGACATCGGCGATACACCCCAGCCGACCTCGTTGGAGACGAACAGTACCGGCGAGGGCAGCGTCGGCAGCAGGTCCAGCATGCGCTGGCGCTCGAGCTGCCAGCCGGCCAGATCGGGTTTGTCGTCCATAGGCATCAGCCAGTTGGTCAGCCACAAGGTCAGGCAGTCGACCAGAATCAGCCGCCCGGGGGCGGCGATGGCAGAGAGTCCCTGAGCCATTGCCAGCGGTGCCTCGAGGGTGTCGAAGCCCGCCGGTCGGTCTAGTTGATGGCGCGCGATGCGTGCGCTCATCTCGTCATCAAAAGCCAGCGCCGTGGCCAGCACCGTGACCGTGTGGCCGGGCGCAGCGGTCAGCCAGGCCTGCGCCAGCATTTCTGCATGGCGCGACTTGCCACTGCGCTGGCCGCCGACGATCAGGTGGTGCTGAGCGGCGCTCATGGCCTAGAGCGTCGGGGTGTACCGCAGGCCGACGAAGAACTGGAACGGCGCATTGGCATAGCCGCGCGCTGTCTCGTACTTGCGATCGAATGCGTTGTCCAGCTTGAGCTGCAGGCGCAGCTGCTGATTCAGGCTGTACTGCGCATCCAGGTCCAGCGTGGCATAGCCGCCCAGCTTGATCCCAGTGTTCAGGTTGTCGGTGCGCTTGCCGCTGGCCATGACCTGGGCACCCAGGGCCCAGCCGGCCACATCGGTCTCTGCGCGCAAGCTGCCATGAGTCTTGGCGCGCCGGGCCAGCACCTTGCCGTAGTTTTTGTGGCCGGCACGTTCGGTGACGTCCTTGGGCGATTGCAGGTCTAGCGATCCGGACAGGCGAACCGCACCCAGGCTCGTGTTGGCCTTCAGGCTCAGCCCTTGCAGGCGGGCTTTGCCGACGTTTTCATAGCAGCCGAATCCGTCCGGGCAGGGACCGGGGGCGCCGAAAACAATCAGGTCATTGATGAGATTGCGGTAGGCCGTCAGGCTGGCGCCATGGGCACCTTGTGTGAAATGCAGGCCGATCTCGGCGTTCTTGCCCTTCTCGGGCTGCAGATCTGCTTTGCCGTACTGGCTGAAGCGCTGATAGAGCGAGGGCGCCTTAAAAGCTGTGCCATAGGAAGACAGCAGCCGCCACTGCGGGCTCAGCTCGTAGCCGGCGGCCAGCGTGCCCGTGTTGGCGCTGCCGAACTCGCTGTCGCGGTCATGGCGCGCATGGGCCTGCAGCGACAGCGGGCCGGCCGACCAGAGATATCCCAGCCCCACGGCGTCCTGGTCGCGATCGGCCTTGCCGCCGGCCACGCTGGTGTTCACCAGCTTGTCCTCGCGGCGCTCCAGCGAGCCGATGAGCTGGCCGCCTCCGAGCTTGAGGCCGGCGCTGAGCGCGGTGGAGCGGGTGCGGGTCTCGGTCTTGTAGACGCTGGGCTTGGTTTCGTAGTTGTCGGTGGATTCGCCGACGCTGAAGCTGGTGTCCAGCGCCGGGCTCCACTGCGCCGCCCAGGCTGCGCGCAGCGCGCGGGCGGCGTTGATATTGCGGTCGTCGACCTTGGGTTTGGCCGTGGCGTCGTACTGGCTGTTGATATGGCTGTCGATGCCGATCAGGTCGACGCGGTGGGCCTTGCTCAGCTGCGCGCCCAGGCGCAGGCTGACGCTGCGGCTGCGGTAGCCGTCGATATCGGGGCTGTAGCCCGGATCGCCGATCACCGGTCGGGTGTTGAAGCCATCGCTGCGCTCGCTGGCGACGGAGAGCGCGTAGTCAAAAGCGCCGTTGAGGCCACTGATGCTGGCGTCCAGTTTGGCCAGGCCGTTGTTGCCGCCGCCCACACCCAGCTCCAGCAGCGGTGCGCCCTCGCCCTTGCGGGTGAAGATCTGAACCACGCCACCTATCGCATCGGAACCATAGATCGCGCTTGCGGCGCCGCGCACGATCTCGATGCGTTCGATTTGCGCCAGGGGCAGCGACTGCCAGGATGCGCCGTCGGTGCGCTGCGAGTCGTAGGGCACGCCGTCGATCAGCACCTTGGTGTGGCGGGTTTCGGCGCCGCGGACGAACAAGCTGGTGTTGGCGCCGGGGTTGCCGTTGCGGACCATCTCGAAACAGGCCTGGCTGCGCAGCAGATCGGCCAGGCCGCCGAAGGCTTGGCGCTCGATGTCGGCGCGGGTGATCACAGTGGCATCAGCCAGCACCTGGCTTAGCGCCTGCGGGCTGCGGGTGGCGGTCACAAAGACCGGGTCAAGACCCTTGCGGCCAGCGGACTGGGCGTGGGCCTCGGGCAAGGCCGCCAGCAGCGCCAGGGCAAAGGGAGTCATGCGCAGCAGTGCGCTCGTCGCGCGTGCGGGACGCCGAACAGTAGTATTCATTTACGGACCAACAACAGTACATCCAGGACACCAGCTTCCCCGCGGGTCCTGTGGAACGATGCGCCGGCAAACGCCGAGACATCACTTGTTGGCCGGTATCCGGGCTGGTGGATGCAAGCTCTGTGTCCTTCCCAGCGCATCAAGCGCCAGTGGAGCGAGTACAGAACCGGAAGCCGCGCTTGGCGACTTCGTCCACTTACCGTTGCGGGGACAGCTCAGGTTAGGTTTGCCTCGGCGAGGCGCGCCCTCCTGATTCCCGTTTAACTGCGCAGCCATGACGGCTGCACGAGCACCAACGACGTGGATTCTAGCGGCTAGCCGCGGGGCGACGCCGCGTAGTTCTTGGGCGGCCTCGGATCTGGGTCTTGGGCTTGTGGGTCTGCCTGCGGCTTGACGCCTTCGGACTTGCTGCCTGGGGCCCGGTCGGGCCGGACCCGACCGTGGATGCCGACAGGCCTGTGCCTGGGAGGGCTGGCCTTGATAGGCTAGCGCCCGCGCTCGAGCTCGCGCGCCCGTTCAGCGTCGGGGCACTGGCGCTGCAGGCCCGCAGCGATAGACACCGGTGCTGCGAGTTTAGGTACGTGTCTGCAAGCTGCTGCCCTGCGCCACCAAAGCGACGGCGCAGTTGGCGAGCGATTCATGATGGATCGATGGCTGGTGGCTTGGGTGGCTTGGGCCTGGGCGGCTTGGCATGTATCTTCATCATGGCCCGCTCCAGCTCGCCCTTCAGCATCAAATCCACGGACTCCAGCGACTTGGCGATGCAGTCCTCGATGGCCTGGCGTTCGGCCAGCGGCGGCTTGCGCAAGACATAGCCTGCGACCTCGGTCTTGACGCCCGGATGTCCGATGCCCAGCCGCAGCCGCCAGAAATTGGCAGAGCCCAGGCAGGCCTGCATATCCTTGAGTCCGTTGTGGCCGCCGTTGCCCCCGCCCTGTTTGAACTTCATCTGGCCGGGCTCGATATCGAGCTCGTCATGGATGGCCAGTATCTCCTCGGGTGCGATCTTGAAAAAACGCGCCAGCGCGGCCACCGACTTGCCGCTGAGGTTCATATAGGTCATCGGCTCCAGCAGCCAGATCGGCCCGGCCGCGCCGGGCGCGTTATTGATGCGCGCAACCAGGCCGTGATAGTTGCGATCCACCGCCAGCGTGCCGCCGAGCTTTCGGGCCAGGTCATTGACCCACCAGAAGCCGGCGTTGTGGCGTGTGTCCTCGTATTCGGGACCTGGATTGCCCAGGCCAACAAAGAGTCGAATCATGGGAGGGATTATCCCTGCCCATGACCCGAGCCTTGCAGCGCTCAGCCGCCCCAGCCGCCGGCCAGCGCCTTGTAGACGCCGACCAGCGACGTGGCGGCAGCCGTCTGCGACTGCGCCAACCGGTCGCGCGCCGACAGCAGCTCACGCTCCGCATCGAGCACCGCGAGGAAGTCGCTGACGCCGACACCGAACCGCTCGCGCGCGATCAGCGCGGCGCGCTCGGCGGCGCGGGCCGCGTCGAACAGGTGCTGCGCCTGCTGCTGGCTTCGGCTGTAACCGGCCAGCGCGCCCTCGGTTTCCTCCAGCGCACCGAGCACGGTGCGCTCGTAGCTCAGCAGCGCCACCTCACTGCGCGCATCCGCGGCGGCGATTTGAGCCTTGATGCGGCCGAAGTCCAGCAGATTCCAAACCAGTTGGGCGCCGAGGTTGTAGGCGTAGGAGGCGCCATCGCCCAGATCGCCCAGCCGCGAGGCATTCTGGCCCAGCGTGCCGCCCAGCGTGATGCGCGGGAACAGATCGCTGCGGGCCACGCCGGCGCGGGCTGCCGCGGCTGCGGCCTGAGCTTCGGCGGCCTGCACATCGGGGCGGCGGCGCAGCAGCTCTTGTGGTGCGCCGATCCCGCCCAGCGCCACCGTCTTCAGACCCGGCAGCGGTTTCACCTCGCTCAACTCCTGATCCAGCGCGGTAGGCGGCTGCCCGCTCAGCACGGCCAGGCGGTAACGTGTACGCAGCAGGGCGGTCTCCAGCGCCGGCACGCTGGCGGCGGTGGACTGCAGCAGCGCGCGGGCGCGCTCGCTGTCTAGCGCCGTGCCGCGCCCGGCGTCCTGGCGGGCCAGCACCAGCTTCAGCGCGGCCTCCTGGGTCTCTAGCGAGGCGCGGGCCACTCGCAACTGCTCCTGCAGGCCGCGCAGCTCGAAGTAGTTGCGCGCCACCTCCGCGGCCAGGCTCAGCTGGGCCCCGCGCAGCCCGGCCTCGCCGGCCAGCACGCCTGCCGCGGCTGCGCGCTGCTCGCCGCTGAGGCGACCGAACAGATCGGCCTCCCAGGCGACATCGAAGCCGGCCGAGTAGGCACGCCGGGTCTGCGGCTGGCCTTGGTCGTTTTGCGCGCGCACCCGTGCCGCGCCGGCGGCCAGGCCCACGGTGGGCAGTTGCTGGGCATCGGCAAAACGGCCCAGCGCGCGAGCCTCCTGAAGATTGGCTGCGGCGATGCGCAGATCGGTGTTGGCCTGCAGGGACTGGGCGATCAGTTGGTCCAGCTGCGCATCATTGAAGCCGCGCCAGAACTGGGCCACCGGCTCGCCGGCCGCTGCCTCGGTAGGCTTGTTCGCGAACTCGGCCGCGAGCGCGGGCTCGTAGCGTTTGAGCTCGGCCGTGCCGGAGCAAGCGGCCAGCGCGGCAAGGCCGATAAGACTGATGGCGCGGCGCATCATGCACCCTCCTTGCGGTTCGTGATCCCGGCATCGTCGACGCCGGGATGGAAGGGGTGGGCAGCGGCGTCGATCTCGCGGCGCAGATCCGCTGCATGGGCGCGCTTCTTCTCGGTGCTCTTGCGCAACAGTGCGTAGAACACCGGAGTCAGGAAGATGCCGAACAGCGTGACGCCGACCATGCCCGAGAACACCGCAATGCCCATCGCGCGGCGCATCTCGCTGCCGGCGCCGGAGCCCAGGATCAACGGAATCACGCCGGCACAGAAAGCGATCGAGGTCATCAGGATGGGCCGCAGTCGCAGCCGGCAGGCCTCGATCACTGCTTCCACCATCGGTTTGCCACGTTCTTCGAGCTCCTTGGCGAACTCGACGATCAGGATGGCGTTCTTGCAGGCCAGTCCCACCAGCACGACCAGGGCCACTTGGGTGAAGATGTTGAGGTCGCCGGTCTGACCAAAGGGTGGAAAGTGCGAGAGCCAGACGCCGAACAGCGCGGAGAGTATGCACATCGGCACGATCAGGATGATGGCCAGCGGCAGGCTCCAGCTCTCGTACTGGGCGGCCAGGACCAGCACCACCAGCAGCACCGACAGCAGTAGCACGGCACCCAAGGTTGGCACCTTGATCCCGAGGCCCGGCAGCGTGACATCGCGGGTGAGCCGGTCCTGGTAGCTCAGCTCGGTCCACTCATAGCTCATGCCGCGAGGCAGCCCCTTGAGCAATTGCTCGATCTCGGCCTCGGCCTGCCCGCTGGAGAAGCCGGGATTGGGCGCACCGTTGATGTCGGCGCTGGGGAAACCGTTGTAGCGGGTCACGCGCGTAGGGCCGAAGGTGGGTGAGACCTCCATCAGCGAGCCCAGCGGCACCATGGCGCCGGCGCCGTTGCGTGTCTTCAGGTCGGCAATGTTGCCGGCCTGGGCGCGGAAAGGCGCGTCGGCCTGCACGATCACCTGGTAGGTTTTGCCGAAGCGGGTGAAGTCGTTGACATAGAGCGAGCCCAGATTGATCTGCAGGGTGTCATAGATGTCCTGCAGCGCCACGCCCATCTGCTTGGCCTTGCCGCGGTCGACATCGGCGAACAGCTGGGGCACGTTGATGTCATAGGTCGAGTAGGGCGTGCCTATGCTGCTCTTGGGGTTGCCGTAGATCGGCCCCAAAGTGCCCCAGACCGCGCCGTACAGGGCCTGCTCGCCCTGGCTGCTGCGGTCCTGCACCTGGACCTTGAATCCGCCGGCATTGCCCAGCCCGTCGACTGCGGGCGGCGGCACGACGAACATGCGTGCGCCCTGGATCTCCTGGATCGCGCCATTGACCTTGCCGAGAATGGCATCTTTGGACAGGTCGCCGCTCTTGCGCTTCTCGAACGCGTCAAGGCCGAAGAACACGATGCCCTCATTCGGTGCGGCCGAGAAACCGGCGATCGACAGGCCGGGGAAGGCGATCGAGTCGACGATGCCCGGCACCTTCAGCGCGATATCGCTCATGCGGCGGATCACGTCTTCGGTGCGGTCCAGCGTCGCGCCGGCAGGCAGCTGGGCGATGCCGATCAAGTACTGCTTGTCCGGCGCCGGCACAAAGCCGCTGGGAATGCGGCTGAACAGCAGCATGGTCGCGCCGATCAGCACGGCATAGACGACCAGGGCCAGCGACTTGCGCCGCAGCAGGCCGGTAACGCCACGCGAGTAGCCCTCGCTTCGCGCATGGAAGAAGCAGTTGAACCAGCGGAAGAAGCCGCCGAAGAGCTTGTCCATGCCGCGTGTCAGCGCGTCCTTGGGGGCGTCGTGCGGCCGCAGCAGCAGGGCTGCCAGCGCCGGCGACAGGGTCAGCGAGTTGAAGGCCGAGATCACTGTGGAGATCGCGATCGTCGCGGCGAACTGCTTGTAGAACTGGCCTGACAGTCCCGGCACAAATGTCAGGGGGATGAACACCGCGCACAGCACCAGGGCGATCGCGATGATGGGACCACTGACCTCCTGCATGGCCTTCACCGTGGCCTCGTGCGGCGTCAGCCCGTCCTCCAGATTGCGCTCGACGTTTTCGACCACGACGATGGCATCGTCAACCACGATGCCGATCGCCAGCACCAGACCGAACAGTGTCAGTGTGTTGATCGAGTAGCCGATCATCAGCAGCACCGCGAAGGTGCCCACGATGGACACCGGCACGGCCAGCAGCGGGATGATCGAGGCGCGCCAGGTCTGCAAAAAGATGATGACCACAAGCACCACCAGCAGCACCGCCTCGATCAGGGTCTGGACCACCTTGGTGATCGAGGTCTGCACGAAGCGGGTGGGGTCGTAGACGATGTCGTAGTCGACGCCCGCGGGGAAGCTGGCCTTGGCCTTCTCCATCACCTCGCGCACCGCGTCGGAGATCGCCAGTGCGTTCGAACCCGGAGCTTGGAAGATGCCGATGGCGGCAGCCTCCTTGTTGTTCAGCAGGCTGCGCAGCGCATAGGAGTTCGCGCTCATCTCGACGCGGCCGATGTCCCGGATGCGCACCAAGGCACCGGTGGCCGGATCGCTGCGGATGATGATATTGGCGAACTCTTCTTCGCTGACCAGACGCCCCTGAGTATTGATGGAGAGCTGGAATTCGGTGCCCTTGACGCTCGGCGAGGAGCCGACGACGCCGGCCGCCACCTGGGCGTTCTGTTCGCGCACGGCCGCCACCACATCGCTGGCCGTCATGCCGCGGCCGGCCAGCTTTTGCGGGTCGACCCAGATCCGCATCGCATAGTCGCCGCCGCCGAACAGCTGCACCGAGCCCATGCCCTGGATTCGCAGCAGGTCGTCGCGCACCTGCAGATTCGCGTAGTTGCGCAGGTAGAGCGCATCGCGGCTGTTGTCGGGGCTGACCATGTGCACCACCATGGTCAGATTGGGCGATTGCTTCTCGGTGGTCACGCCGATCTGGCGCACCACCTCGGGCAGACGGGGCAGGGCGCGGTTGATGCGGTTCTGCACCGCCGTTTCCGCTGCCTCCGGGCTGGTGCCGATCTTGAAGGTGACGGTCATCGTCATGGCACCGTCGGCGGTGGCCTGACTGTCGTAGTACAGCATGCCCTCCAGGCCGTTGATCTGCTCCTCCAGCGGCGTGGCCACGGTCTCGGAGATCACGCGCGGGTTGGCGCCTGGGAACTGGGCGCGCACCACCACCTGCGGCGGCGCGACCTCGGGATACTCGGAGATCGGCAGCTGGAAGATCGACAGCAGGCCAACCAGGAAGATGAATACCGACAGCACGGTTGCAAAGCGCGGTCGGTCGATGAAAAAGCGTGAGATGTCCATGGGGCTAGCCTCGCGCCTGGTCTTACTTGGAGGCCGCCGGGGCGACAGGGGCGGCGGGAATGGGCATGCCCTTGTCGTCCACCTTGAGCTGCTGCGGCGTCACTGGCGCGCCGGGGAAGGCACGCAGCAGGCCGTCGACGATGACCAGCTCGCCGGGTTTGACCCCCTCGACCACCCGCATGCCGTCGATCAGCACGCCAGGCTTGATCTCGCGCGGCTGGACGATGTTGTTGGCGCCCACGATCAGAACGATCTTGCGGGTCTGATCGGTGCTGATCGCGCGCTCGGCGACCAGGGTGGCCTGGTACGTGCCTGAACCGACGAGCTTGACGCGGGCAAACAGGCCTGGCGTGAAAAGACCGGCCTTGTTGTCGAACACCGCGCGGCCGCGGATCGACGCAGTCGCCGGGTTCAGGCGGTTGTCGACGAAGTCCATCCGTCCCTCATGAGGAAAGCCGGTCTCGTTGGCCAGGCCCATCAGCACCTTGTTGCCTTCGCTGCTGCGCTGCGAGGGCATGCTGCCGTTGCGGGCCGCGCGCACGTATTTCAGGTAGGTGGCCTCGCTGGCATCGAAATAGGCATGGATCCGGTCGCTGGAGACGACGGTCGTCAACACCGGATCGCCGACGCCGACCAGGTTGCCCGCCGTGACATTGGCTCGGGAGCTGCGACCAGCGACCGGCGCGGTGATGCGGGTGAATTCGAGATTGAGCTTGGCCTGCACCAGAGCGGCCTCGGCAGCCTTGGTATTGGCCTCGGCATTGCGGGTGGCGGCGCGCAACTGGTCGATCTCCTGCTGGCTGACACCCTGGATCGCGACCAGCTTCTGCGCTCGCTCGAGCTCGCTGGCGCTGAGTTCGGTCTGGGTTCGGGTGGCCGCGAGCTGGGCCTCGGCACGGGCAACCTCAGCTGCAAAAGGGCGCGGGTCAATGCTGAACAGCAACTCGCCCTTCTTGACCAACTGGCCCTCGCGGAAATGGACCTTGTCCAGGGTCCCGCCCACGCGCGAGCGGATCTCCACCGTGTCGGGGGCCTCCAGCCGGGCGGTGAACTCGTCGAATTCCTGCACCTCGCGTTGGACGGCCGGCGCCACCGATACCGGAGGTGGACCGCCAGCCTGAGGCTGCTGCCCGCCAGCTTCCTGGCTGCAGCCCGTTACCAGAGCGGTCAGCAGTGCTGCCGCGACGAGCCCGACCGGGCGCTTGCTCATGTGTATAGCCATCGAATCCCTCCTGTGGCCCATCCGTCCACCTGCAGGGTGGTCGGTCGACAAGCCAGTTGGCGCGACTGTAGGGATATGGCGGGAGTCTGGCTACTCCCTAAGGGCTTAGGCTACTGACATCAGAATGGCAGCTGCCTGAGTAAAAGTGGTCCGGAAATGACAAAGGGCCCCTCGCAGTCCGTGTCAAAACCTAATCTGCGAAGCGCCTGATAAAACGCCCCGAGTCTTTGTCGGGGCGTTTTTGTTTGACCAGGAAAAGGTCGCACCTTACCTTTGTAAGCCGCCCTGCGGTGCTTTGGAGCGTCGATAGCGCTGAGTTGTCGCTCAACGGGACCGCTGCCTCACCTTAAGCCAGCTTCTTCAGCATCTGAGCGCCTCCGAGCACCGCCGGCGCCCGCTTGAAGTTGTAGGCCAGCGTGGCAAGTGCGATCTCTGTCCCAGCGCCGGTCAGTCCTCGCATCAGGAAGCGCGCCTTCTCGAAGATCTGATACTTTAAGGCCGCAAAGGGATGCTCGACTGTGCAACGCCGCAAGCGCATCGCTTGGGGTGTTGCGCGTTCTTGCATGCGCTCCAGCGCCGCCTCGTACAAGTGGCGGCTGACCATCCGTCGGCTTGACTGCGTGCAGCGAGCCTTCATCGCGCAGGTCGTGCAGTCGCTGGCCTGGGCCGCATAGATGATCACCTTGTCGGCATTGTTCAGTTGCTTGCGCCTCAGCACCTGGTTGGCGGGGCACACATAGACGTCGGCCTGCGCGTCGTAGGTGAAACGGGCGCGGTCGAAGAGTTCGCCGTCGCCCTGGTGGTTCACCGAGCGTTTGACCGGCACATGCACTCGCACACCCAGGTCCTCCAGCGCCTGCGCCTGCTCACCATTGAGCATAACCGGCGTCGGCCACGAGCTTGAGTTCCTGGGCGCCCAGCGCCTGCTGCGCCGCCTGCCCCATGCGCTGCAGACAGCCGTTGTCACCGGCCTGCGCGTTGACCTCGTGGGCCACGATCAGCGCATGTTCGCCGTCCACGGCCGTCTGCACGTTGTAACCCGGGCCCTTGCCTTTGAGTACCACCGACTCAGGCTCGGTGCGCATATGCCGCCTCTTGCCCTGGCTGCTGGCCTGAGCCAGTTCGGACTTCTTTTGTTCTAGCCGAATCAGCGCTGCGCGCAGCGCCTGCGCATCGACTTCGGGCTCTCCCGGCTGTTGGTCGGCAGTCTCCAACTCCTGTAGATACTGTGCAATGCGCTGTTCCAGCTTGGCTTGCAAC
>NZ_JAPFGP010000084.1 GCF_026241155.1 Paucibacter sp. PLA-PC-4
AATTGCTGCAGTCGGTGCGCGAGATGAAAGCGGGACAAGTTCGCGTTGTTTCATCGCCTGTCATTGAGGCGCGCAATAGAACAGGACTTTCACAGTCACAGTTTGCTGCGCTGATGGGCGTCTCCGTACGTACCCTGCAGGGCTGGGAACAAGGTCGCAAACAACCAAGCGGTGCCGCACGCACACTGTTGGCTATCGCCAGCTCCAATCCGAAGGCGTTGTTGGCTGTTGCACAAAAGTAGGTCGCGAGCGCAAGAGGCCGAACCAGTCGTTCGAGCCGACAGCCCTCGGCAAGCCTCGGTCTGCGGCTCAACTCCAACTACAAGGGCTTCCCCCCAGAGTCAAGCCGAACCAATCCCTGATGGCCCGCAACGCGGGCCATTTCTGCATCTGGATTCCCTTCTAGACCATCAGCCGCCGTCACTGCGCGCGCTGGGAAGAA
>NZ_JAPFGP010000085.1 GCF_026241155.1 Paucibacter sp. PLA-PC-4
ACCGCAAGGAGGGCGATTACCACGGCAGGGTTCGTGACTGGGGTGAAGTCGTAACAAGGTAGCCGTATCGGAAGGTGCGGCTGGATCACCTCCTTTCTAGAAGAGATCGAGCCACGGTTGAGTCACTCGTGACTGAGCATGAGCGAGATCCACATGACTCATTTTTAAGCGCCCACACTTATCGGCTGTAATTCAACTGCAAGAGTGAATAAAGCGTGAGCCTGCCGAGCTGGCCTGGTCAGTGACGTTGTCAGCAGACAAGGGCAAGCGAGATTGAGGTGCAGGACACGCGAGAAAACGCGTGGGTCTGTAGCTCAGTTGGTTAGAGCACCGTCTTGATAAGGCGGGGGTCGCTGGTTCGAATCCAGCCAGACCCACCACGGATTTGAGAAGATCCCGGGGGATTAGCTCAGCTG
>NZ_JAPFGP010000009.1 GCF_026241155.1 Paucibacter sp. PLA-PC-4
GCTTCGCTCCACGCTTCCTCCCCACATTCGGTCGCCCTCGTGCAGTTGCGCTTCGCTTCGTTCGCTGTGATCAACTTACGGCGGGACTTGCACCCGCAAGAGTGCGCTCATGCTGAGCGCACAAGGAGAAAGGGCGCACGCGGCGCCCTTCGTCACTGCTACAGCGCCCTGTTCAATCGAGCTTGAGCTTTTGCTGCTCGACCACCTTTTTGTAGACTTCGAACTCAGCCTTGGTCTGGGCTGAGAACTGCTCGGGCGTGTTGGCCACGATCAGCGAGCCGGTGTCCTCGATGCGCTTTTTCACATCAGGCATCTCGACCGTCTTCTTGACCGCAGCGGCGACCTTGTCGATCACCTCCTTGGGCAGATTCTTCGGGCCATGGATGCCGTAGTAAGCCATGCGGTTGACAGGTTCCAGGCCCACTTCCTTGAAGGTCGGCACATTGGGCAACACGGCCAGGCGGTTAGGCGCCGCCACGACGATTGGGATCAGCCGACCGTCCTTGATAAACGGCAGGGCCGAGGGCAGGTTGTCGAAAATCATCGGCACCTGGCCGGCCACCGTGTCATTGAGCGCCGGGCCGGCGCCGCGATAGGGAATGTGCAGCACGAAAACATTGGCCAAGCTCTTGTAGAGCTCCATCTGCAGATGGCCGATGCCGCCGGTGCCCGAGCTGGCGAAGCTGTACTTGCCGGGGCTCTTCTTGAGCTCGGCGACAAAACCCTTGTAATCGCGCGCCGGGAACGAGGGGTGCACCGCGATCACATTGGGCGTGGCCGCCACATTGATGATGGAGGTGAAGTCGGTCAGCGGGTTGTAGGGGATCTTGGGGTTGATCGCCGGGTTCGACGCGGTGGTCGACACCGTGGCCATCCCCAGCGTGTAGCCGTCCGGCGCGGCCTTGACGATTTCGTTGGCGCCGATCGAGCCGCCGCCACCGGCGCGGTTGTCGACGAGCAGGTTCTGACCCAGATGCGCCTGGATCTTCTCTGCCAGCACGCGTGCGACGATATCGGTGGTGCCGCCCGGTGCAAAAGGCACGATCAGACGCACCGGCTTGGCCGGGTAGCTCTGCGCCAGGGCCAGCGGAGCGACCAGGGTGGCGGCGCTCAAGGCCACACAACGACGTATCCAGACTCGACGGCTCATCAGCGGTCTCCTTTTTGGGTCAATTCATTGATGTTTCTGGCGCGATGCTAACCACGCCCACCGGGGCCTATGCTAGCGGAACTACGTACAGCAACCGGCCATCACTCGCTCGCGCCGCCCAGCAAGCCGGCCTTGAGCCGCTTGTCCACCGGTCGCTCGCCGAGAAACACCTTCAGCAGGGCCAGATAGAACTCCGGCCCGGCAATCGCCGCACCGATGGCTTTACCGTTCAGGCTGATCACGGTGCCCTGGTCGGGAAGGTAGTCCATATCGATCAGGTCCTTGCTGCGCACCTTGGCGACTGCACGCAGCTGGGCGTTGAACTGCTCGATCTTGTCGGGCAGCGCGGCCTGCTCGGCCTCGCTGCAATTGCGCCGCACGCCCTTGGCGATGGCCTTGACGAACTCCTCGGTGCCGACGTCCAGCAGCATGCGGATGCGGATGCGCTTGGGGCCAGGTGTTGCATAGACCGCCGCCGGCGTGCTGGCGCTACGGCCCAGGTAGAGGGCCGCCAGATAGCCCTTCAGCACCGCCACCGCCCGCATGCCGACGCCGTTGAGCATCAGCGCGCTGCCTCCGAGCTGCAGCTTGTCATCGAAGTCATAGCCCTCGTAGCGGCGTGCGAGCGCAGGCGCATTGATGCCCAGGCACAGCAGCGCGGCCATGACCAAGCGGCGCTGTCGGTTCGGCACAGCCTTGCTGTGCGAACCTTCCTTTCGGGGAACCCCAGGGAAAAAAGCCATATCACTCTCCTTGCCTCAAGCCTAACGCAGCCGGCACATCACAGGCCGACAGCGCCCCGATGGCACACTGCCGGCCATGCCTGCCGTTCCCGCTGTTCCCGACTTTCTGCTTCTGTTGCCCGACGCGCTGCTGATACTTTGCGGTTTTTTACTGTGCCGCTATACGGCGCTGAACAGGCCGATCTGGGAGGCCACTGAGAAGCTGGTGTACTACCTGCTGTTCCCGGTACTGCTGTTCAACTCCATCGTTCGCACCCCGCTGGAACCGGCGCAGACCCTGAGCCTGGCGGGTGCCGGTGTGGCTGTGGTGCTGGCCGGCGTCGCGCTGGCCTATGGGCTCAGACTCTGCCCCGGTGTGGATGCTCGCGCCCATGCCTCTGGCGCCCAGGTGGCCTTTCGCTTCAACTCCTATATCGCGCTGGCGCTGGCCGAGCGGCTTCAGGGCGCGCAGGGCGTGGCCTGGGTGGCCCTGCTCGTGGCGCTGTGCGTGCCTATCTGCAATGTGGCCGCCGTCTACCCGCTAGCTCGTCACGGCGGCCAGGGCCTGCTGCGCGAACTGGCGCGCAACCCGCTGATTCTCAGCACCGTGGCCGGCCTGATCGCCAATCTGATGGGGCTGAAACTGCCCGATACCGCAGCACTGACCTTGAACCGCATCGGCCTGGCAGCCCTGCCGCTGGGCCTGATGGCGGTGGGTGCCGGCCTGCGCTTTGGTGCACTGCGCGATGCACCGCGGCTGGCCGCCGCGCTGCTGGCAATCCGCCATGCCGCCCTGCCCTTGCTGGCCCTGGGCCTGGGCCACTGGCTGGCGCTTCCGGCCGGCCAGCGCGTCGTGCTGCTGACCTTCGCGTCCTTGCCGACCGCCTCTAGCGCCTACGTGCTGGCCGCTCGCATGGGCGGCCATGCTGCCTTCGTGGCCGGCCTGGTGACTCTGTCAACTCTGGTTGGCATGCTCAGTCTGCCGTTCTGGTTGAGCCTGCTGTAGCGCCCACTCGATGTGCTCGGCCAGCATTTCGCTGGCGCTCGGCAGCGCGTCCCGCAAGGCCAGGCTGATGCCCTGGTCCGAGCCGGCCCGAAGCGCATTGCCCATCGCTACGGCCAGATTGCGCCGCCAGCGCGCATGGCCGATGCGGCGGATCGCCGAACCCTCGGTGAAGCGCAGAAACTCGGTCTCGCTCCAGGCCCACAGCGCCAGCAACCCGGGCGCACGCAGCGACTCGCGCTCGTCGAAGTCTGCCAGCGTGCTTTTGCCAGCGAATTTGTTCCAGGGGCAGATCAGCTGGCAATCGTCGCAGCCGTAGATGCGGTTGCCGATCAGCGGGCGCAGCTCGATGGGGATCGCGCCATCATGCTCGATGGTCAGATAGGAGATGCAGCGTCGCGCATCGACCCGGTAGGGCGCAACGATGGCGCCGGTCGGACAGGCGTCAAGGCAGGCCGTGCACTGGCCGCAGTGCGCGTTGACCGGCTCCGACTCGGGCAGCGGCAGGTCCAGATAGATCTCGCCGAGAAAGAACATGGAGCCACGTTCACGGTGCAGAGTCAGCGTGTGCTTGCCGCGCCAGCCGATGCCCGAGCGCGCGGCCAGTTCCACCTCCAGCACCGGCGCCGAGTCGGTGAAAACGCGGTAGCCGAAAGGGCCGATGGCCTGCTCCAGCCGGGTTGCGAGCTGCTGCAACCTCGCGCGCAAGACCTTGTGATAGTCGCGGCCCCGAGCATAGATCGACAGTTGTGCGCGCTGCGGATCGCCCAGGCCCTGCCACTCGACGGCTTGCCAGTCCTGCACACTGGCACGTGGCCGGTAGTCCATGCGCACGGTCAGCACGCGCAGTGTGCCGGGCACCAGTTCGGCCGGCCGTGCGCGCTTGAGGCCGTGGGCCTCCATATAGTGCATCGAGCCGTGAAAACCAGCCGCCAACCAGGCCGCCAGACCCGGCTCGGCGCTCGCGAGATCGATGCCGGCCACGCCAATCTGTGAGAATCCCAACTCAAGCGCCCAGGCGCGCAACTGCAGCAGCAGCGCTTGCGCATCCTTGTCACCGATTTTCTGTGGAGCCTCGTTCATTTGCGCATTCTAGAAAGCCGCCACCTGCTGTGGCCCGATGAAGCCGCCACCGAGGCCTTTGCCGCCCGGCTGGCACAGGCACCGGGCCTGATGAATTCCAGCATCGAGCTGCACGGCTCGCTGGGCGCCGGCAAGACCAGCCTGGTGCGCCATCTGCTGCGCGCGCTGGGCGTGACTGGCCGCATCAAGAGCCCCAGCTACGCAGTGCTGGAGAGCTATGAGCTACCGCAAGGCGAGGTCAGCCACTTTGACTTCTACCGCTTCGCCGACCCGCGCGAGTGGGAGGACGCCGGTTTTCGCGAGATCTTCACCCGGCCCGGTCTGAAGCTCAGTGAGTGGCCGGAGAAGGCCGAGGGCATGCTGCCCACGCCAGATCTGCGCATCTGGCTCGACACTCAGGACGACGACAGCCGCCGGGTCGAGCTGCAGGCCTGCACCGCCGAAGGTCAGGCCTTGCTGCAAGGGCTGCCGGCATGAGCCGCCGTCAGGCACTGCGCCATATGGGCGCCCTCGTCTTGCTCCTGCAGGCGCCTACCCTGCTGCGCGCCGCGCCGGGCAGCGCCAGCATCGTCGCGGTTCGGGTCTGGCCGGCGCCCGACTACACCCGGGTGACGCTGGAATCTGACCGCCCGCTGGCCGCCAAGCACTTCCTGGTCGACAGCCCGCACCGGCTGGTGATCGATATCGACGGGCTGGAACTCAGCGCCGGCCTGCGAGAGCTGCTGGGCAAGATCAAGCCGGACGACCCCTATATCAGTGCAGTGCGGGTCGGCCAGAACCAGCCGCGCGTCGTGCGCATCGTGCTGGACCTCAAGCAGCCGGTGGCGCCGCAGATCTTCACCCTGGAGCCGGTGGCAGCCTACAAGGACCGCCTGGTCTTCGATCTCTACCCTCAGCAGGAACGGGATCCGCTGCTGGCGCTGGTCCGTGAGAAGGAGCAGGCCGAGACCCAGGCCGCGCAGGCAGTACAGGATGCGCTGGGCGAGCTGATCGGCAAGATCGAGAAGCCGGCCGTGCTGCCCCCGGTCGCTGCTGCGCAGTCACCCGCGCCGCCCCCCACTCCCGCCACGCTGTCCGCCTCGGCCCCGTCGCTGCAGACGCCCGCGCCACCGCCAGCGCCGGGACCGATTGACCGCACCAAGCTGGACCGGTTGATCGTCATCGCCCTGGACCCCGGCCATGGCGGCGAAGACCCCGGCGCCATCGGCCCCAGCGGGCTGAAGGAAAAGGATGTGGTGCTGGCCGTGGCGCTGAAGCTGCGCGACCGGCTCAACAGCAACCCCAACATCCGCGTGATGATGACGCGCGATGCCGACTTCTTTGTGCCGCTGCAAGAGCGGGTGCGCAAGGCCCGCCGCGTGCAGGCCGATCTGTTTGTCTCCATCCATGCCGACGCCTTCTTCACGCCGAAGGCGCGTGGCGCCTCGGTGTTCGCGCTGAGTCAGGGGGCGGCCACTAGCACGGCGGCGCGCTGGATCGCGGCCAAGGAGAACCGGGCGGATCAGGTCGGCGGCGTCAACGTCGCCTCAGTCAAGGACCGCGAAGTACTTCGCGCGATGCTGGATATGAGCACCAGCGCCCAGATCAAGGACAGCTTAAAACTCGGCTCCGAAGTGCTGGGCCAGATCGGCAAGGTCGGGCGCCTGCACAAAAAGGCAGTCGAGCAGGCCGGCTTCGCGGTACTGAAGGCGCCGGATGTGCCCTCCATCCTGGTCGAGACTGCCTTCATCTCGAACCCGGAGGAAGAGGCCAAGCTGCGCGACCCTGACTACCAGGCACAGCTCGTGAATGCCTTGGCCACTGGCATCGCGCGCTACTTCGCGAAGAACCCGCCGCTGGCGCGGCACCGCTCGCTGTAGAGCGCCGGGCTCAGGCCGCCTGCTGGCGGCTGGCCTTCCAGCCGCCGTAGATCGCGATCAGGCCCGGGATGATGATCATGGCCCAGATGATCTTGCTCAGATGGGTCTGCACAAAGGGGATGTTGCCGAATATATAGCCGGCCACGGTGATACCGACCACCCAGATCAGGGCGCCAACCACGTTGTAGAGGGTGAACTTGCTACGGCTCATCTCGGCCACACCGGCCACAAAGGGAGCAAAGGTGCGGATGAAGGGCATGAAGCGCGCGATGATGATGGTCACGCCGCCATGTCGTTCGTAGAACTCGTGCGCCGCATTGAAGGCGCGCTTATTGAAAAAGCGCGACTGCTCCCACTGGAACACCTTGGGACCGAAGTAGCGCCCGATCAGATAGTTGGTCTGGTCACCAAGAATGGCCGCGATCAGCAAGACGGTGATGGCCAGCGGCAAGCTCATGACGCCGGTGCCGCACAGGGCGCCGACCACGAAAAGCAGCGAATCTCCCGGCAAAAAGGGCATCACCACCAGACCGGTCTCGACGAAGACGATCAGAAACAGCAGGGCATAGACCCAGGCGCCATAGGCCTGCACGAACGCAGCAATATGCTTGTCCACATGCAGGATGAAGTCGATCAGAAAGCTCGCGAATTCCATGGCGGCGGATTATGACCGGGCTTGATCCCGCCTCGATGACAGGACTTCTTACAATCAGCCCATGGATTTGTCTTCTCCCAGCGCGCCGGCGGCCCAGCGCCGCGCCATCCGCGAACTCCCCGATGAACTGATCAGCCAGATCGCCGCCGGTGAGGTGGTCGAGCGCCCGGCCTCGGTGGTGCGCGAGCTGGTGGACAACGCGCTGGATGCCGGGGCGGCCCAAATCACCGTCAAGCTGATGGCCGGAGGCGTGCGCAGCGTCGTTGTCGAAGACGACGGCCTGGGCATCCCGGTCGAGGAGCTCCCGTTGGCGCTCAAGCGCCACGCTACCAGCAAGATCCGCAATCTGGACGAGCTGGAATCGGTCGCGACGATGGGGTTTCGCGGCGAGGCGCTGGCCGCCATTTCCTCGGTGGCCGAGATGGCCGTGTCCAGCCGCTGCGATGGCGCGCCCCACGCCCACCGGCTCGACGCCCGCTCCGGAGAGCTGGCGCCGGCGGCGCGCGCCCGCGGCACCAGTGTGGAGGTGCGCGAGCTCTTCTTCAGCACGCCGGCGCGCCGCAAATTCCTAAAGACCGACGCCACCGAGCTGGCCCACTGCCTAGAGTCAGTGCGCCGCCATGCGCTGGCCCGACCCGATGTCGGCTTCACCGTCTGGCACGAGGGCAAGCTGGTCGAGCAATGGCGCATTGCCAGCTCCGAGCAACGCCTGGCCGATGTGCTGGGCACCGAGTTCATGGCCGAGAGCCGCGCGGTCTTCGCCGAAACCGGCCCGCTGCGCGTCTACGGCCGCGCCGGCCTGCCGGAGGCGGCGCGCAGCCGCGCCGACATGCAGTACGTCTATGTCAACGGTCGTTTCGTGCGCGACAAGCTGATCGCCCACGGCATCCGCTCGGCTTATGAGGATGTCTTGCACGGCCACCGCCAGCCTTGCTATGTGCTCTTCATCGAGATCGCGCCCGACCGGGTCGACGTCAATGTGCACCCGACCAAGATCGAGGTGCGCTTTCGCGATGGCCGCGAGATGCACCAGAAGGTGCGCTATGCGGTGCAGGACGCGCTGGCGCTCTCACGCAGCACCGAGGCCCCCGCCGCGATGGTCCAACAAGCCCAGCAGGCGGCGGCCGACGCGGCCGGTTTTCGCCCCGCGCCCGGCAATCCGCCGGCCTGGTTCGCTCAGCCGGCCGCCGAGCCCAGGCCGATCCATGGCGGCAGTACACCGAGCTGGCGCAGCCCCATTGCCAACAGCGCGCAAGTCTCGCTGGCCCTGGCCGAGGTGGCGACGCTGTACGGCCAGTCAGCAACACCTGCCCCCACCCCTGCGCCATACGCTGCAGCCCCTGCCCTGCCTCAGCACGACTGGCCGCTGGGACGTGCCATCGCCCAGATCCAGGGCGTCTATGTGCTCGCCGAAAACGCCCAGGGGCTGATCATTGTCGATATGCATGCCGCCCATGAGCGGGTGGTCTATGAACGGCTCAAGGCCAGTCTCGGCGCGGCCGCCATTGAGTCGCAGCCGCTCTTGATCCCGGTCACGTTCGCCGCGACCCCGCAGGAGATCGCCACCGCCGAGGCCCAGGGCCCTACGCTGGAGCGTCTGGGTCTTGATATCGCGCCGCTGTCGGCCAAGGTCCTGGCAGTGCGGGCCAGGCCGGCGGCGCTGGCCGGCGGCGATGTGGTGGAGCTGGCACGCAGCGTGTTGGCCGAGCTGGCTCAATTCGACGCCAGTCAGGCCATCGAGCGCGCACAGCACGAGATCCTTGCGACCATGGCTTGCCATGGCGCGGTGCGCGCGAACCGCCAGCTGACGTTGGACGAAATGAATGCCCTGCTGCGCGATATGGAGCGCACCGAGCGCGCCGATCAGTGCAATCATGGTCGCCCGACTTGGCGCCAGCTGACCATGCGCGAGCTCGATGCGCTGTTTATGCGCGGTCGCTGATACACAGCCGGCCGCCACCCCGAAGGAGCCGTCATGGCCACATTGAAACTGAACAAGAAAAACAGCAAACCCGGCCCCGTCGACAAGCCAGAGGGCGAGCGCCGCGGCCCCTTGCGCGGCAAAGGCGTCTCACGGCCGCGCCAGAGCCTGGCGGCGGCCCAGACCGAACGCGCCGAACGCCAGGCCGCTTTCGAGCAACGCCGGGCTTCCGAGGAGGCTCAGCAGCAACGACCCAACGCCGCTCGCCCGCCACGCCGCGACGAAGCGCCGCGCTTCGAGGATCGCCGCCCGCAGCGGCGCAGCGAGGGCGCACAACCGCCATACGAGCGACAGGACCGCCCCGTGCGCGGCGCCAGGCCCGAGTTTGCCGGTGAGCCGAGCCGACGCGACCCGCGTCAGGAGCCGCAGCGCTATGAGCAGCGCCCGGATGCCCGTCAGGACAACCGCCAAGAGCCGCGCCGCGATCAGCGTCGGGCCACCGGTCCGCGCCCCAATGTCCGCCCGCCCGAGCCGCGCGCCTTCTCGCAGCGCCCGGTGCCGCGTCACCGGGACGACGACGACGATGACGACGACAACTACCGCGATCCGAGCAGCGAAGGCGAGCGCCTGTCCAAGCACATGACCGCGCTGGGCATGGCCTCGCGCCGCGAGGCCGATGAGTGGATAGGCGCGGGCTGGGTCAAGGTGGACGGCAAGATGGCAGTGTTGGGCCAGCGCGTGCAGCCTGGGGTGAAGATCGAGATCGACCCGCGTGCCCACAAGGAGCAGGCCAAGCAGGTCACCATCCTGCTGAACAAGCCCATCGGCTATGTCTCCGGCCAAGCCGAGGACGGCTATGAACCGGCTTCGGTGCTCATCAAGAGCGCCAACCAGTGGAGCGAGGACCCCTCGGGCCTGAAATTTCACATCGGCCATAGCCGCGGCCTGGCCCCCGCCGGCCGCCTGGACATCGATTCGACGGGTCTGCTGGTGCTGACCCAGGACGGCCGTGTCGCCAAGACGCTGATCGGCGAGGACTCCAAGGTCGAGAAGGAATACCTGGTGCGGGTGGAGCTGGCCGGCGAAGGCGCGCCGATGGCGCGCTTCCCCGCGCAAGACCTGGCCCTGCTGAACCACGGGCTGGAGCTCGACGGTGTGCAGCTCAAGCCCGCCAAGGTCAGCTGGATCAACGACGACCAGCTGCGCTTCGTGCTGCGCGAGGGCCGCAAGCGCCAGATCCGCCGCATGTGCGAGCTGGTCGGGCTCAAGGTCGTCGGTCTGAAGCGGGTACGCATCGGCCGCATCAATCTGGGCCATCTGCCGCCCGGCCAATGGCGCTTTCTGTCGCCCTGGGAGCGCTTTGATTGAAAACAGCCCTTGCACCGACGCTGGGCTGGCAGATCGCCGCGCTGGCCCTGTTGCTGGGCCTGCAGCCGATCAGCACCGATCTCTACCTGCCGGCCCTGCCCGCGCTGCGTGCGGATCTGGCAGCGCCGATGGCGGCCACCCAGCTGACCCTGTCGGCGCTGATGCTCAGCTTCGGCTTCGGCCAGCTGCTGCTAGGCCCCCTCAGCGACCGCATCGGCCGCCGGCCGGTGCTGCTTGGCGGCCTTGCGCTGTATGCGGGGGCTGCAGTCGCCGGCGCGCTGGCGGCCGACATCTGGCTGCTGGTGATCTGCCGGGCTCTGCAAGGCCTTGCCTTGGCTGCGGCCGTGGTCGGCGCGCGCGCGATGTTGCGCGACTGGTTCGAGCCGCAGCAGGGCGCACGCGTGATGGCGCGGGCCCTGGGTGGCCTGGGTGTGCTGGCGATGCTCGCGCCTCCGCTGGGCGGAGCGCTCGCGGGCGCCTTCGGCTGGCGCTGGGCCCTGCTGGCCATTGCGCTGGCCGGCGCGGCGGCCCTGGCCCTGGTGGCACTGCGCATTCCTGAGAGCCTGGCAAGACCCGACCCCGAAGCGCTACGGCCGCGCCGGCTGCTGGCCAACTGGTCTTTGGTGCTTGCCCACCCCTCGTTTCGCGCCTACACCCTGCTGACCAGCCTGGCCTACGGCACGCTCTACACCTTTCTGGCAGCTTCGGCCTTCGTCTTCATCGACGTGCTGGGCTTGTCGCGCGGCCATTACGGACTGCTGGTGGGTCTGGGGGCGGCCATCTATGTGCTGGGCACCCTCCTGTGCCGGCGCTGGCTGGCACGGCTGAGCCTGGCCCGCACGGTGAGGCGCGGCGCATTCTTCACCTTCACCGGTGCTTGCGGTCTGGGTCTGGCCGCCTGGGTCTGGCCGCCCTCGGTCTGGGCGCTGATGATTCCCCATGTCTTCATCATGCTGGGCCATGGCGTGCTGCAGCCCTGCAGCCAAGCCGGTGCGGTCGGCCCCTTCCCCAAGCAGGCCGGCGCGGCGGCGGCGCTGTCGGGCTTCGCCTCGGCCCTGGTGGCCTTCGCACTGGGCGGCTGGCTGGGCCTGAGCCTGGACGGCACTGTGCGGCCGATGGCCGCGACGATGATGGTGCTAGGCCTGGCCGCTGCCGTCTGCGGCTGGACCCTGGTGCAGTCGCAGGAGCGGCACTTGCGGCCGGTGGTGCCTGCATGAGGCTCAGCCCGATCTGCCTGGCCGGCCCGACCGGCTGCGGCAAGACCGCCGGCGCGCTGGCGCTGGCCGAGGTGCTGCCCATCGAGATCATCAGCGTCGACTCGGCCCTGGTCTATCGCGGCATGGACATCGGCACGGCCAAGCCCACGCGGGCCGAGCTGGCCGCCGTGCCGCACCACCTGATTGACATCCTCGACCCGCTGGACAGCTACAGCGCCGCTCAGTTCGCCAAGGACGCGCAGCGCTTGGCCACCGAGATCCTGGCGCGCGGCAAGCTGCCGCTGCTGGTCGGCGGCACCATGCTTTATTTCAAGGCCTTGTTCGACGGCCTGTCGACCTTGCCGCAGGGCGACGAGACCCTGCGCGCGCGACTCGATGCCGAGGCAGCCGCGATCGGCTGGCCGGCCATGCATGCGAAGCTGGCGGCGGTCGACCCGGTCACCGCGACCCGCTTAGCGCCTGGAGATTCGCAGCGCATCCAGCGCGCGCTGGAGGTCTGGCATCTGGCAGGAAAACCAATGTCAGTGCTGCATGCCGAGCAGGAGCGCAGCGCCGGCGTCGACTGGCCGCTGCTTTCGCTGGAGCCAAACGACCGCGCCTGGCTGCACCAGCGTCTGGCGCGGCGCTTCGAGCAGATGCTGGACCAGGGCCTGATCGCAGAGGTCGAGCGGCTGCGCGCGCGCGGCGATCTACATCTGGGCCTGCCTTCGATGCGCTGCGTCGGCTACCGCCAGGTCTGGGAGGCACTGGACGCTGGCGACATGAAGACGCTGCCCGAGCGCGGCATCGCCGCGACCCGGCAGCTGGCCAAGCGCCAGCTCACCTGGCTGCGCAGCATGCCGCAGCGTCAGGTGATCGCCTGCGAGTCGCCCCAGGCGCCGCTGCATCTGCTGGCCGCCGTCCACCGGCTGCTCCATGATGGCCGTTCTTGACGCCCGGGGCCTGGCCAAGCGCTACGGCGACACCCCCGTGTTCGCCGGCATCGACTTGGCGCTGCAGGCCGGCGAGCTGGTGGCACTAGTGGGTGAGTCGGGCTGCGGTAAATCCACACTGCTGAACTGCCTGGCAGGGCTGGACAGGCTGGATCAGGGCCAGGTCTTGCTGGCCGGCCGGGACATTGCCGCGCTGCCCGAGCAGGCCCAGGCCTTGCTGCGTCGCCGCCATCTGGGCTTTGTGTTCCAGGCCTTTCATCTGCTGCCTCATCTGACGGTGGCAGACAACATCGGCCTGCCGCTGCTGCTGCTCGGTGCGCCCGACGCCGGCCGCGTGCGGCAGATGCTCGCGGCCGTGGGGCTGGACGGGCTCGATGCCCGCCTGCCGCGCCAGCTCTCCGGGGGGCAACTGCAGCGCGTGGCGATCGCCCGCGCGCTGGTGCACCGCCCGGCCCTGGTGCTGGCCGACGAGCCCACCGGCAATCTGGACCCGCGCCATGCCGCCCAGGTGCTGGACTTGCTGCGCAAGCAGTGCAAGCAGGAGGGTGCGGCCTGCCTGTTGGTGACCCATTCCGAACGCGCTGCCGCCGCTGCCGATCGCGGCCTGGTGATGAGCGATCAGCCCGGTCTGCAGCCATGGCACGCTGGCTGATCGCGCTGTCCTGGCCGGCACTCAAGGCCCAGTGGGGCCGGCAGCTGCTGGCCTTGCTGGCCATCGCGCTCGGCGTGGCCCTGGCTTTTGGCGTGCAACTGCTCAACAGCTCGGCTCTGGCCGAGTTCGGCGCGGCACAACGCAGCCTGGCGGGCACGCCCGATCTGCTGCTGCGCGGCAGCGACGGCCGGCCGATGGACGATGCCCTGCTAGAGAGGCTGATGCAAGAGCCCCAGGTCCAGCTGGCGGCGCCGGTCATCGAAGGGCAGGCGCAGGTCTTGACGGCAGGACGCTTCAATTTACGCCTGCTCGGGCTGGATGCCTTGCAGACCGCCCAGTTCAATCCGGCTTTGCTGCCGCGAGCATTCGACGAGAGCCAGACCCTGCAGTCCCTGCTGGCGCCAAACGCCGTATTTCTGAACGAAGCGGCGCTGCGGCGCCTGCCCAGCCCGCGCCCGCTGCACTTGCGGTTGCGGCTTGTGGGCGAGGATGGCCAAGCCCGCGATGCCGAGCTGCGCTTGGCCGGCAGCGTCGCCGCCCCCGGCGCACCACTGGCGGTGCTGGATATCGCAGCGGCCCAAGCCCTGCTCGGCCGGCTCGGCCGGCTCGACCGCATCGAGCTGCGCCTGCAACCTGGGGTCCAGGCCCAAGAGCTGACCCTACCGGACGGAACCATCTCCGCAGCGCCGCAAGACGAGGAAGATCAGATGGCACGGCTGACCCGCGCCTACCGCGTCAACCTTGGCGTGCTGTCGTTGATGGCCTTGTTCACCGGCGGATTTCTCGTGTTTGCCGTGATCTCACTGTCGGTGGCCCAGCGCCTGCCGCAGTTGGCGCTGCTAGGAGTGCTGGGCATGAGTGCGCGCGAACGCATGCAGCTGGTGCTGGCCGAGGCCGCGCTGCTGGGCGTGTTGGGCAGCGGACTGGGCCTGGCGCTGGGCGCCGGGCTGGCCGTGCTGGGACTGCGCCTGCTGGGCGGCGATCTGGGCAGCGGTCTGCTCGGCGGTGGCACGCCGGCCTTGCGGCTTGACCCCTGGCAGATGCTGTTGTTCGGCGCACTGGGACTGGCGGTCTGCCTGCTCAGCGCGCTATTGCCGGCCTTGGCCGTGCGACGCATGGCAGTGGCGCAGGTGCTCAAAGGGCTGGGCGCGGAGCTCCAGGCGCGGCTGCCGCGCTGGCTGGCGCCAGCCCTGCTGCTGGCCGGCGTGCTGCTGGCACTCTTGCCGCCGCTTGGCGGCGTGCCGCTGGCCGCCTATTTGGCGATGCTCTGTCTGCTGACGGGCGGTATCGCGGCCATGCCCGGCCTCGTGCGCCTGCTGACACGGCTGCTGCCGAGCCGGCGCAGCGCCGCTGTGATGCTGCTCAAGGAGCGCGCCCGCGACCAGGCCGGCGCGGCCACGCAGATGCTGGCCGGCGTGCTGGTGGCGCTGGCGCTGTCAGTGGCGATGCTGGTGATGGTGCACAGCTTTCGCGCCTCGCTGCAGGACTGGCTGCGCCAGATGCTGCCAGCGGACCTGTACCTGCGCAGCAGCTTGCAGAGCAAGGGAAACACAGCCCCGCTGGCGCCTGACTTCATCGAGGCGGTACGTGCCAGCGGCCTGGCACAAGACCTGGCTGCGCAGCGAAGCCGCCGCACCTGGGCCGTTGACCAGACCGAGCTGAGTCTGATGGCCCGACAGATACGCGATGAGCGCCGCCTGCCGCTGGTCGGGCCGCTGGCCGAGCCGCCGGCGCCGGGTTTGATGCCCATCTACATCAACGAGGCGATGCGCGACCAGCAGACGCTGCAGCCCGGCGCGCAGCTGGCGCTGAGCCTGAGCCCCGGTTCAGCGGCGCAGTCGACCCTGCAGTTCTTTGTGCGCGGCGTCTGGCGCGACTACAGCCGCCAAAGCGGCGCGCTGCTGATGTCGCTGGCCGACTACCAGCGCTGGAGCGGCGACACCCGCATCACCGAGCTGTCGCTGTGGTTGGCGCCCGGTTCTGACCCCGTACAGGCCCAGGCCGCGCTACGTGCGATGGCCGCCGATCCGGCCGATCTCGAGCTGGCCGCCACCGGCGAGCTGCTGGCTCTGTCGCTGCGCCTGTTCGATCGCAGCTTTGCGGTCACCTACTGGCTGCAGGCGGTGGCGCTCGGCCTGGGCCTGTTCGGCATCGCCGCCAGCCTGTCGGCCCAGTTGCTGGCACGCAAACGCGAGTTCGGCCTGCTGCGCCATCTGGGTTTCACCCAGGCCCAACTGCTGCGCTTGCTGGTGCTGGAGACGGGCCTGTTCACCGCAGCCGGCGCACTCGCCGGCCTCGCCCTGGGCCTAGGCGTCAGCGGGGTGCTGGTCTGGGTAGTCAACCCGCAGAGCTTTCACTGGAGCATGGAAATGAGCCTGCCCACTGCCCGTCTGGCCGCCCTGCTGCTGGCAGTGATCGCCGCCTCGCTGCTGACCGCCTGGCTCAGCTTTGCCAAGGCCGGCAGGGTCGATGCGGTGCAGGCGGTAAGGGAGGATTGGTGAGCGCCGCAACGCACCTGTCGGAGGCTTGTGCAGGTCAAGAGGGCCGTGTCGCAGTTCGTCATTCAGGCCGGCTGGCCAGGACAGCTCGCCCTGATACTGCGCGGCAGCCCTCACCGCTTCAAGGAGCATAAGAATGAAAAACATGCTGGCCACCTCCCTGCAATCGACACCCAATCCCTCTCCCGGCCCCGAGGCCAGAGTGTCGCTGCTGGCCCGCTATGCCTTGCTGAGGGTACTGCTGGGCGCCTTGATGGTGATCGCAGCGATGTCGGTCGTGATGGTGCTGGCCGAGAACCTGCCCAAACCCGCGCGCCTGCTGTGGCCCCAGTTGCTGGCGGCGGTGCTGATGGCGGCCGCCTTCCGTTTCTATGCTTTGCGCATCGATCGCCGGGCCGCCACCGAATTCGCCGGCGCCGGCGCAGCGCGCGAGCTGGGTCTGGGTCTGCTGGGCGGCGCGCTGCTGGTGGTCACAGTGTTTGGCGCTTTGTCACTGCTGCAAGTCTTTCATCTGCAGGGCGTTCATCCGGTCGGACTGGCCACGTTGAGATCATTCGCAGACATGACCCTGGTGGCCGTGTTTGAGGAGCTGCTGGTGCGCGGCATCCTGTTCAAGGCACTGGAGAGGGTGCTGGGCAGTGTGCCGGCCTTGCTGGCTTCATCGCTGGTCTTTGGCCTGGCGCATTTACCCAACGACGGCGCCACCCTGCTGTCGACACTCAACGTCACGGTCGCCGGCGTTATGTTTGCAGCCGCCTACCTGGCAAGCGGGCGGCTATGGCTTGGCATCGGCTTGCACCTGGCCTGGAACTTCTGTGCCGGCCATCTGTTCTCGGCGGTCGTGTCGGGGCACAAAGCCGAAGCCGGCCTGCTTTATGGCCAGCTGGCCGGACCGGACTGGTTGACCGGCGGCGCCTTCGGGATCGAAGGCTCGGTCATCACTCTGCTCACGCTGCTGAGCGCCTGTGCCTTGCTGTTGGCGTTGGCACGTCGTCGCAGCCGGCTGCTGCCACGACCATCCAAGCAGGCTGTGCTGTGACAGGCAGGCGCGGTTTGCTGCTATGGGCCCTGGCCACGATGCCGGTCATCGCCGCGGCCGCGCCGGCCGTGTCGGGTGTCAGCCGCCGTCCGCTGCAGTTCCCGCGCGACTTCGGTGCGCACCCCGAGACCGGCATCGAGTGGTGGTACCTGACCGGGCTGCTGGGCGCGGACGAGACGCAGCCGCTGTTCGGCTACCAGCTGACATTTTTTCGCCTGCGCAACCGCGATCCTGCCGTGCAGGCCCATCCCAGCGGGCTGGCGCCGCGCCAGTTGCTGCTGGGCCATGTAGCGCTGAGCGATCTGCGCGCCGGACGTCTGCACCATGACCAGCGGCTGGCGCGCATCAGCGCTGGTGGCATCAAGGCGACCGAGGCCGATTGCGATGTGCGCCTGCGCGACTGGAGCCTGCGGCGCAGTGCGGATGACGACCGCTACCGCGCCCGCTTTGGCAGTGCCCATGCCGGATTCGCGCTCGACTTGGACCTGCACAGCGCGCTGCCACCGCTGCTGCAAGGCGATGCCGGCTACTCGCGCAAAGGCCCCGAAGAGAGCCAGGCCAGCCACTACTACAGCCGTAGCCAGATGCACACCCGCGGCCGGCTGAGCCTGGACGGGCGCATGCTGACGCTGCAAGGCCACTCTTGGCTGGACCATGAGTGGAGCGACAGCCTGCTGGCGCCCGAGGCGGTGGGTTGGGACTGGCTGGGGCTGAACCTGCTGGACGGCAGCGCGCTGACGGCGTTTCGGCTGCGCCGCGCCGACGGCAGTAGCCTGTGGACCGGCGGCAGCTGGCGCGAGCCCGCAGGCCACGTCCGGAGCTTCGGCAATGGCCAGCTGCAGTTGCGGCCCGGCCGGCGCTGGCGCAGCCCCGTCAGCCAGGCCGAGTACCCGGTCGAGTGGGCGCTGAGCACGCCTGTGCAAGCCGGACTGCAAGTCAAGGCAATGTTTGATGCCCAGGAGATCGATGCCCGCGCCAGCAGCGGCCTGCTGTACTGGGAGGGCGCCAGCGAGCTGTTCGATGCCGGCGGCCGGCTGATCGGGCGTGGCTATCTGGAGATGACCGGCTACACCCGGCGCATGGTCTTGCCCTAGTAGGGAGCCCCTAGCCGCTGGTCACGCTGGAGCGGCCCGGCAGCAAGCCAGCGCCTGCCCGCACGCAATTGCGGCCGGCCGACTTGGCCACATAGAGCGCCTCGTCAGCGTCAGAAATCAGGTGGTCCAGCGTGATGTGCTCGGCATGCAGGGCTGCCACGCCGAGGCTGGCACTGACTGGCACCAGTTCGCCGCGCCAACTGAAGTCCAGCGCCTCGATGCGCTCGCGGATGCGTTCGGCCACATCCAGTGCTCCCAACGGATCGGTGTGCGGCAGGAACACGATGAACTCCTCGCCGCCGAAACGCGCCAGCACATCAGGCTGGCGCAGGGTCTCGCTGCTGACCTCGGCAATCTCGCGCAGCAGCTGGTCGCCGCACAGATGGCCGAAACGGTCGTTGACCTGCTTGAAATGGTCGACGTCCATCAGCAGCAGCGCGCAAGACATCTCGTAACGCTTGGCGCGCGACCATTCGCGCTCGACCAACTCAAGAAAATAGCGGCGGTTGAAGGTGCCGGTCAGCGAGTCCAGCGTGGCGTGGCGGGTCATGTTCTTGTGCGCCTTGTCCAGGTGCTGGACCAGGCTCAGGAATAGGTAGCCGAACACGCTGGTGATGCTGATCGCACAGGTGCTGGCGGCCAGTGTGGCGATCAGGCGGTTGCCCTCGCCGAGCATCGTGATGGCCAGCTGAGAGATGCCCACGGCCATCAGCCAGACCGCCCCCACCAGCAGGGCCAGCGCACGCCATATGCCCAGCTTGTGCACCCACTGGTTCAGGGCCGGCAGCCAGGCGGGTGCTTCGACATCGTATTGCTGCATCGCGGGCCCATCATTCTCGACAACCCCGCTATTCGAACACAGGCCGCCCCATCCGCAGCGCCCCACCCCCAAGAGCGGGGGCCCAATATTGGCTACACTGCCGCCCCATGCGCCGCATTGTGCTGATTCTGATGCTGACCTTGCTGCCGCTTCAGTGGACCTGGGCGGCCGCGGCCAGCTATTGCGAACACGAAACCGAGGCCAGCGCCGCCGCCCATTTCGGCCACCACCAGCATCAGCACCAAGACCCACATCATGGCGACGCGCTGGTCGATGTCGATGTCGATGTCGACGAAGGCGGCAACGGGATCGATGCCGATTGCCCGAGCTGCCATGGCGCGGTGGCCGGCATCATGATGGTGCATCCCCCCAAGCCGCATGACTGGCCAGCCGATGGCCAGGTCACGCCCTACCGGCGCTCGGTCACCGACGGCTTGCCCGAACGGCTGATACGCCCCCCTCACACGTCCCCGGTCTGACGCTACGACCGGGGCTGATCCAGCCCCGCGTCGACATCTGTTGTTGACCGGGCGGGCCCCTGCGCCCGTCCCAGACGAGGGACACCATGAAGATCACAAGACCCTGGATCACCCAGGGGGCGGGCTGTTGCGTCATCGCGATGGCCCTGAGCCTGCCCGCGCATGCGCAGACCGGCCTGGCCGAGTTGTTCTCGGCCGCCTGGCAGCGCCAGCCCGAGGCCCTTGCGGCTGCGGCCCATCGCGAAGCCGCCGAGGGGCGCCAGGCCAGTGCCCGTAGCTGGACGGCCGAACCCGCCAGCCTGCAAATTGGCAGCAAGACCGACCGGCTGCACCGCAACGACGGTGCACGCGAACTCGAGCTGGGCATCGCCGCGCCGCTGTGGCGGCCCGGCGAACGCGGCCGGGCGCAAGCGCTGGCCGTCGCCGAGCTCGGCGCACTGGACAGTCGCGTCGCGGCGGCCCAGTGGCGCCTGGCCGGCCTGCTGCGCGAGGCCTGGTGGGCCTGGCAGCATGCCGCGCTGGACCTGGGGCTGGCGCAGGCCCGGGTCGAGCAGGCCCAGCAGCTCGGACACGATGTGGCCCGACGCGTCGTGGCGGGCGATCTCTCGCGCGCCGACCAGCACCAAGCCGAGGCGGCAATCGCCGCCGCCCAAGCGGACCTGGCCGAGGCCAAGGCAGGGCTGGCCCAGGCCCGCTTCGGCCTGCAGGCCTTGAGCGGCAGAGTGCCCGAGGCTGCCAGCGGCGGCGAACCCGCGCCACCCGGTGAGGACCACAGCCTGGAGGCCCATCCGGCGCTGCGCGAACTGCAGGACCGCGCGCGCCTGGCCCGCCATGCCCGCGAACTGGCCGGCACGCAAGGTCGCGCCAGCCCCGAGCTGAGCCTGTCGACCGCGCGCGAGCGCGGCGCGCGCGGCGAAGCCTGGGGCCAGACCGTTACGCTGGGCCTGCGCATCCCCTTCGGCAGCGAGGGCCAGCGCAAGACGCAGCTGGCCACGGCCGCCGCCGCGCAGATCGAGGCCGAGGCCCTACTGACACTGGAGCAGCAGCGCCTGGCGGCCGAACTCGCCACCGCCCGTGCGCGACTCGATGCCTCCGAGGCCCAATTCCGGTCCGCAGCGCGGCGCGCCGAGCTCGCCCGCGAGACCCTGGGTTTTGTCGACAAGGCCTTCAGCCTGGGCGAGACCGATCTGCCCAGTCGCTTGCGCGTGGCCCAGGAGGCTTTTGAGGCCCAGCGCCAGAGCGAGCGCGCCCGCCTCGGCCAACAGCAAGCCCTGTCCACGCTGCGCCAGGCCCTGGGCCTGTTGCCGCAGTGAACGCCAAAAACACTCAAGGATTTACCATGTTTTTCACTTTCATCAGTCATCGCGGCCTCATCGCTGCGATGACCCTGGCACTGACGCCAGCCCTGTGGGCCGACGAGGGCCACAGCCATGATGCACCCGCCGCTGCTACTGGTACGGCCCTGCCCCGTTTCCACGCGGTGTCCGAGGACTTCGAACTGGTCGGCGTGCTGCAAGGCAAGCAGCTGACGCTCTATCTCGATCACGCGATCGACAACCGGCCGGTTAAAAACGCATCGTTGGAACTGGAACTCGGGGCGCTGAAGCTGCGCCCCAAGCCGCATGGCGAGGACGGCGAGTTCGAGGCCACGCTGGCCGAGGAGCTCAAGCCCGGCACGATCCCTGTGACCGTCACCGTCAGCGCCGGCGAGCAGAGTGATCTGCTCGCCGGAGAGCTCGACTTGCATGCGGACGAGCACACCACGGATGAAGCGGCACTCGCCTGGAAGCCCTGGGTGGCCGCCGGCTTGGTCACTGCGGTCCTGGCCGCCGTGCTGCTAAACCTGCGCGCACGCCGCCAAGGAGCTGCGGCATGAGCAAGAAGCATCTGTTCTTTTTGGCCCTGCTCGCGGCCTCACTGCTGGCCCAGGCCGGCCCCGGCCATGACCATGGCGACGCGCCGCCGGCCGCCAGCGGCAACGGCCCGCAGCGCCTGCCCGATGGCGCGGTCTTCCTGCCCAAGCCGGCGCAGCGCCAGATCGGCGTGCGCACCCAAGTCAGCAGCGCCGAGGCGCTGCCGCGCGTGAGCGCGCTGGCCGGCACCGTCGTGATGGACCCGAACGCCGGCGGCAAGGTGCAGGCCTTGATGGCCGGCCGCCTGGAAGCCGGGCCGCGTGGTCTGCCTTCGCTCGGACAGACCGTGCGCAAGGGCGAGGTGCTGGCCTGGGTGCGCCCGGGCGGGGAGGCGCTGGAGCGCGCCAGCCAGGCGGCGCAGATCGCCGAATGGCAGGCCCAGCGTAGCCTGGCCGAGCAACGCCTGGCGCGGCTGAATCAGCTGGCCGACAGCGTGCCGCGCAAGGAGATCGAGGCGGCCGAAAGCGAGCTGGCCAGCCTGCGCGCACGCATCGCGGCGGTCGGCGCAGGCCTGGCCTCGCGCGAAGCGCTGCTAGCCCCAGCCAGCGGCGTGATCGCGTCGGCCGCAGCGGTGGCGGGTCAGGTCGTTGACGCACGCGAGCTCTTGTTCGAGATCGTCGATCCGGAGCGGCTGCGTGTCGAGGCACTGGCCTACGACGGCGCCGCAGCGCAGGACATCGCCGGCGCGGCCTTGGCCGTCAGCGGCGTCAAGCTGAACTTCATCGGCGCCGCGCGCGCGCTTCGCGAGCAGGCGATTCCCTTGCTGTTCCGCGCCCAGGGCACGGGCCTGCAGGACCTGGCCCTGGGCCAGCCGGTGCAGGTGCTGGTGCACAGCCGCAGCACCGTGCAGGGCGTGCGCCTGCCGGCCGCGGCGCTGGTGCGCAGCGCGTCGAACCAGACGATGGTCTGGGTCAAGGCCGCGCCGGAACGCTTCGAGCCGCGAGTCGTGACGAGTACGCCCCTGGACGGCGCCACGGTGGCGGTCACTGCGGGGCTCAAAGCGGGCGAGCGCGTCGTCTCCGAAGGCGCTTTGCTGATCAACCAGATCCGATAACCGAGGCCACCAATCATGTTCAAGTGGCTACTCGACTACAGCCTGGGCAACCGGCTGCTGGTCATCATCGCCGCGCTGGCGCTGATGGCCTATGGCGCATTCACCTTGTCGCGCACCCCGGTGGATGTTTTTCCCGATTTGAACAAACCCACGGTCACGCTGATGACCGAGGCCGGCGGCATGGCCGCCGAGGAGGTGGAACAGCTGATCACCTTCCCGCTGGAAACGGCGATGAACGGCCTGCCCGGCGTCGAATCGGTGCGCTCGACCTCCAGCGCCGGTCTGTCCTTCGTCTACATCACCTTCGACTGGAACGCCGAGATCTTCCGGGCCCGCCAAATGGTATCGGAGCGGCTGGCAACGCTGGAGCAGGGCCTGCCCGACGGCGTGGTCGCGCACATGGGGCCGATCAGCTCCATCATGGGCGAGATCATGCAAATCGCCTTGCCCATCGAGTCCGATAAGGTCTCGGCGATGGCGGTACGGGAGTATGCGGACTGGGTGCTCAGGCCGCGCCTGATGGCAATTCCCGGCGTCGCCCAGGTGATCCCGATTGGCGGCGAGGTGCGGCAGTTTCAGGTTCAGCCGCAGACCGCGCGCATGGCCGAGCTGGGCATCACGCAGGACCAGCTCGCGGCGGCGCTGGAGCGTTATGCGGCCAACAGCTCGGGCGGCTTCCTGGAGCTCAATGGCCGCGAATACCTGATACGCCATCTCGGCCGCAGCAGCAGCCTCGATGATCTGCGCAGTCTCGCGCTGGGCGCGCGCAATGGTCAGCCGCTGCTGCTGCGCCAGGTCGCCGAGGTCAGTTTTGCGCCGGCGCTCAAGCGCGGCGATGCCGGCTTCGAAGGCAAGCCCGCAGTGATTCTGGGCATCCAGAAGCAGCCCGGCGCCGATACCGTGGCGCTAACGCAGACCATCGAGGCCGCGCTGGGCGAGATGAAGCGCTCGCTGCCATCCGGCATGGCTGCGCCCCAGGTCACCTTCCGCCAGGCCAGTTTCATTGAGTCTTCGATCTCAACCCTGCAGGGCAAGCTGATAGGCGCCTCGGTCTTTGTCGCGGTGATTCTCTGGGTCTTTCTGGGTAATTTGCGCACCACGGTGATCGCGCTACTGGCGATTCCGGTGTCCATCTTCATCACGGCACTGGTGTTCCGCTACTTCGGCCTGTCGATCAACACGATGACCTTGGGCGGGCTGGCCATCGCGATCGGTGGCCTGGTCGACGATGCGGTGGTCGATGTCGAGAACATCATCCGGCGCCTCAAGGAGGACCGTGCCCGCCATCCGGAGCACCGGCTGAACCCGCTGCAACTGGTGGCCAAGGCCAGCATGGAGGTGCGCTCGGGCATTCTGTATGCGACTGCCATCATCGTGCTGGTGTTCCTACCACTGTTCGCGCTGCCGGGCATGGAGGGACGGCTGTTCGTGCCGCTGGGCATCGCCTTCATCGTCTCGACCCTGGCCAGCCTGCTGGTCTCGGTGACGGTGACACCGGTGCTGAGCTACTACCTGCTGCCCAAGATGAAGTCGCTGGACCATGGCGACACCCGCCTGCTGGCGTGGCTGAAGGCGCGCTATGCAGTGGGGCTGCAGACCGTGCTCAGGCATCCCAAGCGCGCGCTGGCGGCAGGCGCCTGCGCGGCGCTGGCCGCGGCGGCGGCCGTGCCCTTTTTCGCCACCACATTTCTGCCGCCCTTCAATGAAGGCACGTTGCTGATCGGCCTGCGACTGAACCCCGGCGTGACGCTGGCCGAGAGCTCGGCGCTGGCACGCCAGGCCGAGCTGCTGGTGATGCAGGTGCCCGAGGTCGCGCATGTGGGCCGGCGCAGCGGCAGGGCCGAGCTGGACGAACACGCCGAGGGCGTGCATGTCAGCGAGCTTGATGTGGGTCTGAAGCCGCAGGCCGAGATCACGCGCTCCATGGACGAGATCAAGGCTGATATCCGCGCCAGGCTGGTCAATCTACCGGCCGCAGCGGCCATCGGCCAGCCGATCTCGCACCGTATCGATCACATGCTGTCCGGCGTGCGCTCGCAGATCGCGATCCGCATCTTCGGTGAGGATCTGGACACTTTGCGCGGCCAGGCCGATGGGCTGCGCGCGCGCCTGGCAGCCATCCCGGGCCTGGCCGATCTGGAGATCGAGAAGCAGGTGCTGGCGCCGCAGATCAAGGTGCGCATCGACAGCGCGGCCGCCGCGCGCTATGGCGTGCCGACGCCGCAGATTACGGCCGCCTTGCAGGCGCTGGTCGAGGGTCAGCAAGTCAGCCAGATCGTCGAGGACGGCCGGCGCTTCGCGCTGGTGCTGCGCCTGCCCGAGTCGGCGCGCTCAATGGAGGGCCTGGCGCAGATCATGATCGCCACCCCCTTGGGCCCGGTGCCGCTGTCCAAGCTGGCCAGCATCGAGGACGGCGACGGACCGAACCAGATCAGCCGGGACGACGGCAAACGCCGCATCGTGCTGTCGGCCAACGCGCAGGGCCGCGCCCTGTCGGACATCGTCGCCGACATCCGCAAGGCGGTGGCCGAAACGCCGCTGCCCGAGGGCTACTTTGTGACCTTGGGCGGTCAGTTCCAGGCCCAGGAACAGGCCTCGCGCCTGGTGGGGCTGCTGTCCCTGGTCTCGGCGGCGCTGATGTTCGTCGTGCTGTTCAGCCGCTACCAGAGCATCCGGCTGGCGCTGATCATCATGGCCAATATCCCGCTGGCCCTGGTCGGTGCCGTGCTGGGGCTGTGGCTATCGGGCCAGCCGTTGTCGGTCGCTGCCCTGGTCGGCTTCATCACGCTTGCCGGCATCTCGGTACGCAACGGCATCCTGAAGCTGAGCCACTACCTGAACCTGATGCGATTCGAGGGCGAGAGCTTCGAGCCCCAGATGATTGTGCGGGGCTCTCTGGAGCGGCTCAGTCCGGTGCTGATGACGGCCCTGGTAACCGCCTTCGCGCTGGCGCCACTGTTGTTCGAGGCAGAGCGCCCCGGCACCGAAATCCTGCATCCGGTGGCCGTGGTGATCTTCTGCGGCCTGATCAGCTCGACCCTGCTCGACACCTTTCTGACCCCGGCGATGTTCTGGCTATTCGGCCGCCGCGATGCCGAGCGGCTGCTGGACGACCGCGACGCTCAAGCTTTCTGATCAACACACCAACCCAAGTGAGAGGACTTCAACAATGATGACCATCAAGACTTTGGCCTGCGCTGCGGCGCTGAGCCTGGCGAGCCTCGCCGCCCATGCCGCCGGCGATCACAGCCACGCCCATGAGCACAAACCGCTGCACGGCGGCGTCGTGGTCGAGGCCAGCGATATCGACTTTGAGCTGGTGGCCAAGGCCGAGCAGATCACCCTGCATGTGCGCGACCATGGCAAGCCGACCCCCACCGCCGGCGCGGTGGCCAAGTTGACCCTGCTCAGCGGCGCCGACAAGAGCGAGATCGCACTGAGCCCGGCCGGCGACAACAAGCTGGAGGCCAAGGGCAGCTTCAAGACCGGTCCGGGCACCAAGGTGGTGGCCACCGTGACCTTGGCCGGCAAGAAGCCGGTCAATGTGCGCTTCAGCCTGAAGTAGGCCGGCTCGTCGGTCTGCGGCAGCCCTGCCTGAGCCCCTATAGTGGGGCCCATGCCGCAAGACCGTACCCTGCTGCACACCGGCGACCGCCTGCGTGTGGAGCGCGTTGTCATGCAAGCGCTGCCCGCGCAATGGAGCCCTCACTACCAGGTGGCTTCCGCGCGGCTGGTGCTGCCCGCCCAGGGTGCCACCGAATGCCGTCTGGCCGATCAAACATGCATGCTCGACGGCATGACCGTGCTGCGCCTGCCGACGGGCCAAGCCTATCGACTCAAGCCCTTCGGCGCCGCGACGCGCGCCAGCATCGTCGTCAGTGCTCAAGCGGACATGGATGACGGCTTGGCGCCGACACCCAGCGCCTTCTTGCTGGCGCCGCGCGCGCTGTGGCTGCTGCGCCGGCATTGGCGCGCACTGGCCCGCGATCCGCAGCGCGCCGGGCCGCAGACATCGGTGCTGCTGCAAGACGCCTTGCAACAAGCACTGCCTGCGGATCAGAGCCCGACGGCTGTGCTGCGCGCGCAGCGCTTCATCGTTGCGCGCACCGACACAGACGCACGCTGGCACTTGCAGGACGTGGCCGATGCGGCCTGCTGCTCGCTGTTTCACCTGGCCCGCTCATTTCGTCGGCACACCGGCCTGAGCCTGCATGGCTATCGCCAGCGACTGCGCCTGGCCGTGGCGCTGCAGCGCCTCGAAGACGGCGAACGCGACCTTGCCGGCCTGACCCATGATCTGGGCTTCAGCAGCCAGAGCCATCTGGGCGCCGCCTTTCAGCGGGGGCTGGGCGTGACACCAGCCCAGGCACGGCGCGAGCTCGGCTGCTGAGACCAAAGCTGCGCATCGACAGCGCAGGATTCTGATAGTCGCGCCCGGTCCTGCCGAGCAGACTCGGACCTCATGATGAATCGCCCATTCATGCTTGGCCTGCTGGCCGCACTGGCTGCCGCGCTGATCGCCAGTGTCTGGCAGCTCGCTTCGCGCCATGGCGTCAGCACCAGCCTGGGGCCGCTGGAGCTGAACGCGCTGCGTTACGGCCTGCCGAGCCTGGTGCTGCTGCCATTGCTGCTGAAAACGGGCTTGCTGCCGGCCGGGCTGCCGCGTCGTCGACTGGCCCTGCTGGTGATGGGCGGCGGGCTGCCGTTTGGTGCACTGGTAATGATGGGCGCGCAGTGGGCGCCGGCCTCTCATATGGGCGTATTCATGGCCGGCAGCATGCCGCTGTTCACCGCCCTCGGTGCCCGGCTCTGGCATGGCGAGCGCATCGGCGGCCAGCGCCTGTGGGGGCTGTTGCTGATCTTGCTGGGCCTGCTTCTGTTTGCCGCTGGCGGCCTGGCCGACGCGGCGCAGAGCTGGCGCGGCGATCTGCTGTTCATGATGGCGTCCGGGCTGTGGGCCATGTACACACTGGCCTTCCGGCACAGCGGCCTGACACCCTGGCAGGGCGCGGCCGTGGTTAACGGCTGGTCTTGCCTGCTGATGCTGCCGCTCTTGCTGAGCATCGGTGCGCCAAAGCTGCTGAGCGCGCCCTGGAGCGATATCGCCTGGCAGGCGCTGGGCCAGGGCCTGCTGGCCGGCATGCTAGGCCTGCTGGTCTACATGGCAGCGATCGAACGGCTCGGGGCGGCCCGCGCCTCGCTGTCAGCCGCCCTGGTGCCGCTCTTGACGGCCGGCGGTGCGAGCTGGCTGCTCAAGGAGCCGCTGGGCGCCGTAACACTGCTTGCCTGCGCCGTCGTCGCCGGCGGCGTGGCCTTGGCCAGCGGGGCGCTGCGGTTCAGGGTAGGCAAAAGAGACTTCAGCGCCCCAGCTTGAACACGCTGACCACCTCGGCCAGCTGTGCGGCCTGGTGCTTCAGGCTCTCGGCGGCCGCGGCGCTCTGTTCGACCAAAGCGGCGTTCTGCTGCGTGACCTGATCGAGCTGGTTCACCGCCTCGCCGACCTGGCTGATGCCGGTGGTCTGCTCGCCGGTGGCGTGCGAGATCTCTTCGATCAAGTCATTGACCTTGCGCACCTGGGCGACGATGCCTTCCATGCTCTGGCCGGCCTCGCCGACCAGGCGCGTGCCGGCCTGGACCTTCTCGGCGCTGTTGACGATCAGGCCCTTGATCTCCTTGGCCGCGTTGGCCGAGCGCTGCGCCAGGCTGCGCACCTCGGCGGCGACGACCGCAAAGCCACGCCCCTGCTCGCCGGCCCGCGCCGCCTCAACGGCGGCGTTCAGCGCCAGGATGTTGGTCTGGAAGGCGATGCCGTCGATCACGCCGATGATGTCGGTGATCTTGTTGGAGGCAGCGGAGATGTCCTGCATCGTCGCGACCACCTGGCCCACGACGCTGCCGCCCTGCACGGCCGACGTCGAGGCGGCGTTGGCCAGCGCTGCGGCCTGGCGGGCGGTGTCGGCATTGTTCTTGACGGTGCTGGTCAGCTCCTCCATCGAAGCCGCCGTCTGCTCCAGATTGGCGGCCTGCTCTTCGGTGCGCTGGCTCAGGTCGGCATTGCCGTTGGCGATCTCGGACGAACCGGTGGCGATGCTGTCGCTGCTCTGACGCACCGCGCCGACGATGCGCACCAGTGAGCTCTGCATGCGCTGCATCGAGCGCAGCATATCGGCCACCTCACCGCGCCCCTCGGCCCGGATCTCGCGCGACAGATCGCCCTCGCCGATGCTGGCCACCGCCTCGCTGGCCGCTGCCAGCGACCGTCGGATGCCAGCCACAACCACCCAGGCCAGCAGGCACAGCAGCGCCAATCCGGCCAGGCCGGCGCCCAGCACCGTCAGCCGGTAGGCTTTGATCATGCCGGCCGCCTCGGCGGCCTGCTCGGCTGAGCGCCGAGCCTGGAACTCCACCATCTTGTCGGCCGTCGCGATATAGCGCTCCATCAGCGGCGCAAAGCTGCTGCGGCCCAGCGCGCGCGCCTGCGCCATATCACCCTGCTTCTTCAGGGCCAGCGCCTTGTCACGGGCCTCCAGATAGGCTTTGCGCACACCGCCCAGTTCCTCCTGGATGCGTAAGCCCTCGGGGCTGGTTTCCAGTTCGGCGTAGCGCTTTTGCACGGTGCTGGTATCGGCGGTGACGGCGGCCATGCCGTCCTTGAAATAGTCCTGCAGGCTGTCGCCATCCGACTCGATGATGGCGAAGACCCGGGTCGCGTTGACGGCGATATTGCCGCGCCAGCGCTGCGCCAGCTGCAGCCGCTCGACCTGGTCGGTGGCCAGTTGTTCGACCGTCGCGCCCAGCGCCTGCACGCGCAGCAGGCTCAGCCCGATGATGCCCATCAGGATGGCGACGGCAACACCGACGATCAGCGAGAACTGCTGGGCAATGCTCAGCTGCGAACGCCATCCCAGGCCTTGGCTTGCTTGTGTCATATCAAGAGGTCCCAACACCAGACACTGGCTCCATTGCTGTATCGACAGCAAGCGGCGAAATCTTGAGCGCTGTTCGCACGCGCATCCAGGACAGGCCAGCCCGTGCTGCATGCGTTTTTGATCGTTGCCGGCCAAAGAGGCCACAATGCCTGCGCCACCACCCGCCTTGCCACGCATGCCCGCAGCCGATACCGCTCCCAAAGCCTCCCCCCGCGCCCTCTCCGGCCTCTGGCCCTTTCTTGCGCCTTATCGCGGCCGCATCCTGGCTGCCCTGATCTTCCTGCTGCTCGCCGCGATGGCCACGCTGGCCTTTCCCCTGGCGCTGCGCGGTCTGATTGATCAGGGCCTGGTGGCCAGCGATCCAGGCGAGCGGCTAATGGCGCTGCGCGGGCACTTTCTGGCGCTGTTCGGCGTCGGCGCGGCCTTGGGCCTGTTCTCGGCAGCACGCTTTTATGCCGTCACCTGGCTGGGAGAGAGGGTCAGCGCCGACCTGCGCAACGCGGTCTACAGCCATGTGCTGCACCAAAGCCCGGAGTTCTTCGAGCACACACAGACCGGCGAAGTACTGAGCCGCATCACGACCGACACCACCGTGGTGCAGACCGTCGTCGGCTCCAGCCTGTCGATGGGCTTGCGCAACAGCGTGATGGGCATCGGCGCGATGGTGATGCTGATCATCACCAACCCCTGGGTGATGACGCAGGTGCTGGGGCTGCTGATTCTGGTGGTGCTGCCAGCGGTCTATTTCGGCCGGCGCGTGCGGCGCCTGTCGCGCGCGAGCCAGGACCGCGTCGCAGACACCAGCGCGATCGCGGCCGAGGTGCTCAATGCCGTGACTGTGGTGCAGAGCTATGTGCAAGAAGGCGCCGAGACCCGACGTTTCGCCGACGCCAGCGAGGCCGCGTTCGACACCGCCCGCAAGCGCACCCGGGTGCGATCGATGCTGGTGGCCTTCATCATCACCGCCACCTTCGGCTCGATGCTGTGGGGCCTGTACCAGGGCACCCAGGCGGTGATTGCCGGCAATATCAGCGCCGGCCATCTGGGCCAGACCGTGGTCTACGTCATCCTGCTGGTCAGCAGCGTTGCGGTGCTGGCCGAGGTCTGGGGCGATGTCTTGCGCGCTGCTGGCGCCACCGAGCGGCTGATGGAGCTGCTGGACACCCGCTCGACCATCGCCGAACCGGCCGCGCCGCTGCCACTGCCGGCCACCTCCGGCGGCTCCGGACTGACGCTGCGCGGCGTGCAGTTCCATTACCCCTCGCGCCCGCAGCAACAGGCCCTGGCCGATTTCGATCTGGAGCTGCGCCCCGGCGAGACCGTGGCCCTGGTCGGCCCTAGCGGCGCCGGCAAGAGCACGGTGCTGCAACTTCTGCTGCGCTTTTATCAGCCGCAAAGCGGCACGATCGCGCTGGACGGCGTGCCCATCGATCGCGTATCGCTGCAGACGCTGCGCCAGCGCATCGGCCTGGTGCCGCAGGACAGCGTGATTTTCTCGACCAATGCGCTGGAGAACATCCGATACGGCCGCCCCGAAGCCAGCGACGAGGAGGTGTTCGCGGCGGCGCGCGCCGCCTTCGCTCACGACTTCATCAGCCAGTTGCCGGAGGGCTACAACACCTTTCTGGGCGAGCGCGGCGTGCGCCTGTCCGGTGGACAGCGCCAGCGCATCAGCATCGCCCGCGCGATCCTGAAGAACCCACCGCTGCTGCTGCTCGACGAGGCCACCAGCGCGCTGGACGCCGAGAGCGAGCGCGCGGTGCAGGCGGCGCTGGAGGTCGCCATGCAGGGTCGCAGCACTCTGGTGATCGCACACCGGCTGGCCACCGTGCAACGCGCCGACCGCATCGTCGTGATGGAGCATGGCCGCGTCGTCGAGACGGGCACCCACGCCGAACTGGTGGCCGCCGGCGGGCTGTATGCGCGGCTGGCGGCGATGCAGTTCGAAGGCTGATCAGCCCTCCCCGCTGCCGTCCCCCTGCAACACCTTCAGCACCTCGGAGCGGAACTCACGCTGGTAGAGGATGTAGATCACGCCGACGGTGCCGCCGATGAAGGCCCAGGGCGAGAAGAACCAGGCAATTGCGGCAAAGGCCAGGTAGTAGGCGCGCAGGCCGTCGTTGAAGGTCTCGGCCGCCAGGCCGACGACGCGGCCGGCGCGGTCGGCGAAGGCCTCGCGCGACAGACCGCCGCTCTCGAACAGCTTGTGGTCCGGGGCCGAGGCCACCAGCAGCGCGCCGAAGGTGTACTGGCGCATGCTCCAGGTGAAGCGGAAGAAGGCATAGACAAAGATGCCGGCCAGCAGCACCAGCTTCAGATCGAAGACCAGGGTCGAGGTGCGGGCCGCGAACGGGATCTCGCGCACCAGCTCGCTGGCCTGGTCGCTGGCGCCCAGCACGGCCAGCAGGCCGCCGATGATCAGGATGGTGGTGGAAGCGAAGAAGGAGGGGCTCGTGGACAAGCTTTGCACGACAACCCCGTCGATCACTCGCACCTCGCGGTAGGTGACCTGCAGCATCCAGAGCCGGCGCTCCCGGTTGGTCGCGGCCAGCACCGAGCCCTTGCTGACCGCCTGGTGCTTGGCGAACTGGGCATACCCGACCCAGCCGCCAAAGAACAAGACAAGCGCCAGCCAGTCGATGGCGGGCAGAAAGGTCAGCACGGTCCACAGTTTTTCCATGGCCGTGAGTCTATCCAGTCTCAGGGGGCGAGATCGAAGACGAGAACCTCTGCGTCGCTACCCTGGTCCAAGACCAAGCGCTCGGTCCCGGCCAGCTTCAGCGCGTCGCCGCCGGCCAGGGTTTGGCCGTTGACGAGCAAGCTGCCGCGCACCAGGTGCACATAGGCCAGACGCCCGGGCGCCAGCGTCAGCTCGGCCGATTCATCACCGTTGAACAGGCCGGCATAGAGCCTGGCGTCGGCGTGGATGGACACCGAGCCCTCGGCACCGTCGTTCGAGGCCACCAAGCGCAGGCGGCCGCGCTTGTCCTCGGCCGGGAAATGCAGCTGCTGGTAGCTTGGCGCCACACCACGCTGGTCGGGCATGATCCAGATCTGCAGGAAGTGGGTCTGCCTGCCCTGCGCGTTGTTGAACTCGCTGTGCATCACGCCGGTGCCGGCACTCATGCGCTGCACGTCGCCGGGCTTGATGACGCCCGCATGAGCGCCGCCCTTCTCGCCGTTGCCCATGCTGTCCTTGTGGGCCAGTTCGCCGTCCAGCACATAGCTGATGATCTCCATATCGCGATGACCGTGGGTGCCGAAGCCGGTGCCCGGGGCGATGCGGTCCTCATTGATCACGCGCAGCGCGCCAAAACCCATGCGCTCGGGGTTGTAGTAGTCGGCGAAGGAGAAACTGTGAAAGGACTTCAGCCAGCCATGATCGGCATAACCGCGGTCAGAGGATTTGATCAGTTCAAGCATCGTGAGCTCCTGTTTGTTGAGCGCCTCGTCGGCGCCATGGATCCAATGTAGGAGCCGCGACCTTCAATAAAGCCCCCTCTCCGATGAAGTCAACATTCAAATAAGATGAAGTCCCACGCCTTTGCCCTCTGCACATGCACGCCAACCACGACAAACGCCGCGTCCTGACCCCGGAGGCCTTGACGATGATGGACACCATCGCCCGCACCGGCAGCTTTGCTGCCGCCGCGCGGGCCATGGGCAAGGTGCCCTCGGCGCTGACCTATAGCGTTCGCCAGTTGGAGGAGGCGCTGGACGTGCTGCTGTTCGACCGCCGCTCACGCCAGGCCGAGCTGACCGCCGCCGGCCAGGAACTCCTGGTCGAGGGCCGGCGCCTGCTGCAGGAGATGGACGCGGTGGCCAACCGGGTGCGGCGCGTCGCCACCGGCTGGGAGAGCGAGCTGACCATTGCGATCGACGATGCGGTGGCGCGGCGCGCCCTGTTCGATCTGATGGAGGCCTTCTACCAGCTGCCTGTCGATGACACGCCCGATGCGGATGGCGCGATCGCCAAAGGGCCGCCGACCCGGCTGAAGTTGCGCGTGGAGGTGCTGTCCGGCACCTGGGAGGCCCTGCTCTCGGGCCAGGCCGATCTGGCCATAGGCACCTCGGCCCAGCCGCCGGGCAGCTCGGTGTTCTGCGAGCTGCTGGGCGATATGGAGATGGTGTTCTGCGTGGCCCCGCATCACCCTCTGGCCCGTCACGACGGCCCGCTGTCGGCCGCCACGATCTCGCAGCACCGCATCATTGCGGTGGCCGACAGCGCTCGGAGCCTGGCGCCGATGACGGTGGGCGTGATGCCAGGTCAGGAGGTGCTGACTGTGCCCTCGATGGCCACCAAGCTGGAGGGCTTGATGCGCGGTCTGGGCTGCGGCTCGCTGCCGGTGTCCATGGTGCGGCGCCACGTCGAGGCCGGCCGCCTGCTGCAGCTACCGACCTTCCAGGAAAAACGCGTCTTCCCGATGCACTACGCCTGGCGCAACACCGGCCAGCCGCCCGCCAAGGCCCTGTCCTGGTGGCTGGGCCAGTTGCAGAGCGCGGCGACGCGGCGTTCGCTCCTGGAGCAGCATGAGGGGCTGCTGCTCTGATGGCTGTCGACCATCGCGGCCCTTACGTCGGTCGGTTCGCACCCTCGCCCACCGGAGCGCTGCATGCCGGCTCGCTGGTCGCGGCGCTGGCCAGCTGGCTCGATGCGCGCGCCCACGGTGGGCGCTGGCTGCTGCGCATCGAGGATGTCGACACGCCGCGCTGCCAGCCGGGTGCCGACCAACTGATCCTGTCCCAACTCGCCGCCTTGGGCCTGCTGCCCGATGCACCGCCCGTCTGGCAGTCGCAGCGCAGCGCGATGTATGCGGCCGCGCTGCAGCGCCTGATCGAAGCCGGCCAGGCCTACCCCTGCGCCTGCTCGCGCCGCGATGTCGCGGCCGCCGCCGGCCCGCAGCCCCGCCACGCCGAGCTGGTCTATCCGGGTACCTGCCGCCCCGCCAGGGGCGGACTGCATGGTAGATCGGCGCGAGCCTGGCGAGCGTTGACCGAGGGCGCGGGTCGCATCGAATGGCAGGACCGGCGCCTCGGCGCCCAGACCCAGCAGCTGGAGACCGAGGTCGGCGACTTCGTGCTCAAACGCGCCGACGGGCTCTGGGCCTATCAGCTGGCCGTTGTCGTTGATGATGCCGACCAAGGCGTCAGCGATGTGGTGCGCGGCGAGGATCTGGCCGACAACACGCCGCGCCAGCGCTGGCTGCAGCGACTCCTGGGCCTGCCAACGCCGCGCTATCTCCACACCCCGCTGGTGCTGGGTGCCAACGGCGAGAAGCTGTCCAAGCAGAGCGGCGCCGCCGCGCTGGACCTGAGCGATCCCCTCGCCGCGCTGCGCGAGGCGGCCGCCCATCTGGGTCTGAGGCTGCGCGCCGGCACGCCGGCCGATGCCCTGGCCGAAGCCGTGTTGCTCTGGCGCGATTTATGATGCCGGCCATTCCAATTCAAGGATCCATCATGATCACCACCGCCAGCGGCTTGCAGTTCGAAGACACCGTCGAAGGCAGCGGCCCCGTCGCCAAGTCAGACCAAGAAGTCACCGTCCACTACACCGGGTGGCTCTACAAGGACGGCCAAAAGGGCAGCAAGTTCGATTCGAGCAAGGACCGCAATGACCCCTTCCAGTTCGATCTGGACGCCGGTATGGTCATACGCGGCTGGGACGAGGGCGTGCAAGGTATGAAGGTCGGTGGCAGCCGCACGCTGATCATCCCGCCCGAGCTGGGCTATGGCGCCCAGGGCGCCGGCGGCGTGATCCCGCCGAACGCTACGCTGCTGTTCGAGGTGGAGTTGCTGGGCGTGGCCGGCGGCGAGGAGCCGGTCGAGCTGACCCTGCAGACCACCGCCAGCGGCCTGCAGTACGAGGACGTGGTGGTGGGCGACGGTGCCGAGGCCAAGAGCGGCGCCAACGTCACCGTGCACTACACCGGCTGGCTCTACAAGAACGGCAACAAGGGCAAAAAGTTCGACTCCAGCAAGGACCGCCGTGACCCCTTCAAGTTCAAGCTCGACGCCGGCATGGTGATACGCGGCTGGGACGAAGGCGTGCAAGGCATGAAGATCGGCGGCACCCGCGTGCTGATCATCCCCTCGGAGCTCGGCTACGGCCCGCGCGGCGCCGGCGGCGTGATCCCGCCGAACGCCACGCTGATGTTCGAGGTCGAGCTGCTGGGGGTCTAAAGCCGTAGTGCGGTGGCGGCCGCAATGCCGCCCAATCGAAAGACTGCCCCAGGCGCCCGCCTTGGCTCACCCGCCACTGGCAAGTGGTGGCAGCAGAGCCTTTGCGCTCGAATCGGGGCATTCCGTGTCTATGAGGCTTTGTTCAAGTTTTAGGAAACTTTGAGGCTGGGCCGCGCCACGGTCCTGATGATGGCGGCACCGCTGATCCGACAGCGCGATCAGCGGCGCTGAGCCGGCGGTCCAAACCGGCAAGCGCCAACCACCCTCATCAGGAGCCTTTCATGAACCCTACTTTGCGTCGAGCCATCCCCCTCGTTGCCGCTCTCTTCGCCACCGCCATGTCGGGCCAGGCCTCGGCCGCGCTCGTCACGATGACAGGTCAAGCCCTCAGTTTCGTGGGCGTCGGGCCGGCAGCAGGCACGCCCGTGTCCGCCACTTTCGACCTCGATTTCGACGGCGAGGCCAACGTGTTCGTGCGCCGGGACGCGGTGCGCTCGTTCTCGGTCCAGTTCTTCGACATCAACTTCACCAGCAACGACCTCACGAACTGGGATTTCGTGATGTTCACCAACGCTTCTGGCCAGGTAGGCGGGTTGCAGTTTCTGGCGAGCTTCGGCGGCGCCACGCCTGACGACCTCGGCGTCTCGGTGGATCTGCGGGCGGACCAGTGGTGGACGTCCTACAACGGGATTTGCGACAACAACGCAGGTCTCAGGGGGCCTTGCGCCATCGACCAGACGGGGGCGTTCAGCTCGTATGGCAATTTCCAATGGGGCAGTGCTGCGTTCACCGTGACGCCGCAGGCCGAGGCCGTGTCCGAGCCGGCCTCGCTGGCGCTGGTCGGCGTCGGGCTTCTAGGGGCGATCGCGCTGTCTCGCCGCTCCGGCAAGTCCGGCCGCAAGTTCTGAGATAAAACGCAAACGCAGGAAACGGTGCCAGCGGCGATGACGCTACGGCGCCTAGCCGACGATCAGCGCCTGCGCCGCCTCGTCATCCAGCATCCGCCCCTGATCTACCAGCGCCTGCGCGCGCCCCGAGCCCAGCGCCGCGCTCACTGCATTCAACACCTGCCCCAGTCCGATTTCCTCCGCGGGCTCAAACGCCATGTTGCGAGACTCGTAGCCCTGGCGCGCATAGCCGAGCAATTGCGCCGCGGCGACGAAGCGTTGCTCGGCCGCCGCCAGCGCGCCGAACTGGATCGCCAGCGTCGGCGTGGCAAAGCGCCGCGCGGCAGCGAACATGCGCGGCAGCAGGGCCCGTGCCTCAGGGAGTCGGCCCAGCACCACCAGCGCATTGAACAACGCGCCAAGCACCCACGGCAGGTTGCCGTTGCGGCCGCTGCCGTCGGCATCCAGGCGCGCCAGCAGGGCCAGTCCGCGCTCGGCCGCTTCGGCATGCCGGTGGAGGTCGGTCAGGGCGCTGGCGATGTTGGACTCGGTCACGTCTACCATGTCGCGGTCGCCAAGTTCGCGCGCCAGTACAAGTTCGGCCTCGCGGCCCGCCAACACCGCCACAGCATCACCGCGAACCGTCGCGGCTCGAATCAGGGCGCCCAGCACGCCCAGGCGCTGGCGCGGCGCCAGGTCGGGCATGGCGTCCGCCAAGGCCTCCAGTTCGGCGCACGCCTCGTCCAGCTCGGGGCCGGCTACCTGGATGCTGCGTACCCAGGTCAAGGTGGCACGAAGCGACTGCTGCGGCTGCCCCAGGGGCCGCCACAGCGCCATCGCGCGCCGCCCGGCGACGTGCGCGTTAACGTCGCGTCGGATCGCGCCGATGCGCGTGCGCTCCGTCCACCACTCGGCTTGCACCAACGCCGGCAGAGCCGCGCCCGCGGGCTGGCTCATCAGTCCTTCGAGCGCCAACAGCCAATTGCCCGACTCGTACCGCCACACGCTGAAGGTCGTGGCGGGCGTGACCTTGGCGGTCAATTGCGCGGCCATGGCGAGGTCGTGCTCACGTGCCCACGCGATGGCGTCGCGAGCGTTCTCCATCTCGGCCAGGCACAGCGCCCCCGTTTCGGCATTGCCCACTGTGTGGCTGGAGAAGAGGGCAAGAGCGGATGCGGCGTGGCGCTGCCGGGCGCCATCCAGTTCGCCCTGCTCCACCAGGTGCTCCAGCGCGAAGGCGCGCATCGATTCGAGCAAACGGTAGCGCGGCGGGTCCTGCGGGCCGACCACGAGCAGCGAGCGGTCGGCCAGCGAGGCCAAGCCGTCTATGACGTCCCAGCGCGCCGCAGGCTCGTCCGTCATCTGCGCGACCGCCAGGTCTAGCGTGAAGCCGCCGGCGAATACTCCCAAAGCGCGGAACAGCCGCTGCTCGGTGAGGCTGAGAAGCTGGTAGCTCCACTCCAGCGCGCTGTACAGCGTACGATGGCGCGTGGACGCGTCCCGGTGGCCGCGAGTGAGAAGCGCAAAGCGCTCGGCCAGCGCGTCGTGCACGCCGCGCAGGCCCAGAAGTGGCACGCGTGCCGCCGCCATCTCCAGCGCTAGCGGCAGACCGTCGAGCTGCGTGCAGACTGCGCGCAGCAGCGGTAGCGCGGCCGGCACCACCGCGAAGCGGTGATCGGCGGCCACGATACGCTCCACCAGCAAGGCCAACGCACCGTTCGCGGCCGCGGCCTCCAGGCTCTCCTGCGGTCCCGGCAGGGCCAGGGGCGCCAGGCGAAGGACACGCTCGCCAGCCACCGCAAGCGGAACCTGGCTCGTCACTAGCAACTGCGTGCCTGCCAGCGGGCGCAGCAGCGTTGCCAGCGCCGCACTGGCCTGGATAAGATGTTCCGCGTTGTCCAGCACGAGGAGCAGGGCCTCGCCGCGCAAAGCGGCTAGCAGCTGCGCGGGTGCGTCGACATCGCAGCCGGTCAGCTGCAACTCCAGCGCCCGGGCCAACGCGCCGGTCATCTGGCTTCCATCGGCCAAAGCGGCCAGGTCTACCCAAACGCACCGACCTGGCCAGCGCGCCGCTGCGGCGCGCGCCAGCATTGTCTTGCCCACGCCAGATGGCCCCACCAGAGTAACGCTGCCGCTGGCCAGTGCCTCCTCCAGGCACCTGAGGTCCTCATCACGACCAATCAAGGAATGCGGCGCGGCGCGCGGCGCGGCGGGCGGGGCCGCCGCGGCGGATGACGGCGCCGCATCGGCCGCACCCACATCCGCCGTAAAGCGGTAGCCGCGCCCGGGCACCGTGGCGATTGCGTCGCCCCCGAGGATCTTGCGCAGGTTGCTGACCTGCATCTGCAGGTTCGCCTCCTCCACCACCAGGCCGGGCCAAACACGCTCGAGCAACTCGTTCTTCGTCAGCAACCGGTCAGGCCGCTCAGTCAGTGCCACCAGCAGATCGAAAGCCCGCCGGCCCAGCGCTGCAGGCCGGCCGTCCACCAGCAGGCGGCGCTCGGCAGCTTGCAGCTCGAAGCGCTGCGCCGGGCCAAAGCGCAGCGCAGAGGCGATAGACGGAGGGGGCTCGGTTTTGGACAAAGGAGGGTCTCGAGGGCGGCGGGGGCCAAGGCGTCAGAAGCCGCGCGCGGGCTGTAGCTTAACCGCACGGCGGCAGCCCCCGTACACCGGGACTGCACTGCAACAGCTCAGCGTGAAGAACCCGTCAACAGCCTTCGGTCATCGAGGCCGACGCGTAAGCACCGGGCCGCCGGCGCAGCGCAGGCATTGGCCGAGGAACGCTTGTGGCGGGCGCAGCGGGGACCATCGGCACGCTAGGGTCGCGGCGGCACGGCTTTTGGGACAGTTTTAGGGCCGATTGGGGACGGCAAGGCAGTCGGGGCGTGACAGTCACCGCTCCAACAACTCCCGGAAGCTCCCCATGATTGACGTCAACTGGACGCTCTTCGTCACCGCGTCACTTGTGCTCATCGTGGTACCTGGACAGGACATGATCCTCGTCATGTCGCGTTCGATCGCGCAGGGCGCTGCAGCCGGCGTGGCCACGGCCACCGGAATCTGCAGCGGCCTGGTGGTCCACACCCTCGTGGCCGCGCTTGGCGTGGGCGCGCTGATCCAAGGTTCGCCCTGGCTCTACCTCGGGCTCCAAGGGGTCGGTGCTGCGTACCTGGCCTACATGGGTATGCAGTTGTTGCGAGCACCGCAAGGCCCGCTGCGGCTGGCCGGGGCGGTCCACCAGCGGCCGACGCGGATGTTCTTCGATGGCGCCCTATCCAACATCTGCAACCCCAAGATCGCCGTCTTTTACCTCGCGTTTCTGCCCCAGTTCGTGGCTCCCGACGCCACGCATGCCACCTTGTCGCTGCTGGTACTGGGTCTGACGTTCGCGGGGCTCGCCCTGCTGGTGAAGGGCCCTATCGGGCTGGGCGCTGCGGCGCTCTCCGGATGGCTGCGCTCGCATCCCCAGGCCCTCGTGTGGCTGTTCCGCGCCAGCGGGATTGTGCTGCTGGGTCTGGCGCTGCAGTTGGCACTGCAGCAGCGGTTGGGTCAGTAACTAGCGAGCAGCACGAAGGTCAGCTCTGTGCGAGGGTCAGCACCGATGGCAAGAAGGACAGAAAACTGGCCGGCAAAGGGCACTTGGGGCTGAGGATTGCGCACCAGTCAGACAGGGCTTGTCGCCTGACCCGATGACTGCCTGATGTCGGCGCTCAGCAGCAGCGCACGCCGCCCATCACGGGCCATCCCCGGCTCGACTCGCCCCAAGCGCCTATCCCGCTTATCGCCCAGCATCCGAGAGTGCCGGCGCCCGCTGCAAACCCAGGCGCACCATGCCGAGCAACTCATTGCTGGGATACTCCAACAGCTGGTCGAGAACGCGACGCAGGGCGTCGTGGTCTCCAGGATCAACCCTCGCGCCCCTGCATCCCGCCCTCGCCAGGCCCCTGATGGAACAGCAGATCCTCCACTGGGCGGCCACCGACCAGGTGCTCGGTGATGATGCGGTCCAGGTTATCGCCGCGGGCGTTGTAGTACCAACTGCCGTCGGGCTGCACGCACATGACCGGTCCGCCCTTGCAGGCCGCGAAGCAGCTGACGCGGCTGCGCTTGACACGCAGTTCTCCTTCGTGGATACCAGCCGCCTTGAACTTCTCGCCCAGGCTGTCGAAGATGGCCTGGGCCTCGCCGTCTTGAGTGCAGCGCGCGCCAGTGCAGACCAGCAGATGGCGTCGGTAGGGCAGGATGCTGGGCTTGATAATGGTGTTGCTGTGGTCTTCGCTCATGAGGGTTTCCGTTCGTTCCGACGCCCGCTGCTTTGCAGGCGCCGCCAGGCCAGCACACAGCCGGTCAGCGACAGCGCCACGCCCAACGAGCTCAGTCCCGTGACCACCACATCGCGAACCAGCACCGAAGCGGCCAGCGGCGGGAAGTCCCAGCGATGCAGCGCATTGAAGAGCCAGCGGTTCCAGCGCCCGGCCTGGTCCACGCGCAGCGCCACCCGGGCCGTGCGCGGCTCCAGATAGTAGACGCTGCCGGCGGCATCGTCGAAGGCCACACGATAAACGGGAAATGCACGGGTCTGGTGGCGCAGCGAGTAATAGTGCAAGTCAGGCTGACGTAGCCAGCCGGCCTCGACAATACGGGCCGCCGGCTGCAGTCCGGCGGCGGCCGCGCGCAGCCGCGCCTCGTCCAGCCCCTGGGGCAAGACCTGGCCCTGCATATCCAGCAGCAGGCTGCCGGCCGGAGCCGAAGCCAGCCACAGATGCTGCCCCTGGAGCCGCTGCGCGGCCAGCTCGCCAACGCCGTCAGGCACGCTGAGGGGCAGCACAAGCGAGCCCGGCTGCAGCGCGCCGCCGCGCCAGCGCTGCTGCTCGCCGGCCGCTGCGCGCTCGCCGCCGGGCCAGCCCCAGGGCGCCATCGACAGCCAGCCGCTGAACAGCCAAGTCAGCAGCACCAGGCCGCCCCCCAGCCCCAGCAGATGGTGCCAGCGCTGCCAGCGCCAGCGATAAGGGCTGACACTGCCGCTGGCATAGCGCCCGCGCAAGCGCAGGCGCTGAACACCCAGCACCAGGCCCAGCAACACCAGGGCCAGGGCGGCCCCGCTGCTCCACAGCACCACACCGCGCCACAGCCCGCCGTTGGCGCGAAGCGGCGTGAAGTAAAGCCAGTGTGTCACTGTGCCCAGCCAGTTCCAGCCGCGCTCCCAGGCGCGCGTGTCCAGCACCAGCTCGCCGCTGCCTTGGCCGATATAGAGCTCCAGCCCCTCGTCGGCATCGGCCAGGGCCACGCGGTACAGCGGGCGCTGCGCATTGAAACGTCCGTAAACGCTCCACTGGTCGCGCTGCAGCAGCTCGACTTCGGCCACCGCAAACGTGCGGCCACTCAGACGCTGGGCTTGCTCGATGGCCAGCGCCCGCGCCTGGGCCACGGTCAGCGGCGGGCGCCGCTGACCGGTCAGGCCGTCGACCGCGTGCCAGGTCTGTCCAGCCTGCAGCAGCCAGACCGGCCGGCCCAGCTGCTGCTGCAAGCGCAGGCCCTCGGGCGCACCGGCCAGCGCAAGCGCAGCCCAGGCCTGGGCCGCGCTGACCGGCGGCGGCTCGGCGGGCAACGCAGCGAGCGCCTGCAGCCGCTCGCGCTCGTGCAGCGCCGGCCGGGCCACGAACAGCATCACCAGGCCCGAGATCAGCCACAGCAGGATCAGCAGGCCCAGCGCGATGCCCAGCCAGCGATGGAGAAGATGGAGCCAGCGTTTCATGTCGCAGCCACCCTTACTGGACGCGGTAGTCCAGCACCAGATCGGCGCTGCGCGGCTTACCCAGCATCGCCTGTGTGGCCGTGTAGGTGCCAGTGGCGTAAAGCTCGTCGCTCAGATTGCGCAGATGCAAACGCAACGTGGCCCGGGCATTCAAGCGCCAACCCAGCGAGGCGTCGATGACCCGGTAGCCGGGCAGGCTTTGGCTGTTGGCCGCCGCAGTGTAGCGGCGGCCGACATGGCGCAGGCCAGCGCCGATGTCGTAGGCACTTTCGCGGTAGCCGAGCCAGAGATTGGCCAGGCGCTCAGGCACATTGGCCGGCCTGTTGCCGGCCAGCGACTGACCCTGGCTGTTGAACAGCGTCGTGTAACGCGCCTGCAGCAGCGTGGTATTGGCCTCGACACGCCAGCCCGCCGCTGGGACCCAGACAGCGCCCAGCTCGATGCCGCGCGAACGCTGGCTGCCGCCCTGCACGCTCTCACGCGGGCGCAGTGGGTCGGGCGTCAGGATGTGGTCCTTGTCGATCTGGAACAGCGCGGCCGTCCACTCCAGCTGCGCGCCGGCGCGCTTATAGCCGAGCTCGACCTGGTGGCCCTCGGTCAAGCGCAGCCGGGTACTGGCCTTGCTGAGCGTCGCGATCGTGCCGACCGGGTCGGTGCCGCTGCTGGCCTGGGCATAGAGGCTTTGCCGCGCATCGGGCTGGAACACCGCCCCCAAGCGCCAGGAGCTCGGGCGGTAGCGCGCGTCCCAGCCATCAGGCTTGGGCGACACAATCTGGCGTGCGACCCGGTTGCGGTCATGGCGCAAGCCCGCGCTGAACTGCCATCGCGGCGCCGGCTGCCACACCGCCTCGGCGAACAGGGCGTGCTGGCGGGTCTGCGAGCGGCTGCGCGGCTGCAGCGGCGCGGCGGCCAGGTAGCGGCCCGGGTCGAAGCCGTGCAGCGGCAACTCCGTCACGGTGTCGTACTCGTACAGGTCGTTGGCATGCTGGAACTGCAGCGACATATGCTCCAGCCCGGTCGACCAACTGAGCGCCCCCGCCTTGCCGAGCAGCTCAGCGCGCAGGCCCGACTGGCGCAGCCGATGGGCGATGCCCAGATAGCCCTGGCGCAGCACTGACTTCTCGTCGGCGGCCAGCGCGTACTCCTCCAGATTGCGCCACTGCCGGTCGGCATGAAAGCGGTAGGCCACGGCACGGGCACTCAGGCCGTCGCCGAGCTGCCAATCGAGCCGGGCGCGGGCACGCTCCTGGTCCATGCGCCACAGCGCATCGGCCACGTTGTAGTTCTCGCGCTGCAGATCACGCCACAGGCTGCCGTCACTTCTCAGCGGCGTGCCGAAGTAGGCGGTCGGCCGGTCGCGGTGGATGTCCAGGCTCAGGTCTAGGCGCACATTGGGGCTCGCCTCCCAGCGCCACGTGCTCAACAGCTTGCTGTTGCGATGCCGCCCGCGCTCGACGAAACCGTCGCCGCCTTTGGTCAGTGCATCGATGCGCAGCGCGCTACTCTCGCCCAATGGCCGATTCAGGCCCATGCCCAGCCGGTAGTCGCCATAGCTTCCCAAGCCAGCCGTCAGCTCGCTACTGGCCAGCGGGCCCGGTGCCTTGCGCACCAGATTGATCAGGCCGCCGATGGCGCCATCGCCATAGAGCACCGAGGCCGGGCCGCGCAGCAGCTCGATACGCTCGTAGCCGAAACTGTCCGAGGGGCTGGACTGGGTGCCCGAGGCGGTGGCCATGCGCAGGCCGTCCTCGGCCTGGGCCACCGAGTCGTTACCCGTGAAGCCGCGGCTGGAATAGGTACTGCCCGAACCGGGCGAACCCATCGCGCTGATGCCGGTGCCGCGTGAGACCAGCTCGGACACCAGCGCATCACCCCTCGCTCGCGCCCGCTCGACGTCGAGTAGCTCGATGCTGGCCGCCGTGTCCAGCGCACTCAGCTCAAGCCGAGAGGCGCTGCTCTGGATGGCCTTCAGGCCCAGGGACTTCTTGTTGATGGCCGAGCCTTCGACGGTGATGCGCTCGAGGCTGGTCTGGGCGCTCTGCTGCCCATGGGCGAGCGGAGCGAGCAGCAGGCAGGACAGCAGCAGCGGGAGACGGGGGGTGGCTGAGCGAAACGTCATGGTTTGCAAACACAACAGGACGCGCGCGGGCATGCAGCGGCCACGGCCGGTGGCGGCGCGTCAGAAAACAGGTGGGCAGGCGGCCCAGGCGATGTATGGCAGGCGCGGTCGAGCGCGCAGCAGCAGGCTCAGTGAGCTCCGGGCGGGGGATGAATCATGATGAAGAACACCAGCAGTCGTGCCCGTCCGCCTCCCCGCAGACACGCACCTCATGACTCAGCAGCAATCCCAGGGGTTGCTTGCGAGTCGCCTTGTTGGCCGGTATCCGGGCTGACGGCGCGACTCATATGCCCTTCCCAGACGCCGGGGCATCCAGTGGGCTGCGTATATGAGCTGCAGGTTTCTTGCGACGAAACCTGCGCCGTTTGACCGTTGCGGGGGCAGCTCAGGCAAGGATGGGGCCGCGTGGCCCTGCTCCCTCCTGATTCCCGTTTAACTGCGGCATCAATGACTGATCCCGCGAGCACCAACAGCGTGCATTCTATGCGAGGCCGGCCCGCCGCGAGGGCTCGCGGGCAAGACCTGGCCCCGGCCGTTCAGTCGTAGATTGACTTCTCCGGGCGCCGCGTGATCACCGCGATCGGCGGGGCCCAGCGCTCGCCGCGCGGCTTCTTGCTGGTCACCAGGGTGATCTCGCTGGGCTCGAAGACCTCGACGTTATGCGTGATAGGCGTGGTCAGCAGGTACTGCGCGCGGGTTGAGCGCAGGAAGTGGCCCACCAACTGGATATTGCGCACGTCCAGGTGGGCGAAAGGCTCGTCGATGAACACGAAGCCGCCTGGGGTCTCGTCGTCCTTCATCAGGCCCACCAGCAGGATCAGGCTCTTGAGCACCTGCTGGCCGCCCGAGGCCTCGCCGTCGTTCAGGCCCACCTCGCCCTTGCCGTCGAAGTTGAAGCGCACATGCAGGCCGGCCTGGGCCAGCACCATATCGTCGTTGTCCAGGTGCGGCAGCTCGGCCTGGGCCATCACGCCGGCCAGCTCGCCGAGCTCCTGGACATTCTTCTTGTAGCGCCGCACCGTCGCGCGCAGCACATCGATATAGCGCTCGCGGGCATTGAAGGCGGCGATGCGCGCCATCTCGTTGCTGGCGCGCCGGTCCTCCAGCTGGCTGCTCTGCTCCAGCACCGAGACGTTCATGCGCGCATGGCGCTCCTGCACCGCAGGATCGGTCTCCCACACCCCGGTGTCCAGCTCCTGCTGCACATGGCGTGCCGCGATCTCGGCCTGCTTGGCGTTCTCGAACTCGTCGCGCAGGGCCTGGACTTTGGCCGGCAGCGTCCAGCTGGGCGGGAAGCGCTCGCGCGCCTCGCGCGAGGCCTTGGCCGCCAGGGCCAGGTCTTGCCGACGCGACTCATGCTCGCGCAGCACGCGCAGCACGTTCTCCTCGCTGGCCTTGAGCCCGCCCTGGGCGGCCTCGTAGTCGCGCTCGCTGCGGGTCGCGGCGGTCAGCGCGCGGTCATGCTCGGCGTCGAGCGCGGCCATGCGGGTGGCGGCTTCGATGCGGGCCTGGCGCAGGCCGGCCAAGCGGGCCCGGCCTTCTGCGAATTCGGCCGCCCGCTCAGCCAGCTCGCGCGCGGCCTTGTGGCCTTGCGCGGCACGCTGCACGTCCTTGAGCTGGCGCTCGACCTCGGCCTGCTCCTTGACAATACGGCTGAGCTCGCTGTCGTAGCGACTCAGCTCACGCTCAAGCGAGGCGCGGCGCGATTCCAGCGCCGAAGTGCCGAACTGGTAGTCGCGCGCCTCCACCCAGAGGCTGCGGCCACCACGGCCGTCGCGGTAATAGGCTTCGGGCGTGATCCATTCGCCACCGGCCTTGGCACCTGTCTCCGTGTCCTTGACGCAGCGTATCGTCGCCAGCTGGCGCAGCAGCCAGCCGGGCAGCTTGGCATTGATCTTCAGCGCCGCCAACAGCGAGTCCTTGGGCGCCTGGGCCGGCGCGTTCTCGCCGTCGGCGACAACGTAGTGGCGGTAGCGCTCTTTCGCCGCCAGGCCGAAGGCGCGGCCCTCATCACCGCTGTGGGCCAGCACCACCACCCATCGCGAGGGCCGCAGCAGGCCCTCGGCGGCAGCTCGCCACGCCTCGTCGGCGATGTCGATGCAGTCGGCCAGCACATGATGGGCGATGCCGGCCTCATCGAGCGCGCGCCGAAAGCGCGTCACCTCGGGCGGCGGCGGCGGCAGGCGCTGGCCGCTCAAGGCCTCCATAGCCGCCTGGGCCTTGCGGCTCTGGTCGTTTTGGCGCGTGAAGCTCTCGCGCAACGTGTGCTGGCGGCTGCTCAGCTCCTCCAGGCGCTGGGTCAGCTCCTGGCCGTCGGACTCCACCGCCGCCAGCGCCTTGAGCTCCTCCTCGCGCTTGGCCAGCAGCTCCACCGGGCGCTCAGCCTCACGGGCCGCATCGAAGGCGCTGCGTGCCAACTTGCGCTCGGCCTCCAGGTCCACCAACTTCTGTTTGGCGGCCTCATGGCCCAGGTGCAGCGCATGCAGCTCGGCGCGCTTGGCCGACATCTGGCGCTTGTCGCTGGCAGCGAACAGGCGCTGGCGGTGCAGATCGCGCAGGTTCTGCGCGGTGCGGGCGCGCGACTCGGCCCATTGCAGCACCGGCACCACCTCGGTGGCCAAGCGCTCGCGCTCCTTGAGCCGCAGTTGGTACTGCTGATAGCTGTTGACGCGGTTGGCCAGGTCCGACAGCTGGGCCTGGGTGTGCGAGAGCTCGTGCGCGGCCTGCTCGACCTCCTTGAGAAGGCTCTGCTGGTGGCTGCGCGCCTGGTCATAGCGGTCCAGCACCTCCTGGTCGCCGAAGACCTCGAACACCAGGCGCAGCAACTCCTTGGGCGAGAGCTCGCACAGCCGGTCGGTCTGGCCCTGCTCCAGCGCCAGAACGCGGCCGATCGCGCGGGTCAGGCCGGCGGCCTCCAGGCGGCGCTTCCAGGCCTCGATGCCCAGCCAATCCTTCTCCGCCTTTTCGGCCAACGCCTCGATCTCGTGCACGCCGTCCAACATCACATAACGGCGCTGCCAGTCGCCGCCGTGGCGCTCGATCCGGCAGGCCAGCGTCACCTGGTCGGAGTACAGCAGCGAGCTGGCGAAGGGGCGCGAGCTGTTCTGGCGGCCGCGCGCGCGGTTGTCCACCAGCGCGCGCAGCCATGCCGTCTCGGCATTGGCGTGCCGAGCGTAGGTCTTGTAGGTGCGCCCGCCCGAGCACTCCAAGCCCAGAAGGGTGCGCATCGCGTCTAGCAGCGTGGTCTTGCCCGAGCCGTTTGGGCCGGCAATCGTGATGATGGCACCGTCCAGTGGCATCGAGACGCGCTGGCAATAGTCCCAGTGCAGCAGTTCCAGAGATTGCAGATGAAACATAGATAGGGTCAGGTCTCGCTGTCGAGTTCGGCTTGTTCGCCGGCCTGCAGCCGGGCAACCAGCGGCGCGGCGGCCGGGTCGGTCGAGCGGGCCAGTACATCGGCAAGCGCGCCGTCGAGGATGCGCGGTGCCAGCGTGTCGTAGTCCAAGAGCAGGTCCAACAACGGCCCTTCGGCGATGTCCTCGCCGCGGCGGATGATGAAGCCGTTGCGCTCCAGCAGCTTCAGGTTCGAGTCCAGCCGCATCTTCTTGCCCAACTGGTTGCCGAAATCGGCAAGCAAGCTTCGATAGGACACGGTGGGCGAGACGCTGGCGGCCAGCGGCAGCGGTTTGTCGGTGGCAAAGAACTCGCCCTGCCCCTCTTCTTTGGCCTCGGCCCGCGCCACCTGGCGCTGGCGCTTGGGCAGCACGATCAGCGACCACAGAACGATCAGCAACGCGACGCCGTCGCGCGGCAGGTCCAGATTGTTGTTGGCCGCCAGGCCCGTCTCTCCGAACACCGAGACCTCGGCCGGGCGCAACATCGCGACACTGATATGGTCGGCGTAGAGGTTGTCAATCACTTTGAGCCCGACCTGGGCCAGCCGGTCGCCCAAGGCGGCCCACAGCTCGGTGTCGATCAGCGCGCGGCGCACCAGCGCATGGTTGCGGGGCAGCCAGCGGCGCGCGATCAATTGCGCCGCCAGGTGGGCGGCATCATCCAGGGCTTGGCTCATGAGGAAGAGGCTTCTTTCGGGGAATCGGGGGCCGGGTTGTAGAGCACACCGCGGCTCATCCACTTGACGAATTCATCGCTGGTCTCGCCCTGTTCGGCCGACCAGCGCACGCGCCAGGGCTGGCGCGCCATGTCGCCGGTGGCGCCGCTGAGGTGCTGGGCCTGCGGGTCGCCCAGCAGCGGCAGCAGCTGGGCGCGGTAGGCGCTGCGCGCGTAGCTGCCGCCCAGCACGGCCGGGGCCACATCTTGCTCCAGCGCCTGGCCCGGCTCGCCGGCGGCCAGCCAGCGCGTCAGCAGGGCCTGCAGCTCGCCCATCTCGGGCGGCAGGCTCAGCACTGCCAGCTGGCCCGGCGGCGCAGCCTGGCCCGGCGGCAGCGGCTCCAGCTCCTTGGGTTTGGGCCGGTCGCGCTCGAACTCGGCCTCGGCCAGGTCCAGCAGCTCGTGCTGGGACACCAGCACCGGGTGCACCGGCCTTGACAGCGCGCCCAGCGACAGATTTTCGAGGAAGGGCACGTTCTGCAGCCAGCGGCGCACATCGGTGGTCGTGATGCCGGTAGAACCCAGAGTGACGCGCTGGCGGTCGGCCTGCTGAAGCGCGCGGTTGAACTGGCTGGCCATCGCCAGCAGCCGCGCCTGGGCCAGGCCCAGCTCGCGCGCCAGCCGTTCCAGACGCGCGTTGCCGTCGGCCTCGGCCTGCTCGATGATCGCCTTCAGCGCCTCGCTGGCCCGCTCCACCAGTTTCAGCGCGCGCTCGAAGCGCTGGCGCGCACGCCGCAGATGGAACTCCGAGCCGCTGGCGATCGCATCGGCGAATTCGTCGTAAAGCCGTGAGAGCTGGGCCTGCAGATGGTGCAGTTGGGCCGGGTCCAGAGTGCCCATCTGGTGGGCACCCGCCACATTCGCCAACAAGGCCGCCAGGTCAGCATCCTGCTCGGCCGCCTGCGTCAGCGGCGACAGCAGGCCCAACAAGCGCTGCGCCAGCGGCGTCACGCTGTACTGCTGGTTCGAGCCATCCCAGGCCAGCAGCTCCGCCTCGCGCAGGCGCTTGAGCACCAGCTCCAGCGCCTCTTCGCGCAAGCTGTGGAAATGGCGGTTCAGCGTGTCGCGCGCCACACGCGACTCCGGCAACGCCATCAGCTCCATGAACACCCAGATCCGCAGGCGCACCAGAGCCGCCGGCCCATGGCACAGCGCCCGCAGCGCGGCCAGCAGGCTCTCGTTGCGCTCGAGCTGCCACCACAGCAGCGCCTCGGTCGGCGCGGATCCCTCGCGGAAATAGTCTTCGAAGCGCAGCTCGACGGTGTCGTCGGCGGCGCTTGCCTCGTGATCGGTCATGGGGGGATTATCCCAGGGCGCAAAAGCCCCCTGCCGCAGAGCAAAGAACATCAGCCCATCGGGGAGAGCTCGCCGAAATACCGCGCACACGGTCTGCCGAACAGACCGGCGCTGCGCTCCACATCAGACGGACGCACCTGTGCCTGTAGAGTCCAGCGGTCCGTGTCAAAGTCTGATTCAGATGTCACGGCAACACGGACCTACTCAGGAGGCCAATGTCATGGGATCTGGCACCAATAACGGCACGAAGAAACCAACGCCGGAGGAAGTAGCGAAGCTCTGGATGAACGAGAACTCGGTGGTCAATACCAAGGTGGCCTATTTCACCGCGGTGAATGCAGCGCTCGGGGCTGCACTGACCCAGACCAAGAACGATCTTCCGCCGGTCCTTGTGGCGATTGCCGGCCTTCTCGTCGCGCTGGCTGCCTTCTTTTCCATTGCCCGCACTTGCGCTTACCGACGCCACTTCAGGCAGTTGCTCGATCAGGATCCGGATTACAAGCGCCTGTTCGTCGTCGAGTTTGCGTTCTACGAGAAGTTGAAATCCAACAAGCTGCTGACATTGGCGCCATTTGCGGCGATCGCGGGGTGGCTGCTCGTTCTCGTGCTCGCTATCAACTATGGTGCACCCCATCGCTGGTAGCGCCTGCCGCAATCAGCGCTGATTGCGGCGCAAGCCGTCGTGGCCCACAAAACGCGGGGCCTGGTCCTGGCCGCCCATCAGACCACCCAGTCCAGCTTCGCCGCCTCCTGCGCCGGCGTCGCCACCGGCTGCCGCGCCAGCGCCATTCCCTCGCGCAGCTCCAGGGTCGCCATCTGGTACTTGCCGGCCGGTCTCAGCCTCGGCTCGATCTGGCGCAGGCGCTGGCCCTGCCAGAAACCGAACAGCAGGCGCTGCGGCTCGATGAGTATGAGCACCACCGGTTCTCCGGATGCATTGAAGTAGACCAGGCGGCCCCACTTCAGCCGCTCCTGCAGCTGCGGGGCCGCTCTGGCGCACCACCTCGCGCACCACCTCGCGCACCACCTCGCACACCACCGCGCACAGCGCCTTGGCATAGGCGGCTGCCAGCTGCCGGGCTGATGGCAGGCGATGTCCTCCTCGGGCGTCCGCGCTGCGGCCCGTATCATTTTCCTGTGAGTCAGCGATGTGGTCGCGGCCTCGTCGGCAGCCGATTTGGGCCGCTCGGTTCTTCCTCAAGTCGGGCAGCGTGCGCCCCGGGCACCGCTGCGCCGCTGCTATCCTTCCGCGATGAAATCGCCCGACCAACACAATTCCCAACTCAGCACCGACAACATCCACGCCGATCGCCGCTTCGGCGTCGAGCACGGCGGGGTGCACAAACCCATCCACACCTCGGTGCAGTACGGCTTCGATCGCGTCGAAGATCTGATAGCCGTGTTCCAGGGCACGCTCAAAGGCGGCTTCAACTACGCCCGCCAGGGCACGCCGACCACGGCCGCGTTGGAGGCCAAGATCACCGGTTTGGAGCAAGGCATTGGCACAGTGAGCTTTGCCACCGGCATGGCAGCGATCACCGCGACCTTCATGACCCTGCTGCGCGCTGGCGACCACATCGTCTCCAGCCGCTATGTGTTCGGCAACACCAACAGCCTGCTCGGCACGATGCAGGACCTGGGCGTGGCTGTCAGCAAAGTCGACGCCGGCTCGGTGGCCGCCGTCGAGGCCGCGCTGCGGCCCGAGACCCGCTTGGTCTTTGTCGAGACCGTCTCGAATCCCGGCACATTGATTCCGGACCTCGAAGGCATAGGCGCGCTGTGCCGCAAGCGCGGCCTTGTCTATGTGGTTGACAACACCATCACCTCACCCGCGCTGTTCCGTCCATCCGCAGTGGGCGCCAGCCTGGTGATCAACTCGCTGACCAAGACCATTGCCGGCCATGGCGACGCGCTGGGCGGCGCGGTCACCGACACCGGCTTGTTCGACTGGCAGACATATCCCCATATCTTCCCCGCCTACCGCAAGGGCGACCCTAAGCAATGGGGCTTGCAGCAGATCCGCAAGAAGGGTCTGCGCGATATGGGCGCAACGCTGTCCTCGGACAACGCCCACCGCATCAGCGTCGGCGCCGAGACCCTGAGTCTGCGCGTGCGCCAGAGCAGTGCCAGCGCTTTGGCGCTGGCGCAATGGCTGCAGGCCCATCCCAAGGTTGCCGCCGTGCACTACCCGGGCCTGACCACGCACCCGCATCACGAGCGCGCGGCGAAGCTCTTCAAGGCCAGCTCCTGGCTGCTGAGCTTCGAGCTGCGCGACAGTGCAGCCCTCAACGAGGTGCTGAACCGCCTGCAACTGCCGATCAAGGCCACCGGCCTGGGCGACACCCGCACATTGATCATCCCGGTTGCGCCGACCATCTTCTGGGAAGCCGGCGCCGCGGTGCGGGCCGAGATGGGCATTGCAGACGGGCTGGTGCGGCTCTCGGTCGGCTTGGAGGACGAGGCCGACCTGATTGCGGACTTCGCACAGGCGCTGGGCTGAATCGATGCCAGGCCTGCGCAGCGTCTCGCTTGTGGCCGCCCTGCTGCTGGGAGCCTGCGCCCACGCGCCGGCGCCACAGACCGCGCCGATGAGCTTCTTCATCACCAGCATCGGCCCGGGCCGGGGGGCGGATCTGGGCGGCTTGGCGGGGGCCGATGCGCATTGCCAGGCGCTGGCCACGGCGGCGGGTGCGGGCCAGCGGAGCTGGCGTGCCTATCTGAGCCAGCAGTCCAACCAGCGCCAGCCCAGCATCGACGCGCGCGAGCGCATCGGTGCCGGCCCCTGGCATAACGCGCGCGGCGAGCTGATAGCCGCCGATCTGGACGCGCTGCATGGCGGCGGCAACCGCATCAATCGCGACACCGCGCTGTCCGAGCGCGGCCAGCCCACCCCGGGCCGCTGGCACGACATCCTGACCGGCACCCGCGCCGACGGCACCGCCCCCTCGCCGCTGGACCCCGATCTGACCTGCAAAAACTGGACGAGCGCGGCCGACGACGGCGCCGCGCTGGTCGGCCACCACGACCGCGCCAGCGCGATCAAGGAATCCTGGGCCACGTCTTGGCTGTCGGCCCACCAGAGCCGCGGCTGCAGCGCCGCCAAGCTGGCAGAGCTCGGCAGCGGCGGGCTGTTCTACTGCTTCGCCAAGTAGGCGGGCATGAAAACCCTGCTGCTCTTCCTGGCCACCGCGCTGGCCGAAATCGTCGGCTGCTATCTGCCCTGGCTGTGGCTCAAGCAGGGCCGCTCGGCCTGGCTGCTGCTCCCGGCAGCGGCAAGCTTGGCGCTGTTCGCCTGGCTGCTGAGCCTGCACGAGACGGCGTCCGGGCGGGTCTATGCCGCCTATGGCGGCGTCTACATCGGCGTGGCCATTTTGTGGCTATGGGCAGTGGACCAGATCCGGCCGACCGCCTGGGATCTGGCCGGTGCCGGTGTGGCGCTGCTGGGCATGGCCCTCATCATGTTTCAGCCGGCACGCTGACCCAAAAGAAGAAAGACGGTAAGTCAGGCAAACAAAGTATCTTGCAATTAAATCGCACACGATTTAATATTCGTCCCATGGCACGCAACACCACTTCCACGGCAGTCATCAAGTCGGCGCAGCAGCAGCCCAAGGCCGTGCTGCTCGACCAGCAACTGTGCTTCGCGCTGTACTCGACGATGCTGAGCTTCAACAAGGTCTACCGCGAGCTGCTGAAGGCGCTAGACCTGACCTATCCGCAGTATCTCGTGATGCTGGTGCTGTGGGAACGCGACAGCCTGACTGTCGGCGAGATCAGCGAGCGGGTGTTCCTGGAGTCGCCAACGCTGACACCGCTGCTCAAGCGCCTGCAGGCCGCCGGCCTGATAGACCGGGCCCGCTCGGCCACCGACGAGCGGCAGGTGCTGGTCACGTTGACCGAGCCAGGCCGGGCGCTGCAAGCAACGGCGCAGGTGCTCCCGCAGTGCATTGCGACAGCCGCCGATACGCCGATGGCCGAGATCAACGAGATGCGCGACCGACTGCTGGTGCTGCGCGGCCGCATGCTCAAGGCCGGCGGCTAAGCCCGCCACCCGACTTTCTTCCTCTCACCCCAAGCACCACGGACGAAGCTGACCGATCCAAAATCAAATCCATTACATCGCACACGATTTACTTGTTTGCAATCAATAACACATCCCTGTCCCTCCACCTCAACCACCGTCCACCTCAAAAAGGAACTGCTATGAAAGCCTTCGCCAAGCAACTGATCGCCCTGTCCACGCTGAGCCTCGCCGCTGGCGCCGCGCTCGCCGCCAGCACGCCCGCCAAGCCGGCTGCGGCCCAGCCCAGCGGCAGCTACGTCACGACCCAGCAAGGCGTACAGCTGTACTACAAGGACTGGGGCCCGCGCAGTGGCCAGCCCGTCGTGTTCAGCCATGGCTGGCCCCTGAACTCGGACAGTTGGGAATCACAAATGCTGTTCCTGGCCGACCAGGGCTACCGCGTGATCGCCCATGACCGCCGCGGCCATGGCCGCTCCAGCCAGCCCTGGGAAGGCAACGACATGGACCACTACGCCGACGATCTGGCCGCCGTCATCGACGCGGTGGATCTGAAAGGCAAGAAAGCCGTGCTGGTGGGCTTCTCCACCGGCGGTGGCGAAGTGGCGCGATACATCGGCCGCCATGGCACGGGCAAGGTGGCCAAGGCCGTGCTGGTCAGCGCCGTGCCGCCGCTGATGCTGAAGACGGCGGCCAATCCGGGCGGGTTGCCCATCGAGGTGTTCGACGGCATTCGCGCCGCGCAGACGGCCAACCGCGCCCAGCTCTACAAGGACATCCCGTCCGGCCCCTTCTACGGCTTCAACCGCCCCGGCGCCAAGGTCTCGCAAGGCCTGATCGATGCCTGGTGGACGCAGGGCATGCAAGGCGGCCACAAGAACACCTACGACTCCATCAAGGCCTTCTCCGAGACCGACTTTACGGCTGACCTGAAGAAGTTCGATGTGCCGACTCTGGTCATCCACGGCGACGACGACCAGATCGTCCCGATCGACGCCTCCGGCCGCGCCTCGGCCAAGCTGGTCAAGAACTCCAAACTGATCGTCTACCCGGGCGCGCCGCACGGCCTGACAGACACGCACAAGGATCGCGTCAACCAGGATCTGCTGAACTTCATCAAGAACTGAGGCTTATAGACGGCCCGTCGAGCCGGCGCTGCGCCTTGTGCGGGCGCCGGCTTTCTTTTCGGCAACAGCGTCTTGCGCCACCACCCAGTCAAGGAACTCTCGGTACCAAAGTCTTGAGTTCTGCGGCTTCAGTACCCAGTGGTTCTCATCGGGGAACCACAGCAGTCGGGCATCGACACCGCGCGCCTTCAGGGTGTTGTAGTAGGCCAGGCCGTTGCAGTCGGGCACGCGGAAGTCACGGGCGCCGTGGATCACCAGCGTGGGCGTTTGCATCTGCTGAGCGAAGTTGGCCGGGCTCTGCGCGAGCACGCGGGGCAAGTCTTCCCAATAAAGCGCGCCGAGGTCGCGCGGGCGCTCGGGGTAAGAGTCGGCACTGAAGGTCGCGACACGGTCGAACACGCCAGCATGGCAGACATAGCTGCGGTAGCGGCCGGGCTTGATGTGGCCGTTCATCCACGCGACCATGAAGCCGCCATAGCTGCCGCCGGTGGCCGAGAGCCGCCTGGCATCGGCCCAGGGCTGGGCCAGCAGCCAGTCGCTGCCGGCCTCAATGTCCTGCAGCTCCAGTTGGCCCTGGCGGCCCATGATGCTGTTGCGGAATTCGAAGCCGAAGCCGCTGGAGCCGTGGTAGTTGACCTGGGCGACAACATGGCCGCGCGAGCTCAGCACATGGGGGTTCCACCGGTAGCCAAAGGTGTCTCCGGCGGCCGCGAATGGGCCGCCGTGGATGACCTGCATCAGCCCGTGCTTGCGGCGTGGATTGAAGTCCACCGGCAGGGTCAACCACATCTGCACCGGCTCGCCGAGCGCACCGATGACAGACACCTCGCGCACCTCGCCAAGCCTGCGCCGAGCAAGCAGCGCATCGTTGAAGGCATCCAAGCGCTGCGGCAGCTCGCGGTTGATCGAGAGTCGGTGCGCATGCAGTCGCACCGGATGGCGGGCGCTGTCGCTGGCCGTGACCAGCCGATCGCCAGCCACATCGAAGCCCTGCACCCAGCCGCCCCGGGCAACCACGCTGGCCTCCCCCCCGGCCAAAGGTTGGCGCCATAGATGGCAGCGGCCGCGCTGCTGGGCCGTGAACAGCAGTGCCGCACCGTCACCGGTCCAGCGCAGCGGCGCGTCGACGTGCAGGTCTGGGCCCGATTCATCGTCGCCGAGCAGGCGCCAGCCCGGCTGGGTACGGCCACCGCAGTCCACCAGCGCCAGCTTGGCCAGCGCCTTGTGGCTGCGGCCGATATGGGCGGCGGTGCAGGCCAGGGTCCGACCACCGGGCCCGTAGCGCGGCGCGCCGAAGTCCCAGGCCGGGTCGTCAGCCAGCGACTTGACCCGCCTGCTGGCGACCTCGATCTCGGCCAGGGCTTGGCGGTTGCCCAGCAGCTGGACGTCGGCTGGATCATGGGCGAAGGCAATGCGGCGGCCATCGGGACTCGGGTCATAGACTTCGTTGCCGCTGGCATCGCGGGGCAGCTCCAGCGCCGTACCCTCGAACAGATCGCTGATGCGGCCGCTGCCGACATCGAGCAGCAGCAGGTGCAGCACGCGGCCCATCGGCAGATTGTCGTCCCAGTAGCGGTAATAGGCCTCGCTCGTTGCGTAGCCGCTCTCCTTGCGTTCGCTGACCTCGGTTGTGTAGCGGCGGGCCTGGGCGGCTGCGCCCTTAAGCTCGGGCCAGACCCAGGCCGCGAAAACGATGCGCCGCCCGTCAGCCAGCCATTTGAAGGACTCGACGCCCGGCGCGAAATTGCTGATGCGGCGGGCCTCGCCGCCGTCGGCGTTGATCAGATAAAGCTGCGGCGTCAGGTCTTTGCTGCCCTGCTGCTCGCGGCGGGCCAAAAATGCGACTTGCCCGCCGCTGGGCGACCAGGCGGGCGCACCGTCCTTTTCGCCGCATTGCGTCAGCGCGCGCGGCGGGAAGCTTGCGTCGGTGGACACGAGCCAGAGCTGGCTGGCGGACTTGTTCGCCGTCATATCGCCCTGCGTGACGGTGCAGACCAGGCGGCGGCCGTCGGGCGCAAGGGTGGGCGATCCGATGCGCTGCAGGGCCCAGAGGTCGTCGGCGCTGAGCGCGGGAAGAGATGAGGATGTGGCGGCTTGTCGCATGGCCCAAGTGTCGCAAACACGAGAGCCTGTCCTGCAAGCGCCGCAGCCGTGGTATTTTAGATCGCATGCGAAACGCGAGGGCTTGAAGCGATGAGGCTGACAACACGGAACGTGGTGGCCGCGACGGTCAGCCTGGGGGTGCTGGCGGTGGCCTTGATTGCCTGGCAGGTTGCCAAGCAAAGTCCGGCCAGCGATGGCACCACGACGGCCTCGGGGGTCGTGACGCGGGCGCCTTTGCGCGAGGCCGCGCCGACCGCTGTTGCAGCCGCAACCCCGGCCAGTCCAGCCGTCTCGACGGCGGCCAGCGAGCCAAGCCCCCCAGCGAGCCCCATAGCAGCCGCGCCCGCGCAGACGGCGCCCAAGGTCCCGGTCGAGTCCCGCACCGTCGCCGCGCCGAGCGCCCCGGCGATCAAGCACAGTGTCAGTGCCCGGGCCACACAACCGCCCATCCTGCCCAATGAGGTGGACCGCGTCGTAGCTCAGACCCTGGGCCCCAAGACGATGGCGCGCTACTTCTACCTGGAACCGCTGGCGCGCCGCTTCGTTGCCAGCGTGGACCAACTGGGCGAGCGCACCCCGGCCACCTCGCAGTGGCTGCTGAAACCGGCCCGCGGCGAGCTGTTGCTGGCCAAGAACCGGCGCGCCCAGAACGGCCAGCCGATCGCGGCCGCCAACAGCCAACGCTATGCCGACTTCCTGCGTTGGTTTGAGCGCACCGACAACGCCCGGCTGCTCTCTTTGTATGCCCGCATGTATCCGCTGCTGCAGCAGACCTATGTGGAGCTGGGCCATCCACAGGGCTATTTCAATGACAGGCTGATCGCGGTGATGGACCAGATGCTGGCCACGCCGGTGCAAAAGAGCGCGCTCAGAGTCAAGCCGGCCAGTCCCGAGACCTTGGCTGCCGCCGCGCAAACAAGCACCCCGACCACGCCGCGTTACGAATTCGCCGATCCCGCATTGGAAGCACTGAGCACCGGGCAGAAGATGATGCTGCGCATCGGCCCGTCTCAGGCGGCGCGGCTCAAGATCAAACTCAAGACCTTGCGCGCCGGTCTGGTGCGGCTGGGACGCTGAATGCCAGGCTGGCGTACCCTTGCCCTGCTGCTGGCCGTCTTGCTGCTGCAGGCCTGCAGCACGGTCAAACTGGCCTACAACCAGACGCCCACGCTGCTGTACTGGCGCCTGGACAGCTATTTGGACTTCAGTGACGAGCAGGCGCAGCAGGTGCGCGAGAGCCTTCAGCGCCTGCAACTGCGGCATCGGCGCGAGCAGCTGCCGCGCTATGCCGAGCTGCTGCAGCGGGTTCAGCCCCTGCTGGCTGAGAGCATCTCGGCGCAACAGGCCTGCGCCGTCGTCGAGCAGGGGCGCAGCCTGCTGGGCGAGCTGGCGGATCCGGTGCTGCACACGCTGCTGTGGTTGGCCGGTGATCTGAGCACCGAGCAGCTCAAGCATCTGGAGCGCAAGCAAGGCACGGCCAGTATCGAGTGGAAGCAGAAGTGGGTGGACATCAGCGCCGAGCAGCTCGCGCGCCTGCGTTATGAGCAGGTGCTGTCGCGCAGCGAGATGCTGTATGGCAGCCTGGACGAGGCGCAGAAGAACGCGATCCGCGCCGGGCTGGCCTCGGCGGTGTTCGATCCGCAGCGCAGCTATGCCGAGCGGCTGCGCCGCCAGCAAGACCTGCTGCAGCAGCTGCGCCGCATCCAGGCCGAGCTGCTCGGCCCCGAGGCAGCGCGCGCGCTGTTGCAGGCCTGGCTGCAGCGGGTGATGGTCTCGCCAGACCCGGCCTACCAGCGCTACCAGCAGGCACAGATCCGCGAGGGCTGCTCCACCTTTGCGCGGCTGCACAACGCCACGACACCGGCCCAGCGAACCCGAGCGCAGCAGACACTGAAGAGCTACGAAGAGGACTTCCTGCAACTTGCCGCACAACCCTGAAACGGCAGCATGAACCTTGTTTGGGGCTCGCCGAATCGATGCCGCTTTCCGTATGCTCGCACCAGCACATCAACAGGGAGCCTGCAGATGGCCACTCGCCCCGGCTACGACAGCGCACAGCTGGCAATCGAACTCGACGGCAAGGTCGCCGGCCCGGTGCAAAGCCTGCAAATGCCCGCCTACCGGCTCGAACCGGTGGTCGCGCCGATAGGCCCGGACCGCCGGCCGGCGTTGGGCAACAACACCCGTATCGAGCCGATGCAGGCCGAGTTCGAGCCGCTGCAGGCACCGGCCCTGCTCGATTGGGCGCTCTCGCTGCCCGAGCACAGGCCCACCGAGTTTGCCGGTGCCGCGCTGGTGCTGGACCACAGCGGAAAGCTGCAGCGCCGGGTCGAATGGCGCGAGGGCTTGCTCACCGAGCTGCGGCTGCCCATCCTGGACGCCGCGTCCAAGCAGGGCTTTGGCATCGGCATCAGCTGGCAGCCCGGCAGCGTGGTCTATGCGAAGCCGGACGGCTCGCCCAGGCTGCCTGCCGCTGCGCGCGGCAAGGGGCCAACGCTGGCCAACTTCCGCGTCTTGGGCCTGCCTTTCGACGCCAGCTTCATCACCCGCGTCGGGCTGCCAACGGTGAGCAGCCGTAGCGTCGACGAGCGCCACCGCTTTTACGAGCGCATTGATCTGGGCGAGCTCACGCTGGAGTTCTCGGCGCGCTCGCGCGACGCGGTACTGGCCTGGGCGCAGAAGATCATCGATGACGGCCGCATCCTCGAGGAGGAGTATCTGGACATCGTCATCGACCTGCTCGATACGGCGATGAAGAAGGTGCTGCTGAGCCTGCGCCTGTCGGGCTGCGGCCTGCTGGCCTATGAGGAAGCCCGGCTGGAGAGCATGGCCGACCAAGCAACGACCGTGACGCTGCGCCTGAGCATCAGCGAGCTGCAGCTCAAGCTCGGCGGCTGAGCCGGCGGTTCAGCCCAGACACTGCCCGCTGCGCCGCTCGGTGGCCGGCAGGGCCAGGCCGGGCAGCTCCAGCGCATAGTGCAGCGACAGCAGCTGCCAGCCTTCCGGGCCGAGCTGCCACTGCATGCTGTTGACGCCGCTGTAGTCGGGCCGAGCCTGGGCCGGATCGCGACGAGTCTCGACCACGCTATAAACCTGGGCATGTGCGCCGTAGCGGCGCTGCTCGCGGTGGATCTCGCACTCATGCATGGCCGGCCCCGGCCGGGGTTTCAGCAGGGCCAGAAATTCCGCGGCCGACCAAGCCCGGGCCCCGGTGCTGGCGGCACGCAGGCTCTGGCCGAACACCATGGCCTGCGGATGCAGCAAGGTGCTCATGCGAGCGACATCGGCGCCCTGGTCCGCACCGTGGCCGAAAGCGCGCCACAGCGCGCCGACCTGGGCGTCCAGCGCCGCCTGGCTGTGGGCCTGCGAGGCCGGGCCTAGCGCGGCCAGCACCGCCGGCCAGCTGACCCGGTACATATGGGCCAGGCCCGGCGCGCCACCGGCCAGCGGCCGGGTCGAGGCGAACAACAACCACTGGCCATCGGCGCTCACCGAGGGAGTGAACTCGAAATCGGGCCCGTTGATCGGCGCCGGCAGGCGCATCGCCGGGCCGAAGCCGGCGCCGACCCGCTCGGCCAGGTAGAGATCGCCACCTTCGCTGCCGGCGCGGCGGCTCCACCACAGCGCATGACGGCCGTCCGGCGTCAGGCTGAAGTCGCTGTTGAGTTCGCCCTCGTTGATCGGCGCCGGCAGGGCCACGGGCGCGGCGCTGCCGGACTCGACCGCATAAACACTCAGCTTGGCCGGCCCGCCGGCGCGGTAGGAGGCGAAGTACAGGCGCTCGCCATAGCGCTCCGGGCCCAGCTCATAGGCCGGGCTCTGCCAGGCCTCGGCCAGCCGGGTCGGCGGGCCGGCCCAGCGGCCATCGACCAGGGAGACCTCGTACAGATCGAGCTGGCCCAGCGCAGCGCCGGTGCCTTGCGTCGGCCGGTCCGAGACTAAGCTCAAGGTCTTGCCATCGGCGCTTAGATGGGGGTCGGAGTCGCGCCAGCGCGGGTCGGCAAACGGCAGGGGCTCGGCAGCCAGCCAGCGCTCCACATCGCGCTTTTGCGTATAGATCTGCGAGCCCTTGAAGCCGGCGGCCGAGCGGGCGAACACACGGGTGTCGCCGCGCTCCTGCAGGTTGTAGGCCTGCAGGCCGCTGCTGCCCAGATCGCCCAGATCGATGATCTCGACGCTCAGCGTCTGGGCCTGTACGCCGGCCAACGCCAGCCAGGAGGACAACACAAGGAAGGCGTAGCGTGACATCGGGATGATCAGAGAGTGGGCCAGCGCGCGATGCTAGCCAGGGCCGCAGGCTCGGCCGGCGCCATCCGACCAAGCCCGGCCGGCGTCGGATGAAGCGGGCTATCGCAACGACGAAAGCGTCTTGGCCGTCGCCGCCGGCACGGCCAGGCAGCCCAGCCCCGCCAGCGTGGCCTCCACCGCCTGGTCCAGCGGCGTGTGCGGCTCGTGGCCCAGCACCGCGAGCAGTCGGGCGTTGCTCATGCGCACCGGTTCCCGCCACAGATAGCGCATCTCGCGCAGCTCGCGCAGAAAGCCGACGAAGGGGGTGGCCAGCGCGACCAGCCACCAGGGGAAGGCGCGCAACCGCGGTGCGGCGCCGCCGTGCCGGACCACCGCCGCGCGGATCGCTTCGCCCATCTGCCGGCCGTCGCCGTCCCAATGGCCGGCCATATGGAAGCTCGCAAACGCCGGCAGCTCGGCGCGGCGCTGCAGCAGCTCGACCATGGTCGCCGCAACATCGGGCACATAAGACCATTGGTGACCGACACCCGCTGCACCCGGCAGACTGACGGTTGTGACCGTACGGCCTGGCTTGATCAGCCCCTGCGCGAACCAGCTGTTGCCGACCCTGGGACCGAAGAAATCGCCGGCCCGCACGATGATGACGCGACAAGGCCCACCCTCGCTGGCCGCCTGCAGCCGCCGCTCCAGCTCGACACGGATCGCGCCCTTGCGCGTCTGGGGACGCTGCGGTGCATCCTCGGCCAGCGTGGAGGAAAAGGCATCAGGGCCGTAGTTGTAGACCGTGCCCGGCAGCACGATGGTGGCGCCCTGGGCCTGGGCGGCGGCGATGGTGTTGTCCAGCATCGGCAGCACCAACTCGGCCCAGCGGCGGTAGCCGGGCGGATTGACCGCATGGACGATCACCGCGCAGCCCTGCGCGGCGGCCATCACGTCCTCGCGCTTCATCGCATCGCCGCGCAGCCAGGTGATGCCATCGCGCTGCTCGCTCGCCTGGGCCGCGCCGCGCTGCAGCGCCCGCACCTGCCAGCCCCGGTTGCGCAGCTGGCGTGCCAGCTCGCCGCCGATGCCACCGCTGGCGCCCAGCACCAGCACCGTGTTGTTCCTGTTGCCCTTTTGCATACCCATCTCCTGAAAGCCTGTTGCGATGGCCGCAGTCTCGGCGGCGCGCCGCTTTAATGGAATTAGCGAACACAAGCGAGCGGCTATACATTTATGTATGGATCAAGAGATTGGCTGGGAGCTTTACCGGACTTATCTGAGCGTGCTGCAGCAGGGCTCGCTGTCGGGCGCAGCACGGGCGCTGGGCATCGCCCAGCCCACCGTCGGCCGGCATGTCGAGGCGCTGGAAAAAGCCCTGGGCCTGCCGCTGTTCACGCGCTCGCAGCTGGGCCTGCAGCCCACCGAGGCGGCGCTGGCGCTGCGGCCCCATGCCGAGGCGATGAGCAGCCATGCGGCAGCGCTGCAGCGAGCGGCGGCCAGCCAGGGCGAAGGCATCCAGGGCACGGTGCGCATCACGGCCAGCGAGGTGATGGGCGTCGAGGTGCTGCCGCCGATCCTGGCGCGGCTGCAGGCCCAGCATCCGGCGCTGACCATCGAGCTGCTGCTGAGCAACCAGTTGCAGGACCTGCTGCAGCGCGAGGCCGATATTGCGGTGCGCATGACCGCGCCGCAGCAGGCGCAGCTGATCGCGCGCCGGGTCGCGCCGATCGAGCTGGGCCTGCACGCCCATCCGCGCTATCTGGACGCCCAGGGCACGCCGGGCTCGCTGGCCGAGCTGGGCCGGCACCGGCTGATCGGTTTCGATGTCGAGACGCCCTTCGTGCGTGCGGCCCGCAAAAGCGTCGGCATTCCCTGGCAGCGCGAGGCCTTCCGGCTGCGCAGCGACAACGATCTGGCCCAGCTCGCGCTGATACGGGCCGGTGCCGGCATCGGCATCTGCCAGGTGGCGCTGGCCCGGCGCGAGCCGGCGCTGCAGCGGGTGCTGCCCGATCAGCTGTCTTTCGTGCTGGAGACCTGGGTCGCGATGCACGAGGACCTGCGCGCCAGCCCAGCCTGCAAGCTCACGTTCGAGGCCCTGTGCCAGGGCCTGGCGCCGCCTGCGCAATCTCCTGTGCCGCCGCATTGAGCAGCTCGCGCAGCCAGCGCTGGCCCGGATCCAGCTCGTGGCGGGCGTGCCAGACCTGGCTGATATCGATGCCGACCAGTTCGAAAGGCAGCACCCGGCTGGCCAGCTGAGGCAGGAAGCCGGCGGCTGGCACGAAGCTGCTGGGCAGCACGGTCAGCAGCTCGGACTGGCGCACCGTCAGGCCGGCGGTGAAATAGCTGTTGACCGTCATCACGACCTCGCGCTCGCGGCCGATCAGAGCCAGCGCATCGTCGACGAAGCCGCGCGCGCGGCCGGCAAAGCTGACGCGCAGATGCTGGGCCTGGCAGTAGGCGTCCAGCGTCAGCGCGCCGGGCGCGGCCAGTGGGTGATCGCCGCGCATCACGCAGATGTACTCGGTGGCGTAGAGCGGCGCCAGCCGTATCAGCTCGGCCTCGCCTTGAGAGGCCAGCAGGCCCGGCAGCTCGGGAAAGAAACCGACCGCGACATCGGCCCGGCCCTGTTCCAGCATCTCGCGAGGGTCGCGCGAGGTCAGCGGCACGATCCGCAGCGCCACCCGGATGCCCTCGCGCTGAAAGCGTTTGGCCAGCGCCGGCACGAACAGCGCCGCGGTCGCGTCGGCCATCGCCAGCGTGAAGGCACTGCCAGGCTCGCGGGGATCGAAGGTCTGGGGCTCAAAGGCGCGCTGCAGATGGCCCAGCGCGGTGCGCACGATGGGCCACAGCACCTCGGCATGCTCGGTAGGCACCATGCCCGAGGAGCTCGGGATGAACAGCTCCTCGTTGGTGGCCTCGCGCAGGCGCCGCAAGGCATTGCTGACCGCCGGCTGGGTGATGGACAGCCGCGCGGCAGCCCGGGTCACATTGCGCTCTTCCATCACCACATCGAATACCCGCAACAGGTTCAGATCCAGGGTACGGAAGTTCAGGGGGCGTGGATTCGACATGTCCGGATGCTAAATCCATCACGGGTCATTCGCGACAGTGATACCGCGATTCGGATTCGCAATTGGCGGGTTCTACGTAAAAACCGCAATATCCCACCCATGGATACGGAGCGCTTGTGCTCTGTCCATACGCAAGAAGGGAAACACCATGTCCACCACCAGCCTCAACCTCCCGCTTCATGTGATGCCGTCCGACGTCGCCCGCGCCAACAGCGCCCAGGCTTCCGGAGCCCGCCTGATCGCGGCCGGATCGGCGGTGTGGCGCTTCCTGAGCGCCATCGGCGAAGCCCGCGGTCGCCAGACCATCGAAGAGCTCATCAAGAGCACCGAGATCACCCGCCCCGAGCTGTCGGCCGCGCTGCGCCGCGCCAACAACGGCAACTGGTCCTGAGCCTCAGCGCCTCACGCCTTGCAGCACATGGTCCAGCAGGGCCGTGCTGCAGGCCTGAACGGATGCGGTTTCGGTGTCCAGTGTCAAGGAGGGTGCCTCGGGCGCCTCATAGGGCGCCGAGATGCCGGTGAACTGCGGGATCTGGCCACTGTTGGCCTTCTTGTAGAGGCCCTTCACATCGCGGGCCTGGCACACCGCCAGCGGGCAGCGAACAAAGACCTCGACAAACTGCTGCGCCCCGACGATGTTGCGCACCATCGCGCGATCGCTGCGCAGCGGCGAGATGAACGCGGCAATCACCAGTTGCCCCTGCTCCAGCAGCAGCCGGCTGAGCTCGGCGGCGCGCCTGAGATTCTCGCGGCGCCCCTGCGGCGAAAAGTCCAGATCCGCGCACAGCCCCTGGCGCAGCCGATCACCATCGAGCAGCACGACAGGCCATTGGGCCTCGCGCAATTGGTGCTGAAGGGCCAGGGCCAGCGTGGACTTGCCCGCACCGGACAGGCCGGTCAGCCAGAACAGCCGGGCGCTCAGCGGCGAGGGCGTGCTCATCGCTCCCCCATTGACTCGGCCAAGGTCTTGCGCAACGGCTTGAGCAAATAGTCCATCAGCGAGCGGTCGCCAGTCCGGATATCCACCTGGGCCGTCATGCCCGGCAACATCTCCAGCGCCCGGCCAGTGCTGCTGCGCAGCGGAAGCTGCTCCGGCCTAATGCGCACCCGGTAGAAAGTCTCGACGCCTCGGCTGCTCTCTTCCTTCAGGCTGTCCGCGCTGACATAGGCGACGCGGCCGGCCACCGTGCCATAGATCGTGTAGTCGAAGGCATCGAAGCGGACACTGGCTGCCAGACCGGGTTGCACCCGGGCGATGTCGGCCGTGCTGACCTTGGCTTCAATCAGCAGATCGTCGTCGACCGGGATGATTTGCATCAGTTCCTCGCCGGCACGCAGCACACCGCCCACGGTGGTCACGCGGATGTTCTTCACGATGCCGGGCACGGCAGCGGTGAACACGCTGTCCTGCTGTTCTTGGCGGCGTCGGTTCAGCACCTGGCTCACCTGGGCCATCTCGTCCTCGGCCTTGGCCAGGTCCACCCGCGCGTCCTCGAGAAACTTGTTGCGGCGGTTGATCAGACGGGCTTCTGCCTCATTGAGGTTGCGCTGCACCCGGATCAGATCGCTGCCGCTGGCATCGCCGTCCTTGTGCAATTGCTCGATCAGATCCAGCTCGCGCCGGGCCAGTTGCACCGCCACCGACAGGGTGCGCAACTCCTCGCCCAGCCCGGCCATGCGCTGCACAAACAGCGCACGCTCAACCCTCGCAGTCTCGGGTGCGCGGGTCGGCAGTTCGGCATCGAAGTCCGGCGCCTTGGCGCCGATGACCTCGGCGCGCAAGCGCGCCGCCTTGGCGCGCAGCCCATAAAGCCGTGCTTCGGTCTCTCCCACCGAGGCGCCCAGGCGGCTCGGGTCCAGCCGTGCCAGCACCTGACCGGCCACCACCTTGTCGCCCTCTTTGACCAGCAAGGCCTCCACCACGCCGCCGTCCACCGCCTGGATCAGTTGCACCCTGCTGCTGGCGATCACCTCGCCGCGCGCCTGCGCCACCTCATCGACCCTGAACACCGCAGCCCAGACCAAGAAGCCCAGCACGGCAAGCAAGGCCGCGATGATCAAACCACCAGAGCCTCGCCGGTGATAGTTCTCCAGCTTTTGTTGCTGGCTCTTCCCCTCAAACCACATCAAGCTCTCCTCCACGCCGGATCGGCCGCAGCTGCGCGCCGGCCGGCGCCAACAAGCGCGGCAACACGGCAGACGGCGGCCCGTCGGCCTCGATGGCGCCTTGCCTCATCAATAGCACCCGGGTGGCCAGCTGGGCCGCCTGCAGGGGCCGGTGCGTGGCGACGACCAGGATGTCCTCGGGCCGCAGCAGGCGCTGCAGTTGGGCCCACACGGCCGCTTCGCTCTGTGCGTCCAGCGCGGCCGTGGGCTCGTCCAGCAGCCAGATGCGGGGCCGCACCAGCATCACCCGCGCCAGGGCCACCAACTGGCGCTGGCCGCCCGACAAACCCTCGCCGCCCTCGCTGATCGGCAACTCCATGCCCAGCGGGCTGGATGCGGCCAAGCGGTCCAGACCCAACTCGCGGCACAGCGTCAGTAGCTCGGTATCGCCGGCCGCACCGGCCAGGCTCAGATTGCTCAGCAGGCTGCCCTTGAACAGCTGGGGTGTCTGCGGCAGGTAGCCCAACACGCCGGCCAGCACCTGGGGATCGAGCTCCCACAGATCGGCGTCGCCCAAGCGCACCCGACCCTCGCTGGGCCGGTAGATGCCGGCCAGCACCTTCAACAAGGTGGACTTGCCGCAGCCGTTAGGGCCAACGAGCAGCACCCGCTCGCCGGCCTGCAAACGCAGCGCGCTGGGCTGCAACTGGCGCTGCGGCGAGTCCGCATAGGCAAAACCGGCCTGCTCCAGCTGCAGCGAAGCACGCTCCAGAGCCGGCGCCAGCAGGCGCGCGTCGGGCCGGCGCTCGGTGCGCAGTGCCAGCACCTGGTGTACCAGCTTGAGCGACTGGGCCACCGACTGCCACTGGCTCAGATACTGCACCGCATGGGCGATCGGCGCGATCACCCGGCCGCCCAGCAGGCTGCAGGCGATCAAGCCGCCCATGCTGAGTCGGCCGGCCTCGATCTGCCAGACCCCGACGACGACCGCCGCCACATAGGCCAAGGTCGAGAGGCTGGCCGTGGCGATGGCGCTGCCGCTGCTGATGGCTTTTTGCCGGATGTTGTAGCCGTCGATCGCAGCGGTAATGGACTGCCACTCCTGCGCAAAACGCCAGCCCGCATGGCTGGCGCGTATGGTCTCCGCGCCGCGGATGGTGTCCACCAGCAGACCTTGACGTTCGTGGCCGCGCTGCAGCTGCAAGCGCATCAGCTCGCGCAAGCGCAGCTGGGTCACCCAGCCCAGCAGCAGCGCCAGCGGCAACAGCGCCGCATAAACCCAGCCCACATGGCCGCCGACCACGGCGATGAAACCGAGGAACAGCAGCACGAAAGGCAGGTCGGCCAGCGCGAAGACGATGCCCGAGGTGAAGAACTGCCGCACCGCGTCGAGCCCGCCGATCTGGGCCGCCAGCGTGCCCAGGCTGCGCGGCTGCTGGTCCAGCTGCAGGCTCAACACATGCTCGAACACCTGCTGGGATACCTGCTTGTCGACTGCGCAGGACAGGCTGTCGATGATGCGCGAGCGCAGGTTCTTCAGCAGCCAGTCCAGCGCGATCACCAGCAGCATGCCGACCACCAGCGTGGTCAGCGTCGCATACGCCAGGGTCGGCACGACACGGTCATAGACCTGCATCGCGAAGATCGAGGTGGCCACCGCCAGCAGATTGACCAGCACGGTGGCCACGACCACCTTGAACAACCAGCGCTTGTCGCGCATCAGTGCCTGCCAGACCATGCGGGCAGCCAGATTGCCGGCCAGCGGCGCCCTGCCCTCGGCCGCGCGAGCCGCTGCGGCCTCGACCCGCAGCCACAGCACCGGCGCGTCGGCTGGCAGCGCGTCGGCCACGCCCGCAACGGCGCCCTGGGCGTCGAGCAGTTGCACCTGGCCGTCGCCACCGCGCAGGGCCAGGCACCAGCGCTGGCCGTGGCAGACCAGCACCGGCAGGCGGCGCGGATCGAGCCGTCCCCAGCTCAGGCGCACCGGCGCCACACCGCTGACGCGCGCGCGCTGCAGCTGCTCGCGCAGCGCCTGCGGGCTGGCATCCACCGGGCCTAGCGCGGCCGCTGCCTGAACAAGTTCAGGGGGCAAGCCCAGCGCCTGCAACAGCCGGCCCAACACAGCCGCGTCGACCGGCGCTTCCTGTTTCATCGTTTCATCCCTCATGCAATGGTGCGCCGCTCTGTGCAAGGCCGGCCAGCGCATCGAGCGCACCGGCGATGGCCTGGATCTGCAGCGCCTGCGTCAAGCGCTCGGAACGCACCTGGGCTTGCTGCAGGCGCTGCTCGAACAGCTCGCGCTGGATGTTCAGCACATCCAGCCAGCTCTTGGTGCCGGCTTCGAACTGGCGTTTGTACGACTGCAGCAGGGCCGCGAGCTCGGCCACCGACTCAGCCTGCAGGTCCAGCAACTCGGTCTGCAGGCGATGCTGGGCCAGCAGGCGCTGCAGCCGGCGTTGGACCTCGCTGCGCGCTGCCGCCAGATCCTGGCGCGCGGCTTCCAGCTGGGCCGAGGCCTGAGCGCTGCGGCTGCGCGTGGTCAGGCCCATGCCGTCCAGGCTGGCCTCGAACACCAGGCTGAGCTGCTGGTCGTTGCGCCCTCCTGCCGGGCGGGCGGCCTCGGCCTGCAGATAGATCGTCGGCATGGCGGCGCTGCGCGTTTGCAGCATGGCTGCTTCGGCACGGGCGATCTGGGCCTGGCGCAGGCGCAGATCGGCACTGGCCGACAGGCCTTGGGACAGCAGCTGCTCGGCCGGTGCCAGCTCGGCCAATTCGGCTGCGGGCGGCAGCTCCGCAGCGATCTCGTCCTGGGTCAGTGCGCTCAACTCGGTACGCGCGATCGCCAGCTCGGCCTGCTGGGACTGCTCACGCGAGCGTGCCTGTGCCAGGCGGGTGGCAGCCAGGCCGACATCGGCGCGCGAGGCCAATTGGCCCCGCTCGCGGCGCTGGATCTGTTCGTGCAGGGCCTGGTGAGCCTGGGTGTTGTCGCGCGCGATCTGCAGGCGTTCACGCTGGCCCAGCACCAGCGCATAGGCCGCCGCCGTCTGCTCGAGCAGCTGGCGCTGCACGCGCAGCAGGTCGGCCCGCTCGCTGTCGGTGCCGGCATCGGCCAGGCGGATGCCGTCCTCGATGCGACCGAAGCTCCATACCGGCTGGCGCGCCCGCAGGCTGTAGGGCAGTTGGCCGCCGGCATTGCCGCGCCCCTCCTGGCCCTGGGCCTGCAGCGTGAGGCTGGGGAAACGCTGCGCACGGGCAGCGTCGGCTGCATGGCCCTGGGCCTGAAGCTCGGCGCTCTTGCCCGCCACCGAGGGGTGTCGGCTCAGCGCCAAGCGCAGGGCCTGCTCAAGACCGTCGGGACCCAGGGGCTGTGCCATTGCGGGCGCGCAGCCCAGCGCCGCCGCCAGAATCAGCCACAGAGCTCTCATGCCTCGTCCTCTTGTTTGGGCACCGGCTGGCGCCAGCGCTCGGCGCGCTGCGCATCTCCAGCCAACTCGCAAGCGCGCAGCAGATCGCGGCGCCAGTTCTTGTTCCAGGGGCAGCGCTGCAGGGCCTTCTCCATCAATGTAATGCCATCGGGCAGATGGCCCTTGCGCACATAGATCAGCCCCACCATGAAATTAGCGGCGGCGTGCTCTGGCAGGTGGTGCAGCAACTGCTGGAAGCGGTACTCGGCCTCGTCGAGCCGATCCTCGCGATACAGCGCCACGCCGCTGTCGAGCAGACCGGGCTGCGGCAGCGTCACCATGTCGGTGATCGGCTGCCACTCGATCTTGGCATTGGTGCTGCGGATCAGCGGCCCGAGATGCTCGCGATAGCGCTCCCACCGGGCCTTCGATGTGGCGTAGATCGGCTGGCGCACCTGCCAGACGCTGGCGGTCTTGACCGGCCGCTCCAACTCGCTGAAGTTCAGCACCTGCGGCTCCCATGCCACGCCGATGTAGTCCAGCATGCGCCGCGCCTGGGCCTGGGCATCGGCGACGACATCCTCGTAGTTCACCTCCAGGATCTCGCCGGGGAACAGCTGTTGCCAATGGTGCATCAGCAGATTGTGATCGGCGAGCTGCTCGCCGATCCAGCCCAGGTCGTAGGCGAAGCCCATGCCGCCGTGCTTGGCGGCGTAGTCGGTGAAGAAGTTGGAGATCGCGATATCGCGCGGATCGCGCCGTACAGAGATGATGCGAGCCTTCGGAAACAGCAGCTTGATCAGGCCGATGTTCTCGAAGTTGTGCGGCAGCTTGTCGATCACATGGCGGGCTTCAGGCGCGTAGTCCTGCAACTCCTTGAGCATATTGGCGCTGATGCCTTTGACCACCTCGACGCTCAGGTCGTCTACACAGTCCGGGTAGTGCCGGCCCGAGCCGGCGCGGCGCTCCCAGCGCTCCAGCCCGGCGATCACGCCGGGGATCAGGCCCAGCTCACCGGCGCCGTGGATCTGGCTGTGGCCGGCGAGGATCTGCTCGACCAGTGTGGTGCCTGAACGCGGCATGCCGAGCACGAACACGGGCAGCGTCGAGCTGTCGCCCAGGCCAGGGCGGTCGTCGTACAGCGTGCGGCTGAAGGCATGGCGGATGCGAGCGCAGTACTGGCGGTGTGCTGCAGGGTCGTAGCTCAGCAACGCACGGCTGGCGGCATTGGATTCATCGGCCAGGGCGAAGGCCTTGGCATGTTCCTGCCGTTGTTCCCAGGCTGTGGCCAGTTGCAGCAGTGGGCCCGGCTGCACCGGACCCTCTGCGCTGGGGCGGCGGGCCAGCGCTTCCAGCCGCTGCAGGGTCGCCTCATCTTCCGGAAGGCGTCGCGCATTGATCAGCGCCGAATACCCGCGCGCCGGATCCAAAGCCTTGACCTGCTCGAACAAGGCCACGGCCTCGTCAATGCGCCCCAACTGCATCTGCAACTGCCCCAGCCCTTGCAGGGCAGACAGCATCTGCGGTTGATCCCGCAGTGCCTGGCGATAACTCGCCTCGGCCTGGGCGAACTGCTGCTGCTGCGCCTGTACGGCCGCCAGTGCCACCTTCACCTGCGCCTGCCAGTCTCGGATTTGCCCGGCCTCGGCATCCTCGCCGGGCCTGAGACCGTTCAACTCGTCGAGCGCCTGCTGTACCACCTGTTGCGCCAGCGCCGCATCGGTCGGGGTGGCCATGCCGGCCAGTCGCAGACGCAGCGCCACGCTAGGCTGCTGCGCCTTTCTGGCCGCAACGATGGCGCGGCGCAATAGGCTCATGGCCTGAGATGTTCGGCCTTGCAGCATGGCCAGTTCGGCCAGTTGCTGGCAAGTCCCCAGGTGATCGGGGTAAAGGCCAAGTGCGCGCCGCAACAGGTCCTCGGCCTGCACATGAAGGCCGCGTTCGGCCAGACGCAGGGCGGTGCCCGACACCAGGGCGCACCAGGCGTCCTGGTGCAGTTGCGGCTGCTGCTCGTCCAGCCACATCTCGGCCGCGGCCAGATTGCCTTGGGCCAGATACAGATCAAGGCGCACACCGCCCAGCCGCTGGGTGTGCACGCCGGCCTGCGCTTGCGGCCAATCGTTACGCTCGCCTGCCCAGAACGCATCCGCCTGAGCCAAAGTGCTTTCGGTGCGCTGAAGATCGCCCGCCTGCAGGTAGATGCGCAACAGCTGCTCGAATACCAGCATGCGCGGTTGCAATGCCAGACTCTGCTCGTACAGGTGCTGAGCTTCCGCGAGGTCGCGGCGCTGCAGATGGCAGGCCGCCAGACGGGCCAGCAAAAGTGCATGCCCGGGCGCCTGGGTGCAGGCGTGCGTCAGCAGGGACTGGGCCGCATCCAGGTCCCCCATCAACAGGTGAACGGCGGCGAGATCAACGCGGGTGTCCACATCCAGCGCGTCAACGTCGGGCACTGCCGCGCCCAGCGCCGCAAGCACATCCCGGGCCGCCTGTACGTCCCCGAGATGGGCACAGGCCATCGCTAGCATCACCTGCTCGGCCGGGCTTGGTGCGGTGGCCGCGTTACAGGCTTCGCGCAGAAGTTCAAACTGCCGTTGTTCAGCCCAACGGCGCAGCAGAAGCATGGGAGTCACGGCGGGCGCAAGTGTCGGCAGGGTTCGGCCGGCAGGCGTCAGGCCAGGCCTTGAGAGGTCAGTACATTGGGAGCGCCAGCGGCGGCAAAGGAATGGAAATAGACCTGGTTGAGCGTATGGTCCAAATTGGGGTTGGCGCCCCAGACGCCGTTCCAGAGGTCGATTGCCGAAGTCACGAAGTTCGGCGTGACGCGACCGAGTCGTCCTGTATTCCAGAGCGTTGCGGCAAAATAGCCGCCAGCCGCCCAACTGCTGATGTTGGCGCGCTGGAACAACGCATCGACGGGACCACTGGCCCCAATCACGGCGGAGCCTGTTCCCACCAGCACGATCTTGTCGTCAGCGCCCAGGTTGTTCGCGCCCGACCAGAGGCCCCAACTGTCACTCGCGCCCGGGCCGTTGCCGTCGGTACTGAGCGCGTTGCTGTTGCTCTGGACCCGAATGTAGATGGTGTACGCGGTGCTCGCATCGAAGGCGCGCCCGCTGTGGCTGGAGTTCACCCCTTCCACCAGATCAAACACCACGATGCTGGTGTTCACGGGCGGTGCCGAGGTGTCGATCGCAATGGCCTCATTCGCCCCCAGCGAGCCGGCCGCGCCCGGGCTAGGCAGGGTCAGGGTGGCGTTGTTGCCGGCCGCGTCGCGGATCGAACCGCCGTTCAAGGCCAGCGCCCCGGTGCTGAGGTAGTCCAGATCGGCACTCGTATCGCCGGCCTGCACCGTGTAGCTGAAGGTCAGCGTGTTGGTGCCGGAACCGCCGCTGTAGTTCACGGCCCGGTCGGTCGTGCCGGTTTCCAGGGTCAGCTGCGGCGTGCCGGTCACGGTCACCGATTCACTGAAGACGACCTGGATGCTGATCACCTGGCCGACGCCATAGGAGCCGGCCGCGGTCGTGCTGCTGACGCTGCTGACCGTGGGCACCACGCCGTCGACGGCCAACGCTTCGTTGGCACCCAGCGAGCCCGCCGCACCCGGCGTCGCCAGAGTGAGCGTGGCGTCATTTCCCACCGCATCGCGGATACTGCCGCCGTTCAGGCTCAGCGCGCCGGTGCTCAGATAGTCCAGATCCGCGTTGGTGTCGCCAGCCTGCACGGTGTAGCTGAAAGTCAGCGTATTGCTGCCCGAGCCGCTGCTGTAGTTGACGATGCGGTCGGTCGTGCCCGTTTCCAGGGTCAGCTGCGGCGTGCCGCTGACGGTGACCGCTTCGCTGAAGGCGACCTGGATGCTGATTGCATCACCCACCTTGTAAATGCCGGCGGCCGTGCTGCTGGTGACGGCGGCGACCGTCGGCCCAGTGGTGTCGATCACGATGGCCTCGTTTGCTCCCAGCGAGCCGGCCGCACCTGGTGTGGCCAGGGTCAGCGTGGCGTCATTGCCCACGGCATCACGGATGCTGCCGCCGTTCAGGCTCAAGGCGCTGCCGCTCAGATAGTCCAGATCAGCGCTTGTGTCGCCGGCCTGCACGGTGTAGTTGAAGGTGAGCGTGTTGCTACCCGAGCCGCTCGCGTAGTTGACCACCCGGTCAACGCTGCCCGTTTCCAGCGTCAACTGCGGTGTGCCGGTCACGGTCACAACTTCGCTGAACGACACCTGGATGCTGATCACATCGCCCGCCTTGTAGCCGCCGGCGGCGGCGGTGCTGCTCACGCCGGTGACCGCCGGCAAAACACCGTCGATCACGATGGCGCTGCTGGCGCCCAGCGAGCCCGCGCCGCCGGGGCTGGCCAGGGTCAGTGTGGCGTTGTTGCCGGCGCTGTCGCCGATGCTGCCGCCATTCAGACCCAACGCAGCGGTGCTCAGATAGTCCAGGTCCGCGCTCGTATCGCCGGCCTGCACCGTGTAGTTGAAGGTCAGTGTGTTGCTGCCCGAGCCGCTTGCGTAGTTGACCACCCGGTCGATGCTGCCGGTTTCCAGCGTCAACTGCGGCGTGCCGGTGACGGTCACCGATTCGCTGAAGTCAACCTGGATGCTGATCACATCGCCGACCTTGTAGCTGCCCGCTGCGGTGTTGCTGCTCACGCCAGTGACGGTGGGGACGGTGCCGTCGATGACCACGGCTTCGTTGTCGCCCAGCGAACCGGCGCTGCCCGGGGTGGGCAGCGTGAGCACGGCGGCATTGCCGGCCAGGTCGCGCAGGGTGCCGCCGTTCAGGCTCAGGGCGCTTGTGCTCAGATAGTCCAGATCGGCCGTGGTGTCGCCCGCCTGCACCGTGTAGTTGAAGCTCAGCGTGGCGGTGCCAGAGCCGCTGCTGTAGTTCGCGACCCGGTCGGTCGTGCCGGTTTCCAGGCTCAGCTGCGGCGTGCCGGTCACATCCACCGCTTCGCTGAAGGTGATCTGGATGCTGATCACATCGCCCACCTTGTAGCTGCCGGCAGCGTTGCTGCTGCTCACGTTGAGCACCGTGGGCGCGGTCTCATCGACGAGGTCGTTGATCGCCAGCGTCACCGCCTGCTCGCTGGCATTGCCGGCCGCATCCGTAGCCACGACGGTGAAGCTGTAACTGCTCTTGGTCTCGAAGTCGGGATTGCCCGTCAGGCTCACCGCGCCGGTGCTGGTGTTGATGCTGAAGGCCGCATGATCACCCGCCGCCTTCAGGCTGTAGCTGGTGCTGCCCGTGGCGATGTCGCCCGCATCGGTACTGGTGGCCGTGTAGACCAGCTGACCTGCGCCGCTGTTCTCGTTGATCGCCGCTGCCACCGCGCCCGAGGTGATCGTGGGCGCCACCTCGTCCAGGTCGTTGATCGCCAGCGTCACCGCCTGCTCGCTGGCATTGCCCGCCGCGTCGGTGGCGATCACCGTGAAGCTGTAGCTGGCCTTGCTTTCATGGTCCGGGTTGCCGGTCAGCGTCACCGCGCCGGTGCTGGTATTGATGCTCAGCAGCGCATGGTCGTCCACCGCCTTGAGGCTGTAGCTCAGCGCCGAAGCGTCGGTGGCGGCGGCCGTGTAGACCAGTTGGCCCGCACCGGCGTTCTCGTTGAGCGCAGTCGCCACCGCGCCCGAGCTGATCACCGGCACGCCGTTGTCGACCCGGTAGCTGGCGTTGTCGGCCACCGCCCCGTGGCTCAACAACGCGTCGTTGTTGTCGACGTCCTTGAGCGTGCCGCCGTTGAGCGCCAGTGCGTCGGCTGCGATGCTGATGCCATTGGCGTCGGCATCGCCCGCTTGTACCGTGTACTGGAACACCAGCGCCGTGCTGCCGCTGCCAGAGACATAGTCGGCCTGCACCGTGACACCACCCACGTTCAGCGCCAGGCGCGGCGTGCCCGTCACAGTAGTGGCCTCGTTCATCGTCACCGTCACGCTGACGACATCCCCAGCGTTCAGATGGTTGTTAAGCGCTCCTGTCGCGCCGCTGATGGCCACACTGCTGATCGCCGGGAAGCCATCGGCCACATCGGTGATGGCCAGACTCACCGCCTGCTCGCTGGCGTTGCCCGCCGCGTCGGTGGCGATCACTGTGAAGCTGTAGCTGGCCTTGCTCTCGAAGTCAGGGTCGGCAATCAGGCTCACCGCCCCGGTGCTGGCGTTGATGCTGAAGGCCGTGTGGTCGCCCACGGCCTTCAGGCTGTAGCTGGTGCTGCCCGAGGCGATATCGCCCGCGTCGGTGCTGCTGGCCGTGTAAACCAATTGGCCCGCGCCGCTGTTCTCCGCGATGGCCGCGGCCACCGCGCCAGAGGTGATGCTCGGCGCGACCTCGTCGAGGTCGTTGATGTTCAGGCTGACATCGCGCTCGCTGGCCAGTCCGCCCGCATCGGTGGCGATCACTGTGAAGCTGTAGCTGGCCTTGCTCTCGTGGTCGGGGTTGCCGTTCAGACTCACCACGCCGGTGCTGGCGTTGATGCTCAGCAGGCCATGGTCGCCCACGGGTTTGAGGCTGTAGCTCACACCACCGCTGCCGGTGGCCACGGCGCTGTAGATCGCCTGCCCCGCGCCGCTGTTCTCATTGAGCGCATTGGCCACGCCGCCCGAGCTGAAGCTCGGCGGCGCCTCGGCCACATCGGTGATGGCCAGACTCACCGCCTGCTCGCTGGCGTTGCCCGCCGCGTCGGTGGCGATCACCGTGAAGCTGTAGCCGGCCTTGCTCTCGAAGTCGGGGTTGCCGATCAAGGTCACCGCGCCGGTGCTGGCGTTGATGCTGAAAGCCGCCTGATCACCTGTGGCCTTCAAGCTGTAGCGGGTGCTGCCCGTGGCAATGTCGCCCGCGTCGGTGCTGGTGGCCGTGTAGACCAACTGCCCCGCCCCGCTGTTCTCCGCCACGGCGACGGCCTGAGCGCCCGAGCTGACGGTGGGTGCCGATTCGTCCAGGTTGTTGACCGTCACGCTCAGCGTCTGTTCGCTGGCATTGCCCGCCGCATCGGTGGCGATCACCGAGAGGCTGTAGCTGGCTTTGGTCTCAAAGTCCGCACTGCCCACCAGGCTCACCGCTCCGGTGCTGGCGTCGATGCTGAAGGCCGTGTGGTCGCCCACCGCCTTCAGGCTGTAACGCACGGGACTGGGGTCGGTCGCACTGGCCGTGTGCAGCAGACGGCCAGCGGCCAGGTTCTCGTCCACACTCAGCGCCTGCGGCGGCGCGCCGAACTGCGGCGCGACGGTGTCGACAATCACCGAGACCTCGTCCCCCAGGTCAAGCCCCGTGTTCTCCACGACCACTTTGCCGCCTTCGATCAGCCCGGCTTGGGCTGTCGGCGCCAGCGTGGCGGTGCCGCCGCTGAGCGTCAGTCCGGCCAGCACTTGGTTGACGGTTTGCTGGCTGTTGCCGCCGTTGGCCACATCGGCACCGGAGAACGCGGCCAGGATCAGTCCATAGGTCTCGCCCTGGCTCAGTCCGTCGATCGCATTGAAGGCGCCCCCATTGGTCGGCTGGACCGCCGTGCCATGCAAGGCATCAAGGCCGAACAGCGTTGCGACGGACTCGTTGACACCATCGACGACTGCCGTGGTCAGCGCTGCGCTGCCGGCCTGCTCGATGGCCTTGTGGTAGGCCAGTGTGGTCAGCACATTGAGGTTGACGGTCACCGTGGTGTTGGGCGTGCGCACCACCTCGATGCTGAACAGGTCGGCATTCAGGTCCTTGCCCACCGCAGAGGCTTCGTCCAAATAGTCAGCCCCGGCATCGCTGTCGATCACCCGCGCGATCACAACGCCGATATAGCTACCCACGGCGATCGTGAAGCTACCGTCCGGATTGACCTTGGCTTCGCCGAGCTTGCTCACACCGTCGGCCGCAAAGACCGCCACCGTCAGACCGTTGCCCGCAATCACCGGACCGCCGACGATGGTGCCCTTGACGAAGTTGGCCACCGCGACCGGCGGCTCCGGCTCGGGCGCCGCGGGCGATGCGCCGCCGCCGCCATTCGCAGCCAGCCCCAGGCCCAGCAGGCCGCCACCGATCAGTTGGGGAAGATAGCCCGCCGCGTCATCGGAGGCCGCGCTCCAGATCAGTTGTTCGCCCGAGGCCAGCGTGGTCTGCGGAGGTGACATCGGCGTGATTGCCGCGGCCACGGCTCCTTCGCTCCCCGGCGTACCGGTGGGCAAGAACTCGACCCCGGTCTCGCCGTAGAAATTCTCGATCTCGAGCTGCTCGCCCTCCAGCTCAACCAGCAGCGCACTGCCCTTGCGCTTGAGCAGCAAACCCGGCACCGGCTTGCCGCTGGCCGGATCCAGCAAGGCGTACTGCGCCCCTGACTCGGCAGTGACCTTCAACAACAGGGCCGTCGACTGCTTGCTCAAGCTCCCGTCAGCGGAGCGCTTCATCAAGTCTAGGCTTGACAGCTTGTTTTTGTGCCCGACAGGTTTGGCTTGCTGGGTCATGGCTTCCCTTGATGAAAGTTGTCTCGGATCTGGGCTTGATACTTCTTGCCACATTTGATCTTACGGGGTGGCCTAGCAATCCCAGTTGCGGATTGCCGCGGGCAATGACTTTTATCACCCAACAGGCGACATAGCGCACAAACAGTGCCGAATTTGAGACGGTCCATCAGGCCAAGCGACCAGCACACCGAGCAGGCCGGAACAGACCTACAGCAACTGCAGCGGCGCTAGACTTCGAGCATGCCCAGCCACTCCCCCCGACCTGCCCTTGCCGCCCGTGGGCAAGCCAGCGCCTGAACCATGGCCTACAGCGCCTCGGTCGGCACCGCCAGCTATCGCTTTGCCGATCTGCGGGAGTTGCTGGCCAAGGCTTCGCCGGAGCGCTCGGGCGACCAGTTGGCAGGCATCGCGGCTGCGACCGCACGCGAACGGGTCGCCGCCCGCTTCGCGCTGGCCGAGCTACCTTTGACTCGCTTCCTCAACGAGGCCGTGATCCCCTATGAACAGGATCAGCTGACCCGGCTGATCATTGACGGCCACGACGCGGCTGCGCTGGCCCCGCTCGCCCATCTGACGGTCGGCGGCCTGCGCGACTGGCTGCTGTCCGACGCCGCCACGCCTGCGGCGCTGGCGGCCCTGGCCCCGGGACTGACGCCCGAGATGGCGGCAGCGGTCAGCAAGCTGATGCGCAACCAGGACCTGATTCTGGTGGCCAGCCGCTGCCGGGTCGTCACCCGCTTTCGCTCGACTCTGGGTCTGCCCGGCCATCTGGCGGTGCGGCTGCAGCCCAACCACCCGACCGACACCCCCGCCGGTATCGCCGCCAGCATCCTGGATGGGCTGATGTATGGCGCCGGCGACGCGGTGATCGGCATCAATCCGGCCGCCGACAGCGTGCCGGCGCTGTGCCGGCTCCTGGGCCAGCTCGACGAGCTGATCCAGCGCCACCAGATCCCCACCCAGAGCTGTGTGCTGAGCCATATCAGCAACACCCTGCAGGCGATCGCGCTGGGCGCACCGGTGGATCTGGTATTCCAGTCGATCGGCGGCAGCGAGGCCTGCAACCGCAGCTTCGGTGTCGACATCGCGCTGCTCGACGAGACCCATGCGGCCGCTCGCTCGCTGGCGCGCGGCACGGTCGGCGATAACCTCATGTACTTCGAGACCGGCCAAGGCAGCGCGCTGTCGGCCGGTGCTCATCACGGCGTCGACCAGCAGACCTTAGAGGTCCGTGCTTATGGTCTGGCACGGCGCTATCGGCCGCTCTTGGTCAACACGGTGGTCGGCTTCATCGGGCCCGAGTACCTGTTTGATGGCAAGCAAATCATCCGCGCGGGTCTGGAGGACCATTGCTGCGGCAAGTTGCTCGGCCTGCCTATGGGCTGCGACATCTGCTACACCAACCATGCAGAGGCCGACCAGGACGATATGGACAATTTGCTGGTGCTGCTGGCCAGCGCCGGCGTGAACTTCATCATGGGCGTGCCGGGCGCCGATGATGTCATGCTGAACTATCAGAGCAGCTCCTTCCACGATGCGCTGTTCCTGCGTCGCCTGCTCGGACTCAAGCGCGCGCCGGAGTTCGAAGTCTGGCTGCAGCGCATGGGCATCAGCGGCAGCGACGGCGCGCTGCTGCCGCCGACCGCGCACCCGCGCCTGATGCCGCCGAGGGATGGGACATGAGTGAGGACGACGAGCCCTGGGCCGAGTTGCGCCGGCACACGCCGGCCCGTATCGCGCTGGGCCGCAGCGGCATCAGCCAGCGCACCGCCGACTGGCTGCACTTCGCGGCCGACCATGCCCAGGCCCGCGATGCAGTGCATCTGCCGCTGGACGAGGCCGCGCTGAGGGACGGCCTGATCGAGGACGGCTGGCCCGAGCCAATGACCGTACACAGCCGCGCCGGGACACGCATCGAGTATCTGCGCCGGCCCGACCTGGGCCGACGTCTCGACGCGGCAGATGCCGCCGCGCTGCGCTCACGCGCCGGCACGCCGGTCGACATCGCCCTGATGCTGGGCGATGGTCTGTCGGCGGCGGCACTGCAGGCGCATGCCCGCCCGCTGCTGCGGGCGCTGCGCGAGGCGCTGGCTCAGCGGGTGAGCGTGGCGTCGCCGGTGCTGGCCCTGCAGGCCCGCGTCGCGCTAGGCGACGAGATCGGCGCGCTGCTGCGGGCTCGACTGGTGCTGGTGCTCATCGGCGAGCGGCCGGGCCTGAGCTCGGCCGACAGCTTGGGCGCCTACCTGACGCATGGTCCGGAGATCGGGCGCAGCGATGCCCAGCGCAACTGTGTCAGCAATATCCGCCCTGCGGGCCTGGCACCGGCATTGGCGGCTCAGCGCCTGGCCTGGTTGATCCAGGCCTCCCTGCGGCGCGGCCTCAGCGGCATCGCGCTGAAGGACGATAGCGAAGGGGCGCTGCTGCTGGATCAGAAATGAGGGCCTTCAGCTCGACTCCCGCGTGATGGCGCTCGCGCTGACCACCCGGTTGCGGCCGCTGCGCTTGGCCTCGTACAGCGCCTCATCGGCCTGGCCATAGGCCGCATCGAAGCTGCTACCCCGCGGCAGGCAGGCCACGCCGAAACTCGCACTCACCGCATGGCCGCCGGGCAGGCCGAAGTCGTGGCCGGCGACCTTGCCCCGCAGGCGCTCGGCCAGCGCGACCGCCGCCTCGCAGCCATCGTCGCGCAGCAGCACAGTGAACTCTTCCCCGCCGACCCGGCCAATATCGGCACCGGGCGGCACCTCGGCCTGCAGGCAGGCCACCACGCCGCGCAGCACCGCATCCCCGGTCGGGTGGCCGAAGCCGTCATTGACACGCTTGAAGTGGTCAATGTCCAGCACGATGAGCGCGACACCGTGCTGTGTCAGATAGCGGTTGGCGCGCTCGATGATGGCCGCACGATTGAGCACACCGGTCAGTGAGTCGTGGGTTGCGCGGTATTCCAGCTCGCCGGCCAGCTCATGCAGGCGCTGGTTGAGCCGGTTCATCTCCAGCTCCTCTCGGTCGCTACGGCGCACCAGACGGCGCGTCTCACGCAGCAGCCGCTCATAGGCCAGTATCAGCTCGCCCAGGGCCTGGTGATGCCAAGCCCCCTCCTCGGCATAGGCATTGCGGGCCGACGCCAACGCGCGGATCTCCAGTTCGAACAGATCGTCTTCGGGCTGCGGCATGCGGTACATCATCGTTGTCGCACCCAGCTGCTGACGCGCGTTCACACCGTGCCTACCGGTTGCATCACGAACTCGATGGCCGGGAAGTCATCGGCCAGTTCTTGGCCGAACTCGTGGATGGTGTCGTCCTCGGCGTCGTGGAACCAGTGCAGCGTCACCTTGTTGCCCCCGGTCTCCACCGCCTCGGCCAGCGCCTCGATGATGTTGAACAGCATCTTGGTGCTGGAGCTGTTGAAGTAGGCCAGCGCGATATTGACGGTGATGGTGCGCTGCCTGCAACTGCCCAGGTAGGCGCGCAGCTGGCGGATGATGTCGCCGTAGAAGGCGGCCGCGTTCTCGGGATAGGACTCGCCTCGCAGGCTCAGTACGCCCTCGCCGAAACGGAAGTCCACCTCGGGCGAGCTGGGGCTGGCGGCGATATAGAGGGTGTTCTCCATGCCTGGGTTCTCGTGGTGGGGAGTGGGCACGGGCATCAGATGACCGCCCGCAGGGAGAGGACCTGGGTGTCAGGCCGGTCGTCCATTGGCTCGATGCTAAACGCAAGAGGCTCGCTGGCGTCGCGTGCCATGGTCAGAAAGCCCATGCCCGCGCCCTTGCTGCCTTCGGGCGTCTCGGCGCGCAGACCTTCCCGGTAGGCTTTCTTGATCTCGTCCAAGGTCATGCTGCGCAGGCGCTCGAGCTTCTCGCGCAGACCCTCGGCCACGCCGGCCTCGACCGGGTTGGCGCACAGCAGCAGATAACGGCCGTCGCGCTCGCTGATGCAGACCGATCCGTGGCGCAGCTCGCGATCGGTCTGGCTGCCTGGGGTCAGTGCGTCGGCCGAGTAGTGGATGATGTTTTGCGCCATCTCGATGAAAGAGGAGAACAGCTTGCGCCGGGTCGGTCCATCGACGCCGCTGATCTCCAACTGCAGCTTCACCGCCTCGGCCATCGCCGCGATGATGTTCTGCGAGAAATAGCCGACGTAGTAGAAGATCACCCGGTGGCGTTGCGCCAGATCGAAGAAGGCTCCGTACTCTTGCACGATGGGAGCGGGGGAGGACATGATGACAAAGACTCCTAGACGCGGAAACAGAAGAAGCTGAGGTCGTCGCGGCGATGGTGCGGGCCTTGCCAGGCTTGCAGCGCGTCCAGCAGCGCACGGTTGATCTCGGCAGTCGGCTGCTCGCGCCGCGCCAGCAGCAGCTCACGGATGCGCCGCTTGCCGAAGGCAATGGCCTTGGGGCCGCCAATCTGGTCGATCAGGCCGTCGGTGGTGACGAAGACCAGGCTGCCGGGCTGCAGCGGCACGCAGCGGTTGGTCCAGGCGAAGTCGAGATCGCTGTCCACATAGCCGACGCCCTTGCGTTCGCCATCGATCATCTCGACGCCGGCCTGGCCCGGGTTGAGCAGAAACAGCGCGATCTTGGCGCCAGCGAAATGCAGGAGGCGAGTGCCGGCGTCGAACCAGAAGCAGGCCGCGTCCATGCCGTCGTCCGAACCGGGCGTTTCATCCTGGCCGTCCATCTGGCCCAGCATCTGTTTGATGCTGCGGTTGACGCTGGCGAGCAGCCGCGCCGGGTCGCGCGGGCCGTGCTGCTCGATCGCTTTGGACAGCGTGATCGAGGCGATCAGGGTCATGAAGGCACCGGGCACGCCGTGGCCAGTGCAGTCGGCTACCGTCGCGAACCAGCCCTCGGGCATCGCGCTGAACTGGTAAAAATCGCCGCCGACCACATCGCGCGGCTCCCATACCAAGTCAGCGTCCAACCGGGTCTGAGCCAGGGCCTCACGCGAGGTGCGCAGCATCGAGCGCTGGATCACGCTGGCGTACTCGATGCTGTGCATGACCTGACGATTGCGCGCCTCCTGCATATCGGCGACCACACGCATCAGAGGCAGGCCCTGGCCGACCCCGGCGAAGGCGCCATCACGGGTGATGATGAAGCCGTCGGTCAGCGCCTTCTCGCCAAAGGCCACCGCGCGCTGGGTCAGCTCCTCGATCGCCATTCCGGCATCCACCACCAGAGGCTCCTTGTCCATGAAGGCGATACAGCTTTTGCGGTTGTAGAGCTCCCGGTGAAAGGGCTTGCTCATCTGCGAGAGAAAGATATTGCGGTTGATCAATCCAATCGGTTGGCCGTTCTCCACGACCGGCAAGCTCATCAGCTCGCGGTGCCGGGTGAACACCTCCATCACCTGCTCGTTGTTCTGATCAGTCCCGATGGCAGGCACGTCGACGCACAGATCGCCCGCGCTGGGCTCGCGAAATCTGGGGCGGCACTCTTGCAAATAGGTGGCGGCAGCGGCGTCGGACATGGCAGGCGCAGAAAAGCACAAGGTCGGGATGCTAGGCAGACCAGATCACACGGCTGTGACAACTGGTCACAAACTGGGCACCGCCCGCCGCAATGCGCATTTGCGTGACTAATGTCGCAGCCCGGCCGCCCGGCTGCGGCGACTGCGCAACGCTTCAGTGCAGCGCCGACAGGAACTGCTTGAGCTCGGGGGTCTGCGGCGCGCCAAAGATCGCCTCGGGTGGCCCCATCTCGTGGATACGCCCGGCGTGCATGAAGACCACCCGGTCCGCCACTTTGCGCGCGAAGTTCATCTCGTGCGTGACCATCAGCAAGGTCATGCCCTCGTCGGCCAGACTCTCGACCACCCGCAGCACTTCGCCGACCAGCTCGGGATCCAGCGCCGAGGTGATTTCGTCGCACAAGAGGATGCTGGGCTGCATCGCAAGCGCGCGCGCGATCGCGACGCGCTGCTGCTGGCCGCCGGAGAGCTGGTCGGGGAAGGCATCGAACTTTTCGGCCAGGCCGACCCGCTCGAGCAGTTGGCGGGCCTGACGCTCGCCCTCGGCCGTGCCCTGCTTCTTGACCAGGCTTGGCGCCAGCATCACATTGCGGCCCACGCTCAGGTGCGGGAACAGATTGAAACTCTGAAAGATCATGCCCACATGCTGGCGCAGCTCGCGCATCGCGCGGGCATTGCCATGCAGCAGCGGCAGGCCGTCCACCAGCAGCTCGCCCTGCTGGAACTCCTCCAAGCCGTTGACACAGCGCAGCAAGGTGCTCTTGCCTGAACCGCTCTTGCCGATGATGGCAATCACCTCGCCGGGCTCGACCTCCAGATCGATGCCTTTGAGCACCTCGTTGGCGCCGTAGGACTTGCGCAGCGCGCGGATGCTGGCGGCGCAGGTGCGATCAGTGTTTGTTGACATTCAATTTCCTCTCCAGTGAACGGGCATAGAAGCTCACCGGGAAACACAGCGAGAAGTACATCAGCGCAACGCAGCTGTACACCAAAAAGGGCTGGAAGGTGGCATTGCTGATCATCGTGCCGGCCTTGGTCAACTCGACAAAGCCGATCACCGAGGCCAATGCCGTGCCCTTGATGACCTGGACCAAAAAGCCGACCGTCGGCGCGATCGCCATGCGGCCGGCTTGCGGCAGCACGATGTGGCGTAGCTGCTCGCCAAAGCTCATCGCCAGGCTCTGTGCGGCCTCCCACTGTCCCTTGGGCACGGCCCGCACACAGCCTTGCCAAATCTCGGCCAAAAAGGCGCTGGTGTACAGCGTCAGTGCCAGCGCAGCCGCCGTCCAGACCGAAGTCTCAAAGCCCAAGAGCGCCATCCCGAAGTAGGCCAGGAAGAGCTGCATCAGCAAGGGCGTGCCCTGGAAGAGCTGCACATAGCCCCCCACCAGTGCCTGGGCGCCGGGCCAGCGCGCGGTGCGCGCCACCAGCAGCGCAAGACCCACCACGCCGCCGCCGACAAAGGCGATCAGCGAGAGCACGACGGTCCAGCGCACGGCCATCAGCAAATTGCGGACGATGTCCCACAGACTGAACTCAACCACGACGATGTCCTCCGAACAGGAAACGCGGCCCCAGCCAGTTCAGCAAGCTGCGTAGCGCGATGGCCAGCAGCAGATAGATGGCAGTGGCGACAATGAAGGACTCGAAGGCGCGGAAGTTGCGGCTCTGGATCAGATTGGCGGCGTAGCTCAGCTCCTCGGTGGCGATCTGACCGCAGACGGCCGAGCCCAGCATCACGATGATGATCTGGCTCACCATCGAGGGCCAGACTCGGCGCAGCGCCGGCGGCAACAGCACATGGAGAAAGACCTGGGGCCGGCTCAGCGCCAGGCTCAGCCCGGCCTCGGTCTGGCCGCGCGAGGTCGACGCGATGCCGCCGCGCACGATCTCGCCGGCATAGGCGCCCAGGTTGACCACCATCGCGATCACCGATGCGGTCTCCGGCGTCAGCTTGACGCCGGCCGCCGGCAGGCCGAAGAACACGAAGAAAAGTTGGACGATGAAGGGCGTGTTGCGGATCGCCTCCACATAGCCGGTCGCCAGCCAGCGCAGCGGCCCCGGCCCGTCCAGCCGCGCCCAGGCGCAGGCCACGCCCAGGCCCACGCCCAGCAACGCCGCGATCGCGGTCAGGCCCAGGGTCCATGCCACCCCGGTCAGCAGCAGCCGCCACTCGGCCAGCACGGCCAGGAAGTCAAACGTGATCATTCAGCACCGATCACAGCGGCAGGTCACCGGCGCCACGACCCAACCACTTCTTGGACAGTGCCTCGATGCTGCCGTCCTTCTTGGCCGCTGCGATGATCTCGTTGACTTTGACCAGCAACGCATCCTCGCCCTTGGCCACGCCGATGAAGCAGGGACTGTCCTTGAGCAGCAGCTTGTACTCGGCGCCCAGCTGCGGATTGCGCTGCGCCATCAGAGCAGCGGCCGAAGCGCTGGTCGCGATCAACTGGGTCTGGCCAGCCACATAGGCCGCCACCGTGGCGTTGTTGTCCTCGAAGCGTTTGATCTGGAGGCTGGCCGGCGCCACCTTGCCCAGCTCCTGGTCCTCCATCGCGCCGCGGGTGACTGCGACAGTCTTGCCGGCCAGATCTTCCCAGCTCTTGACGGCCATGGCCTTGGGCCCGAACACGGCCTGGTAGAACGGCGCGTACGCGGCGCTGAAGTTGATCACCTTCTCGCGCTCCGGGTTCTTGCCCAGGGTCGAGATCACCAGATCGGCCTTCTTGGTCTGCAAATAGGGAATGCGATTGGCGCTGGTGACCGGCACCAGTTCCAGCTTGACGCCGAGCTTGGAGGCAATCAGCCGGGCCATTTCGATATCCAGACCCTGGGGCGCCATATCGGTGCCGACAAAGCCGTAAGGTGGGTAGTCGGTCGGGATCGCGATATTGATCTGCTTCTTGGCCAGGATGCCGTCCAGCGCGGTCTGCGCCTGGGCCGAGAATGCACCAAAGAGGGTCATGAGGGCCAGGCTGGTGTGCAAAAAGGGGCGGCGTTGCATGCAATGGACTCCGGGTTGGTGATGACTGTCACAACCTTGTGCAAAACCCATGCCACGGCTTTGGATTTTTTGAACGTTGCGATCAATCGCGGCCAGTCTCTGAGGTCGCAGCAAGGCACACACTGCTGGCATGGCCCCTACCCGACTTCCCACCTACTTCCTGTCCCATGGCGGCGGCCCTTGGCCCTATATGGAAGGCCCCTTCCGCGAGAACTTCCACCAGTTGGAAGCCTCGCTGAAGGCCATCCCGGCAGAGCTGGGCTGCAAGCCCCATGCGGTGCTGATGATCTCGGGGCACTGGGAGGAGCAGCAGTTCAGCCTGATGGCGGCTGAGCGACCGCCCATGGTCTATGACTACGGTGGCTTCCCGTCGCACACCTACTCGATCCGCTACCCGGCACCGGGCGACCCGGCACTGGCTGCGCGGGTCATGACCCTGATCGAGCAGGCCGGTCTGCCCAGCGCGCTGGACGCGCAGCGCGGCTTCGACCATGGCGCGTTCACAACCATGTTCCCGATGTATCCGGCTGCCGAGGTGCCGCTGGTGCAGCTGTCCATGCTGCAAGGCTATGACCCGGCCATCCATCTGGCGCTGGGCCGGGCGCTAGCGCCGCTGCGTGACGAGGGCGTGCTGATCATCGGCAGCGGGCTGAGCTATCACAATCTGCGCGCTTTCGGACCGGCGGCCAAGACGGCATCGGGCCAGTTCGACGCCTGGCTGCAGCGGACCTTGTTGCAGACCCCGCCGGCCGAGCGCAGCACGCTGCTGACGCAGTGGAGCGTGGCACCGGCGGCCCGCCAAGCCCATCCGCGCGAAGACCATTTGATCCCGCTGATGGTCGCAGTCGGTGCCGCCGAGAGCGAAGCCGGCGCGCTGGTCTATCACGAGAGCGCCTTCATGGGCGGCGTCACCGCCTCGAGCTTTCGCTTCGGCGCCCTGCCCGGCTGAGTCGCGCTTGGCTCAGGCCAGCGATCGCTGCATGAATCGGGCCTCGGGCCCGAAACTGGCCAGCTTGGCGGCCAGCGCGGCGGGGAGCTGCTGCAGCGAGCGATAGCCCTGGCGCTGCCAGAAAGTTTCGGCCCCCTGCACGGCGACTAAGCCCAAGGTCGTCAGCCCCAGATCGACCGCCCGGCGCTCCAGGTGCTCGACCAGGCGGCGCGCCAGCCCCAGGGAGCGGCCGGCCGGCGCCACGGCCAGGTCGTGCAGGTAAAGCAGACGCGGCTCGGCCGGCAGCGTCAGGCTTTGCGCATTCAGCGCCGGCAGGCTGTCATGGCATAGCGGCAAGCTCACCAGATAGGCCAGCGGCTGCTCGCCACGCCTGGCCATCCAGCAGGTCCGGTAAGGCTCAGCGGCGTGCAGCTTGGCGGCGAAGGCTTGCGCATCTTCCAGAAAATCGGCGCCATAGCACTGCGCTTGCAAAGCCAGTACGGCCGGCACATCAGCCGCGGACAGCGGCTGCAGAGTGAATTCAGACATTGAAGTAGGCCAGTAAACGCGCGCCGACCGGCGTAAAAATCACGATAAACCCCAGCACATTGACAATCACTGTCAGCCAGAACAGGCGCAAGAACTCCGGCTTGTTGGACTTGTGGCGCAGGATGTGTTGGGCCAGCAATGCGCCGGGCCAGCCGCAGGCCAGGGCCAGGCCATGCAGGGTGCCCTCGGCGACCCGCCACTGATTCAGGCGCGCGGCCCGCTTGTCGCCGGCGTAGACGATGAAGGTCGCCAGGCTCATTGCCAGATAGGCGCCCCACAGCGCACGCGGCAGCTCAAAGGCCAGCTGGCAGATCAGCACCAGCGCGGCAAAGCCGGGCACCAGCCATAGGCTCAGACCACGCCGGGCCTCGCGCCGCGAGCGCTCGCGCTCCAGCGCGGTCGGCCCGGCTGGGGCAGCCGGCTTGGGCTCCAGGCTTTGCACCTTCAGCGCGCGCGGCTTGCCTTGGGCGTCCTCGCCCGGCTGATAGCTCAGGCGTTCGCCGACAAAAGGCCGGCGTGCGCGCAGACCAAAGGCTTTGATATGGACGAAGAGCTTCGCCCCCCCGGCGTCCGGGGCGATGAAGCCATAGCCCTTGGCGTCGTCCCACTGGATCAGTTTTCCGTTCGCTCTCATGACGCTGTCATTAAAAAAGCCCGCTGACGCGGGCTCTTGCCTTACTGGAGTCTATCTGCGTTCAGCGGCCGAAACCGCTGCGGCGCGGCGCACCGGCCGGCGGGCCGTTGCGCTTGGCACCCGGGCCGCCAGGGCCGCGGCGATCGCCACCGAAGGAGGGACGCTCGCTGAAGCCGGCGCCACCACGCGGCTCGAAGTTGCCACCGGTACGGGGGGCAAAGTCGCGGGCCGTGAAGTTCGGCTTGTTGCCGAAGCTGGGCTTACCACCGAAGGCCGGCTTGTCGCCATAGCTCGGGCGGTCGCCACGCGGGGCGAAGTTGCGATCGGCATTGTTGCCACGGAACTCGCCGCGCGGCTCGAAGCCTTCCGAACGCGGGGCGGCGTCACGGTGCTGGAACGGCTTGCCGCCTTCACGGGCGAACGAAGGCTTGGGGCCGTCGCGATGGAAGGGCTTGCCACCACCAAAGGTCTTGCCGCCGCCACCGAACTTGTTACCCCAAGCCGGACGGCTGCCACGGTCTTCGAAGCCACCACCGGCACCAGCCGGGCGCGGCGGGAAGATGCGCGGTTCTTGCGTCTTCGGCTCCAGGCCGGCGATCTGCGCCACCGGGATCGTCTGGGTCGTGAATTGCTGGATGCGGCGGATCATCGACACGTCGTCACGCACGGCCAGGGTCACGGCCAGACCGGCGCGGCCAGCACGGCCGGTACGGCCGATGCGGTGCACATAGTCCTCGGCCTTCATCGGCAGACCGTAGTTGATGACGTGGGTGATGGTCGGTACGTCGATGCCACGGGCAGCGACATCGGTGGCCACCAACACGCGCACTTCGCGACGGCGCAGCGCCATCAACACGCGGTTGCGACGGCCTTGCGGCATGCCACCATGCAGCGGAGCGACCGAGTGACCGATCTCCTGCAGGCGCTCGGCCAGCCAGTCGGCATCGCGCTGGGTCGATGTGAACACCACGGCTTGGTCCAACTCGGGCTCGGCCAGGATGGCCTCCAGCAGCTGATCCTTGTGGTTGTTGTTGTCGGCCCAGTGCAGGCGCTGGGTGATGTTCTCGTGGGTGTCGGTGTGCGATGCGACATCGACGCGCAGCGGGTCACGCAGCAGGTCGTGGGCCAAGCGGCCGACATGGCCGGCGAAAGTGGCGCTGTACATCACGGTCTGGCGGGCCGCCGGGATGCGCTCGGCGATCACCTTGATGTCGTCGATGAAGCCCATGTCCAGCATGCGGTCAGCTTCGTCGAGCACCAGCATCTCGACATTGTCGAGCACGGCCTTGCCGGATTGCAGGTGGTCCAGCAGGCGGCCGGGTGTTGCAATCAGGATGTCCAGCGGACCGGACAGTTGCTTGATTTGCAGCGCATAAGGCATGCCGCCCAACACGGTGGACAGCTTCAGGCCCGGCACATGGCGGCCGTAGGTCTGAGCGGCTTTGGCCACTTGCATGGCCAGTTCGCGGGTGGGCGTGAGCACCAAAATTCGGGGGCCGAAGATTTTGCCCTTTTCACGGCGGGTGTTGTTGTCACCACGGGTGTCCAAAATCTTCTGCAGCGCCGGCAGGATGAAGGAGGCAGTCTTGCCCGAACCGGTGCGCGATGACACCATCAGGTCTTGTCCGTTGAGGCCCGGCGGAATCGCCTGGGCTTGCACTTCGGTAGCGGTTTCGTAGCCGGAGTCTTTCACGGCGCGCAACAGGGACTCGTGCAGGCCTAGATTTTCAAAGCTCATATCTTCTTTCAACAAAGCCGTGCCCTGCCCCGGTCTTGGCGGGACAAAAGCACGCGCTCGCCGCGCCAAATAGAGGACGCGGTCAAGCCAGTAAAGTCGCTGGGAGAAAGCTCGCGTCGCACACCTTCTTTTCGCGCGGCCCAACAGATGAGCCAGGCCTGGTGCGGCGCCGGGGAACAGTCATAGCGACGGCATCGCCGCCGACCGAACCCGAAGGGTGCTCAGCGCGTCGTATGAAGCCCGGTGGCGATCACCGGATACGGCCTGAACGTGGTCAGAGGAGACGAACGAACCGTTGCAAACAACGCTGCAACGAAGCCGCGACTATAGCACGCTAGGGAAAATACTAGCAAGCGCGGCTTGACTATTTATTGGCGGGGCGGCGGTTCACGTGAAGATGGCACGTCGCCCCACACCATCACATCAGCTCAAGCAGGGCCACCAGGGCCTGCATGAAACGCTGCAAGGCCTCGCCGCCCAGCAACTGCAGGCTGAGGTCGCCATCCAGACCGCAGGCCGGCATCTCCGGCCAGCTGTCCTGCAGTGCCAGCATGGCGCTCTCGATGCCGCCCTGGGAAAGCAGTTGCAACAGCGGCAGCCCGTGGGTCTCTTCGCCGGCCACCAGGCCCAGGCGCTGCTCCAGCAAAGCCTCGCCCCAGGGCAGTTCCAGGCTGATCAGGCCCACGCCGCTCACGCGCAGATCAAGGCCGGCGCCAGCTGCATCGCTGCACAGCAGCAGCGGGCTGTTTGCGTCGTCGCGCCATCGCGCCGCCAGCGAGCGCCGTTCGGCCAAAGCAGTGGAGGCCGACAGCTGCACGCACGGCAGACCTGCGGCCTGCAGCCGACCAGCCAGCAAGGCCAAACCATCTTCCCACTGGCTGCACACCACCAGCTTGCTCGTTGCCCCGGCAAGCAGCTCGCGCGCCAGCGCCAGCACCGCATCCATACGCGGCGCCGGCCCCTCGGCCGCCTCGTCAACCAGCGCCGGACTGATAGCAAGACGGCGCAGCGCCTGCAAGCCGCGTAGCAACTGCAGCTGATCCGCGTCGGCCAGATAAGCGCTGCGATGCCAGCGCGCAACGACGCGGCGCAGCGGCGTCAGCAGCTCGGCCTGCTGGCTTTGCTGCCGGGCACTCAGCGGCTGAGCCCGCAGTTGCACCAGCGCGGGCGGCAGCGCCAACTCGCTGCCGGCACGGCTGAGCATCACCCGCTCCAGGCTTTGTGCCAGCCGAGCCGGCGCGGCCAGCGCCAGCAGCTGGCCCTGGGCGTCGTGGCGAAGATGGCGCTCGTGCAGGGCCGCCAGCGCGCCGCTGCGCTTGTGGTCGAGCAGCTCAACCAGACGCAGCAGGGTTGCCGGCTGCTCCTGCGGCAACTGGCTGGCCAGTAACAGCAGGAAACCGTCCGGCAATTGCTGCAACCGGGCCACAGCGCCCTCACCCAGGCGCTGGGCTTCGTCGACGATGACCAACTCGGGCGCCCAGGCCTGCAGTGCAACCAGGTCTTGCTCCAGCGCGCCCAAAGCGGCGATCTTGATCTCGGTCGGCGTCTGCCATTGCTGGGTCCGCTGCGCGGCATCGCCCCAGACCAGTGCAGTGCTGCGCGTGCTCAGCGACTGTGCCTCGGCCAGCCAACGGCTCTGGGCCGACTCGGCACACAGCAGCAGCACTCGCTCGACGCCGAAATGGCGCTGCATCAGCTCGGCCGCCGCCAAGCCTGTGGGCTGCATGCCCAGCTGCAGATCGTCAGCCACCAGGGCGCGGCCGGCACAGGCCGCGAACAAGGCGGCCTCCAGTTGGTGCTGTGGCAACGGAAGCTTGAGCAACTGGCGCAAGGTCGGGCTGGCCATGCCTTGCTGATACGCCTCGGCCAGGCGCAACATACGCTGGCGGGCATCGCGGCCCTCGGCCAGCTGGATCCACACGGCGTCGTCGACCCGCAGCTCATGTCCATGCTGGGCGGCCTGTGCCAGCAGGCCCGGCAGGGCATCACCCTGCTGATTCTGCGGCAGCGCGATCAAGGCCTCGGCGGCTTGGCGCAGCGGAGCCGGGCAGTGGCGGCCGGCGTGCCAGTGCAATTTGCGGCGCAGCCCGTACTGCAACCAAAGCTCGCTGTGCTCGGTCTGCCAGCCCTCGACCAGCGCGGCCTGGCCCTCTGGATCGTCTTGCAAGGCGAGCAGCGCAAAGCCCAGATGCTCGCAGCTGCCTTGCTGGGCATAACCCGTGCAGCTGCAGCTGGCCGCCGACACACCGCCGCCACGCAACAACAACTGCCAGCGCTGGCCGGTGGCCAGCAGCTCGACCTGCAGCGTGCTGCCGAACCAGGAGCCTTGCCGGTGCAGCGCAAACCGGGCTGGCGGGGCTGGAGGGGCTGGGGGCACAGCAGCCGCGGCCGGCGGCGCCGCGTGCTTGCGGGCCGCCGGCTTGGTGGCTGCCTTCTTTTCGGCCGCTGGTTTGATCGCCTTCGCGACCGGCTCGGTCACCACGGGCGGATTGGCCGCTTCTTTCTTGGCGGCAGGCTTCGCCACGACCTTCTTGGCTGCAGCCGCCTTCTTTGTCGGTGCACTTACCGTCACCACGGGCTCGACCGTTTTTGCGGCGGCCTTCTTGACGGCCACCTTCTTGGCGGCAACCTTCTTGGCGGGCGCTTTCTCTGCGGGCGCTTTCTCGGCGGGGGCCTTCTTGGCGGGGGCCTTCTTGGCGGGGGCTTTCTCCGCAGGCGCTGCCTTGGGTGCAGGCTTTTTGGCCGGGACAGGCGCAAGCACCGCTTCGGCCTTCTTGACGGCCTTCCCCACGGCCGCCTTAGCAACCGTCTTCACGGCCTTGGCCGCGATTTTGCTGGCTGTCTTGAGCGGCGCTGTCGGAGTTTTCTTCGCAGCTGGCTTCTTCTCGATGGCCGCTGCCTTCTCAACCGTTTTCAAGGCTGCGGATGTCGTCTTGGCTGCGGCCTTTACAGCAGATTTTTTAGCTGCCGTCTTCTTGACCGGCGCCGTTTTGGCAACAACAGGGGTAGCGGCGCTCGCAGTGCGGCGCGTCTTCGGTGGCGTGGCCATGGCTTTGAATGAGGTTCAGGGTTGGACGGCAGAGCTGCCATCATGATCGGGAAGGAGCATGCGCGCCGGACACCAGCCGCGCAAGCTGTTGAAGAAAGCCAGCGCCTGAGCGCGGGCCAGATCGGTCTTGAGCAGCCGGGCTTCAGACAAGCGCCCCTGCTGCAGCAACTCTTCGCGCAGCACGCCGGGCAGCAGCCCGGCCGCCAGACGCGGCGTCAGCCAGCGGCCGTCGAGTTGCAGCGCAATATTGCCGAAGGTGCATTCGGTCAACTCGCCGTCGGCATTCCACAGCAGCATATCGAAGGCCTCGGCCGGCTTCGTCGCTGCGAAGGCCTCATACGCCTCGCGGCGGGTGGTCTTGTGCTGCAGGAACTCGGCGCCCGGCCCATCGGTCGTGATGGCCGATGCCGCCAAGGCCAGAACTACAGGCAGCGGTGTCGGCGCCAGCGGTGCGATCTCGGTGACGACACACCCCTGCGCATCGCTTCTCAGCCGCACCCGCCATTGGCCCTGATTGTGGCTGTCGGCCAGCCGGGCCAATGCCTCGCGCACCGCGCCCTGCGACAGGCGCAGGCCAAAGTGCAGTGCCGTGCGCTGCAGACGGGCCAGATGGCCGGCCTGGCGGGGATAGTCGCCGTCGGACAGCAGCAGGGTTTCGAGCGCCGCGATCGGGGACTGGGCTCGCAACAGGAAGCGGGTCTTGGCGCGCCACTCGGCCACCTCGGCGGCCGGTTGAGAGTCCAGCGTGATTCCGCTGCCGATGCCGCATTGCAGCGCCCCGTCGGGGCGCTGCTCGACCGTGCGGATCGGCACATTGAAAGTGGCCGCCCCGCCTGGCTGCAACAGGCCCAGCGCGCCGCAATACCAGCCGCGCGCCTCCGGCTCCAGCTCGGCAATGATCTGCATCGCGCGCACCTTGGGCGCGCCGGTCACGCTGCCACATGGAAACAGCGCCGCGAACAGCTCGGAGAGTTTCAGGCCCGGGCGGCTGACCGCGGTGACAGTCGAGGTCATCTGCCAGACCGTCGGCAACCCGTGCAGCTCGAACAGGCGCGGCACCCGTACCGAGCCCAGGCTCGCGACCCGGCTCAGATCATTGCGCAGCAGGTCGACAATCATCAGGTTCTCAGCGCGCTCCTTCTCGCTGGTACGCAGGTAGGCTTGCGCGGCCTCATCGCTGGCGCGGTCATGGCCGCGCGGCGCGGTGCCCTTCATCGGCTGGGCCCCGAGCAGCCAGGTGTGACGGGTATCGGGCAGCGGCCGCCAGTCGAAGAACAGCTCCGGCGAGACACTGGCCACGCCTTGCCCCCCCTCGCCGCGCATGAATAGCGAGAAGCCGCCGGGCTGGGCCGCATGCAGGGCCAGGAACAACTCAGCCAGATCGACGTTTTCCGCCAGCGCGGCGTTCAGGCGTGTAGTCAGATTGACCTGGTAGCAATCGCCGCTGCGTATCCATTCGCGGATGCGCTCGATGTCAGCGCGCGAGCGGGCATCGTCATGGCGATCCAGCCAGTCACCGCAGAGTCGTCCCGCAGAGCCAGCCTCAGGCCAGGGCTGGGGCGCTTCGCTGTAGACGGCGAACTCGGCCAGCGGGCCGCCCGCAGCATGGGTCTGCAACGCGCCGTCGAGCGCGCCGGCCGCCTCGTAACGCAGGCCGCCCAGCACCCAGTTGCCGGCGCGCGAGGCCGCATGGGCGGCGTCCAGCACAGCAGGCAGCTCGGCCGCATTCGCGGCGCGCAGCCAGCGCTCGGGCGGGGCGTCAAAGGCGCCACGCAGACGTTCGCCGTCCTCTCGCGCCAATGGGTGGCGCGGGAAATCAAAAGCGGCCCAGAGCACGGAGCTCTCTCAGAGGCTCAGCAGATGCTCGCGGTAATAGACCAGCTCGTCGATGGACTCGTGGATGTCAGCCAGTGCGGTGTGGGCCTGAGCCTTCTTGAAGCCGTCGATGATGCCGGGCTTCCAGCGCCGCGCTAGCTCCTTCAGGGTCGACACATCCAGATTGCGGTAATGGAAGAAGTCTTCCAGGCTGGGCATGTAGTTGGCCAGAAAACGACGGTCCTGGCAGATGCTGTTGCCGCACATCGGCGATTTGCCGGCCGGCACATACTGCTTCAAGAAGGCAATAACTTCGGCAGCGGCCTGCTCTTCGCTGACAGACGAGGCCTTGACGCGGTCGATCAGACCGCTCTTGCCGTGAGTGCCCTTGTTCCAGTTGTCCATTGCATCCAGCGTTGCATCGCTTTGGTGAATCGCGAATACCGGGCCTTCGATGCGGGTTGTCAGATTGGCATCTGTAACGACTACGGCCACCTCGATGATGCGGTCACGGTCGGGGTACAGACCGGTCATCTCGAGATCGATCCAGATCAGGTTTTGCTCGTGGCTGGCCAGGGTGGCAATGTCGCTCATGGGGAATCCTTGTCTTTCTTTGCTCGCGCATTGTGATGTCAATGTGCGCCGCTAATGCGGTGCGCATTGTCGCAGCCCCGCAGCCCTACACTTACGAGCCATGTCAGCCATTCCCTCACTCTCTCCGATCTCCCCTGTTGCGCTGAGCCTGGCCTTTGCCGCCGCCCTGCTGCTGTCGCTGGCGCTGAAGCTCTGGCTGTCGACCCGCCAGGTGCGACATGTGATGCGACACCGCAACGAGGTTCCGACCCCCTTTGCCGCCACCGTGCCCTTGGCGGCGCATCAGAAGGCGGCCGACTACACGGTGGCGCGCAGCCGTTTCGGTCTGCTGGCTATGGCCTTCAATGCCGCCGTGCTGTTGGGCTGGACCCTGCTGGGCGGGCTGGACGCGCTGAATCTGCGAGTCTACGAATGGGTGGCGCCGCACTGGGGCAGCATGGCCTACCAATTGGCGCTGCTGCTGGCCTTCGGCGTGATCGGCGCGCTGCTGGACCTGCCCTTCGAGCTCTACAACACCTTCCGCATCGAGCAGCGCTTCGGCTTCAATCGCATGACCTGGCGGCTCTATGTGGCCGACGCCGCCAAGAGCGCCCTGGTAGGCGCGCTGATCGGCCTGCCGATCGCGGCCCTGATCCTTTGGCTGATGGGCGCGGCCGGCGAACTGTGGTGGTTGTGGGCTTGGGGCGCCTGGATGGGCTTCAACCTGCTGATTCTGGTGCTCTACCCCACCGTGATCGCGCCGCTTTTCAACAAGTTCGAGCCGCTGGCCGACGAGGGGCTGCGCAGCCGGGTCGAAGGCCTGATGCAGCGCTGCGGCTTCGCCGCCAAGGGTCTGTTCGTGATGGACGGCAGCCGGCGCTCGGCCCATGGCAATGCCTACTTCACCGGCATCGGTGCGGCCAAGCGCGTGGTCTTCTTCGACACGCTGCTGCAGCGCCTGAGCGGGCCCGAGGTCGAGGCCGTGCTCGCCCACGAGTTAGGGCATTTCAAGCACAAGCATGTGCTCAAACGCATGGTCCTGATGTTTGCCTTGAGTCTGGCCGGCTTCGCGCTGCTGGGCTGGCTGTCGCGCCAGGTGGGCTTTTATCTGGCCTTCGGCGTGCAGCCGAATCTGGCAGGACCCAACGACGCGCTGGCCCTGCTGCTCTTCATGCTGGTGCTGCCGGTGTTCGGATTCTTCTTCACGCCGCTGGCCAGCCGGCTGTCGCGCAAGGACGAGTTCCAGGCCGATGCCTATGCTTGCGCCCAGGCCAGTGGCGCCGATCTGGCCGCCGCGCTCTTGAAGCTGCACGAAGACAACGCCGGCACCTTGACGCCGGATCCGATATATGCACGCTTTTACTACTCCCACCCGCCGGCCAGCGAACGCCTGGCCGCGCTGCAGACCACATGACCATGAATCTTCTTCTTGCCCAATGCACGCCCCAACGCGAGGCCCTGCCGCTTGAACAGCTGGCCGATTGGCTGGCGCAGACGCCCGGCTGGTCGGCCGACACCGAGCACAAGGTGATTGGACGGCGCTTCGATTTTGAGAACTTCTACCAGACCATGGCCTTCGTCAACGCGGTGGCCGAGATCGCCCATGCGCAGGACCATCACCCGGAGATGATGGTCGGCTTCGATGCCTGCACCGTCAGCTTCAGCACCCATTCGGCCCAAGGCCTGACCTCCAACGATTTCATCTGCGCAGCCCAGGTCAGCGCCCTGCCCGAGGCAACGGCCGCATGAGCCGTTTCAACGCGCTGGACCTCGGTCTGGTGGTGCGCGGCCATGGCCGGCACTACATCGTCGAAGACGCGCAGGGCCGTCGCCTGGTCTGCCATCCGCGCGGCAAGAAAAGCGACTGCGTGGTCGGCGACCAGGTGCGCTGGGCGCCATCGGGGAGTGACGAAGGCGTGATCGAAGCCGTCGAGCCGCGCCGCAATCTGCTGTTCCGCCAGGACGAGTGGAAGACCAAGAGCTTCGCCGCCAATCTGGATCAGTTGCTGATTCTGGTCGCGGTAGAGCCGGTGTTCAGCGAGAGCCAGCTGTGTCGCGCGCTGATCGCGGCCGAGAGCGCCGGCATCGCGGTACGCATCGCTTTGAACAAGACCGACCTGCCGGGCACCGAGCACGCCCGCGAACGCCTGCTGCCCTACCGCGAGATGGGCCTGGAAGTGATGGAAGTAGCGCTGAAGGCCGACCCAATCGGCTCCAGCGCTCTGCTCTCGCCCTGGCTGGAGGGCAAGCGCACCTTTGTGCTGGGGCCTAGCGGCACCGGCAAAAGCACGCTGATCAATCTCTTGATCCCCGATGCCAAGGCGCAGATTGGCGAGATCTCGCAGGCGCTGAATTCGGGCAGACACACGACGACGACGACGCAGTGGTACTGGGTTGACGCACAACGCCAGACCGCGCTGATCGACTCACCGGGCTTCCAGGAATTCGGCCTGCAGCAGATCACGGCCGAGCAGCTGCCACTATTGATGCCGGATTTGCGCCAGCATGCCGGCCATTGCCGTTTTTACAACTGCACCCATCAGCATGAGCCGGACTGCGGCGTCCGCGCAGCAGCCGCAGCCGGCCTGATCAGCCCCTCGCGCTTCCGGATCTATGGGGAAATCCTGCAGGAGCTGGGCGCCAAGCGCTGGTAAGAGCCCGGTAGCGTGCGCGCTCAGCGTTCCAGACGCGGCGCCGGATTCTTGACTTCGCGTACCTCGACGTCGACGACCTCGCCCGGCGCCCTGGCTGCGGCCCCACGGCGGAACTGCTGGCGCGCACGGGCAAAGCCCGAGACATCGATGACGGGCTTGCGACCCCGCACCAGGCTCCACAGCATCAAGCCCAGCATCGTCACCAAGGCCACAGCCATCAGGCCCAGCACCAGCACGATGGTGGCGACCGCGAGCAGCAGACGAACGGCAAACGTAACAACAGCAGACAGCAAAACCTATCCTTTACGAAGTCAACCGCGGCCGACAAAGGGCATCTTCGTCGCCATCACGGTCATGAACTGCACATTGGCCTGCAGCGGCAGGCCGGCCATATAGAGCAGTGCGCTGGCCACATGAGCTACGTCCATTGTCGCCTCAACGGCGATCTCGCCGTTGGCCTGACGTACGCCCTGGGTCATCGGCCGGGCCATCTCGGTCAGCGCATTGCCAATGTCGAGCTGGCCACAGGCGATATCAAACGGCCGGCCATCCAAGGACAGCGATTTGGTCAGGCCCGTGATCGCATGCTTGGTTGAGGTGTAGGGGGCGGAGTTGGGACGCGGCGCATGTGCCGAGATCGAGCCATTGTTGATGATGCGGCCGCCCTGGGGCTGCTGTTGCCTCATCAGACGGAAAGCCGCCTGGGCGCAGAGAAAGCTACCGGTCAGATTGACGTCTACCACCGCCTGCCATTGTTCGAACGGCAACTCGTCGATCGAGACACCACGCGCAGACATGCCGGCGTTATTGAACAGCAGGTCCAGCCTGCCGAACGCTTCACCTATGCGCTCGAAGGCCTGGGCCACCGCCTGCGGCTGGCTGACATCGGTGGGCAGCAGCAAATAGCGCTCGGGCGCCGCTGCGGCAGTTTCCTCCAGCGCCTCCATACGCCGGCCCAGCAGGGCAACGCGGTAGCCAGCGTCGGCCAGGGCGTGGGCACAGGCCCTGCCGATGCCGCTACCGGCGCCGGTCACGGCAGCGAATTTTTGCGTTGGAGCTGTCATCGCTAAATTGATCAGGCTTGCAGGATTGCAAAGGCAGATGATGGCATCAATTGATATCCGGTGCTGCGAGCACCCTCAGGGGTTGGCCAGCACACCCAGACAGCGTGCCGCCTGCATCAGCTCATGATCGAGCGGCACCAAGCGGCTTGCCCCAGCCACGTCGGTCAGACTCACGGACACGCAGCGATCACCCTGCAGGGCCACCATGTGGCCATGGCGGCGTTGCAGCACCAGCTGCGCTGCCTGGACGCCGAAGCGGGTGGAGAGCACCCGGTCGAAGGCGGTAGGCGCGCCACCGCGTTGCAGGTGGCCCAACAGGGTGTAGCGCAGCTCGGCTTCTGGCCCCAGACGCGGAGCCAGGTCTTGCATGAGGCGCTGCCCCACCGTCTCGCCTGCGCTCGCGGCGGCGAGCTTGACGCCCTCGGCAACGCAGACCAGCGCATAGCCCTGCTCGCGGCAGCGCCGCTCGCACAGCGCAGCCAGCGCCTGGCCGTCATAGGCAAGCTCGGGCAGCACGATGGCGTCGGCACCGCCAGCCAGCCCGCCCTCAAGCGCGATCCAGCCGGCATGCCGCCCCATGGTCTCCAGCACCATCACGCGGCCATGGCTTCGCGCGGTGGTGGTCAGCCGCTCCAGCGCATCGGCCACCACCGCCACCGCGCTGTCGAAGCCGAAGCTGCGCTCGTTGTGCATCAGGTCGTTGTCTATGGTCTTGGGCACGCCCACCACGGGCACGCCCAGACGCGCAAAGCGCTCGGCGATCGTCATCGTGCCATCGCCACCAACGGCCACCAGCACGTCGATGCCATGGCGCTGCAGGCAGTCCAAAGCACGGGCCGAGCAATCGGCGCCACCTGCGCCGAAATAGGCAAAGGGATCGGCCCGGTTATGGCTGCCCAACAAGGTGCCACCCTCGTTGATCAAGCCGCGCAGCCGGACGGCGTCGAGCGGCTGCACCCGATCTTCCAGCAGGCCCAGAAAACCCTGCCGTATGCCGCTCACGCGTACGTCGCCGGCCTCGGTCAGCGCCAGAGTCAAGGCCCGGATCACCGCGTTCAGGCCCGGGCAATCGCCGCCACCGGTCAGAATTCCCACATGCATGTCATCACTCCCAAGAATGGGTCCATGCTGCCATGTCTGGCGCTACATTTGTAGCCGTAGCCCCGGAGACCCGCGAGTGACAGAGTTCAGCACCACCAGACCCATCCCCCAAGGCCAGCCTGCCGGCGCCGGCAAGCTGCTCTACATCGAGGACAACCCGGTCAATCAGCTGGTGGTGCAGGAGTTGGTGGCGCAGCGACCGCTGCTCCAGCTGGTATGCGAAGAGGACGGCGGCCGCGGTCTGGCGCGCGCTCGGGCCATGCAGCCCGACCTCATCCTGCTGGACATGCAACTACCGGACTTCAATGGTTACGAGGTATTGCAGCAACTGCGCGCCGACGCGCTGACCGCAGCCATCCCGTGCATCGCGCTGTCGGCCAACGCAATGCCTGAGGACATCCGGCGCGCCCGCGAGGCGGGCTTCACCGACTACTGGACCAAGCCGATCGACTTCAAGGCTTTTCTGAGCGGCCTCGACGCCCGCTTTGGCAAGGCCTGACCCCGACCTCACCTGATCCAGGACTATCAGGCCGGCAGCAGACCCCGACCCCGCAACATCGGCGCCACCACCGCATCGCGGCCCCGGAAGGCACGGTAGGCCTCTCGCGGCTCGCGGCTGTTGCCGCTGGCGTAGATATTGTTCAACAAGGCCTGTGCGACCGTGGGATCGAAGGGGCTGCCCGCCTCGACAAAGGCTTCGTAGCCATCGGCATCCAGCACCTCGGCCCACATATAGACGTAGTAGCCGGCGGCATAGCCGCTGCCTGCGAACAGGTGCTGGAAATGCGCGAGCCGGTGGTTCATGCCGATCGCGGCCGGCAAGCCGTAGGCCGACATGGTCTGGGCCTCGAACTCGGTGATGTCGGGGCCTTGCGAGTCGGTCAGCGAGTGCACAGCCATGTCGACCAGGGCGCTGGCGGTGTAGCGCACCGTTTCATAGCCCTGATTGAAGAGCTCGGCGGCCTTCAGCTTGGCCAGCAGCGCGTCGGGGATCACCGCGCCGGTCTGGTAGTGGCGGGCGTGCTTTTTCAGCACCTCGGGCTCGCTCATCCAATGCTCGAACAGCTGTGAGGGCAGCTCCACAAAGTCTCGCAGCACCTGGGTGCCCGATAGGCGCTCGTACTCAACATTGGACAGCAGGCCATGTAGCCCATGACCGAACTCATGGAACAGCGTACGCGCGTCGTCGAAGCTCAGCAGGGTCGGCTCGCCGGGCGCGCCTTTGGCGAAGTTGTTGTTGTTCAGAATGACGGGGATCGCGCCAATCGCATTGCGGGCCTGCCAGCGCAGCGCATTCATCCAGGCGCCACTGCGCTTGGTCGCGCGGGCGAAGTTGTCCTGCATAAAGACACCGCGCAGCCCGCCGTCAGCGCCCAGCACCTCGTAGACCTTGACATCGGCGTGGTAGCCGGCGACCTCGGGCTTGGCGACGAAGCGAAGGCCGAACAGTCGGCCGGCACAGTCGAACAGCGCCTGCACCATCGCGTCCAGCGGGAAATAGGGCTTGACCTCGGCCTCGTCGAGCTCGTAGCGAGCCTTGCGCACCTTCTCGGCATAAAAGCGCCAGTCCCAGGCCTGCAACTCGAAGCGGTGGCCCATCGAGGCCATCATGCCTTCGAGCAGCTGGCGCTCGCCCTCGGCGGCGGCCTTGGCCGGCTCCCAGACCTGGGTCAGCAAGCCTTGCACCGCCTCACGCGTGCCAGCCATCGTATCGGCCAGCGCATAGTCGGCATAGCAGGCGTGGCCGTGCAGGCGCGCCTGCTCGTTTCGCAGGCTTAGGATCTGCTGGGCCACAGCGCGGTTGTCGGTCTCGCCGGCTGTTTCTCCGCGGCCGACCCAGGCGCGCCAAGCCTGCTCGCGCAGATCGCGGCGTTCGCTGAAGGTCAGGAAGGGCACGATGTGCGAGCGCGACAGGGTGATCGCATGAACGCCCTCGCCCAGGCCGCGATCGACAGCGGCCTGACGCGCAGCGGCGCGCACGAAGTCGGGCAGGCCGGCCAGTTCGTCCTCGCCCTGCAGCAGCAGTTGGTAGCCGCTCTCGTCGGCCAGCACATTTTGGGCAAACAGCGTGTGCAGCTCAGCCAGACGCTCGACCACCTGGGCATAGCGCCGTTGGGACTCGCCCTGCAGCTTGGCGCCGGCACGCACAAAGTCCAGGTGCACACGCTCCAGCAGGCGCAACTGTTCGGGGCTCAGGCCCAGGGCCTGCCGCTCGGCATGCAGCGCGTCCACGCGCTTGAACAGCTCGGCATGCATGTAGACGGCGTTGCCGTGTGCAGCCAGCGGGGCGGCCAACGCGCGCTGGGCGGCCTGCAGCTCGGGCGAGGTAGCAGAGGCGGCCAAAGTGTAAAAAAGATGCTCGAGCCGGGTCAGCAGGCGGCCGCTGCGGTCGAATGTCGCCAGGGTGTTCTCGAAGCTCGGCGTAGCGCCCTGGTGGGCAATCGCATCAAGCTCGGCGCGGTGCTCGGCCAGCGCCGCCTCGAATGCCGGCGCGAAATGCGCGGCCTCGATCTGGGCAAAGGGCGGCAGTCCGTAGGGGGTGTTCCAGTCTTGCAGCAGGGGGTTGCTCATGCCTTGTCTCACTGTGATGACGGCAGGGGTGGCGCCGCCATGATGTTGTTGGGGTGACACGATTGTAGAAACGGCGCCAGCCCGCTGGGGGTGGCGCCGTTCAAAGACCGTGCGGTCCGGTGAATTACTTCAGGCCCAGCTCTTTCTTGACGGCGATTTCGTCGGCTTCGTCGTAGGGCTTTTTGCTGCAGTCCTCCTTCCAGTCGTCAACCTTGTCCAGATGCGCCTCGGCGCGAGCCTGCAGGGCCTGGGTATCGGCATTGTGCTTCTCGACCTTGGCATCGAAGGCCTTGGCATCGGCGCTGTACTTGTTCTTGCTGGCGTTGAAGGCGTCGATCCGGGCGTCGTGCGCCGCCGCCTTGGCCTTGTAGTCGGCCAGCACCTTTTCGGCGTCCGGGCGCTCCATCTTCGGCAACTGGGCCTTGATCACTTCCTGGCCCTTGATCAGCTCTTCGCGTTCGGTCTTCAGCTCTGTACCGGTGGTAGTCAGCGCCGCGCCCTGCTGGGTCAGCTCCTCCTTGGCCTTGACCATCTCGGCGCGCTCCTGGGCATTCGCGGCCTGGGCGGCCTTGATTTCCTTGGCGTCGGTCTCATTCTTGTCGAAGGTGGTCAAGCAGGCGCGCAGCTCGTCGCGCGTCATGAGCTTTTGCTTGGGTTTTTCGACGACGGGGCGGCTGACCTTGTTGTTCTTGGGGTCGACCTTGGCGTTCGGATTGGCCGTCTGGGCCAGCGCCAGCGCGGGTAGCAAGGCGGCGACGCAGGCGGAAAGCAGGAATCGTTTCATGGCAGGGCTCTTCAGCGCGGAGGGTGAACACAGCGGCGCCAGCTTAGCGGCGCCAGGGCGGCATCATGCCATGCTGCACAACAAGCCCGATAATGCGCCGCTTTGCCGCTCCCGAGACTCCCGCCATGGCGCTCAAAGCCACCATTCACAAAGCTCTTGTGCAGATCGCCGACATGGACCGCCATGTCTACGGCGACCACAACCTGACCATTGCGCGCCACCCCTCGGAGACGGACGAGCGCATGATGATCCGCGTGCTGGCCTTTGCACTGCACACCCCGGCCGACGATCTGAACGGCCGGCTCGAGTTCACCAAGGGCCTGTCCGACGTCGACGAACCCGACCTCTGGCAGCTCAGCCTGACCGGAGAGGTCTTGCACTGGATCGACTTGGGCCAGCCCGACGACCGCCGCCTGATGAAGGCCCATGGCAAGGCCAACAGGGTCACGGTGATCGGCTTCGCCAGCAGCACGCAGGTCTGGTGGGCCGGCATAGAAAACAAGCTGACGCGTGCGCCGCGCCTGTCGGTTTGGCAGATTCCTCACGAGCAGTCGCAGGCCCTGGCCCGGCTGGCCGAGCGCAGCATGCAGCTGCAGGTCAGCGTGCAGGACGGCGGCATCTATGTCTCGACCGCTCAGGCTTCGGTCGAGATCACCCCGATCGCATTGAAGGTGGCCACCGAATGAAGGCACTGCTGTTAGCCTGCGGGCTTGTTCTGACTTCCTTGAACACCATGGCTCAAGACTCCGACCCCTACCAATGGCTTGAAGAGGTGCAGGGCGAGCGCGCACTGGCCTGGGTGCGCGAGCGCAACACCCAGAGCCTGAAGACACTGCAGGCGCGGCCCGAATACGCCGGCATCCGCCGCGAGCTGCTGGATGTACTGAACGCCAAGGACCGCATTCCCTTCGTCAGCCGCAAGGGCGAATGGCTCTACAACCTCTGGCAGGACGAGCAGCACAAGCGCGGCCTGTGGCGCCGCACCAGTCTGGCCGAGTACCGCAAGGCCGAGCCTCAGTGGGAGACCGTTCTGGACCTCGATGCGCTGGGCAAGGCCGAGGGCGAGAGCTGGGTGTTTGCTGGCGCCAGCTGCCTGGCACCTGACTACCGGCGCTGCTTGCTGTCGCTGTCGCGCGGCGGCGCCGATGCCCATGTGGTGCGCGAGTTCGACCTGGTCGACAAGCGCTTCGTGGTCGGCGGCTTCACGCTGCCCGAGGCGAAGAGCCAGGTCGAATGGATCGATGCCGATACGATTTTTGTCGGCACCGACTTCGGCCCCGGCTCGCTGACCGACTCTGGATACGTTCGCATCATCAAGCGCTGGCAGCGCGGCATGCCGCTGAGTGAGGCCAAGACCGTGTTCGAAGGCCTGGCCAAGGATGTGGCGGTGTCGGTCAATGTCGACCAGACACCGGGCTATCCCAGAACCCTATTCACCCGGGCGCTGGATTTCTACAACCAGAGCAGCTTCTTGTTGCAGCGCGAGGACAAGCTGCTCGCACTGGACCTGCCTAGCGATGTGCAGGAGCAGTTCTGGGGCCCGCGCCTGATCCTGAGCCTGCGTAGCGACTGGACCGTCGGCGGCCAGACCTACCAGGCCGGCGCGCTGCTGGTGACCGATGCGGCCGCCTATCTGCGCGGCGAACGGCACTTCCAGACCCTGTTCACGCCCACCTCGACGCGCTCGCTGGCCGGCTACAGCCTGACCCGCTCGCACCTGATCTTGAACATCTCTGACAAAGTGGCCAGCCGCCTGGAAGAATGGGACTTCTCCGGCGAGCGTCCCAAGCACCGCCCCGTGCAGGCCCCCTTCCCCGGCACGCTGAGCCTAGCCAGCCTCTACGACAGCGAGCTGCCCGAGGACGAGCTGGGCGACCGCTACCTGCTGAACTACGCCGACTTCTTGACCCCCGACACCCTGTTCCTGGCCCGAGCGGGCACCGACGCGCGCGAGGCGCTAAAGAGCCGCGAACCCAAGTTCGTGGCCGAGGGCATGCGTGCCGAGCAGTTCTTCGCCAAGAGCCGTGACGGCACTGAAGTGCCCTATTTCGTGGTCTGGCCGGCCGGCGCCCGAGCCGATGGCAAGAACCCGACCTTGCTCTACGGCTATGGCGGCTTCGAGGTCGCGATGCAGCCGTGGTACTCGGGCGGTTTCGGCCGCGCCTGGTACGGCAAGGGCGGCGTGCTGGTGCTGGCCAATATCCGCGGCGGCGGTGAGTTCGGCCCAACCTGGCACCAGGCCGCAACCAAGGCCAACAAGCAGCGCAGCTACGACGATTTCATCGCGGTGGCCGAGGACCTGATCGCGCGCAAGATCAGCAGCCCGCGCCATCTGGGCATCATGGGCGGCAGCAATGGCGGGCTGCTGGTCGGCGCCACTTTCGTGCAGCGCCCCGAGTTGTTCAATGCGGTGGTCTGCCAGGTGCCGCTGCTAGACATGCGCCGCTACCACACGCTGCTGGCCGGCGCCTCTTGGATGGCCGAGTACGGCAATCCGGACGACGCGGCCGAATGGGCCTACATCTCAAAGTACAGCCCGTACCACAACGTCAAGCCGGACGGCAAGTATCCCAAGGTGCTGTTCACCACCTCGACCCGCGACGACCGCGTCCACCCAGGCCATGCCCGAAAGATGGCAGCGCTGATGCAGGCCCAGGGCCATGACGTGCTGTACTACGAGAACATCGAGGGCGGCCACGGCGGGGCTGCCGACAACGAGCAGCGCGCCACCTTGCAGGCGCTGGAATACAGCTATCTGTGGCAGCAACTGGGACGTTGATGAGCATGCTGGATATTCGCCACGACGAGCACGCCCAGCGCTTCGAAGCCCGGGTCGACGGGCTGATCTGCGAAATCGACTATCTGCGAGAGGGTGAGCAACTGATCATCACCCACACCGGAACCGATCCAGCGCTGCGCGGTCGTGGCTTGGCCGCACAGATGGTCGAGCGGGTGTTGGCGTGGCTGGCGCCGCAAGGGGTGCAACTGGTGCCGGCCTGCAGCTATGTGCAGACCTATTTGGCCCGGCATTCGCATTGGCAACGGTTGTGCGAGCCGGCCGCCGTGCAGGCGGTATTGAACTTTTGGTTCGGTCCGCTCGGTTCGACCGAGGATGGCCAGGTCCGCAGCGTATGGTTCCAAAAGAACGAAGCATTCGATGCCGAGATCGCTGCCCGCTTCGGCGCGACGCTGCAGTCGGCCCAGCATGACGGGCTGCGCACCTGGCAGGCGACACCACTGGGCCGGTTGGCCCGGATCGTTGTGCTGGACCAGTTCAGCCGCAACGCCTTTCGGGGCCAGGCCGCCGCTTTTGCCGGCGATGCGCTAGCACTGCAGCAGGCTCTGGACCTGCTGGACAGCAAGGCCTATGCCGGCCTGAGCAGCCTGCAGCGCTGGTTCGTGCTGATGCCACTGGAGCACGCCGAAGACCTAGCGCTGCAGCATCGCTGTGTGCAAGAGTTCGAGTCCTTGGCAGCCAGCGATCCGCGGCTTGCCAGCCCGCTGGACTATGCGAGGCGCCATCTCGACGTCATCGCCCGCTTCGGCCGCTTTCCGCATCGCAATGCGGTGCTGGGCCGCACCAGCACCGCCGCCGAGCAAGACTATCTGGCCCAGCCTGGCGCCGGCTTCTGAACCGATTCAGCGCCGCTCCTGCTCCTGCAGCAGCCGCCACATCACCTTGCCCGAGCCGGACTTGGGCAGGCTGGCGACGAACTCGACAAGGCGCGGCGCCTTGTAAGGGGCCATATGTTCGCGCGCCCAGCCGATAAGGTCTTCGGCCGTGGTGGCCTCGGCCCCGGCGCGCAGCACCACTACGGCCTTGACGGTCTCCCCGCGGTAGGTGTCACGGGCCGCGATGATGCAAGCTTCCTGCACGGCAGGATGCTTGTAGAGCAGCATCTCAACCTCAGAAGGCCAGACCTTGTAGCCGCTGGCATTGATCATCCGCTTGAGCCGGTCGGTGATGAAGAAATACCCCTCCTCGTCCATGCGGCCAAGATCGCCGGTGCGAAAAAAACGCTTTCCGTCGATCTCGACAAAGGCCGCCGCCGTCGCCTCGGGCTGGCGCCAGTAGCCCTTGAACACCATAGGCCCGTGACTGATGATCTCGCCGACCTCGCCGAGCGGCATCTCCTGCAAGGTCACCGGATCCACCACTCGCGAGTCGACGCCGAAGATCGGAATGCCCAGGCATTGCAGCTTGGCCCGCTCTGGCGGGTTGGCATGGGTTGGCGCGGCGGTCTCTGTCAGGCCGTAGCCTTCAGCAAAGGTCAGACCGAACTCAGCGCGTAACCGCTCGGCGACTGCCTGTGGCATCGCAGCCCCACCGCCGCTCAGATAGATCAGGCTGCCCAGGTCAAAGCTCTGGTAATTGGGGCTGCCGAAAAGATCGATGATCATGGTCGGGATGCAGGTCCAGTGCGTGACTTTGTGGCGCGAGATCAGGCGCCCTGCCAGCTCACGGTCCCAGCGCGGCATGATCACCAGGCTCATTCCCTGATAGATTGGACCCAGCACGCCGTACAGCAAGCCGGTGATGTGGAACATCGGCACCACAGCCAGCCCCACTGACTCGGGCGAGGCATAGCCCCAGAGTCCACCGCCACAGGCATTGGCCATCAACGTGCCGTTGCTGTGCATGCAGCCCTTAGGCAGGCCGGTCGTGCCCGAGGTATAGGGCAGCAGGGCTAGATCGTCGGGGCCGACGCTGTGCGGCCCCGGCACCAGGCCGGCCTCCAGCGCCTCAGTCCAGCGTGAGGCACCGGCAGGCAGGGTCGGGTCGGCCATCAGCCACTGCTGCAGGGCTGGGGCCAGCGCCAACTCGGCGTCAACACCCGCATCGGGCAGCGCCTGGGCATAGCGGGTCACCAGCAAAGCCTTCAGGCGCCGGTCAGGCGGCAAGGCGGCATTGGCCGCATCAACCACGGCGGCCAGGTCAGCGCTGCAGATCACGACTCGGGTTTCCGGGTCACTGATGTAATGGCTGAACTCCTCAGCCCGGTTCATCGGATTGACCGGCACAACCACCGCATCGGCGCGGTTGATCGCGTAGAAGGCGATCAAGAACTGCGGGCAGTTCTGCATGAACAGCGCGACGCGGTCACCCTTGCCTACACCCTGGGCCTGCAACCAGCCAGCCAGCGCCTCGGCCTGGCGCCTGAGCTCGGCATAAGTCATAGAACGACCGCAAAAAAGGGTGGCGGCCTTGTCGGGGTAGCGGGTGGCCGCCACCTCCAAATTGAACCAGAGCGAGGTCCGCGGAATCTCCAGCAGGCGGGGCAGGCGCCGGGGCCATGACACATGCTGGCGGGTGTGGGGCACGGGCGGATCGGCGGCTGTCATCGCAAAGTCTCCATCGGCGGGTCGACCGCATCATGTCGCGCCTGAGCCGCCGGGCTTGTCACCGCAGCGACAAGCGCCGCCGCTGATGTTCGGCACATCTACTCGCGGGGGTTTAAACCGGAGCGGCCACCGCGCATCAATAGAATGCAGGACAACGCAATTGAAGCGCAACAGCAATGGCCCGGCCTCGAACGGGCGCCGAATCAGCACTGGAGTGCCATGTTTTGCCCGATCTCCTTGAGCCGCCGCGACTGGCTGTGTAGCGCCGCCGCTACTGCGTTCGCCGGTTCCGCCCGGTCCAACACCGAGGACAAGGTGCTGCTGAGCATCGGGGGCAAGCTCGGCCGCCCCGACCGGGACGGGCGTGCCCTGTTCGACATGAAACGGCTGCAGGGTTTTACGCAGCACAACCTGACGCAGAAGACGCCCTGGTACCCCGGCCCGCGCAAGTTCAGCGGCCCGCTGCTGCGCGAGGTCCTGGCCGCCGCCGGGGCCCAGGGCCACAGCATCGAGGCCGTCGCCATCAATGACTACAAGGTGACCATCCCGATGGAAGATGTCAAGCAGCATGATGTGATGCTAGCGCTGCAAATGGACGACCGGCCGATGCCGCTTCGCGACAAGGGCCCGCTGTTCATCATCTACCCCTTCGACAGCGATCCCCGCTTGCGCACGAGCATCTACTACGCCCGCTGCGCATGGCAGCTCAAGGCGCTGGAAATCCGTTGAGCGCAGCCGCGACCATCCCAAGCAGGCAGCGCCGGCTGCGTCTGCTGCTGGCCTCGATGGGCGTGCTGCTGGTGATGGCCTTCGGCGCCGTCGGCGTGCTGCAGTCGCGCCAGTTCGAGCTCCTCAACACCACCAGCCGCTACCAGGGCGACTATCTGGTCTGGAGCCTGTTCCAGTTCGAAGTCGAGTACCTCAAGCTGCGCCTGGCGCTGGCCCAGGCGCGACAGGACCGCAGCCCGGAGGCGGCCGAGCAGGCGGTGCAGCGCTACGAGATCTTCGTCAGCCGACTCAGCCTGATCGAGGGCGAGTACGCGGCCAAGGTGCTGAGCGCCAGCCCCGACTATCAGCGCACCTTGGACCGCACCAAGGCATTTGTGCAATGGGCCGACGCGCAGCCGCTGAACACGGCGCTGATCCAGCAGCAATCGCAGACCATGGAGGCCCTGCTTGACCGCATGGACGGCCTGGCCGATGCGATTCGCGAGCTGTCGCTGACGGCTTCTCACCATGTGGCCAACCAGGTCAGCGGCCGCCATGAGCTGGTGCGCTCGCAGAGCAGCCTGAGTCTGTGGCTGACCGCGCTGCAATGCCTGCTGTCGCTGGGTGTGGCCTTGATCGTGATCCGCCAGTTTCGCAGTCTGGACCGCCATGGTCGCGAGCAGGAGGCGCTGGCCGAAACCCTGCGCCAGGCTCGCCAGGAGGCCGAGGCCGGCAGCCGCGCCAAGAGCATCTTCCTGGCCAATATGAGCCATGAGCTGCGAACACCCATGCACGGGCTGCTCGGCATGCTGAGCCTGCTGCAGGAGGGTCAGTTGCAGCCCACCCAGCGCGAGCAATTGCTGGCCGCCCATGAATCGGCTCGTCATCTGCTAGCCATCCTCAACGACGTGCTTGATGTCTCAAAAATGGAGGCGGGTGGCATCACGATACAGCCCGAGCCGATGCAGCCGGCCCGCCTGGTGCAGGAGCTGGAGGATCTGCTGTGGCCGCAGGCCAGCGCCAAGGGGCTCGACCTCAGCCTGCGCCTTGATACCGAGGTACCGGCCTGGGTCAGCGCCGACCCAACGCGGCTGCGCCAGATCCTTTTGAACCTGCTCAGCAACGCAATCAAGTTCTCCGAGCGGGGCCGTGTGGGTCTGCGCGTGAGCAGCGCAGCCGAGGCCCTGGTCTTCGAGGTGAGCGATACCGGCCTGGGCATGGATGCGGCCACCCAGGCCAAGCTGTTCCAGCGCTTCAGCCAGGGCGATCAGACGCGCTCGCGCCGATTCGGTGGCACTGGCCTCGGCCTGGAGATCTCGCGCAATCTGGCCCGAGCCATGGGCGGCGATATCGAGGTGCGCAGCGAACCCGGCCGCGGATCGGTGTTCACGGCCAAGCTGCCGCTGGCACCCTGCCCAGCAGCCGCAGAGCCCCCCACCCCCCCCTCGCCCCCCACGGCCGCCATTGGCGCGCCGTCACGGCGGTTGCAGATCCTAGTCGCTGAGGATCATCTGACCAACCGCAACTTCCTCGAAGCGGTGCTGGAGCGACTGGGGCATACGGCGGTGTTCTGCGAGAACGGCTTCGATGCGCTGCAACAACTCAAGGCCACCGACTTCGATCTGGTGCTGATGGACCTACACATGCCGATGATGGACGGCTACCAGGCCGCTCAGGCGATGCGCGAGCTGCCCGGGCCGAAATCGCGCACCCGCATCATCGCGCTGTCGGCCGACGCCTTCGAGGAGTCGCGCGAGCGCGCGTTACAGGCAGGCATGGATGACTTCCTGGCCAAGCCGGTCGGCATTGCAAGGCTGGCCGCCCTGCTCGACGAGCAGGCGCGAACGCTGCCGCCGGCGGTGACTGACAGCGGCTTTGACGACAGCGTCTTGCAGGAGCTGCGCCGCAGCCTGCCGCCCGACAAGATCGCGCCGCTCTACCAGACTTTTGTGCGCGGAGTCCCTGCCAGCCGGCAGCGCTTGGAGGCCGCCGCCGAAGGCAAGGACGCCGGCATGCTGCGCGCCGAGGCCCATGCCTTAAAGGGTGCCAGCGCTAGCCTGGGCCTGACCCGCGTGACCGGCGCCGCGCGCGAGTTGGAGCTGCTGGCCAAGTCGGAAAGTACCGACGCATCGGCCTTGCAGATGGCGATTCAGGCCCTGTTGAGCGCCTTGCAACACAGCGCCGAGCTGTGTGCCCGACGCGGCCTGGGCTGAATCAAAGCAAGATGGGCTCCGGCTCCAGCCGGATGCCGAAGCGGCCGTAGACGCTCTCCTGGATCGCGCGTGCCAGCGTCACGACCTCCGCGCCGCGCGCCTGGCCGCGGTTGACCAGCACCAGAGCTTGGCGTTCGTAGACCGCCGCGTCGCCGACCGACTTGCCCTTCCAGCCGCAGGCATCGATCAGCCAGCCCGCCGCCAGCTTTACCGTGCCGTCGGGCATCGGGTAATGGACGATGCCAGGGTCGCGGCCGATGATGTCGCGGCACTGTTCTTCGCTGACCACCGGGTTCTTGAAAAAACTGCCGGCATTGCCGATACGGGCCGGGTCGGGCAACTTGGCGCTGCGAATCTCGCAGACCCAGTCGAAGATTTGGCGGGCGCTGGGCGCGCTGATGCCGGTTTCGGCAATCTTTCGCTGCAGATCCAGGTAGTCGATATGCGGTTGCCAGGGTTTGGGGCAACGCAGCCTGACCTTGGTGATGACGCTTTTGCCAGCCAGGCCGCCAAAGCCGGTCTGCTTGAATACGCTGTCGCGGTAGCCGAAGCGGCAGACCGAGGCCGGCAGATGCACGGCCCGGCCGGTCACCAGATCCACCGCATCAAGGCTGTCGAAGCGGTCCTTCAGCTCGATGCCGTAGGCGCCGATGTTCTGCACGGGCGCAGCGCCGACCGTGCCGGGGATCAGGGCCAGGTTCTCCAGCCCCGGATAACCCTGCTCGACAGACCAGCGCACCAGCTCATGCCAGGGCACGCCAGCGCCAGCCTCGATAATCCAGGCATCGTCCCGTTCTTCCAGCAGGCGCAAACCAGGAATCTCGATCTTCAGCACCACGGCCTCGATATCGCGAGTCAGAACCATATTGCTGCCGCCGCCAAGTACAAACTTGGGCGCACGGCCCAAGCTGGGGTGATCGACCACGCGGCGCACATCTGCTTCCGAGCGGATGCGCACCAGTTGGCGGGCCGTAGCCGGCAGGCCGAAGCTGTTGTAGGGCTTCAGATTGACGTCACGCTCCAGCAGCCATGCCGGCGCGGTCGGCCCGTTTGGGGGATTTACAGCTTGTTCCTGCATGGCAGAATTTTCACCGATCGAGAGACCGAACCCGGTCTCCAACCCCCAACAGCAGACAAATAAACATGCCCAGCTTTGATACCGTCCTAGAACCCGACATGGTCAAGATCAAGAATGGCGTCGACAACAGCGCCAAAGAGATCGCCACCCGATTCGACTTCAAGGGCACTGGTGCGCGCATCGAACTCAAGGACAAGGACAAGGAAATCCAGGCCTTTGGCGACAGCGAGTTCCAGCTCGAGCAGATCGAGGCCGTGCTTTACGCCAAACTCACCAAGCAGGATGTTGTCATCAGCTTCCTCGACAAGGCCGAGAAGATCGAGAAGCTCGGCGGCGATAAGGTCAAGCAGGTCTATAAGATCAAGGACGGCATCGAGTCCGATCTGGCCAAGAAGATCGTGGCCGCCGTCAAGAAGAGCGCATTGAAGGTGCAAGCATCGATCCAAGGCGACACTGTGCGCATCACCGGCAAGAACCGCGACGATCTGCAAGTCGCGATCGCGATGCTGAAAAGAGACATGGCCGACACGCCGCTGTCCTACAACAACTTCCGGGACTGAACGTCGTGCCGCCGCTCTGCCCCGCCGCACTGTGCGCCCTGCTATTGACGGTCGGCGCGGCCTGGGGCCAGAGCGTGAGCTTCAACGGCAGCCTGGGTGCTCAATCGGCCCTGCTGCTGATCGATGGCGAGGCGCGCACTGTGGCGCTGGGTCAGAGCGTGCGCGGTGTCAAGCTGCTGGCGCTCGAGGACGGTCGCGCAACCGTCGAGTTCGGCGGCCGCCGCCAAGTCCTGGTGCTGGGCGCTTCGCCGGGCCGCATCGGTGACGGCACGGCCGCCGCTGGCGCGGGCCGCAAGATCGTACTTGCCTCTGGGCCCGGTGGGCATTTCGTGACCCAGGGCAGCATCAACGGCCAGGCCACACAGTTTCTGGTCGATACCGGCGCCACCACTGTCGCGATCGCCCAAATCGAGGCCGAGCGCATGGGCCTGAAGTTCCGCGAAGGCCGCCGCGTAATGACCCAGACCGCCAACGGTACGGTGCCGGCCCATCTTTTACAGCTCGCATCGGTGCGCGTCGGCGAGGTCGAGGTGCGCAATGTAGACGCCATCATCTTGCCCGGCAACATGAGCCATGTGCTGCTGGGCAATAGCTTTTTGACGCGCTTTCAGATGCGCAGGGAGAACGATGTGATGACCTTGGAGCTACGGTATTGAGCGTCACACCCCCTTGCCTGCGGGTGGCGGCCAGCCACCAAAGCAGCGCCGGGCTTGTGGGTGGAACGTATGATTGCCGCAATGCCCCAGCCAACAACTGCCCCCATGCCTCGCGCCGATCAGACCCCGGCCCGTACCCGCCCGCGGTGGCCGCAGCGCCGACTTGCAAGCTTGCTGCTTGTAGGCCTGAGCCTGGCTTCGCAAGCCTGTCTGGCCAATTCGGGCAAGGCCGCCGCCTTCTACGAAGATGCCCTGAGCCGCTACCAGCGCAAGGACATGTCTGGCGCCATCATCCAGCTGAAGAACGCCTTGCAGCAGGACAAGAATCTACTTCCGGTGCAGGTGTTGCTGGGACGAGCACTGCTCGCCAACGGCGATGCGGCCGGCGCCGAGATTGCCTTTGGCGAGGCCCTGCGCCTGGGTGTGGATCGCAGCGAAATTGCCCTCGCATTGGCTCAATCGCTGGCGGCTCAGGGCAAGCCTGGCCAGCTGTTGGAGCGAACTGAACTCAAGCCTGATGGCCTGCCTTCGGCACTGCGGCAGAAAATGCTCTTGCAATATGCGTCGGCCCATGCCGACAGGGGCGATCTCCGTGCGGCTTTTATGGTGCTGGAAGAGGCACGCGGCATCGACAGGAACAATCTTGAAGTTTGGTTGATGGAAGCGCCGCTGCGCGTGCGAGCGCGGCAACTCGATGAAGCCTTGAAAGTCGCCGAGGGCGCCGTGCGCCTGGCCCCCAATTCGGCCGAAGCACACTATCAGAAAGGCACGGTTCTCCACGCTCGCGGAGATATCGCGGCTGCCGTGGCTGCGTACGACCAGGCTTTGCGTATTGACGCCGCGCACATCGATGCCCGCCTAGCACGGGTCGGCGTACAGATCGACCAGGGCCGTCGCAAAGAGGCGGCCATCGATCTGGGCAAGCTGCTGGAGCTCGCACCCGAGGATCCGCGAGCTGTCTACCTGAAGGCCCTGCTGGCACGCAGCAGCGGCGATATCGCCTCATCCAACGCCGCCCTCAACCGCGTCACATCGCTGCTCGACCCGGTGCCGATCGAATTCATCCGCTACCGCCCGCAGATTTTGATGCTCAATGGGCTGGCGCACTTCGGGCTCAACGAATACCTGAAGGCCCTGCCCTATCTAGAAGCCGCGCACCGTGCGATGGGACCGAGCCCGGTGGTCAAACTGCTGGCGCAGATCTACATCGACGAAAACAAGCCCGAGCGTGCCGCCGAGGTGCTTGAACCTTATCTGCGCGCCCAACCTGCCGACAGTCAGGCTCTGGCCATGTATGCCTCGGTGCTTGTCTCGCAAGGGCGCCATGCCAAAGCAACTTCAATGATGCAGGACGCCTTGCGTGGCAACGATTCGGCTGAGTTTCGAACCGTGCTGGGCCTGGGACTGCTGCAAAGCGGCCAGACGGCCAGTGGCCTAGCGGAGCTCGAAGCCGCACTGAAGAAGGATCCACGCCAGTTGCAGGCCGGCATGGCATTGGTCAGCCGCCATCTGGGCAGCAGGCAATTCAAGAAGGCTGGCCAGATCGCCGACCAATTGGTCAAGCACCATCCGAAGAACCCCAGCGTCTGGACCTTGTCGGGCATCGCCAAGCAGCGCGCCGGCGACTTTGCCGGCTCACGCGCCGCCTATCAAAAGGCACTGAGCCTGGACGCCGAGCTGCTGGAGCCGAGGCTGGGGCTGGCCCGCGTGGAGCTAGCCTCAGGCAAGCTTGCCGAGGCTCAAGCGCAGCTCCAGACCTTGCTCAAGGCCGACGAGCGCAATGCCGATGTGCTCTTCGAGATGGCGACCCTCTCGGAACTCAAGCGGCAGCCCGAAGATGCCTTGCGGTGGCTGGAGCGGTCTGTCGAAGGCAATGGCCCCGGCGCCTTGAAAGCCCAGCACGCACTGGTCGCCTGGCACCTGCGGGCCGGTGACGGCGCAGCGGCCTTGGCGGCCGCCAAGCGCCTGTTGGGTCGCACGCCCGACGACGTCAAGGCCCTGAACGCCTACGCCCAGGCTCAGTTTCTTGGCGGCGATCTTCCCGGTATGCGCAGCACCCTGACGACGGCCGCGCGCAAGGCTGGCTTCGACAGCGGCCTGCTCTTGAGCGTGGCCGAGCTACAAATGACGGCCAATGACCCCAATGCTGCCGTCTACACGCTGGAGAAAGTGCTGTCCACTGAGCCCCAGTCGGTACGGGCACTGGCCATGAACTCCAGCGCCGAATTGATGCGAGGAGATCTCGTCAAAGCTGAGAAGAGCGCCCGCCAAGTCCTGCAACTGCAGCCCCGTGCGGCGATCGGTCACAACCTGTTAGCCGACATTCACATAGCCCGCGAGCAGCCCGGCCCGGCACAAGAGTCACTGCGCCGTGCACTGGAACTCCAGCCCAATAGCACCCATCTGCTGAGGCTGTTCCGCGTGCTCTCGGCACAGGATGGCGGCAAACCCGCGATCCAGCTTGCCGAGCAATGGCTGAAAAGCAAACCCGGGGATCTGCTCGTGCGCAAGGCACTGGGCGACGCCCAGGCGCGCACCGGCGATTTTTCTGCAGCGCAACGGTCTTACGAGGCGGCGTTGAAATTGCGCCCCGAAGACGCGGAGGTCTTGAACAACCTTGCCAATGTGCAGCTGCGCCTGGACCAGCCGGCGGCAGCGGTCAAGACTGCCGAAGCGGCGCTGCAGCAAGCGCCGCGCAATCCGCTGGTCATTGACACAGCCGGTTGGGCCTATCACCGCCTCGGACAAAACGAGCGGGCGCTTCAACTGCTGCGAGACGCCCGACTGCGCGAGCCGGACAATCCCGAGATCCGCTACCACCTGGGCGTGGTGCTTGCGGCACTGGGTCGAAAGGCAGAAGCCCGTGAGGAGCTGCAAGTGGCACTCAAGGGCACACTCGCGTCCGATATCCGCGCCGCAGCCCTGCCTCTGCTCCAAACCCTCAAATGAGGGGGCACTTGGCTGTCAAAAAAGCTTACATTTCTCCCATGGGAAACGCGGGCATCGAAGCTAAGTGCCTGTCAAACCTCAGAATCGTGCGTCTGGCCTGAATTTTGCTTTATGGCAGTCATGATTCATTTTCAAGATGATTGCGTTCCGGAGACATCTATGACGGCAAAAAAACCTCTGAAATGCCTGGCCTTGCTCGCCTTGCTCGGCGCAGGCTTTGCCGCGCCGGCATTTGCAGCGGACTCCTGGACATGGAAAGCCAGTACCTGCACCCAGACGGCCAGCGGGAGCTCGGTGGCAGGCCCCAACGGCACTGTCAGCAATATTGGTAACGCTTATGGTTGCGGCGCCACCTCGGGTGGCGTTGTCAACAACGCTACCCTGACCGGCTGGTCGACGACCGGATTCAGCGGCGCGAGCAGCTCAAGCTATGACAAGGCTTCGGTGCGTAGGTATGACGGCGTCGAGTTCGGCATCGTCAACGACTACAACGAATCCAGCAGCGGCGGTCAGCACTCGGTGGACAACAACACCCACACTGATTCCTTGCTGATCAAGTTCGATTCTGCAGTCGCCCTGAACGCGCTGAACATCGGCTGGCGCTACAACGACGCCGACATCACCATCCTGCGGTACGTCGGCGCCGAGGCACCGAATATCCAGGGCAAGACCACCGCCGACCTCAAAGCCGACATTATTGACGGCAACGGAAAGGGCTGGGAGTTGGTAGCCAATGTCTTTGATCTGCCCGAATCGACCAATACCAACATCCCCAGCGCTACGTTCAATAACAATGCGGATGCCAGCAAGAACAAGAGTTCCAGTTGGTGGCTGATCAGCGCCTTCAACTCGAACCTAGGCGGCGTCGCTGGCGACGGCATGAAGGACTACTTTAAGCTGTTCTCCTTTGCTGGCGCGGGCAAGCAGGAGCCATCGACCGGCATTCCAGAGCCGGCCTCCCTCGCACTGGCAGCAGTGGCCTTGTTAGCCCTGCGCGTGACCCGGCGCTCCTCGCGAGCCTAAGTCCCAAGCACCCCGAGCACAAAGCGCCTCTTGCAGGCGCTTTGTTCGTTTTGGGTCTCCTAAGAAGGATTTGTCCCTGCCGAGACAGCTGCAAATCGAACGCTCGTGCTAAAAAGCGGCAAGTATTCGAGGAGACAGCATGGACCTGAACTTCACCCCCGAGGAACTGGCCTTTCGGGCCGAGATCCGGCAATGGGTGGCCGAGAACCTGCCCAAGGACATCAGCCACAAGGTGCACAATGCCCTGCGGCTGTCCAAGGACGATATGCAGCGCTGGGCCAAGATTCTTGGCAAAAAGGGTTGGCATGGCTGGGCCTGGCCCCAGCAGTTCGGAGGACCGGGCTGGAATGCCGTGCAGCGCCATCTATTCGAGGAGGAATGCGCGCTTGCCTGCGCACCGCGAGTCGTGCCATTCGGCCCTGTGATGGTGGCCCCGGTCATCATGGCCTTCGGCTCACCAGAGCAGCAGCAGCGCCATCTGCCGGGCATCATGAGCGGCGAGGTCTGGTGGAGTCAGGGCTACAGCGAACCGGGCTCAGGTTCGGACTTGGCCTCAGTCAAATGCAGGGCTGAACGCCAGGGGGATAAATACCTCGTCAACGGCCAAAAGACCTGGACCACGCTGGGCCAGTACGGCGACTGGATTTTCTGCCTGGTGCGCACCGACACCTCCGTCAAACCCCAGGCTGGCATCAGCTTCTTGCTGATCGACATGAAGTCGCCCGGTGTTACGGTGCGTCCCATCATCATGCTGGACGGCGAGCATGAGGTGAACGAGGTGTTTTTCGACAATGTCGAGGTGCCCGCCGAAAATTTGGTCGGCGAGGAGAACAAGGGCTGGACCTATGCCAAGTATCTGCTGGCCCATGAGCGCACCAATATCGCCGACGTGAACCGCGCCAAACGCGAACTCGAGCGACTCAAGCGCATCGCCAAGCGTGAAGGCATGTTCGAGGACCAGCGCTTTCGCGACCAGATCGCACTGCTGGAGGTCGACATCGTGGCGCTGGAGATGATGGTCCTGCGCGTGCTGTCGGCCGAGAAGAGCGGCAAGCAAAGCCTGGACGTCGCCGGCCTGCTGAAGATCCGAGGCAGCGAAATCCAGCAGCGCTATACCGAGCTGATGATGCTGGCGGCCGGGCCCTTCGCCCTGCCCTTCATCCAAGAGGCGATGGAGGCCGGCTGGCAAGGCGACCATATCGGCGCAGCCCATTGCGCGCCGCTGGCCAGCCACTACTTCAACTATCGCAAGACCACCATCTACGGCGGCTCCAACGAAGTGCAGCGAAATATCGTCGCCCAGACGGTGCTCGGCTGAAAGAAAGGACGGATCATGGATTTCGACTTCAATGAAGACCAGCAATCGCTGCGCGACGCCGTGCGCCGCTGGGTCGACAAGGACTATGACTTTGCTCGCCGCCACGCCAACGTGAAGGCAGGCGGGTTTTCCAGGCAAGCCTGGGAGGGCTTGGTCGGTCTGGGTCTGACCGCCTTAGCCGTGCCGGAGGACCAGGGCGGCATGGGTTTCGGTCCGGTCGAAGCCATGGTGGTGATGGAAGAGCTGGGCCGCGGCATCGTGATGGAACCCTTTGCCCAGGCCGGGCTGATCGCACCGACCGTGCTCGCCCATGCGCCGACCGAGGTGCAAGGGACATGGCTACCCAGGATCGCCGGCGGCGAGGCCCTGATTGTGATGGCTCATCAGGAGCGTGGCGCACGCTACTGCTTCGACAAGCCCGCCACCCGCGCCGACGGCCTGCTCCTGTCGGGCACCAAGAGCCTGGTGCCGGCCGCCGATCAGGCCGATGCCTTCATCGTCCCGGCGCTGAGCCAGGGGGGCCTGGCCCTCTACCTCGTCGAGCGCGGCGCGGCCGGCGTGTCGACCCGCCCCTACAGCATGCAAGACGGCTCGCGCGCGGCCGAGCTCACGCTAACCAATACGTCCGCCACACTGCTGGTCGGCCCCGAGCGGGGCCTGGCGGTGCTGGAGCACGCTATCGATGTCGGTATCGCAGCACTGTGCGCCGAAGGCGTCGGCGCGATGGAGAAGCTGGTGGCTATCACGGCCGAGTACTTGAACACACGCAAGCAGTTCGGCGTCGCGATCAGCAGCTTCCAGGCCCTGCGCCATCGCATGGCTGATGTGAAGATGCAGCTGGAGCTTGCGCGCTCGATGAGCTATTTTGCAACGCTGAAGTTGGGCGAAGAGCCCAACTCGCGGCGCAGGGCGCTGTCGCAGGCCAAGCTGCAACTGGGCCAGTCCATGCGCTTCGTCGGCCAGCAGTGCATCCAGCTGCATGGCGGCATCGGTGTCACCGACGAGTACATCGGCAGCCACTACTTCAAGCGCCTGACGACCATGGAAATGCAGTTCGGCGACAGCCTGCATCACCTCGGCGAGGTCAGCACCCGCATGCAGGACACAGCCGGCGTCTTCGCCTGAGTCCTGGCCAGACCCAACAAAGCGTGAACAAATTCACGCTTTGTCACGGCGCGGTCATGGGCTCTTCCTAGACTCTCACGCAGTCCAACGCAGAGATAAACCCATGAAATTGCGAGCCGCCGCGCTGGCCAGTCTGATACTGGCCAGCCTATTCGTCACCACTTCGGTCCAGGCCGCCGACCCAATCGTTATCGCTCATCGCGGCGCCAGCGGCTACCTGCCCGAGCACACGCTGGGTGGCTATGAATTGGCCATCAAGCTGGGCGCCGACTACATCGAACCCGATCTGCAGCTGAGCAAGGACGGCGTGCTGGTGGCCATGCACGACGACACCCTGCAACGCACCACCAATGTCAGCAGCCTTTACGCAGCCCGCAATGGCGGCTACAAAGTGTCGGACTTCACACTGGCCGAGATCAAGACCTTGACGGTCAAGCCCTTGGGCACTGCGAGCACCAGCTACCCCGGCTTCAGCCCCGTCAATAGCGACTACAAGATACCGACCTTCCAAGAAGTGATCGATCTCGTGAAGACGCAAAGCGCTTCCACCGGTCGCCAGATCGGCATCTACCCAGAAGCCAAGCAGGCCAATCCGGTGATGGAGAACAAGATCCTCGCCACCCTGCTGCTCAACGACTACGGTCAGTCCACCGACAAGGTCTTCATCCAGTCCTTCAGTGACGCTACCGTCAAGAGCCTGGACGCCAAACAGGCCGCCCTTGGGCTGGATATGCAACTGGTGCAATTGGGCGTGGCCGTCACTGGCGGCGACGGCGTGGCCCGCATGGGCGTCATCGGGTCAGGGCTGTCGCTTCTGTCGCTGGACCAAGTGGCCAGCTTCGCAGACGGCATCGGCGTGTTGATCAACAACGGCAGCTATGCCGTCACCAAGAGCTTCATCGACCAGGCCCATGCCGCTGGCCTGCTCGTGCATGGCTGGACCTTCGCCCAGAGCGATGCCGGCCTCGCCGCCGCAGAGTACCAGCGCTATCTGGACATGGGTATGGATGGAGTTTTCACCAACTACACCGACCTCGCCGTTAGCGCCGTCCAGCAATTCACCAGCCCGGTTCCGGAGCCGGCAACGGCGGCCTTGATGATGGTGGGCCTGCTGGGCTTGGGCCTGCGCGCACGTCGCTCACGTCAAGCCTGAGCGCCGGACGGTTTAGCCTTACGATGAACCCCGCCACGCCTGCGTGCGTGCGGGGTTTTTCGCATTTTGGCGATACACAAGATGGGCATGACCGACGCTTCAAGCATCTGCGATGTACCAGGCCTCACGGTCGGCCACCATACCGACAGCCGCCGACCGACCGGCTGTACGGTGGTGCTGTGCCCGCAAGGGGCCACCGCCGGGGTTGATGTGCGCGGCGCCGCGCCCGGCACCCGCGAGACCGATCTGCTGGCGCCCGATAACACGGTGAACCAGGTTCATGGCCTTTTGCTGACCGGTGGCAGCGCCTTCGGCCTGGATGCCGCCGGCGGCGTGATGCGCTGGCTGGCAGAGCGCGGCCATGGCTTTGCGGTCGGGCCGGCGCGCGTGCCTATCGTGCCGGCCGCCGTGCTGTTTGATCTCTGGTTGGGCGATCCCGCTGTCACCCCTGATGCGGCCTCGGGCTATGCCGCCTGCGAAGCCGCCAGCCGCGAGGCGCCAACCGAAGGCTCGGTGGGCGCTGGCACCGGCGCCACGTTGGGCAAACTGCGAGGCATTACCCATGCCATGAAGGGCGGTGTTGGCACCGCCTCGGTGACGGTCGGAGGGGTCACGGTCGGCGCCCTGGTGGTGGTCAATGCGATCGGTGACATCATCGACCCGGCCAGCGGCCAACTGATCGCCGGTGCGCGCGGCGATGATGGCAGGCCCCTGGGCATGCTGCAGGCGATGCTACGCGGCGAACTGCCCGCTGTGACACTCAGCGGCACGGCCACCACCTTGGGCATCGTCGCAACCGACGCAAGTCTGGACAAGGCCGACGCCAAAAAACTGGCCCAGATGGCACATGACGGCCTGGCCCGCACGATCAATCCGGTACACACCGTCAGCGATGGCGATGTGATTTTTTCGCTGGCCACAGGCACGAATCGCGAGCGCGGCGATCTGCGTCTGCTCGGGCCGCTGGCGGCAGAAGTCATAGCCCGCGCGGTCCTGCGTGCGGTCCGGGCCGCGACCGGCCTGCCCGGCCTGCCGGCATCGACTGAGCTGGCTGGATAATCGGGCCATGCGTTTGTCACAGATTCTTTTTTCCCAAGGCTTCGGTACCCGCCGCTTGTGTGCTGGCTTGATCTACAACGGTGAGGTCAGCGTCAACGGCGAGGTCATCGAGGACGCCGATGCCGATTTCGAGACCGAGGGCCTGGAGTTCGTCGTCAGCGGCAAGACCTGGCCCTTTTACGAGAAGGCCCTGATCCTGCTGAACAAGCCGGCCGGCTACGAGTGTTCCCAGAAGCCTAAGCACCATCCCAGCGTCATGACCTTGCTGCCTGGGCCGCTGCGCGAGCGCAATGTGCAGCCGGTCGGACGGCTCGACGAGGACACCACCGGCCTGCTGCTGCTGACCGATGACGGCAGCTTGATCCACAAGCTGACCAGCCCCAAGCACCACGTGCCCAAGGTCTACGAAGCGCACTGCAAGCACGAGGTCACGCAGGAGCAACTCGAGCGGCTGCTGGCGGGGGTTGAACTGCATGAGCCGGACCCGGCGCCTGGCAAGCCCGCACGCAAGGCCGAACAGGCTCGCGCGGAAGGCGCCGAGGCTTTCGATACAGCGGCTGGCACCCACGGCCTACGCTTGACTTTGATCGAGGGCAAGTACCACCAGGTCAAACGCATGGTCGCGGCGGTCGGCAACCGCGTTGAAACACTGCACCGCCCGCAGTTCGGCGCGCTGCTCTTACCTACCGATCTGAAGCCCGGTCAGTGGACCTGGGTCAGCAGCCCAAGCCTGATCACACCCTGAGTTTCCCTAGGCTTTGCAGCGGCCACACCACGCTTGCGGGTTCCTCCTAGGGTGTTTGTCATCGGCGATCTGTAGAACCTAGGGATTGATGCGGCGAGCGCCTTGCTCGCCGCCACCCGTCGTAGAGTGCCCAGCAAGGGTGCCGCGTCCTAGCTGTATGACACAGACGATCAAAGCCGAGCCCACGAGGGGCCGAGGGAACAACGAATCAAGCGACGACATCACCGCTCAGGTGGCGTCGGAGCGCCTCGCATCGCTGTACGAAATGACGATGGCGCCGACACTGGCAGGCCTTCTGTTCAGCGCCTTCCCGGTCATTTTCTTGTGGCAGCACCTGCCCCGCCCGCTGCTGCTGGGCTGGCTGGCCGCACGGCTAGCCATCGGAGGCCTGCGCTGCCTGGACGTGCTGCAGTTCCGCCGTGCTCGGCCGGCTTGCAGCCACAGTACACACTGGCAGCTGCGCTATATGGTGCTGTTGGCGCTGGACGCGCTGAGCTGGGGAGCAATGGGCTGGTTCTTCCACAGCCCGCCCGTGCCGGACCTGGACGGCATCATCCTGGCCTCGATGGTGGGCTTGGGCGCCGTCGGGCTGTTCTCGCTGGGCAGCGTCTGGCGCGCCCATCTGCTGTTTTCCTTGCTGGCCTTCGCGCCACTGATGGCCTACCACCTCAGCCTGGGCACGCCGGCGGGCCTATTCGTCGGCGCCGGACTGGGACTGTTCCTGGCACTGACCCAGCTCGAGTCGCGCCGCGCCGAGGCCCGCAGCACCGAGCTGCTGCGCCTGCGCTTCGAAAATGCCTGGATCGCCGAGGAGCGCCAGCAGGCGCTGCAGTCGGCCGAACGCGACAGCAGCACCAAGAGCCGTTTCGTTGCGGTGATGAGCCACGAGATCCGCACGCCGCTCAACGGCATCCTGGGCATGACCCAATTGCTGGAGCGCTCCGAGCTCGACGCCCAGCAGCGCGAGCAAATCGATATCGTGCGCCGCTCGGGCCGCCATCTGCTGACCCTGGTCAACGACATCCTGGACCTGTCCCGCATTGAGTCGGGCAAGCTTGTGGTCGAGTCAGGTCCGGTGCTCCTACGAGAAGCGGTCGACGATGTCTGCCGCCTGCTGTCGGGCAGCGCGCGCGAGAAGGGCCTGGCCTTTGAGCTCACTCTGAACCCTGCTTTGCCGGTCTGCGTACTGGGCGACGCCGACCGCATCAAGCAAGTGCTGCACAACCTGGTCGGCAACGCGATCAAGTTCACCGAGCGCGGCAGGGTCGCGATCGAGGTCAGCACGGTGCTGGACATGCGCGCCGGCACCCTCTTGCGCTTTGCGGTACGCGACACTGGCGAAGGCATCGCGCCAGACCAGATGGAGAGGGTCTTCGCGCCCTATGAACAAGTCCTGCGGGGCGAAGGCGCTGCGCCTCGCCGCCAAGAGGGCACCGGTCTGGGCCTGACGATCTCGCGAGAGCTGGCCCGGGCCATGGGTGGCGATCTGCGTTGCGCCTCGATGCCCGGCCAAGGCTCTGTATTCGAATTCACACTGCCGCTGCAGGTCAGTGCGGAGCCCGAAATCAACCAGCCGCCGGCCCCGACCGAGCTGCCGCAGCTGGCCGGCAGGGTGCTGCTGGTCGACGACAGCGTCGTCAATCTGCTGGTCGCCTCCAGCATGCTGGAGCGCTGCGGCCTGGTCGTTGATCAGGCCGAAAACGGCCTGCAAGCGCTCGAGCGGCTCAAGAGTGCCGACTACGACATGGTGTTGATGGACTGCCAGATGCCCGAGCTCGACGGCTTCGAGACCACGCAAAGCTGGCGCGCCCACGAGCGGCGCCAGGGGCTGGCCCGCCTGCCCATCGTCGCGCTGACCGCCAGCGCGGTGAACAGCGACCGCGACCGCTGCCTCGAATGCGGCATGGATGATTACTTGGTCAAGCCCTTCGAGCTGGATGATTTGACGGCCATGGTGCAACGCCATCTGCGCGCGCCGGCTCTCGCCTAGGCCTGCGTAGATAATCCCTGGATGCATGTCTTTCGCGGCTTTCACCATCCCGGCATCGCGCCCGCCTGTGCGCTGACCATCGGCAATTTCGACGGCGTGCATCGCGGCCACCAGGCCATGTTGGCACTGCTGAAATCAGAAGCCCTGCATCGCGGTCTGCCGACCTGTGTACTGACCTTTGAGCCGCATCCGCGCGACTTTTTCGCAGCCAAACTGGGCAAGCCCGAGCTCGCACCGGCCCGTATCGCGCCGCTGCGCGACAAGCTCAGCGAGTTAGAGCGCTGCGGCATCGACCAGGTCGTCGTGCTGCGTTTCGATGAGTCGCTCGCCTCGCTGAACGCGCAGGACTTCATCCAGCAGGTCTTGCAGCAGGGCCTGGGCGCCAAGTACGTGCTGGTGGGAGACGATTTCCGCTTCGGCGCCAAGCGCCAAGGTGACTACGCGACGCTGGACGCGGCCGGCCAGCGCATGGGCTTCGATGTCGCTCGCATGATGAGCTACGAGGTCCATGGACTGCGCGTGTCCAGCTCGGCGGTGCGCGAGGCATTGAGCCAGGGCGACATGGAGGCAGCCGCAAGCCTGCTGGGCCGGCCCTACTCGATCTCGGGTCACGTCGTCCATGGCAAGAAGCTGGGCCGGCTGCTGGGCGAATCGACAGCCGGCGCGGCCGATGGCTTTCGTACGCTGAACCTGCGCTTTCCGCATGACAAGCCGGCCGCTAAGGGCATTTATGCAGTGCGCACCCATGGGTTGACACAGCGCCCGCTGGACGGCGTCGCCTCGCTAGGCGTGCGACCGACCATCGAGCATGCCGGCCGAGTGCTGCTGGAAGTGCATTGCCTGGACTGGCCGGCCGAGCTGGGGGCCGACGGGGCCTACGGTAAACTCCTGCGCGTGGAACTCCTGCACAAACTGCGCGACGAAGCCCGCTACGAGGGGCTGGACGCCTTGACGGCTGCGATCCGTCAAGACGTGGACAACGCGCGCGCTTACTTGGCGGGCCATGTGGCAACCCATGCCTCGTTACGCCGCCAGACCACGCGCGACCGAATTTGAAGCGCTGAGCGCACCTCAGCCTGTGCCCGCCGGGCACACCTCCGATTTGCAGGCTCACGCCTGCCCCTGACTGCCGCCTGCCATGACCGACTCCACCAAACCGGATTACCGCGCCACGCTGAATCTGCCCGACACCCCATTCCCGATGCGCGGCGACCTGCCCAAGCGCGAGCCGGGTTGGGTCAAGAGCTGGGAAGACCGCGGTGTCTACAAGCGACTGAGGGACGCCCGGGTGGGCCGCCCGAAGTTCGTGCTGCACGACGGCCCGCCCTACGCCAACGGCCAGATCCACATCGGCCATGCCGCAAACAAGATCCTCAAGGACATGATCGTCAAGGCGCGCCAACTGGCGGGCTTTGATGCGGCCTACATCCCCGGCTGGGACTGCCATGGGCTGCCGATCGAGAACCAGATCGAGAAGACCTTTGGCCGCGGCTTGCCGCGAGACGAGGTGCAGGCCAAGAGCCGCGCCTACGCGACCGAGCAGATCGACCAGCAGCGCGCCGACTTCAAGCGCCTGGGCGTTCTGGGCGATTGGGAGAATCCGTACAAGACGATGAACTTTGCCAACGAGGCAGGTGAGATCCGCGTCCTCAAACGCTTGTTCGAGCGCGGCTTCGTCTACCGCGGTTTGAAGCCCGTTTACTGGTGCTTCGACTGCGGCTCCTCGCTGGCCGAGTTCGAGATCGAGTACGCTGACAAGCAGAGCCCCGCCGTCGACGTCGCCTTCCTGAGCGCTGAGCCAGCCAAGTTGGCCGCTGCCTTCGGCCTGGCCTCGCTGGCCAAGGACGTCTTCACCGTCATCTGGACGACCACGCCCTGGACCATCCCTGCTAACCAGGCACTGAATCTGAACCCCGAGCTCAGCTACGCTCTGGTCGACACGCCGCGCGGCATCTTCATGGTTGCCCAAGCCCTGGTCGACAAATGCCTGGCGCGCTGGAAGCTCGAGGGCCAGGTGCTGGCCACGACGCTGGGCAAGAACCTGGCCCTGCTGAAGTTCAAGCACCCGCTGGCCCATGTCGATGCCGGCTATGACCGCGAGAGCCCGGTCTATCTGGCCGACTACGCCACCGCCGAGGACGGCACCGGCGTGGTCCATTCGGCGCCAGCCTACGGCCTCGATGACTTCAATTCCTGCGTCGCCCACGGTCTGGACTTCAAGGACATTCTGAATCCGGTGCAGGGCAATGGAACTTACGAGGCCGAGCTGCCGCTGTTCGGCGGCCAGCACATTTGGAAGGCCAATCCGCTTATCGCGCAAGCCCTGGAAGATGCCGGCCGCCTGCTCTCGCACAGCAAGATCACCCACAGCTATCCACACTGCTGGCGCCACAAGACGCCGGTGATCTACCGCGCGGCCGCACAGTGGTTTGTCCGCATGGATGAGGGTGTCGGTGTCTTCGCGGTCGACAAGGCGCCCAAGACCCTGCGCCAGACCGCACTGGACGCCATCGCCGCGACCAGCTTCTATCCCGAGAACGGACGTGCCCGTCTGCACGACATGATCGCCGGGCGGCCCGATTGGTGCATCTCGCGCCAGCGCAGCTGGGGCGTGCCGCTACCGATCTTCCTGCACAAGGACAGCGGCCAGCCGCATCCGCAGACGCTGGAATTCATCGAGCGCGCCGCGCAGCTGGTGGAAGCCGGCGGCGTCGAGGCCTGGGCAAAACTTGACCCCGCCCAATGGCTGGGCGCCGAGGCCGAGGCCTACAGCAAGGGCAGCGACATCCTCGACGTCTGGTTCGACTCCGGCTCGACCTTCCAGCACGTACTCAAGGGCAGCCATGCCGGTGCGGCGCACGACAGCGGCCCCGAGGCCGATCTCTACCTGGAAGGCCATGACCAGCATCGCGGTTGGTTCCACAGCTCGCTGCTGATCAGCTGCGCCCTCAACGACCGCGCGCCATACCGCGGCCTGCTGACCCACGGGTTCACCGTCGACGGCCAGGGCCGCAAGATGAGCAAGTCGGTCGGCAACACGGTCGCGCCCCAGTTGGTCAGCGACAAGATGGGGGCAGAGATCATCCGGCTGTGGTGCGCCGCCACCGACTACTCGGGCGACCTTGCCATCGATGACAAGATCCTCGCCCGCGTCGTCGATGCCTACCGCCGCATCCGCAACACCCTGCGCTTCCTGCTAGCCAACACAAGCGACTTCGATGCCCAGAGGGACGCGGTGCCGCTGGCACAGCTGCTGGAAGTCGACCGCTATGCGTTGGCGCGCGCGGCGCAGTTGCAGGCCGACATCCTGGCGCACTACGAGCGCTACGAGTTCCACCCGGTGGTGGCCAAGCTGCAGGTCTATTGCTCGGAAGATCTGGGAGGTTTCTACCTCGATGTGCTCAAGGACCGGCTCTACACCACCGCCCCCGGCAGCCTGGCGCGCCGCTCGGCGCAGACCGCGTTGTGGCAGATCACCCAGGCCATGCTGCGCTGGATGGCGCCCTTCCTGAGCTTCACGGCCGAGGAAGCGTGGGCCATCTTCGACGGCAGCCATGCCGAAGGCTCGATCTTCACCGAAACCTACTGGCAGTTCCAGGGCACTGACAGCAGCCTGATCGCCAAATGGGACCGCATCCACGACATCCGCGATGCGGTCAATAAGGCCATCGAGGAGGTGCGCGCCGCCGGCGGTGTCGGCTCCTCGCTGCAGGCTGAGGTGAGCCTGGGCGTCAACCCGCAAGATCTGGCTTTGCTGCAAAGCCTGGGCGAGGACCTGAAGTTCGTACTGATTACCTCGTCTGCCACCTTAGTACCGGCCGAGGAGCTCAGCGTTGCGGTCACGCCGTCGAGCCGGGCCAAGTGCGAGCGCTGTTGGCATTACCGCGACGATGTCGGCATCAACCCGGCCCACCCGACGATCTGCGGCCGCTGCGATAGCAATCTTCACGGCACTGGCGAGCCGCGCAGCGTGGCCTGACAGTTGCAAGGGGCGCCGCGGCGCCCCTTGCTTTTTTCCAAACCCCCGGTCTGTCAGGGGAACGCAGGGACGTTGGGCTCCAGGCCCTCGAAGCGCGCCTCGGGATGGGTCCGCTCCAACAGCTGCTCGATCTCGGTGACGCGCGAGCGCGGCACATCGACCATCAGCAGATACTGGCCGGCATCGATGGCCTTATCGAACCGGGTCAACCGCCGGCTGGGTGTCGAGCTGCCTATCATGCTGGAAGACCAAGTGCCTAGCACCGCGCCGATGCCGGCGAGCGCGATCACGATCAGCGCCGGCGGTGCGGTGCCGGCCAGCACATAGGCGCCCACGACGCCCAGGGCCGCGCCGAGCCCGGCCCCCAACAGCAGGCCGGTTTGGGCCGCCTCGACCAGGTCCGAAGTCTGCAGCACATTGGCCGCATGCAGGCCGCTCATGTCGGCGCCTTCGCGGGCGACGAAATGGATATGCGGCTCGCCGATGCGGGCCAGCAAGAGCTCGTTCATCGTTTTGACCGCGCTGCCTTGGTCGGGCAGCAACCAGTAGATCCTCTTGCGCATCGCGAACTCCTTGCAATGACTCAGCGGCCTGGGCGGCCACGAACAGGGCCATAGGCCGCAATGTAGTCCTTGCAGCGGCCACTCGCAACAGCGGCCCTTGCCAAGCAGGCTCGAAGGCCGCTACGCTGCCACGGACGATGGCGACCATGTCGAATCAGCAAGGGTTGATGATGACGAAGCCGTATGCGCACCGGGCGCTCGCCGCCATTTTGCTGTTCATGGTTTTGCCTTCCCAGGCTGCCGCTTGGGTGTCCATTCTCAAGAACACAAGCGCCGAGGCCTTCGACGATGAGGATCTGAAGATGTTCCTGTCGGCCGTCACCAGAGAGCTCACCGCGCAAGACAAGCCCGAGAAGGTGAGCTGAAGCAACCGTTGCCAGCGCAGCCGGCGGACACTTCCAGGAGGTCGGGCAGTCGGTCTCCAAGAGCGGGCTCAGGTGCAATCGCGTGCGATTCGGCACTGATGCCCAGAATCGCGCCGAGAAAGCCGCCGTGTTGACGGCGTGTTGACGGCGTGTCTCACCAAGGCTGGCTGCTGGCTGCTCAGCTCGGCCCGGCCCAGCCCGCTGAAGTGCCACGCCCTGCGCGCTACAGTAGCGCACCCTCTCCTTTCTCCATCCATGGCCGCCTTTAAGTCCTCCTCGTCCTCTTCCCGCCTGGCCCTGTGGCTGGGCATCGCCCTGCTGATCATCGTGCTGGACCAGTTCAGCAAGACCCTGATCCTGGGCCATTTCCAGCTCGGCGACAGCCGTCATGTGACCGATTTCTTCAATGTCGTGCGGGTCCACAACACCGGCGCAGCCTTCAGCTTCCTGGCCGGCGCCTCGGGCTGGCAGCGCTGGTTCTTTGTCGGCCTGGGCGCGGTGGCCACCGTCTTCATCACCATCATGCTTCGCCGCCACGGCCATCAGACCCTGTTCGCCTGGGCGCTGTCGCTGATCCTCGGCGGCGCAATCGGCAATGTGGTCGACCGCCTGCTGCACGGCTATGTGGTGGACTTCATCCAACTGCACTGGGGTGGCTGGTACTTTCCCTCCTTCAACGTGGCAGACAGCGCGATCACGGTCGGCGCCGTGCTGCTGATCTGGGACGAGATCCGCCGCGTGCGCAAGGGCTAAGGAAAGCCCCGCTACCCTCGGCCTCGCGTCTGGCCTAGGCTGGCGCCATGAGCACCAGCGACGAGCCTGCCGACACCTCGGCCTTCGACATCCAGCTGCGCCCGCTGCACTGGGGTGACCCGATGCGCTGGCTGGTGGCTGGCTGGCGCGACTTTATCCGCGCCCCCGGCATCGGGCTGTTTTACGGCTTTTGCTTCATGGCCATGGGCTGGGCTCTTCTGAAGGTCTACGAACATGCGCCGGCCTACACGCTGGCGCTGTCGGCCGGCTTTTTGCTGATGGGGCCCTTCATGTGCCTGGGCCTGTATCAGGTCAGCATGCGGCTGGAGCGCGGCGAGCAGCCCGATTTCGCCGACTCCATCCTGGCTTGGGAGGCGCGGCTGTCGCAGCTGGCGATCTTCGGCGGCGTGCTCCTGATCCTAGAAATGCTATGGGGCCGTGCCGCGCTGGTGATCTTCGCGGTCAGCTTCGACGGTATGCCCGATCTGGCTGGCTCGCTGGCCAAATTTCTCGATCCCGAGAACCTCGGCTTCGTCGTCACCTACCTCGGCGTCGGGGCGGTCTTTGCGGGCCTGATCTATGCAGTCAGCGTCGTCTCGATCCCGATGCTGCTGGACCGACCGGTCGACGCGGTCACCGCAGGCCTGACCAGCCTGCGCTTGGTGCTGAGCCAGACCGGCGTGATGCTGTTGTGGGGTGGACTGATCACCGTGCTGGTGCTGCTGGCCATGCTGCCCTGGTTTGCCGGGCTGCTGGTGGTCGGGCCGGTGCTGGGCCACGCCAGCTGGCACGCTTACCGCTCCGCCGTGACGGACTGAACAAGCAGGCACAAATTCTTCATCTCCAAAGCATCTGGCTCACGCCACAATGGAGGGCGTTGCCCTCCTCCTCCGGCCCCTGCCGCCCATGCTTGACTTCTCCAGCTTGACGCATTACGACTGGCTCGATGTGCCCATGTGGGTCTTCGATCCTGAGCGCCAGCGCAATCTTTGGGCCAATGCAGCGGCGCTGAGCTTCTGGAAGGCCGAGAGTGCCGAGGAATTTTTATCGCGCGACTTCTCCGACACCAGCCCGATGGTGCGAGAACGTCTGGCGGTGACCGCCGCCGATCACGCCCAGGACAAGATCGTGCGGGAACAGTGGACGCTCTACCCCAAGGGCCAGGCCACTACGGTGCTGCTGGTCTCGCGCGGTATTCGTACACCAGACCGGCGCCAGGTCATGCTGTTTGCCGCTGACGCGCTCCCCACCGGCGTCGACAAAAGCATGCTGCGTGGCGTCGAGGCCTTGCAGCACACCTCGGTGCGCATCGCGATGTTCAGCCTGAAAGACGGCAGTGTGCTCATGCGCAACCCTGCAGCCGCCAGTTGCTTCGGCGGTCTGGCCGAGGAGCGAGGCAGCAAGGCCTTCATGGCAATGTTTCCCGAGCCCGAGCTGGCGCGGCGCATCTTCGCTCAGGTGCAGCGCGGCCAGACCTTCAGCGCCGATCTGGAGTTGCTGACCAGCAGCGGCCGGCGCTGGCACGGTGTCGACGCCCGGCCTATGCGCGACCCGGTGACCGGCGAGCTGGTGATGCAGTTCAATGCCCGCGACATCGCCGATCTGAAAGCCTCGCAGGCCGCGCTGGAGGCCGCCCGCGAAGTGGCCGAGGCGGCCAGCCAGGCCAAGAGCAGTTTTCTGGCCAATATGAGCCATGAAATCCGCACGCCGATGAACGGCGTCCTGGGCCTGACCGAGCTGGTGCTGCAGACCGAGCTCAACGAGCGTCAGCGCAAATTCATCGAACTGGCCCATACCTCAGCCAAGGGATTGATGGTCATCATCAACGACTTGCTGGATGTCGCCAAGATTGAAGCCGGCCGGGTCATCATCGACAGCCAGCCCTTCTCCTTGCACGACTGCCTGCGCGAGGCACTGCACCCGCTGCTGCTGCATGCGCACGAGAAGAGCATCTCACTGCATGCCAAGGTGCAGCCGGGCGTACCGCAGCGTGTGCTGGGCGACGCACTGCGGCTGCGACAGGTGCTGGTCAATCTGGTCGGCAACGCGTTGAAGTTCACCGAAAAGGGCGAGGTGCGGCTGGAGGTCCAGCGCCTGGACGAGGACTGCCCACCAGCGCCGCTGCGACTGCGCTTTTCGGTCCATGACACCGGCATCGGCATGACGCGTGAGCAGATCGCCCAGGTCTTCGATCCTTTCACCCAGGCCGACGGCAGCATCACCCGGCGCTACGGGGGCACCGGCCTGGGCCTGACCATCGTGCAGCGCCTGGTGGGCCTGATGGGCGGCCAGGTCGCGGTGGAAAGCCAGCCCGGCACCGGCTCCTGCTTCAGCTTTGAGCTGGCCATGGCCCGCTTGCCAGCACCCGAGCCAGCGGCCAGTCAACCCGCGCCACTACCCTCACCGTCAAATCAGCAACACGCCTGAACCGATGGTCGTGCGCGCCTCGAGTTCGCGGTGTGCCTGCACCACCTGGTCGAGCGCATAGCGCTGCTCGACATGGATCTTGACCTGACCGCTGCCGACGACCGAGAACAGATCATCGGCCATCGCCTGCGTTGCCTCGCGCGTGGCCAGGTGCGTGAACAGGGTCGGCCGGGTCACATAGAGCGAACCCTTGGCGGCCAGTTGGCCCAGTTGCACCGGCGGCGCAAAGCCCGAGGCATTGCCGAAGCTGACCAGCAGGCCGAAGGCTGCCAAGCTGTTGAGTGAGCCCTCGAACGTATCCAGGCCCACCGAGTCGTAGACAACTTTAACGCCCTTGCCGCCGGTGATCTCGCGCACACGCGCGGCAAAGTCCTCTCGCCGGTAGTTGATCGCATGGCTCGCACCCGAGGCCAGCGCCAGTGCACATTTCTCGTCAGAACCAGCCGTCGCGATCAGTTGCAGGCCCAACGCCCTGGCCCACTGGCAGGCGATCAGCCCGACACCGCCAGCGGCGGCGTGAAAGAGCACAAAGTCACCGGCCTGCAGACCGCCCTGCGGCAGGGTGCGGCGTAGCAGGTATTGCGCGGTCAGCCCCTTGAGCATCATCGCGGCGCCGGTCTCAAACGAGATCGTGTCCGGCAATCGCACCACGCAGCGCGCCGGCATCACCCGCGCAGTGCAGTAGGCGCCGGGCGGCTGGCTGGCATAGGCGGCGCGGTCGCCGACGCTCAGATGGGTGACGCCCTCCCCCAACGCTTCGATGACACCGGCGCCCTCCATGCCCAGGCGGGCCGGCAGCGGCAGCGGGTAGGAGCCGTTGCGATGGTAGACGTCAATGTAGTTCAGGCCGCAGGCCTGATGGCGGATGCGAATCTCACCAGGCCCCGGCTCGCCGACCTCGATATCGACCAGTTGCAGCACCTCCGGTGCGCCAGGCTGCAGGATCTGGACGGCTTTTTCGCGACGGCTCATGCGTTCTCTCCTCAACGTCAATGGATGAATTCCGCTATCGTGCCAGCCTTTCCCTGATCTTGCCCGCGCTCCTCATGCTAACCCCGCGCCTTACCCTGATGCTGACCTTGCCGCCGCTGCTGTGGGCCGGCAATGCCGTGGTAGGCCGACTGATGGCCGGCAGCGTGCCGCCCTTGCTGCTCAACGCGATGCGCTGGAGCCTGGTCTTTGTGTTGCTGCTGCCGCTGGCCTGGCGACTGCTGACGCAGCCGCAGCAATGGCTGAGCCGCTGGCGCTATCTGGCGCTCAGCGGCCTGCTGGGCATGGGCTGCTACAACGCGCTGCAGTATCAGGCGCTGCGCAGCTCCAGTGCGCTGAATGTGACCCTGATCGCCGCGAGCATGCCGGTCTGGATGCTGGCCATTGGTGCGCTGGTCTTCAAGGTGCGGCCCAGCCGCTGGCAGATCGGCGGCGCGCTGCTGTCGCTGGTCGGTGTGGCCTTTGTGATCGCGCGCGGCCAGCTCGCCAATCTCGCCCGAGTGCAATTCGTGGCCGGCGATCTGCTGATGCTGCTGGCGGTGTTCTCCTGGGCAATCTACAGCTGGATGCTGGCGCGGCCGCCGTCCCATATGCGGGGCGAGCAAAAGCCCGCCTGGAACTGGGCCGAGATCATGATGTCGCAACTGATCTTCGGCCTGGGCTTCGCCGGGCTGATGGCCGGCGTCGAGCAGAGCTACACCGAGCAGCCTCTGGTCTGGGGGCCAGGTCTTGCCATGGCCCTCGTCTATGTTGCCATCGGACCCTCGCTGATCGCCTACCGATGCTGGGGCCAAGGCGTGGCCGAGGCCGGGCCGGCGATGGCGGCCTTTTTCGGCAACCTGACGCCGGTGTTCGCCGCGCTGATGTCCACCGCGCTGCTGGGCGAATGGCCACAGTGGTACCACGGCGTGGCCTTCGCGCTGATCGCGGCAGGAATCGCGGTCTCGGGACGGCGCTGAACTGCTTGGCAGCTCAGCGCCGCAGGATCAGTGTGTAGCGCGCCTCGCCGGGCAGGAAGGGCAAGGCCTGACCCTGCAGCCAGGCTTGGTGATCGGCCCGGTAGAACGGCGACAGTGGATGGCCCGACTGGCCGGCCGGAACGCTGAGAATGCCCCGGGCCTCCTGGCCCGGCGCCACCACCATGCGCTGGGACTGGCCATGCACGCTCTGCTGCACTCGCGGCATATGGCGGTCGCCGGCCAGCGGCGTGTCAGGCATGTCCAGCCAGGGGCCCAACAGCGGCAGGGCCTGACTGAGCGGATGCTTGATCGCGGCCCGGTTGTGCTCACCCCAGTTGGCGTCAGCCAGTTGGCGGCTGGGCGTGGCTTCTAGGATCTGCTTGCGGCTGTCCAGCACCCCCTGCTCGAGCAAAGCCCGCCACGAGGCCTGCGCCTGCGGCAGCGTGTCGGCGCGTCGTGCCTGCAGCAGGGCCCAGCCGGGAGTCTCCGGCGCCAGCTTCAAATCGCGCAGCCGCAGCTGGCGCGACTCCAGCAGCCCCGCCAGTGGCGCAAACAGCTGCTCAAGCACCCGCTCGCGCCAGGCCCGCAGCAGCCGGTAGCCGACCGCGTCAGGACTGGCCGCAGCAGCACTGTGCTCGATGGCGGCGCGGTAGTCGGCAAGCCCATGCTGCTGCACGAAGGCAGGCGTGAGCACCTCGTCGAGCAAAACCCGGCGCCAGCGCTGCAGGAACAGCGCTCGGTGGTCGAGCTGGATGTCGTGCAGATCGGCCTCGCCGAGCTGAGCCTTGGCAAACAGGGCGTCGCGGATCTGCTGCCCGCGCGCGCCAAGGTCGTAGCCGCCCTCGCCGATCAGGGCCAGCGCGGTGCCCCCGACGGTGCGGGCATTGGCGGTCCACAGCCGCCCCTCGGACGGGTTGACCACTTGTGGCCAGGCGGGGTCGGCCGCGCTGAGGTAGCCACGCCAGCCTTGACGGCCATCGCTCCAGTCCTGCGGCAGGTTCAGATCGTCCAATTGGCGCACGGGCAAAGCGCCGATCAGGGTCCAGCCGATGCGGCCAGAGGCATCAGCGACCAGCAGGTTCTGCGCCGGCAGGCCGGCGCCGCGCGCGGCCTGCATTGCCTCGGCCACCGAGCCGGCCCGCTCCAGGCCCAGCAGCCGCAGATTGAGGCCCTCGACATCGTGGGCCACCCAGCGCAAGACATGCTCCGCGAAGGGTGGGGCCAGACGCGGACCCCAGATTGTTTCATGCACCGTATGCTCCACCGTCTCGCCGCCGGCCACCTCGATGCGCTCGATATGGCGGGTCACTGGTAGCTCGCCCTGCGGGCTTTGGTAATGGGTGCCAGCGGCATTGAGCCTTAGGCGGACCACATCGGCCCAGTCAGCCGTGGCATTGGTGAAGCCCCAGGCGATGGCGCCGTTACTGCCCGCCACGATAGCCGGCGTGCCAGGCAGGCTGACGCCGCTGACCTGGTGCGAGCGGCCGGCCTCAGTCCAGCGCAGCTGGGCCTTGAACCAGATAGCCGGCACGCGAAGACCCAGATGCATGTCATCGGCCAGGATGGCCGCGCCATGCGGGCTCAGCGAGCCGCTGACAGCGAAGTTGTTGCTGCCGATGTCGCGGCTGTCTTGCAGCCCGCAGTCCCCTACGCAGGCCAGCTTGGCTGTACGCAGCGCGTCGGGAAGCGGCGTTGCCGGCACGGCCAACGCCTGAACACGGCTGCCGTCAATGGCGGCCTGCCAGTCGCTGCTGTGCTGGGTCAGGAATGCATACCAGTCGGGTGGCACACTGCCCTTCAGCACACCCATCGCCAGGTCGTCGCGGCCCTGCGAGGACTGTAGATCCAGATACATGCTGTAGATCACCAGCAGCGAATCGGCAGCCTGCCAGGGCCGGGGCGCCTGGCGCAAGAGCAGGTACTCGAAGGGGCGCGCGCCCAGGGCCGTCAGCCCCTCATTGACGCCGGCCGCGTAAGCGTCGAGCAGGTTGCGGTGCTCGGCCGGTAGGGCTGCCAGCGCCACAGCGGCGCGGTAGCGGAAGCGGTGCAGCCGGCGACCCTGGTCCAGCGGCAGCGCCTTGGCGCCGAACAGCGCCGACAGCTCGCCAGCCGCATTGCGCCGCATCAGGTCCATCTGGAAGAAGCGCTCCTGGGCATGGCTGTAGCCCAGGGCACGCGCCGCGTCGGCCCGGTTGGTCGCGCTGATGCTGAGATATCCGCGCTCGTCGCGCGTCAGCGCAACCGCCGCGCTGACCGCGCTGCGGGCCTCGCCCTCGTAGCTTGGCAGGCTTGAGCGCAAGGCCAGCCAGGCGGCCAGCGCGATCAGCAGCACCAGCGCCAGCAGGCCCAGCAGCAGTCGGCGCAGCCACCGCATCAGAAGGTGCCGGGGTAGGCGCCGCCGTCGAGCAGGATGTTCTGGCCGGTCAGGTATCCAGCCTGGGCGCTGCACAGCATCGCGCAGATAGCGCCGAACTCAGCGGCCGAGCCGAAGCGCTGGGCCGGGATGGTGACGCGGCGCTTGGCCGCCATCTCCTCGGCCGAGACACCGCTTTTGGCCGCGCCGGCGATCATGGTTTTTTGCAGACGCTCCGTATCGAAGGCGCCGGGCAGCAGATTGTTGATCGTCACATTGCGGCCGGCAATGCGAGCCTGGCGGGCGATGCCGGCGACGAAGCCGGTCAGGCCTGAGCGCGCGCCATTGCTCAAACCCAGCACATCGATCGGCGCCTTCACCGCGCCCGAGGTGATGTTGACGATGCGGCCAAAGCCGCGCTCGCCCATGCCGTCCACGGTGGCTTTGATCAACTCGATCGGCGTTAGCATGTTCGCATCCAGCGCAGCGATCCACTGCGCCCGGTCCCAGTCGCGGAAGTCACCGGGCGGCGGGCCACCGGCGTTGTTGACCAGAATGTCGACTTGCGGGCACGCTGCCAGTGCGGCCATGCGGCCCTCGGCGGTGGCGATATCGCCAGCCACCGTGCGCACCTGTACCGCCGGGTTCAGCGCCCGCAGCGCCGCGGCCGTGGTCTCCAGCGTCTGGGCGCCGCGCGCAGTGATCACTACATTGACGCCCTCGCCCACCAGGGCCTCAGCGCAGCCGCGCCCCAGTCCCTTGCTTGCCGCGCATACCAGAGCCCAGCGGCCGTTCAGTCCGAAATCCATTGCTTTATCTCCACTTGGTCAACAGCCACACCCCGCCCATCACCAGCACCGTGCCGGCAGCTACCCAGGGAGTGAAAGGCTCGCCGAGTATCCACACGCCCATCAGGATGGTGGACATCGGCCCGATCATGCCAGTCTGGGCTGCCATCGTCGCACCGATGCGCTCGATCGCCATCATCACCATGAGCACCGGCGCAAACGTGCAAGCGGTGGCGTTCAGCAGCGACAGCCAGAGCACCTCGGGGGCCAGGCTCGCCAGCGAGCCTAGCGGTCGCAAGAGCAAGAACTGCGCAATGCACAGCAGGCAGGCCACCGTGGTCGCCAGCCCGGTCAGGCGCAGCGCGCCCAGGCGCTTGACCTCCTCGCCGCTGTAGACCAGATAGAGCGCATAGCTCAGCGCGCTGCCGAAAACCAGGGCCGCGCCCAGCAGCACATCGCTGCCCTGGAGCTGCAACTCCTGGCCGAACACCAGCAGCACACCGGCATAGCTGACGGCCAGTGCGATCAGCTGGCGGCCGGTGACACGGCGCCGGAACAGCGCCCAGCCCAGAAACAGCACGATGGTCGGGTTCAGATAAAGGATCAGGCGCTCGAAGCTCGCGCTGATATAGGCCAGGCCGGCAAAGTCTAGAAAGCTCGCCAGGTAGTAGCCCGAAAAGCCCAAGCCCAGGATCACCAGCCAGTCACGCCGGGTCAGTGGGGGTTTGCCGTGACCGGCCCACCAGCTCAGGACAAGGAACAGCGGCAATGCAAACACCATGCGCAGCATGATCAGGGTCACCGCATCGACGCCGTGTCGGTAAGCCAGCTTGACGATGATGGCTTTGCCGGAGAACGCAATCGCGCCCAGCGAGGCCAGCAATAGGCCCGGCCACAAGGGAGAAACGGCAGGAGGCGCGCTGGAGCTGGACATGGGCCACCGATTCTAGGGCGCGGGCGTACCCGCCATGGACACACCGCGCGCGGCCGGGCGGCTAGCGCGCAGCGAAGGCAGCCAGGTCCACAAGGCGCGCGCATCAACGCGAACAGCACAAGCAATGATCCAGGCGCCAGCATCAAGACCTATCTGCGCCATCTGCCAAGCAACCTCAAGCCCGGCGACACGCCGCCAAAAAGCTGGCCAGCCGGCCAGCCCGACGCCGCTGTGGTCGCGCTATCGCTAAGGCGAGGGCAGCCCAGTGCGCAAGGCCTCAGCGCCAGAACTTGCCGTCGGGGCCGATGATGGACACGTCCCCATAGTCCAGCCCAGTGTGGTCATTGGGGCTGAAGTTCAACTCAAGCCCGCCGAGATCGAACTTGAGCAGGCTGTCCAAAGCCTTGAGCAGGCCGGCCCGGCTGAGATCCTTATCTTTGCTGGCGCGGCGCAGCCCCTCGACCAGCACCTTGGCCGCAGTGAAGCCCTCCAGATTCGCCGGCGTCAGCTCTATCTTCTGAGCCTTGGCCAGTTGCTGGGCTTCGCGCACCAGCGGCATATTGAGCGAGCGCTCCGAAGGGAAGACCTGGCTGACGATGACGCCACGGGCCTGCCCTTTGAGCGACTTGATGAAGCCAGCAGAAGCATTGTTGGACAGCGTCACCAGTTGGGCATTGGAGCCTGCCGCACGCAGCGTCTCCACGCCCTCGGCGACGGCTTCGGCGGCACCGATAAATACCAGGGCCTGGGCATCGGCAGCGGCCATCTGCTTCATCAAGGGTCCCAGAGATGGATTGGTCCGCGGATACTTGATATGCGCCACCGGCTTGAGCTTGGCATTCTCCAGGCCGCGCAAGGCGCCGCTCGCACCGTCGTCGCCGAAGCTGTCGTCCACCTGCACCAAGCCGATGCGCTGCACACCCATGCCCGCCAGATGCAGCACTGCCCGCTCGGCCTCCCGCTGGTACGTTGCCCGCACATTGAAGACATACGGGTTCACAGGTCGGTGCAGCAGCATGGCACCGGTGGATGGAGCAACCAAGGCTACCTTGTGCTCGGCCAGCAGCGGCAGGATGGCCTGACTCTGCGGCGTCCCTCGCGTCAGAAACAGGGACAGCACCCCTTGCTCGATCAACTGCTTGGCATTGCTCGCACTCAGCTTGGGATCGAATTTGTCGTCCAGCGAGATCAGCTCGATCTTTTGACCGGCCACCCCGCCCTGGGCGTTGACCGCATCCAGGTACAGGCGCGCACCTTCAGTGATCTCCTTAACGCCGGCTGCCACCGGGCCGCTGAACCCAGCGGTCTGACCGATCTTGATCTGGGCCCAGGCGGGAAGGCCCAGCAACCCGCCCATGAGGGCCGCCAGCAATGTTCTTTGTATCTTCCGTCGCATGTCTCACTCACTTCCAACACTGATCGCCCGCCGGTCGCAGGCGAGCGGCAAACATGAAAACAAATATCCCGCTGGCCCAGGCTGCTCAGCCACGCCAATCAGCGCCAGAACTTGCCGTCGGGGCCGATGATGGACATGTCTGCATAGTCCAGTCCGGTGTGGTCGTTGGCACGATAGCCCAGCTCCAGACCGCCCAGGTCCAGCTTGTGCAGGCTGTCCAGCGCACGCAGCAGGCCGGTCCGGCTCAGATCCTTGTCATGGGCGGCCTTCCTCAGCCCCTCGACCAGCACCTTGGCGGCCGTGAAGCCCTCCAGCATGCCTGGCGTGAGCTCCTGCTTGTGCGCCTTGGCCAGGGCCTGGGCCTCGCGGACCAGCGCCAGGTTGATGGAACGCTCCGACGGAAAGGCTTGGCTGACGATGACGCCGCGCGCATGCGTGCCCATCAATCGGACAAATCCGGCGGTGGCGTTGTTGGACAGGGTCACCAACTGGGCGGTCGAGCCGGTCGCGCGCAGCGCATGGCTCCCCTCGGCCACGGCCTCGGCCGTGCCGATCATGATGAGCGCCTGGGCCTCGGCCTGTGCCACCTGTTTCATCAGCGGCGTCAGCGCCGGGTTGGCGCGGGCGTATTTCAGATGAGGCGCAGGCTTGAACCTCGCCTTCTCCAGGCCGCGCAGCACTCCGGCCGCGGCATCGTCGCCGAAGCTGTCGTCCACCTGCACCAGAGCCACGCGCCGGATGCCGCGACCGAGCAGGTGCTGCACCGCCTGCTCGGCCTCACGCTGGTAGCTGGCGCGCACATTGAACACATGAGGATTGACAGGCTGGCGCAGCAGCATCGCGCCGGTGGAGGGCGCTACGAGAGCCAACTTGTGCTGGACCAGCAAGGGCAGCATTGCCTCGGTCTGGGGGGTGCCCCGGCTCAAGAACAGAGCCAGCACGCCCCGCTGTTCGATCAGTTGCCGGGCGTTGCCGGCGCTGAGCGCAGGATCGAACTTGTCATCCATCATGATGAGCTCGATCTTTTGCCCGTTCACGCCACCGCGGGCATTCACCTCTTCAAGATACAGACGCGCGCCGTCGGTGGTTTCCTTCACCCCTGCCGCCACCGGCCCGCTGAAGCCGGCGGTCTGGCCTATCTTGATCTGGGCCCAGGCCATAGCCGTCAACCCCAGGCCACAACACAAGGCTATCGCAACACAACGCAGGCGCATGGGAGTCTCCCTTTTGACTGGGGGCGATTGTGGCAAAGCCGCTCGACACCCAGCCGCGCAAAAGCGGGTGAAATATGAGCAATTGATCACGCCGACCAGGGGCCTCGGCAAGCTTAGCCCATCAGACCCCAAGACCCAACAGCATCGCCGCCGCGCTCAGACTCAGCAGCAGGGCCGGCGCCAGCCATAGCGGCCACCAAGTCGCCAGGGCCACCACGGCCAGTGCAGCCAGGGTCAACTGGGCGCCCCATTCGGCCCAGGCGATGCCGGCGTCCGGGCGCGTCCAGACCGTCAGCCACGATAACGCAAACGCTAGCAGTGCCAGAACACGCAAGCCGCGGCGCCAGGCCGGGCTCGGCGCATGACCCAGCGCGTCCTGATGGTGACGCTCCATCGCCAGGCACAGCGCGGCGAAGCCAGCCAGCGAGCACAGCAAGGGGTGCAGGAATTCGATCATCAGGCGCTCTCCATTTGACCGGAGGGGCCAGTTCTTGCCCGGCGGGCGGCGGGCGGCTGGCTTTTCCATGCCAGACATGCCAGCAGCGCCGCCGCCGCCAACAAGGCCAGATCAATGCCCAGCAGCATGCCCTGCGGCAGAGTGCCGGTGTGTAGAACATCGAGCAGCGGCAGGCCGGCAAAAGCCGCCGCGCCGAGCCCAAACACCAGGCGCCAGCCGCCGCCCATCATCGCGATCAGCAGACCGGCGCCCCAAGTCGCGAAGAACACCTTCAGCTCCGCGTCGGGCCGCTGCGTCAGCCCCAGCGGCAGCAGCCGGTTCGCATAGAAGAATCCCGCCATTGCCAGCGGCAGGCCAGCGATGGCCGCGATATTCAGCACCGCGACCAGGCGATGGCCCAAGCCCAGCCGCGCCGGGCCGCGGCGCTCGGCCTCGGCGCGGCGCTTAACGCACCACAGCACCAGGCCGGTCGCGATCATCGCGCTGCCCAGCAGGCCGAAGCCGAACAGCAGCCAGCGCAGCGGCAGGCCGGCGAAGCGGGCAATGTGCAGGCCGTAGAGCACGCCATAGGTCTTGGCGGCCGGCGCATGGGTGTCGGCCAGGTGCAGGCGTTCGCCGCTGCCGGCATCGAAGACCTGGCGCGGGCTGCGGTACTGCAGTCGGTCACCCTCGTGGCGATTGAACTCCACCAGGGTCTGGTCCCCCTCGCGCAGTACCGAGACCGCCTCGATGCGACCCTCGGGCCACTCGGCCCGGGCTTGGCTCAGCAGCCGGTCCCAGGCGCCCTCACCCAGCTGCGGTAAGGGTTCGGTCTCGCCGGATTTCGGCGTCAAGCCGCGGCTGCGCGGCAGCGGGTCGCCGGCCAGCTCGCTGAAGTAAGCACCAATGTCCTTGCCATAGGCCGCCGCGATGCTCGGGGACATGTAGAGACTGTGCAAGGTCATCAGCCCGCTGAATGTGATCAGCAGATAAAAAGGCAGGGCCAGCACGCCGCTGATATTGTGGGCATCGAGCCAAGCCCGCTGGGCCGCTTTCGCGCTGGGCCGGAAGGTGAAGAAATCCTTGAAGAAGCGCCGGTGCGTGACGATGCCGCTGAGCAGCGCTACGAACATCAGCAGCGTCGCGAGCCCGACCAGCCAGCGCCCCTCCAGGATCCAGCGGCTTTGCTGGGCGGAGCGCAGCTCGAAATGGAAGCGGTAGAAGAACTCGCCGGCGCCGAAGGTGGCGCGCGCCTGGACCGGCGCGCCACTGGCCGGGTCCAACCAGCGCTGCTCGAACTTTGCACGCTGGCCCGGCCTGGCAGGATCAGCGGCCTCGCGCCAACTCAGCGCGGCCACCGGCCGGCGCTCGTCGGGCAGGCTCAGGCGCCAGCTCTGCGCGGCCGGTGCCAGCCAGTGCAGGCTGGCCTCGGCACGCGCCAGCGCGACTGCGTCCAGCGGCTGGGCCGGCCCCAGCCCATGCAGCTCGGGCCGGCTCCAGTGATTGAGCTCCAGCTTGAAAAAAGCCAGTGTGCCGCTCAGAAAGATCGCGAACAGCAGCCAGCCCAGCACCAGGCCGACCCAGGTATGCAGCCACGCCATGGCCTGGCGGAAGCCCTCTTTGGCACCGTCGGCTCGCATGGTCAGAAGCGGTAAGCGAGGGTGGCGTTGACGGTGCGGCGCTGGCCGTAAAAGCAGTCGCCGCGCGCCAAGCATTGGGTGATCTGCACTTTGTCGGCCAGATTCACCGCGTTCAGGCTCAGGCGCCAATCGCCCTGGTCATAGGCCAGCATCGCATCGAACAGTGTCGAGGACGGCGTGTCGATCAGCGGCGTGCCGGACCAGGAGCCGCCGACATAGCGCAACCCGGCGCCGGCGCTAAAGCCGCTGCGCCCACCCAGGCTGAAGTGCTGCGTCACCCAGGCCGAGGCGCTGTGCTTTGCAATGCCCGCCACTGGCTGGCCTCTATCGGTGGCATTGCTGCGCGAGATCTTGGCGTCGGTGTAGGCATAGCCCAGGGTCCAGTCCAGATAGCCGGCCAGGCTTCCGGCGCTCTCCAGCTCCAGGCCGCGCACCCGCACCTCGCCGAGCTGCAAGCTGTTCAGCGGGTTGGCCGGGTCGGCGGTCTTGCGGTTGGTGTCGCGCAAATCGTAGACCGTGGCGCTGGCCGAGATGCGCCGCTGCAGCGGCTGCCATTTGACGCCGGCCTCCCATTGCTTGCCGACCTGGGGCTTGTACGGCGTGCCATAGGCATCGAGCCCGCCCAGTGGCTGGAACGACTCGGAATAGCTCAGATAGGGCGACCAGCCGCCCTCGCCCAGGTACAGCAGGCCGGCGCGGTGGCTTGTGGCCCGATCCTCGGTCTTAGCGTCACGCCGGCCGTTGTGGCTGTCGGTCTTGGCATGGTCACGGCGCAGGCCCAGCACCGCGACCCAGCGCTCATCGAACTTGGCATGATCTTGCAGATACAGGCCCAACTGCTGCTGGTCGACCGGCGGCGCCGCCGTGGTCGTGGTCGGCGCGGTGAAGTTGCCATAGACCGGCTGGTAAGCATCGATGGCCGGCGCGCGGGCCCGGAAGGCGCGGGAGGTGCTCCGGTTCTTCTGCGCGTCCAGCCCGATTAGGGCCGTGTGCTGCCAGCGGCCCAACTTCAGTTGGCCCTCCAGTTGGGTGTCAAGCAAGGCCATCGTGCCGCCGTTGAGGTTCCAGACCAGATCGCGCTCCAGCGTGCGGCCGTCGGCGTTGAAGACCGGCCGGCCGGTCGCGGTGAAGCTGGTGTAGATGGTGCGGTAGTCGACGGCGCTGTCGCTATAGCGCAGGTTCTGGCGCAAGGTCCAGGTCTCGTTGAAGCGATGGCTGAATAGATAGCCGATCGAGTCCTGATCGCTGTCGTAGGCGTCCCAGCCGGGCTCGCTGATAAAGGTCGAGGTCGGGATCTGGCCATGTGGCGGGTTAGCCAAGCGAGTGCCCTGCCAGGGAAAGAAACCGATCAGCGAGCCGCTCTTGTCACGCTGGTGGAGCGCCTGCAAGGTCAGCGAGGTCGCAGCGCTGGGCTGCCAGCTCAACGAAGGCGCCAGCACCAAGCGGTCATCGCCCACATGGTCGACCTGGCTGCCGCTGTCACGCCTGACCGCCACCAGCCGGTAGGTCCACTGCCCGGCGGCGTCGATAGCGCCGCTCAGATCGGCGGCAATCTGCCGACGCTCGAAGCTGCCCAGCTGCAGCTGCACTTCGCGTCGCGTCTGAGCCTGCGGGCGCTTGCTCACCAGGTTCAGCACCCCGCCGATGCTGCCCTGGCCGTACAGCACCGAGGCCGGTCCGCGCACCAGCTCGACCCGCTCCAGTGTGTAGGGGTCGGGTCTTGCCGTGTTGTAGGTGCCGTAGCTGCGCATGAGACCGTCCTGGTACTGGCTGACGCTGCCACCGCGCGCGGTAAAGGAGTCGACCCGGCTGTCGAAGTAGGATGAGACGATGCCAGCCGCATAGGCCGTAGTCTGGCGCAGCGTGGTCGCGCCCTGGGCCTCGATCCGGTCGGCCGTGATCACCGAGATCGCCTGTGGCGTCTCGATCAGTGCAGTGTCAGTCTTGCTGGCGCTGCTGGCGCGGCGTGCGACGAAGCCGCTGACCGGGCCGCTGGCGCTCTCCTTGCTGCCCTGCACGCGCACGACCGGCAAGGTGTTGGCCTCGGCGGGCGCGGCGCGCTCCTGGGCCCAGGCGGCTTGCGCCAGCAGCGCGAGCAGGGGCAGCAGACGGGGAGTCGTGTAAGTGTTCATCGCGAGGTAGTTGTCTTGATTCAAAGCCAGCGCTGCAGCAGCACCGCCGCACCCAGCGGCAGGGCCGGCCCCAGGGTCCAGGCCCAGGCGCGCAGCGCGCTGCGGCAGGCGAAGGCCGTCATGAAGGCGCAGGCGTAGACGACGAAGGCCAACATCACGCCGCCAACCGTGGCCTCGCTGCGCGCGACGCCCAGTGCCGGCAGGTGGACGGCGCAGACAGCCGCCACCGCAGCGGCCTGCAGATAGCCGCCGCCCAGCGCGGCGAGCGCGCGGGAGGCGACGCCGGCGCGGTAGTGCCAGCCCACATCGGTCTTGACCATCGCTTAGAAGCGGCCACGCAGGCTCAGCATCACGCTGCGCGGGTCGCCGTAGTTGGGATAGTCGAGATTGGCCCAGTAGCTCTCGTCCAGCGCATTGCGCAGCGACAGCCCCAGGCTTAGGCGCTCATTGAAGCGGTAGCTGGCATGCAGATTGACCAGCGCATAGGCCTTTTGCTGCACCGTCACCGTACCCTGCTTTGGGTGCGGGATGTTGTAGCCGATGATCTTGCTCTGCCAGTTGAGGCCGCCGCCGACGGTGAGTCGTTCCCAGGCGCCGGGCAGGCGGTAGCTGGTGGACAACTGCAGCTCGTGCTTGGGCAGGTTGGCATAGATCAGGTCGTTCTTGTGCCGAGTGATCTTGGTTTGGGAGAGGCCGGCATTGAGGACCCAGCCGGGGCTCAGCTGGCCGGCCACATCGAACTCGAAGCCACGGCTCTTGGTGCCGTTGACGCCGATCTGCGGATAGCTGCCGTCGGGCAGCTTGAAGCTGTCGGGCATCGACATATCGCGCACCGCGTAGTTGTCTTGCTGCGCTTCGAAGACGGCGAAGGACAGGTTCAAGCGCTTGTCCAGCAGCTCGGCCTTGACCCCCAACTCCTTGCTGGAGCCCAGCACCGGCGCCAGCAGGTTGTCGGTCTTGTCGCGAGCGTTCTGCGGCCTGAAGATGTCGGTGTAGCTTGCGTAGAGCGAGAACTCGCTGTTCAGGTCGTAGACCAGGCCGACATAGGGCGTGATCTCATCGCTGATCTTGTAGGCACCGGTGGTGGCGGTGTAGAGGCCGCTGGTGTTGTAGGCGTCGGTCCTGGTCTCCCAGTCGTTGAGCCTTGCCCCGGTGATCAGCGCCAGGTCCTCGCGCAGCCGCCAGCGGGCCGACGCGAACAGGCCCATTTGCTCGGTCGTGCCGATGCGCCAGGCGCCGGTGCGGCCATAGCTCGGAGCCGGTGCCGAGCCGTCCCATGTATTGATATTGGGGATCGCATAGCTCCAGCCGGCCACCGAGCTGAGCGTCGGCGTGTTCGTCTCGGTCTTGAAGTAGCTCGCCCCCAGCATCAGCTCATGCTGGCGGCCGAACAAGACGAACCGACCATTGGCGTAGATATCCAGGCTGTCGCGCGTTTCCTCGCTCTGGCCGACGGCGGCCAGCAGGCGCAGACCGGCACCGGTGACGGGATCGGGATAGCCGTCGCCATAGGTGCGCAGGCTCGTCGAGTCGCCCTGACTGCGGTTGTAAATGGCCTTGAGCTTCCAGTCGGCGCCCAGGCGCTGATCCAAGATCGCATAGGCGGTGCCCGACTGTCGCGACCAGCGGGTCCAGCTCGGCGAGAAGCTGGTCGAGCGCGGCAGCTTGGCCAGCGAACCATCGGCGGCAAAGCGGGGAATCGTGCCCCAGATCGGCGCCTTGGGGACGTTGTCCTGGTTGTGATAACCCAGTTGCACCGTGGTGCCGGGCAGCAGATCGGCCTCGACCACGCCCATATAGCTTGTCTTGCGCTCGCTGTAGCGGTCGCGGAAGCTGTCGCGCTGCTGCAGCGCGGTGACGAAGCGGCTGCGCACACGGCCATCGGCAGTCAGCGGCAGGTTCAGATCCCCCTCCAGACGGCGCTGGTTCCAAGACCCCAGGCTCGCGACCACCGAAGCCTCGAAGCTGCGATGGGCGCGCTTGCGCAGCATATTGACGGTGGCCGACGGATTGCCGGCGCCGCTGAGCAGACCGTTGGCGCCGCGCAGGACCTCGATGCGCTCGTACAGCGCGGTGTCGTACTCCTGGTTGGTGCCGCCGCTGTAGGTCGGCACGCCGTCGACCTGGAAGTCGGTGATCTGGAAGCCGCGCGCGTAGTAGAGCGGGCGCTGCGTGTCGTAGAAAGTCACATTAATGCCGGTGACGTTCTGCAGCACCGCGTCGATGCTGGTCAGCGACTCCAGCTCGATGCGCTCGCGGTCGATGATGCTGAGCAGTTGCGGCGTCTCGCGCGCGCTCAGGCCCAGTTTGCCGGTGGCGGCTTCCAGGGTCTTGCGAGCGCCGTTCACGACGACCTTCTCGAGCTTGCGCCCGCCTGGGGACAAGTCGGCCTCGGTGTCGGCGGCCCGGGCCGTGCCCAGGGACAGCAGGGCCAGGCTCAGGGCCGCAGCCAGGATTTGGTGATCAGGGTAGGACATCTGCAGACGATTTGGGGGAGAGAACGTACTGGAGGCAGGCAAGGCTGCGCCAGCGCGCCCGGCGGGCGCGTGCTGTTGAAGAGTTCGGCGGGCTTAGTTCGCGGGAGTCGCGGCCGGTGGCGGCGGTGGCGGCGGTGGCGGCGGTGGCGACTCCAGGCCTTGAGGCAGGCTAAAATTCAGAGTGGTCACATAGATGCCGACATCAAACTTCTGGCCGGCGCGCTCGACGCCGCCTTTGTCGGTGTGCTTGGCCTCCAGCACGTATGCGCTTTTCCACGGCAGCGCGACGCTGATCAGCCCGTTCTTGTCCGCCTGCACCTCGCGCGACCAGCCCGACGCGGCCGCCACATCGACCTTGGCCTCGGGCAGCGGCTGCCCTTTGTAGAAAACCTGGAACTGACCCGGCTGGCCGGTCGGCACCAGATCCAGGCTCAGCTGGGGGGTGCGGGCCGCGAAGTCGCCGACCCAGCGGGCCGCCGGTACCCAAACATGTCGCTCGATCCTGTCGCCCTGCTTGCGCTCCCATGCCGGATAGCCGAGTTCCTGCGCGATCAACGATTCGCCGGGGATGGCCCGGGCAGCGATCACAAAGCTATTGACCTGCTTGCCCAGCGCGGCAGGCTGCTCACCCTTGGCGGTAATCAGGCTGGCGGTGGGCTGAACGAACTTATCCAGCATGCCCGGCGAGCGCTCGCGCAGATTGTCGGCAAACTCGCCGAGGTACAGGCGGGCGCCGGCGGCATCCTGCTCGATCCAGATCTGGTGGGCCTGGGCACCTGCGGCAGCGGCCAACAGGAGGGAGCCCAGCAAGGCCTTGCGCAGCTTGATCATCAACATGGGTGACTACTCCTCGATTACAAAAGACATGGCCCAGCCGACCTGAGATGGACAGGCAGCATGGGCAGGCATCTGGGAGAGCTGGCGGGCCGTAGACACAGCGGCTGGCGGGCACGAGCCCGGGCTGCGCTCGGCAGCCGGGTCGGCGGGCATGGACTTATTCGCTCAAATGCGAATGATTATTATTGTAAAGTACAAGGACAAAAATAACAATCGACGCAGGACCGAGATTGCGATCAGGCCGCAAATGCCCGCCCTGGCCCGAGCAAGCGCTGCAGCAACTCGCCCACCGAGCGAATCTCCCGGCCAAATGGCAATGCGCCGACACCGCGGAAGAACAAGCCCTTGGTCAGGTCGCCGCGCAGCGCGGCAGCCAACTGGTTGTCAATGCAGAACTGCCCCCAACCCGGCAGCCCGTCGCGCAGCCCGCACTGGGCCAGGCAGTCGAAGGCCTTGGTGCAGCGACTCTTGGCATGCGCCACCGCCTGCAGGCGCGGCTCGGCCCGCAGATAGTTCCTCAGCCAGGGCGTGGCGACCGCGCGCGCCGGCAGACCTGCCACGCTGGTGAACTCCAGCATCTCCTCCTCGCCGGCCTCGGCCAGCACGCGCTTGAACCCGGGATGGGCGTCGCACTCCTGGGTGACCGCGAAGGGCGTGCCCAGTTGCACACCGGCTGCACCCAGGCCCTGCAGGCGTTTGATGTCGGCATAGCTGCGCACGCCGCCGGCCGCGATCAGCGGGATCTGACCGGCCAGACCGGCTTTTTCAAAGAAGTCCAAGCATTCTGGAATGGCGCGCTCGAAATCAAAGCGTGGGTCCTGCAGGTCCGCCACCCTAGCCGCGCCCAGGTGGCCGCCGGCTAGGCGCGGGTGTTCGATCACGATGGCATCGGGCAGGCGCTTCTTGCGCTCCCATTTTTTGACGATCAGTTGCACGCCGCGGGCGTCGCTGAGTATCGGGATTAGCAAGGTGTCGGGATGGTCATGGGCCAGGTCCGGCAGGTCCAGTGGCAGGCCCGCCCCAACCACTACCGCATCGATGCCGGCCTCAAGAGCGGTCTTCACCGAAGCCGCATACTCGCTGACCGCACGCATCACGTTCAGCGCCAGCAGGCCACGCCCGCCGCTGCGCGTGCGGGCGCCAGCGATCTCGCGCCGCAGCGCCTCCAGATTGGCCGCATCGATGGCCTGCTTGGCGGCCGCGCCGGCATGCTGCCCCTCGGTGCGCGCCATCAGGTCAGGGTGGTGGCGCCGCAGGTCCACGGAGCTGAGCGTGCCGACCGCACCGGCCGCCGCCACTGCCCCAGCCAAGCCCTGGGCGCTGATGCCAACCCCCATGCCGCCCTGCACGATGGGGAGCAACTCGCGGCCGCGCAGGCGCAGCGGCCGCAGGCCGCTGCTGTGCAGCAGCGCGTGGAAGAAGGGGGCGATCGGATAAAGCTCGGGCATGGTGGGCACTCTCGGGGCGGACAGAGCGCCACGCTAAGGGCCAGCAGGCCGTGCATAGTTGACAAAAATCAGCACACCCGCAGTTCCAAGTCCATTCAGCGCCTCAAGCAGCTTGCAGCGCTGCCGATACAGCGGCGTGCCAGACCGTCCGGGAGCAGTGGAGACGGGCCATGGCCCGAACAGACAAGAGGGAACACCGATGCGATACCCCGACAGTGTGGCCAAGAGCGCCGAGTACCTGCGCCTGGCTCTGCCCCTGATGACCAAGCAGCGAAGCGCGCTACATCCGCACAGCTATGCGGTTTGGTATGAGTTCGTCAGCGGCCGCAATCCGCGCCTCGCCGAGGCACTGGCCGAGCAGACCCGCGACGGCGCAGGGCTGACCGAGGCCCAGACCGCTGCGCTGTACCAGCACCACGTGGCCCAGCCGGGGTTGGACCCTGAGGAGGCCCAACGCGTCAGCGACAGCCTGAGCCGGGTGCTGGAGAACATGGCCAGCTCGGCCGCCCATGCCGGTGACCAGACTGCACGCTTCGACCAGTCGCTGCTGCTGTGGAGCAGCCAGCTGCTCGACGCGGCCCAAGACGAGCAGGCCGAGCTCTTGCAGGCGCTGATGGCTGGCACGCGCGAGATGCGCGCCGCCATGGCCCAGCTACAGCAGCGCCTGGATGCTAACCAGGCCGAGATCGCCGCGCTGCGCCACGAGGTCAGCCAGGCCCGCAGCGAGGCCTTGGTCGATGCGTTGACCGGCCTGGGCAATCGCCGCGCGTTCGAGCAGCAATTGGCGCAGTGCCTCAGCCGCGAGCATGCCGATACCGCCGCTCCCTGCCTAGTGCTGGGCGATATTGACTTCTTCAAACGGGTCAATGACAGCTACGGCCATTCCTTCGGCGACCAGGTGCTACGCGCCGTGGCCGACAGCCTCAAGAGCCTGGCGCCGCAGCCGCATCTGGTGACCCGTGTGGGCGGCGAGGAATTCGCGCTGCTGCTGCCCGCCAGCAATCTGCTCGAGGCCCAGCAGTTGGCTGAGCAGCTTCGCAGCAAGATCGCCGCCAGCCGCATTCGGCGCGGTGCGCCGCTGGCATCAGCGACCGTGCCGCTGGAGCGCGTCACGCTGTCGCTGGGCGTCACCCAGCTAGCCCGTGGCGAAAGCGCCAACGACTTCTTCGAGCGCGCTGACCGAGCGCTATACGCCTCCAAGCGCAGCGGGCGAAACTGCGTGACGGTGCTGGCGGCCAGGGCGGCCTGAGCGGCCTGAGCCGCCTGTGCGGCCTGAGCGGCAGATGGTCGGGCGGCAGAGCCGCCACGCTTCTTGCCGCGCTGCTGATGTGCTGTAGCGCACAGATGCCGGTCAGCGTTCGCGTCAGCATTGCTCCTATGCGCCGAGCCACCCCCGAGCTCGCGCCTGCGTGTCAAGGCCCGCCATGCAAAGCATCCTTCAAACCAAGTTCGCACCGTTTGCCGGACGAGGCCAAAGAGCCGACGCCAGGCCGGGCGCTGCGGCGTCGCGGCATCCGCCGCACATGGTCCCCGTTGACGAACTCCTGACGCCCAGCTTCCTGATACGGCACACCGGCTACAACAGCCTGCAGGCGTTTCTCTCAGCAGGCGGGATCAGCATGGCGTGTCTGGTGAGCCTAGGGCCGCAAAGCGCCGCCCCCTGGGACGATTTCATCCGCCTGGTGTCCGTCCATCCCAGCTGGCCGGCGATGCTGCGCGAGGCTGGTGTCGAATGGATGTTGCGGCGCCTGGGCCTGCAGGTCGGCGACTGACGACGGCCGCTGGCGCGACAACAAGACCGCTCTAGCGTCGGGCCGATGAGCCCTGGCTGCGCCGCCAGGCAGCAGGCGGCGCGCCGTACTCGCGCCGGAAGGCGCGACTGAGGGCGGTGTCGGTCTGGTAGCCGACCTGCTCGGCAATGCGGGCCAGTTGGGCGCTACTGTGGCGCAGCAGATTGGCCGCCAGCAGCAGTCGCCACTGGGTCAGGTATTGCATCGGTGCACTGCCGACCAAGCGCTGAAAGCGCTCGGCCAGCACCGAGCGCGAGCTGCCGGCATGGCGCGCCAGCTCGTCCAAGGTCCAGGCCCGCGCCGGCTGCTGGTGCATGCCATGCAGGGCTGCGCCCACAACGGGATCGCCCATGCCGGCCAGCCAGCCGCTGCGGCCCTCGCCGGGCGTATTCATGTGCAGACGAAGCATCTCGATGAAGAGCAGCTCGGCCAGCTTGGCCAGCAGACCCTCGGCTCCGGGCTGTGGCGAACGCCCCTGGGCCAGCGCATAGCGCAGCGATGCTTCGAGCCAGTCGCCAGCCTCGCTGCCACGCACATGCACTCGCAGCACCCGAGGCAGACCCGTCAACAACAGCCGCGCCAAACGGGCATCGCAGGCCAGATAGCCGCAGACCAGGCGCGTCCTCGCCCCTCCGCCGCCATAGGCCAGCCGCCGCGGCCGACGCGCCAGCACCTCGTCCAGACGCGCGCCCTGGGCCGGTGGCAGGCCCGGTGTCGACGCCATCCGGTGTGCATCACCCTGCGTGAACAGCACCGCATCGCCAGCCACCAAATGCAGTGGCGGCGCATCACCCAGCTCGACATGACATTCGCCATCGGTAATGAGGTGGAAGATCACCACCCGCTCGGCGCCTGGCTCCAGCAGCGGCGCGGCCGCATCGGCACTGGGCGACTGGTAGCACCAGGGCGCACTGAATCGCCCTTGCAGAAAGATCGCGCCGACCAGGCGCACGATGCGAAGCGTCTCCGAGAGTGCGTCCATGCCGGCGCCTAGCTGGGGTCGATGTCGATCTGCAGTGCCAGGCCGGTGGCCTGCTGCACCGCATTGGGCACCGGCGAGCAACGCAGGCCCTGCGCCACCAGCGCACGCAGCCGCTGCGGCGCCACGCCCGGCGCGCAAATGCGTACCTGCAGCCGCAGCTCGCTCGGGCCGCCAGACACCGGGCGGCCATCGGCCTCGCTCATGCCCAACAGACCGCGGGTGTCCGAGCGGCTGCAGGCACGCACCTCCAAGGCCGTCAGCACCACCCCTTCGCTGGCTGCGGTCAGCACGATCGAGGTCGTGGCGCAAGAGGCCAAGCCGGCACGGAACAGCCAGCCCGGCGTGACGAGCGCGCCGCCGCCACCGAGCTCAGCCGGCATGTCGCTGGCGACCTCGGTTCCGTTGGCATGCCGAGCTGTCACGCGGCAGCCCCCTTGCCAGCACGCGGTGGCCGGCGCATCGTCGTGCAGACCGCTCGCGGGGCGGCGCTGAAGCGTCGCGCGCGCGCGTGCCAGGGCCGCCGCTACATCGGACTGCTGATCGAGCATGGGCTTGCCTTTCGAATACTGGCTGGGCTGCTGCATTCTGCGCCGAGTCGACAAACAGGGGATGCCGGACGCTGGGACAGCTCACAGCGACGCCGGGGCAGGACGGCTAGGCAAGCGCACCGCCACAGTGGGAACAGGTCCAGAAATCGCTGGCCCAGCGCCTTGCCGCCATCACAGGAGATCATCACCATGAGCAGCACCCCCGACCTCGCCGCCCTCAAAGCACGCCAGCAAACCGCCTGGGCCAGCGGCGACTACGCCGTCATCGGCACCAGCCTGCAACTCGTCGGCGAGCAACTGGCCGAGGCCTGCGATCTGAGATGGGACGAGCGCGTGCTCGATGTGGCGGCCGGCAACGGCAACGCCAGCCTGGCGGCGGCGCGGCGCGGCTGCCGGGTCACATCCACCGACTACGTGCCGGGCCTGCTGGAGCGAGGCGCCGAACGCGCCCGCGCCGAGCGCCTGGACTTGAAGTTCCAGCTGGCCGATGCCGAGGCCCTTCCCTTCGAGGACGGTAGCTTCGACGCCGTGCTGTCCAGCTTCGGCGTGATGTTCGCGCCCGACCAGGCCCGCGCCGCCGCCGAGCTGGCCCGAGTCTGTCGGCCCGGCGGGCGCATCGGCCTGGCCAACTGGACGCCAGAGGGCTTTGTCGGCCAGCTCTTCAAGGCCCTGGGCCGCCATCTGCCTGCGCCGGCCGGCGTACCCTCGCCGTCGCTATGGGGCGTCGAGAGTCATCTGCAAAACCTGTTCGGCGACCGGGCAGCGGCTATCGCGGCGACGCCGCGGCTGTTCAATTTTCGCTACCGTTCGGCCGCCCACTTCATTGAGGTGTTCCGCAACTGGTACGGGCCGGTTCACAAGGCTTTCGCGGCCCTACCGGCCGAGCAGGCCAGCCTGCTGGACCAGGAAATCACCGCACTGCTGAACGGCCTGAACCGGGCCGCTGCGGACTCGCTGGTGGTGCCCAGCGCCTATCTGGAGCTCGTCATCACGCGGCGCTGAGCCCGGCTGGGCCGAGCAGGCCGCCAAGCTGCCACAGCGCGAAGCCGGCCAGCGCCACGGCGCTGCTGCGCTGCACGCGACGCTGCCAGCGCTCGTCAAAGCGCTGGCGCAGCCGTCCGACCCCGGCGCTCAGTGTCAGCCACCACAGGGCCGAGCCGACAAACACCCCAAGCACCACCAGGCCCGGCGACGTCGAGGCCGAGCGCGCCGACAGGGCACCGAACACCGCGATGAATGAAAAGATGGTCGCCGGGTTGGACAGGGTCAGCAGCACCGTGCCCGCGAAATAGCGCCACAGGCTGTGGCCCGACAAGGTGGGCTGGGCACTCAGCTGCGCAGCCGGCGCGCGCCACAGACCCCAGGCCACATAGAGCAGAAAGGCCGCCCCGCCCAGGGCCAGCGGCAACCGTGCTGCCGCCAGCGCGGTGATCACGGCATCGACGCCGTAGGCGCCCACCGCGCCATAGAGCGCGTCGGCCACGGACGCACCCAGGCCGGTGGCCAGGCCGGCCCGCGGTCCCTGTTGAAGGCTGCGCTGGATCGTCAGCAAGCCGATGGGGCCGACCGGTGCGGCGATTGCCAGGCCGATCAGCAGGGCCTGGGCAAAAAGGGTCAAGGTGCTGGTGAAGTCCATGCCCAGCACTGTAGGATCAGGGTGGGCGGCGACCAAGTCGAAAATTCAGGCGATTTGCAGCAGCACCGACATTTTTTAAGGTCAGCATGGGTATTTCCTTGCAACTCGATGACAAAGCTTGGCTGCTCCTACAGGCATTGCAGTCCGATGGCCGCGCGCCGCTCAAAACGCTGGCGGCCGCGACCGGCCTGTCGATCCCGGCCACCGCCGAGCGCCTAAGGCGTCTGCAGGAGGCCGGCGTGATCAGCGGCATCCACGCCGAGTTGGACCCCCTGGCCGTCGGCTATGCGGTGCGCGCCATCATCGGCATCACGGCAGCCCAGCCGGCAAAAGCCAAGCTGCTGGCCAAGCTCCGGAGCATGGCCGAGGTGCTGGAGTGCCACCATGTGACCGGCGCCGACTCCTACGTGATGACGGTCGTCGCACCCGGCATGGCCGAGCTGGAAGCGCTGATTGCCCGCATCAACGCCTACGGCGAGACTCGCACCGCCATCGTGATGAGCACTCCGATCCCGCGGCGCGGCCTGCATGCCTTTGCCGCCCAGGGCAAGCCCTGACCCCGTTGTTTCCCACATAATCGATCCATGTCGCGCGCCCACATTCCAGGCACAACCGGTGGTCCTGCCCTTGCCGTGCTGATGCCCATCGAGAGGCGGCGGCCTTGATCCGCCTGGCCAAGTCCTCGCTGCGCAACGCCGTCGTGATGGCGCTGGTGACGGGTCTGCTGGTGCCCACCGGGGCGGTGCTGCTGTTCGAGAGCAATGCCACGCGGCGCGAGGCGATGGACGATCTCAAGCGCGATCTGTCGCGCGTGGTCGAGATCCTGGCGCTGTCGCTGTCGGAGCCGATCTGGCAGGTCTCGCCCGATCTGGCCGAGCCGATGATCAAGGCTCAGGTCGACGACCCCCGCTTTGTCTCCGTGCTGGTGATCGAGCCCTCCTCCCCCAAGCCTTTTGCCGAGTTCCAGCGCGAGGTCGCGGACCGCAGTCTGACTCTGAGCCAGACCCGACCGGTGCTGCGCGACGGCCGCGAGATCGCCCAGATCACCGTGACCATGAGCGCAGCACCGCTGCTGGAGCGCCGTCGCGCCGACATGCTGCAAAGCCTGCTGCGCAGCGGCCTGACGCTGACGCTGTCGCTGGCGCTGATCCTGATCGTCATGCAGCGCCGTGTGCTGCAGCCGATGAACCGACTCAGCCAGGCGGCCGCCAAGCTGGCCGCCGGCAAGCTCGACCAGCCCTTGCAGCAAACGCTGGACATGGGCCGCGACGACGAGATCGCCCGCGTCGGCAAGGCCATGGAGCGCATGCGCCAGGCCTTGCTGGCAGCCTTCGACGAGCTACGTCAGCATGCCAGCACGCTGGAATACCAGGTGGCGCAGCGCACCGCCGAGCTGACCGAGGCCAACATCGAGCTGACCCAGGCGATGGCGAACCTGAAGACTGCGCAGCGCGAACTTGTCGAGTCGGAGAAGCTGGCCTCGCTGGGCCGGCTGGTGGCTGGCGTTGCCCATGAGCTGAACACGCCGCTGGGCAATGCGCTGACCGTGGTTTCGGCGCTAGAAGACCGCTGGGGCAAGCTCGAGGCCATGCTCAGCAATAGCGTACCGATGCGGCGCAGCCTGCTCGAAGAGCTGGCGCGCGACACCCGGCGCGGCCAGGACATCCTACAGCGCAATGTGCAGAAGGCGGCCGACCTGGTGCGTGACTTCAAGCAAGTCGCGATCGATCAGACCACCGACTCGCGCCGCGATTTCGATCTAGCTCAAGTGGTCGAGGATGTGCTGGTGATGGTGGAGCCCAGCTTCAAACACACACCCTATGCGATCCGCACCGATCTGTGCACAGGCGCCGCGATGAACTCCTACCCGGGCGCCCTCGGACAGGTGCTGACCAATCTGCTGATGAACGCGCTGGTACACGGCTTCGAGGGCCGCGAGAGCGGGTTGGTGCAGGTCAGCTGCCGCACGCTCGACGCCGAGATGGTAGAACTGCTGGTGGTCGATAACGGCATCGGCATGGACGAATCGGTGCGACGCCGCATCTTCGACCCCTTTTTCACGACCAAGCTGGGCACCGGTGGCTCGGGCCTGGGCATGCACATCGTGCACAACATCGTCACCAACGTGCTGGGCGGCCAGATCGAGGTCTTCAGCACGGTGGGGGCCGGTACCCGCACCGTGATTCGCCTGCCCCGATTGGCGCCGCAGCGCTCGGCCGTCGACAGCGCTTGATTCAGGGCTGAGCGCCTCAGCGCGATGCGTTTTAGCGCGAGGCAGCCGAGGCCGGCTCGGCCACAGTCTCGCTGTGCGCTGCGATGTCGTGCTTCTCACCGCCCAGATCGATATCGCCGCCCTGGCTGAGGATGAAGAGCGCAAGCGCGGCGAAGGCGGCGAAGCCGGCAATGACTTTCCACATGACTAAGTCCTCCACGAATTGGTTTCGATTGTTGTCAGCCTTGCTGACGGCAGCCTGAGCGGGCCCTGTCAAAGCCAGCGTCAAAGCGACGATCAGGCCACGAGCAAGCATCAGGATAGGGTCTGTCACAGACTCTGACCGAGCCCCTCCCCCACCACCTCGGCATACGGGCCCGCACCGGGCGGCTCGAGAGCTTGAGGTCAGCAAAGTGAGGCGCAATCATTGAAAAAGGCGGCACGCAGGCCGCCTCGAATCAAAGGCTGAGGGCGATCAGTCGCGGGCGTAGATGTCCACGTCCTTGGTCTCCTTGACGAAGATCATGCCGATGACGAAGCTCATCGCGGCGATCACGATCGGGTACCACAGGCCATGATAGATATTGCCGTTCTGCGCCACCATCGCGAAGGTGATCGAGGGCAGCATGCCGCCGAACCAGCCGTTGCCGATGTGGTACGGCAGGCTCATCGAGGTGTAGCGGATGCGCGTCGGGAACATCTCGACCAGCATCGCGGCGATCGGGCCGTAGACCATGGTCACATAGATCACCAAGATGGTCAGGATCGCAACGACCAGGGGCTTGTTGACCTTGGCCGGATCGGCCTTGGGCGGGTAGCCAGCAGCCTTCAGCGAATCGGCCAACTCCTTCTTGAAGGCGGCGATGTTCTTCTTGCTGGCGTCGTCGAAGCTGTAGCCATCGGCGGTGCGGGTGGCGTTCAGAGAGCTGACGACCTTGTCGCCGATCTTGATGCTCGCGATCGTGCCGGCCGGACCTTCAACCGTCTCGTAGCTAGCGGCCGACTGTGCCAGCGCGCGCTTGGCGATGTCGCAGGAACTGGCAAAGTCCACTTCCTTGGCGACCGGGCTGCCCTGGAACGAGCAGGCGGCCGGATCCACCGTCACGACGATCTGTGCCGTTGCCTGGGCGCGGGCCAGGTCGGGGTTGGCGGCGGCGGTCAGCGCCTTGAACAACGGGAAGTAGGTCAGGATGGCGAGCAGCAGGCCGGCCATGATGATGGGCTTGCGACCAATCTTGTCCGACAGCGTGCCGAACAGCAAGAAGAACGGCGTGCCGATGATCAGCGAGACCGCCACCATCACATTGGCCGTCGAGCCGTCCACTTTCAGCACGCTGGTCAGGAAGAACAGCGCATAAAACTGGCCCGAATACCAGACCACGCCCTGGCCGGCGACCAGGCCGAACAGCGCCAACAGCACGATCTTCAGATTCTTCCACTGGCCGAAGGACTCAGACAGCGGCGCCTTAGAGGTCTTGCCCTCGGACTTCATCTTCTGGAAGGCCGGCGACTCGTTCATCGACAGGCGGATCCAGACGCTGATGGCCAGCATCACGACCGAGAGGATGAAGGGCACGCGCCAGCCCCAGTCGGCAAAGGCTTCCTCGCCGATCAGGGTGCGGGTGCCCAGGATCACCATCAGCGACAGGAACAGGCCCAGGGTCGCTGTGGTCTGGATCCAGGAGGTGTAGGCGCCACGCTTGCCCTGCGGCGCGTGCTCGGCCACATAAGTGGCGGCACCGCCGTACTCACCACCCAGCGCCAAGCCTTGCAGCATGCGCAGGATGACCAGGATGACAGGGGCAGCCACACCGATGGTGGCGTAGGAGGGCAGGATCCCGACGATAAAGGTCGACAGACCCATGATCAGAATGGTCACCAAGAAGGTGTACTTGCGGCCGATCATGTCGCCCAGCCGACCGAACACCAGCGCGCCGAAGGGACGCACGATGAAGCCGGCAGCAAAGGCCATCAGCGAGGCGATGAAGGCCGCCTGCGGATCCAGGCCCGAGAAAAACTGCTTGGCGATGATGGCCGCCAGCGAGCCGTACAGATAGAAGTCGTACCACTCAAACACCGTGCCCAGCGAAGAGGCGAAGATGACCTTCTTCTCTTCCCGGGTCATCGGTGTCTTGGCGGTCGACACTGCGCTTGCAGTTGCCATGATGTTTGTCTCCGATATGTTGCGAAGGATCACCGACCGGTGATCCATGGCGCGACTATCGGAGCCGGCTCTGACCCTCATCTGACGCGGCGCTGAACGCTGGCTGACGAAACCCGCTGCAACCCTAGGTTTTCATTTCTCCATGTGAGATGAGAGCCCTGGGCAGGGTAAGCACTGAGGCAGACTCAGTGACGGCGCACGACGCCGGCCCGCTTGGCGCCGGCTGCCTCCCAGGCGCCGCTGGCAAACCAGGGATCGCCTTTCAAGTAAGCGGCCAGCATGGGCAGCGCGTCCAGGCCCCAGAACAGCCGACCATCCACGGCAATCGTCGGCACACCGAACACACCTGCCTTCAGTGCCTGTTCAGTGGCCTGGCGCAGCTGCTCCTTGATCACCTCGCTGCCCGGATCGCGGGCCGGGGCCAGGTCTTGAGTCAGCGCGGCAAGGCGCTCTGGGTTGACAGCGTCGGCGCCGGCCGACCGCCAGACATGGTGCAGGATCTTCTCGACCACCAGACGATTCGGTGTGCCCAGCGGCTGCGTGCCGCAGGCCCAGGCAAGGCGCAGCAGCGGCAGCGGGTTGAAGGGATGCTGGGCCGGCGTGTCTAGCGGAATGTTCAGCTGGTGGGCCAGCCAGGCCACCTGGCGGAAGGTCCATTGGCGCTTGCTCTCGATCTCGGCCGGGCCCTTCTGGCCGATGGCATGCAGCAGGGCCGCGAACAGCACCGGCCGGTATTCGACCGTGTAGCTGCAGCCCACCAGGGCCTCGGGAAGACGGTCGAAGGCCAGCGCCGCATAAGGCGAGACGGGGTCGAAATAAAAGGTCAGGTGTTTCATCAAGGGCCGTCCGTGGAGGCTGCTGCAGTGAAGATGCCCTGCTCGATCAGCGCGGCGCGGCGCTCGGGCAGGCGGGCCAGAATAGCCAGGCGGGTGTTGTCGTCGGCCCTGGACCAGGTCGCAATCTCAGCAATGGTGCGCGCGCAGCCCTGGCACCAGCCGCTCGCCTCATGCATCTTGCAGACGTTGCTGCAAGGCGACTTGATGCTGGAAACAAGCACCGCGTTCATGACGCTTCCTGCACAGGCAACACCACATCAATCACCGGCGCCTCGGTCAGCGCCGCCAGTTCGGCCGGCGTCATCTTGAACACGCCATTCGGATGGCCGGCGGCGGCCCAGATCACATCGAATCGGAACAGCTCCTGGTCCACGAACAGTATCGGTGCGGCCGCCCCCTCGACGGGCGCGAATCCTAGCGGCGAGACACCGCCGATGGAGAAACCGGTGCGCGCCTTCACATAGTCGGCATCGGCGCGTCCCAGCGGGCCGGTCAGTTCCTTGAGCTTCTTTTCGTCCACACGCCGATCGCCCGAGGCGATCACCAGCACCGCCTGCTCGTCCGTCTTGCGGCGAAACACCACCGACTTGGCGATCTGGCCCAGGCTTACACCCAGGGCGTCTGCCGCCTCCTGCGAGGTGCGGGCGGCCACCTCCAACCATAACGGCGCATGGGCATGTTGCTTGGCGGCCAGCGCGGCGCTGACGCGCAAAAAGCCTTCGGGGCGGGCGGGATCGGGGGTTCTTGCTTGCATGCGCTGCATTGTCGCGCAGCTCGCGGGCGAGCCTCTGGCGCGGGTTCAGCCGCCGTGATCAAAGAAGGCGTGGCCGCAGCGCTGGCGCTTGGCTTCATACATGGCCGCATCGGCGCTTCTGAGCAAGGCGGCGGCGCTGCTGCCATCGCCCGGGTAGAGCGCGATGCCGATGCTGGGCTTGATCTGCAAGGTCAGCGGGCCGATACTCAACGGTGCGGACACCGCGTCGAACAGCTTGACTGCCAGCGCGCCCAGCTGCGGCCGGCCCAGCGCCGGCCCCATGCGCAAGCAGGCAAACTCGTCGCCACCAAGGCGGCTGAACATATCCTCGCTGCGCACCACCCGGGCCAGGCGCAGGGCTACCACCTTCAGCACCTCGTCACCGACCTCGTGGCCATGCTGATCGTTAATCAGCTTGAAGTCGTCCAAGTCCAGATAGAACAGCGCCAGCGTGATGTCCGGCGACTCCAGATGTGCCAGCGCGTGATCCAGGCGCTCGCTGAAGAAGCGCCGGTTCGGCAGGCCGGTCAGGCCGTCGTGCAAGGCCAGATGGCGCGCCTTGCGCTCCTCGTCCTGGGTGCCGGCCAGCTCGGCACGCGCCGATGCCAACGCGCTCTGTGCGTCGAACAGCTGCAGCTCCAGCGCGCCGCTGCGTGCCAACTCCTGCACGAGCGTGGCATGGAGTTGATCCAGCGCAGCCACGCATTCCAGCACGCCGGCCTGGACGTGGCTCGCACGAACCGGGGCGCTCAGCACCGTGCGCACTGTCACGCGCTCGCCGACCAGGGCACGAAGCCTGGCCTTCACCGCAGCGAACAGGTCGTTCCAGTCGCACAGGCGGATGTCGGGTCCCTGAGCCGGCTGGGCGCCATTGCCTTGCACAAGTTCAGGCATCACCTGGCGATACTCGGGGCGCGGGAAGCGAGGGCTGGAAACTTCGAAACTAAGCATCGACATGACTCCAGACAGTGATCGAAGAGCGGAGCACAGCGCCTGGCGCCACCCTCGAACGAGGCGGCGATACGGCGGCCGATACCGATATTGGGCAAAGCCCGCCGGGGCTTGTCTGTGCGACACCGCACGCAAGACGCACTGGCGCGGCCTCCCGGCAACAACTGGTAACACCCGATGACGAAAATCTAGAGCTGAGCCGCATAGGACCGCCGATCCGCGCCGTAGCAGCTGCAGGCTGCGGCTTCGAGGCCGGGCCTGTCCAGCACCGTCAGCTCGCCGCGGCGGTAGCTGATAAGGCCCTGGCGCTGCAGCACGCCTGCCGCCACCGTGATGCCGACCCGTCGCACCCCCAGCATGTAGGCGAGGAACTCATGGGTGACATGAAAGCGCACCCCGTGGGCGCGATCCTGGCTCATCAGCAGCCAGCGCGCCAGACGCGGCGCGATCTGATGAAAACGCAGGCAGGCGGAGGCAGTGGCCAGCTGTGCCATCAGCACATACAGATAGCGGTCCAAGCTGCGCTGCAGCGCCGGACTGTCCGCCAGCTCGCGCCTGAACGGCGCCACCGCGATGCGCCAGGCCAGACCCGGCCCCTGCACCAGAGCCCGCAGCGGCGAGGTCGCGACACCTAGGGCCAGATGCACGCCCAGCATGCCCTCGCGCCCCACCATGCCGACCTCCAGCCCTGGGTGGTGATCGACCTGGGTCACCAAAGAGATGAAGCCGTCGACCGGAAAATAGACGTGGCGCGCGAGCGCGCCGTGCTCGGACAGCACTTCGGCCAGCACCAGCTCGACCGGCTCGCACAGGGCCTGCAGGCGCGCGCGGCCCTGCTGAGGCAGTTCAGCGATCAGATGATTCTCGGCAGGCATGGGTGGCAATTTCCAAGTACAAATCTTGCCCCGAGCATGGGCAGCGAAGCGGGTGCGCGTCTGTACGTTGCCGAACCTTGCACGGGTGCGCTGTCGCACAGACCGCGGGGTCGCTCGGCTCTAGCCTGGGGGCAGAACCAGGGGAGATCATGCGCATATTCAGCATCGAACAAAGCCGGCTGGCCTATCGGGCCGATTTCGCCCTCTACGGCCTCGCCTGCCTCCTGCTATCGGCCATCTTGCTGCTGGCAGGCCCGCCCGAGCAGGGCCTTCGCCTGCTGAGCCTGGCAGTGGCCGGGCTGGCAGGCTGGACCCTGCTCGAATATGTCTTGCATCGCTTTGTGCTGCACGGTCTGCCGCCCTTCAAGCGTTGGCATGCCGAGCATCATCGCCGACCCCGCGCGTTGATCTGCACGCCGACCCTGCTCAGCGCCACGCTGATCGCCGGGCTGGTGTTCGTACCGGCCCTGCTGCTGGGCGACTGGTGGCAAGCCTGCGCGCTGACTGCCGGCCTGCTCGTCGGCTATCTGATCTATGCACTGATCCACCATGCCCTTCACCACAGTGGCCGCTGCGCTCAGGTCTGGTTGCAGCGGCGCCAGCATTGGCATGCGCTACACCACGGCTCTCGGCACGCGCTGCAGCGCCAGACCGGGCACTACGGCGTGACCAGCGCATTCTGGGACCATGTCTTCGGCAGCGCCGGGAGCCCGCGCTGAGCGTCGGGGTCACGCGTTCAGCTGGCCTTGCGGTCGGGCAGCAGGCGGTCGTATTCGGCCTTGACGACCGCATAGCACTCGCAGGTGCGCGACTCCAGCCCTGCGCGGTCCAGCACCGAGATGCGGCCGCGCGCGTAGCGGATCAGGCCTGCTTTTTGCAGCTTCAGCGCCCCCTCGGTCACGCCCTCTCGGCGCACGCCCAGCATATTGGCGATCAGCTCCTGGGTCATCACAAGCTCGTTGCCGTCCAGCCGGTCAAGGCTCAACATCAACCAGCGGCACAGTTGCTGGTCGAGCGAATGGTGGCGGTTGCAGACTGCGGTCTGCGCCATCTGCGTGATGAGGGCCTGCGTGTAGCGCAGCAACAGATGCATGACCGGACCGGCGCGATTGAACTCATCCTTCATATGGTGGGAGTGCAGCCGAAAGCCCTGGCCAGCGCTCTGCACCACGGCGCGGCTGGGCGTCGAGCCACCGCCCATGAATAGCGAGATGCCGACCAGACCCTCGTAGCCCACCACCGCAATCTCGGCCGAGGCGCCATCTTCCAGCACATAGAGCAGGGACACGATGGCAGTGGTCGGAAAGTACACATGGCTCAGCGTGCCGCCTGACTCATAGACCACGGCGCCCAAGGGCAGTTCGACTGCTTCGAGCAGCGGCTGCAAACGCTGCCACTCGGCCTCGGGCAAGGCAGCCAGCAGGCGGTTATGGCGGGGATCAGGCGCTGAGGCCATCGGGAACTCCATGCAAAGCAAGGGACCCGACGCGGTCAGGCTCTGAACCGACTATACGCAGTCGGTCCCGATTGATATGTGCGCTATCGAACATAGCGCGCTGCCATGTGGCTCAGCGCACAGACAGTGCCGCAGCGAGTGGCTAAAAACAAAGATCCGGTGCGGCCGGTTCGGCGATTCAGAGAGCGACACGGCGCTTGGTCCTACACAGGCCGGGGCCGGTCGTCCGACAGACGGCGAAGGCCGCGCTGCCTACGATGAATCACGTCACGAGCCCAGCTCGCGGCCTCTTGGCAAGCGCGCCGCTGGTGCGCTCGCTTCTGCCACACGATTGCCGTCGGGCCCAGCGCGCCCGGCGGGCGGAGCCCTCGATGACCACCCCGAACTGGAGCACCTCGTCCTACGGCGATAGCACCGACACCTCACCTATGGAGCTGTCAGCGCTGGGCGAACACCTGAGCCTATGCCGCCGCATGAGCGGTCGCCTGTTCGGCCTGCGCTGCGGCGCCGAACTGCTGCACCGCTTCGTCGCCGCGCGGCTGGTCACGAGCCTGGTGCTGCTGGCCGCGCTGATCATCGCCGGCACCTGGCTGTATTGACTGCGGTCATGGACTGGGCGCCGTCCGAGCTGCTGCGCCTACTCCCAGTTGCCCCGGCGGCGCTGCTGGCCATGCAGGACCAGGACAGCGGTGCGCTGCAGCCGCCGATACGCGCCGAGCTTTTCGGCCCACAGCGCTTCGCCCAGCATGGCCGAAGCCTCGGCGACACCCATCAAGCCACCCGGGGCGGCGCTGGCGCCGCGAGCTTCTTTCCACGCCTGCGCAGCAATATCAGCGTGCTGCGCCAGGCCCGTCACTACATCGGCGCGCAGGCCGCCAGCGGCTACGACATCAGCCCGGCGGCCGAGTGGCTGCTCGACAACTTCCATCTGATCGAGGCTCAGATCAAGGAAATCCATGAGGGCCTGCCCAGCCGCTACTTTCGCGCGCTGCCGCTGCTTATCGCCGAGCCGCTGGCTGGACTGCCGCGCATCTATGGTGTGGCCTGGGCCTTTGTCGCTCACACCGATAGCGCCTTCGACGCCGAGCTGCTGCAGGCCTTCTTGAACGCCTATCAGGAGACGCGCGAGCTGACCCTGGGCGAGACCTGGGCGCTGCCGACCACCCTGCGTGTGGTACTGATTGAGAACCTGCGCCGCCTGGCCGAGCGCGTCGCGACGCAAAAGGCCGCGCGCGAACTCGCCAACCTGTTCTGCGACCGGCTCGACGGCTGCAGCCTGCACGGCCTGGACCAGCTGCATCGTTCGATGCAGCGTCGTGGCGTCGGCCCGGTCTTTCTAGCCCAGCTGGCGCTGCGTCTGCAGGACCGCAGCACGGTGGACCAAGGCCATGTGCAGGGCTGGCTGCTCGACTGGCTGCACCGCGCCCTGCCCGACCCCGCCGCGCTGCAGGCCCAGCTCAGCGCCGACCAGACCGCAGACAACCTCAGCGTCAGCAACGCCGTCAACTCGCTGCGCGCGATTGCCGCCGCCGACTGGCCCGAGCTGATCGCCCACACAAGCAGCCTGATGCGCCTGATGTTGGGCGCGCCAGTGTTTGCCGCCGAACACAGCCAGACACGCGACCAGAGCCTGCACCGCATCGAGCGCCTGGCCAAGCGCAGCGGCCGCAGCGAGCTGTCGGTAGCCAAGACCCTGCTCGACCTGATGCAACTGGCGCCGGACGGGTCGACCAGCGCGCCGGCAGCGGCCGGCTACTGGCTGCAAGGCGCCGGGCGGCCGACCTTGCTGCGCGCACTGGGCCTGCGCGAGCCCGGCCTGCTGGCCTGGCGCACCGGTGTGCGCCGGCTGCGCCTGCCGCTGTATCTGGGTACGCTGGCGCTTGGCACGGCGGCCCTCGTCGGCGCGCTGCTACCCAGGTCTGTAGCCGAGCCCGGATGGCTGCTCTGGCTAGGTCTGGTGCTGATGCTGATCCCAGCGTCCGAGGCCGTGGTCGCACTGCTCAACCGCATGGTCAGCGAATCGCTGCGGCCCCAGCACCTTCCGCGTCTAGCGCTAACCGAGGGCATCCCGGCCGAGCATCGCGTGATGGTTGTGATCCCTGCCCTGCTGGGCGATCTGGGCAGTATCCGCGCGCTGGCGCAGCGCTTGCAGCTACACCATCTGGCCAACCCGGAAGCCCACACCCAGTTCGCGCTGCTGAGTGATTGGGCAGACGCCGAGCAGCAGCAGCTCGACGGCGATGACGATCTGCTGACCGAGGCCGCACAGCAGTTGCGCGCGCTGAACCTGCGCCATCCGGGGGCGCCGGGCGCGCCACCACGTTTTCTGCTGTTGCACCGCCAGCGTCGATTCAGCGCCAGTGAGCAGCGCTGGATAGGGTGGGAGCGCAAGCGCGGCAAGCTCGAACAGCTGGTCGAGGCGCTGGCCACCGGCGACGCCGCCGCCTTCATGCCGCTGGGCGAACTCACGCAGATCGCCGCGGACACGCGCTACATCATCACGCTCGACACCGACACCGGCATGCCGCCTGGGCGCCTACGCGAGCTGGTCGGCGTTGCGGCCCACCCGCACAACCAGCCGCGGCTGGACGCCAACGGCCAGCGCCTGCTGGGCGGGTACGGCATCCTCCAGCCCCGAGTCGTAACCCCGCTGCCAGCAGAGCGCGACATGACGCCCTACCACTGGCTGTTCGCCGGCCGAAGCGGCATCGACCCCTACAGCGCAGCCAGCTCCGAGGTCTATCAGGACCTGTTCCACGAGGGCACGTTTACCGGCAAGGGCCTGCTCCATGTACGCGCCGTGCACGCCCTGCTAGCCGGGCGTCTGCCCGAGGGCCAGGTCTTGAGCCATGACTTGCTCGAAGGTTCGCTGGCGCGCTGTGCGGCGGTCAGCGACATCACGCTCATCGAAGAGGCACCTTTCCACGCCGATGTCGCGGCCTCACGCGTGCACCGCTGGACCCGCGGCGACTGGCAGTTGCTGCCGCTGCTTCTGAAGCCGGGTCGATACCGGCTGCGGGCAATCAACCGCTGGAAGATGTTCGACAATTTGCGCCGCTCTTTGGTGGCGCCAGCCGCACTGGCGCTGCTGCTGCTTTCGCTGGCCGGCCTCGTACTGTCGCCGGCTGCCGCACTGACTCTGGTGCTGGCGGCCTTCACTGCCGGGCCGTTGCTGGGAGCGCTGGCCGGCCTAGCGCCCAGCCGTGACGACCTGGCGCTGGGTCACTTCTACCGCCAGGCGATGCTGGAACTCGTGCGCGCGCTGGCCGGCGGTCTCTGGCATCTGAGCCAGCTCGCGCAGCAGGCGCTGCTGGCGCTGGACGCGATCACGCGCTCGCTCTACCGCACGTTGATCAGCCGGCGCAAGCTGCTGCAATGGACCACCGCTGCCGCCGCCCAGGCCGCCGCCAAGACCGGCTTGCTGGAGAGCCTGCGCCAGCACTGGCGAGCGCCGCTGCTGAGCCTGCTGCTGTTGGGAGTGCTGCTGGCCAGCGGCCGCACGCCCTATCCAGCGCTGACCCTCGCGCTCGCCCTGCTGTGGCTGAGCGCGCCGCTGCTCAGCTGGTGGGTAAGCCGGCCACGGCGCCGTGCCGCCACGCGCCCGGCCGCCGAGCAGGCCTATCTAGGCGGCGTCGCTCGCGACACCTGGCGCTTCTTCGAGCGCTGCGTCAGCCCGGAGGACCTACACCTGCCGCCCGACAATTTGCAGACCCTGCCACATGAGATGCTGGCCCATCGCAGCTCGCCGACCAATTTCGGGCTCTACTTGCTGAGCGTCGTCTGCGCGCGCCAGTTCGGCTGGATCGGCACCGAGGAGCTGCTCAAGCGGCTCGAAGCCACCCTGGCCAGCATGGCCGGCCTGCAGCGCTACCGCGGCCATTTCCTGAACTGGTATGACACACAGACCCGGGCGCCGCTGCTGCCGATGTATGTATCTAGCGTCGACAGCGGCAACCTTTGCGGCCATCTGCTGGCGGTTGCCCAGGCCTGCCTGGAGCTCGCCCAGACCCCCTATGACGAGGGACCCGCCCGCCGCGCGCTCGCCGCCTCGCGGCAGCGGCTGCGCGCCATGCTGCCGGCGGATTCGGCACTTCTGGCCGAGACCTGCAAGGCGGACAGCTTCGCCCAGCTGATACAGGCGGAAAACGCCGCGGAGCCGCTGGCGTGGCTGCTTGCCGACCACCTGGCAACGCTGCGCTCAATGGAGCTGGACCGCCAGGCGATGCTGCTTTGCGGCGAGGACAGCGGCCACAGCGCCCGGCTGCGGCTGCGCGCGTTGGCGCGCGACTGCGAAGTGCTGGCCTGGGCGGCCGACTTCAAGTTTCTCTACAGCGACAAACGCCAGCTCTTTCATATCGGCTTTCGCGTCGCCGAACAACAACTCGACGAGGGCTTCTTCGACCTGCTGGCCTCGGAGTCGCGCCTGACCAGCCTGCTGGCGATCGCCAAGGGCGATGTGCCGGTGCGCCACTGGAGCGCACTGGGCCGGCCCTTCTACGCCCAGGGCACGGCGGCGGGCCTGCGCTCGTGGTCGGGCTCGATGTTCGAGTACCTGATGCCGGGCCTGGTGCTGGACGAGCCGCAGGGTAGCGCGCTGCGCGAGGCCTGCGAGGCCGCGGTGCGCGAGCAGATCGATTTTGGCGAGCAGCACGGCACGCCCTGGGGGGTGTCGGAGTCGGCCTATGCCGGCAGCGACCACACGCTGGCCTACCAGTACGCGCCGCAGGGCGTGCCGCGGCTGGCGCTGCGCCGCACCCCGCCGGACGAGCTGGTGATCGCGCCGTATGCGACGGCCATGGCAGCCCCGCTGGCGCCCCAGCGCGCGCTGCAGAACCTGCAGCGGCTGGAGTCGCTGGGCGCGCGCGGCCGCTACGGCTTCATTGAGGCGTTGGACTTCACGCCCTCGCGCCGCACCGGCGCCGCTGCCTTCATGCCTGTCAGCACCTTTATGTCGCACCATCAGGGCATGAGCATCGTCGCGCTGGCCAATCTGCTGCTGGGCGGCGTCGCACAGCGCTGGGGCATGGCAGATGCCCATTTGCAGGCGGTGGCCTCGTTGCTGCACGAAAGCGCGCCGCGCGAGGTCTCGCGGCTGGCCGCGCCGGAACCGGGCCCGCCGCCGCAGGCCGCCACCGAGCGCAGCGCCGGTCTGCTGCGCGAGGTGGTGCCGGGTATGGCGGCGATCGCACCGACGCATTTGCTGTCGAACGGGCGCTACAGCGTCTCGCTGCGCGCCAACGGCGCCGGCAGCAGCCACTGGGGCCGCCAGGGCATCAGCCGCTGGCGCGACGATGCGCTGCGCGATGCCTATGGCAGCTTCTTCTATGTGCGCCGCCGCCCCGGCGCCGCGCCAGTCTCGCTGAGCCAGCACCCGGCACCTGACCCGGCCGCTCAGTACCAGGCGCTGTTCCATGCCGACCGGGTCAGCCTGTTGGCCGACTGGCCCGATCTGCAAAGCCAGATCACGGCCTGGGTCAGCCCCGAGGACGACATCGAGTTTCGCCAGGTCGAGCTGCGCAATACCGGCGACAAGGTGCTGGAGATCGAGCTGATCTCTGGCTTCGAACCGAGCCTGGCCGAGGCGCGCGCCGACGAGGCGCATCCGGCTTTCGGTAATCTGTTTGTGCGCGCCGAATGGCGGCCGGCGCAGCAAGCGCTGTGCTTTGAGCGCAAACCGCGCCTAGCCACCGAGCGCGGCCTTCATGCCGCGCATTTCTTGACCCATACCGAGCATGCGCTGCTGGGCATCAGTGGACAAACGGACCGAGCGCTGTGGCTGGGCCGCAACCGCGCGGTCAACCGGCCGCTAGCCCAGCTGCGGCCGCTGCCGGCCAGCGGCGATACGCTGGCGTTGGAGACGGGACTGGACCCGGTCTGCGTTTTGGGCGTGAGCCTGCGCATCGCGCCTCATGCCAAGGCGGTGCTGACCTTCGCGACTGCCGCCAGCGACGACGCAGGTGTCCTGCATGCGGTGATCGACAAATACCACCAGCAAAGCCATGTGCAACGCGCCTCGCTGATGTCGGCCACCTTGGCCGGAATACGGCTGCGGGCGCTGCGCATCAGCCCCGAGCATTTCGCTGCGGTGCAAAGCCTGAGCACCGCGCTGCTGCTGAGCCTTACCCGGCCGCTGGCCCTACCCGGTGTGTGTGATCGCCGCCTTTTGTGGCGCTTCGGCATCTCGGGCGACCGGCCGCTGATCCTGGTGACGGCAGGCGTGATGGCCGGCGTGGGCCTGCTGCGCACCCTGGCCCAGGCGCTGCGGCTGTGGGCCTGGGGCGGCCTGGCCTGTGATTTGGTAGTCGTCAATGCCGAGCCGGTGTCCTACCAGATGGCTTTACAGCGTGAAATCGCCGCGCTGCGCGAACGCCATGGCAGCGAGGGCAGCCATGCCCATGTGAGCACCAGCGCCAGCACCGGCTTTCATCAGCTGCGCGCCGAAGAGCTCTCCGCCGACGAGCTCAGCACCCTGCAGCAGCTGGCCCGCGTGCGCCTGCACGCCGATGGGCGGCCGCTGCTTCACCATCTACAGGCCTGGAGCGCCCAGCATGAGCAGGCGCTGGCGGCCCGCCAGGAGACCTCGGGCTCGGCCCTGGAAGTAGCCAGCGGCGGCCCTGCGCAACCAGCGCGAGGCAGCTTCGCCAACGGCGGCGAAGAGTTCCGCTTCGAGGTCGATGCCGCAGTGCGCGCACCGCGGCCCTGGATCAATGTGCTGGCCAACCCCGAGTTCGGTTACCAGCTCTCCGAGGGCGGAGGCGGCCACAGCTGGGCGCGCAACAGCCGCATGAACCAGCTCACCGCCTGGTCCAACGATCCGCTGGCCGACCCACCGTCCGAGTGGTTCTTGTTGCAGGACCTGCGCAGCCTGGAGGTCTGGAGCACAGCACCCGGCGCCTGGGGCGACCAGGGCGTGGCCTACCGCGTCGCCCATGGCCAGGGATACACCCGCATCAGCCACCGGCGCGGCGATCTGGAGGTGCGAGCGGTCTGGTGTGTCGATCCTAAGCTGGCCGTCAAACAGCTGCACCTGAGCATCACCAACCGCGGCGCCCAGCGCCAGCAGCTGCGCCTGATCGGCATCGCCGAATGGATGATGGGCGCACAACGCAGCGACCGAGGCACTGTGCACACCGCACTGCACAGCCAGCGCCTGCCCGACGGCCCGGACGGCGCCTGCAAGCTCAGCGCGCTGCTGGCCACCCAGCCCGAGCGCTCCGGCGGCCTGGGCGAGGGCACGGCCTTTCTGGCCATCGCCGGCCCGGCCGATACACGACTCGATTGGAGCTGCGACCGGCGCGAGTGCTTCGATGCGCGCGGCCGGCTGGTCCTGCCCGATCACTTCGGCCAGCGAAGCGGCGCCGGCCTCGACCCCTGCGCGGCACTGGCCGTCACACTGAACCTTCCGGCCGGCCAGACTGAGGAGCGGACCTGGCTGCTAGGCTGGGCCGAGAATCCGGACGCCGCACGCCAGCTGGCGGCTGTGGCGGCGGCTGTGCCGCCCCAACAGCGCCTGGACACGCAGCGGCGCGACTGGGACGCGCTGCTGAGCGCCAGCAGCGTGAAGACCCCAGATCCGCTGTTCGATGCCCTGGTCAATCGCTGGCTGCTCTACCAGGCCGTCTCTTGCCGGCTGTGGGCCAAAGCGGGCTTCTACCAGGCGGGCGGCGCCACCGGATTTCGCGACCAGTTGCAGGACTCGATGGCGCTGGCCTGGGCCGCACCGCACCTGCTGCGCGAGCAGATACTGGCCTGCGCAGCGCGCCAGTATCCCGAGGGCGATGTGCAGCACTGGTGGCATGCCCCCGGCGGCGCCGGCGTTCGCACGCATTTCTCCGATGACCTGTTGTGGCTGCCACATGCGTGCGTCCACTATCTGCGCACCAGCGGCGATGCCGCCCTGCTGGAGCAGCGCCTGCCCTTCCTGGAGGGGGCGGCCATCCCCGAGGGCGCCGAGGACGCCTACTACACCCCGACCATCAGCAGCCACAAGAGCTCGGTCTACGAGCATGCGGCCCTGACGCTGGATCGTAGCCTGCGGGTAGGCGTGCACGGCCTGCCGCTGATGGGCACGGGTGACTGGAACGACGGCATGAACCGGGTCGGCCATCAGGGGCGCGGCGAATCGGTCTGGCTGGCCTGGTTTGCCTGCCGCATCGTCAGCGACTTCGCGCCGCTGGCGCGCGAGCGCGGCGACAACGAGCGCGCCGAGCGCTGGGAGCGCGCCGCCGCCGGCTGGCGCGCCGCGCTGGCAGGCCCGGCGTGGGACGGCCAGTGGTACAAGCGCGCCTTCTTCGACGACGGCCAGCCGCTCGGCTCGGCAGCCAACAGCGAGGCCCGCATCGATCTGATCGCCCAGGCCTGGGCCGTGCTGTCCGGCGTCGAGGGCGGGCCGGGCCGCGCGCAGCAAGCCATGGCCTCGGCCCACAGCCTGCTGGTCGACGCCCAGGCCGGGCTGATCCGGCTGCTGGACCCGCCGCTAATCCATGCTGAGCCCAGCGCCGGCTATATTCAGGCCTATCCGCCCGGCGTGCGCGAGAACGGCGGCCAGTACTCGCACGCAGGTATTTGGGCGCTGATGGCCCAGGCCCGGCTGAACCGGCCCTCCGACCTGCCCTACCAGTACTTCTGCCACTTGAGCCCGGCCCACCGGGCCGCCCATCCGCTGCAGGGCCCAGTCTACGGCCTGGAGCCCTATGTGATGGCAGGCGACATCTACACACAGCCGCCTTACATCGGGCGCGGTGGCTGGAGCTGGTACACCGGGGCAGCGGCCTGGCTGCACCGCGCGGCGCTGGAAGCTATCTTCGGGCTGAAGCAGGAGGCCGAAAGCCTGAGCTTCGCGCCCTGCCTGCCGGCGCACTGGCCCGAGGCGGAGTTGACGTTGCGCCGCAATGGACAGCAGATGCGCTTCATCCTGATGCGCGCCACGCCGCAGCAGGCGCGGGCTGCAGCGGCCTCGGCAGGTGCCACCCTCATTGAAGAGGGCCAGGTCTTGCGTTGGCAAGACCTGGCCCTCGAAACCTGCTTCGTCCTGCCGCTGACGACTACCGAGGCTTGATCGCGCCCGCCTCGTCCGACAGCAGGATCTCGACGCGGCGGTTCAGCTGGCGGCCGTCGGCGCTGTCATTGCTGGCAACCGGATAAGCCTCTCCATAGCCCTGCGATCGGATGCGCTCGCGGCCAACGCCCTGATCGACCAAGGCCATGCGCACCGCGTCGGCGCGTCGCCCGGATAGGCCCTGGTTGGCGCTGTCGCTGCCGACGCTGTCTGTATAGCCCTCCACCATCGCGGTGCGCTGCGGATACTGCTTCAGGAAGCCGACCAGCTTCTCGACATTGCGCATGCCGCCGGGCTTGAGCTCGGCGCGGTTGGTGTCGAACAGCACGTCGCCTATCGTGATGACCAGGCCGCGCTCGGTCTGCAGCGCGTTCATCTCTTTGAGCTGGGCCTCCAGCTGCGCATTGACGGCGCGGGCATCCCTGGTCTGCTGCTGGGCCATCGCTGCCTGGCGCTGGGCGGCATCGGCCTGCTGCATCGCCGCGTTGGCGTTGCGCTGGGCGCTGTCGGCCTCGCTGGTGCGCGCGGCCAGACGGGAGCGGTCGCGCTCGGCCGTAGCCAGGCCCAAGGCCTGCTCGGCCACCTTCTGACTGGCGGTCTCCTGCGCGATCGCGATACGCTGCTTGGCCAGGTAGGACCAATGATCCACCTCGCTGGGCTTGTCCTTGCGGGTCCATGCGTCGCTTGCCTTGTGCAGTGCGTCGCTGGCCTGGCGCATCTCGACGCCGGCCAGCTCGTTGATCTGCGGGGCCTGCTGCGCCGCACGGTAGTCTCGGCGCGCTTCCTCAAGTCGGGCATTGTCGGCCGGCAGACTGCTGCAGCCCATCAGCACGCTCAGGGCCGCGAGGCTAAGCAGGGACAGGGTGTGATGGCGGGGAGTTTTCATGACGGGGTCCTCGGGGTCGTTGGTGCAGGCAGCACGGCAGGTGTCTTGCGGCCCATTTCTTCGCGCAACACCCGGTTGCTTTCCAGCAGCTCATCAGCGGTCTTGCGGGCCTTGGCGGCGCGACTCTTGGCCTCGGCAAGGCGGGCGTCAAGCTCGGACTGCTGGGCCATCTGAAGCGCCTGCTCGTGATCTTTGGCGGCCAGCGCGGCCTGGGCGCGCTCCAGCTTGGCGCGTGCCATGCGCAACTCCGCCGGGGCCAGCTCGGCAGCCCCGGCACCGTCGGCGCGGGTCAGTGCGGCGCCAGACAGCGCCAGTTCGGCGCTGGGAGCAGGCGTGCTGGCGCAGGCCGCCAGTGCCAATAGCGCCAGCGCGCCGGGTACGGCCCTGAGGCCAAGTGAGCGTTTCATCGCAATTCCTTTCGGTGAAGGCGGCGCGCCGGCAGCGGGGCCGGGCGTCTGTGAACGATCAGGCTGGGCGCTTTCGCAAGCAGGGTCCGTGCGTTGACGCACATAGCGCGCAGTCGCGGTGCTGTCCTACAGCAGCCCGGCCTCCCGGCCTGGTTGGCGACGGCGAAAAGCCGTCAATCGGGGACCCCGGCGTAGCGGCCATGGCTTAGAGTGCAAGCGCGGCACTGCGGTGCCGCCGATCAGTAGCGATCTACCGGAGGCGATCATGACGATGAAGCCCGTCCATCCCGCCCGGCGCCAGCTCTTGCGCCGGCTGGCCCTGTTCGCGCCCTCGCTGGCCCTGCCTTCGCTCCCCCAGGCCAGCACGGCACCGACGCTCAAACCCATCCCATCCACTGGCGAGACCGTCCCGGTGCTGGGCCTGGGCAGCTGGATCACATTCAACGTCGGTGATGATGCGCAGGCACGTGCCGGCTGCACGGCGGTAATGCGCGCCTTTTTCGCGGCCGGCGGGCGGCTGATCGATTCCTCTCCGATGTACGGCTCCTCGCAGCCGGTGATCGGCCAGGGGTTGGTGGCGCTGGGCCCGGCCGCCGCCTCGGTGTTTGCAGCCGACAAGGTCTGGATCGGCGCCGGCGCGCGCGGGCCGGCCCAGATCGAGGCCTCGCGCCGGCATTGGGGCGTGCCCCGCTTCGACCTGCTGCAGGTGCACAACCTGCTGGCCTGGGAAGCCCATTTGCCTCAGTTGCAGACCCTGAAGGCGAGCGGGCTGCTGCGCTATGTGGGCATCAGCACCTCAGAGGGCCGGCGCCATGCCGAGCTGGAGCGCATCATGCGCAGCCAGCCACTGGATTTCATTCAACTCAGCTACAACCCGCTGGACCGCGAGGCCGAGGCGCGGCTGCTGCCACTGGCCCAGGAGCGTGGCATCGCGGTGATCGCCAACCGGCCGTTCCGCCAGGGCGAGCTGCTGCAGGCCCTGGCGGCTGAACGCCTGCCCGCTTGGGCCGGCGCCGAGCTGGGCTGCAGCAGCTGGGCCGCGCTGGTGCTCAAGTTCATCGTCTCGCATCCGGCCATCACCTGCGCGATTCCGGCCACCAGCCAGGTCGAGCACCTGCGCCAGAACATGGCCGCCGCCAACGGACCTATGCCCGATGCGGCTCAGCGCCGGCGCATCGCCGAGTTGATCGCGGCGCTCTGAGCATGGCCGAGTGGTGGGCCGTATGGTCGAGCTATCAGCTGTCGGATTTGCTGATGTTCTCCCCGGCCGCCTATGCCCGTCTGTTCGAGCGCTATAACGCCGACGTTTGGCCCTGGCAGCTGCCGATGCTGGCTGCCGGGCTTGCCTTGATGTGGAACCCGCCCGCCAGGCCGGCACCTTGGCCCTGGCTCGTGTTGGCTGCCGCCTGGGCCTGGGTAGCCTTGGCCTTGCACTGGCAGCGCTATGCCCAGATCAACTGGGCAGCGAGCTGGTTTGCCGCCGCTTTTGCGCTGCAGGCCCTGCTGCTGGTGCTCGCCGCACAGCGGTCCACCGCGCCATCGTCACGGGCCTGGCCGGGCCTGACACTGCTGGCCTGGGCCCTGTTCGGTCACCCGCTGCTGGCGCTGGCCTGCGGACGCAGTTGGCGGGGCATCGAGCTGTTCGGCATCGCTGCAGACCCCACGGTGCTGGCCAGCTTGGGCCTGCTGCTCTTACGCCCCGGCGTCTGGTGGCTGTGGCCGATCCCGCTGCTGTGGTGCGCGATCAGCGGCGCAACGCTATGGACCTTGAAAGCACCCGAGGCTCTGGTGCTGCCGGCTGCGGCGCTACTGAGCCTTGCCTTACGGCTGAGGCTCGGCCGGGTCTAGGCGCCGAGCGTCCCGCTGACCCGCCCAAGCGTCGCCCGCGCGCCGGCCAGCGCCTGAAGCCGCTCGCGCAGATAGTCGGCCAGCCGCACATGCTGGGCCAGCACCACGTTGAAGCGCAGATGCGGGTCGGGCACGGCGTCGGCGCGGAAGGTGGCGCCGCGCGCCAGCAGGATCTTGTTGCGGTAGGCGTCCTGCACCAGCAGATCGACGTCCACGCCCTCCGGCACCCGACCCCACAGGAACAGCCCGCCCTCGCCGGGCTGGGGGTCGAAGGCGATGCCAGCGGCCACGAGTTGGCGCGACGTGCTGTTGCGCGCCGCAATCAACTGGCGCTGCAGGCGCTCCAAATGCTTGCGCCAGCGCCCGGCCGCCAGCAGCTCCAGCAGCACATATTCGTTGAGCGCAGGCGTCGTCAGCACCGTGTAGATCTTCTCGCGCAGCAAGGCCTTCAGCAGCGCCGGTTCGGCCGCCAGATAGCCTAGACGCAGAGCCGGGCTCAGCGCCTTGCAAAAGCTCGAGTAGTAGATCACCCGGTCCAGCCCCGACAGTGCCGCCAGCCGGGTCGGGTTGCCGGGGTGGAAGTGGCCCTGCACATCGTCTTCGGCGATCAACAGGCCGTGGGCTTCGGCCAGCATCAGCACCTTGTGCAGATTGGCCGGGCTGCTGCCCCAGCCGGTCGGGTTGTGCAACACGGCCTGAATGAATAGCATGCGCGGCCGATGCGTGCGGCAGGCGGTCTCCAGCTCGTCCAGATCAAGCCCGTCGGGAAGGCGCGTGATCGGCACGACATGCAGCCCGGCCTCGCGCAACCGGCCAAACATCAGAAAGTAGCCGGGGTTCTCGACCAGCACCGTATCGCCCGGCTGCAGGAAGGCCCGACAGATCAGATCGATGGCCTGGGTACCGCCATAGGTGGTCATCACGCGCCCGGCATCGACCGCCAGCCCCTGGCCGCGCAGCAGCATCGCGATGCGCTCGCGCAGCTCGGGCAGGCCTTGCGGCGGGCAGCGGGTGGCCATGCCGGCGGTACTGCGCGCCAGCGCCCGCTGCACCGTCACCGCCGGCACGGCATCCGCCAGCCAGGAGGCCGGCAGTGCCCCGCTGCTGGCCAGCAACACGCCGGCGCGCTGGTCGCCGGCCTGCTGGGCCAGCCAGACCGGCTCCTGCTCCTCGCCGGCCTCCAGCGCGGCCGGGTCGGGCAGCTGCCCTCGCGGCTCGCAGACGAAAAAGCCAGCCGTGCCGCGCGAGTCGATGCTGGCCGATGCGACCAGCCGGTCATAGGCGCTGATCACGGTCTGCGGGCTGACGGCCAGCTGCTGGGCCAGTTGGCGGATCGACGGCAGGCGCGCACCGGAAGGCAGCTGGCCGGCTGCAATCAGCGCTCGCAGCCGCGCCTCGACCTGGTCGGCCAGGGGCATTGTGGAGTTGCGGTCGATCGAGAACATACCGGCCAGTTTAGGGGCTGCGCAGCAGGGACAGGGCCAGCAGCAAGAGGGTCGCTGCCATCAGCAGATTGAAGGCGCGGCGCTGGCGCGGCTCGGCCAGAAAGCGCCGGATCGCAACGCCGAACAGCGCCCACATCGAGTTACAGGGGAAGCCGATGGCCCAGCCGATCAGCCCCACCAGCAGCGCGCCCTGCACCGCTCCCAGGCCCACCGGCATGAAGACCGAGGCCAGCGTGATGGCCTTGATCCAGCTCTTCGGGTTCAGCGCCTGGAACAGCACCGCCTGAGCGAAGCTCAGCGGTTCGGCCGGCCGACCCTGGGCCGCCGAGACGCCGCTGAGCTGCCAGGCCAGATAGACCAGGTAGAGCACGCCGGTGACGCGCAGTACGGCGTGAGCCTGCGGGTAGGCCATGAACAGACTGCCCAGCCCGAGGCAGCACAGCAAGGTCTGGACGAACACGCCGACATTGATGCCCAGGATGGGTGCCAGGCTGCGGCGATAGCCGAAGTTCGCACCCAGCGCGGTCAGCATTACATTGTTGGGGCCTGGTGTGCTGGACATCACCAGGCAGTAAGTCATCAGGGGCAGCAGATCGGTCATGGCCAAACACTCCAAAGCGGGTGCTTGATCCTAGGAGCGACACCCCGGGCCACCTAGACACAGCCGCACCGTACGACCCTGATGCTGTACCGCTCTGCCGAGCGGTACAGGCGAGGTCAGAGCAGGTGAAGGCGGTGTGAACCGATCAGCTGGCCAGCGTGATGGTCACACTGGCAGCGCCGTAGCTCACCTCGGACTTGGCAAAGCCGTCCACGGCCACAGTGTCGAACTTGTTGTGGACGCCCTTGGCCGTGATCACCACAATCTTGTCGCCGGCCTTGGGCGTGTAGCCCTTGGTGAACGTCACCTTTAGTGCCCCAGCCAGGGCCGCATGGTCGGTGACGACCAGGGTACCGGCAGTGCTGCTGGACAAGGCGAGGGTCAGCGTGCCCGATCTTTGCGTGTAGGTGCCGCCCACGTTGACTTGGGTGCCGTGGGTGGCCAAAGTGCCGCCGTCAACGTAGACCGCGCCCGTGCCCATTGCGGTCGCAGAGTCCGCGCGCAAGGTGCCAGCCGCCACGATGGTGCCACCGCTGTAGGTGTTGGCGCCCGTCAAGGCCAGCGTGCCGCTGCCCCGCTTGGTCAGCTTGCCAGCGCCGCCGATGTCGTTGCGCCAGCGATCGAAGGAACAAAAGCCCGAGACGCAGAAGCCCTCGCTGCTGTCGTTCATCGTGACGGTGACGTCGGCCTCCAGCTTGCCGTAACCGCTGGCCGCATCGAACAGGTTCAGGCGGCCAAAGCCCTCTTCGTCGTCGAGCACGGGATAGCCGGAATCGATGGCCGTGGTCTTGAGCACGGCGCGGCGCTGGTCGGCGCTCAGATAGGGGAACCGGGTTTCCAGCAGCGTTTCCATGCCCTTGGGCACGACCGCAGGCTTGCCGGCCTTGCTGCTGTCCTTGGCAAAGCCGTAGGTCAGACGACGCAGATAGTCCGCCTTGGCGGCCGCAAAGTCCGAGAAGCGGTCATCACTGACACTGGCCGAGTGCGCGGCATCCCACAGCTGCACGCCCGTTGCCACGCCCAGCTTGGTGCGCAGCTGTTGCTGCGCCTGCTGGAACACCGCCAGGCGCTGAGCTTCGGTGTAGGTCAGCGCGCGATCACCCGCGCCCTTCAGGAAGGGCATCCAGACCGACGAGCCAAGCATGCGTCCGCCCATCACGCCCAGTGCCGAGTGCATGCCGGCGCGGATGCGGTTTTCACCGGCCTCCAGCCCACGCGCCAGTGCTTCATGGAAGCGCTGGGGCGCCACATAGGCGATGGCCATCGAGTAGCGCACGAATTCTGCCGAGTGACCGCTGGGGAAGTCGGAGTCCTGCTGCGCGCTGGTCTGTGCGGCTGTAGCCGTGTTGCCGGCTGCGCGGCGCACCAGCAGCTCAGGCAGCACCCTGACTTCAGGCAGGCTGCTGTCTGCAGCTGACCATCGGTAGGGCCGCGCAAACTTGTAAAAGGCCTTGGGGCCATTGTCCGAAGCGATGTTGCCCACCGTGGCGTTGTCGACGAACTGGAGCACCGCGCCGAAGGCGGGGTTCGTCGAGGCGTTCGTGTCGCCCCATCCAGTGGTGGGGTTCTTGGCCAGATCGTCCCAAGCCTGACCCAGCGGGCCTAGAGCGCCGCCCTTGATCATGCGTGTGACCTTGTGGCCGGTGTCATCCAGCCTGATGTCTTGCTTCTGAGCTTCCGTATAGGTGGTTTGCGTCGTCAACTTGGACGAGTACTCCATGTTCTGACGGAACAACGCGCTGTTCTTGACCGTGCCTATCGTGCCTGCGGTGGGGGCCTGTCCAGGCGTACCGTTGGTATTGTTGGCCGTGAGCACATGCCAGACACCGTTCCAGGTGGTCAGGGCAAACGCATCGCAGCCTTCCTTGCCGGCCGTATTCGTATCCGGCGTGGTCGAGCCCGCCGTAAAGATGCCCGCGTAGTCCGAGGCCTTGAAGCCGTTCATCTTCCGCTCAGAAGGCTCCCAGATATCAAGATAGCCCGACAGCAGCCGGATGGTGCTGTTGGTCGTGTGATCGGCATAGCAGGCGTTGTTGCCAGCGGCCGTTGCGTCGTGTCTGCCGGAGTTGTAGGCGGTGGCATCTTCGCGGTACTTGGGCACATCCGTTCGCGACGCTGGCATGCCCGTGGCTGCTCGTGCCGTGACGTCGATGACTTCCGTGCCCAGCCCGGCAGGGGGGGCCGGAATGGCGTAGCTTGTATCGTCGCCACCGCCGCAGCCAGCCAGGGTCAGCAACGCTGCCAGGGAGACCGCTCGCAGGGCGAATGCTGGCTTGTGTGTGCGAAAGTCATCGAGAGTTTGCATGCGCGAGCTGGTTTCAAAGATTGAATAAACGCGAATTATTTGCAAGAGACGATGAAACTATGATGACTGGCTACGCTGGCGAATCAAGGTCCTAAAGCGCTCGGCCAGTGCACGCGCCGAACAGCAAGTCATCAGGGGCAGCAGCTCGTTGAGCATGGGTCGAGGCCACAGGAATGGAGAGCCTAAGCTCGAGGATGCTGGGCCGGCGGGCCCAGGCCTTCGCGGCACCACCCCAGAAAACCCAGCAGATTGGCCTGCGCAATATGGCGCAGCTTGTCCGGCGCCAGCCCGGCGGCGAAATGCTCGAAACGCGCCCTTACCTCGGCCAGACCGTACTCAGACCAGCCGCAGCCTATGCAGATGCGGCGGTCGAAATGCTTGAAAGGGAAGCTCAGATCGGCGTCGACCGAGCTCCCGGGGAAATTCATCAGGGTCAGCGACAGATCGAGCACTGGCTGCGGGTGCGTCGCACCAGCTCGGCATAGCGCCACAGCTCCACATCACCACCATGCACCAGCGCCACCCTGGTGGTGGGCGCCTCGCGCAGCAGCGCCATGAGGGAGGCCAGCCGCCTAGGCCGCCAACTGGCCGCGCCCGGCACCGAGCAGCAGCTAGGCCGCAGGCATGATCGCTCTGCTGCGTCTGCCGTTCGGGGTCGAACTTCTCGGTCCAAGTCTTGGCTCGGTGCCTGGGCACCGGTCGCACAAACGCGCATGCCTACCTTTTTGTCATCGAGCATCCGGACGTGAGCGTGCGCCGGCCATCTATCGCCAGGGTCGAAGGGTAGACAGCGGCCGGACTTCGCGTCAAATCAGGGGCGGCATGCCGACACATCACCGCTTCCGAGGACATTGCCCTGCGTCTCAGGGCTTGACCATCAGCCCGCCGAGTACCAACTGAAGGATCAGCCGCTCGGCCGCGACGTAGTCCCTCTCCTCCAGCACCGGCTTGCCCAAGAGGATCGCAAACTGCGGGCCGAGGTCGGCATAGGCTTGCGTGCTGGACCAGATCGTGAACATCAGGTGGCGGAAGTCCAGCTTGGCAACCAGGCCCTGGCGGGCCCAGCGCTCGAAGGTCTTGACGTCGGCGTTCAGCGCCGGCAACACCTGGGCCTCGATCGCGTCGCGAAAGCGCGGTGCGCCGGCCATCACTTCGCGGGCGAAGACCTGGGAGCCGGCCGGGCGCTCGCGCGAGTAGCGCAGCTTGGCGGCGATGTACTCGCGCATCGCGGCTTCCGGATCGGTGCCCGAAACGATGCCGGCCATGCGCGCCAGCCACTCGGCCAGCACCTCGTCGAGCACCTTGCGGTACAGCTGCTCCTTGCTCGGGTAGTAGTACAGCAGGCTGTGGCGGCTGATGCCGACGGCGGCGGCGATGTTTTCCAGCGACGCCCCCTCGAAACCATATTGCGCGAACTGGCGTTCCGCTTCGGCACAGATGGCCGCCTCCTTGCGCAGCCGCGCTGCACGCGGCTGGGGCGCAAGCTCCTCGCTCGCTGACAAGCTTGGTGCATCAGGGGATTGCTGACTTGTATTGCGCGCCGTGCTGGTGCGCCGCGCCTTGGATTCGGTCATTGCTGGCATGACGGGATTGTCGATGCGACTATCTCAACACATGACGGCGGCGGCGACCCGAGGGAATTTACCGACTGGTGATTTTTTACGGGTTAGTAAATTATTCACACACCCAGCACCCGGAGCCCGAGATGGACACCAACACGCCAGGCATTGCCGCCGGCCGACTCAGCGAGGCCGACTACGCGCGCAACTTCAGCGACTCTCACCCGCCGTTGAACCGCACGCAAGCGCTGATCGAAGCCGAGCGCTGCTACTACTGCTATGACGCGCCCTGTATCACGGCCTGTCCCACCGGCATCGACATCCCCAGCTTCATCCAGCGCATCGCGCAGGAGAATAACCGCGGCGCGGCCCAGGCCATCCTGCAGGCCAATCCGCTGGGCGGCATGTGCGCCCGGGTCTGCCCCACCGAGATGCTGTGCGAGCAGGCATGTGTGCGCAACACGAATGAGAGCAAGCCGGTGGAGATCGGCCTATTGCAACGCTTCGCCACCGACACCTTCTTCGCCAAGCCAGATGCGAAGCCGCTGTTCACGCGGGCGCCCGCCACCGGCAAGAAGGTCGCTGTGGTCGGTGCTGGCCCGGCAGGACTGGCGGCGGCGCATGGGCTGGCGCGACGCGGGCATGAGGTGCTGCTGTTCGAGGCCAGGCCCAAGCTGGGCGGCTTGAACGAGTACGGTCTCGCTACCTACAAGACGACAGATGGCTTCGCGCAACAGGAGGTCGACTGGCTTTTGTCCATCGGTGGCATCACGGTCAAGACCGGCCAGCAAATGGGCCGCGACATCACGCTAAATCAGTTGGCGGCCGAGTTCGATGCGGTCTTCCTGGGCCTGGGGCTGGCCGGCGTCAACGCGTTGGGCATCACCGAGCCACAGTGCGAGGGGGTGCGCCCTGCGGTGGACTTCATCGCCGAGCTGCGCCAATCGAAACCGTCCGAGGTCAAGGTCGGCCAAAAGGTGCTCGTGATCGGCGGCGGCATGACGGCGGTGGATGCCTCGGTGCAGAGCAAGAAGCTTGGCGCGCGCGAGGTGACCATGGTCTATCGCCGCGGGGTCGAGAGCCTGAGCGCATCCGGCTATGAGCAAGAGTGGGCCCAGAAAAACGGCGTCCTGCTGCGGACCTGGGCCGCGCCCAAGCAGATCCTGTCCGAGAACGGCCAAGTGAGCGGCGTGCAGTTCGCGGTGACCGCGCTGCGCGACGGCCAGCTGGTGGAAACCGGCGAGCTGTTCACGATTGCCGCAGACATGGTGCTGAAGGCCATCGGCCAGAGCTTTGTGCCGGCCGGCGTGGAACTGGCACTGAAGAGCGGCCGCATCGCCACGGATGTGGCTGGCAAGACCAGTCACGCCAAAGTCTGGGCCGGCGGCGACTGTCGCTTTGGCGGGCGCGACCTCACGGTCGAGGCCGTCGAACACGGCAAGCAAGCCGCGATCTCCATCGACTCTTTTCTGCGGAGCTGAACCATGGCCGACATCAGCAGCAACTTCCTGGGCATCAAGAGCCCGAATCCCTTCTGGCTGGCCTCGGCACCGCCGACAGACAAGGAGATCAACGTCACCCGCGCCTTCGAGGCCGGCTGGGGTGGCGTGGTCTGGAAGACCCTGGGCGAGGACCCGCCGGTGGTCAATGTGTCCGGCCCGCGCTACAGCACCTTGATGAGCCAGGACCGTCGCGTGATAGGCCTGAACAACATCGAGCTCATCACCGACCGGCCGCTGCGCACCAATCTAGAGGAGATCCGACGCGTCAAACGCGCCTGGCCGGACCGGGCAATGATCGTCTCGCTGATGGTGCCCTGCACCGAAGAGAGCTGGAAGCGCATTCTGCCCATGGTCGAGGACACTGGAGCCGACGGCATCGAGCTGAACTTTGGCTGCCCGCACGGCATGAGCGAGCGCGGCATGGGCTCGGCCGTGGGCCAGGTGCCCGAGTACATCCAGATGGTGACGGCCTGGTGCAAGCAGTACTCAAAACTGCCGGTGATCGTGAAGCTGACGCCGAACATCACCGATGTGCGTCAGCCGGCACGCGCGGCCAAGGCGGGCGGCGCTGATGCGGTAAGCCTGATCAACACCATCAACTCAGTGATGGGCGTGGATCTGGACCGCATGGTGATGCATCCCAGCACCGACGGCTGGGGCTCGCACGGCGGGTACTGCGGCCCGGCGGTCAAGCCAATTGCGCAGAACATGGTGGCCGAGATCGCCCGCGATCCGCTGACCGCTGGGCTACCGATCTCGGGCATCGGCGGCATCACCACCTGGCGCGATGCGGCAGAGTACATCGCGCTGGGCTGCGGTACCGTGCAGGTCTGCACTGCAGCGATGGTCTACGGTTTCAAGATCGTGCAAGAGATGTGCTCCGGCCTCTCGAACTATATGGACGAGAAGGGCTACGCGACGATCGACGCGATGATGGGGCTGGCCGTGCCGACCGTGAAGAACTGGAACCAGCTGAATCTGAATTACGTGGAAAAGGCGGTCATCAATCAGGACAGCTGCATCCAGTGCGGCCGCTGCCATGTTGTCTGCGAGGACACCTCGCACCAGGCCATCTTCGCGAGCAAGGACGGCAAGCGCCACTTCGAGATCAACGAGGCCGAGTGCGTGGGTTGCAATCTCTGCGTGTCGATCTGCCCAGTGCCGGACACGATCACGATGCGCCGTGTGATGCCCGGCGAGATCGATCAGCGCACCGGCCAGCCTGTCAGCGGCGAGTATGCGAACTGGACAACCCATGCGAACAATCCGATGCGTGTGGGCGTGTGATCAGCGGCCGAACCCAGCGGGTTTTCCGCATGGCGTGAGCCGCCTGTTGGCACAAACATAGGCACAAAGATTGCTCCCTTCACAAGACCGAATCCCAGAGGAGAGAACGCATGAGCACCAGTACCAGCGCCATCAAGGGCGCGCCCACCTCGGCCGGCAATTCGCTGGCCAATGACGATCTGCTGCCGACGCCGGCCGCCCACCGCACTTGGGCCTGGAAGGACTATGCGGCGTTGTGGGTGGGCATGGTGGTCTGCGTGCCGACGTACACGATGGCCAGCTCGATGCTGGATCAGGGATTTTCCTGGCAGATGGCGGTGTGGCTGGTCTTTGTCGCCAATCTGATCGTGCTGATCCCGATGGTGTTGATCGGCCGGGTCGGCCCCAAGCATGGCATTCCCTTCCCGGTGTTGGCCCGTGCCTCATTTGGTGTCAAGGGTGCGAACCTGCCGGCCGTGCTGCGCGGCTTGGTGGCCTGTGGCTGGTTCTCGATCAACTGCTACTTCGGCGCGCTGGCCCTGCATGGCTTTCTGAATGTGCTGGGCATGGGCCTGGCCGGCCCGGCCGCCGGCGAGACCATCAGCAACTCGCAGTTCATCTGCTTCCTCGCCTTCTGGGCCTTGCACATCTGGTTCATCTGGAAAGGCCCAGAGTCGATCCGCAAGCTGGAGGTGATTGCCGCGCCGCTGATGATTGCGGCCTCGGTGCTGCTGGTGGTCGTGCTCTTGACGAAGGTGCCGGCCGGCCAGCTATTCGCACTGCCGGCCAAGGTGGTCGAGGGCGGGCCCAAGACCTGGGCCGCGCTGACCGGCCTGGTCGGTTTCTGGGCCACCCTGGCACTGAACATCCCCGACTTCACCCGTTTCGCCAAGAGCCAAAAGGACCAGGTTCTGGGTCAGGCCATTGGCCTGCCCATCCCGATGGCTCTGTTCTCGATGGTGGGCGTGATCGGCTTCTCGGCCTCGGCGATTCTCTATGGCAAGGCACAGCTCTTCCCCGATGGCCTGCTGACACAAATGGGTCCGGTGGCCGCCGGCGTCGGCCTGCTGGTGATCCTTCTGGCCAATCTGACCACCAATGTGGCAGCCAATCTGGTCTCGCCGTCCTATGACTTCAGCCAGGTCGCGCCGAGCAAGATCAGCTTCCGCATGGGCGGCATCATTGCGGCGCTGATTGGCCTGCTCTTCATGCCCTGGAAGCTGCTGGCCACCTCGGGCGGCTACCTCTTCACCTGGCTGGGCGGCTACGGCACCTTGCTGGGCGCCATCGCCGGCATCTTGCTGGTGGACTATTACCTGATCCGCAAGACGGAGCTGAAGATCGGCGATCTCTATGCCCGCGGCGGCGCGTACGAGTACAGCGGCGGCTGGAATACCCAGGCCTTGATCGCATTTGCGCTGGGCGTGCTGCCCTGTCTACCGGGCTATCTGGCGGTGTCCGGCGTGATTGCGAAAGACAGCCTGCCGCCCTTATTGCTGAGCCTGTTCGATTTCGGCTGGTTCTTCAGCCTGGCCGTGGCCGGTGCCTACTACTATCTGACAGCGCCCAAGCAGCGCTAGGAGACAAGACATGAGCAGCCTGTTGATCAGGGGCGGCACGGTGGTCAACGCCGACCGCGAGTTCGCCGCCGATGTGCTCTGCATCGATGGCCAGATAGCCGCTGTCGGCCCGCGAGCGCAGGAGCTGGCACCTGCGGGCTGCGAGCGCCTGGATGCCACAGGCCAGTACATCCTGCCCGGTGGTATCGACCCGCACACCCATATGCAGCTGCCCTTCATGGGCACGGTGACGATGGATGACTTCTTCACTGGCACGGCCGCTGGCTTGGCCGGGGGCACAACATCGATCATCGATTTCGTGATCCCGAATCCGCAGCAGCCGCTGATGGAGGCGTACCAGCAGTGGCGAGGCTGGGCCGAGAAGTCGGCGGCTGACTACGGTTTCCATGTAGCGATCACCTGGTGGAGCGATTCGGTCCATGCCGAGATGGGCCGGCTCGTCAAGGACGAGGGCATCAACAGCTTCAAGCACTTCATGGCCTACAAGAACGCCATCATGTGCGACGACGAGACCTTGGTGAACAGCTTCAAGCGCTCACTCGAACTGGGCGCGATGCCGACGGTGCATGCCGAGAACGGCGAACTGGTCTTCCTGCTGCAGCAGGAGGTGGCCAAGATGGGCATCACCGGCCCCGAGGGCCACCCACTGTCGCGCCCGCCCATGGTCGAAGGCGAAGCCGCGAACCGCGCGATTGCGATTGCCGATGTGCTGGGCGTGCCCATCTATATCGTGCATGTCTCCTGCATCGAGTCGGCCGAGGCCATCGCGCGAGCCCGCGCGCGCGGACAGCGGGTCTATGGCGAAGTGCTGGCCGGCCATCTGCTGATCGACGACAGCGTCTACCGCCACCCCGATTTCGCCACCGCCGCGGCTCATGTGATGAGCCCGCCATTTCGCCCCAAGATCCACCAGGACTTTCTGTGGCGGGGCCTTCAGAGCGGGCAGCTGCACACGACGGCCACCGACCACTGCACCTTCTGCGCTGAGCAGAAGGCTGCCGGCCTGGAGAATTTCGCGAAGATCCCGAACGGCTGCGGCGGCATCGAGGAGCGCATGGCGGTGATCTGGGATGCCGGTGTCAACACCGGCCGGCTGACACCCAGCGAGTTCGTCGCGATCACTTCGGCCAACACCGCCAAGCTCTTCAACCTCTATCCGCAAAAAGGCTCGGTCAGCGAAGGTGCCGATGCCGACCTGCTGCTGTGGGATCCGCAGGGCAGCAAGACCATTTCGGCCAAGACTCAGCTGAGCAAGGGCGACTTCAATATCTTCGAAGGTCGTACGGTGCGCGGCATACCGAGTCACACGATCAGCCAGGGCAAGCTGGTCTACGCGAACGGCGAGTTGCGCGCCACGCCGGGCGCCGGCCGCTATCTGAAGCGACCCGCCTTCGGCCCCAATTTCCAGGCGGTCAAGGCGCGGGCCCAAGACCTGGCCCCGAGCGCCGTCGCGCGTTAGTCAAGGAGTAGTACCGATATGGACATGAAGACCAAACCCGCCATCTCCGCTGTGCGAGTCAACGGCGAACGCCTGTGGGCCTCGCTGATGGAGCTGGCCCAGATCGGCGCCACCGAAAAGGGCGGCGTCTGCCGTCTGGCGCTCACGGAGCTGGACAAACAGGGCCGTGATCTCGTCATCGGCTGGGCCAAGCAGGCCGGCATGACGGTGACGGTCGACAAGATCGGCAACGCATTCATGCGCCGAGCCGGCCGCAACAACGCTTTGGCACCGGTGATGACAGGCAGCCATATCGACACCCAACCGACCGGCGGCAAGTTCGACGGCAACTACGGCGTGCTGGCCGGCATCGAGGTGGTACGAACGCTCAATGACCACGGCATCGAAACCGAGGCGCCGATTGAGGTGGCCTTCTGGACCAATGAGGAAGGTTCGCGCTTCGTGCCGGTGATGATGGGCTCGGGCGTGTTCGCCAAGGCCTTCACCCTGGAGCATGCCTATGCGGCCACCGATACCGAGGGCAAGAGCGTCAAGGAGGAGTTGGCGCGCATCGGCTATATCGGCCCCGAGGAGCCCGGCGACCATGCGATCGGCAGCTATTTCGAGACCCATATCGAGCAAGGTCCTGTGCTGGAAGACCACGACAAGACCATAGGCGTAGTCACCGGCGTGCTGGGCATCAAATGGTACGACTGCACCGTCACCGGCATGGAGGCCCATGCCGGGCCGACGCCGATGGCCTTGCGCAAGGACGCGCTACAGGTTGCGACGGTGCTCATGCAGGAGGTGGTTGCCACCGCGCTGCGCTACGGACCGCATGGGCGAGGCACGGTGGGCATGGTGCAGGTGCACCCTAACAGCCGCAATGTGATTCCCGGCCGCGTCAAGTTCAGCATCGACATGCGCAACAGCACGGATGCGCTGGTCGACGCGATGGATGCCGATATCCGCAAGTTCGCTGCCGACCTGAGCGCCAAGACCGGGCTGCCGATTCAGATCGAGCTGGTATCGCACTACCCGGCCGCGCCCTTCCACGCCGACTGCGTGGCGGCCGTGGCCAAGGCGGCCGAGGCGCTGGGCTATTCGAATATGCCAGCCGTCTCGGGCGCCGGCCATGACGCCGTCTATATGGCGCGGCTGGCGCCGGCCGGGATGATCTTTATTCCCTGCAAGGACGGCATCAGCCACAACGAGATTGAGGACGCCAAGCCCGAACACATCACCGCGGGCTGCAACGTGCTGTTGCATGCGATGCTGGAGCGGGCCATGGCTCCCTGAGGTAGCGTCAAACCCGACTCAGTCGCGGCCGCCCTTGCCATGCCCATGGCCGCGGCCCGGGTGGTCGTCACGACGGCCATCATGGCGGTCGTCGCCGCGACCATGGTCGCGGTCGCGACGGTCGTGGTCCCGGCGGTAGCGCGGGGCGTAGTCGTTCTGGTACCAATCGTCGCGTACGAAGTAGACCGGCCGGCCGCAGGCGTCGTAGCGGCCGCAATGCTTGCGCCAGTTCTTCTGGTGGCCGGGAGGCACCCGCAGATAAACCGGCTCGTACACCATCCGGGGTGCCCGGTGTATCACCACCGGCTCGGCATAGATGACGCGTGGCCGAGGATAGTTGCCTATGTCGATCTGGCCATAAAAGCCGGGCTGTCCCAGGCTGATGGAGACGCCGACATCGGTGGCCTGGGCGCTGCCAATGGTGGCAAACGCCAGACCGGCGGCGAAGATCAGATGTTTCATCGCGGGACTCCTTGTTGTAGGTATGCGCGACTAGTCAACGCCCAGGGCGGTTGGCGGATGACAGCAGAAACCTTCGGAAACATCGCTTACGAAGGCCGCCCCTGTGCCAGTGGGATGCTGCGCAGGCCGTGCCGAAGACAGGACTTGCCGCCACAATGCAGCTTAGCCAAAAATCCACGCCCCAACCGCCAGGAGATTGTTCATGCCCAAAGCCCCCGTCGCCAGCGCCCCACACGCATTTGCCCACACGCTGAGCGAGTTCACGACGCCCTCGGGGCGCAACGGCCGCTACTACTCCCTGCCCAAGCTGGCCAAGAAGTTCCCCAATATCAAGCGCTTGCCGATCTCGCTGCGCATCGTGCTGGAGTCGGTGCTGCGCAATTGTGACGGCAAGAAGGTCGCACCAGAGCACGTAGCCCAGCTGGCCAACTGGCAACCGGTGGCCGAGCGTAGCGACGAGATTCCCTTTGTCGTTGCCCGCGTCGTGCTGCAGGATTTCACCGGCGTGCCTTTGCTGGCCGATCTCGCCGCAATGCGCAATGTCGCTGCTGCTGCCGGCCTGGACCCCAAGCGCATCGAGCCGCTGGTGCCAGTGGACCTGGTTGTCGACCACTCGGTCATGATCGACCATTACGGCACCAAGAAGGCCTTGGACCTGAACATGAAGCTGGAATTCGAGCGCAACCGCGAGCGCTACGAGTTCATGAAGTGGGGCATGCAGGCCTTCGACACCTTTGGCGTCGTGCCTCCAGGCTTCGGTATCGTGCACCAGGTGAATCTGGAATATCTGGCGCGCGGCGTTCACAAGAGTGGCGCCAAGGGTGAAAAGGTCTACTACCCCGACAGCCTGGTCGGCACCGACAGCCACACGACGATGATCAACGGCATCGGCGTGGTTGGCTGGGGCGTCGGCGGCATCGAGGCCGAGGCGGGCATGCTGGGCCAGCCGGTTTACTTCCTGACCCCGGACGTGGTCGGCTTCGAGCTCACGGGCCGGCTGCGCGAAGGCGTCACGGCGACCGATCTGGTGCTGACCGTCACCGAGATCTTGCGCAAGGAAAAAGTGGTCGGCAAGTTCGTCGAGTTCTTCGGCGAGGGCACCGAGAGTCTGGCCGTGCCGGACCGCGCGACGATAGCGAACATGGCGCCTGAGTATGGCGCAACGATGGGCTTCTTCCCGGTCGACGACAAGACTCTGGACTATTTCCGCGGCACCGGCCGAAGCAAGGCCGAGATTGAGGCTTTCGAAGCCTATTTCAAGGCCCAGGACATGTTCGGCGTGGCCCGCGCCGGCGACATCGACTACTCGCAGGTCGTCAGACTGGATCTGGGCGCCGTCGTGCCCTCGTTGGCCGGCCCGAAGCGCCCACAGGACCGCATCGAAATCACCGATCTGGCAGCCAAATTCAGTGAGCTGTACAGCCAGCCCACGGCGGCCAATGGATTCAACCAGCCGGCCGAGAAGCTGGGCCAAGTCTTCAAGACCGCCAGCGGCCTGGATGTGAAGAACGGCGATGTGCTGATCGCTGCGATCACCTCCTGCACCAACACCTCCAACCCCAGCGTGCTACTGGCGGCCGGCCTGCTGGCCAAAAAGGCGGTCGAAGCCGGCTTGAAAGTGCAGCCACATATCAAGACCTCGCTGGCCCCGGGCTCGCGCATCGTTACCGAGTACCTGGAGAAGGCGGGGCTCTTGCCCTATTTGGAAAAACTAGGTTTCAACCTGGCTGCCTACGGCTGTACCACCTGCATCGGCAATGCCGGCGACCTGACCCCCGAGCTCAACGAGGCCATCACCAGCAATGATCTGATCTGCGCGGCCGTGCTGTCAGGCAACCGCAATTTCGAAGCCCGCATCCACCCGAACCTGAAGGCCAACTTCCTGGCCTCGCCGCCGCTCGTCGTCGCCTATGCAATTGCCGGCAATGTGACGGTGGACCTGATGACCCAGCCACTCGGAAAAGGCAAAAAGGGACGGGACGTCTTCCTCGGCGACATCTGGCCAACCAGCGACGAAATCTATGCGCTGATGAAGTACGCGATGAATCCCAAAGCCTTCCGCGAGAACTACGAGCAGGTGGATAAGAAACCCGGCAAGCTGTGGCAGCAGATCGACGGGGTCGCGGGTCAGGTCTACACCTGGCCCAAGAGCGGCTATATCGCCCAGCCGCCCTTCTTCGAGGGTTTCACCCAGACACCGGTGTTCACCGCGGCAGGTGTTTCCGGCGCCCGCATCATGGCCTTGTTCGGCGACTCGATCACGACAGACCACATCTCCCCAGCCGGCGCGATCAAGGACAGCTCACCGGCCGGCCTGTACCTGCAAGGCCTGGGTGTGCACAAGGCCGACTTCAACAGCTACGGCTCGCGCCGCGGCAACCATGAGGTGATGATGCGCGGCACCTTCGCGAACGTGCGCATCAAGAACCTGATGATCCCGGCCAAGGCCGACGGCAGCCGCATTGAAGGCGGTCTCACGCTGCTGCAACCGTCGGGCGAGCAGGCCTATATCTACGACGCCGCGATGCAATACATGGCCGCCGGCACGCCCACCGTGATATTCGGCGGCGAGGAATACGGCACCGGCTCCAGCCGCGACTGGGCCGCCAAGGGCACCCAGCTTTTGGGCATCAAGGCGGTGATCGCACGCAGCTTCGAGCGCATCCACCGCTCCAATCTGGTCGGCATGGGCGTTCTGCCGCTGCAGTTCAAGCCGGGCGTGAGCTGGGAGACGCTGGGCCTGAAAGGCGACGAGCTGATTGACATCCAGATCCCCGGCGAACTGGCGCCTCAGCGCGACGCGACGCTGGTGATCACCCGCGCCGATGGCAGCCGGCAGGAAGTGCTGCTGACGCTACGAATCGACACGCCGATCGAGGTCGACTACTACCGTCATGGCGGCATCCTTCCGTTTGTCTTGCGTCAACTGCTGGCGGCCTGAAACGCAAGAGGCACAAGAGGCCATCAATCACTGCAACGTTTTTTTGGGGCGGGAAACGCCATCGGCGCGCTGACAGCTTTTACAGATTGACGTCGCGGAGCGGCGACTCCTACCATGCCGGATCTGGTTGCGGTCAGTCGTGATCGCCAGCCGAGGTCCGGTCCGGCATGTGAGAGGAGTCCTGCTCATGCCCAGCGCGCTGATGCCCTTAGTCGACACCATGCCTGCGCCCGCCACCGAGGTGGCGGACGTCGTGGTCGATGCGCGCTGGCAGGCACGGCAGCTGGCACAGGCCCTGCACGACGAGCTGGCCCAGCTGCTGAGCTTGGCACTGATGCAGCTCGACGCGGCGCGCGAGCCAGACTTGCCGCGTGCCCTGCTTGCCCAGCAGCGTGCCTACGAGCTGGTCAAGCAGGCCTTGCAGGCCAGCCGTGACGCCGTGACCTTGCTGCAGCCCGAGCCGGTCGATGATCTGCCGGCCGCGCTGCAGACTCTGGTGGAGCAGCTGCGCGCGCGCACCGGTCTGAATATCCAATTCAGCTGTGCGCTGTCTCTGCCCGGGCTGCCCGAGCCTATCAACGCCGGCTTGCTGGCCGCGGGGCGCGAGTTGCTGGCCAATGCCTGCAAGCATGCCGGTGGTGTCGCCATCCATATCGCGCTGGCCCGTCACGCTGACGGCGCAGGCGTGACCCTTGTCGTGCGGGACCAAGGCCTGGGCTTCGATCCCCAGCTGGCCCAGGCCGCCGCGATCGCGGCCGGCCATGGCTATGGACTGCCTCGTCTGCATGCCCGCCTGCGGCTACTGGGCATGGGGCTGCGCCTGCGCAGCGCGCCGGGCCTGGGCGTGCACGCCCAGGTTTCATGGCCACGCCAACCCGAAGAGGACGAGTCATGAGTATCCGCGTCATCGTCGCCGACGACCACCGCATCGTACGCGAGGGTCTGGTGGCCCTGCTGCAGCGCGAGGACGATATTGAGGTGATCGCCGAGGCGCGCGACGGCATGGAATTGGTGCGCCAGGCCCGAGAGCTGCAGCCCGATGTCGTGCTGGTCGATCTGTCGATGCCTCGCATGAACGGGGTCGAGGCGATCCGCCGCATCCGCGCCGAGCCATTGCGCTGCAAGCTGCTGTGTCTGTCGGTGCATGAACAGCCACAGCAAGTGCTGGCTGCGCTGGAGGCCGGCGCCTCAGGCTATGTGCTCAAGGAGAACTCCTTCGACGAGCTGGCGCGCGGCGTGCGCCGGGTGATGGCCGACCAGATCTATCTGAGCGGCGAGCTGGTCGGTATGGTGCTGCAGGGCAGCCGTCGGCCGCACCAGGCCGAGGTCGGCGAGCTGGCCCGACTGACGCCACGTGAGCGGGAAATGGTGCAACTGTTCTCCGAGGGCTATACGGCTCAGCAGATCGCCCAGCAACTGCATCTGAGCGCCAAGACAGTGGCAACGCACCGCGAGCATGTGTTCGCCAAGCTGCAGATCCAGGGCATTGCCGAGTTGACCCGTTTCGCACTGCGCGAGGGCCTGAGCTCGCTGGATGCCCAGCCGCCGCGCGGCTAAACGTCTTCCAGCGCCGGCGATCTCAGCATTTTTCCTAGCGGCAAACCCGCAGCCACTGTGGCCTTTCCCCGGCTACAGCCATGGCCCTCATGGTTTGCCCCATCAGCCCAAGGCTGATACAGATTCAGCCAGCAGACTATGGTGCGGTGCCGGGTCTTGACCTACCTTCTCTCTCAGGGACAGCAAGGACACAACCACCATGATCGACGCCGCCCTGGGCCAATTGGCCGGGCAACTCAACGAGCATCTGCGCCGGCGCTTCCAGGTCAGCGAAGATCTGGCCGTGCTGTCGAATCTGCATGAGCAAAACGGCGCGCTAGTACCCATGGTGGCAAACAAGCTCGTACTGTTTCTAGCCGGCATCGAGCGGGATAGCGTCGCCCACCGCAGCGGCAATGGCCAGAACCTGGGCCTGGCGCCGGGACAGCTACAGATGCCGGCACCGGTCTATCTGAACCTGCTGGTGATGTGCGCGGCCAACTTCAGCGGCGCCAGCTACCCAGAAGCGCTCAAGTTCCTGTCCGGCGCGATCAGCTTCTTCCAGACCCGGCCGGTGCTGGACCAGCACAACACGCCGGGACTGGACAAGCGCCTGGACCGGCTGGTGCTGAATATCGAGAACCTTAGCAGCTCCGAGATGCACAGCCTCTGGGGCATCCACAGCGGCCGCTACCTGCCCTCGGTGCTGTACCGGGTGCGCATGATCAGCGTCGACGGACAACACATCGACACGCGCGAGCCGCTGGTGCGCGAGCTCGATGCACGGGGGCTGCCCTCATGACACCGTCGCGCTATGTGCTGCTGGCCAGCGCGCGGGTGCGTCACGGCTATTTTGCTGACGGCCTGGCGCGGCGGCTGCGCTTCACGCCCGATACCGACACGCAGGAGGCGATGCGCGCCCACCAGTTGCTGATGCGCAGCAATGGCCATGCCCTGGCCCTGCATGCACCGGAATCGGCGCTGGCGCTGTTGTGGGGTGCGCGCGCCCCGCAGTCCCTTCGCTTCACGCTGAGCTGCGAGGACCCTGGCTACGAGCTCTACACCGACCCGGGCACACTGCCACTGCTGGCGCTGCCTCTGTTCACCGACGTTGCCCGCGACGAAACCCTCTGGCGCGCCGGGCTCGGCGGCGAGGTCGAGCTGCAGTTGCAGGCCCGTCGCACGGTCTGGAAATACCTGCTGCTGGGCGACTGGCAGGAGCACAGCCTGCAGCTGGTCGATGCCGCCGCCGAGGTGCAGTTCGATGCTCCCGGCGCCGAAGCCCTGCCCGATGGCCGCGCAGCCATCGTGATCCGCTCGCGCTCGGCGCTGGCGCTGGCCGAGCGTTCGCCCTATCGATTTCAGTTGCGTGACACGGCCAGCCAGCCGCCCAAGCTGCTGATGCCGCGCCTGCCAGTAGCGGCCCCGCGCGGCCTGCAGCGCGAGCTCGGCCCCCAGGGCGGCAGCACCGCCATCACCGAAATTTTTGTCAGTCGCTGACCCAACCAGGAGAACCAGATGGGTGTGATGAAAACTCCAGGCGTTTACATCGTCGAGAAAAACGCCTTTCCGAACTCCGTGGTCGAGGTGGCCACCGCCGTGCCGGCCTTCATCGGACACACGCAGATCGCCGACAACCGCAACAAGCCGCTGGCGATGAAGCCCTGGCGCATCAGCTCCATGGCCGAGTATCACCAGTACTACGGCTTCGGGCCGGTGCCGCGCTTCAACATCGTCGAAAACACGGACCCCTCGGCACTGGACGACTTCAAGGCCGGCGGCAAGGGCTATGTGCTGCAGCAGCCGGCCGGCAAGGATGGCGGCAGCTACTTTCTCTACAGCGCGCTGCGCCACTTCTTCCAAAATGGCGGCGGCCCCTGCTACATCGTCTCGGTCGGCACTTATGAGCAAGACCTGGATCTCGACAAGTTCAAGGCGGGCATCGACGAGCTGCTCAAGGAGCAGGAGCCGACCATGCTGGTGATTCCCGAGGCGGTACGACTCAAGGAGGAATCGGCCTGCATCGACCTGCAGCAAGCCATGCTGGCGCACTGCGGCGACAAGATGCGCAACCGTGTGGCCATCCTCGACATCTGGGGCGGCGACAAGCCGCGCAGCGATCCCGGCGGCGATCCGGTGGCGCGCTTTCGCAATGACCTGGGCATCAACTTCCTGGACTTCGCCGCCGCCTACTACCCCTGGCTCAACACCACGGTGGTCGGCGACAAGGATCTCAGCTACGAGAACATACTCAGCATCGATGTGCTGAAGACCTTACTGCGACAAGACCTGGGCCTGCCCGACGCGCTGCCCGACAACGCGCCGGCCAAGCTCAAGGAGCATGCGCAGGCGGTCGACGACATCAGCAAGGACTGGACGGCCGACCCACGCCAGCTCAGCGATGACGCGATCCTGACCCACAAGACCCTGCTCAACAAGACCCTGGCCGCCACCAGTGCACTGTTCAACACCATCATCGGCGAGGCCCGCAGCAAGCTCAATTTGCTGCCGCCCAGCGCCGCTATGGCCGGCGTCTACACCATGGTGGACAACACCCGCGGCGTCTGGAAGGCGCCCGCCAATGTCAGCCTGGCCGGCGTGATCTCGCCCACCGTCAGCGTCTCGGCGGTCGACCAGGAGGAGCTCAACGTCACAACCCAGGGCAAGAGCATCAACGCGATCCGCGCCTTCATCGGCGAGGGCGTACTGGTCTGGGGTGCCCGCACGCTGGACGGCAACAGCCTGGACTGGCGCTATATCAATGTACGCCGCACGATGATCATGCTCGAGGAGAGCTGCCGGCTGGCCGCCAAGGCCCTGGTATTCGAGCCCAATGTGGCCAATACCTGGGTCACGATCAAATCGATGATCCAGAACTTCCTGACCAGCATCTGGAAGCGCGGTGGCCTGGCCGGTTCCTCGCCCGAAGACGCCTTCAGCGTCCATGTGGGCCTGGGCGAGACGATGACGCCCGACGACATCCTGGAGGGCATTCTGCGCGTGACCGTGCTGGTGGCCATGGTGCGGCCGGCCGAGTTCATCGAGATCACCTTCCAACAGCAGATGCAGAAGTCCTGAGCTGCGCCCCACACTAAATCGCGGAGATCAATATGGCTGATGACGGCTCCAAACAATCGACCAATGTCTGGCCCCTGCCCAAGTTCTACTTCCAGGTGAAGTGGGATGCGAACGTGATGTCCTTCGAGGAGGTCTCGGGACTGGACATCGAAGCCCAACCAATCGAGTACCGCCACGGCGACAGCCCGGTGTTCTCGTCACTGAAGATGCCGGGACTGAAGAAGCACGGCAATGTCACGATGAAGAAGGGCGTATTCAAGGCAGACAACAAGTTCTGGGATTGGTTCAACCAGATCAAGATGAACACCATCAAGCGCGTGCCGGTCACGATCAGCCTGCTCGACGAGGAAGGCAAGCCGACCATGGTCTGGACCCTGTCGAACGCCTGGCCCACCAAGATCACCGGTACCGATCTGAAGGCCGAGGGCAACGAGGTCGCGGTCGAGACCATAGAGATCGCGCATGAAGGCCTGACCATTGCCAACGCCTGAGCGTCGTGAGCGATCCGGTCATCCCCAAACCGCCGCCGCTGCCACCACCGCCGCAGCAGCGGCCCCGGCTGCAGTTGCCGCCGCGGCTGGATCTGGGCCTGTCCGCGACCGGCACCGCAAGGGCCGCGGTCACAACGGTCTGGGACCCACCGGCCAGCAAGGCCAGCTACCCGCCGGTGGCCTTCTATTTCTCGGTGCAGATCGATGGCCGCAGCAGCGACTGCTCGTTCCAGGAGGTCTCGGGAATGGGCCTGGCGATGGAGATCGAGCCGCTGGTGGAAGGCGGCGAAAACCGCTTCATCCACCAGCTGCCCAAGGGCATCAAGCAGGGCTCGCTGCGTCTGCAGCGCGGGCTGGCGATGAAGGATACCGAGCTGGTCGGCTGGTGCCGCCAGGTACTCGAAGGAGATCTGGGCCGCCGCATCGAACTCAAGCCGGTGCAGGTCAGCCTGCTCGACGAGATGGGTCAGCCGCTGTGCGTCTGGTCCTTCGAGAACTGCTATCCGGTCGGCTGGGACATTGAGGCATTCAATGCCGACAAAAACGAAGTCGCCATCGAGCAGATCGAGCTGGCTTACCAGACCTGTGTGCGCATGAAGTGATGAACCCCAGAAAAGCCAAGGAGCGACTCAATGACGATAGAGGTCAGGCAGATGGTGATCAAGTCCAGCGTCGGGCCGGACGAGGCGCACCCGCAGGAACAGGCCTCGCTTGACCCCGAGACCCTGGCGGAGCTGAAGCAGGAAATCCTCAACGAGTGCCGGGCCTGGCTGCAGGAGCAACTGCAGCAGCAACGCGAGCGCTAGCCATGATCCCCGCCTCCGGCCAACGGCAAGCCTTGACCCTGACCCGCTGCACGCTCAGCCAGTCCGGCTCCATCATGGTGGATCGCGGCGTCAACTACGCCTTGCAGATCAATCCGTCCGAGTTCAGCCACCACCGCAATATCCGCTACAACAACAAACGCGTAATCGGCCAGATCGGCTCGCCGATGCGCTTCTCCGGCATCGACCCGGACGACATCAGCTTCACCGCCACCTTCGACGGCACCGGCGTTGTTCCGATAGGTCCGGGTCAGCCCATCGAGGTGGCCGACCAGATCGAGGCGCTGAACCGCGTGATCTACACCTACCGCGGCGAGGCCCATGAGCCCAACCATGTGCAGATCCTCTGGGGCACCATGGTGTTCTACGGCCGGCTCTGCTGCATCGGCCTGCAGTACACGCTGTTCAAGCCCAGCGGCGCGCCGCTGCGCGCCAGTGCCGAGATGGATTTCGTCGGCTTTCTCAGCGCGCCCGAGGCCGAGCGCCGCGCCAACCGCTCCAGCCCGGACCTGAGCCACTCGGTCGAAGTGCGCGAGGGCGACACCTTGCCGCTGCTGTGCCATCGCATCTATGGCGACAGCCGCTACTACCCCGAGGTCGCGCGCTTCAACGGCCTTCGCGAGTTCCGCCGCCTGCAGCCGGGCCTACGCCTGCACTTTCCGCCGCTGGCCTGAGAGACGATCACGATGCCCGCCTCCCCCAGTGCCAGTGCCGAAGGTCCGGTCCGCCTGGTCGTACAAAGCGAGGGCACCGAGGTGCAGGAGCAGCTGCGCATCATCTCGCTGACGGTGCGCCACGCGCTCAACAGTCTGCCCTGGGCGCGCCTGGTGATCGACGACGGCGACATGCCCGGCAACAAGTACCCGGTCAGCGACGGCGCCCTGTTCACGCCCGGCAGCGCCATCGTGCTGCGCGCCGGCTATGGTGACAGCGATGCGCAGATCTTCAGCGGCATCGTCGTGCGCCACAGCCTGAAGATCAGCGGCGACAACCACAGCCGCCTGATCGTCGAATGCCGCGACAAGGCCTGCAAGATGGCGATAGGCCGCGTCAACGCCAAGTACCAGGACCAGACCGACAGCGACATCATCTCCGGTCTGATCGCCGCCGCAGGCCTGCAGGCCGATGTACAGAGCACCGAGGTCCAGCAGGCCGAGCTGCTGCAGTACGACTGCAGCGACTGGGACTTCATGCTGGCGCGTGCCGACGCGATGGGGCTGCTGGTCGCAGTCGAGGACGGCAAGATCACGGTCAAGCCCCCCGATGCCTCGATCGAGCCGGCGCTGTCCGTCACCTGGGGCGTCGACTTGGTCGCGCTGCAGGCCGATATCGATGCGCGCAGCCAGCTCAAAGCCGCCCAGGCCCATGCCTGGGATCCGGCCCAACAGGCCGTGGTCGAGAGCAGCGCGGCCGCGCCGCTGGCGCTGAACGCGCAGGGCAATCTGAGCGGCGCCACCTTGGCCCAGGTCGTCAGCCCGGACAGCTACCGACTGCAAAGCAGCGCCGCCCTGCCCCAGGCAGCGCTGGAGCAATGGGCCAAGGCCGCCCAGATGAAGGCGGCGCTGGCGCGGGTGCGTGGCCGCATGAGCTTCCAGGGCAGCGCGCTGGCCAAGCCGGCAACGCTGATCGCGCTGGCCGGTGTCGGCGCGCGGGTCAACGGGCCGGTGTTCGTCAGCGCGGTCCAGCATGAGATCCACGACGGCGAGTGGCTCAGCGAGGCCGAGTTCGGCCTCGACCCCGACTGGCATATGCAAAGACCCGATGTGATGGCGCCGCCGGCCGGCGGCCTGCTGCCAGGCATCCACGATCTGCAGATCGGCGTCGTGATGAAGCTCGACGCCGACCCCGGCGGCGAGCAGCGCATCCAGGTCAAGCTGCCGGTGCTGCAGACCGCCACTGAAGGCATCTGGGCCCGGCTGCTGCAGCTGCATGCATCCAGCGGCTTCGGCGCCTTCTTCCTGCCCGAGGTCGGCGACGAGGTCATCGTCGGCTTTTTGAGCGGCGACCCCAGCCATCCGGTCGTGCTCGGCAGCCTCTACAGCAGCAGCCGCAATCCGCCCTACGAGCTGGCCGCCGAGAACGACACCAAGGCCCTGGTGACCCGCTGCAAGCACCGGCTGGTGTTCGACGAGAAGGACAAGATCATCACGCTGACGACCCCGGCCAATAACCAGATCGTGCTGGACGACAAGAACAAGAGCATCCTGATCAAGGACCAGAACGGCAACAGCATCAAGCTCAGCAGCGAGGGCATCGCGCTGGACAGCCCCAAAGACATCAAGCTGACGGCCAAGGGCGGCATCACGCTGGACGCCGTCAACGCGATCGAGCTGACGTCCAAGGCCGACATCAAGGCCGCCGGCCTGAACATCAGCTGCGAGGCCCAGGTCGGCATCACCGCCAAAGGTGCGGCCACCGCCGAGCTTTCGGCCTCGGGCCAGACCACGGTCAAGGGCGCGATGGTGATGATCAACTGAAACCACCAGGACAGCCACCCCATGCCACCCGCCGCCCGCCTCACCGATATGCATGCCTGCCCAATGGTCACACCGGGGCTGCCGCCCATCCCCCATGTCGGCGGCCCCATCGTCGGCCCCGGCGTGCCCACTGTGCTGATCGGCAAGATCCCGGCTGCCGTGGTCGGAGACAACGCGATCTGCGTCGGTCCGCCCGATGTGATCGTCAAGGGCTCGGCTACAGTGCTGATCGGCGGCAAACCCGCCGCCCGCATCGGCGACAGCACGGCCCACGGTGGCAGCATCGTCCTGGGTCTACCCACTGTGCTGATCGGGGGCTAACGATGAGCTTTCTGGGCCGGGGCTGGAGTTTCCCACCGCGCTTCTCAGCGCGCAGCCGGGGTGTCGAGATGGTCGAGGGCGAGGCCGATATCGCCGAGAGCCTGCGCATCCTGATGTCCACCCATATCGGCGAGCGATTGATGCAGCCGGCCTACGGCTGCCGGCTGCGCGAGCTGGTCTTCGAGGCCGCCAACGAGCAGACCCTGACCGAGCTGCGCGACATGCTGAGCAAGGCCATCCTGTTCTTTGAGCCACGCATCACGCTGGAGTTCGTCGATGCCCGAATCTCCGATTTCGAACCGGCCTGCCTGGAGCTGAGCCTGCACTACAGCGTGCGCAGCACCAACACGCGCCACAACCTCGTCTACCCGCTGTATCTGCAGCAGGCCACCAGCCCGATGCGGGCCGACTGACGCCATGACCCGCAGCGGTACTCAGGCAGGCACCGAGCAAGGCGAGCGCCAGGCGCCGGCCTTGCGCGCCGGCTATCTGCTACCAGACGAGCTGAGCCTGGCACAGCGCCTGCGCCTGTCGCTGGCACAAGCGCGCGGGCTGCGCTTTGTCGAGCCCTTTGGCTCGCCGGCTGGCAACTGGGGCGAGCTGCTGGGCCAAGACCTGAGCCTGCTGCTGGCCGATATCGCCGCCTACCCGGCCGAGGTTCATGAGGCCCGTGCGCTGGAACATCTGCCCTGGCTTGATCTGGACGCGCGTTGGCAGCGCTGTTGGGCCCTGGTCGGGCAGCTCGATCGCTGGTGCCACGGGCTAGACACCCATCAATTCAGCGCCCCGCTGGCAGCCAGCCTGCAGACCCTGATCGAGCAAGAGCTGGCACCGCTGCTGCGCCAGGGCCTGCAGCGTTTCGAGGTCCAGCGCCTGGCATGGGCGCGCCTGCATCCGGCCTGGACGGGCAGGCCCGAGGGCGAGTCGGAGCCCGACACCTCGCTGCTGCTGCGCCAGCTCTGGGTGGGCCTGTGTCGCGCGGTGCGGCGCCTGCGCAAGCTAGCCCAGGAACAACTGGCCGAGAGCCTGCGCACCCAGACCCATGAGCCGGCCGTCGGCCTGCTGCTGACGCTGCTGCAACTGCTGCAGCAAAGCCGCGTGCCGCTCAACGACTTCCCCGAACGCTTCAAGCACTTCTACCATCGCGAGCTGCTGGGCCTGGGCACCCGGCCGGCCCTGCCCGAGCGGGCCCATCTGCTGCTGGAGCGCGCACCGGGCCACACCACGCTGAGCCACGGCGTGCTGCGCGTGCCGGCCGGCACGCGCTTTGGCGCAGGCAAGAATGCCCAGGGCCAGCTGATCGAGTTCGCGTCCAGCCATGAACTGTGGCTGGGCGATGCCCGTGTCGAGACCCTGCTGAGCCTGCGCCTGGAGCACGACGCGCTGATCTCGCCGGAGCGCGAGTTCGGCTACGCCAGCCGCAGCAAGGCCCAGCGCCTGCCGGTGTTGATGGACGGCCCGGCCAGCTGGCCGATGCTGGGCGTGCAGACCCGGCCGCAAGCGGCCGATATCGACAGCGGCGCCGATGCCGAGCTGGGCCTGGCCATCGCCTCGGGTCTGCTGGCGCTACGCGAGGGCGAGCGCGAGATTCGCGTGCGCCTGCATTCCAGCACCGACGCCCAGGACCCTGCGCCGCCGGACCTCGAGGGCCTGGCGCAGGCCTACCGCCGCCTGGCCCAGATCGAGGCACAGCAGCATCCACCGCGCGAGCGCGCGGGGCTGCAGCACGCACCTCCGGACGACGAGCGGGCGATGGCCGCCGCGACGCTGGCCCGTGGCGCGACGGCCGGCAGCTCGCTGGCGCTATGCTTTCTGATCGCCCGCTGTCTAGCCACCGGGCAGCCGGCGCTGCTGGCCCAGCGCCTGGGCCGGCTGTTCGCAGTCTGGCTCTGCAGCGCCGCCGAGCTGCGCGAGGCCGATTTGGCGGCGCTGCGCGCCCATTCGCGCCGGGTCCTGCAGGCCAGCGAGGCCAGCGAAGCAGCGGTCGACGACCCGCTGTCGCTGATCTACGGCCGCCGCCCGCTGGAGCGCTCGCTGGTATTCGACCGCGTGTTCCGCGGCCTGTGGCGGGCCCGGCTCAGCACCGAGCAGGGCTGGCTGGCGGTCGACGAGGTGTTCGCCGAGCGCGGCCCGGGCGGCGCAGTCGAGTTGAGCTTGCGAGTGCGGCCCGAGCAGCCGGCCATCGTGGCCTGCCAGACCGCCCTGCATGGCCCCGACTGGCCGGCCCTGCCGGTGCTGCAGCTGCGCCTGCAGCCGCAGACCCGGCTGCATGCCTACAGCCTGCTGCAGCAGTTACCCCTGCACAGCATCGCGGTAGCGGTGAAGGTGCGCGGCCTTCGCCAGCTCTGGCTGCACAACCAGCTCGGCCGGCTCGACCCCAGCAAGCCTTTCGCGCCCTTCGGCCCGCTGCCCGACGCCGCCTCCTATCTGATGCTGGGCAGCCCCGAGCTGGCGGCCAAGCCGCTCCAAGGCCTGCGCCTGCATCTGCTGTGGGCCGCGCTGCCCTGCTGCGGCGGCGGTTTTGCCGAGCACTACCGCGGCTATCCGGGCGACTGGAGCAACCAGGTGTTTCGCGCCCGTTGGTCGCTGCTGGCCAATGCCCGCTGGCAGGTGGCCCAGGGCGAGGCCACCGCGCTGTTTGACAGCCTGAGCGGGCAGCGTCGCATCGCCGCGCGGCGCACGCTGGAGCTCGACGCCACCGAGCTCAAGCGCTGGCATCGTGCCGAGCCGCCCGGCCAGCCGGGGCAAGGCGGCGAGTTCAGCCTAGCCAGCCGCCAGGGCTTTTTTCGGCTGGGCCTGGCCGAGCCGCCGGCGGCCTTCGGCCATGCACTCTACCCGCAGCTGCTGACCGACGTGCTGAGCCGCAACAGCCGGCTCAAGCGCGCTCGCGAGCCCGAGCCGCTGCCCCGGCCGCCTTACACCCCACAGCTGGAACAGCTCAGCGTCGACTACGAAGCCAGCGAGCTCATCGGTCTGCAGACGGCCGAAGCCGATCAGCCCGGTGCCAGCCAGCTCTTCCAGCAGGGTCCGTTTGGCCGGGAGCGGCTGCTTCCCGGGCAACGCGGCTACCACTGGCTGCCGCGCCTGCAGGCCGACGGCCAGCTCTTCATCGGCCTGCGCGCCAGCGAGCTGCAGGGGCCGCTGTCCCTGCTGTTCCGGCTGCGCGCCGAACAGGCCGCCGATGCGCCACAGCGCCCGCGGCTGCGCTGGGCCGCCTGGTGCGGCGATGCCTGGCGCTGGCTGGAAGCGCAGCGCCTGCTGCACGACAGCACCCAGGGCCTGCTGCGCAGCGGCCTGATCGTGCTGGACTTGCCTGCCGATCTAAGCCGCGGCTGCCCGGCCCTGCCCGGGGCCGAGCTGTTCTGGCTCCGGCTGAGCGCTGATTGGGGCTTCGAGCTGCTGGCCGGCTTCCAAGGCGTGCAGGCCCAGGGCCTGGAAGTGCTGCGGCTGGGCGCAGCGACGCCGGGCGAGCCGGCTCTGCCCGCGGGCCGCATCAAGAACAGCCTGCAACCCATCGCCGGGCTGGGCAGCGTGCGCCAGGTCGACGGCGCCTTCGGTGCGCGCGCGGCCGAGGACGATGCCGCGCTGCACGTGCGCGCGGCCGAGCGCCTGCATCACAAGGGCCGGGCCGCGACGGTCTGGGACGTTGAGCGCCTGGTGCTGGACGCCTTCCCTGAGGTCGTCAAGGTGCGCTGCCTGGGTAGCCGCGGCGCACTGCGAGTGGTGGTGGTCGCGGCGCCGCCGCCCGACGCGCCAGCCGATGTCGCGCCGCGGCTGGACGCGGCGACGCTGGCCCGCATCCAGGTCTTCTTGAGCGATCGGAGCAGCCCGCACCTGAGCCTGACGGTTCGCAACTGCGCCTATGCCCGGGTGCAGGTCCGCTGCGCGTTGAGCCTGGTAGCCGGCGTGCCGGCCGGCAGCACGCTGCGCCGCCTGAATCTGGATCTGCTTGACTATCTGTCGCCGTGGCGGCCCGGCGGGCGCGGCATTGCCTTTGACTGGCGGCTGCATGCCGAGGAGCTGGAGGCTTTTGCCCGCGCTCGGCCCGAAATCGCGTCCATCGGCGCGATCTCGCTGCTGCATATCACGCAGGACGATGCCGGCTGCTACCGGCTCGGCGACAGCGCCAGGGTGGGCAGCCGCGAGATCACGGCCAGGCGCGGCTGGACCCTGCTGCTGCCGATGCGCCGCCATCTGCTGGAGTTGCAGACCGCCCCCGGCGAGCGCCGCGCCCGCGTGACCGGCCTGGCGCGACTGGCGCTGGGCAGCAGCTTCATCATCGGCGGAGGTGTCAAACCATGACACGCCGCAATCGCGAGACGCTGAAGAACTATTTCCGCGAGGGCCAGCTGCCCAACGAGGACCATTTCGCCGACCTGATCGACTCGATGCTCAATATGAGCGACGAGGGTTTTCGCAAGACGGTCGAGCGCGGCGAGGAGATCTATGCGCCGGTGGGCCATGACGCGCTCTTGAGCTTTCTGCGCGACCAGAACCCCGACAGCGTGCTGTGGCGCGTGGCGCTGAGCCGTGCACGCGATCAGCTGCTGCTGCAGCGCGGTGGCTCGGACGGCGACGGCGCAGGCGCGCCGCTGCTGTGCCTGGACGCCGACCAGGACGGTGGCCAGCGAGTCGGGATCGGCACCGCCGAGCCCAGGGACATGCTAGATGTGCAAGGTACGGTGCGCAGCAGCGGCCGGCGCGGCAGCGACCCTCGAAGCGCGCCCGAGCCACTGCTAGCCAATGGCCAGTGGCAGGATCTGACCGACGATCTGCAAGGCTGCCAGGGCTTCGAGGTGATGGCCGGCGTCGGTCAGAAGGGCTCGGGCCGTTTCGCGCTGCTGCAGGCGGTGGCGCTGAACACCTACAACCCCAGCTGGGGCTGGCTGGATTTCCTCAATCGCAAGCGCGGCATCCGCAGCACCCAGGCCTTCTGGGGTCGGCGCTGCGACCGCCTGCAGCTGCGCTGGCACGGCGGTGACGACAAGGACACCAAGAGCGTCAAGAGCGGCCGCGACGCCAGCTACCGGTTGCAGATCCGCACCGGCTGCGATTTCGGTGACAAATGCCTGATCAACGCCCAGCTGACCCAACTCTGGTTCGACCCGCATATGGAGGAATGTCAGCGATGAGCGCCGCGCCGCAGACCATTGCGCGCAAGCCACCGCCGCAGCAGTCGCCCGGCGGCCCGGCGCTGGACTTCGAGGCCCTGCGCAGCGCCGGCATCGCGCTGGCCCAGGCCGCCAGCGGGCAGCTGTGGACCGACTACAACCTGCACGACCCCGGCGTCACCCTGCTGGAGGCGCTGTGCTACGCGCTGACCGAGGATGTCTACGGCGCCCAGCAAAGCGTGCCCGATCTGCTGGGCTGGCCCGAGGGCCAGGTCTTGCCCGAGCGCCATGGCCTGCACCGGCCCGAGCGCATCCTGCCCTGCCGGCCCATCACCGCGGCCGATTACCGCCGTGCGCTGCTGGCCCGCTGCCCCGGCGCCCTGCAGCTGCGGCTGCAGCCCTGCGAGCAGGGACTGCCCGGGCTGTGGCGCCTGGCCATGCTGGCCCCGGACGGCCAGATCGACGCGGCCCAGCGCGCGTTCTGGTCGCTGCGCAATCTGGGCGAAGACCTGGACGGCGCCGTGCGGCGGCTGCAGCCCCGGCCACACCGCCTGGTGTTCGAGATCGATGTCCAGGGCCCGCGCGAGCTGGCCGAGCTGCTTGGCGAGATCGCGCAGCGCGCGGCCGACTTCATCGCCGCGCGGCCGCGTTGGAGGCCAGCCGACACGGCGCTGGATCCGGCGCTGCGCTTCGACGGACCGGCCCTGCCCCACGGCTGGATCAGCGACGCCGAGCTGCAGCGCGGCGAGCAGACGCTGCTGTACTTCAGCGACCTGGTGCTGGCCCTGCAAGGCATCGAGGGTCTGACCTCAGTGCGGCGCCTACAGCTGCTGGGTGATGCCTATGGGGTGGCCGAGCCAGACGCCGACGCCGTGCCCTGGGGCGATGAGGCGGGCGCGCTGTGCCTGCAGTGGCCGCGCCGCGCCGAAGACTTGATGGACTGGGTGGTCTGGCGCGGTGCGGCGCGCGAGACCCTGCCAGAGCAGAATCTGCTGCGCCGCCTGGCCCAGCTGCAGGTCGCCCACGAGCACCCGCTGCCCGGCCTGAGCCAGGCGACGCTCGGCACTGCGGTGGCTGACGTGGCACCGCCCGAGCACCCGCCCTACTATCCGGCCCTGCTGCAGCTGCCGGCGATCTATGCCCATCCCGAGAGCCTGGGCGAGCCCCGCCACCGCAGCCACAGCCGCGCCGGCCAGCGCGCCCAATGGCTGGCTTACACGGCCCTGCTGGAGCAGTGGCTGGCCCATGGCCAGGCGCAGCGCCTGCAGCTCGGTGCGCTCTACAGCCTGGCGGTTGAATCGGCCCCCAGCTACTGGTGGCAAGCGCTCGGCGAGACCCATCTGCCGGGCCTGGCCGCGCTGCAAGCGCAGACACCGGCCGAGCAGCAGGCCGCGCTGCAGGCCGAGGACGACGCGATCGAGCGGCGCGGCCGCGTGCTTGACCAGCTGCTGGCCCTGCACGGCGAGGCCCTGCCGCAGAGCGGGCTGCGCGGCCTGCCCTGCTACTTCAGCCCCGGCGGCTTCGAGCAGCATCTGCTGCGGCTCAAGCAGACGTTGGCGGCCGGCATCGAGCGCTTCACCCGCGAGCGCCATGCCGGCTTCGACTACAGCCGGCCGAGCTTCGGCCTGATCGGCAACACCGCGCCGCTGCAGGAACGCCTGAGCCTGCAGCTGGGTTTCGCCGAGCACCACAGCCGCTCGCTGATGGCGCCGCTGCGCGAGTGGGGGCTGAGCCTAAGCGAAGACGCCGAGCCGCCCAAGGTCTTGCGGCAGCCCGGCCAGGGCCTGAGGCCCATGCAGCTGTTCGCCGATGCGCCACGGCGCGAGGACCTCGCCGACAAGCCGTTATGGAAACCCGGGGACCGCCTGGATCCCGCGCTGCTGCGCTGCGCCGTCCATGCCAGCCGCTACCAATGGCAAGAGCAAAGCAAGCTGCTGTGGCTGGGCCCCGACGAGCAGCAGCGCTGGTGGCCGCTGGGCCGGCAGACCGATGCGGTGGCCGCGCAAGACCTGGCCCTGGCCTTGCACGGCTTTGCCTGCGGCCTGCAGCTGCGCTGCGAGGGCCTGCATCTGGTCGAGCATCTGCTGTTGCGGCCCGAGGCCGGCGCCGACCTGTCGAACGATGTGCCCGACGACTTCTATGCGCAGCAGCTCAGTGTGGTGCTGCCGGCCTGGACCGCACGAGGCGCCGACCCGCGCTTTCGGACCCTGGCAGCGCAGACCGTGGCCGAGCTGGCGCCGGCCCATCTGCAGGCGCACTGCCTGTGGCTGCAAGCCGAGGACCTACAAGCCTTCGAGCTGGCGCTGCAGGGCTGGCTGCTGGCCAAGCGAGCGCTGTGTGAGGGCCTGGCTGGCAACGACAGCGGTGTGCAGGACCCGGCCGCGCAACGCCGGCTAGCCTCGCGTGCCGCCGTGCTGCGCCGGCTGCTGTGGCGGCAGATCTCGGACGAGGCCGCACGATGAGGACCGTGATCGACAGCCTGGTCTGGGACGCCCGCTTCGCCAGCGAAAGCCTGGCCTGGCAGCAGCAGGAGCGGCTGCGCCGCTTCCTGCGAGGCCCCGGCCTGCGCACGCTGCAGACGCGCCTGCAGGCGCAGGCGCCAGCCGACGGCCGGGTGCTGCACATCGACAGGCTGGAGCTGGACCTGGGTAGCTTCACACCCGATGCGCCGCTGCGGCAATGGGTCGAGCGCCTGGACGGCGCGCTGCTGCAGGCCCTGCAGCGTCTGCCCTGCACCAGCCGCTCGCGCGACGCCCACGAGCTGGCGCAGTTCAGCCACTATCTGCAGCAGGGCGCGCTGCCCTGGTCGGCCCGCTCCTCGCAAGACCTGGCCGGCTGGCTGGCGCGGCTGGTGCGCCGCCACGGCCCGGGCCTGTGGGAGGCCTTGCAGCGCCTGACACCCGGCGAGCTGGTGCAGCAAAGGCTGGCGCTGATCACGCCGCACGGCGGGCTGCAAGCCTTGATCGCCGTGCGCGCGCCCGAGCTGGCCGCAGCACTTGAGCTGCTCGATGCGCAGTGGCTGAACCCGCTGCAGGCCCGGGGTCGCCTCAGCCTCTACCAGCGCCAGCGCCTGCAACAGGCGCTGCGGGTGGCCGGGCTGCGCGCGCTGTGGGGCGGCGCGACGCTGGCCGGGCCGCAGCTGCAGGGGCTGATACAGGCCCTGATCCAAGCCCATGCCCAGTTGCTGGGCCCGGGCTGGCACGCGCTGGCTGCCGGCCTGCCCCGGCCAACACGGCCCCGCTCGGCGCTGACCCGGCAGCTGCTGCAGGCGCTGTGGCCCGACAGCGTCGATGGCCCCTCTCCCACCGTCACGCCGCGGCAGCGCCGACGCAGCCCGCTGCTGGCCGCCGCGCTGGCGCAGCTGGACGAGGCCTTGAACAGCGGCCGAGCCCAGGACGGCGAGCGGCTGCAGCGCCTGCTGCTGGGCCTGGCTCAGCAGCTGCCGCTGGAGCTGCCGCTGCTGCTGCGCGCCTGGGCCCGCGAGGGCTGGCGCCGGCGCGGCTGGGCCGCCAGCCTGGCGCCGGCCAGCCTCGGGCTGGTGATGCATCTGATGCAGGCCTCCGAGCCCGCCAGCGCCGCCGCGACCTTGAGGGTGCCGTCCAGCGCGCCGAGCTGGATGGAGTCGCTGCGCCAGTTCGCGCTGCGCATGCTGGCGCGACCGGGCAGCCCGCCGCTGACCCTCAGCGCTCTGCAGCAGCATCTGCTGGACCACAGCCTGCAGGCCCTGGCCGAGACCGGCCGCCTGCCGCAGACCCATGCCGGCTGGCAGACGCTGTGGCAGCAGGGCTGGCAGCGCCTGCAGCAGGACGGCGCCGGACCGGCCGCAGCCGCAACCGAGCCCGCGCCGGACTGGGGAAGCCAGCTCGACGCCTTGCTGGCCGCCGCGCCGCAGCGCTGGAGCGCGGCCCAGCGTCTGCAGTTCAGCCGACTGCTGGAGCGCGAGTCCGATGCCGAACGCTGGCTGGCCCGCTACCGTCCGGCCCAGCGCTGGGTCTTGCTGAACCAGGCGGCCGGTGGCGAGGCGGCGACCTTGCAGGGCTGCAGCAGCCTGCTGCAGCGGGCCTTGCAGGTGCTGCAGCCGCAGGCCAAGGCGGCCGAGACCGAGCGCCAGCACTGGCGCTGGCTGCTGCGACCGCTGTTGCTCGAGGGCCAGGCGGCACGGCCCGAGACCCTGGTGCGCCGCTGGGCGATGCAGCTGCACCGCGCGCTGCCGCAGGGCTCGCTGGCACGCTGTTTCGCGCGGCTGGACCGGGTACTGGCGGGCCTGAGCGCCTGGGCCGACCCGGTGCTGGCGCGGCTGCGCCAGGGCCTGCGGCGAGCGCCCAGCCGGGCCGAACACTATGAGCTGGGTTTGCGGGCGGATCGGCCCGCAGCCGTGCCGCCGGCCAGACCCGACCCCGTCGATGCCGGCAGCCCGATCTACATCGCCGATGCCGGCCTGGTGATGCTGGCCGCCTATGCCGAGCGCCTGTTCGGCCGGCTGGCGCTGCTGGAGGCCGGGCGCTTCAAGAGCCCGGCCGCACAAAGCCTGGCGGTCGCCGCGCTGGGCTATCTGGCCGCCGGCCATGAAATCGGCAATGGAGTCGGCAGCGAGGCCCAGCAAGTGCTGGCCAAGCTCTTGTGCGGCGTGCCGCCGGCCCAGGTGCTGCCGGCGCCCGAGCCGCTGGGCGAGGAACGGCGCGCGCTGCTGGATGCCTTGCTGAGCGCGGTGATTGCGCACTGGAGGGCGGTGGGCAACACCTCGGTCGAGGGCCTGCGCCAGAGCTTTCTGCGCCGCGGCGGGCGCCTCACGCGCAAGCCCGGCGATGCGGACGAGCAGGCCTGGCGGCTGCTGGTCGAACCCAAGCCCTTCGACCTCCTGCTGGACCGTCTGCCCTGGTCCTTCGCGACCCTCAAGCTGCCCTGGATGCAAGGAGTGCTGCATGTCGACTGGCGATAGCACCGCATTGCAGGCCCGGGCCTTGGCGCAGGAGCTGGACTGGCTGGGCCAGGTTCTGAGCCTGCGGCTGGAGCAGCATTTCCAGCAGAGCGAGGCCGGTTTTGAGGTTGCGGCGGCACCGCCCGGTCTGCCGCCGGGCAGCGAGCTGGCACGCCTGATCGAGAGCTTGCAGCTGGGGCCGGCCGAGCGGGCGGTGCTGGCCCTGGCCCTGCTGCCGCATCTGCGCCCGGCCGCGCTGGATCTGCTGTTCATGCGCAACAGCAATCTGGAGCGCGGCTTCACCGAGTTCGGCGGCGTCAAGGGCCAGGCCCATGGCGGCTTTCTGCCGACCGGCGAGACCGCCGCCTTTCTGATCGCCGGCGAGGATTTGCAGCGCCGCATCGCGCTGCTGGCGCTGTTCGATGCCGAGCACGCGTTCGCGCGCCAGGGTCTGCTGAAGCTGGACCATCCGGCCGGCGGCGAGCCCCAGCTCAGCGGCGCGCTGCAGCTCAGCGCCGAGGCGCTGCAGCGTCTGAGCACCGGGGTCTGGCACAAGCCCGACTACAACGCGCAGTTCCCGGCCAAGCTGATCACCAGTCCGCTGGGCTGGGACGATCTGGTGCTGGCGCCCGAGGTGATGGACGAGGTGAACCAGGTCTGCACCTGGATGCGCGAGGGCCAGCGTCTGATGCAGGACTGGGGCCTGGCGCGTGCGCTCAAGCCCGGCTACCGGGCGCTGTTCTACGGACCGCCCGGCACCGGCAAGACCCTGACCGCGACGCTGATCGGCCAGGCCGCGCAGGTGGACGTCTACCGCATCGATCTGTCAATGGTGGTGTCCAAATACATCGGCGAGACAGAGAAGAATCTGGCCCGGGTGTTCGACCAGGCGCAGAGCCGGCGCTGGGTACTGTTCTTCGACGAGGCCGATGCCTTGTTCGGCAAGCGCAACAGCAACAACCAGAGCGCCAACGACCAGCATGCGAACCAGGAGATCGCCTACCTGCTGCAGCGGGTCGAGGACTTCCCGGGCACCGTGATCCTGGCCTCGAATCTGCGCAGCAATATCGACGAGGCGTTCGCGCGGCGCTTCCAGTCGATGATCTATTTCCCGCTGCCCGACGCCGAGCAGCGGCTGCGGCTGTGGCGCGGCATGCTGGCGCCGCAACGGCTGGCCGTCGATGTCAAGCTGGACGAGATCGCCGAGCGCTACGAGCTCTCGGGCGGTGCGATCGCCAATGTGCTGCGCTATGCGGCCCTGCTGGCGCTGCGGCGGCACAGCGAGCAGATCGGCGCCGCCGAGCTGCGCCAGGGTCTGGTCAAGGAGTTGCGCAAGGAAGGGAGGACCTTGTGAAGCGCCTCTACCTGCTTTGCGCCCTACTGGCGGCCCTGATGGCGGCATCAGGGGCCGAGGCGCCGGTCATCCCCCCGACCAGCGCTCCCACCACCACACCCATCAGCGCGCCGGCCCCGGCCGCTTCGCGCGCGCTGAGCCAGTTGCCTCAGCCGCTGCAGCTGGACAGCGCCGCGTTCCGCCTGCCTGCGGCCCTGCTGGAGCAACCCTATCGCCGCCCGCTGCATGCCCAGGGCGGCCGCCCGCCCTACCGTTTCGAGCTGGCCGGCGGAGAACTTCCCGAGGGCATCATGCTGTCGCCGCTGGGGGTGCTGCAGGGCACGTCCGACCGGCCGGGCAGCCATCGCTTCACGGTGCGCCTGATCGACGCGCTGGGCGAGCAGGCGCAGCAGCGCTATCTGCTGGCGGTCGTGCAAGCCCGACCCAAGGCAGCGGCTGCGGGCGCCAGCGCGGCAAGCGGCCCCAAGCCGTTGACGACACTCTCGGCAGAGGATGCGCTTGCATTGCCGCCGGCACGGCCGCTGGCCCAGGCCTACCGGCTGATGCCGGCGGTGCTGGACATCCTGCTGCCGGCCGAGAGCGCCGAGGATGGCAGCCTGCCCGCGCCGCTGGCCGAGCCGGCGGCCAGCGCGAGCCAGCCGGCCAGTGCTGGCGGGAGTGCGGGAGGCAGCGCTGCGGCCCTGCCCCCACTGCCGGTCAGCCTGGGCGCGGAGCAGGCCGAGCAGCTGAAACTGCTGCTCAAGCCGCTGACCGCGCTGGAGTACCCGACGCGCGAGACCTTCGAGGCCGCACTCGATGCCCGGCTCTGCGCCTACAGCCGCATGCTGAGTCTGCAGTCAGCCGCCAAGCAAGGCCTGACCCCGCCCAGCGAGGCCCAGTTCGCCGCTGCCTGCCCGCCCGACTGGGCGGCCGTGGCCAAGGCCAAGCCCGTCAGCGGTCCGCCCAGCTGGCAGCAGTTGCCGCAGACCATCATGCCGGCAGCGCTGCGCCAATGGCTGGTCGAGGCGGCCCGGCACGCGCATGAACTCAAGCTCGACCCGCCCATCGTCTGGGACGGTGGGGGCTGCGGCTGCGTGCGCGAGGACCTATCGGGCCAGGTCTATGGCTTCTATCCGCTATGGTGGGCCGAAGGAAAAGCGCAGCAAATCGATTTCAGCCTGCTCAGCCGCATCAGCGTGATGGGCCTGCCCTTCGGGGACGACCTCGCACCGGATGCGCACGAGCGCTGGACCCTGGCCCAGACCAATTTCATTCGCACCGCGCAGCGCCACGGCACGGCGCTGGACTTGGTGATCTATCGCAATGACTGGCGCTTTCTGCAGGCGCAGCCGCCAGCCGCTCGCGAGGCTCAGATCGAACAGTCGCTGCTGCAGTTGCCGCAGCAGGCGCGCCGCCTGATTGATGCGCCGCTGCCCGACTGGCTGTCGCGCGCCAAGGCCTGGCTGCCCGGCTTCGGCCAGGCCCAGCATCTGGGCGACGGCATCACAATCTTCTTCGACGAGCTGCCGCCCGCCAGCACGCAGCCGCTCTGGCGCCAGGCCTTCAAAGACTTCCATCGCCGCTTCGTGCTGGCGGTGATCGAGCAATTGCGAGCCAATACCAAGCGCCGGTACACGCTGAACCTGGTGGTAGGCGACCGCCAGCTCGGCGAGCCAGGCGCCGTGGCCGGCTTGTTCGAGCTGCTGAAGGCGGCAGAGGACCCGCATCTGATCAATGGTCGCATCGAGGAGAGCACCGCCGTCTACAGCAGCGCCACCAACGTTACGCTGCGCGTCATCGTGCTGCTCAGCGAGCCCAGCTCGCTGAGCAAGAAGCAGCTGCGCGGCCGCGTCGAGGCCGAGCCGGCGCTGCAGGGCATAGACCGGCGCATCTTTCTGCGAAAGCTCATCCCGGTGATCTCGATCGGCATGCCCGAGGCCGAGAGCCAGCAGTTCGCCGACGACCTGGTGTACTTCGAGGACAACTTTGGCGGCGTTGGCTTCTGGCCACTACCGATGGCCGGCGAGACCGTCAGCGCCGGCATGAACGCCGCACTGCGCAGCGCCTTCAGCGGCGCCGCCGCCGACGCCGCCACGCGGCCGATCTGCGATTGGGCCTGCGAGAACCGCTGGCCGCTGCGCGCCCTCTTCCATCTACTGCTGCTGACCGGCGCTATCTGCCTCGCGCTGCTGCTGTGGAACTGCGCCTGGCGCGCGCGCTGGGGCCGCTATCTGCCGCTGGGCGGAATCCCGGTGGTGCTGGTCGGCGCGCTGCTCTTGAACTGCGACCCGCAACTGCGCGCCCTGCGCGACGGCACCGGCCTCATGTGGACCGTGATCGCGATCCTGTTTGTCGCGGCCCTGTGGGCCGTGCTGAAACCGAAGGTGGAGAAGCCATGAAAACCCTCGCCGCACCGAAAAGCCAGACCACACAACGCGCTGCTGCAGCCGCAGCCCATGCCGGCCCCACTGCAGCCTCGACCAGCCCGCGCCAGAGCGCCCAGGGCGCCCAGATCGCGCAGTTGCAGGCACTGGGCACCGGCGCGCCGGTGCAGCGGGTCGAAGGCGACCGCAGAACCAAGGGTTTCAACCGCGGCAAGTCGCACTCGACCACCACGCCAAGCGGCAAGGTCAAGTCACACAAGCCCGGCAAGGGCCGCGAGGAAGACCCACGCAAGAGCGCCGCCAAGAACCGCCGGCGCGACCGCATGCTTGCGGCGAATGTGGCGAATTCGCAGAACAAATAGGCGGGAAGCGAAGCATGAAAGCTCGCACGGACGGGACGGCCTTTGACAGGCCACCGCACGAACCCGCCAGTCGGCAGCAGACGCAGCTGGGCAAGGCCGCGAGCGGTCCTCGACAGCTGCAGCAAGGTCAGCAGATCGCCCAACTGATGCAGGCAACCCCGGCGCCCAACAAGACGGGCCTGCCCGACCATCTCCGGAGCGGCATCGAGGCGCTGTCTGGCATGGACATGTCCGCAGTGCGCGTGCATCGAAACTCAGACAAGCCGGCATCGCTGCAGGCCCATGCCTATGCGCAGGGCTCAGAGATTCATCTGGGGCCTGGGCAGGAGAAGCACTTGCCGCATGAAGCCTGGCATGTGGTGCAGCAGGCACAGGGGCGGGTGAGGCCGACGAAGCAGTACACGGGCGTCGCACTGAACGTCGATGAAGGACTGGAGAGAGAGGCGGATCGGATGGGTGCCAGGGCGAAAGGTGGGCCAGCAGGCGCCGCCCAGCTGGCCCCGCAGGCTGCTCCCGCTGACTCGACGGCCACCTCAGCTCTCGTGGGAACAAAGCCCTTCCGCTCCCCCCCACAACAGCCGGTCGCGCAGCTGAAACTGAAGAAATTCACGTCGGACAGTGCGCCTGAAAAAATAGATGCTCAGGATAAAGAGCTTTGGCTGGCCATGAGAAAGGCGCTGCAGGCCTACGAAGTCACGTCGGAACTGAACTTCAATGCGCTGGCCGCCGCCCTCGAACAAATATGGCTGGCTGCCAAGGCGATCGATAACCATTTCGATGACGAAGATTTCGACGCTCTGCCGGAGGAACGGACCGCTCTGTACGACTGGGCTGCAGCGGGACGCACGGAAACCACCCGGGAGATGAAGCAAATCATCGCGCATCTGCCGATCCTCAACCCTTCGACGCTCGGTCATTTCAAGGGGGGCAAGATCGCCGAGTTCATCGGCGAGCTCATGGAGGACGAACCCGAGATTCCCGGGACCGTCAGCGGTGAAATCAATGGCCAAATCCAAGACATAACAATCGCCTACGAGAATGCACAGGGACGCGCGTTTATGCCCGGACAGCCCCCCAAGGTTGAAGATGTGCGGCAGGGCCTGCTGGGCGATTGCTGGCTGTTGGCTCCCCTGATTTCCCTGGTCAATATGGCGCAGGGCCGAGAACGTATCCGGCAAATGATCCAGCCCAATGACGGGATAGCCGATGTATACACCGTCACCTTGTACCGACCCGACGGTGACGACGGTTTAGAGCCCTACCCGATCCAGGTTCCGGCGCGGTTTCCCGCCCGACAGGACGATGCCCAGGCCAGTCGGTTCATCTTTTCGTCCGCGGGGCGCCTGGTACCAAGCGGCGCAGAGACGCAAACCGCCCCCCTCTGGCCCGCTCTGGTAGAAAAGGCATTCGCCAAACACCTTGAGAAAGGATACGCCGGCCTGACCGGCAACACCGGCGGAGCCACGGCGACCTTCGAAACCATACTTGGCCACGCCGCGCCTACCGATCAACCTCGGGCAGGTCATTTGATGGACAAGGAAAACTTGATCCGGTGCGTGGCGCAGGGCAAGCTGGTGGTTGTCTCCACGGGAACCCATTACTGGAGCGTCCTGCAGGCTGACGCGAATACCTGCACGCTGCGCAACCCCCATGGTTTCACAGAGCAGGACACCTCGTGGGAATCGATGAAGAAATACAAGACCTTTGCAGTCCATGACCTGAACAAAGGTACGGACTGAATGCCAGGTTTCCGATGACAGCTGATCCACGAATACTGAGGCGCAACGCGAAGCGCATGGAAGCTCGCTGATGTCCAACCGCACCACGGCACAACGGGACGCCATCAAGACGAACCTGCCGGAACGACACGCCCATCGCGGCGCGGCAGCCGGACGATTCGACCAAAGCCCCCGTCAGCTGGACCAGCGCCAGCAGCTCGCGAGTTTGCAGCTGCGCGAAGACACGCCGGTTCAATGCGTCAGGGTGCAATGGGGTAATCGGGAGATCAATACGCGCGAACTCACACGTGAAGCCCTGCAATCATTGCTGTCCGAGGTTCAATGGCGTGAGCGAGGCACAGACGTCCAGCTGGCATTAGCCCAGGCGCTAGAGGATGCCGACTACAGCCTTCCGATCGATGACCGAGACCTTGGCCGAGGCGTCAACGATCAGATGGACTCGCTCAACCAAAGCGGCGATGTGGCCTCGGGCGTCTGGTACGAACATGCCTATCAGCAGCAGTTTCCGCACGCGTGGCGTCCCGAATTCGAAGGCGGCCATGCGCCCGGCGTTTTCGCGAGGACCGCGCCGATGGACTGGACGCTGCAAGCCGCCCACAGCGCTTCCGCCGCGCTGCAGGCCTGGCTCGCAGGCCTGACGATCGCCGAGTGCGCCTCGGCTTTGGTCGCCCTGCACCTGGACGCACTGCGCCGCCAACTCGGCGACGTACGCTTCGACGCCTGCTTCGGCTCGGCCGACGCCCAAGCCGTACCCGAATGCCAGCGCCTGCGCATCAACTGCAATCACGGCGACTGCATCCCTGCGGCACTGCTGAAGGGCGCCGGCACCACGCCGCAGGGCGCACCGGTGCTAGTGCTCGGTGCCAAGTACTACTTCAAGAACCACGACCACTACCAGCATCGCCACCCCGATGGCGCCTTCAGCGGCGAGAACGCCGTCTATCTGGGCAACGATCCCCAGAGAGGCGCAATGTGGACCGGCTTCGGCGTAGGCCATGTCAGCACCCTAGAGATGTTCCAGACTCTGCTGAGCAGCTACAACGCGGCTCGCACGGAGCGCGATTACCGCTCGATCCTTATCGGCTCGGGCATCGCCCGGCAGACGATCGAATCGGAGCACACAAAGGGTCACAGCTACTCCGCGCTCTACGCGGCCTGGCACGATGCAATCCATCCGGCCTTCATCAATGCCGAGGCACAGCTGGATCTGCAGCAGTTGATGGCCGGCGCTCAGGGCGCACGCGTGGACGGACAAGGCATCTTGCTCGATCTTCGGGCGGTCGAGCGGCTCAAGTATTCGTGAGACACCAAGCTCTCGCTCAAGCGCAGCCTCAGCGCTTTGCGTAACGTCCGATCGCGGCGAGCCCCTCGCGCTCGAGCAGTTTCTCGAGCCCCGGCAGCATCTCCCCGAGCCGATCCTCGACGACGGCGCGCACGGTATCGACAATCACCTGCGTCTGCCGCTCGATCTCAATGTTCAAACCTGACCCCACCTCTTTGTCGCCGAAGGTGGTCATGCGCAGCGTCTCCGGGATTAGCCAGACTTCAAACCAGCCGGCGCCGCCGGGTTCGCGGTGGGCTTCGGCGACGGTCAGGCTGGCGCCGTTGATCGCGATATAGCCCTTGGCGAAGATGTAGCGCATCCAGGGCGCTGGCACAGCAATGCGCAGCACATGGTTGTTCTCGGGCCGACGGATCTCGGCCACCGTGGCCATGAAGTCCACATGCCCGGACAGGGGATGGCCGCCGATCTCGGCGCCGTCTCGTGCGGCGCGCTCGACATTGATGCGGCTGCCCTGGCGCAGGCCGGCCAGCGTGGTCAGGTTCAGGCTTTGCTGCATCACATCGAAGTCGGCCCGGGTATCGCCCTGCAGCGCGGTGACGGTCAGGCAGACGCCGTCGCTGGCGACGCTGGCGCCGATCTCCAGGCCATGGCAGAAGCCAGGCGGGAAATCAAGCGAGAAGCTGCGCAGGCCGGGCTTGTCGGTGATGGCGGCGACTTCGGCGATGCCTTGAACAATGCCGGTGAACATATCAGTGCGTCGCTTTCAAAGATGGCGCGAGAAAGTCTCGGCCGAGAAGCCGACCGTCAGGCGGCCATCGTCCCATTCGATGATCGGGCGCTTGATGACGCTGGGCTGGGCCTGCAGCAGCGCGGCCGCGCCGGCGGCGTCCGCCGCAGCGGCCTTGGCCGCCTCGTCGAGCTTGCGCCAGGTGGTGCCAGCACGGTTGAGCACACGCTCCCAGCCCAGCTCCTTGAGCCAGCGCTGCAGCTGCTCGGGCGGCACGCCGGCGCGCTTGTAGTCGTGGAAGTGGTAGCTCAGCCCCTGATCGTCCAGCCAGGCGCGGGCGCGCTTCATCGTGTCGCAGTTGGGAATGCCGTAAACAGTAATCATGGGGCGGGAAGTTACCATGAAGCCATGATCGATTGGCTCGACGAGGCTTCTCTCGACTTTCCGCCCTCCTCCCGTGCGCTCGGCCACGACTCGGACGCACCGGGTCTGCTGGCCGCCGGCGGCGACCTGAGCCCGGCGCGGCTGACGGCGGCCTATGCGCGCGGCATCTTCCCCTGGTACGGGCCGGACCAGCCCATCCTGTGGTGGGCGCCGGACCCGCGCATGGTGTTGCAGACGCAGCACTTTCGCCTGACCCGTTCGCTGCGCAAGACGATCGCCCGCTTCATCCGCACGACGGGCTGCGAGATCCGCGTCGACAGCGCAACGCCGGCCGTGCTGCGCGCCTGCGCCGAGGCCCCCCGCGAGGGTCAGAACGGCACCTGGATACTGCCCGAGATGCAGGCCGCCTATGCGCGCTGGGCCGCGCAAGGCGCGGTGCACAGCATCGAGACCTGGATCGACGGCGAGCTGGTCGGCGGGCTCTACGGCGTCAACCTGGGCCGCATGTTCTTCGGCGAATCGATGTTCATGCGCGCCACCGATGCCTCCAAGATCGCGCTGGCGGCCCTGGTCTGCCTATGCCGTGAGCACGGCATCCCCTGGATCGACTGCCAGCAGAACACCCGGCACTTGGCCTCGATGGGGGCGGCCGAGGTGGCCCGGCCGGCGTTCGAAGCCCATCTGCGGCAGTTTGTTGGGCAGTCCTCCCCACAATCTTGGGCCTTCCGGCCTGCGCTATGGGACTGGCTGCAGGCAGAATCGGCCCCAGTCTCGACCACCCTCAAGCCCGCCACGTGACCCATCCCAAAGAGCTACCGCTGTCGCAGCTGCAGTTCTACGCCACAGCGCCCTACCCCTGCAGCTATCTGCCGGACCGCCAGGCGCGTTCCCAGGTGGCCACACCCAGTCATCTGATCCACGCCGACGCCTACTCCGGTCTGGTTGAGGCGGGCTTCCGGCGCAGCGGTCTGTTCACCTACCGGCCCTATTGCGACGGCTGCAAGTCCTGCGTGCCGATGCGAATCCCGGTGTCGGCCTTCCAGCCCTCGCGCAGCCAGCGGCGCGCCTGGAAGCAGCATGGCGATCTGAGCGTGCAAGTGATGCGCCTGGGCTTCAGCGAAGAGCACTACCAGCTCTATCTGCGCTACCAGGCCGGCCGCCATTCGGGTGGCGGCATGGACCACGACAGCATCGACCAGTACACCCAGTTCCTGCTGCAAAGCCGCATCAACTCGCGCCTGGTCGAGTTCCGTGCGCCGGCCGCACCAGGCGAGGAGGAAGGGGCGCTGAAGATGGTGTCCATCCTCGATGTGCTCAGCGATGGGCTGTCGGCCGTCTACACCTTCTACGAGCCGGATGAGGCCGCCAGCTACGGCAGTTACAACGTGCTGTGGCAGATCGCGCAGGCCCGTGAGCTGGGCCTGGCTCATCTCTACCTCGGCTACTGGATCGCCGAGAGCCAGAAGATGGCTTACAAGGCCCGCTTTCGTCCGCACGAGCTTCTTCGCGACGGCCAGTGGCAGATCGCCGAGGTCTGATGTCGGCCTCGCCATTTTGGCGAAATGCGCACAACTGGCTTCTTTTCGGTATTTCAGTTCGCCGAAAATTTCATACCAATTAAGGATTGACTACGATCTCTGCATTCGGCCGCCCGCGAATCTTGAGGTCAGCGACAAGGTCTGACATGACGCTTCCCGAAAGCACGCCAGCAGTCTAATGCCGCACCAGCCCGAGCCGCTGCAGCACCTCCTCGGCAATGGCCAGGCAGCTGGTCAGGCCGGGAGACTCGATGCCAAGCAGATTGACAAGGCCGGGCACGCCGTGGCGCTCTGGGCCGTCGATGCGGAAGTCCGGCGCCGGCTCGCCCGGGCCATGGATCTTGGGCCGCACGCCGCTATAGGCCGGGGCCAGCGCGCCGTCCGGCAGTCCAGGCCAGTAGCGCCGCACATCGGCATAGAAGGCCTCGGCCCGGACTGGGTCGACCTGGTAGTCGATCTGGCTTGGATCGCTGACGTCGTGCAGCCACTGGGCATCCGGTCCGAAGCGAGCCTGGCCACCCAGGTCCAGGCTCAGGTGCACACCCAGCCAAGCGTCCTGCGGCAGCGGGTAGACCAGGCGGGAAAACGGGGCCTTGCCCTGCAGCGAGAAATAGTTGCCTTTGCTGAAATGCGCGGTCGGCACATCGGCGGTATTCAGACCCGCGGTCTGCGCGGCAAGCCAGGGTGCCGACAGGCCCGCTGCGTTGACGACGATGGGCGACAGCAGCTCCATCGCGGCGCCATCGTCGGTGCCAACCGTCAAGACCTGACCCTGGGGTGTGATTCGCAGCGACTGCACCGCCGAGGCCAGGCCGACCGCGCCGCCGGCGCGCTCCAGATCGCCCTGCAGCGCCAGCATCAGGCCATGGCTGTCGATGATGCCGGTCGACGGCGATAGCAGGGCCGCCTCACAGTGCAGCGCCGGCTCCAGGGCCTGGGCCTCCTCGCGCGCTAACCAGCGCAGATCGTCAACGCCGTTGCGCGCACCCTTAGCGGCCAATGCCCGCAGCCCTGCCACCTGCTCGGGCCCGGTGGCCACGACCAGCTTCCCGCAGCGGCGGTGAGCAATGCCATGGCTGTCGCACAATGCATAGAGCTGCTGCTTGCCGGCCACGCAGAGCCTGGCCTTCAGCGAGCCCTCGGCATAGTAGAGCCCGGCGTGGATGACCTCGCTATTTCTGGAGCTGACCCCTGTGCCGATCGCCGTCTCGCGCTCCAGCACCAGGGTTTCGAGTCCACTCATGGCCAGCGCACGACCCACGGCCAAGCCAACGACACCGGCCCCGACCACCACCGCATCGACCTTGTCCATCTTGCTATTCCTTGTGATCGCCGCGTTCAATAGCGTAGGCGATGACGGCCGCCGCATCGGGCGTGAAGCCGCTGAGCGAACCGGGTTCTAGGTCCAGGAACTCGGCCACCTCGCCGTCCTGGTTGACCGGCCGGAACTCGGCCGGCATGCGCAGGTTAAAGACATGCAGGACCTCGTCGTGCAGACCCTGGGCGGTCAGCCGCACCGTGCGCAAGGCGCCGCCGGGCCGCAGAGCGGCGGACAACGCCGCATCGACACCGGCCTCCTCCCACAGCTCCCGTCGCGCGCAGGCCAGCGGCTCCTCGCCGGCAGCCAGGCCGCCTGCGGCCAGGTTGTCCAGCAGGCCCGGGTCGGTTGGCTTGTTGAGTGCGCGCCGGCCGCACAGCATACGGCCGTCGGGCCGCCAGCCGTTGATGTGCACGGCCCGGCTCATCAGGCCGAAGTAGCGGAAGGCCGCACGCTCCATGCGGAACAGCTCAATGCCGCGCGCGCTGCAGGGGTCGGCCAGCGGCGTCTCGCAGGCAAAGGCCTCGCCGCGCCAGCCTTGGATCGCGCCCTGGGCCCGCAAGGCTTCGGCGGCGGCCTGCATTGCGGCGGACAGGTCCGCAGCACCTCTCCAGCACAGCGCCTGGTCGATCAGCCGGGCACCTGGCAGCAGCGGCAGCGCTCGCGCTGCCCGCTCGGGGCTGAGCCAGCCCAGCAACTGTTCGCCCAGCCGAAAGCGCAGCCAATCAGGCGGAACCTGCTCAAACATCAAGCCGCACCTGACCACTGGGCTCGCGCAAGCGCGTCTGCGCCAGCACACCGGCCGAGTCGAGGATGGGGTAGGCGATCGAGCAGATATGGCTGTTGATGCGCTTCAAATCGGTGATCAGGTCCAGATGCAGCGAGCTGGTGCCTATGCTCTGCATGGTGTTGTCCTGCAGGCGCGCGATATGGGTGGCCGCGTACTCGAGCTCGAGATCGCGAAAACGCGCCTTCTCCTCCAACAGCTTCTGCGCGTCGCGCACATGACCGTCAAGGAAGACGCTCATGCCCAGGCGAAGATTGGCCAGCAGGCGCTCGTGCATATGGGCGATCTCGGCCATGCCGGCCTCGGAGAAGTTACGGCCCTTCCTGATCTTCTTGTCCTCGATGTCCTCGAGGATGCGCTCTATCGTGTCGCCGATCTGCTCCATATTGATCGTGAACGAGACGATGTCGGTCCAGCGCCGCGCCTCGCGCTCGGACAGCGCCTCGCGCGATATCTGGGTCAGGTAGAACTTAATGGCCGAGTAGAGCTCGTCGACCGTATCATCGAGCCGGCGCAGCTCGCCGGACAGCTGGGTGTCGTCGTTCTTAATCACTGGCAGGATGCCGCGCAGCATGGTTTCGACCACATCGGCCTGGTGCAGTGCCTCGCGGGCCGCGCAGCTGATCGCCAGCGCCGGCGTGGCCAGGGCCATGGGGTCCAGATGGCGTGGCCGGCTCGACGCGGCCGGCGGCGGCGTCACCATGAAGCGTTCGAGCAGCTTCGCCATCGGCGTCACGAAGGCGATGAAGAGTAGCGCCATCAGAATGTTGAAGCCCAGGTGCAGCGCGATCACCTGCTGGTGCACCGTCGGCAGCCATTGTTGCAGCTCGACGTGGATCATCGGCAGCAAGGGCACGACCACCGCACAGGTCGCCAGCTTGAAGATCAGATTGCCCAGCGGCAGGCGGCGCGTCGAGACATTGGCCTTGGCGGTGGACAGTACGGCCAGCACGCCGCTGCCGACATTGGCCCCCATCACCAGGCCCATCGCCAACGTCGCCGGCACCATGCCGGACTCAGCCAGCGTCGCGGTCAGCAGCACGACGGCAAGGCTGGAATAGGACATCACGGTCAGCAAGGCGCCGACCAGGATCTCGAGCATGATCTCGTTGGGCAACGCAACAAGCAGCGCGCGCACTGCCGGGCTCTGAGTCAGCGGACCGGTGCTCGCCACGATCAGCTTCAGCGCCAGCGTGATGATGCCCAAGCCGATGGCCACCCGGCCGATGCGCCCAACCGTGGTCTTCTCTTGCGAGATGAACAGCACCACGCCGGTGAAGATCAGCGCGGGCGACAGCCAAGACAGGTCGAATGAGAACACCACGGCCATCAGCGCCGTGCCCATGTCGGCGCCCAGCATCACGGCCAGTGCCGAGGCGGTAGACACCAAGCCCTGGCCGACGAAGGAGGCGACGATCAGACATGTGGCCGTGCTCGACTGCACCAGCGTTGTCACGCCCAGACCGGCACTCATCGCAAAGAAGCGGTTGCTGACGCTGCGCGCCAGCACCTCGCGCAAATTGGCCCCGAAGATGCGCAGGACACCGGTGCGCACGATGTAGGTGCCCCAAACCAGCAGCGCGATGGCCGCCAACAGATTCAACAGATGCAACATAGGCGATTGATTCTGCTTGAAGCCTCAGCCGCTTCCCGGCACATGCTGTTGCATTGCGCACAAACTTTCAGATTTGGCAGCGCAATTCCAGCTTTGTTGCAAATGAGAATAATTACTGTTTAAATAAGCACCATCGCCAGCCCTCCAGCCAGCCCTGCGCAGCGCCGTGCCCGTCACGGCAGGACATGGATGGCCAATGCTGGTTCCCCCCGCCCCCCACTTGCCCGGTATCGCAGCCGCCCAATCGCGCTGGCGCGGCAAACAGCTGCTGGGCCTGCTGATCGTCGGCGCCGGCCTGACGCTGGGCGTGTTGCAGCTCTGGCTGGACCTGGCGCCGACCCCGGCGATGCAGATTGCACTTCGTGCCGGCGGCATGGCGGCGCTGGCCACCGCGCTAGGCGTGCTGCCGATGCTGTGCGCCCGCGCCCCCGGCCGGCGCAGCCATGATGCACTGCTGGGCTTCGGCGCCGGCGTGATGCTGGCAGCCTGCTGCTTCTCCCTGCTGGTGCCGGCCCTGGCCGCCGCCGCCCGCCTGGGCCACGGTAGCTGGGCCAGCGCGGCCGGCATCGGCGCGGCCCTGTTGGCTGGCGCAGCACTGATCATGGGCGTCGAGCGCCTGCTGCCGCACCAGCACTTCTTGGGCGACGCCGGCACAGCCGGTCGGAGCGACCCGCGCCGCGAGCGCGGCCTGTGGCTGTTCGTCATCGCCATCGTGTTGCACAACATCCCCGAGGGCCTGGCCATCGGCGTCGCGGCGGCCGGCAGCGACGCGGCACGCGCCACCGCGCTGGCCACCGGCATCGCGATCCAGGACGTGCCCGAGGGTCTGGTGGTGGCCCTGGCGCTGCAAAGCCTGGGTGCCGGCCGCTGGCTGGCAGCCGGCATCGGTGCAGCCTCTGGGCTGGTCGAGCCGCTGGCCGCCGTGGCCGGCGCCGCGCTGCTGAGCCTCAGTACGGCACTGCTGCCTTGGGGCCTGGCCTTCGCAGCCGGCTCGATGCTCTTCGTCGTCAGCCACAACGTCATCCCCGAGTCGCACCGCCAGGGCCATGAGCGCCATGCCACGACCGGCCTGCTGATCGGCTTCGTGCTGATGATGGTGCTCGACACCGCCCTGGGATAAGTCAAACAAGCCTCAACAATGAACCCACCCACTCCCAACACCTGGACCCAGCTGACATTGCAGGGCAACGAGCTGTTCGAGCGCGGCGAGCATCTGCGCGCCATCCTGGCCTACGAGCAGGCGCGCAGCCTGGCGCTGGCCTGCTTCAACGATTGGCCGGACGGCGAGGACGCGGTGGCCGCCGTGGTTGTCAGCACTTTGAACCTGGCCGAGGCCCAGGCCCGCGCCGGCGCGCTGGACGAGGCCGCCGAGCTGCTGGCCAGCGTTCACGCCAGTCTGCTGCGGGCCAGCCGCAACAGCGGCCTGCACGTCTCGCTGCGTGACGCGGCGACGCGACACCTGCGCGAGACCCAGGCCGCGCTGCTGCGCTTCGAGGCCCAGCACGGCGCCCATGCCGAGCTGCGACGCTGCCTTTGCCCGGACTGCTACGCCGAGCTGCATGTCAGCCCCTACAACGCCCGCACCCTGCATTGAGCCCACCACCTGCATGAGCGCTTCCAACCATATCGCCGACATCCAATCGATGGGCCTGAAGGCAACCGTGCCGCGCATCAAGATCCTGCGCATTTTCCAGCGTACCGCCCAGCGCCATCTGAGCGCCGAGGACGTCTACAAGTCCTTGCTGGCCGAAGGTGCCGACATCGGCCTGGCCACCGTCTACCGCGTGCTGATGCAGTTCGCCCAGGCCGGCCTGCTGTCGCGCCATCATTTCGAGCCGGGCAAGGCGGTGTTCGAGCTCGACGAGGGCGCTCACCACGACCATCTGGTCTGTTTGAACTGCGGCCGGGTCGAGGAATTCGTCGACGAGGAGATCGAACAGCGCCAGCGCGAGATCGCGCTGCGCCACGGCTTCGAGCTGCAGGACCATGCGCTGGCCCTGTATGGCTATTGCTCTGCCCCTCAGTGCCAGGGCACGGGACGCCAGCGGCTGCCTTGAGGGCTTGCCACCCAAGACAAGAGCGCCCGCCTCAGGGAAAGCCGTTTGCATCTTCGTCATGATGTGTTCTGCGCCGACATCCAGCACAGAGATGCACATTCGCAGGACAGCCCCGAACTAGCAAGCCGCGCACAGACTCCGCCAAGCCCCTCTGGTGCCTGTGCAAGCAGGCGCGCAGCGTCGAGACGGGTCTGATTCATGCCTTGAGCCCCCACAGTCCATCGGCCGAACAGGACACTCAGGGCCGGCCGCTACCCGTCGAAAGCGTGGCCGGGTCGAGTTTGGCCACCGGGCGCGGCGATGCCTCACCGCCAAGCTGCAGGCACAAACGCCAGGTCTTCACGCTCTTGAAGCGCTGAAGGAGATCACGCAATGCATCGACGGGCAGGCTGCAGGTGCTCTCGCCTGGGTCGACTTCGACAAGTCAGGCTGGACGCTAACCGCCCCTTCGACCGGGACGACGCAGAGCGCGGCATCGCGAGACTCGCCGCGCGCGGCCACCACATCGCTGCCACCCGCGTGGACGACAAAGGGCCTCAGCCGATCCTTGGCGACCTCGACTATCACCTCGCCAATGTCGAGCGTCGCTGACCTGCGAGCCTCGTCGAGCGCCAGGCGCGCCCTCGTCTCCGTATTTAGGGGCATGCGCGTGCCATCGGCGAGCAAGGCCTACTGCGCCCCTCCCACGCCGGCGCTGGACACGTCCACGGCCAGCCACCAATGCACGCCGTATGCCGAGGCCATGATCAACACAATCAGCAGCGCCAAAACCGGCCAGCGAAATCGTCGCCAGAAGCGCGCGCGCGCGATGGCCGCATTCATATCGCGTCTGGCCATTCCCGAAGAGATCTGCGCGGGCGTCAAGGACTGCACATCGGTCCAGACATCGGTACAGCGCTCAAACGCGTAGCCATGGGCCTCGGACTGCGACACCCATTCCCGAAACGCACGCTCCATCGCGGGCGACCGGTTTGGGCCATGCAAGCGGGCGATCCAGGTCGCTGCCTCGGCGGCCACTTTGCGAGTCACCACAGGCGGCGCGCGCCCGTCCGACTCGGGCCTGGCCGGCCTGTGCGCCTTATCCGCCTTGTCCGCCTTGTCCGGCTTGCTACTCCCCACCATGCTCAGCCCCCTTGCATCCGATGCGTTAGCACGACCATGCCCTTACTCAGTAACATGCCACCGCACCGCGCGAACCCTGAGCCCACGGGTCGATGCGATCTCGGGGTAGCTCAATCCCTCGAATAGATACTCCACAAAAAGGCTTGTGCATGAGCGCGGGCAGGCTCGCCAGGAGCGCGATCATGCGTGGGGTGCGCTCCCCATCGAGCACCGTGTCTTCCGAGAGCGACGCGCCCAGCCCGGGCTCGGGTATCTGCGCCTGCACATCCTCCAGCAGCAGGGTCTGGCCACAATCACGCATCACCCGGTGCGCATCGATCGCCGAGTTGCGGAGCGCCCGCAGCAAGAAAGCGTCAGCTTGCAGCTGCTCATGGGTACGCTCATAGCAGGCCAGCTTCACGCAGGCATCCTGGATCAGATCGTCTGCATCGTCCCCATTGCAACCACGCCATCGCAAGGTACCCCTGACACGCGACAAAACGGCTCTCCAGTCGGCGAGTGCAGCCATGAAGTCTCCCTGAACCCGAGTTTTTCGATGTTGCGCCGATGATCTTAGGCCTGCAATGCACGACAGCAAAGTGCTGTTTGCAGCGGTTCACCGCCCCGACCGCCACGAAGAATGGAACCGGAACAAGCATGTTCTAAAACACAACTCGCATACAAACGCGAACGAGCAGCCCGCCGCGAAACGGAGATGCGTCAAACACGAGGGCAGCAAGATCAGCAACGTTTTCCCTATGGGAAATCACTGCGCTACATTTTGGACGATCACGTTGCGAAAGCCGGCCAGTTCACGCCACGGAACCTGCGCCTGCGTCCCCTTGATCTCGCCGGACAGGCGCTGGCTTGACTCCGTGATCCTCTGCAGATTGCGTATCACCGCGTCTTGGACCAACCGCGATGTCTCGAACCGAGTCATATCGCCGCCTGTGTATTCGCGAATGCGTCCAGTGCATTCCCGCATCAGTGCCAGCAGCACGCGGTCGCTGTCTGGCCCTGGCGTGACAACGCGACCGCATCCGCGACCACTCGGTCGCGCAGCGCAGGATGGAGGCTTGTTTCAGTCACAACGTCCTCGGGGCCGGAATACCTCCGCCAGCCGCCGGTCACCCCATTTCGGCCCCATGGCGGACCATCGGGAGTGCGCGCAAGTGGCCGCGACTGCTCAGTCGCCACGAGTGCCCAGAGCAGCCACTGGCCAGCCAGGATCGAGTGCGGCGCTTCGAGGCACGATCAGTCGACTCTGCGGAAAACTCACGTCTGCCTGCAGCGTCCCGCCGCTATGCTTGCGCGTCGAACCCAGACTCTCACCCATGCATCCCAGCGAATCCAACGGCGCCGTCTACCGAACCCTGCTTGAATCCACCCGTGCCATCCCATGGAAGATCGACTGGGCAACCTTGTCCTTCAGCTATATCGGCCCGCAGATCCAAGCCCTGCTCGGCTGGGCGCCCTCGACTTGGGTCAGCGTTGATGATTGGGCCTCGCGCATGCATCCGGACGACCGTGAGCGCGTCGTCAACTTCTGCGTCTCGCAGTCGCAGGCAGGCGTGGACCATGAGGCAGACTACCGGGCGCTGACCGCCTGCGGAGAGTACGTGTGGATCCGCGACGTCGTACACGTGGTGCGCGACGAGCACGGGGCTGTGGAATCGCTAATTGGTTTCATGTTCGACATCACCGAGCGCAAGAAAACCGAGGAAAAGTTGCTGAGCCTGCAGAAGGAACTCGAGAATCTCTCGTTCCTCGACAGCCTGACCGGCGTGGCGAATCGGCGCAAGTTCGATGCCGTGTTCGCCAAAGAGTGGGAAGAGGCTCGGCGCAACACCCAGCCGCTCTCGCTGATCATGTTCGATGTCGACTTCTTCAAGCGATACAACGACCATCACGGCCACCTGGACGGTGATGACTGCCTGCGGCGCATCGCGCAGGCACTGGCCTGCGCTGCGAACCGCCCACGTGATCTGCTTGCCCGCTTCGGTGGCGAGGAGTTCGCCATGGTGCTACCTGCCAGCGACGAAGCGGCCGCCGCCGCCGTTGCCGAGCGCTGCCGACAGGCCATTTTCAAGGCCCAGATCCCGCACGCAAACTCGCCACTTGGCCAGTTGATTACGGTCAGCATGGGCGTGGGCACCATGATCCCGGCAGCCGGCCAAGACTCAGACCACTTCATCGAGTTGGTGGACCGCAGGCTGTATCGGGCCAAGCAGGCAGGGCGGAACCAAATCGTGTCAGCGGCATGACTAGGGCTGCGAACTGGCTGGCTTGGGTCTCACCCCGATTGAAACCCCCTTCTTACTTCCGACCCAGTTCAGTCTCCCCAGCATGGTCCTGAACCGCCAGCCCTTGCAAGGCAACCATGGGCCGAGGCAGCCTCAGGGCTTAGCAGGCAGGGCCAAGCCTGCCTCGTCGCTCAGCGAACGCGGCTGGCGCTTCTTGAACCACAGATACAGACCGCTGCCCAGCACAACGATGGTGGCGATGTCGAGCAGCGCCCAGATGATCTGCATGGGCAAGCCAGCGTAGTCACCGAAGTGCAAGGGCTGCGAGACCAGCAGCGCGGTCAAATACCAGGGCAGGCGGGGCGAGGCAGTGACCGCTGTCGTCTTCGCGTCAACCAACACGGGCTGCAGCAAGCGCGAGGTCAGGGGCTCGTTGCCGCGCAGGAAGAAGGTGTTGTGGTGCGGGCTCGAGAACGCCGTCCCCGGAAAGGCGACAAAGGACAGCTTGGTGTTGGGTGCCAGCGCCTTGGCCGCGTCCAGCGAGGCCTGAACCGAGCCTCGCTCGGCCTCGGCCACGGTGGGCTGGTCCTTGTAGGGCGCCAGCAAGACACTGAGCTGATCGTACTGCCAGTACTTGATCAGCAGATCAGCCCAGGTGTTGATCATGCCCGTTGCGCCAACGACGAAGAACCACACCAGGGTCACGATGCCCAGCAGATTGTGAAGGTCCAGCCACTTGATCCGTGCCGACTTCCCGCGCCGCACCTCACCAAAGGCCAGCTTGCGCATGAAGGGCGCATACAGCACCACCCCGGTGACGATGGCCACGAGCAACAGCAGTCCCATCAGGCCCAGGAACAACTTGCCCGGCAGACCGGCAAACAGATCGACATGCAAACGGAACATCCAGTGCATGAAGCCCTCGTCGAACTTCGGCTGACCCAGCACCTCGCCGTTGCGCGCATCGACCACCACCGACTTGAAGTCATCGGTAGGCGCCGGTGTCGGTGTCATCGTGACGAACCAGATGCGGTCGTCATGCTCGTCGGGCGACGCGAACTGCACGATACGGTCCGGGTGGACGGCACGTGCCGTGGCCAGCACCTGGTCGAGGCTGACGCGCGGTGGGTTGGGCAGCTTGTCGACAGCCATCTCGGGCGCCTCGATCTCGGTGCCCAGCAGGTGGCCAATCTCATGATGAAAGATCAGTGGCAGCCCGGTCAGGCACAGCAGCAGCATGAAGACGGTGCAGATCAGGCTGCTCCATTTGTGCAGCCAGGACCAGGTCTTGAGGGCGCGGGCGCTCAGCATCGTCGAAGTCTCCTCAGATGTCGGCGTTTGTGCTCAGGTGCAAGCCCGGCACGCTCAGCGTGTTGGCGCTGCCCACATGGAGTCTGCCGGTTTGGACGACACGTCCACCGAGGATCAGTCCTTCGCCGGCGGCAGCCTCCTCGGCAATAGCCGCGATGTACCCCTGCCCATGAGCGGCCGACAGCAGGCACAACAGACCGGTGGCAGCGGCCACCGACTTCAACATATTCATCACGACGTCCTTCGGAAATTGTCTTGTTGGGTTCAGCGGGCACAGACTTCAGGACCTGCGCAAACTCCACCAGCACATGACAGCCACAGGCAGCCCCAGTGCGAACCAGGACCAAGCATCGCCCCAATGCTCGGAGACCAGAGCACTCAGCAGACCACTGACGGTCAGCAGGCCCAGAGCCAGAGGCCAAGCCCAAAGGCGCAGCGTCGGAGATGTCATTTCCAGTCCTTAAAGCGTTCGTGACGCAGTCGTCGCTGTCATTCAGCCCCCAGAATTCTAAATGAGAATACGTCTTGTTAAATTCAATTGATCTTTGGCAATCGGGATCGGCAGAGGACCTGTAGTTCAGCGCCCCGGATGAGATACGTCGGGGCCGCCCGTCCACAGCGCTCAACCCCTGGGCATCCTGACTCGCACAATGGAGCCAGTCACTCAAGAGGCGCGGGCGGACCAAGCCACGGCTCAGCAATACAGGCGCCGAGCCGCAGGGAGGGTCGAGGCAAACGGCGGTCGACATGCATCCACCCGGCCCCGGCCCGTTCGTCGCGAAGCGCAAAACGTCGCCTTCGCCCCACGATCGCATCCAGGCCGCACGCACGTTAATGCGACTCACTATCAATTGAGATAAAGTCGCATTTGCGTACTCCCCTACCCCTGCGCATATGCGAGCCGCCCACCGGTGCCCGGCCCCAGAGCACAGGCCAGGCACTGTTCGGCCTCGCGAAGAACGCTCAGAACTCCAGACTGTCCAACACGGATTACAAGAATGAAGCATCAATTCCTGCTGACCGCTTGCGCTGTCGCAGCCTCCCTCGCCATGGGCGACATCGTCCACGCTCAGAACACGCTTGCGAAGATCGAGGTGACCGGCAAGCGCGAGAGCCGTGTCTCCAAAGGCGCAACCAATCTGCAACTGGCGCTCAAGGACACGCCCCAGTCGATCAGCACGATCGGCAAGGAAGAGCTGGCCGACCTCGGCATCACCGGCACGCTCGATGCCTTGCGCTACGGTACCGGCGTCAACGTCGAGCAGTACGAGACCAACCGTGCCGAAATCAACGCACGTGGCTTCCAGGTCATGCTGACCCAGGTCGATGGCCTGGGCATGACCAATGACTGGGGCTCAGTCGTTGGCCAGCAGGACACCTACTTGTTCGAGCGTATCGAGTTGATCCGCGGCGCGAACGGTCTGCTGACCGGCCTGGGCAACGCCTCGGGCACGATCAACTATGTGCGCAAGCGTCCGACCAACAAAGACACCGCAGAAGTGGTCGTGAGCGTCGGCTCGTACGACTTCAAGCGCGTTGCGCTCGACTACAACAAGGTCTTCAGCGACGACGGCTCCTGGGCTGGTAGGCTGGTCGTCGCGCAAGAGGACAAGGGTTCCCACCTGCGCGCGCTGCATGACAAGCGCAGCACCGTCTATGGCGTTGTCGACGGTCAGATCGGGGACCGCGGCGTGCTGACCTTCGGCTTCGGCTTCGCGGATGCCAAACAGCGCTCGCCGATGTGGGGTTCGCTGACCCTGGTCCGCACCGACGGCAGCCAGGCCGAATTCGACCAATCGGCCTCGCCCGCACAAGACTGGACGAGGTGGAATACCCGCTCCTACAACGCCTTCGTTGAGTACACCCACACGCTTTCAGCTGACTGGGAGGGCAAGCTCACCTACAACCACCGCCACGGTAAGGAAAACACCAAGCTGTTCTACGCCTACTCGCTGACCGGCTCGCTGAACCCCGACAACACCGGCCTGGTGGGTTGGCCCTACCGCAGCGACAGCGTGTCGACCAGCGATATCTTCGACGCCAACGTCGCCGGCCGCTTCCGTGCCTTCGGGCGCAAGCACGAGCTCACCGCAGGCCTGAGCTTCACCAAGCTGGACGCCAAGACCGACGCCTACAGCATCACCAGCGCACCCGGCCCGGCGTTACCGGCCTTCCCCTACCCGGGCAACGTCTATCCGGAGCCGACCTGGGGCGGCACGACGCCGGGGGCGGACGGCGAGCAGAAGTTGACGCGCATTTACGCTGCCACCCGTCTTTCGCTGACCGACAGCCTCAAGGGCATCCTGGGCGTCAACGCCATCAGCCTCAAACGCAACGGGACCTCAATCTACGGCGGTGGCGTCAATCTTGACAATGAGAAGACCGACAAGGCCAGCCCCTACCTCGGTCTGACCTACGACATCACGCCAGCGGCGCTGGTCTACGCCTCGTACTCGGACATCTTTCAAGTCCAGGACCAGCGACTCAAAACCGGTGGTTTCGTTGCACCGATGAAGGGCATCAATGCCGAAGTCGGCGTCAAGGCCGAGTGGTTGGACCGCAAACTGTTGACCACCATTGCCGTCTTCCAGGCGAAGCAAAACGGAATTGCCGTCGAGGCCGGCTTCGACCCGGTGGCCCAGCAGTCCTGGTATGAGCCGAGGGACGTCAAGTCACGCGGCTTTGAAACTGAGATCACAGGCCATATCTCCAAGGACACGCAGCTGACGGCGGGCTACACCCACCTCAAGCTGACCGGCCCGACCGGCGGTGACACCAGCGAATGGATCCCGCGCAAGACGTTCAACATCCGTGCCGACACGCGCCTGTCCGCACTGCCGTCGCTGCGTGTGGGCGTAGCGGCACGATGGCAATCGGACGTCTTCAAGATTGGCGGCTCGCGTCAGGATGCATACCTGCTCGCTGACGCCTTTGCGGCCTACGAGCTGAGCGACCGAGCGACGCTGCGATTGAACGTCAGGAATCTGACCGACAAGAAGTACCTGCGCACGATTGCCTACGGCGCGATCTACGGCGCGCCGCACAACTTCGGCCTGACGCTCGACTACAAGCTCTGATGGCCAGGACCGCAGCAGACCACGCCGATGGCACCTGCAGAAATTCAGTAGCCGTTCAAGGAGTTGCGGGCACCACCCGCAGCACACGACCGTCGGGGCTGTCCGTCAGCAGGTAGATCGCACCGTCAGGCCCGGCGCGCACATCGCGGATGCGTTCGCCGAGCTCCTTGAACAGCACTTCCTGCTGTCCCGCCACGCCCTTGGCCATGGGCACTCGGCGCACGCTACGCTCGACCAGTGCCGCGACCAAGAGACTTCCGCGCCATGCCGGGAACATGGCCCCGTCGTACCAGGCCAGCCCGGCCGGTGCGATCGATGGCGTCCATTCCACCAGAGGCGGCTCAATGCCGGACAGGCGCCGGTAAGGCGTGATGCGCGCGTAGGTGTAGTCGACGCCGCCCGTGGTAATGGGCCAGCCGTAGTTGGCGCCGGGCTGAATGCGGTTGAGCTCGTCGCCGCCTCGCGCACCATGCTCATGGGCAAACGGCACGCCGTCCACCACCACCACGCCCTGCGGGTTGCGGTGTCCGATGGAGTAGATCTCCGGCCTGGCATCCGTGCGCTTCACGAAAGGGTTGTCTTCCGGAACGCTACCGTCGGGTCTGATGCGCAGCAGCTTGCCCAGATGGGTGTGCAGTCGCTGCGCATCGGTGCGCTCCAGATTGCCGTCGCCCATGCCAAACAGCACGGTTCCATCGGACAGCCATGCAATGCGGGCACCGAAATGCTGGGTGTCGGCCTTGGCCGGCTGGGAGGTGAATATCGCTTGCACGTCTTGCAGTTGGCGACCATCGAACCGGGCGCGTACCACCCGCAGATGGTTCGCCTCGGGCGTGCCGTGTGCGAAGGACAGCAGCAAGTGACGGTTGTTCACGAAATCCGGATCCAACACCACATCAAACAGGCCGGCCTGCCCTCGCGCCAGCACCGGCGGCACACCCGCAACGGGCTCGGCGCGCAACTGCAGTCGGCCATCAGGCCCGGACTCAACCACGCGCAGTCGGCCTGGGCGCTCGGTCACCAGCATGCCGCCACCGGGCAGGAATGTCAGAGACCAGGGGTGCACGAGCCCGGCGACCACGGTCTCGATCCGGTAGCCAGCCGCCTGGACCGACGGGACCGACGCCAACATCCACACAAGAAAGGCAAGCACGTATTTCATAATGAAGATTATGAGATCGATCACCATGAGCGCCTACGCGTCTGTTCAATGGGCGCGGCATCTTGCGCCACTGCTACTGGCTTGGTTGTTGGCTGCAGTCTGGGGCTCTGTGGTGCAGACGCAATGGAACCTGCAGGCGCTGGTGGTCCTGGGCGTGGACATCCCCGCCACCGAGCGAGCTCGCGCGACCTGGCAAGACCTGATCGGCTTCGCTCCCGTCTATGCCGGCATCCTGGCCGCTGGATGGTTGCCCGCCCTCCCCGTGGCAGCTCTGCTGGCACGTCGCTGCCCGACCTGGCGCAGCCCGCTGCTGGCGATTGCGGCTGGGCTAGGCATGGTGGCTGCTGTGCGCGCCGTCGACGCGGTCGCACCCATGCCCGTTTTCATCGATGCCACACGACACCTGCCCGGCCTGCTGGCCATGGCTACCGGCGCCTTGATCGCCGGTCTGCTGTATGCAAAGCTCACTGAACGCGACACCATAAGCCGCATGCCATAGGCCATCGACCGGGGCGTGAAGGTGCCAGGTGGTTGCTGAGAGCATCGAGATCGTTGCTCCCATGCTTGATCTTGCGACCTCTCGCTCATTGCTCGCTCCGAATGCGCGCGATGGACTATCCCGTCCAGACATCAGACTGCGCATCACGGCGGGGCGATGCTTCGAGCGCCAGGCCGCACAGCTGCGCCTGGTCGACAACTTTGCCTGGCTGAGCCCGGTGATCGCGCTGCGCTACCTGCCCATGGCGGCGGCCGGCACCGATCTGCAGAACTACCGCCGCTTCGTCGAGCACGCCGAGCGCCGTCGCTACCAGTTGGTGCAGGAGCTCAACCGGCTGCAGGCCGAGAAGCCACGCACAACCAGGGTCCATGAGGGAGAGCGCTCAGGCGAGCTCGGGTGCGAGTTCTGTGATGGCCTGGTAGTGAGTCAGGAACACGCGCCCGCTGAGCTCACGTATGAATTCGGTGGCTTTCAGCCGATCCATCACCGGCCCCTTGACCTCGGAGAGGTGCAGGCGCAGACCGGCGTCCCGCAGGCGCTGATCGATCGCTTCGAGACTCTCCAGAGCGCTGGCGTCGATGTCGTTGATGGCCGAACACAGCAGCACCACATGCGCCAGCCCGGGGCGCTTGGCCACTTCGCTGTTGATGCGGTCCTCGAGCGCGCGCGAGTTGGCGAAGTACAGGCTCTCGTCGACCCTCAGTCCGAGCACCTGTGGACTTACCAACACGGTATGGCGCAGCACATTGCGGAAGTGCTCGGTGCCGGCGACCAGGCCCACCTCCGCCATATGCGGGCGGCTGGTCCGGTAGAGGTAGAGCGCCAGGGACAATCCCACGCCGACTATCAGACCCATCTCGACACCGACCGCGAGTGTGGCCGCCAGTGTGGCCAGAACGGCCACAAAGTCCGACCTGGCGTAGTGCCAGGTCTTGCGCAGGATGCTGAAGTCCACCAGCGACAGCACCGCCACCACGATGGTGGCGGCCAAGGTGGCCTGCGGCAGGTAGAACAGCGCAGGCGTGAGAAATAGCGAGGCCAGCAGGATGCCCACGGCGGTGAACACGCCGGCCGCCGGGGTCTGCGCGCCAGCGTCGAAATTGACCACCGAGCGGGCAAAGCCTCCGGTCACCGGGAAGCCGCCGCTGAAGGCGGCCGAGAGGTTGCTCGCCCCCAGCGCCACCAGTTCCTGGTCGGGTTCGATGCGCTGGCGCCGTTTGGCCGCCAGGGTCTGGCCTACCGAGACCGATTCGACAAAGCCGACCACGCTGATCAGCAAGGCAGGCAGCAGCAACTGCTGCCACAGGCCGAGATCCCACAGCGGCAGGGTGAACGGGGGCAGTCCCTGGGGCACGGCGCCGACGATCTTGACCCCTCGCGCCTGCCAGTCCAGGGCCCAGGTCAGCAGCGTCGTCACGGCAATCGCCGCGACCGGACCGGTCTTGGCCAGCACATCGGCCGCGCGCGGCCTTAGCCCGAATCGCTGCAGCAGCGGCTTGAGGCCGCTGCGCACCCAGAACAGGAAGGCCACCGTCGCCGCACCGATGAGCAGGGTCAGCCCATGCACTTGACCGAGTTGCGACAGCAGCGACACACCGAGCTCGACCACGTTTTGCCCGTCGGCCCGCACTCCCAGCAAGGTCTTGAGCTGGCTTGCCGCGATCAACATGCCCGAGGCCGAGATGAAGCCGGAGATGACCGGGTGGCTAAGAAAGTTGGCGAGAAAGCCCAGGCGCAGCAGCCCCATGGCCAAGAGCAGCACCCCGCTGAGGAAGGCCAGCGTGATGGCAACCGCCCAGTACTGCGCAGTGCCCGGCACGGCATGCTGACCGATGGCCGCCGCCGTCATCAGCGAGACCACCGCCACCGGACCCACGGCTAGCACACGGCTGCTGCCAAGCACCGAATAGAGCAGGAGCGGTGCCACGCTGGCGTACAGGCCCACCTCGGCCGGCAAGCCCGCGAGCATGGCGTAAGCCAGGCTCTGAGGGATCAGCATGATGGTCACGATCAGCGCGGCCACGCCGTCGCCCAACAGCGTCTCACGCTTGTACGCACGCCCCCACTGCAAGATCGGCAAGGACGGCAAGAGCCGGCTCCAGTTGCGGGTGGTTTGCATCGGGTGCCGGGGTCGTCAGGCGCCGACGCGCTGGCGCCAGCCGCTGCGCTCGGCGATCTCGAAGATCACCATGCCGACGACCATGGCGGCCACGAAGACTGCGGCCTTCAGCTCGCCGGAAGCCATCGAGACGATGCCGGGTCCGGGGCAAAAGCCCGCCAGTCCCCAGCCGGCACCAAAGGTCAGGCCGCCGATCACCAAGCGCTTGTCGATCTGACTCGACTTGGGCAGGTGCATAGCGCCGCCCAGAAAGCTGGTGGTGCGTTGACGGGCCAGCGCGAAGGCGAAAAATCCCACGGCGATAGCGCCCCCCATGACAAAGGCGAGCGAAGGATCCCAGTGGCCGAAGACGTCCAGGAAACCGAGCACCTTGGATGGATCGGTCATGCCCGACAACAGCAGGCCCAGGCCGAACAGCAGGCCCACAAGAAATTCGATGAGGCGATGCATAACTGTGATCCTCAAAGCACGTGGCGAACCACAAAGACCATCGCGAAGCCCGCGCCCATGAAGGCCAGCGTGGCCACCAGCGAACGCGGCGACAGGCGCGAGAGCCCGCAGACCCCGTGGCCGCTGGTGCAGCCCGAGCCATAGCGCGTGCCCAGGCCGACCAGCAGCCCGGCGGCCACGATGGTGGCAAAGCCCGCGTCAATGCGCGGTGCCCGCGCAAATCCTGCGGGCGCCAGCAGGCCCCACAGCAGCGGTGCAGCCAGAATGCCCAGCAGGAAGCTCACGCGCCAGCCGGCGTCGCCCGACTTCGGGGGCAGCAGGCCGCCCAGGATGCCGCTGATGCCCAGCACTCGGCCGTTGACCAAGATGAACAATGCCGACGCGACACCCAGCAAGATGCCGCCGGACAGCGAAGCCCAGGGTGTGAAATTGGCCCAATCGATCGTCATGACTTAGTCCCTTGCGCAGAACTGTTCGTAGAGCACCTGCATCACGGCCAGTGCCTGGGGGCTGCTCAGCGCGTAATGGATATTCTTCCCATCACGGCGCGTGCTCACCAACTCCTCGTCGCGCAGCACGGTGAGTTGCTGCGACAAGGTCGGTTGCACGATGCCCAGCAACTCTTCGAGCTCGCCAACGCGGCGCTCGCCCTGCGAGAGCTGGCACAGGATCAATAGCCGGTCCGGATTGGCCAGCACCTTCATCAGGCGGCAGGCGCGGCCCGCAGCCGACTGCATTTCTTCCAGGTCCATCAAGGCCTTTTCTTTCATCGCTGCTTCCTTCTTGCTCATGGAGACCGCGCGGCGCGTCCTCGGCGATGAGAAGAATATATTGACAAACAATCTATTTGTCAATATATTGTATTTAACTTATATGAAGGAGTGCTTCATGACATCCCCTCCGACCGACACCCGCCAGGCTCAGGTGCATGGCATGTTCGATCCCGCGACGTGGACGGTGACCTATGTCGTCCACACCGGTGCGGGCAGCGAGTGCGCGATCATCGATTCGGTGCTGGACTACGACCCGAAGTCGGGCCGCACGCAGCATGCTTCGGCCGACAAGGTGATCGACTATGTGCGCGCCAATGACCTGAAGGTTCAATGGATCCTGGAGACCCATGCCCACGCCGACCACCTCTCGGCCGCGCCGTATCTGCGGGCCCAACTGGGCGGCAAGATCGGCATCGGCGCGAACATCACCCAGGTACAAAAGGTCTTCAAGGCAGTCTTCAATCTGGAGCCCGGCTTCCAGCAGAACGGCTCGCAGTTCGACCACCTATTTCAGGAAGGCGAGCGCATCCCGCTGGGCGCGCTGGCGGGCGAGGTGTTGTTCGTGCCCGGCCACACGCCGGCCTGCGCGGCCTACCGCTTCGCTGACGCGGTGTTCGTGGGCGACACGCTGTTCATGCCTGACGTTGGCACCGCGCGATGCGACTTCCCTGGCGGCGATGCGCACGCGCTCTACGCCTCCACCCGCAAGCTGCTGAGCCTGCCGGGCGAAACGCGCCTGTTCATGTGCCACGACTACCCGCCCGCCGACCGACCGGTGGCCTTCGAGACCACGGTGGCCGAACAGCGCGCGAAGAACATCCATGTACACGACGGCATCAGCGAGGACGAGTTCGTGGCCATGCGCACGCAGCGCGACGCCACCCTGGACATGCCCACGCTGATCCTGCCCTCGGTCCAGGTCAATATCCGCGCCGGCGAGTTGCCGCCCAAGGAAGACAACGGCGTGGCCTATCTGAAGATCCCGCTCAATGCCCTCTGACCGAGTGCGCGGAGCACAGAACATCAACCACTCATCACTCCTGGAGATCAGCATGACCAAGAACGTCGGCGGCATTGACCGCACACTGCGCATCGTCATCGGACTGGCCCTCATCGCAGCCGCAGCCACCAGCACCATCGGGCTGTGGGGCTATGTCGGCGTGGTGCCGCTGATCACGGGGCTGCTGGGCTGGTGCCCGCCCTACGCAATTTTCGGTTTCAACACCTGTGCGCTGAAGAAGTGAAATGACGGTGCGCACGGACCCTGGAGTTCGCTGAGTCCATGCTGTCGATTTCCCTCGGCCCCGTCGCCCTGCCCCTGGCGCCCGCTCTCCTGCTTTGCGCCGTCTGGGCCGCGTCCCTGCTGGCCAGACGGCTGGCGCGCAAGGCGGCCGGCGAATCCCTCGGCGAGGTGGCAGGCAACACCGTGATCCACGCCGCGCTGCTCGGCTTGCTGGCGGCGCGATTGGCCTACCTGGCCCTGAATGCGGACGCCTACCTGGCGTCACCGTGGGCCGCATTCGACCTGCGTGATGGCGGCTGGTTCGCGCCGGCTGGATTGATCGCCGGGCTGGGCTGGCTGGCGTGGCGCAGTCAGCGCCGGCCCCCGCTGCGCCGGCCATGGCTGGTCAGCAGCGGTGCCGGCATCGCCCTCTGGCTGCTCGCCTCGGTGGCGACCGCGCCGTCCGGATCGGCACCCATGCCCTCGGTGCAGCTGGCCGAGCTTGAGAGCGCCCAATCCCTCAGCCTGTCCGAGGCCGCGCGCGGGCGGCCGGTCGTCGTCAATCTCTGGGCTAGTTGGTGCGGCCCATGCCGAGTTGAAATGCCGGTACTGGCTGCTGCACAACAGCGCGAGTCAGCCGTGGGTTTTCTTTTCATCAACCAGGGCGAATCACCGGCTGCCGTAAAGGCCTTTTTGCGTCAGCAGGGCCTGTCCCTGCGCGAGGTGCTGCTGGACAGCAGGTCCACGCTGGGTCCGGCCGTTGGCTCCCGCGGCCTGCCGACCACCCTCTTCTACGATGCACAGGGCCGGCAGGTCGATGCGCATTTCGGCATCATCAATGCTGCTGCACTGGAGAGCCGGCTGCGCCAGATCCGTCCATCGCCTTGACTGCCTTCGCCCCACCGTTCGGCGATCCGACACCCTCCTGACCCGAGCCGCCTCATCGAGCCCGACATGATCCCGATCCAGACCCATTCCGCCTGGCGCGGCACCTCCGACTGTCGATCCTGCGCCGTTCGCGAGCTCGCGCTGTTCTCCAGGCTCACCGAGGACGACTTTGCACTGATCCACGCGCCCATTGACGACCTGGCATACCGGGCCCATCAAGTTCTATTCAACGAGGGCGATGAGGCAAGAGGCGTTTTCACGCTGCGTTCGGGCATGCTCAAGCTTTCACGCATCACGAGCGACGGGCGCCGGCGCATCCTGCGCTTGCTGCGCCCGGGTGATGTGGTCGGCCTGGAAGCGCTGGCCACGGGGCGCTACGACAGCGAGGCGGCCACGCTGACCGACGTCACGCTGTGCCGCATCCCCACCGCGGTGGTGCACGAGCTGAGCCAGAACTCGCCCCGCATGCATGCGGGGCTGCTCAGCAAATGGCATCAAGCGCTGCGCGAGGCCGACGACTGGCTGGCCTCGATCAACTTCGGCACCGCGCGCCAGCGGCTGTGTCACTTTGTCCTGAAGATGCGCCACACCAGCGACCCAGGAATCGTCACACTGTTCTCGCGCGAGGACATGGGGGCCATGATGGACCTGAAGCAGGAGACGGTGAGCCGCGAGATCTCTGCGCTGGTGAGAATCGGAGCCCTGCAGCCAGTGGACAAGCTCGGCCGTCTCTACCGCATCGCCGACGACTCCCTGCTGCAAGCCCAGCTCGATCTCTGAGCCTGGCCTTTGACGCAGCTATCAGCGCCATAGCACAAGCCAATCGGCGCCATGATCCATGTCATGCCAGCGAGTCCGGGGCGCAAGGACACTGAAGCCATTCAGTCACACCGAGACGCAGAGTAGCCCAGCGCACAGACTTCGAGTCCGGTGAGGGTCAGCATCTTCCCGGGATGATTGACCGTCCTGGGTTCAGGGCCTCTCCCGAACACGCTGGCAAGCGCTGGCGGTGCAGACTTTCCACCAAGGAACAATCGTGAGCGAAACCGTCTCCAGCTTTCCCCTCCTCAACGAAGCGGCACCTGCTTTCAGGGCCAACACGACCCATGGCGAACGCAGCCTGGCCGACTACACGGGAAAGTGGCTGATCCTCTTCTCGCATCCGGCCGATTTCACCCCGGTCTGCACCACCGAGTTCATTGCATTCGCCAGGGCCACCGACACCTTCAAGCGCATGAACTGCGAGTTGCTGGGACTGTCCATCGACAGCATCTACTCGCACCTGGCCTGGATGCAGAGCATCAAGAGCAGCTTCGGCGTTGAGATTCCCTTCCCGATCATCGACGACATCAAGATGGATGTGGCGCGGGCCTACGGCATGATCCACCCGGGTGCGGCCGACACGCAGGCCGTGCGCGCCACCTTCTTCATTGACCCCGAGGGCAAGCTGCGTGCGATGGTGTACTACCCCATGAGCAACGGCCGCTCCATTGACGAATTCGTGCGCCTGCTGACCGCGATGCAGACCAGCGATGCCCACAAGATTGCGACGCCCGAAGGCTGGACACCGGGTTGCGACGTCATCGTCCCGCCGCCCAAGACGCCTGCAGCGATCGAGGCACGCAAGGGCGAGGGCTACGCCATGAAGGACTGGTACTTCTCCACCCGCCCGCTCTGAACCACAAGCCTCGGCAAGAGCAAGGACGCCACGATGTTTGATCTGCCCGACGCACTGCTGCTGGCGCGCATTCAGTTCGCGTTCACGGTGAGTTTTCACTTCCTGTTTCCCGCCATCACCATCGGGCTGGCCAGCTACCTAGCCGTGCTTGAAGGCCTGTGGATGAAGACCCGGCGCGCCGACTATATGGACCTGTTCCGCTACTGGATCAAGATCTTCGCGCTGGTCTTCGCGATGGGCGTGGTCTCGGGCATCGTGATGTCCTATCAGTTCGGCACCAACTGGGCGGTGTTCTCCGACAGGGCCGGCCCCATCATCGGACCGCTAATGGCCTACGAGGTGCTGACCGCCTTCTTCCTCGAAGCGGGCTTCCTCGGCGTGATGCTGTTCGGCATGAACCGCGTGGGCAGGCGCCTGCACTTCACCGCCACGCTGATGGTGGCCCTGGGCACCTTCGTCTCGGCCTTCTGGATACTCTCAGTCAACAGCTGGATGCAGACGCCGGCGGGCTACACGATGAACGCGGACGGCCAGTTCATCTCCGCCGGCAGCTGGCTGGCCATCATCTTCAACCCCAGCTTTCCTTACCGACTGGCGCACACGCTGTCGGCGGCCTATCTGACCACGGCCTTTCTGGTCGGAGCCGTCGGTGCCTGGCATCTGCTGAAAGACCGCAGCAACCCGCGTGCGCGCCTGATGTTCTCGATGGCGATGTGGATGGCGACCATCGTCGCGCCGCTACAGATCGTGCTGGGCGACCTTCATGGCCTGAACACGCTGGAGCATCAGCCGGTGAAGGTCATGGCGATGGAGGGCCACTACCAGAGTCACCCGGATGGCGCACCGCTGATCCTGTTCGGCATCCCGAACAGCGCCGTGGGCCGGGTTGACTACGCAGTGGAAATCCCGAAGCTGTCCTCGCTGATCCTCAAGCACGACCTCAATGCCTCAATGAAGGGGCTGGACACCGTGCCTGCGGCCGATCACCCGCCGGTGGGGATCGTGTTCTGGGCCTTTCGCATCATGGTCGGCCTGGGCTTTCTGATGGCCGGGCTGGGCATGCTGAGCCTGTGGGCACGCGCCCGGGGCAGGCTGTACGAATGGAAGTGGCTGCACCGCTTCGCGCTGGCGATGGGTCCGTCGGGTCTGGTGGCGGTGCTGGCCGGCTGGATCGTCACGGAGGTCGGTCGCCAGCCCTGGACCATCCAGGGTCTGATGCGCACGGCCGAGTCGGCCTCGCCGCTGGCGGCACCGGCTGTGGCGACATCCCTGCTGGCCTTTGTGGTCGTGTACTTCGCCGTCTTCGGCGCCGGCGTGCTCTACATCCTGCAGCTGATGGCCAGGCCGCCGGTGATACACGAGTCGGCCCCTCCCAACATCCCCGCGCGCGCCGCCGGCACCACGCCTGCCGTGGCGCTACGGCCCGATGCCCTGGCCCAGGAATGAGGCGATCTCCATGAGTATTGACCTGACCCTCATCTGGGCCTTCATCATCGTGCTGGCCGTCTTCATCTATGTGGTGCTGGACGGTTTCGACCTGGGCATCGGTATCCTCTTCAATAGCTTTGAAGTCGGCCCCGATCGCGATACCGCGATGAACAGCATTGCGCCGGTATGGGACGGCAACGAGACCTGGCTGGTGATGGGTGGTGGCGGTCTGCTGGCCGCCTTTCCGCTGGCCTACGGCCTGATCCTCTCCGCCCTATACGCACCCATCATCGCCATGCTGCTGGCCCTGGTCTTCCGGGGCGTGGCCTTCGAGTTCCGTTGGCGCGACCCCGCCCATCGCGGCTTCTGGGACCTGGCGTTCACCGGCGGCTCCTTGCTCGCCGCGTTCTCGCAGGGCGTCATCCTGGGCGCGCTGCTGCAGGGTGTGGCGATCAGCGGCCGCACCTATGCGGGCGGCTGGTGGGACTGGCTGACGCCCTTTTCCATACTCACCGGCGTGAGCGTGGTCGCGGCCTATGCGCTGCTGGGCTCTACCTGGCTGGTGCTAAAGGCCGAAGGCGCGCTGCAGCGCCGGGCGCGCGCCATGGCCGGCTGGCTGGGCGTTGCGGCGCTGGCCGCCATCGTGGCCGTCAGCATCGCCACCCTGTTTCTGAGCGCCGACTACTTCGGCAACTGGCTGAACTGGCCGAACATCCTGTGGGTGGCGCCGGTGCCCATCCTGGTGGCGCTGGCCAGCGTGGCCTTCGTGCACAGCCTCAAGGCCGGCCAAGAGCTTTCGCCCTTCTTGCTCACGCTGGGCATCTTTTTGCTGTGCTTCGTGGGGCTGGGCATCAGCGTGTTCCCCGATGTCGTGCCCGGCGCCGTGACCATCTGGGAAGCGGCCACCGACCGCAGCGGCCAGGTCTTCATGCTCTGGGGCACGGCCATCGTGCTGCCGATGATTCTGGGCTACACCGCCTGGTCCTACTGGGTGTTTCGCGGCAAGGTCCGTGCAGACGGCTACCACGCATGAGAACGTTCCGCTGGCCCACCATCACCATAGCAGGCCCTGAGCAGCCGCTGCCGCCGTTGTGGCGCCGCCTGCTCTGGATGGCGGGTATCTGGCTGGCCAGCATCGCCGCTCTGACGGCCGTGGCCCTGCTGCTGCGCTGGGTGCTGAAGACCTAAGACATGCAAGCACTACCCACCAGGAGTCCACCATGACCGCAAGACTGAATCTCCCGCGCACGCTCCCGCATGCCCCCACGCCCGGGGATCCCGAGCGCCGCGTCTGGCTGCTGGCCACCGCCACCTGCGCAGGCATTGCCGCCGTGGGCACCGCCGTGCCCTTCGTCTCGACCTTGGCACCCAGCGAGCGGGCCCGGGCAGCCGGCGGGCCGGTGGAAGTGGACGTCTCCGACCTCTCGCCTGGTGACATGAAGACTGTGGAATGGCGGGGCCAGCCCGTGTGGGTGTTGCGGCGCACCCCTGAGATGTTGGCCGATTTGCGAGGCCACGATGCTGAGCTGGTCGATCCGCAGTCGGCCGCAAAACAGCAGCCCGCTTACGCAGCCAACCCCGAACGCGCGATCGAGCCCGAGCTCTTCGTCGCCATCGGCATCTGCACCCACTTGGGCTGCTCGCCCAGCACCGCGCCGAAGGACGGTAAAAACCCGAGTCTGCCTGCGGACTGGTCGGGTGGCTTCTTCTGCCCCTGCCACGGCTCCACCTTCGACGGCGCCGGTCGGGTCTACAAGAACAAGCCGGCGCCGACCAATCTGGTGATTCCGCCGCACCGCTACACCGCTGGCACGCGCATCCTCATCGGCGAAGACCAGACCTGAGAGCAGCGCCGCTTAAAGAAGGCGCCCATGCGCAGGATGCCCGATGTGAAGTGCTCTGCGAAGGCAGCTTCGATATTGGAGCGATAGATGTCGCTGATCTTGTCGACGCAAGGTGAGATCTTGTGGCACGCAGAAGGATGACGTGAAACCATCCAAGATCGAGTTAGAGGCGATCAGCGTAACTGACCGAGCCCCTCCCACCCCACCGAACATGCGGGTCCACACCCGGTGGTTCGATCGCCTGAGGTCAAGAGAGTAGCGGCACCCTGTCGTGGTCGCAAGCGGTCAAAGGTGAAGGACGGCACCTTTGAAAATCGGGCTCGAGGCCTCAGCAAGCGATCAGATCCGTGATCTACTGAGACCCTCAGTCGAGATGGAGGTCAAACCCGGCACGCCTCATCCCGATCTGCCAGCCAGCGCTCGTGCGGACAAAGGTGTCCTGAAAACTCCCCACGAACTGACGGGCCGAGGCTGCTCGGCCATGTGGCCCGACTTCGCTGCGGGAATCCGCCGTCCACAGCAGAACGCGACTGTTCGCGCGAGCCACATTGGGTCCGATCTCCTCGAACAGCGTGCCGCAGATGAGATGCGCGGTAAGTCGCTCGCTCGGTCGTTCTCGGTAGGCGCGTTCAATCGCTTCGCGACCGTTGATCACGGGTCCGGCAGGTCGAGTCAGTTCGGCGTCGACGCTGAACAGCGCCGCCAACCCTGCCCAGTCGGCGGCATCGATCAGGGCCGCCGAGCGCAACACCAACTCACGACAGGCCTGCTCGGCTCTGAGCACACCAAGCGAGCGATTTGCCACCCCTTCAGCGCACATGACCACAGTGCATCAGCCACTGAACCAATGCCCCCGAGACGGCCTGCGGCTGTTCCATCGGACTCATATGGCCGCAATGCTCGATGATCCTCAGAGCCGCTCCGGGCACCAGGGCCTGCATCGCGCGATGCCTATCAGGCGGACTCCAGCGATCCTGCTGGCCGCACAGCAGCAGCAGCGGGCAGTGCAACGTGCGCAGCACGGGCTCCGCATCCGGCCGCTGCAGCAGCGCATTGATCTGTGCGGCAAATCGGTCCGGGTCGCTGCGCGCAATCATCGCCACCATGCGCTCGAACAGCGGCGTTCCCCACACATCGGGATGCACCATCGGCGCCACCCATTGCCGGGCCATCACCTCCATCCCCTCACGCTGTGCCAGCGCCAGCAACTCGTGGCGACCCCGGCGCTCCTCATCGCCGGCCTGATTCGATGCCAGCGGCGCCACGCCGCTGTCGAGCAGGGCAAGACCGAGCACCCGCTCAGGAGCCTGGCGCAGTACCTCCAGCGCGACCCGCCCACCCATCGAATGCCCCGCCAGCGCGAAGCGTTGTGCAGCCACCGTACGCAGCACATGACTGGCCATGTGCTCGATCCGGTCCAGCATGCCGAAGCGCCCGATGACGATGTCGCAGCTTTCGTAGAGTGCCGCCTGCTGCTCGGCCCAGACCTCGTCATCGCAGAGCAGACCGGGCAGCAGCACCAGCGTCGAAGCGGCCGAGCTCATGGCTGCGGAGCCGGGCAGCAATCGGTCGCCACCGGAGGCTTCAGGCGCTGGTAACGCCCGTTCAGTGGATCCTTGTCCAAGCCCAGCAGACGTACCGCGTTGTGCTTGAGGATCAGAGGCCGCACCTCGGGCCGGATGTCCAGGGCCTCGAAATCCTTCAGCCAGCGCTCAGGCGTGATCACCGGGTAATCCGATCCGAACAATATCTTGTGCTTGAGCAACGTGTTCGCATACTTCACCAACTGGGGCGGGAAGTAGCGTGGCGACCAGCCGGACAAGTCAATATAGACATTGGGCTTGTGCGTGGCCACAGCCAGCGCGTTGTCCTGCCAGGGAAAGGACGGGTGGGCAATGACAATAGGCAGCGAAGGAAAGTCCACCGCAACGTCGTCGAGAAACATCGGGTCGGAGTACTTCAACCGGATGCCGCCGCCCCCTGGAAGGCCGGCGCCCACGCCGGTCTGTCCGCTGTGAAAGATAGCCGGCACACCGGCCTCGGCGATCGCCTCATAGACCGCATAGGCAGCCCGGTCATTCGGGTAGAAGCCCTGAGCCGAAGGGTGAAACTTGAAGCCCTGCACCCCGTAGCTGTTGACCAGACGGCGCACCTCGCGGGCACCCATCTTGCCGCGCATCGGATCCACGCTGGCAAATGGGATCAGCGCATCGGGATGTCGCGCTGCGTCCTCGGCCACCTCCTCATTGCTGATGCGAGCCTGACCGGTCTCGCGCTCGGTATCGACCGGAAAGATCACCGCCAGCATCTTGTGTTCGCGGTAGTAGGCGGCCGTTGCATCGATCGTGGGGCGCGGCAGCGGCTGCTTGAAATACGCATCCATGGCCGCGTCCATCGCGATGGCCACCTCATCAGGCGGGTTGCGGGTAGACAGCGTCGCATGCGTGTGCATGTCGATAGCCACCAAGGAGTCCAGAAAGTTGCTCATTGCACCACCACCAGGGCATCGAGGGCCACCACGCCCCGGCCGGCACCGTAGGCCACCAGGGGATTGATATCGATCTCGGCGATCTCGGGACGCGCCAGCATCAATGCGCCGAGCGTTGCCACCGCCTGCGCCACCGCATCCAGATCCACCGCTGGCGCTCCACGGAAACCCTGCAGCAGCTTCGCCCCCCTCAATGACCGAAGCCGGGCAACGATGCCGGCCAGCGGCAGATCCGGCCCCAGCAACTGCACATCGCCCAGGGCCTCGACCCAGATGCCTCCCAGGCCGACCATCAGTACCGGCCCCCACTGCAAATCGCGCACCGCGCCGACAACCAACTCCAGCCCGCGCTCGCCCATCGCCTCGACCAGCACGCCGTCCAGCACCAAGCTGGCGTCATGGTTGCAAATGTTGTCGTGTAGGCGCTGCCAGGCCTGCCGCAGACTTGCCTCGTCGGCAATACCCAGCAGCACACCGCCGGCCTCGGTCTTGTGTGCGAGATGGGCCGACTGTGCCTTCATCGCCACTGGATAGCCGATGCGCTCAGCCACCGCCGCCGCCTCGTCCGCAGAGGTGGCCAGCGCGCCAGCCGGCGTAGGCAGGCCGGCCCCTTGCAGCAAGAGCTTGCCCTGCCACTCGGGCAAGGTGCCCGAGGCCAGATTCGGCAACTCGCCGGGAAGCTGCACTCGCGTGCCAGCACCAGCCGCCTCCCACTCGGCACGCATGCGCCCGTAGCGAGTGAAACTGGCCAGCGCACGCAAGGCGCGCTCGGGCGAGCGCATCAGCACCGTGCCGCTGCGCACCGCGCGCTCGATCATTGCTGGCGGCAAGGGAATGTCCTCGTTCTGCATCACGAAGATGGCCGGCTTACTGCGGCCCTGCATGCCGTCGAGATAGGCGTCCAGCCAGACCGGCGCAATCTCGGACGACGGCATGGGCAGCGAAACCAACAGACTACCGATAGAGGGGTCGTCCTGTTCGGCGGCTACACCGCGGCCGATCAGGTCAGGCCTCGGTCCGATCAGGGTGCCCAGATCCAGCGGGTTGCGCGGAGGGGTGTAGATGGGCAGATGTTCGCGCAGCACCTCGGCCTGCGCCAGCGACATCGCCGGCATCTCCAGACCCAGCGGCTCAAGATAGTCCAGCGCAATACCGCACAGCGCGCCCGAGGCGGTGATGAGGCCCAGACCACCGACCGGCGGCTGCTCAAAGCGCAGCATCAGCTGGCCCAAATCGATGGCCTCCTCGAGGCTGTCAACCACCAGCACACCCGCCCGCTCGACCGCCAGCCGCATTGCCGCATGGTTGCCGGCCAACGCACCGGTGTGGGAGCGCGTAGCTGCCTGCGCCAGCTCGCTTCGCCCGGGGTGCAGCAGCACCACTCGCTTGCCGGCAGCGCGCAGCCTCGCCAGCGCCGCCAGCACATGCGGCGCCGAGCGGATCTGCTCGGCATAGACCACCACTGTCGTAGTGCTCGAATCCTGCTCCAGAAAGTTCAGGATCTCGGCCAAGCCCAACTGCGCCTCATTGCCGGTCGTCAGCACATAGGACACCGGCACACCCCGCGCACGCAGGGAGGCGGCCACATGAATGCCGATACCACCGCTTTGCGCCACCACGGCCACTGCAGGCCCATCCTCGGGACGCAGACGCGGAGGCAGTTCGAGCTCGACCATCGAGACATGGAAGCGGTCCACGTTGTTGAAGAAGCCAATCGTGTTCGGGCCCAGCAGCAGCATGCCGCCTGCGCGTGCCGTATCAGCAATCAGCTGCTGCTTGTCGCGCCCGGCATCCCCCATCTCCGCGAAGCCAGAGGCGAAGCAGACGGCGGCACGCACGCCACGCTCCACGCAGGCCTGCACGGTGTCCAACACCGCATCGGAGGGCAGCAGCAAGATCGCGAGGTCAACGCCGAGCGGCAGCTCCGCGATGCTCGTGAGCACGGCGCGCTCGCCGATCTCGCCGCCGCTGCGACCGACCAGATGGACCGGGCCTTGGAAACCGGCATCCAGCAGATTTCGCAACACCACCAGGCCCGCTGAACCAGGCTTGGTGGACATGCCGACAACAGCGACCGACCGTGGCGAGACCAGGGGCTTCAGGTCCAGCGAACCCTGAGCGTTCGTCATCACTTGGCCTCCTGCGTTGCGCCGGAGGTCGGCACCACCTTGCCAACCCGTTTCTCCAGAAAGGCGCGCATGCGGGCTTTAGCCTCGCCATCGGACTGCGTGACCGTAGCCATCAGCCCTTCGGTCATCAGGCCATGGGCCATGGTTTGCTCGGCAATCAGCGGCAACGCATGCATGATCGCGAAGTTCGACAACGGAGCGTTGCTGGCAATGCGCTGCGCGAGCTCCATTCCTTTTCGCCGGCCCTCTCCTGCACCGACTACATAGTGAGTCAGCCCGACCTGTAGGCCCTCCTCGGCCGTGTAGACCCGACCCGTCAACATCATCTCGCCAACCCGCGAAGCGCCGATGAGCTTGGATACCCGCACCGAGCCGCCGCCTCCGAGGAAGATGCCGCGCTGCCCCTCCGGCAAGCCGAAGTAAGCACTCTGTTCGGCCACCCGCACATGGGCCACCGAGGCAAGCTCCAATCCACCACCGATGACTGCTCCGTGCATGACGCAGACCACTGGGCGCTGGCCGAACTGGATACGCTCGAAGGCCTCGTACCAGATTCGTGAGTGCATCAGGCCCTCGGCCGGCGAGGTTTCGGCGAGCTCGCTCAGGTCCAGGCCGGCACAAAAGTGTTCACCCTGTCCGTCCAGCACCACGGCACGCACAGTGTCCGGCAGCGACTCGAAGGCCTCGCGCAGTTCGGAGACAACTTGAAGGCTGAGGGCGTTGCGCTTATGGGGACGACTCAGCGTCAGACAAGCGACCGCATCATGGATGCTGACGCCGACAAGAGGAGTTTTTTTACTGAGCATGACGGTCTGCGATGAATGCCGGCGCCAGTGCCGGCGGTCTAGGGATTTAAATAGCTGAACTTTTCATTAGCCTGGCTAATTGTTTTTCAATACTATCGCAAGCCATAGCCCATCCGCTCCGTGCAAACCCTAGATCCAGCAGAGTCCGTCGCCTTTGCCAGCGTCACTGATCGAAGCGGGCACCGGGGCTATGTTGATACACGCCCAGGCGCTGTCAACCTCGCTGTTGAGTGTCGGGCCGCCTGCCGACGACCACGAGCGAGCCAAATCAACGCTGCACAAACTCATGTCTGGCGACTCCCTTGCATTCCTTGTCCTGATTCTCGCGGCGGCTACGGCGGCGGCGGCGGCGTTGAGCCTATCGCGCGACCAAGACTCGGGCGGACTAGCTGGCCATGTCGCGAGCCAGCCGCACCATCCCGCGCATTCAGAAAGAGACAAAATTGTGGCTGGAAGCTTGTTGCATTTGTGTTGACTCAGGACCTGCCGTTCTGGCCTGTGTCTACGCGCTCGATGGCACGCCGGTGCATCGGATCGCCACGGCCGGAGCGGTGCCCCGGGTGCGAGAGAACCTCCCCACAGCCCACTGGACCTGTGCAATAGGCATCTTCGCGGCTCCTGCACGGCGCGCGTACTGCGAGATGGCGTGCGCTTGGTCAGCCACAACCATGTACTGGCCCCCCTAGGCGGGCGATGGCGAACAAAGTCATCGCCCGGCTGTGGAGCGATCGCATGGACTGCGCTTAGACGCGCCGGTGCTGTGACCGCATTCCAGATGCTGTGCGGCGGTGATCGCGAGTACTTCGATCTCGGGTTGCTGGCGCTTCTGAATGAACCGGGCAGGACCTCTCCTCTGCGCTCGGCAATATCTACGGCAGAGGCGAGATCGACGCCGAGCGCGGTCCCTTCCGGCGACAGTTCGATGCTGCGCCCGAAGCAATGGACATCGTCGCCATTGCAGAACGACGCATCCTCGACATCAATGAGGCGCTGCGCAGACGTAACGACTCCAACAGGCAAGCCATCATGCGCACCCTGACCGCCACCCCTGCCTGTGGCGTCGTCCTGAAGGCTAGAGAAGCGCTCTATAAGACGCTGAACGCCGACGGACACGCTTGCGGGGTCTGGTGCTGTCGGCCCGAGATGCCAGCGACGGGGCTCACCAAGAGGTCTTCAATGCATAGTCGACGGAGTACCTAGACCAAGCTTGCTGCCTGGTGACGAGCCTCGACTTCACACATCTGCAGTTGCAGCTAGCGCAGACGAATGTCGCTGCACCAGGTCATGGCTGACAGGGGGCATCCCGGGCTTCCATGAGTGCCAACATGTGGCGCAAATCAATCATGGCGAACGGCCCTGGGTGCGTCCCTGCTGCGCATCGCTGCGCTCAAGCCGATAGGCGATCTGCGCACGGCTCAGACCCAGCATGCGAGCCGCAGCCGCGAGATTGCCGCCACAGCTCTGCACCGCCTCATGCAGCAGCCGTGCCTCCAGATCCGGCAAGTCAAGCACCGGCACGCCCAGCGCGCCGCGCAGATGGCCCAGCAGATTGCCGATCCCCTGCCCTTCGCCCTCGGGTTCGACCAGTTCGCCCTGCGACGACAGCGCCAACACCGACAAGGCACCCAGGGCCTCGCCCTTGAACATATGATGAACTTCGATGGCAGCGCCGTCCTCAACATTGATCACCCCACGCTCGATCAGATTGAGCAGTTCGCGAATATTGCCCGGCCAGTCGTAATGCAGCAGGGCCCTGACCGCTCTTGCGCTGAAGCCGGCCACGCGGCGGCCATGCCGCTGTGCCTCACGGCGCAGGAAGTGGTTCATCAGCAGCGGGATGTCTTCACGGCGCTCGCGCAGCGGCGGCAGGTGGATGGGAAACACATTGAGCCGATAAAACAGATCGGCACGAAAGCGCCCGGCCCGCACCTCGGCCTGCAGATCCACATTGGTTGCAGCCACCAGGCGCACATCGACGCGCTGAACCCGGATTCCGCCCACCCGCTCGATCTCGCCCTCCTGCAGCACGCGCAGCAGCTTGGCCTGGGCTACGGGACTGAGCATGCCGATCTCATCCAGGAATAGGGTACCGCCGTCGGCCCGCTCGAAGCGACCGGGTCGCGATACCGTGGCGCCAGTGAACGCCCCCCGGTCCACGCCGAACAACTCGGACTCCAGCAGCGCCTCGGGAATAGCCGCGCAGTTCACGGCCACAAAGGCCAGCTCCGAGCGCGGGCTGATGCGGTGCAGGCGGCGCGCAAACGCCTCCTTGCCGACACCCGACTCGCCGGTGAACAAGACCGTGGCCTGCGTGCGGGCGACGCGGTCCAGCAGATGGCAGGCCGACACAAAGGCCGAAGAAGCACCCACCACCGCATGACGATCCAGTTCGGCCTCGCCGACGCGCTCAACCGCCGGGGCTTCTGCTACCGGCACGATGGGGTCGGCGGGCCGTGCCAGTGAACGAAAATCTTGAGCCTCGAGATAGCGCAGGTCCTCGCTGATGTCGCCCCAAGCTGCGGCATGCCGGCCAACCACACGGCAGACCGACGCGCCCATCGAGCGGCACTCGAGTTCCCGGAAGATCACCTGCTGCCCGAATAGTGTGGTGACGTAGCCGGTCGCATAGCCGATCTGCGACCAGCAAGCGGGGTCGGTGCCGATGCCATAGGCACTGATGTGCTCGTCGTCCTCGCTCGAGTGCTCCCAAGTGAACTCCCCTTCATAGACCCCGCGGTCAATGTCAAAAGAGAAGGTGGTGGGTGTGACCTTGACGACCCCTTCCAGCGCATGCAAGCGCGCACCGGCCATGAACACAGCTGCGGCATCGCCATCGGGCCAGCGCTGGCGCACCAGGTGGGCATCGCGCGAGCCACTCACATAGCCGGCCCGGGTCAGCAGGCCGCGCGCACGCGCCATGCCCAGCGTGTCGATCAACTCGCGCCGCAGGTGTCCGATGGCCGAGCTGTGGATCAGCAGCATTCGCTGATCGTTGAGCCAGATGCGTCCATCCCCAGGGGAGAAAAACAAGGACTCGGTCAGGTCCGCCAGCGTCGGCGACGAGCCGCTGGCAGACCAGTCGAAGCGGGTGCTGTCGCCGCGCCGCAACATGGCGCCTGAGCGGCGCGCCATCTCGGCCAGCGAGATCTTGTCCTGTGCTTTGGATGATTTCATTTTTTCGTGAATTCCAGTCTGCGAAGTCTGCGCTGGGTTTGCTTATTTCCGCTAGTGACTGGCCAAAAAAACGAGCCCTCGGCGCAGCATCCTCCGGACAGTCAGGCCCCGGGAAAGTCCTAGGCCTGAAGCCACAAGGCCAGCCGGAACAAGCACTTGCGTGCCGGCAGGCGGAGTTTGCTGCGTCGCAGCAAACGCGAGCTGGCACGCGGACTGCAACTGCGCCTCTTGTCGTGCCGGCAACACAGCACGCCAGAGTCCATCGCCGAGAGCCAAGACCGCGCCTGAAGAGGGGCCCATGCAAACAGCATCTTGCTTTATTCATTAGCCATGCTAACGTTTACACAATAAACCAATTAACAAGACTAGAAACGGAGACCTATCGTGAACCAAGACCTACCTTTCCTCGCCCCGCAGCGCTGGCGTGACCAGATCTTTATCGGCGGCTGGCGCGCCGCCGCTCAGAGGATCGACATCATCGAGCCGGCCACCGGCGACATTCTCGACACCACCGGCCGAGCAGATGTGGCCCACGTGGCCGAATCCGCGGTGCTGGCCCATCGCAGCCAGCCGGCCTGGGCCGCTCTGCCTGCGCGTGAACGCGCCGCAGTGTTTCACAAGGCGGCCGCCTTGCTGCAGCAGCATTTCGACGAGTTGGCGCTTTGGATCACCCGCGAAACCGGCGGCATCCTGCCCAAGGGCCAGCACGAGGTGCGCGAGGCGATCACCTTCTGCCATGTGGCAGCGGCCATGCCGATGCAGCCGCAGGGTCAGGTCTTGCCCAGCGTGCCGGGCCGGCTCAGCGTGGCGCGGCGGGTTCCGCATGGCGTAGTGGGCGTGATCTCGCCCTTTAACTTTCCCCTCATCCTGACACTGCGCGTCGTCGCACCGGCGCTGGCCACCGGCAATGCGGTGCTGATCAAGCCCGACCCCCGCACCCCGGTCAGCGGCGGTCAGCTGATTGCACGGATTTTCGAGGAGGCCGGCCTGCCAGCCGGCGTACTGGCCGTGCTGCCGGGCGGCGCGGACATCGGCGAGGCCCTGATCACCGCACCCGAGGTCACGATGATCTCCTTTACCGGCTCGGCCGGCGCTGGCCGGCGCGTCGGCGAACTCGCGGCTGGCCATCTGAAGAAGGCCTCGCTGGAACTCGGCGGCACCAACTCGCTGGTGATCCTGGATGACGCCGATCTGGATCTGGCGGCCAGCAATGCGGCCTGGGGCGCCTGGCTGCACCAGGGGCAGATCTGCATGGCCTCCAACCGGGTGCTGGTCCATGAGGCGATAGCCCCCGCACTGACCGAGCGCCTGGTGGCCAAGGCCACTCACTTGCCGGTGGGCAACGGCGCCAGTGGCCAGGTGGCGCTGGGGCCGCTGATCGACGCGCGCCAGCGCGACCGCGTCCATGCGGCGGTGCAGGAGGCTGTCGAGAGTGGCGCCACGCTGCTGGCCGGCGGCAGCTACGACAAGCTCTTCTACCGTCCGACCGTGCTCAGCGGCATCAAGCCCGGCATGCGGGTGCATGACGAAGAGATCTTCGGCCCGGTGCTGAACCTGATCACCTTCAAGACCGACGACGAAGCCGTGTCCCTGGCCAACGCCCACCGCGGCGGCCTCGCTGCTGCGGTGATCACCCGCTCGCTGAACCGCGGCATGGCATTAGCCCAGCGCCTGCGTGCCGGCATGGTCCATGTGAACGACCAGACCATCAACGACGACGCGACCAACCCCTTCGGCGGACCCGGTGTGGCCGGCAACGGCAGCGTGCATGGCGGACCGGCCGACTGGGAGGCCTTTACCACCTGGCAATGGCTGACGATCAAGGAGGCTCCACCGCCCTACCCCTTCTGAGCAAGGGAATCCACAGCGATCAACACAACGAGGAGACAAACCCATGAATCTAATCAACAAGACCATCGTCATCACCGGGGCCTGTTCGGGCATCGGCGCCGAGACCGCCCGACTGATGCGTCAGCGTGGCGCTCGCGTCATCGGCGTGGACCGCAACGACCCGATGCTGACACTGGATGGCTTCGTCAAGGTCGACCTGGCCGAGGAATCGGCCATCGACGCCGCCGTGCGGCAATTGCCGGAGCGCATCGACGGCCTGTGCAATGTTGCAGGCGTCCCCGGAACCGCGCCGGTGGGCCTGGTCGGCCGGGTCAACTACCTCGGCCAACGCCACCTGACCGAACGTTTGATCGAGCGCATGCCAGCTGGCAGCAGCATCGTTCAGGTCTCATCCATCCTGGGCTACTTCTATCGGCAGCGCGTTGAGCTTCACAAAGCCTTGGCCGAGACCTCCGGCTTCGAGGCGGGCCTGGCCTGGCTGGCGCGCCATCCGGTCGAGCAGAAGGGGTGCTACGAGTACTTCAAGGAAGCGCTGATCGTCTGGACGATGCTGCGCTCGCAAAGGCTTTTCAAAGAGCGCGACCTGCGCATGAACTGCGTGGCACCGGGACCGGTGTTCACGCCCATCCTGGGCGACTTTGTCACCCAGCTGGGTGCCGAGCGCGTGCAGGCGGACGCCGAGCGCATGAAGCGCCCGGCCTTTGCCGATGAAGTGGCCCCTGCGCTGGCCTTTCTGTGCAGCGATGACGCCCGCTGGATCAACGGCATCAATCTGCCGGTCGATGGCGGCTTCGCTGCCACCTATCTCTGATCCCACCGCCAACTACACCCCGAGGAGACAACGATGCACAAGCACCGCCTTGCACTGGCGGCGCTGGCAGCCCTGACGCTGCCCGCCGCCCAGGCATTCGAGATCGAAACACCCAATCCGGAGCTCAAAGTCCGGCTGGACCTAACACCCAAGATCAGCCTGGGCCATCGGCTGAAGAGCCCGTCCACGGCACTCAGCCGCATGGACGTCGCGGTCGACCCCGGCATCATCAACGAGGACGACGGCAACCATAATTTCGACAAAGGACTGATCTCGCGCCGCGCCGATCTGCTGGCCGAGTTCGACGTCTCGGGTCCCAACTTCGGCGCTCGCCTGAGCGGCACCATCTGGCGCGACGGCATCTACACCGGCCGCAACGATTACCGGGGTACGCCGCTGTATGCCGGTGGCATGCCGCTGGGCCCGGTCATCTCGACCGCCAGCAACCTCGCCGGACAGGCACCCAACGAGTTCCTGCCCGCCACCCGCCGCCAGCACGGGCGCGGCAGCGAGATTCTCGATGCCTTCGCCTATGTGAAGGGTGAGATTGGCGGCATGCAGGCCACGCTGCGGGCAGGCAAACACAGCCTGCAATGGGGCGAGAGCCTGTTCTTCGGCCAAAACGGCATCGCCAATGCCCAGGGCCCAGTGGATGTCGCCAAAATCGTCTCAGTGCCTGGCTGGCAGTTCAAGGAAGTTCTGCTGCCGGTCGAGCAGGTGTCGGGAACGCTGCGCCTGGCTGAAGGCCTGCAGCTGGGCGCCTACTACCAGTTCAAATGGCGCAAGAGCAAGCTGCCCGGCGTCGGCAGCTACTTCTCCAACCAGGACTATGTCGGTGGCGGCCGAGTCAATTTCGGCAATGCTCCGGACGGCTCACCGATCGAGCTGCCGGTGCTGGAATCGGCCGACCTCCGGCCCAAGGACAGCGGTCAGGGCGGTGTGCAGCTGCGCTGGAGCCCGACCGGCGGCGACTATGAATTCGGTCTCTATGCCGCCCAGTATCACGACAAGACGCCTAGCGCCCTGGTGTTCGACTTTGCCGGCGGCAATGTGCATCTGGCCTATGCCAGCAAGATCCGCACCATTGGCGCCAGCGTCACCTCGTCGATCGGCCAGCTGAACTGGGCGCTGGAAGGCTCGGTACGCTTCAACACACCGCTCAATGGCGACCCGGCCATCATCGGTGGTCCCAGCCCCATCCTGGCCTGCGATACCGACAAGTCCACGCCCTGCTACCCGCTGGGAAACACCGCCCATCTGCAGCTCTCGGGCATCTATGTGCTGCAGCCCGGCGCGCTCTGGCAGGGTGGCGCGCTGCTGGGCGAGATCGCCTACAACCGCCGCCTGAAGATCAAGCGCGACATCTTCGCCATCGGGCCGGACGGCAGCTGGGCCGGCGTGGGCGGCCTGGACCCCAACACCACCAAGGACGCCTTCGCACTGCGCCTGCTGTTCGAGCCGAGCTACTTCCAGGTGGCGCCGGGACTGGATATGTCCGTGCCCATAGGTCTGGGCTACAACTTTGGCGGCCGCTCTTCGGCCGTCGGCAACTTCGGCGGTGGCGTATCCAAGGGGGGCGACTGGACCGTGGGCCTCAAAGCGAGCTACCAGAACGCCTGGAACTTCTCGCTCACCTACACCGACTACCTCGGCAGTGCCAAGACCTTCACTGAAACCTTGGTGGCCGGCAGCGGCTCGCCCCGCCAGCTGACCTTCGGCCAGACGCTGCGCGACCGCGCCTATGTGGCCTTCAGCGCTTCGCGCACCTTCTGATCATGACAAGAGGACTGATGATGAATCACAAGCTCTGGGCGGTCACTGCCACCGCCATGCTCGCAGCAGCGGCGCAAGCCGCTGTCACAGCCGACGAGGCGGCCAAGCTCAGGACCACGCTGACGCCGCTGGGAGCGGAACGCGCCGCCAACAAAGACGGCAGCATTCCCGCCTGGGACGGCGGCCTGGTCAAGCCGCCGACAGGCTACAAGAACGGCGACCCGCGGCCGGATCCATATCCGGGTGACAAGCCGCTGCTGCAAATCAACGCCAAGAACATGGACTCGCACGCCGCCAAACTCAGCGACGGCGTGAAGGCGTTGATGAAGAAGTACCCCGACTTCCGCATCGATGTCTATCCCAGCCGACGCCCGGCGGGTGCGCCCCAGTACGTCTACGACAACACCTTCAAGAATGCCACCCGCGCCAAGCTGGCAGACAACGGCGTCGAGGGGGCCTTCGGTGGCATCCCCTTCCCGATTCCCAAGGATGGCTACGAGGCCATCTGGAATCACCGCTTGGCCTGGACCGGCGTCAACACTCAGACACCGCTGCGCGTCTGGGTCATGACCGCAGACGGGCGCCGCAGCATGGCCTCGGGCGGCACGCAGACCTTCCGCCGCGTCTACTACGACCCGGATGTGGCGCCGGACAAGTTCGACGGCTACTACGCGCTGGGAAAATTCGCCGCCTCCGAGCCGGGCTCCAAGGCCGGCGAGGCCATCCTCGCACACGACGGGCTCAACGCCAGCGCGCCGCGCGGCCTCTGGCAGTACCTGGTCGGCCAGCGTCGCGTGCGCAAGGCACCGTCTGTGGGCTATGACACGCCGGACGCGGTGACCTCGGGCATCGGCCTGTTTGACGAGGCCTTCAATCTGTTCGGACCCATCGACAAGCACGAACTCAAGCTGATCGGCAAGAAAGAGCTTTACATCCCCTACAACAATAACCGCGCAGCGCTGGCCAAGGTGGCGGACCTGGTGACTCCAGGCACGCTGAACCCGAATCTGGTCCGCTGGGAGCTGCATCGGGTCTGGGAAGTCGAGGCCACGCTGGCAGCGGGCAAACGCCATGTAGCAGCCAAGCGCAAGTACTACATCGACGAGGACAGCTGGCAGATCGTGCTGTTTGACGGCTGGGATGCCAAGGGCGAACTCTGGCGCACCAACTACGCCCTGATGCTGACCGCGCCCGACATGCAAGGCGCCGTGCTGGGCAATGTGTTCTGGGGTGGCTACGACCTGCAGACGGGTGCCTACTACCTGAACATGGCCACCAACGAGCTGCCGGTGCAGGTCAAGACCCTGCCCTCTCTGCAGCGCAGCTTCTTCAGCCCCGAGGAACTGGCCAACGAGGGCACGCGGTGATACGGCGCCGCCTGCTGCAGGGCATAGGGGTCGGACTGAGCCCGTGGGGCTCGGTGCTCGCCAGCCCCGGACTACCGTCCGTGCTCGGCCGGCCTGCCGCGACGTCGCGACTGGCACCGAGCGCGGCACTGCTGACCGCGGCCCGCGCAGGCCGGCGCCTGCTGCTCGCCGGTGAGCGCGGCATCGTGCTGTGGAGCGACGATCAGGGTCAGCAGTGGACACAGGCCAGCGTCCCAGTGCAACTGAGCCTGACCGCGCTTGGCTTCGTCAACGAGCGCGAGGGCTGGGCCGCCGGCCACTTCGGTGCGCTGCTGCGCACCCAGGACGCCGGCCAGACCTGGACATTGGTCATGGATGGCGGCCGCGCGGCCCAGTTGCTTTCGCAAGCCGCAGCCGACGATGCCCAACGCCGCATGGCGCAGCGCCAGATCGAGCAAGGCGCCGACAAGCCCTTCTTCGACCTCGCCCTCGCCGAGGGCCGGCTGCTGGCCGTAGGCGCTTACGGCCTGGCCCTGCAAGGGCGGGCCGACGCCAGTGAGGGCTTCACGGCGCTCGGTGCGCGCCTGAACAATCCGCGCCAGCTGCATCTGTATGCGGTGCGAGCCGCCGGCTCGCGTGTCTACATCGCCGGCGAGCAGGGCTTGCTGCTGCGCTCGGTCGACGGCGGCGCCAGCTTCGAGCCCCTGCCCTCACCCTACAAGGGCAGCTTCTTCGGCCTGCTATTGCTGGGTGACAGCACGGTGCTGGCCTATGGCCTGCGCGGCAATATCTGGCGCTCGCCGGACCACGGCCAAAGCTGGCAGCAGGTGGCCAATCCCTTGCCGGTCAGCCTGGGTGCCGGTATCGCCTTGAGCGATGGCAGCGTCGTGCTACTGGCACAGAACGGCGACCTGCTGATCAGCCGCAACCAGGGGCAGAGCTTCGAGCGCCGCCCCGCCGTCCAGCCCTTTCCCGCCGCAACGCTGGTTGCCGCCGCCGATGAGCGGCAGCTCGTGCTGGGCGGGCTGCGCGGCATCCATCGCCAAGCCCTGAGCTGAGCCTGTCCCCTTTCACCCTGACGAGAGCCGTACCGTGAGTCTGCCCACCGACGACACCGCACAACCGGTCATCAGCCGGTTGGAACACTTCAACACCGCCAGCGGCTCGGCCGCCGAGCGGCTGTTTTTCAACCATCGCCTTTGGGTGCTGGCGATCAGCCTGCTGGCCACCTTGCTGCTGGGCTGGCAGGCCCTGAGCATCCAGCTCGCCGCCAGCTTCGAGAAGACCATCCCGACCAGCCACCCCTACATCGTCAACTTCCTCGAACAGCGCGAACAGCTCGGCGGCGGCAGCAACGCGCTGCGCATTGCCGTTGCGGCCAAGAGCGGAACCATCTTCGACAAGGCCTATTTGGAGACACTGCGCCAGATCAGCGACGAGCTCTTCCTGATGCCCGGCGTCGACCGCCCCTTCTTGAAGTCGCTGTGGACCAGCAACACCCGCTGGGTGGCGGTGACCGAGGATGGGCTGGACGGCAACACCGTGATCAGCGACAGCTATGACGGCAGCCCCACCGCGATGGCGGAGCTGCGCGCCAATGTCGAGCGCTCCGGCGAGATCGGCCAGTTGGTCGCGGCGGACTTCAGCAGCAGCATCGTCTACGTGCCCCTGCTGGACAAGGACCCGCGCACTGGCCAGGCACTGGATTACGCCGAACTGGACCGACAGCTCGAAGCGCTGCGCGCCAAGTACAGCAACAATCACATCGAGCTGCACATCATCGGCTTCGCCAAGGTCATGGGCGATCTGATCGATGGCGTGCGCCAAGTCGCGGTGTTCTTCGCGCTGGCCATCGTGATCTGCGCGGCGGTGCTGTTCTCATACACGCGCTGCGTGCGTTCGACCTTCATCGTCGTCAGCTGCTCGCTGATCGCGGTGGTCTGGCAGCTGGGCCTGCTGCGCCTGCTGGGGTATGCCCTGGACCCCTACTCGGTGCTGGTTCCGTTTCTGGTGTTCGCCATCGGCATGAGCCACGGCGCACAAAAGATGAACGGCATCCTGCAGGACGTGGGCCGCGGCACCCACCGGGTGGTAGCTGCGCGCTACACCTTCCGGCGTCTCTTCATGGCCGGCTTGACCGCACTGCTGTGCGATGCGGTGGGGTTCGCGGTGTTGGCCCTGATCGACATCCGCGTGATCCAAGACCTGGCGGCCAACGCCAGCATCGGCGTGGCCGTGCTGGTGTTCACCAATCTCGTGCTGCTGCCCGTGCTGCTGTCCTATTTGGGTGTCAGCCCGCAAGCGGCCCAGCGCAGCCTCCGGCAGGAGCAAGCCAGCGAGCTGGGCCGCACCTGGCGCTTGCTTGCCACCTTCACCTCCCGCAAGCCCGCCCTCATCGCAATCACCGCCTCGGCCGTGCTGCTGGCAGTTGCCGTCGCGCTATCGCTGCGCATTGAGGTGGGCGATCTCGATGCCGGGGCACCCGAGCTGCGTGCCGACTCGCGCTACAACCGCGACAACGCCTACCTGGTGCAGAACTACGCCGCCAGCACCGACATCCTGACCGTCATGGTCACCTCGCCGGACGATCAGTGCACCCGCTATGCCACGCTTAGCAAGGTGGACGAACTGGCCTGGCGGCTGCAGCAGTTGCCGGGGGTCGAAGGCACGCAATCCATGGCCGGTCTGTCCAAGCTGGCGATGGTGGGCTTCAACGAGGGAAACTTCAAATGGTATGAGCTGATCGCCAATGACCAGGCCCTGGGCGGCGTGCAAGCCATCGCGCCGCGCGAGCTGCTCAACAAGGCCTGCTCCTTCCTGAGCCTGCATGTCTTCCTGAAAGACCACAAGGCCCGGACGCTGGACCGCGTCGTTGCCGAAGTCGAGACCTTCATTGCCGAGCAGCCCAAGTCCGACCTGCGCTTCCTGCTGGCTGCCGGCCCGGCGGGCGTCGATGCCGCGACCAATCTGGTCGTTCGCAAGGCCATGCGCGAGATGCTGCTGTGGGTCTATGGCGCGGTGATCCTGCTGTGCTGGGTCACCTTCCGTTCCTGGCGCGCCACCATCGTGGCGGTGCTGCCCCTGGTGCTGACCTCAATGCTGTGCGAGGCACTGATGGTGCTGCTGGGCATGGGTGTCAAGGTGGCCACATTGCCGGTGATCGCACTGGGCGTGGGCATCGGAGTGGACTACGCGCTCTATGTGCTGGCGGTGATGTTGCAGCGCCTCAAGCGCGGTGACAGCGTTGACCAGGCCTACCGCGCAGCGCTGCAGTTCACCGGCCGCGTCGTGATGCTCACAGGCCTGACCCTGGCCCTGGCCGTCAGCACCTGGTTCTTCAGCCCGATCAAATTCCAGGCCGATATGGGGATCCTGCTAGCCTTCATGTTCCTGTGGAATATGGTCGGCGCCCTGGTGCTGCTGCCGGCGCTGGCCCGTTTCCTTTTGCACCCGAGCTCCGGCGTGCCCACGCTCGCGCCGACGGCCCTGCCTCAGGGCGCGGTGAGGCAGGGATGAAACCACTGTCGCAGCTGGGCCTGCGGGCCCGACTGAGTCTGGGTGTGGCAGTGCTTCTGTCCCTGCTGCTGGCCATTGCCCTGTTCTCACTCTGGCAGGGCCAGCAGGCCGCGCATCAGTTGCAGCGCATCGTCGAGGGCAACAACCGGCGCAGCGATCTCGCCCACGCCTTGAACGCGGCGCTGCTGGACCTGTGGGTGCAGGAGCGCAGCCTCATCGCGCTGAGCGACGACGAGGATCTGGTGGACGCACGGCAGCGAGTCGAAGCAGCACGCACCAGCTACGACGGCGCCGAGCAGGCGCTGATCGCGCTGCTGCATGGCGATGACGAGGCGCTGCTGGCGATGCGCGAGGCACTGGCCCGCTCACGCGAGCTGCGCGAGCAGGCCGTGCCCATCGTCGAGTCAGCCCTCAAGGCCGCCGAGCAAGGGCGCGGCGCCGACGCCGCCATCACCGCGCTCTGGCCCGCCGAGGGGGCCCAGCAGCAATGGGCGGCGCAGGTGCGCAGCATCGTCAGTCAGGCCGCTGCCGCCAACGCCAGCGAGGTCGGGCAGCTGCGAGCCAGCCTGCGGCGTTCGCAGTCCATCCTGCTGAGCATCGCCGCAGCCGCCTTGCTGTTGGGGATCGTGCTGGCGGCGGCGCTGCTGCGCAGCATCACCCGGCCGGTTCAAAAGGCAATGCATGTGGCCGAACGAATTGCCCGGGGCGAGCTCGATGGGGCGGTGCACGCCGACGGCACCGACGAACTGGGCCGATTGCTGAGCGCCATCTCGGCGATGCAGCAGGGCCTGCGCGGCACGGTGCTTGGCCTGCGCGGTTCCGCGCGCGCCGTCGATTCGGCCAGTCGCGAGATCGCCGCTGGCAGCCTGTCGATGTCGGATCGCAGCGAGCGCGCCGCCGCCCAACTCCAGCAAGCATCGGCAACCTTGCGCGGCCTGTCGGTAGCCGTCACCCGTTCTGCCACGGCGGCCCAGGACGCAGCCGGTCTGGCCGAGGCCTCGCGCAACGAAGCGGGCCAGGGGCGTGTAGCCGTCGCGCAACTCAGCCAGGGCATGCAGCACATCGCCAGAACGGCAGCCCGCATTGGCGAAGTGGTCGACAGCATCGAGGCCATCGCCTTCCAGACCAATGTGCTGGCCCTCAATGCCTCGGTCGAGGCGGCGCGGGCCGGCGACAGCGGCCGTGGCTTCGCGGTGGTGGCCCAGGAGGTGCGCCAACTCGCCCGTCGTGCCAGCGATGCCGCCACCGAGATTCGCGCGCTCAGCGGCGCTACCCAGGACAGCGTGGATCACGGCCAGCGGTGCGCCGCAACGACAGGCGCGGTGGTCCATGAACTGGTCCAGGCAGTCGAACGCTCCGCATTGGCCCTGACCGGTCTGGCCAGCGACGCCACCCAGCAAAGCCAGGGCCTGCACAGCGTGGATGCCAGGGTCGCGGCGTTGGAGAAAAGCACCCAGCAGGACGCCGCGCTGGTGGAACAGCTCAGCGCCTCGGCCGCCACATTGCAGTCGCAGGCCAGCGAGCTGTCGCGCTCCGTCGACCTCTTCAAGCTCGGCAACGAGCAAGGGACTTACGCATGAACAAACCCGCCCCCACGGCCCACCCCGACACCCGCCGCCCCGTCGGCGGCAGCCAGTTTCTCGGCAGCGTGGAAACCAACGGTTGCCATGCCTGGCGCGGCATCCGCTATGCCGCGCCCCCGGTGGGGCCCCTGCGCTGGCGCGCTCCGCAGCCGCTGCTGTCCTGGCCAGGCATAGTCGAAGCCCTGCAGCATGGGCCGGTGGCGCCGCAATACGCCGGCAAGCTGGCACCGGTGCCGGCGGCGCTGCACGGCCAGCTTGTCGGCGAGGAGGATTGCCTGAGCCTCAACGTCTTTGCTCCGGCCTGCTCGCCCGTGCAGGTGCCCCGGGGCCATGAACGCCGGCCGGTGATGGTCTGGATCCATGGCGGGGGCAATGCGGTCGGCGGCTCGGCTGGCTACGACGTGGCGGGCAACCTCGCCGCCCAGGATGACGTGATCGTCGTGACGGTCAACTATCGTCTGGGTGTGCTGGGCTGGTTCGCTCACCCGGACCTGCAGGCCGAGCCCGGCCTTAGCGACGACGAGCGCTCCGGCAACTTCGCGTTGCTGGATTTGATCGCCGCGCTGCGCTGGGTGCGCGATCACATCGAAGCCTTCGGCGGTGACCCCGGCTGTGTGACGGTGTTCGGCGAGTCCGCAGGCGGCCAGAACGTTCTGCTGCTGCTGGCCAGCCCCTTGGCGGCCGGGCTATTTCACCGCGCCATCGCGCAGAGCCCGGTGTGCGAAAGCTTCAGCATGGACGAGGCGCAGCATGGTTTGGACTCGCCGCTGGAGAGCCGACGCAGTGGCGCCCTGGTGATAGGCCGGCGCCTGCTAAACGCGGCCGGCCGGCAAGACCTGCCCCCGGCTAGGATGGCCGAGTGGCTGCGCATGCTCAGCCCTGCCGAGCTGCTAGCCGCCCAGATACCAGGCAGTGAAGGCATCTACCTCGGCCCCCGACCGGTACGCGACGGCACGGTGCTACCGCTGACACCACTGCCAGAGCTCTTTGCGAAGGGGCAGTGGAATCGCGTGCCGGTGCTGATCGGCAGCAATCGCGACGAATACCGCACCTTCCTCGCTGGCAAGCCCGAGCACTGCCGACTGCTGGCGGGCAAGCTGCCGATACTGCGCGAGCGCACAGCCTATCTGGTCGAATCGGGCCTGCTGTCGCGCGCCTGGCGTGCCCACCATGTAGACCGGCCGGCCGACGCGATGCTGCGCAGCGGCCACACCGAGGTCTGGAGCTATCGCTTCGATTGGGACGAGGCGCCAGCCCTGCCCTTCATCCGGCCTGACCTGCTACTTGGCGCGGCCCATGCGATGGAAATGCCATTTGTGTTCCGCGACGAGGCCGGCGAGTTTGACTTATTCCAGGTCAACACGCCCTTCAACCGCGCCGGTCGGCTGCAACTGTGCCGGGCGATGGGCACAGCCTGGGTCACCTTCGCACGCCAGGGCGAGCCCCGCCTGCCGGACGGCACGGCCTGGTTGAGGCGCGGCCCGCAGGGTGAGGAAAGTCTGGTGTTTGACACGGCGCGCGACGGCGGCCTGCGCATGGCAGCGATGCGCGAGTCGCTGGAGCGCATTAAGCGCGAACTGCTCGAGGATGAGCTCGCGCGCCTGCCTGCGCCACTGCGGCTGCGAGCCTTCGCCCGCGTCTTCCTGTGGTCGCCGCTCTTCGTCGGCCATGCCACCGAAGTCGAGTACGAAGTGCTGCGTCAGCAACTGGGCCTGAACGATCCCGCTTCAGCACATCGCCCGCAAATGGAAATCTGAGGGGCCGAAGTCCCGCCAGTCACTCCGTCAAAGCTCTGCTCTTTGCCGCCGCCGAAATTCGGCCGGCGCGCAGCCCGATTCACGTCTGAAGAACTTGCTGAAGTTGGTGGCTTCGTCGAATCCCAGCTTCTCGGCTATGGTGGCAACAGTCATATCCGTATGCACCAACAGTCGTTTTGCCTCCAGATTGATCCGTGCAGCGATGAAGGCCTTGGCAGTCACACCCATCGCCGAATCCACTGCACGCGCCAGACTCTTTTCGGTGTATCCAAGCTGGCTTGCGTAGTAGTTCACGCGATGCGATTGAGCAAAGCGTTCTTCCACCAGTTGCTGGAAGCGCTTGAAGCGCTGCCATGCAGGGGAAGTTGTCGGCTCAGACATCCGTTGTCGCGACTGCACAATAAAGAGCCGTGCTAGCAGTCCGTGAAGTTGCCCCCTGAGCAGCGCGTGCACATCATCGATCTGGGCGTCCAGACTCGTGTCCTCGCGCATCTGCTCAATCGTTGCCATCACCGTCAGCAGTTCATTGCCACTCAGAGCAATGTGCTCTGGTAGCTTATGCAGATTGACCGCGAGTCCAAGGTCTCTTGGCGCAGTTGATGCGGGCAACACGAACTCCGGGCGAAACAGCACGTTCCATCCGTCCCAGCCTTCGTCCATTCCATAGTTGTGAGCCTGGCCTGGCCGCAACACCAGCAGCGAGCCGGCAGAACACGAGATCGGCTTGAAATCGACGACCTGAGTACACGCACCCTGTGTCACACAAACCAGGGCATAGAACTCGTATCGATGCGTTGTCTGGACCTTCTTCGCGCTTCCGCGTGCCTTCAGATCGGCCACGGTGAATATCTCCAGGTCCAGTGGGTATGGTGCTCTCGGCCGATAGCCAAGCGGCTGGATTTCATTGTTCACCTGCGTAGTCCTTGACCAAAGCTCATCGGACTCCCCATCAATTTGTCCAAAAATGATCATCTTATGTCCGATACGGACCGCACATCACCAGCATTAATGTCCAACAATAACCATTCACAGCAACAGTCTCGACCTGGAACACAGCATGAACAGCATCGATATCGCCAAGACCTACATCAAGGCCGTGCAAACAGGCGATCAAGCAACACTTGGCGCCCTGATCTCGCCCGAAGTGATATGGCACCAGCCCGGCAGCAACCAGTTTTCCGGCACCCACCGAGGGATGGCTCAGGTGGGCCCTATGCTGGGAAAAATGATGGAAGTCTCCGGCGGTACTTTCGCAATCACCCATGCCAGCCACTACATGGCCAATGGCGATTGGGTAGCCATCATGATTGAGTTCGCCGGTGAGCGCGACGGTTTCAAACTCAAGCAAGCAGGTGTAGACGCCCTTCGCATTGAAGGCGGCAAGATCGTCGAGGTCAGGCTGTTTTCGAGCGATCAGGCCCAAGAGGATACGTTCTGGGGGCGCTGACCAGACCGTCCCGCCATGGATCACCTCGACGAAGGTCATGGCTTCAGTGAGGATGCCGGCGGCTAAGCCGCCGTGTAGCCGGCCAGCAAGGCCTCATACCAACGGCTCGCCCCCAGAGCCGCAGACGTAAAGCGTCTCCTGACCATAAGGCTTGCGCGATCAAGACCATTGAGCTTCAACGCAGACGAGAAATCGAACACTCGACGCGCCTCACGGAAGAACTTGACGCCCTCAGCTTTTGCCAGATAGCTGCGCAGTGCGAGGTCGGTGATCAGCGAAGCATCCACACGGCGCAGTCGCAGCACATAGACCATGGCGCCGACGCTCGTCACGGCTTCGAAACGCCTGCAGGTCTCCGACAATCCGCTCGGCACCTCCGCCCTTCAGAACGGCAAGACGGTGTCCGGCAAGGTAGCCTGATCCTCGCAGCAGCGACGAGTGCAACGACCAGATGCTCGATTAAAACGCGCAGACGCTGGAAATCATCTTGACCCTTCCAGGTAGCTGGAGCGATTTGATCAGGACCGCCCAGTCGATCTGCCCCTGCCCAATGGGGCAGACCACACGAGGCACAGGGGTCAACTCAACCGAGATGCCGAGTCTTGCCTCCGAGGCGAGTTCTTGACACCAGTCGACCAGCACGCCCGCCACCACACCAAAACTGGTCCGAAACCCGAAGGGCGGCACATCGTGGACCGCAGCATGCGGCACTGGCTCGACGGCATGTCCATTCGACTTCAGGAACATCGCCCCGGCCAGTAGACCTATCCACTTACGCCGTGGCGCTAAACGGATGGCGGCGATCAGAGAAGCTCGCTGCCTACCCAAGTCCGCCTCCAAGACGTAGCCCCAGCGTCCATTCTCCGCACTGTGCCAGTCGGCCACAACGGGACATCGGCCAATCGGGCCGAGAAAGGTCCGGAAACAAGCGCCTGCCTACCGCACGGCAGCGTGCTCAGCCCCAATACAAACCCTAGCTTGTCGATAGCTTGGCTAATCATTATTCTTGCAAATATGTCACCACATTCAGAGTGACTCAATGCCGGAACGGAGACATCCATGACTAGCAATTGCTTGAGATCGCTGGCGATCGCACTGGGCGCGGCGACCCTGGCGCCGACACTCTGGGCCCAGTCCAGCGTCCGGATCTATGGCGCACTGGACTACTACGGCGGACATCAGAGCGCCAGCGGCACCAGCTCGCGCAAGGTGCTCAACAGCGGACTCAATCCCAATGTATTCGGCATAGCCGGCAGCGAGGACCTGGGCGGTGGGCTCAGCGCCGGCTTCACGCTGGAGAGCCAACCGGCCGGAGATACAGGCGGCCTGGGTCAGGGCGGCAAGTTCTGGGGCCGCCAGTCCCTGGTGTATCTGGAGGGGGGCTTCGGCCGGCTATCGCTGGGCCGCATCCATACCGCAGGCCGCAGCTTCGGCATCAAGTACTCAGCGACCGGCTGGCTGAGCACCGATGTGCTGGGCAATCTCGCCATCGCTTCGGGCAGCGCATTTGCGCCCGTGATGAACATCGACGGAGTCGGCTCGCGTACCAGCAACTCGCTGACGTACCACTCGCCACGCTGGTCGGGGCTGACCTTCTCGGTCATGCAGTCGGCCGGTGAAGGCGGAAGCTTTGCCGCCGGATCGCCCAAGCTAACCCAGTTGGGCTTTGGCTATGCCGCCGGCCCCTTCTCCGCCGATCTGGTCTACAACCGTATTCCGGCGCTGGCCGGAAACCAGATCGCCCAGGCCGACGTCGCCGTCGGCGTCCAGTACGCATTCAGCGGCGCGCGGGTGATGGCCGCCGCGTTCTCGCGCAAGGGCTCGGCCGTCGCGGCACCCGGAGCCGGCAGCGCCATTGCCGGCTCCGAAGCCTCCGATCGCATCTTGCTGGCCGGCATCAGCATGCCCTTGGGACTTCACACGGTGGGTTTCTCGGTCGGCCGCCTTCACGTCGCTGATGCCCACCGCGGCCGCCGCATGGCCAATATGTCAGTGCCGTTCTCGGCCTCGGCGGACGACGTCAGTGCCTGGTCGATCGCCTATGCCTACAGCCTGAGCAAACGCAGCCAGGTCTTCAGCGCCTACGGCAGTCTGAGCAACTCGGCCCTGGGCCAAGCCGCGATCACGGCCGATCTGCGCCCGACCACTGGCGGACGCTCCGGCCTGTGGGCCACCGGCATACGCCACAGCTTCTGACAGCAGGGAGAGCACACCATGACCTTGAATCGTCGGCAAACCCTGGCCCTGCTGGCCGGCGCTACAACGCTACCTGCACGGGCACAGGGCTTCGAGCAGGCACGCATCCTCTATGGCTTTCCAGCCGGCAGCTCGGGCGATGTGGCAGCACGCCGCATCGCCGAACGCCTGGGCGGCAGCCCCTACGCCAAGCTTGCACCCATTGTCGAGAACCGCGTTGGCGCGGGCGGGCGCATCGCACTGGAAGCGCTGAAAACCCTGCCGGCGGACGGCTCGGTGCTGGCGCTGACACCGATGGCCACCACGGCCATCTACCCGCATGTCTACCGACGTCTGGGCTATGACCCAGTCGTCGACCTGATCCCGGTCAGTACGGCTGTGGTGTCTCACCACGGCATGGCGGTGGGCCCGGCGGTGCCGGCCAGCGTCACCACGGTCAAGGGCTTTGTCGCCTGGGCCAAGGCCAATCCGGACAAGGCCAGCTATGGCTCGCCCGCCGCCGGCTCAACGCCGCATTTCCTCGGCGCCTTGCTGGGGCTCGGCCAGGATGTGGAGTTACGACACATCCCCTACCGCGGATCCATGCCCGGCGTCACTGATCTGGTTGGCGGCCAGATCGCCGCGATGTTCACGCCTACCGGTGACTTCCTGAATTTCCATCGCGCCGGCAAGCTCAGGCTGCTAGCGACCAGCGGCCACAAGCGGCTGCCGTTTGCGCCGGACGTGCCCACCTTCGCCGAGCAGGGGCTGGGAGATCTGAGTGTCGAGGAGTGGTACGGCTTCTACGCCACGGCCCGCAGCCCGCAGCCCGTGCTAGCCACCGCCCATGGTGCCATCCAGGCCGCGCTGAAGGACAGGTCGCTCATTGAGGCGCTGAGCGGCGTGGGCTTGCTGGTGCAGGGTTCGACACCGGAGCAGATGACGCGAAGCCAGCGCGAGGAATTCGAACGCTGGGGCCCGCTAATCAAACGCATCGGTTTCACGGCGGATAGCTGAATGCAGCGCAGCACCATGGCAGCCCTGCATACGATCTCCTCAATGGCAATGCGTCAATTGCTCGTTGATCTGGTGGCCGGTTTTTCGCGGGCCGGCGGCGCCGCCGTGCAGGCCGAGGCCGCCGGCGGTGTCGATGTCGCACGCCGACTGCGCGAGGGCGAACGCTTTGATCTGGTGCTGCTGGCAGATGATGCGCTGCAGTCACTGGCGGCCGAGGGTTGGGTACAAAGCCCGCAAGCCCTGGCTGACTCTAGCCTCGCAGTGGCCGTGCCGGCTCAAGATCCCCGGCCGCGCATCGACACCGTCGAAGCCTTCCAGGCTGCGTTGCTGTCGGCCGAGACCATCGGCTACTCCACTGGGCCTAGCGGTCAGGCGCTGATGCGACTGCTAGACGACTGGGGTCTGCGCAAGGCGCTGCAACCACGGCTGCACCAGGCACCTGTGGGCGTTCCGGTGGCGACCATGCTGGCCAGCGGCACCGCGCGCCTGGGCATCCAGCAGCGCAGCGAGCTGCTTGGCCAGCCCGGCATATCACTGCTGGGGGAACTGCCGGCAGAGATCGCTCTGACCACCCGATTCAGCGCAGCGCTGGGCCGCAACGCCGCACCCACCACGGCCGCCCTGCTCGACTTCCTGCGCAGCCGTGAAGCGGCCGCCACCATTGTTCGCCATGGCATGGCGATTCCAGAGGTTTGCCCATGATCATCGACGTGCACGGCCACTACACCACGGCGCCGGCCGCACTCGGCGCCTGGCGCGATCTGCAGATCGCCGGCCTGATGGCGCCGGGCAAGGCGCCCAAGGCCAGCGATCTCAAGATCAGCGACGACGAACTGCGCG